>CAVXDO010000003.1:0-929751 GCA_963760595.1 Candidatus Bathyarchaeota archaeon
CTCGATGCCTAATGTGTTGCCGACGCCTACAACTATTACGGTGTCTCCTTCCTTCGTTCTCTCTTGCAAGATCGTCTTAAGCCTAGCAACCACAGTGTCAACCGCTCTAGAAATGGGTTCGTTCATCGGCGCCAACACTTCCTTTAGCGATTCCTTGACGATGATGGCGTAGACCGGAACCTTGTACTTCGTGGCGACCTCTTCAATCTTGTACTTGTCCACACCGATGCCGCCTATCGCGGCACCTATTCCTTCAGCAACCTCGCCGGCTTCTTCACCCTCCAGCTTGAGCCCTGCATCCACCATCACGACAAGCCTGATTTTTCCCGCGTTAGCTTCAATCAAGTTGCTCACCGCATCTCCAACCTTCCCAACTGCACCGCCAGGGCCCTTAGCCTTCGTAACCAACACACGCCTGCCGTCAATCGCGGTTTCAGCAACCACCATTTCCTTGGCGATTTCTCGTCTCTCTTTACCCGCCATGATTTTTGACGCGGTCAACGCTCCTGCACCGTCGCCTATCGGTTTGTCTTGTTTGAAAGCGTCCAAGAACGAAAGGTAAGCTTCAGCCTCCTCCATGATTGTGGGTAACTGCATCTGAACCTGTACCGTCGAATACAACGTGCCTTCCTTCTTTCCCAACAAGTAAAAATGCCTCACAACACGGTACAGACTGTTCAACGCCTGTGCTACTTCCAGAAGATTCTGCAGATTCAACAATTGACTCTCATTAGCACCGGGGGCAATCGCCTTAATCTCATCTCTGATCCTCGTATCCGCCGTGTCAAACAATTGTTCCAATCGCTGAACGACTCCGGCAGGATCCATGCCCTCAGGCGGAATCGTGAAAAACTGAAAAAGCCTCTCCAGCCTCGGCTTCGGATCACCAGCCGGCTTGCCTACGTCCATTATTGCCGTAGTGATTGCTTGCTTAGCTTTGTCCCGCATGCCCTTGAGTCTAGTCAAGGCGTGTGATACCTGACGCATCATCAGGACAGCTTGTATCTTCTGGGAGAAGAACATGAAAACGACGAAGACCCCCATGTAGACAAGGTTCAATATTGTACTGACAATGTCAGAACTTGGAGACATCGACGTTAGTTTAGCCTCCTTCGCCTAGCATTTCTCTTCGTCCACTCCATATTGGCCAGCCGTTTGTTTATCACTTCCAGCTCTTTCTGCACGCTCTCAATGATGTTTTCAAGCTGACTTCTTTTAGCGCGTGCGCTAAGAATCTGGTTTTGAACATCTCTTGGAATCTCCTTTGGCCAATAGCGTCTAACGCTTCTTCTACTGAGGACTGTATCTATTAGTGACATCAACTCAACTCCAATATGACATATGGCATATTTCATCATGAAAACCAATGCATGCCTAAAAACGTTTCTCCTCTTCATCCAGGAAAAGAAGGACCCTGAGAGGTGTCACGCATGTGCACTGCGAGTGCACATTGCTTGAATTCTCTTTGGATTTTTTCTTATATGATGATCATAATAAGAATTTTTTAAAAGATAGCTGACTTGTGGAAATTATGCCGAGGAATAAAACTTTACCCCGATCGATCGATTAATTAGGCCAAATAGCAACGTGTCATTTGAGGTAAAAATGAATGCCAATAGTTCAAGTTTCTGTTTGGGAGGGTATGAGCCCTGAGAACAAGAAGAAAACAGTCGAAGGGATAACTAAAGTTTTTGAAGATTTAGGAGTTCCCAAGGAAGCAGTCGAGATCGTCATTTATGAAGCGCCAAAGAGCAATTGGGCAACGGGTGGACAATTGCATTCAGAAAGACACGCGCACACGCGCTCGCTATAAGCAGCGCCATTCCCTCAGCCATAAAAACCAGTGTTACAACCGCACACATACTCATATCCAACGACTAACCACTTATGTCCCAAAGCCTCTAGCGATCGATTGCCTAGATTTTCTAATTTCTATTTTCTAAAAAGGGAAAAAATCTTAGAAATTCCACTTTTTATCCCCGCTTAGAAATTTAGAAACTTAGAAACTTATCTTCGTTACCTTGATTTGTAGTAATGTGAATGCGTATAATAGTTGAATAGTGGTATCGTAACAAAGAGGTTGAAAAGAGGTTAGTCGTTAGTGAGCTCGAATAGCTCGCAGAACGAAGAGTGTTAGTGCATGTTTACCTGAACATACTGCCCAAGTCTATAGCGCCTACCTCGGCAAGAGCGAAAGCAAATGCAAACAGGACTACTGAAGGATAAACCAAGTAATAGCCCAGTTGATATCCTCCACCAACGTATAAAGTGCCAATCAGTCTGTAACCGACGTAGCACATCAGAGCCAACACAGTCAAGGACAGGCAGAAGGGAATAGGTTGAATGATTCTTCTTTTGTTCGCGAGGGATAGACAGCCAAAGGCCAAAGTCAGAGCCTGTATTACAAACATTGTTAGAGGAACCCATGTAATCCCAAGGCCCTCAAGAAGGCCTTGATTGCCGAACCAATAATCAAGGAACCAAGACTGACTTGCTCTTCTATTAGGAAGAACAAGTCCGTAAGATAAATAGTCGGCCTTATAGGACCAATAGGTTTGTTCTGAGATTTCAAGGCCACCAATCCAGTGATAATAGGGAGCAATTATGGAAAACAGGAAAACAAAGAGTGCAATCAGGGTTGAAAGTCTCTTCAGCAACTCAAACCGCCTATTCAGGTTTGTCACAAGGAATCAGCTCCAAAAATACTGCCCTTAACCTTCACAATTTCATGCGAACCAACGTCTTATTAGTTTTTGGGGTTTGGGTTTGGGATAAAACTTCACCCTCCCACCTGAGCACCAGACTTATAACAGAGAACTTCCCCTCGCACCCGCCCGGATGCGAATGCAATTGTCAAACAAACACAATCTCGTTCTCTACGTCGACAAAGAGTTGGTTGAAAAGGCTCGTATTCTTGGCTTCAATTTATCTAAAACATTCAACAATCACTTAAAAGACCTAATAAACAGATTTTCAACAGTCAATTCAGTGAACAACTTCAATTCAACAGACAAAAACAGTAGATGGTGGGCCGGACCGGACTTGAACCGGCGACCTTCTGCACGTCAAGCAGATGTCCTAACCGAGCTAGACTACCGGCCCGCGTTTTTAGGCGTCGTCTATTTCATTATTCTTCTTTTAGAATAGGTTTTCGGTTCTTGGAGCCAACAGGTCCGTCACTTACGAACTATTTGCCGGCGCTCTCGGCGACACTTTCTTTTAGATGTTTGAAAGTCAACGGCCTTGCTAGTTCCGTTCCTTCTAAGCTGGCAAGAAAGCTGCCCACGACCTCAATGCCTATAGTCTCGGCTCTTAAGTCTCGGACAAAGTTGGCGAAATCTGAAAAGTTCTTGTGAAAAGACACCAGAATGCCATCGCAGCCCATGCCCTCGCCATGCAAAGACATCACGACGTTAGGATGCCCTTCTAAGAAACTGTTCACCATCCTGAAAATTTGGTCACGCATGTTCCCCGAAACCGCCATAAGCATCTTGACAAACGTAAACGCCACAATCTCAAAGCCGATTTTCGTAAAATCCGGAATCAAAGTGTACTCCGTTATGAAGCCGTTCGTTTCAAGCCAACGACGAACCCTCGTCACCGTCGGCTGAGACGTCTTCAAAGCTTTTGCAAGCTCTCGATCACTGCGCCTCGAGTTAGACAACATTTCAAACAACAGTCTCTTTTGAACATCCTTCATCAAAGCAGCCTTCCCTAAACACAGACCTTCACCACATAATTAAGACTTACCTATGGAAGAAATAGATAAAAAGATTTCAAGAACCCTCAACGCAGTTTAACAAGAAGCCAGAATCACGCTGCAGAGTCTAGCAAACATTTTAAGATGGAGCGAATTAAATGAGCTAGTTCATTGATGCCGGGACAATGTGCCGGGATAATGGTGAGACGCGTGTCTTACATCCTGACGGCAGAGTGGATAATGCGCAGGCCTTGAGACGAAGAAGGACATCGTGCGCATTTTTCCTCGCAAGCAAGCCTGTGGCCCTTCGGGGCCGCGCGGGTTCAAGTCCCACTCCCGGCGCCTCAATATCATTAGATGCGACTTGTAATTTGAAGAGATTTTTGGAAATCCTGACAATTTGCTGAGATTTCAGATTTCCGCTGATCTACCAGCCTCATACAACCGCATCCTCGATTCAAGCCAGTGTGCAAGTCCATCATACCGCAACAATCGCGCCCGTATTTCAAGATCGACCGATCTAAAGCTGTTAATCCCAACGCAAAAACCTTCACCATTCAAAGAAACGAGAACAAATGCATAGATAGAATAGAAACATCATAACGCAAACTCTCAGAACACGCAGCTCTCCCTTTTTTTACGTCACAAATTCTTCTGGAGCCTCAACTCATCTTTTATTAGCAGTCCGCCTATCCCTTTCAGAACTTCGCCGTGCTTCTCCGCTATCACGTTGGGCTTCACCTCGTAGATCTGAAAACCGAACGATTGATAAAAAGCCAGAGCGGGCAGATCGTCATTTGAAGTTGAAACAAGCAATCTTCTCTTGCGCATGCTTCTCGTCTTGTCTTCAAGCTTGTCAACTAATCCTTTGCCAACTCCTGAGCCTTGAAATTCAGGCAAAACACCCAATGCAACGATTATCACGGCATCAGCTAGTTCTGCAAAAGCAAGAAACCCAATCACATCGCCGTTTGCTTCCGCAACAAGTGCAGGAAGATCCTTAACTGTGAATTTCCGGTCAAAAGTTAGCTGCTCCTCTTCTCCCCAGAAACGTCTGACAAGCTCTCCGATCTTCTGCCTTTCCTTTTCAGATACGACACGGGCAACACTGTACTTGAGTCTGCGTTCTTTCGTACATGAAGTACACAGCGTTCGGAACTTCACATGCTCAACACCCACAGGTTTTCCACAGACAGCGCAACTGTAAACTGCATCTCTTCCACAGTATGAACAAGTCAAGCTTTTCCACACCCGGAAACGATTAACGCCAAGAACATAACATAGGTTAGAGATATTAAGAATGCCGAACAGAACCAAACAATTGTTGGTTGACGTACGAAAATGCTTTGAACGGCGAACGCAAGCGCATCGATGAGAGCCAACGGATTTCCAACTGTCGATGGGCGGTTTCTTTTGCAGTGTTCTTAGCCTTCTTGTTTTGTTGGACTCTCTACATTCACAACAGAAACCAAGCGACCTGCCAGAGCGTGTTTTGAAAAAATATATAACTTCAGAGATTCAGTATTGCTAGAAAACTCTGAGGGGTTTCAGCGTATGTGCGTCCTAGGCAAGAACAGGTTGAAGCAACTCATTGACGATTACAAGTGCATATACCCGTATGATTATGACCTGCTTGACGGAGACGGTTACGTCATGACAGTAAGGGAGGAAACGACCCTCAATTACATGGAACACAAAAACCTGATCTCACACGAAATCGTCTTCACCCCACCAAACATCGTGGCCCATTTGACCGCTAAAAGCAGGTATGGAAGAATGGGGCTATCGTTCCTAAACGCGGCGAAAGTCCACAGCGGATTCGTCGGAAGACTCGCTTTAGAGCTTGTAAACCTCAGCAACGATCGCCGACCCATCACGATCAAACGCGGAGACCCTCTCATGCATATAGAGTTTGTGACAAGGGAAGGCGAACCGTCCCCGTACATGGGAGAATACCAATTTCAGTACTTGTCAGAAGAAGAAATGCAAATGTACATCCCGATATTGAAGAAAATTTTTCCCAACTTCGACGAACTCGCCAAAACTTGGTTGAAGAACAAACGGTTGACTCCGTAAAGACGGCAAGAAACGCCAGATCCATACACTGAATATGTATTTCTGAGTCAGAAGACAAATCAAACGTTCCGAAACTATTTTTGGCTTGGTCATGAACGTTTAAATATCACGGTCAAGGTATGCAGAAGGGGATAAAAATGCGTGCGAAGAATTATAGACCCGTTAAGGGACAGAATTACACAAGAAGAGAATTTATCAAGGGCTTTCCACAGCCCAAGATCACCAAGTTTACTATGGGCGACACAAAGTCCAAGTTTGAGTATGAAGCCAGACTCATATCCTTGCAAAGCGCCCAGATACGCCACAACGCCCTAGAGGCAGCGCGTGTGGCAACAAACCGTCAGTTGATGGAGAAACTCGTGAACAATTACCAGTTGCAGGTCCACCCGTTCCCACACACGATACTTAGAGAGAACAAGATGATTTTCGGCGCACATGCTGACAGACTCCAGGATGGCATGCGCAGATCCTTCGGTAAGCCCATCGGCACAGCTGCGCGTGTGAGGCCGGATCAGACGATCATTAGCGTCCGCGTTAACGCGAATGCCGTAGAACTCGCTAAACAATCGCTCAGACGGGGAAGTGCAAAGCTTCCGATGCCCTGCAGAATAGTGGTCGAGAAAGTGCAAGCTGAAGAGGTGAAGCCCGTTGAGTGAAATGCGAAAAGATCTAGTTATCTGGTTTGAAGAGCTGCGAAAGACAGATATTCCGTCTGTTGGCGGAAAAAACGCGAACTTGGGTGAAATGACAAGTGCTCGTCTACCTATTCCCCCTGGATTTGCGATAACAGCTTTTGCGTACAAGAAATTCATTGAACAGACAGGCATATCGGCCAAGATTTACGAAATCATAAGTGAAACCGTAACCGACGTGAACGATCCAGCACAGTACGAGGAAGCTTCACCAAAAATTCGCAAGCTAATAGAATCCACGGCAATGCCTAAAGAGATTGAGAAAGCCATAAGATCTGCTTATGAAGAACTGTGCAAGAAGTTGAAGATCAAGGATGTTTTTGTCGCTGTCAGGTCAAGTGCAACGGCTGAAGACTTGGCTGACGCATCGTTTGCTGGGCAACAGGAGACGTTCTTGAACACCAAAGGCACCGATGAAGTGCTTAAGAACACCGTGAAATGTTGGTCCAGTCTTTTCACTCCACGCGCAATCTTCTACCGTAATGAGAAAGGTTTTGCACATGACAAAGTCTTCATCAGCGTTGGAGTCCAGAAGATGGTTAACTCCAGAGCTGCCGGCGTCATATTCACCTTGAACCCAGTGACCGGCGAAACCAACCAGATAGTCATTGAAGGCACGTACGGTTTAGGCGAAGCAGTCGTGTCTGGATCAGTGACGCCTGACGACTTTGTTGTCGACAAGGGATCCTTGAAGATAATCAGTCGACGCTTAGCCATGAAAACGGTCCAGTACATCCGAGATCCGAAAACTGGTGAAACTATCCACGCAGGCGTGCCTGCCGAAAAGCAGGAAAAGCCTTGCATAAGCGATGAGGAAATCCTTAAACTCGCAGAATTATCCAAGCGCATCGAGCAGCATTACGGAAAAGCGCAAGACATTGAATGGGCAATCGACAAAGACTTGCCTTACCCGGCTAACGTGTTCATTACCCAGTCGAGGCCGGAAACTGTTTGGAGCACGCGACAAGCAGAGGCACCTGCAAAGGGCGAAGCTGCTGAAGCAAAGCATGAGGAAATGAAAGTGGTCGTTAAAGGAATCGCCGCAGGCAGAAGAGGTTACGGCGCAGGCGTAGCTAGAGTTGTTTCAAGCCCTCAGGAAGCGGCTAAAGTCATGCATAAAGGCGACATTCTTGTCACAGACATGACTAACCCAGATTACGTGCCGTTTATGAAGCTTGCAGGCGCCATAGTTACTGACAAAGGTGGAGTAACAGCTCACGCTGCCATCGTCAGCCGAGAACTGGGCATACCATGTGTTGTAGGAACAGAAAAGGCAACACAGCTAATGATAACCGGAAAAGAGTACACCGTGGACTCAAGAAGCGGAGTCATTTACGAAGGAATACTGAAAGTCTTAACTGAACAATCCTCGACTTCAACAGGGACAGTATCACCTCAAAGTGCAGTTGCTGCAGGAGTATTTCAGTCAGTTCCGACTACAGCAACGAAGATTTACATGAACTTGGGTGTTCCAGACAAAGTTGAGGAATACAAAGACCTGCCGTTCGAAGGAATAGGATTGATGCGCACCGAATTCATCTTGGCCAGCTACATTGGCGAACACCCGATGAACTTTGTCGACACCGGCCAAGGCCAGAGGTTTGTTGACAAGCTTGCAGAAGGAATAGCAACAGTTGCAAGGGCTATACAGCCGCGCCCGGTGGTCGTGCGTTTCAGCGACTTCAAAACCAACGAGTACAGGGAATTGAAAGGCGGGGAAAAATACGAAATAGTCGAAGCCAACCCCATGCTCGGATGGAGAGGCTGCAGCCGCTACATAAGCCAATGGTACGAAAAAGCCTTCAGACTCGAATGCCAAGCTATCGTCAAGTGCCGAAAAGAATGGGGCTTGAAAAACGTCTGGGCAATGCTTCCAGTCGTGCGCACACTGTGGGAAGCCAAAGCAGTATTGGAAATCATGCGCCAAGAAGGCCTGGAAAGGTCAAAGGACTTCAAGGTGTGGTTTATGGCTGAAACCCCGTCAATTGCCATAATGGCCGACGAGTTCTCAAAACTTGCCGACGGTTTCTCGATAGGTTCAAACGACATGACCCAAGGCATACTCATGATCGACCGAGACTCAGAACGCCTAGGACAGATGGGTTACTTTGATGAAAGAGACCCAGCTGTCAAAAGAATAATCGCCCACCTGATCAGAGTGGCTCATGAGAACGGAGCGACAGTGTCCATTTGCGGTGAAGGCCCGTCAAACCTGCCGGACTTTGCGGAGTTTCTCGTACGAGTCGGAATCGACAGTATTTCAGTGAACAACGACGCAGTGGTCGCCACCAAGAAGCTCGTTGCAAGCGTGGAACAGAAAATAATCCTTGAGCGACTAGCTGAACAAAGCGAAAGAGCCTCTGGGCACACCGTCATAAAACCAAAACAAGATTGGGAATGGACGGAGTAGCCAAAGAAAAACCTTCTTTCTTCTCCTCCAAATTGCGTTTAATCTTCGTCACGGCTTTAGGGATGTTGTATGAAGCAGTTTGATCTCGAAGAAGAAAGAGTAAAACAGGAAATCCTCAAGCTCGGAGCAAAACGCGTCCTGATCCAGTTCCCCGAAGGATTAAAACCCGAAGCACCGCGAATAGCCAAAATCATCGAAAAATTCGGCGTCTTACCAATAATTTCCGCAGACCCATGCTACGGCGCCTGCGACCTGGCCACCGCCGAAGCTGAAAGCCTAGGAGTGGATCTCATAGTCCACTATGGACATTCAAAATTGGTCAAATACGAACGGGTACCCACAGTTTACGTTGAAGCCCGAGCCACTTTGAACATAAACACGGCTGTCGAGAAAGCGTTGCCAATGCTGGAAAAATGGCACAAGATAGGCCTAGCCACAACCGTACAGCACGTGCAGACACTGGACGAAGTCAGAGAAACCTTAATCCTCGCAGGAAAAACCGTTGCGATAGGCGATACGAGACGTCTGAGCTATCCGGGCCAAGTGATCGGATGCGATTACAGCAACGCCATATCGATCGCGAAGGACGTTGAGGCTTTCCTCTTCGTTGGCGGAGGACTGTTCCACGCTTTAGGTGTCGCCCTCTCAACTTCGAAGCCGACAATAGTCGTTGACCCCTACGATAACACAGCGTTTTCAGTGGACAAGGAGGCGGAAAAAATCTTCAAACAGAGATGGGCAAGCATCGAAGAAGCCCGAAAAGGCAAGAACTTCGCGGTTCTAGTCGGCCTGAAACCAGGCCAAAAGAGGCTTGAAGAGGCTTTACAGATCAAACAGAAGCTTGAAGAAAACGGGAAAACAGCATGCCTCTTCGCCGTCAAGGACATCACCCCAGAAGTGCTCATGGAATTTCCAACAATAGACGCTTTCGTAAACACTGCTTGCCCAAGAATATCGCTCGATGACGCCGTGAAATTCAAAAAGCCGGTTCTAACCGCCAACGAAGCCCTGGTAGTTGTGGACAAGTTGTCCTGGGAAGAACTATGCAAAAAAGGCTTACTCGAAAACTAGATTTGGCGATCCTGCTCTCACAGATCGAGCCACATCCAGCGCCAAGTCCAAACCTTGAACAATACACGATTTCACCCGATGCTGCCGCGATGATACTTTACATGGCAACCTATGCATGTGATGACATAACAGGCAAGACGGTTCTGGACTTAGGCTGCGGCACCGGAAGACTCGCCCTGGGAGCCGCCTTTCTCGGGGCAAAAGAAGTTGTAGGCGTGGACATAGACAAAGCCGCGGTGAAATCGGCCTTGAAGAATTCAATCAAGATCGGGTTGAAAGAGAAGATGCAGTGGATTGCCGCAGACTTGAACGCTGTACACGGAAACTTTGACACTGTCTTGCAGAATCCTCCGTTTGGGGTGCAGAAAAGAGGCGCAGACAGAGAGTTTCTAGTGAAAGCCTTACAATTAAGCAGAATCGTCTATTCTCTTCATAAAAGCGTCCATGACGATGTTAAGCTTATCAAAAGGTTGAAAGCCGACAAAGCTGGTCTAATCCAGGTTCTCCCCTCCACTTTCCTTAAAAGGTTCATTGAGAAAAACGGTGGCCACATCAAGGCTGTCTACGCGCTAGTGATGACTGTTCCCCACATGTTCAGCTTTCACACTCACAAGAAACACGAGTTCTTAGTTGATTTGTACATTATCGAGAGAGCCTGAAGGGAAGAAAGAGCTTTTGTTGGAATAAGTCTTTGGATGCGCGAATCAAAAGGTTTATTGATAGGCTTTAAGGTACAGTTATATCCATTTAGTTGATGTTTGCGTTTATTAATACGTAAGCGTTTAACGTATGGGCTAGCACTCGAAAAGGGAGTTCAAATGAGTTCAAAGTCAAGTGAACAGAAAAGCGGGCAACTCGTTGTGCCGGGTGAACGTTTAGGCGTAATTGAGGAATTCATTCCGGACGACGGAACCTACGTGCAAGACGGAGTGATCTACTCTAAAGTCATCGGGCGTGTCTTGCTCGACCTCACTCACAGGCGGGTTTCGGTTCATCAGTTGGTTCACGGAGCGAAGGTTCCTGTTGCAGGAAGCACGGTTATGGGGCAAGTTTCAAACGCTCAGGCAGAAACTGCCGGTGTGCGCATTTTTGAGATCGGCAGCGAAGAAGTTAACGGAGTTTTCACGGGCATCTTGCATGTTTCTGACGTTCAATTGAAGTATGTGGATTCGATGTTTGACATCTGCAAACCTGGAGACATTATAAGAGCCAAGGTGATTAGCGAGAAGAATAGAACTTATCACTTATCCACCAAAGACAAGAATCTGGGTGTGGTCTACGCTTTTTGTTCAAACTGCGGCAACATACTTCAACCAAAGAGGCAGGGCATGCTATGCTCGAAGTGCGGCAGAGTTGAAACGCGCAAGACCGCGGCAGATTACGGGAAGGGTCTATTGGAGTAAAGGGGTCGTTGAGTAGATGAAGGTTAACGTGTTGAAGAAAAGTCCCAATGAACTCAAGATTGAGATTGAAGGCGGCGGCCACACGATCTGCAATTTGCTCCAGAAAAAACTCCTGGAAGAGGATCACGTGGACATGGCTGGTTACGACGTGCCGCATCCCCTGGCTTCAAACCCGGTGATTTATGTCCGCACGGAGGGTAGCGTCAAGCCTGAGCAGGCTCTCCGTAATGCCTTGCAAAAAGCAAGGGACATCAATAAGGAATTTGGCAAAGAGCTTGAGAAAGCCCTTAAGGAAAAGTAATTCTTCTTCTTATCAATACGAGCAAGTTGCTTAGGCTTTCAACAGCATCTTCAGCTTTTGCCAGAATCGAAGCAGTCTCCTCTAAGGTAATGCAACGGTTGAGCCAAGCGTAGACTATCAAAGCCTCTGCCGCGTCAGCCAGTGCGTGACTGGTCATTCTTGACGGCAGGTATTCTCTGAGTCCGGCTTTTCGAAGAGCTTCCGCAAGAACCCTTCCTTTGACTTTTGCGCCTGACGGTTTACCCGTTCTGTTCGACAGGGCCAGCGAGTAAGCGAAGTTGACGTAAGCATCTCCAAGAGAGGCTAATTTATGGTCGACCAGCACCTCGGCCAGACTGTTGTGAAGCCTACTGAAAAAGAATGCCCTGGTTGGTTTGCTCGAAGCTGAAGCCTCCGGCTACCGTTGATTCTTCGCTAAATATATAATTCCTCTTCCCCTTATATTCTGGGATTGTTGAGGGGTAGATTTGTCCTCTAAGAGGTTCCGAGCTATCAAGCCTGAAATTCGCGTTCTGGGAGTTGACGATGGAGTATTCGTTCCTCACGTGAAAGGTCTTGCCCTGATTATCGGAGTTGTTTTCCGAGGAGGCTTCTGGCTCGATGGCGTGATGAGCACGAAAGTTGAGGTTGACGGGTGTGACGCTGTAGACAAAATATCTTCCATGATCGTCAACTCTCCGCATTACAAACAGTTAAGAGTGATAATGCTCGACGGAGTAACATTCGCTGGGTTCAACGTTGTCGACATCAAAAAACTCAATGAGAAGACAAGGCTTCCTGTCATCGCGGTTACGCGTAACAAACCGGATTTCAAGGAAATCCAGAAGGCATTGAAGAATCTGCCAAGAAGCGAGAAGCGCTGGAAAGCAGTAATGAACGCTGGAGAAATCATCGAAGTATCAACGCGTAGCAAGGATGAGAAGGTGTACATGGAGGTTTCCGGAATTCTTGAAGAGGATGCGCGGAAGATCGTGAAGTTGACTTCTACTCGGAGCAACGTTCCAGAAGCCTTGCGGGTGGCTCATCTCATCGCTTCTGGCGTAAATTTCATTTAGTTTCAGTATTTATTACAGCAAGAAAAAGTTTAAAAGAGACTATGCCAAGGAAAAACAAACGAACAACGGAGAATCAAGGTTATGGAATTTTGTCCAAAGTGCGGTTCTCGATTGGCGCCTAAGAAAGGGAAAACAGGCAAAGAAACATCATTGGTTTTGGTTTGCGTAAAGTGCGGCTACAAGAAGAGGACTTCAGACAAGAAGATTGAGCCAAAGGTGGCCAAGGTCATCCAGCACAAGCCGCAACAACTCGTGGCGGTTATAGGCAAAGAAGAACAGAAGCTGAGGACGCTGCCAACAGTCAGAATTGAATGCCCAAAATGCGGGAACAATCTGGCTTACGTTTGGCAAGTGCAGACAAGAGGCGCAGACGAATCTTCCACTCAGTTCTTGCGCTGCACGAAATGCAGCTACACATTCAGAGAATACAGCTAAGACTCTGCAGTTGAAAGATACGTTCTAGCTGCTTAATTGAAGCTCAGAGAAAGAAGAAGCTCGGAATCCTATCTTGGCTGCAGATTATGATAGCGATCAGTGTTGTTATCATATGCCCAGAACTGCCATGAATCTTCGTATTCAGGTTCTTTGAAGACTTTCATGTACTCAACAGAATGCAAGGGTCGATGGAACACCGGAGTTCGTGAGTGATGCTTAAGAATGTCCTCATTTCAGCTTCTTTGTCGTCTGCAATGCTCTTTCTGCGACTGAAGCACAAAACAATAAGTCGTCAATTGTGGCGATGAATGTCGACAGCTTTCCGCGACACTTTATCGACGTGACTACTCTTTTTCCCTCACTTACTGTCGTGATTGATAGACCGCTCGGAGTCTTGACGTTGTCTGGTGAGACCGCGCGGGCGATTGCTTTTGCAACGCTTACCTCTTCGTATTGCAGGGTTATTTCAGCTTCCAATCTTCTCGCCTTTCAACTGTTTTCCAATCAGTTCGTTGACGGTTGATATGAAATCGCTGATGTCTTCGACGGGAACCTGTGCTCCTGCTGCCACGTTGTGGCCGCCGCCTTTACCATGGAATTTTTCTGAGGCAACCTGCATCACTTCTCCAAGGTTCACCCCTTTGTTTACCATCGTGTCCATGGTTCTTGCCGAGATTTTCGCCAAGCCTTCGTCTTCCAAGTTTGCGTACGCAATTAACGGCTTTTCAGGATTTGGCAGGCTCCCTGTGAGTATTGATGAGATCGCGCCTATTATCTTGTCATCTATGAAGTTTTCGCCGCAGACGACGTAGATGTTCTCGCATTCTCTGACTCTCTCAGGTTTTTCCATAATCCATCCGAGATACTTGTTGATCGTTCTTCTGTAGTCCTCCAGCACCTTGTTTGCTCCCTCAAGTGCCAAGCCTCTGTCGCCCATGCACACGGCTATGCCGAGGCTTGATCTGTCCATGCGTCCAGTTGAGTTCAGCAGAACAGCAAATTCCCTAGCGTCCCTGAGCGGAGTCCAAGGTTCCTCATGGTTCAATATGTAAACGTGCCCGATGAGGTTTGAAACCTCGTAATGCAGACCTTTCGAGAGCAGATAATCTGCCAAGGCTGAACACAGACGCTTCTTCTCCTCTTCGGAAAGATCCCTCAAGGCCCGCCATTTGTCGCCGTGCCTCGGCTTGATGTCTAGATTTGCCAAAAACGCGAGGCTTTTGTCTTCTTCACCGCTTATGCCCGGGATGAACGGGCTGGTTGTAGATGCCAAGGTCTTGTGAATCGGGCGTGTTTCTCGGCCGAAGAATATGAGGTCTTTTTCAACCGTCAGCAAGCCCGATCCTGTGGCGTCCTCAACTATTTTCTCGTTCAATCCTGACAGCATTCGCTGGTCATACTTGTCCTGCATATCCCCCAACGCTCCGACGACGGCGATAGGAGCCAGATCAACGTTGACTTTGTCCATGGCTTTAGCCACATAATACGCGACACCTGAACCGCTGATTTCTCGCGCTCCATCGACCCCATGCAGGTGCGGGTTCACGTGCACGAAGTTGCCTGACTCTTTGCCCACGATCTGATGATGGTCTAGGATCACGATTTTGAAGCTTGCGAGTTTCTCGTTCAACAGGTCAACGTAACCGCTGCCTAGATCGGTGAAGATTGCAAGTTGCGGCTTGTCCGCGAGGATTTCGCCTACGATTCTGTCTTCGATCCATTGGGTTATCCGAACGCGAAACCTTGCATCAAGTCTGAACAATGCCTTCGCGATGATTCCAGCCGCAGCGATACCGTCCGCGTCCAGATGTGAAAAAACATGGATAAACCCATCCTCTTTGGCCGTTTCCAAAATCGCTTTAGCCGCGTGTTCAGCTGAATCCAGGAAGCCTGCTATTCTATTTTCATCTAGAGATGCAGACATCGCAATCACGTTAGGCTTGGAACGCCGATTATTTAAAGATTTAAAACTCGCTCAGACACGCAACTATTCAATCTGAGACTTCCTTTCCAAAGAGGCTGTGACTAGTTTGACAGCCGAAAAAAATATTTTGACTAAATCTAGGTTATTGAAGCTATCTTTGCCTGGTATTTCCAGTTGCTGGGCAAGATGCCTTTATGCTTGTAGTATCTTGAGAGTTTGTGGATTTTCGCTTCAATCAGCTGAAGAGATCGTTTATTGTAAAGGTCAGTTTTGTTCTTCTCCAAGTGAAGAGCCAGACTTTCGGCTTTCTTCAGCAAGCTCGCCAAGTCTTCAGGCAACGATGGAGCGAGCTGATTCTCTTTAAGTATTTTCATAACCCTTTTTCCGGTTATCGGCTTCGTCAACGGAACAGAATGTTGATCTCTCAGAATGGTTCCTATTCGGCTTGGCGAATTGCCTTCCCGGGCCAGTTTAACAATCAAGGCTTCAACCTCTTCAGGCTGGTACTTGCACCAGTTCGGAGGCCGCTTGCTAACCGGTCGCGTTTGATGTGACTTCCCCTTTTCCTGTTTCGGCATTGTTTATCCCTTAAACTCTGTATGAGCGAAGGTGTACGCGTATTTAAAACTAACCGTTCATTTTTAAACATAACAGTTCACTTTCTCTTCCTGAACAGTTTTCGCCCTTCCATGTCTGTAATGTATTCGAAGCCCACTTCAAGTAGCGATCGATCGAATCATTAAAATGCATCCAAGACTCAACTTTATAGATTTCTGCAAAAAAAGCTATACAACCTGATTGTGTCCCGAGCGCGATAGTGAATAGCACGAATTCACGGACTTTCATACGCTACCGAGTTCACGTAGTGTCCGTCTATGAAGTAGTAGTCTTTCATTGCTCCGCTTCTTCTGAAGCCTCGATGCTCAAGTGCTCCTAAGATAAGTAGGCTTGTTTCTGGCACGTAGGCGAAGGTTCTGCGGTACCAGTATCTTTCTCTGAAGCTCTTGATCGCGTCGACTAGAGCTTCTGCCGCTTCGCTGGGTTTTCCGTGTGCGTCTACAACAATCTCTTCGAATTTCAAGCATGGAAAGGGAAGACGGTAAGCTTTGAAGAGCATGTATCCAAGCATTTTGTCGCCGTTAAAACAGACGTGACAGTAGGTTCCTTCTCCGAAACCGATTTTTTCATACCATCGCTTGGTCTCCTCTTTCGTGACGGGCGGAATTCTGTACGTTGATTTCGTGGATTCAGGGCAGTTCTGGAGTCTGTGCACCTCGTCTAGATCACGATTCATCAGCTGTCTAACATGAACATCTCTCTTTGACACTCCTGAAGATCTTGCGCTCAACTTAGTGTGCTTCGGTGGTGATGATACTTCATGCTTTGGCACACAGGGCGCGAGTTCCAATCCCATGACGCAGTTCCTTCTCCAAGAACCGTCGATGTAGACTTCCTCGTCCTCGTGGGCTTCAGCCTTGAAACCGAATTTTTCGTAGAGCCTCAGGGCCCTTTCGTTTCCTTCCATCACACCAAGCATCATCCTGCGGCACCCCAGCTCCTTCGCGAGGGTTATCGCCTCTTTCATGAGCCCTGAACCGACGCCCCTCCCCCAGGACTTCCTCCTCACGCTTATGGCAAGCCAAGCCACGTGCCGATCGCGCCCAGCATTCCGCCACCATATGCCCACGTTGCCGGCGGGCTCGCCGTCTAGTTCCGCCACGATGTTCTTGGATTCAATGTCGTTGAGGTCCTTCTTGATGAACTCCTCAGTCTCATGCTCAGTTCTGGGATAGACGCTGAGAGCATATTTGGCAGCCTCAGGATCATTTCCCAACTCGGTCAGCCAACCCGCATCGCTGGCCAGTAGACATCGAAACTTCAGGCTCAACGTTGATCCATCCTGAGAATAACGTAATGGTTACAACTGAAAATAACCTTTTGCCACAGCCGTTTTTTCATCAGATCCTTTGATGCAGATGACTAGAACAAACCGTTAGAGGCTAGAACGATGGCAGCTACGGAGCTTTTTTGTACCATTCTGCAAATTTGCGAAGGGCATCCGCTCGATGGGATTTCCGGTTTTTCTCCGTTACATCCATTTCTGCGAAGGTCTTTTCGCTAGTGTCTGGTTTAAAAACTGGGTCGAAGCCGAAGCCTGTTCTGCCGCTTCCCACTCTTTCTTCCGCAACTATTTCGCCTGCCGCTTGCCCGCTGAAGCAGTTAGGCGACTTCAATTTCGATGAAAGGTATGCGATCACAGATTCGAACCTTGCTTTTCTCACTTCAATGTCTTTCATCAGCTTGAGCAAGCCTCTGTTACCTATCGTCTTGTAGACATACGCAGCGTAAGGTCCTGGGAAACCGTTCAAGCCCTCCACGAAAAGCCCGGCATCCTCAACGATGATGGGCAGACTGCATTCTTGAAAGGCATCTTTGACGCTTGCCTCAGCGACCTCCTTGAGACTATCACTCTGGATTTCTGTAGATTTCACTCTGAGCATTCCGACAGCTATCTTGTACTCGGCCAGCACTCTCCGGGCTTCATCAAACTTGTTAACGTTATTCGTAGCGAAGAATATGAAGCGACCCTTCAACCTAAAACCCATTTCACTTCACTCCTTCTTCTGGCTCTTTCGCCAAGCAAAATCGCCTCTATTATTAAAACATGAAACGCTTTGCCTCGGGCAGACAGGATCATTCGCTTCCTTTCCTTTCAGCAACGTACCGTCCTCTTTTCTCTATTTCTCTGATTTTGTCTAAAACATTTTTCGCGGCTTCAACTCCTAAAACGTCAGCGTAGCCTTTGGCGACTGATTCAAAACAGTCTCTCGCAAACTGAAAATGCGTACTTTGCAGCGCTCGCTTCATGAGGTGCAAATCTACCCCTCTGGCCTCCAATTCGGCTGTTTTTTCTCCAAGTCCAAAATCGACGAAGAAGATGTTTCCATCTGATCTGAGAATCATGTTTGATGTGGTCAGGTCACCATGAATCAGCCCAGACCTGTGCAGTTTACCTATTAATCTACCGATTTGGCGGCATAGCCGTTGCCTTTCGCTCTTAGAAACCTCGCTTAGCAGCTGTTTGACCTGTTTTCCCTCAATGTACTGCATGATTATCGTTGCTTTCTTGTCATCGATCAGAAAGAGGGTTGGAGTGGGCACTCCGGCTTTTTTTGCTTCATGCATTAGTTGCGGTTCATGAATCGTCCGGTACGTGCGAATCTGCCAGTCCAAGGCGGGCTGGCGGTATTTCTTTGGCAGACGCTTCTTCAGTATCACCTTTCTGCCGTGCCAATCCGCCAAGTACAGGTTGGCTTCAGCTCCCTTCTTCATCAGCTGCGGGGGTTTCACTGCATCCACGGAACTTCAACCTCTTCAAGCCGCCATCTCAGCCTCACATAACTCTTCTCAATGGGCGTGACAAGACCATGCTTGAAAGCAAGCACCCCCGTCCAAGCAACCATCGCTCCGTTGTCAACAGCATACTCGCTCGGAACCACGTCAAACTTCGCATCGTGTTCTTCCGCTATGGCCCGTATCATCGACTGCAATCTCTTGTTGGCTGCTACGCCGCCCGTTAACAAGACTTCTTTCTTTCCCGTGTGCGCCACGGCTCTTTCAGTGACTTCTGCAACCATTGAAAAAGCCGTTTCCTGAAGACTATAACACAGGTCTTCAAGCTTATACTCCTCTTTCCTCAAAAGAGTGACCGCGGCAGTCAGTAAACCGCTCAAGGACAAGTCCATTCCTTTAACCGTGAACGGCAAAGGAATCAACTGCTTGCCGCTTGAGGCGAGTTTTTCGACAACGGCCCCAAAAGGCATGCCTATCTTTTGACGCAGCCCAGCCTCTCTTGCAAAGACATCCAGACAGTTACCAAGGGCAATATCCAGTGTTTCACCGAAAACCCTGTAACGCCCCGAATCATAAGCTGCCACCATCGTGTTTCCTCCAGAAACGTACAGCGTGACAGGATTCTTAACGCGCGTTGTCAGCTTCCCTATCTCAATGTGCGCAACGCAATGGTTGATCCCTACGAGTACAACATCGAGGTAAGAAGCTAACGCACGGGCTACGGTAGCTCCTGTGCGAAGACATGGACCAAGCCCTGGACCTTGCGAGAAGGCGATCACTGAAAGATCTTTTGATTTTATGCCCGATTTGTCGAAAGCCCTTTCCAGAACGTTTCCTGCCACTTCAGAATGATGTCTTGCGGCTTCCCGGGGATGGATACCGCCTTCCGGGGGCACGTATGCGTCTATTATGTTTGCCAATATGTTGCCGTCGAACGTCGATATTCCCACGCTGAAATCATCTGCTGTGGATTCGATTCCTAGGCAGTAACATTCGCCAGTCTTGTTCTTCATTTTTTGCCGCCTTTGACATGAATTTTCTTCAATTGTAAACATACACCTTTTTATTTAAAAGCTGTACATACTATTTTGCGTGGATCGGAACTGATTGAAATGCCGAAGCGCAACGATCTGGAGCAGAAGGCCCTGCAATTTATAATGAACACCGGGTTTGACGGGGTGTTGCAGTCTGATCTTTGGCGTGAACTCGGAGCAACGAGTAGAGAAGGCTCTAGGATCTCCTTGAAACTGGAGACCAAAGGGCTTATACGGAGGGAGAAGGAGCTTCAGGAGGGAAGATGGACATACAGGCTTTTCCCCAAGAGATTGCCCGCGTCGATTGATACTATCGCGGACTGTCCATGCTTGATGTGTACGGACAATCCCAGATGCGACCCGTCAAGCGCCACTTCACCGCAGAACTGTGACCGACTCACTGACTGGCTTCTGTGTATATCCCAAAATGACCCTCATCCCATGGGTGAAAATTAGTTTTGCCCAAAGCATGGATTCAGGACCGAAAAAGAGACTACTATTACCAGAAGGCCAAGAAAGAAAAGTACCGTTCAAGAGCGGCTTACAAGCTGTTTCAGGCTATCAAGAAATATCATTTCATCGAATTCGGCGATGTTGTCCTAGACTTAGGTGCGGCGCCAGGAGGCTGGATTCAGGCCGCAAGGAAAACCGTTGGAAACAAGGGCTTTATTCTCGGCGTTGACCTGAAATCGATCGAGCCTTTTCCACAAAGCTACGTGAGAACAATCATATGCGACATAACGGAAGAAGATGTTATCCAACAGATATTGGAGATGCTTCCAAGAAAGGCTGACACAGTAATTTCAGACGCTTCACCAAACATTTCCGGCATATGGGAAGTCGACCACGCCCGTCAAATAGACTTAGCACAGCAAGCGCTGAAAATAGCGCTAGAAACGCTTAAACCTTCAGGTAACTTTTTCGTCAAGGTTTTCCAAGGTGACATGCTTGACGACTTTACGCACAAGGTGAAAAAGCATTTTGAAAAGGTGCTCGTGATCAAGCCCAAGGCAAGCAGAACCAAAAGCTCAGAAATGTTCATTCTAGGAAGACATCTACTAGAAAACGCCGCCTAGACGGCAAACATAAATCCTATCGACTTCCTTATGGTTAGCACGGGGAACCATTTGAGGATCATCGCTGCAGATTCTTCTGCCGCTATACTAGATGACAAGTTCGAGCCCTTATCCATCGTTGCAGCTGCATCCGTGCTGGTTGATGCGCCTTACAGGGAAGCGAGCGCTTTCTTGGCTGAACCCATTTTTGCAGACGCAAAGGAAGGTCATGAAGTGATAGTGCATGAAGCAGAACTCTGCAGGGAACTTATCGGAAGGGTCGGGGCAGACGTGGTGCACCTTGATATGTCCTTAGGATCGACTCCTCTTGAACAGTTGTCGCCAATCGAATTTACTAACATGAGAATCTCGGCCAAAGCAAAACGTCATCTCCTGAAAGTCCTGCCACGTCTGAGAAAAATCGCGAATGAAATAATGCAGAAGCACGGCGTTGAAGTGTTAGCCATAGGCAAAGAAAGCGTCCCCGTGAGAGTTGCGGAACTAACCTCGGGTGCCCATGCAATACTCTACGCCTGCGAAAAGGCCGTTAATGACGGCCAAAAAGTGCTGCTCGGCTTGCCCTCCAAGTGTCAGCCTCGATTCACCGGAAAAGAAGTGTATCTTTATTCGTTGATGCCTGCGGAACACGATATCAGAGGCTACGCAGAAGACAAGACGGAAGTTTTGAGAAAGGTGAACATCGCGGAAATGTTGAATCCGGTTGCGAGGGGTTTCAGGACTCTTAGAATCACGAAAATATGAGTTATGGTTCCTCAGGTTTCAATGCGAACGAGTCTGGGACTTCATCCGACGTAAGTCTAATGATGGAAAAGGTTTTTGTATGAACGCACACAAGACTGGTGGAGACGAGGCGAACGCAGTGGAAGCAGAACAGACCGTTTCTCCTCTCGCAGCCATTCTGGCTTTTATCGTCAGTTTCCTACTTCTGCAATTCGTTGGAGGTGCGATTCTTCTTACGCTTGGAGAGGGTTTCGCGTCGCCAAGCTTCGAGCTGTTGATTGCAGTCGCTCCTTTTAGCTACATGCTGTTAAAGCACATCAACATTAGGAGGTATATAGGCTCAACGGTCAGTCCTAAGATCATCATTCTGGGACTAGCGGCGGGAGGCATGCTCCTTTTCATTAGCATCTTCGCTTCCGGGGTGCTTACCGCAATCTTTGGAGTAAGCCAAGCCATAGAAGAACAGAACAACACGATCACAAATCTTGCCGCCAGTCCGCTTGGATTGCTTTCTGTCCTGATTTCGTTGTCTTTGTCGGGGTTTTGCGAGGAATTCACATTCAGAGCCTTTCTACAGAACTCGATAAACCGCAAGTATTCCTTTGCACCAGCCTTGATTGTCTCGTCCCTGGCTTTCGGACTCACTCATTTCGACCCGCAGGTGGTCCACATCGTCGCCGCTTTCATCGCCGCATTGTTCTTGGGCTACGTTTATCATCGATGGAATTCCTACGTTGTCTCTGCACTCGCCCATTCAACGATGAACTTCATCGTGTTTGCCATATTGCTGCTCGTTCACTAGGAAAAATACACGTGTCAGTAGCGGTGCAAATGATTTTTCTCTGTCTGTGCGGTTACTTGAGTTTCACTATCTCCAAGCTTACGTCCAAGGCCTTCGCACTGTTCGTTATTTCGCCCAAGCTCACAATGTCTACCCCAGTTGAAGCGAAGACCACAATGTTTTCGGCCGTTATCCCACCACTGGCTTCCAGCAACACTTTTTCACGCAGCTTCTTTCTCTCCAGAAAAGCCACTGCCTTCGCTGTCTGTTTTGGAGAGAAATTGTCCAGCATAATTATGTCGGCCCCAGCTTCCACAGCGGGCAAAACATCTTCGGCCGTTGTAACTTCAACTTCGATCTTCTTACTCAACGAAGCCTGCTCTTTCGCCTTCTTAACGGCTTTTTCCACGCTTCCAGCCACTGCGATATGGTTGTCTTTTATCAAGATCATGTCGTCCAGGTGAAACCTGTGGGTATCCCCGCCGCCTACTTGAACAGCCTTCTTGTCAAAGTAAAGGAGACCGGGCGCGGTTTTCCTTGTGCACGCAATTCTTGCTTTGGCACCTGAACGGCGAAGTTTCTCCGTCAAGTTACTCGTAGTTGTCGCTATGCCGCTCATGCGTGAAACAAGATTCAAGAGTGTACGCTCAACCGATAGAATTGTCCTCGCGTTTCCAGAGATCTTAATGAGGATCTGTTGTGTTCTTATTCTCTCTCCATCCTTGACAAGGATCTCTGCTTTGAGATCGAGACTTTCCAGAAGGATTTTTGCTTCCTCAATTCCAGCAGCGACACCTGCTTCTTTGCATACAACTTCTGCCTCTACGACTGTCTGGGCTGGAACAATCAAGCCTGTGGTGATATCTCCCTGACCGATGTCTTCGGCGAGTATCTGACGGAGCTTTTCTTCCAAGACCCTACGCGGCATGAACATGACTGTAGTTTTTGATTGTTCAGCTTAAAAATGCTTGTTTACTTTTGGGCGACTTCAATTACTGCCCGGACAGCGTTCTCTAAACCGTTATATTTCAAAGCTTCCTTCTGAACCTCCGAAACCCTGTTAAGAGCTTTCGGCTGCAAAAGCTCTTGAATACATGTCAGTAGCCTCTCCTTGCTGAGCTTTTCCTGAAGGACGATTTTCGCAACGCCCAAGCTGTCTGCTTGTTTTGCGTTGGTGAGCTGTTCCGTGTGGTTGGGTGTAGGAATGAGTACTATGGATTTGCCATAGGACATGCACTGGGTTATCGTTCCATGCCCAGCACGCCCCACGGCCAAGTCGCATGCTTTTAGGTATTCGAAGCGGTTAGGTAACCACTTGTAGATTGCCACGTTTCCATGACGTATAGGCGTCGTATCCGCGCTCGGGTAGCCATAGGAAATTATGATTTCATAATCATCAGGAAACTCCAGCAACACTTTTCGCAACACCTCTGTTACGAAAGCTTTTTCAGTTGTTGGACCGCTTATAGGCACGAAAATAACTGGTTTGTCCTGGGGTAGTTTCAGCTTTTTGCGAAGTTCTTGTTTTGTAGGTAGTTCGTTTGGATGGGTCGGCAGTATTGGCCCGATCAGTCTTACGTTCTTTCGGTAAGACTTTGGAATGGTTAGGTTGCCTACTGCTATCGTGTAGGGCTGGGGGAAATCCGGTATTAGCACAGTGTTTCCTCTCGTCCACATTTCTCCGACGATCGTGAGTGCAACTGAGTCGGCTAGTCTTGCCAAGCGTAAGTAGTGTTTTGTCCGTGGGATTCGGGGTTGAAACTGGTTCACTATGCATATTCGCGGTATTCTCAGAAGTCTTGCCGCTAGAAGTGGCGAGACACGAGAGTCTGAAACGACGATGTCGGGCTTGAAACTTCCAATGGTTTTGACTTCAGAGTTTATTTGTTTTATGACGGTGAAGGAGGCGAAAAATGGGCCTGGGTTGACCGCTGTTTGTCTGAAGTCTACGCTTCCATCTGGCTTGACTTGAAATCCGATCGGCGGGGCTTTTATGAGAGGAAAATTCTCTTTTTCAACGTATTGTGTGCCTTCAAGATACGTGGAGAAGATCATTTCGTAATTCTTTTCGGCCAGTTTCTTTGCTATGGGCATGCATCTTCCAACGTGTCCTAACCCGATCCCGTTTGGAGCAAAATAAACCTTCATCGGTCTATTTCCCGCCGAGGACCTTTTGCCTTATTTCGCCTCGTGGTTTTTCTTCTTCAAAAATTATGGCCTGAAACTTGGAGATTTTGGTGCCTTCTCTGAGCCAGTAGTCCGAAAGCAGTCCGGCTTTGTTGCAGCATTGACAAAGAAACTCTTCAGTGTCCCACTGCCATTCAACTGGCACCTGCGGCAGAAGCAGTCCTTTGTAGACGCCACTTTCGACGATTAATCCGTCTTCCCCGATCTTTATTTTGGTGCAGTATTCTTTTGGGTTTTTGACCTTTATCGTCTCTGGCGGCGTGAGCACGCTTACCTCCAAAACTATGTGGTCTAGTTCTCTGGGCGAAAGCGGCGGAAATCTTGGATCATTCGTAGCTGCGCTTATGGCTGACTCAATGACCGCGTGCACTAGCGGTTCGGTGGGATACGGGTAACCGATGCATCCTCTGAGATCTTTTTCTCCGTTTTTCACTCTGTTTATCGTGACGAAGACTCCGCATGGTTGCCTCAGTTTTTCAGAAACGTCTTCCGGAGCGTTTATGCACTTCCTTGTTTTGACGTATTCGTCCACGGCTTTTCGTGCAAGCTGAACGAGGAATTCTCCTTCATTCTGAGTCAGGTGAAACAACAATGTTTTGGTCACCCGTTTTTGATGGCGATAGCTAATGTGTGGAAGTTTATGTTTAAATGTTTGCGGGAAAAATGCGACTTAGAATTTGATCGTTTCTTCGGCTATGCCTTCCTTAGTTATCATGAGAAAATCTATCCCGTCACCGCTCATGATGTCTCTGCTTATGGCTGATTTCATTGCCCTGACTACCAGTTCCTTTGCTTCGTCAGCATTCATGTTCTCTTTGTATCCTTCCTCGACCACTCCCATGGCAATCTCTGTTCCAGAACCCACAACCGTGTACTTGTCAGGCAACACCGATCCCAGAGGATCAAGCGAGTAGAGTGATGCTCCCTCAGAATCTATTCCACCGACAATTGTCTGAGTGATCAACGGTGCCAATCGACGTTCGAAAAGCAGATTTGACATCAGTTTAGCCGCTGATCTTACAGAGATGGGCCTGCCCACGTCCAAGCTGAACAAGTTTCCGTAGGCTTCAACCTCTCTTATCAGGACCTGCATGTCCGACACAAGCCCAGCACACGCTGCGCCAATGTTATCTGTTATCTTGAAAACTTTCTTGCCGACCTTGCTGACGACGAGGTACCCGTATGAAACACGTTTTTCAGAGGCCAAAAGGACGCCGTCTTTGAAGGTTACGCCAATCGTCGTCGCTCCCGGAATAAACATGTAACCATCCTGTTGCGCTTGCTTCTCCATGTAACCCACCTTTCTCGTTTTTATGCACGGACAACCTATTAAACTTAATGTCATAATGATACTGTTAAGTTATTTGTGATGAGCGGATGCGTGTTTGAGAATTTCTTCTAATGGAATATCTGTTATCTCTGACAGCTTTTTTAGTTGAGAAAGAGTCATGGTCATTATGGTTCCGCTCCTAAGTTCAGCCCATCGCCTTCCTTTCCATTTTCCTTTATACCCAAGCATTGCGGCCAATCGTGCAGTAGTTTCCTCTCTTTCAGCGAGTTCGAAGACCTCTCGTTTAAACATAGTTTCGAGTTGAAATCTGTTTTCATGTTGCAATTTTCTGGCCATTGTTTTCGACTCTGATTTACTCGTTTATTCGGTCAAAGGTAAACCTTTCAATATGCTTTTTCTTGATAACACCATAATACTTGTCTATGTAGTTAAACAAGATTCCATACTGTTCGCGCGGCGAACACGATATACGACTATACAAGCCCTTGTGAAAAATCGGTTGATGCTAACTTTTCACTGAATCTTTGAGTGCCTTGACAACATCAATTATCGCTGCCGTGGTACTCACATTGACTATCGGAATCCTCGCATTTATCTCGTTAATGATGTAAACGGGCTGGTAATTAGGCATCAAAGCCCACGCAATTGCGCTCCAATGCACTTTGCCCGCAAGCATCTCCCTAACTACATCCTCAGTCGGTGGCATAGGCAGGTGACGGAAAACTACGCCGTCAGCCCACTGCAATGGTTCAGTCAAACTACCAGCTTGAACTCCCATACTGCACAATTTGATGAAATCATCAAAAGAATATTGAATACTTTCGTGGATTATGACTTCTTCCCAAGGTTTGATTGTTACTTTTACCATAGTAATGCCCTATTGGTGATAAGGTGTTTGTTCCCAATAAAAGGTTTAGTTTGTATGGGTATCTTGTAGGCATACCACAAGCCATATATACCAAAAGGTATCTTATAGTATACCTGTGAGACGTATGCCATGCAAGTATTGTGGCTCGGAAAAAGTCGTGAAAGACGGCAAAGTCAAAGGAAAACAAGTTTACAAGTGCAAAGACTGTGAACACCGATTCTACGAGAACGGCAACTTCTCAAGAATGAAAGTTGAAAAGAACATAGTCGTTGCAGCACTCAATCTCTATTATGATGGTCTAAGCCTACGCAAGGCTCAAAGAAACTTGGAGCAAATCTTCGGAGAAAAAATAAGCCAAGTAACAATCCTGAACTGGATAAAGAAATATTCAAAACTGGTCAAAGATTTCGTTACAACCCTAACACCGCAACTTTCAGGTTTGTGGCATGAAGACGAAACAATGCTGTCATGTGAAGGGCGGAATGTTTGGTTCTGGGAAATGATTGACGAAGATACAAAATTCCTAGTTGCGTCTCACGTCTCAGGAACAAGAACTCTCGAAGATACTATAGCAGTATTCAAGCAAGGACTTGAACAGAGCAAGGTTAGACCTAGAGCCGTATTCGTAGACGGTAGCTTTGTGTATGAAACAGCTTTCAACAAGGTTTTCTATACGATGCGAAAGGACACAAGACCTGAGCTAGTTCAAAGAGTTGGAATAAGGGCAAGAGAGACGAACAATATAGTTGAGAGAATGCATGGAATAGTAAAAGATCGCACAAGAGTTATGAGAGGACTCAAAGCTTTTGAGTCTACAAAGTCAATTCTCGAAGGATTCACAATCCACTACAACTATGTAAGACCACACCAAAGTCTAAACGGAAAAACACCTGCACAAGCAGCAAGAACACAAGCACCGAGTACATGGAAAGGCTTGATTGAAGAAGCCACAAAACACGAAACACAACTGTTAGTCAAGGTGACGAGTCCTGAGAAAGAACAGAAAAGAGAAGTGGAGGCGATAATAAATTGAAAAAAGTCCTAGTATCACTTCCAGAAAATGTTGCTGATCTCTTGAACAAAGAGTTAGTTGGCACGATAGGTGAGACTTGTTCAGACACATTGCGAACAATAATAATGAGTTGGCTATCAGAAAAAGGATACTTGACGAAAGGTGGGAAGCATGGCGAAGAATAAACCGAAACGTGAACTTGCCGAAGAAGTTGATTTGCTAGATACAATGCTTTCAAGCTTAGTAGAACTACTAGAGGAAAAAGGCGTGTTGACACAAGCAGAGTGGGAAAAACGAGTTAAAAAACGAGTGAGCATAAAATAGCGAATGTTCTATTTGATTTTTATTCTTTCCATCATTGCTCCAAGGTGTTTGATTGCATCAGGGTCAACGCCTTTCTTTGTGTCAAGATATTTTTGCATTTTTTCAACACCGACTAAGCTTCTAACAGCATCTGCCTCTTTGACCTGTTCTCTTTGGTTGAAGCTTCCATATTTTAAAGGGTCATCAGGCAACAGTCTATACACTAGGTCTTCTTTCAAAAACTTCTTTGCTTGGGGAGGTTTAGGCTTTGTTTCAGCATCACCGCCACCTTTGGTCTTGAACGTATTTCCGAAAGCATCAATGTAGGCAAAGAGGCTCAAAAAATCGTCTGCCCTAGACATGTGCGCTTCGAACTTTGGGATTCCAAGATTGCAAGCATAAATGAATACTTCATTCAAGGGAATGCGCTCATTGATTTCGTAAAGAATGGAACGAAGATCACCTATGTGATTAAGCAAATCTCTGTTACCGACATCAATTGCGTATGCGTTGAACTCTTTCTCTAAATACAAGTCAACGAATGGCTTAGCAAACTTAGATGGTAATAACGGTATAGTACCGATAAAAGCTTTGAAATTTCTCATTTCGGTGACGTTAATCAGATCGCGTAAGAAAGCAACACATTGTAAAATTCTCAACTCCGACCATGGATGTGCCTTATCTACTTTCAACATTTTTGATCTGACGGTAGGAACAAAAAGAGTATTTTCGCTAGAAGCATACCAATAACTTGATAATGACTTTGTTATTTCGTGAGAGGGAGCCTCATCAAACATCAGGTCGAAAATTGTTAGGTTCAGCTTATTAGGGATGCAACGCAACCGAAGATCTTTTGGTTGCTCGTAACCACTTCTAAAAGATTCTATTGTACGCAGACTCACTCTTTTAGTGACCTCGTTTATTTGCGCAGTAGTGGGCAACGGATTTTCCAGATTTTTTATGCATTTTGTAGGTGTCTCAAAGTTAGGTGATCTAAGTACTGATATTTCTTTTTTGATTACACCGTAGTCATCGTCTTTGCCATGTTCTCGAATTGCTATTTTTTGTGCCATAATTCATAATAGCTACAAAAAGCCTTAAATAGGTATAGGACATGCGCGGGGAAAACATGACCGAAATTCTCGATTATGGACTTGATTCTCCAGCAAGAGCTTTGTTAGTTCTAATTCTAGCCATGGAAGACCGAACAAAACAAAAAGCAATGAACAAACTTCACTTCCATAAGGCGATATATTACTTTGAGAATCTCAAGGGTGATAAAGAAGTATCCTTTTCGAACTACAAATATGGTGGTGTTTCATTTGAACTCACGGAAAACATGGAAACACTAGAAGAATCTGGGCTTGTGACAAAGAACGGCACCAAATATACATTAACACCAGAAGGGGAAAGATTAGCTAAACAACTGTCCTCAGATTATGGTGAACGTGACCCAGACACATTGCGTAAACTTGAATATGCGAAGATCCTATTAAACGACCTGACTGACAGAGAGCTATTGTTTTTCATGTATATGACATTTCCAGAAACTCAAGTGAACTCCATAGAGTTTGAAAACCTAGTCAAAGACAAAGGTAACTGGACTAGAAGATTATTCTTGAGAGGTCGCATAAATGCTGCAACTGGGGCACAATGGCTTGGAATGAACCAAAGAGATTTTCTTAACTCTTTATCAGCTTGCGATCAATAAATGGACTATGTTTTCGATACGTCTGCTGTCATAGTGCTACTGGAAATATGCGGTTTGGAAAAACAACTTCAAGCATTCTCTCGCAAAAACGCAATATCCATACCAAATAAGGTCAAAGAGGAGTTTCTGGATGGATGTAAAATTGACAAAGACTCGTTAAATGTCTTCTCTGTCGTAAATCCAACGCCAAGCAAGCAATTGCTGTCCTATTTCGTTCAGCATTCTAACTCTGGCGAGTTTTGGACAATTTCATATAGTTGTCTCAATGGAGATTGTGTTTGTGTGATTGATGATGGTTTTGGAAGAGACTTGTGCAAGTTCCTAGGCATGAAATTTACGGGTTCTGTTGGCATCATAAATGAAATGAAAAGACAAGGTTACTTGTCAAGAGAGGATTTGCTTGAGATCCGCGAAAAAGTGGGGCGTAGCAATTTCTATCTATCAAAAGAGATGTTAGTCAAACTTGATGAAGTCTGTTTTTCCTAAGCCAAGGTAGACACCATACACTTTAATATATAAAGTGGTACATGAATCGGAACGTCACCACAAATAACTTAACAGTATCTGTCATAATAATGAACTGGAAAGATGAGTCAATATGATTGGGCTTTACATCCAAGACGATGGAAATGTCTGGTTTGGAGTCGCCTGCGATGAAGAGGCCATTTATGCCACGACGTTTGCTTTTGACGAGAAGGAAGTTCTGCACGGCCTGCTTGGAAGCATTCCGTTTGGCGTTCCGTTCCAACGTCCTGAAAAGAATTCGGTTTTCGCAGAAGGTATAGTGTCATTGATAAAGGATGTTTATGATGGAAAAGATGTTTCGCACAAATTCCGCTTCGCAACGAAGCACTTGTCAGCATACACGCGGAAAGTTCTGGAAGTTACATCCTTGATTCCTGTAGGTTACGCGGCTTCTTACGGTGGTGTTGCCAAGGCTGCGGGTGGAGGGCCAAGGGCTGTGGGTCGAATTATGGCTTTGAACCCGTTTCCGCCGATCGTTCCGTGCCACAGAGTAGTTGGTTCAGATTTTACGTTATGCGGGTACGGTGGCGGTTTAGACGTGAAGCTTGATTTCTTGAAGCGTGAAAAAAGAGGCTATGCTTCCAAACGTGAGATCGCGGTAGATGGTAGGAGACTGCAGGTGTTCCCGGCTGAGTTTGTGCTAAGAAAACTCGAGAAGAGCAAACGTTAATTCATTTCAGCCAGTAGTAGGAGGCAGATGGTTTGAATGGTTAAGCGCGGGCTTTATGTTGGGAGGTTTCAACCGTTTCATCTAGGCCACCTTTACGCGATAAAGGATATTCTGAAAGAAGTTGATGAAATCGTAATCGTCATCGGCAGCGCCCAGTACAGTCACACTGTCACTAACCCGTTCACGGCGGGCGAAAGGTTGGTCATGACGCGGAAAGCTTTGGAAGAGGGAGGCATAGATTATTCGCAGGTTTGGATTGTCCCCGTGCCTGACGTTCATTTGCACATGATGTGGGTTTCTGCTGTTGAAGGATATACGCCTAGCTTTCAGGTTGTCTATTCAAACGAGCCTCTGACGCGTCGGCTTTTCTTGGAAGCCGGATACAAGGTTAAAGCTATACGCTTGTTTGATAGGAAGCTTTACTCGTCAACAGAGATAAGAATGAAAATGGCGAAAGGCGAGAACTGGGAGAAGCTTGTCCCCAAAAGTGTGGCTGGCTTCATAAAAGAAATAGATGGTATCAGCAGACTTCAGGATCTGAACAAGACCGACAAAGTCTGATAGTGCGAATCGAGAAAAAAGAAAGAGATGGGAGTAGAGTTTAGACAGGAGGTGGAGGTCTCTTGCCCAGAACCAAAGGCACATCCACTGCGAGATTAGATCTCATGACCTTCACTATTATGGTTTCGCCCGGCAACGTATTTCCTTCCAGATAGCTTGACAGATCGTCTCCGTTCCTGATGCGAGTACCGTTGATAGCGATTATTATGTCATCTACTTGCAATTTTCCGCTTGAAGGTCCGCCGGATACGATTCCTGCCAGTCTCCAGCCGTAGGTCACGCTTGCCCCTATGTCTTTGGCTGTGAAGTAATCCATGTCAGATCCTGTAACGCCCAGATATGAATGGTCAGTGTATGTGCCGTTCGCTATTAACGCCTTTATTTCCTTAAGCAAGGTGTTTGAAGGGATGGCGAAGCCCAAACCAGTAGAGCCGGAAACTATGGCTGCGGTGACACCTACAACATTGCCGTCATAAGTTAGTAATGGTCCACCAGAGTTGCCCGGGTTTATCGGTGAGCTTGTCTGTATGACGTTGCCTATCGAAAAGTTCCCCGTGTACTCTTCTGTTAAGGTTCTTCCGAGTGCGCTCACAACACCTGTGGTCACGGAACCAACTAAACCATATGGATTTCCTATGGCGATAACAGGTTCCCCTACTCTCAGTGCTGAGGAGTTTCCGATGCCTACAGGCTTGAACTCAGACGCAGGCGCACCAACCGTGACAACAGCAAAATCAGCGTACGGATCTGTGCCCAACACGAGAGCACCGTAGCCGTTTCCGTCTGAGAAAGTAACGCTCAAGCTCGTGGTTCCGTAGACAACGTGGTTGTTTGTGAGCACAACCATCGTACCAGAGTAGTTGTAGACGAAGCCCGACCCCTGAATTGTTCCGGTAGCTGTTTCTCCGACGATCAAAACGACCGAGTCCTTCACGGCATCATAAAGGTCTGGAAGATCAGTGGTGGCATTTGCTCCTAGTAGCAAAGCGGTTTTGTTAATCGGTGTTCCCGACGTGCCAAATGCCGCTGCCACTTTGCTGAGATCTACGATGTTAATTACCCCATCATCGTTTACATCCAGCAACGGATTGTAAGAATGTGCGTCTGATAGGCTGTGAGATGGAACTATCATGAACAGCGCAGCCGTAACTGAGAAAGTGATCAATACAGCCATTGCCAAATCCTTTTTCGACGCCAAACATATCACCTCCATTATTCTTATGCAAAACTGACTAAAGCTAGATCCTTTTTCTGACGGCTATCCACAAATATTCCGCAAGCAAGTAAAAATAATCACTCAAATATAAAGGATTACCAAATTTATTACCCAATCTCAAACTGCCGAGCAATTGCATTAATGAAGCTTCACATGCCTCGATTGCTGGACATGATCCCTTGAGTGATGGAGCGTAACTTCGTCTCCAACATTAGCGGCAAACACCTCGGCAGCATTGCCTTGATTGATTGCGATTTCCAAGAAGCCGTGACTCCCTATCAGAACCAACCCGTTCCTCCCTTCAACCTCACCATAGGCCTTGCACAATTTCAGCTTGAGCCTTCTGTTACTCAGTTCAATGTCAACTGTGCCGTTTCCCCTTGCTAACTCAAGCTCCTTTTCTCCCAAGTTTGTGATTATGTTCCCAAACCCATCAACGTGGATCACTTCGCCCACAAACATGCCCTCTCTTCTAACCACCTCTGCAAACGTGGGCACCAGAATTCTTTTCAGTTTCGGCCCGAACTCTTCCATCCTCTTGCCGTTCGCCAAGTGGGCTGCAACAGGTGCAAAGATGTCTCTACCGTGAAAAGTGCTTGACACTTTCGGAAGCATCAATTCTTTGTTAGCAATCCTGCGGATCTGTTTAATCGTGCCTGTGCTTCTTGCAGCCAAAGCCAGCAAGCCGTTGTCGGGCCCAACGAAAAAGCTCTTTTCTGTCTGCAGAACTATAGACTGTCTTTTCGTTCCCACCCCAGGATCCACGACGGCCACGTGAATGGTGCCTTTTGGAAAATAAGTCGATGCCGCGGCCAAGACATAGGCTCCCATCTTTACGTTGAATTTCTCGACTTCGTGAGTGATGTCTACGATGCTGGCCTTGGGGCTTGTGGCCAGAATCACTGCTTTCATCTCTGCCACATATGGGTCTTTCAGACCAAAATCGGTTGTTAGAGTGATGATTGAGCAGGGCATAATATTCAATTTATAAACGGTTTAGAATAATTAGGTTTCCAAAAGGTCAAAGAAGGATCACACCAACATGATCATCCGGCGTCAATTCACTTCAAGAGACACGGCTTTAACGGTGAGCTTCACAGCTTTGTACGTTGTCTTCGGCTTCCTAAAGATTTCTCCAATCATCGGCTTACCCGGCCAAGCAATAACAGCCGCAGCAATCATGGCACCAATAACGGGCATACTTCTCGGTCCCGAAATAGGTGCACTGTCCGCATTTACAGGCGGACTAATAGGATTCTTCCTAGGTTCTTTTTCCCCTCCGAGCTTCGCTTCAGGAATTTTCGCAGCTCTATGCGCCGGATTGACTCACGACGGCAAACGAGTCATGAGCATTCTCGTTTACACATCTCTTTTGCTCCTCCTAGCCCTTTACCCAACTGTGGGTGCTGCTTGGCTCTATCCCCAAGAGATGTGGTTCCAGATAATTTGTCTGATAATCCTTGTTTCGCCTCTCCAATCCATTGCCACAAAAAATCTTGAAAACAACTCGAAGCTCCTCTATGGTTTCCTTATAACTTCCCTGACTTCAACATTGGCCGGCCAGATCGCCGGTTCGCTTACGCTTGAAGCTCTTACAACCGACGCAGAATATTGGAGAGGCACGTGGCAGGTCATCACCTTTTTGTATCCAGCGGAAAGAATGATCATTGCTCTCGCCGCGGCACTGATCGGAACCCCGTTGCTTAACGTTCTAAGACGTGCTAAAATGATGCCCCTGAATCATACGAGAAACCAAAAACAGGGTTGAGCACTAGGATCTTCTCGTAAGCAGACTCTCTAGGAACTCCTTGCTTTGAACAACTTCCTTTTCGCCAACCCTCACTTCAAGCGTAAGCCATCCATCGTACCCAACCTCGCGCAGAAGATTTAAGAAACTTGAAAAATCGATTTCTCCCGTTCCAACCGGAAGATGTGTTGCTTTCCGATAATCCTTGTCGCGTGTAGCGTCGTGAACATGAACGTCAAGCAGTCTGTCTGCAAACGCGTGAACTGCGACGGAAAGTTCGATTCCAATCTGATACAAGTGCCCAACGTCCAACAGAACCCCCAATTTTTCGACTGGAAACTTCGAAACAAATTGTGCAAAATCATCCAAGCCCTTGAAGATGAAAGGCGGATAACAAAAAGACTCCAAGGCTATCTTTATGTGATTGCGACTGGCAAGATTCACTTCCTCTTTCAGCAATTCAAGGAAACGCCTCTTCGCTAGAGATTGAAGCTCTTCGGTTGCAGCGTTTTCTGGTCCAAAGAAAGGTGGGTGCAGGGACACCAATGTTGAAGAGATTCTCTTGCAAAGCATTATTCCATGATGCACTTCGTTTCGTGCCTTAACATACTCCTCTTGGGTTAAGGCGAACTTCTCCGCATCGTATATGCCTCCGACATGCACATTCCTTTCAGTTTTACACGCGTCAAGAACGATTTTCAGTTGCTTGGCTTCGATCGGATCGAAGTATCTGAGTGGACCGATCTGAACTGCCTCGAAGCCCAACGAAGTAGCTCTTCGAACAAACCTCAAGAGCTGCTCATTGCTATATGGTGGTCTAGTCTCGAAAAACCCTTCCGAAGCCGCATTCAACCCCACAATCATGTTTCACGACTTGCTCCCAGAGATTCACGAGCATTCCAAAGTATTCATGAATATGCATTCCTTGAAAGGCATCATCATGTCTGCAGAATCATAGACGCCATCGTCAAAATCTACAGGAGCGTCTCTAATCAGCACCACGGGGACCTTCTCGGCAGCTTCGCCCATGAGCAAGTGAGCGGCTGAAGCCAAGTCATCCGCGACGGCGTGCCGCGTGATAGTTATCAGCTTTCCGTACAGGTCTCTTTCTCCCCTACACTCCTTTATAGGCTTGAACCCAGCAACAACCAACGCTAAACCCGTCGTGCCTATTCGCAGCGGTATCAGTCCACTGTCAACAATCAGAACGGCAACCTGCTTCCCAGTTTTGGACTTGACATCGTGTCTGAACTGTCTAGCCCATTTCGGAGCATCCTGGGGCCACAGTACAGCAGAGTCTGCTGGGGCATTCTTGTTGTCAATACCGGCATTAGCGGTCAATGCGCTGTTCTTCAATGTCAAAACGGCCTTCTCCACTCCACCACAAATTCTGTCCGCCTCCTGTAAAATCAGCTCGGCGAATTCCGGTTTCAGGGAATATTTCTTCCCAAGCTTTACGGCTTCTTCTGAGGGTTTCACGTCGGAAAGCTTTACCAACCGACCTTGAGAATAGGAGACGATCTTCGAGGTCAAAGCCAATACATCATTGTTTTCAAGTTGTAGCCTCTGCTCCTTAAGAGACCTGAGAATCATATCGACCAAGTTGTCGCCGGCTTTCACGATTTCTGTCTTGATCGCATAGAGCTGCATTCGTTCTCATCCTCCATGTAAGACTGGAACAAAAACCACTTCATCGCCATCCTTGATCACGGTTTCCAATCCCTGTAAAACACTGATTTCCTTTCCATTCACAAGAATGAGCACGTTCGTCCTAGGTTCTCCGAGCTCCGGGTCTATCAAAGCTTGCTTGAGTTTAGGCAGTTCGTGAACAATCTTTTTCACGACGTTTCTCAGTGGGGCTGAGTTTGCAAGTTTGAGTGCAAGCTTGTCCTTGCCAGAAATGCTCCGGAAAGATCCAATGAACTTTACATTTGCAACCATATAATTTCCCTTCTGACTCTATAAAACCACTATTACAGAAATGTCGTTAACGTTTGTACCTGTCGGACCTGTGAAGATAAGGTCACCGAGTTTGGAGAAGAAATGATAAGAATCATTGTCTGCCAAGAACTTTTCAGGAGACAACCCCACTTCGGCTGCCCTAGCTAACGTTTTCCCGTCCACTATTGCTCCCGCAACATGCGTTGGACCGTCTATGCCATCTGTGCTTAAAGAAGCGATAACAGTTCCGTCAAGCCCACGCAGCTTTGTCGCAGCTGCCAACGCAATCTCCTGATTTCTGCCTCCCTTCCCTTTTCCAGTGACGATAACGGTTGTTTCTCCCCCGGCGATAATGCCCGCCGGCTTCGGCACGGGATTGCCAGAAACCGAAACTTCTTTGGCTATCGAGGCCAACACAATGCCCACTTGTCGAGCCTCTCCTTCCAACGCTGCAGTGAGCAAAAGCGTGTTCAAACCAGCCGATTTCAACCGTTCAAGAGCTACGAAGCTTGACAATCTGTTGTTTCCAACAATTACATTGTGAACGTTCTTGAATGCCTCGTCGTCAGCCTTAGGAGTTTCCGGAATAAGCCCTTTGACGCCATCAGACAAAACTTCTCTAATCGAGACCGGAGCTCCAATCCACAAATTGAATTTCTTGAGGACTTCCACGGCCTCGCTGAAAGTGGTTGAATCGGGAACAGTTGGACCTGACGCTATAAAGTCCAACGGATCGCCCATAACGTCGGAAAGAATCAAATTCAAGACGGTCGCCGGATAAGCTTTCTTAGCAAGCCAGCCGCCCTTAAAGTCTGAAATGTGCTTTCTCACGGTGTTGATTTCATTTATTGTTGCTCCTGACCTAAGCAAGGCTTCAGTGATCTCTCTCTTGTCTGCAAGTGAAACGTTTCCCCGTGGCAGAGGCATCAGACTCGAACCTCCGCCAGAAATCAAACATATGACTAAATCATCCTTGTCTGCTAGGTCTGCTATCTCCAGCATACGACGTGCCCCTGTGACACCAGCCTCGTCTGGAACGGGGTGGCTTGCACCGTGAAGCTCTATTATGCTTGTCTTGCTTTCAGCGCCATGCGGGACGTTCACAAGCCCGCAGGTTATGCGTTTGCCAAGAATCTGTTCTAATGCTTCAGCCATTGATCCGCTTGCTTTCCCGCCGCCCACGACGTAAACGTTGTTGAATTTGTTTAAGTCGAAAACGTAATCTTCAATGCTCAGCGTGGAGTCTTTCAGTGAAAGCTTTGATTTCATTATTTGCTTTGGATCTACAGCCTTCAATGCGGCTTCAAGGCTTTTCAGGGCTAAATCTCTGGCTTTTCGGTCAAGCTGGGTCTCGCCGTTCCTAACAAGTTCCTCTCTGTTCTTTATCTCTATCATTTCAATAGCCTATTGAAAGTTCTTGAGGACCGATTGCGTAAGTGTAATAAGTCAATGCTAATAAAGAATTTCGCAAACCGTTGCTAGGTGAATTGTATGCCAAAACCAAAGATTTACGTCACAAGAGAGCTTCCTGAAAGAGGTCTGAAGATAATACGGGAGCACTTTGACACTGAAGTTTGGCCTGAGTACGCTCCACCGCCGAAAAAGGTTATCGTAGAGAAGGCAAAGAACGTTGACGCCCTCACGACGCTCCTGTCCGACAAAATAGATGCAGAAGTCTTCAACGCGGCACCGAAGCTTAAGATCGTCGCGCAGTTAGCTGTTGGATTTGACAACATAGACGTTCAAGAAGCCACTAAAAGAGGCATTTATGTCACAAACACGCCTGAAGTTTTAACCGATACCACTGCTGATTTCGCTTGGGCTTTACTTATGGCCGTTGCGAGGCGAGTTGTTGAAGCCGATAAATACGTTCGAACTGGACAGTGGAAAGTTGGCTGGCATCCGAGCATGATGAGCGGCAGAGACATCCACGACGCGACCATAGGCATAGTTGGCGCGGGAAGAATTGGCTACGCCGTTGCCAAGAGAGCAACAGGATTCAACATGAAGATCCTGTTTTACGATGTTATTCCAAGGCCAGAAATTGAGAAAGATTTCGGCGCAAAAAAAGTTGACCTTGATCAACTTCTAAAAGAATCAGACTTTGTCAGCATCCACGTCCCACTAATGAAAGAAACGCATCACTTGATGAACGAACAAAAACTGAGACTGATGAAGAAAACAGCTTATCTGATAAACAATTCCCGCGGACCAGTCGTAGACCAAAACTCATTGTACAAGGCACTAAAAGAAGGCTGGATCGCCGGTGCTGGGCTGGATGTTTTCGAACAGGAACCAACACCTCTTGACAACCCACTTCTCAAGTTTGACAACGTGGTTGTTGCGCCGCACATATCAAGCGCTAGTCTAGAAACCCGTTCGCAAATGGCTGAAATGGTTGCAGGAAACCTTGTTGCCTTCTTTGAAGGCAAGAAACCGCCAAACTTGGTCAATCCAGACGTACTGAAAGTGCGACCTTTGTCAAAGCACTTCTAAGAGCTAGCTAAAAGCATTCCCCCATACTTTTTTATGATCCGCAGTGCCTTCAACATGTCATTAGATTGCGCTATGTCGTCTAGACGTAGATTTGGGCGAAATCAACTGCAATAGTTATATACCCTTTCTCCTTACGTTAGATTTCCTTTCAACTCTAGGTGATTGAAGTGGACTCTGTCTTTGCTAAGAGAATGGAAACTTTAGGAACCGAAACGGCCTTCGAAGTGCTGGCAAAGGCCAAAGCCCTTGAGAAGCAAGGAAAAGACGTCGTACATTTGGAAATCGGCGAACCGGATTTTGACACACCCAAAAACATCAAGGATGCAGCCACGAAAGCTCTCAACTCGGGTTACACTCATTACACTCCATCTGCGGGCATTCTAGAATTCAGACAGGCCATTGCAGATTACATCTCGAAGACTAGAAAGCTGAGTGTCAGTGCAGACGAAGTTGTCGTGACGCCTGGCGGAAAGCCGATAATGTTCTTCAGCATCTTGGCACTGGTAAATCCTGGCGAAGAAGTTCTCTATCCGAATCCGGGTTTTCCAATCTACGAATCTCTGATCAACTTTGTCGGTGCTAAGCCTGTTCCCATTCCGCTTAAGGAAGAGAACGATTTTAGCCTTGACCCTGAATACGTCAAGAAAATGATAAACAAAAAGACAAAGATGATAATCCTCAATTCGCCGGAAAACCCCACAGGCGGAGTCATAGAACGAGAGCAGTTGAGAGTAGTAGCCGACTGCATCGCAGACAGAGACGACGTGTTTGTGCTCTCAGATGAGATTTACAGCAGAATAATCTATGAAGGTAAACACGAAAGCATCACACAGTTCAAAGGAATGAAGGACAAAACGATCCTTTTGGACGGCTTCTCAAAAACCTATGCCATGACTGGCTGGCGACTGGGCTATGGCGTTATGAGAAAAGACCTAGCTCTGAAAGTCGCGCAGTTGATGACCAATTCAAACTCGTGCACCTGCGCTTTCACCCAGATGGCAGGCATAGAAGCATTGAACGGACCGCAAACAGAACCGGAAAGGATGGACGCTGAATTTAAGAAGAGAAGAGAAGTAATAGTCTCCGGCCTGAACAACATCGAGGGCATAACGTGCAAGAAACCGCACGGAGCATTTTACGTGTTTCCAAACATCACGGGCACAGGCATGGATTGCCGCAAACTAGGAGATCACCTGCTCAACAACGCCGGCGTAGCCGTTCTACCCGGAACATCCTTCGGCAAATACGGTGAAGGTTATCTGCGGTTGTCTTTCGCTAACTCGGTTGAAAACATCAAGAAAGCCTTAGATCGCATAGCGAAAGCTGTTAAGAAAAAGTAGGTTCCTTTACTCCTCTATTTTTTCTTCCGTCAAAACTTCAACTATGTCTGACGCCAGTTGCACCAAGTTGTCAGCTTGCTTCATCGCTCGTTCACCATCTACTTCTTCAACCTGCGCCAGCTGCTGAACCATCTCTTCAACCTCAACAAGACATTTCAAAACAGGATCGGTTATTGCCTGAGCCTTAGTCCTCTCCGCCGCTTCTCTAACAACAATTTCCACAAAAGCGGGTTCTCCAAGACTGTAGTAGATGGCGTTTCGAGCTTTCCTGATGGCCTCCAAGACTAGGCTTGGCGCCATGTAAGGCATCTTTCTCGCAGCAGCAAGCTCGGCTTTTGCTTCACGAAGATACCTAAGAGCCCAACCCTTCCTGTAATCGTCCATCATATGGCTTCGCTTCTGCTTGACCTCTAAAAAATGGCACGTCCTAATAAGGTTATGCTGTTTGTTCGGTTTCTTCTGAAGCCTCTTCCGGAAGGGCCTCTTCTTCAGCAGCAAAATACCGCGTTATGTAGCCGGCAATCTGGTTCCGAACTTTAGGCGTTCCGCCAGTCACCAGACTATTAACAGCATGTTTATTGTTCTCAAAATTGTTAGAGAATTTATCATGATAACGTCTAATAAGTTCCTTAGCTGTCCTCTTGATCTGTTCTGTGCGCACATTCCCCAAACATACGTCCTCCAAGCATGCATTCAGTGTTAACTAGTCTATTGATCCATTATACGCTGAAACAACCTCTCATAAACGCAACTGGTCTAATATAGCTTTACTCCAAAAAAGGCCTCAAAATTCTTCATCATCTGCTTGGCGACGCTCTGAGGGCTTGTTTCTTTTATTTCGGCTACGGCTTTGACCACCTTTGGAATAAATGCGGGTGAGGTCCTTTTTCCGTTGAAGGGAGCTTTGAAAAACCGCACTGGACCATCAGTTTCCGTTAACAGATTACTCAGCGGTACCTTTTTCACCACATCGCGAATGCCGTTCGAATAGACTGTCGGTGCTCCTTCACTGATGTAGTATCCGTCTTCCAAAGCTTTAGGAAGCGCGCTTATAGGATTGCTGAACCAATGTAACAGCACCTTCTTGATCTTGTATGAGGGCAGCATGTCAACGATCTGCTTCGTTGTGCCACGAGAATGAATGATAGCCGGAAGGTCAAGATTCTCAGCCAAATGCAACATTTTGTCAAAAACCTCCAGTTGTTTCTGCCATATGTTCATGTACTTGAAATCAAGCCCTACCTCACCTATAGCAACCAAAGCTTTGTTGCCCCTTTGTTTAGAAATCAACTCTAGAATCTGCTGAAACTCGTCGTCAGCCAACGTCTTCAGCGTCCAAGGATGAATTCCAAAAGCGGCATAGACTGTTCCGGGATATTGCTCAGCCAGTCGGAGGCTGCCCAGGCATGTCTTAAAATCCATAGAATTCGACACTAGAGCAACTACGTTTGAGGCTTTGGCTTCGGCCATTATTTCATCAATGCAGCCTGAATATTCTTCATCTGAAAGATGCACGTGCGCGTCAACGTACCTCATCCAGCACCACTCGAGCCTACGTGTCACTTTGCTTCTACTTTTATGATTTCCTCCTCTGATGGACAATAATAGACGTTGTCACCAATTCATTTGTGGACTGCAAGAAACCTGGTCGTGGAAAAGGAAGAAGAGGAGTCTAAATACTCAGGACAGCGGGAACACTTTTTCGTGTTAAGTGAATTCAGAAAAATCAAAGACCAGCCCAAGAAGAAAGAAGTTGGCCAAAATTCCACCTGAAGAAAAAGAACTTATCGAAAATGAATTAGTTACCATAGCCGACAGGCTTCGCAAGAAATATGGCCTTACTATTCCGGAGTCAAGGCTTGAGATCCATGAGAGACTACACGTCGCGATTTAAGCTGTTCACCCGATGAACAATCTGCGCGCGTAGTAGAAACCTAACGACCAAGGACTAATAAGAGGTCAGTCCTCACCCAGCATTCCTCCGTAGTTGGGAGGTCTAGGCTACAAAGCGCGCGCCCTCGGCTGATTGATCGATTACTCTTCTGTGCTTAAGGATTCTTTAGGATTGTCGGTAGTTTTGATATTCTCTGCCTGGAGGGGCTCTCCTCCTATATGGAGGGCATGCATTACTTCTTCTGATGTCTTCTTCTTTATCTCTTTCGGCCTTTACTTACTCGCTTCTCAAGTATACGTAGACGTCAATAGCTATCCAAATATTCTGCCAATTTGGTGCACTTGTATCCGTACGGAATTCTAACGAGAAGTAAGGCGCCTTAGTTACGATGAGAGCTGGTTCCGGTTTTGTAAAACCTTGTGCGGTAATCGTGGTATTTAGAAGGTAGACACGTTCAAGTGTAAGCGTTACAGCTTTGCTAACGAACCACGATATGCCTGCAAGAGAAAGTGTAAGATCGTAACTTCCTGCATTCGTGCTCGAAACGTCATAGGAGACGCTGAGCCGGCTGTATCCCCCACAGAACACGGGATTATTCCAGTCCGGAATATCAAAATAATAGGCCTTTCCACTAGTTATGTTAAACTTCCCCAAATAAAGAAGTTCATACTCTGTTTTCGGAGATGGCCAGTTTGTAACGTTTACGTTCTTGGTTGAATCTCCTGACGACGCGAATGCTTTGGCTACTGCTGCTATGTCCAGTATGTCCATTTTTCCATCCCCATTGACATCAAGCCAAGGGTCATACCTGTCGTTTTGGCTCCTTGTAGGAATGATTATGAACAGAGTTGCGGTCACACAGAAAGTGGCTAGCACAGCGATCACCAAATCCTTTTTCATGTGAATATCACCTCCCTTTCTCTCCTAGAACACACCAAGGTATATGCGTAGCTTGGTTATCTTTTTTGGGAATAATCTTCTACAAGTACATTGCCCTGCTCGCCACACGCGCACATTAGAAATACTGGAAAACACCGTACCTCCATACCACTAACCCATTAAGACATATTTGGCTCCAAATATAGGGGCCTACCACCGTTGCACGCACGCGCACACTCCACACAACAAAAGCAGCGCGCGCGAATTGAGGCTCAGTAGTTTCACTATGTTTAATATTGGCATGGTCTTTCCGTGAAAAGTCGGAACCGATAACCCTAAATATGGCTTTAAAGAGAAAAAGAGGCTACGGAGGACTCTTTATGGTCGATTTGGAATTGGCTGTAGCCCCAATGCATAGACTATGCAAGAAAGCTGGAGCCGACAGAGTAAGCGAAGCAGCAGCGAAAGAGTTGGCCAAGGCTCTAGAAGAAATCGGCGTGAAAATTGCCAAAGAAGCCCTGGATTTCGCGATGCATGCTGGAAGAAAAACCATAAAATCCGAAGATATTGAAATCGCTGCAAGAAAAGTCATGGGCAAATAGCCGTGTTCTACCAAGCTTCTCCTTTCTTTTTTGTCAAGCCGAAAAACTCTCCACATACACCTTTTCATCGTTGAAAGTCTGCCTTTAGCGTGGAAAACCCTTAAGAACCACAAGGCAGACTTCAATCATTGAAGCTGATACTTATGGGCGGCAAAAAGAAGCTTAACCTGAAACAAATGGAGCGCATGCAAGGCAAGAAAGACGAGCAGGATAAAGACAAGAAGAAGAAAGAGAAGGCAGCCGGACCGAAGGAAAGGAAACCGTCCGCAGTGATTCCGCCAGACCCGAAAAACGAAAAGATGATCAGTGAAATAAAGAAAATGCACGTTCTGACTCCTTACGGTGTTGCCACACACTTCAACATACGCATAAGCGCGGCGAAAGGCTTCCTGCAGCAACTCCAGAACAACGGCGCCATCCAACTCGTTTCAGGGAGCCACAACATCAAAATATACAAGGCAAACTAGTCCTTATTCTGCTTCACTCGTGCTAACTGAAAGGGTTTTCATTAAACGTTAGAAGGTTAGAACACGGTTGGAGTTTCCCAAGAGAATTTACACGGAAACCGAGGTTAAGCTAGCCAAGAAACTCATTGATGAAGGATACAGGCACCGTCTGAGAACCAAAGGTAGCCCGAGTTTCACACAGAAAGCAAGACGGGCACTTGAACTTGTCAAGATTGCGGGCTACTACGATTTCTTGAGAACGTATATCCGAAGCATAAAAGAGATCGATGGCTTGACACAGCTTCGACATGCAGAAGCAACGATATGGGCTAACGAGTACGCTGTTGAAAATCCTGTTGATGCCGCCAGTGTTTTTGTGCAAAAAGCCAACCATATGAAGGAATACCTTGAAAGCAAGCTTTACTACGGCGGCATGGCGGAGAAACGTTCAGACGAGAAACGAGTAGAATTTCTTGAAAACCTGAAAAAGAAGAGCCAAGAGAAAGCGATAATAGAAGAATGTGAAAGACTTCTCAAGATGTGGGAAGAAAGCTCACTAGTCTACTAGACGCCTTCAACCCTGATCTTTGTTCCGCTCTTTATCTGCCTGAACAATTCAAGGTTTCCGGTGATTTTGCCCAAGATACTTACGGGGCTGTATGGTTGGGAATCTCCATAAAATATGCATATAGCACTTCCCATAGGCCAGAACGCGATGCTCCCCTTCTCAACGGTTCCCTTAGCCTTCTCTTCTCCCATCTTTATGGGCGTCTCAAAATACACCTCTTCTTTCCACAAGGCAGCTCTGCCCTCAATCGGCAGTTTTCGAACTATCATGTCTATTGTTCTAGGAGCCAAGAAACGAACAAGCTCGCCCTCTGCTTCCCCAAGTCCCTCGACAATGAACTTTACTTTGATGCGGGAAATCTCCGCTTTTTCTTCGCTCATGGTTTCAGTCCGCTTCTTTGAATGAATCCATCCAGAATTTGCTCAAGTGAAACTGATCCTAGCACTTTGAGCTCATATTTTACTCTAACGGTCGGCTGATTGATAGTTATGACCCTTCTCAAATCTATGGGTGTCCCAATGACCACGACGTCACACGGTATTCGATCAATGGTCTCTTTGAGCTCAGCCACTTGTCTTTCGCCGTAGCCCAAAGCGGGAAGAATTGCTCCTAAATGCGAATACTTCTGGTACGCTTCCTTTATTGAACCCACAGCATACGGCTTCGGATCTACGATCGTGCCTGCTCCAAACCTTTTCGCGAATATTGTTCCAGCTCCATAGGGCATGCCGCCGTGCGTCAGCGTGGGTCCATCCTCAATCACCAGAACCCGTTTTCCTCTGATCACTTCAGGATTGTCGGCGGTTATCGGTGAGGCCGCTTCCAGAACAGTTGCCGCTGGATTGACCAACTTTATGTTGTCTCTGACTTGCCTCACTTTTTGCGGATCTGCCGTGTCAACCTTGTTTATTATAATAACGTCAGCCATTCGCAGGTTTGTTTCACCAGGATAGTATGTTAGCTCGTTTCCAGCCCTGTGAGGATCAGCCACCACGATGTTCAAATCCGGTTTGTAGAAGGACATGTCATTGTTGCCACCATCCCAAACTATGACGTCGGCCTCTTTCTCTGCCTCCCTCAGGATTTTTTCGTAGTCTACTCCTGCGTAAACGACTATGCCGTTGTCAATGTGAGGTTCATACTCCTCTCTTTCCTCAATCGTGCACTCATATCTATCCAGATCTTCGTAAGAGGCAAAACGCTCCCAAACCTGCTTCCTCAGGTCTCCGTAAGGCATTGGATGCCTTATTACTGCAACCCTCAGGCCTCTGCTCTTCAATATCGTGGCAACCTGCCGCGAAGTCTGACTCTTTCCCGACCCTGTTCTAACGGCACACACCGAAACAACAGGAACCTCTGCCTTCACCATTGTTGTTTTTGGCCCCATCAAACGAAAGTCCGGGCCGTTTGCCAGTACAATGGACGCTTTGTGCATGACATACTCATGCGAAACATCACTGTAAGCGAAAACAACCTGGTCAACGTCATACTGCTTTATCAGATTGGGCAAATCTTCCTCGGGATAGATTGGTATCCCCTTCGGATACAATGAACCTGCAAGCTCCACGGGGTAATTTCTGCACTCAATTCCCGGAATCTGCGTAGCCGTGAAAGCCACAACCTCATACGCATCGTTATCTCGAAAATAAACGTTGAAGTTGTGAAAGTCTCGTCCAGCCGCGCCCATTATAACAACCTTGATTTTCTCCATGATGAAACCCTCCGTCACAACCCTAACCCCAGGGGTTCAATACTACCTGAATCATTCCATATAAACCTTAACGTCACGAACTTTACTTCAGCAGATGCAAGAGCGTGTCACCAATGAAGCCTATTTGCTTCGCTGTCACGCCAGGATGAACCGGTAGCGAAAACACTTGACTTGACGCTTTCTCGGTTTCTGGAAGCCTGTACTTCCCAAATTTGCGGTAGTACGGCATAAGATGTATAGGATTCACGTAACAGACAAACGCGCCGATTCCTTTCTGCTTCAATTTCTCAACAAGCCCGTCTCTTTTCTCTCTATTCGCATTCTTCAATCGGACAGTGTAAAGATACCAGCTGCACTTGAAGCCGTCCGGCTCCGTGGGCAATTTCAAACCCTTTGACCTTTGAAGCTTCTCCGCAAGCCTCTTTGCATTCTCGCGTCTCTTGGCCACGAACTCGGGCAGTTTCTTCAGCTGCACAGTGCCTATTGCGGCTGCTATTTCCGGCATGTGGTAATTATGCCCAAGCATGAGCGATTTGTACTTCTGTTTCTCCCCGTGGCTTCGTATGAAACGCGGCACTTCTGCGATTTCATCGCTGTTTGTGGTGAGCATTCCACCTTCGCCCGTAGTCATGTTTTTGCTTCCGTAGAAGCTCCAGCACGCAGCATCAGCAAAGGCTCCAGCTGGTTTTCCTTTATAAGTTGCGCCGTGAGCCTGAGCCGCGTCCTCAACGATTTTCAGCCCGTGCTTCTCAGCGATTTCCCTGATTGGTTGCATGTCAGTTGGCATACCGTAAAGGTCGACGGGCATTATTGCTTTGGTTTTTTTTGTCACGGCTTTCTCAATTGCTTTCGGAGAAATGGTGTATGTGTCCGGGTTGATGTCAACAAAAACTGGTTTAGCTCCGGTAAAGATTACAACTTCGGCCGTCGCAACAAAGGTGAAACTCGGCAGAATGACTTCGTCGCCTGGCTTTACGCCAACTGCTAGAAGAGCAGAGTGTAAGGCAGCTGTACCGGTGTTCATTGCTATCGCGTGTTTTGCTTTGACGAACTTTGCAAAGGCAGTCTCAAACTCCGTGACCATGGGACCGGCGCCGAGACCATGCGTTAGAACTCCGCTTTTCAAGACTTTGGTAACAGCTTCAATTTCCCTCTGATCAATCTGTGGGCCATTGATCTGAATCATCGGAACCGCCTTTCAGCTACTATAGCATTTATAGCATTTTTACATTAATAACCTCTACGTTCTGCTCGAAGTTTTCAGCTTGAGGTCTAGAGTCAGAAGGTTGAAAGGCCTTTTCCCAGATTCTTTACCCTGTTGAGAAAATCCTCTTTTTCCTTCTCCACCTCTTCCTTCCTTTTCACTAAAAACTCTAACTCTTCAGAAATCTCATCCAACCATTCCTCAATGGCTAAGCTGCACTCTTCGCTTGTCATCGTCGAAAGATATTTTGAAACATCTTGTGGTGCACTCATCTTCATCCGGCTGAGCGGACAATTGACTTGCTGAAACTTTGAGAACGGAAAGAAATGCCTGGTCGAACGTGGCTTCATCAAGCGCCCACTGAGACCTGCTGAGATTACTTGCTCAATACTCACTTCCGTGTCGGTGTCTCCTGTGTATCGATGAATTCGTCTCCTTCCAACCCGAATTTTCGAGTTTTGAAAGACATCCACAAGCATCACCGGTATAAGAGTGCAACCAAGGCTCTTAATTGCAAGCCATCGATGCATACCGTCCAGAATAACATGTGTCTTCTCATCAGCTATTATCGGATACTTCAGCATCCCATCCTTGAGAATCTCTTGCCTCAAGAGTTGCAGGTACAGCGGAGAGCCCTTTTCATGCGGTCTGAGACCGTCAACTGGCAAAAGAAAAATCCTCACACCCGTACTTTCAGTTCTGAGAATAGTCGATGTCAACGGTTCATCTCACCTATTAATGGCTGAAGACAGGAACTTCGATTTTTTCAGGTTCATATTCCAAGAGCTTCCCCGCAAGATACTGCTCATATGCTGAAAGATCAAGCAAACCATGACCGCTGTAGTTCATCGCAATAACCCTTTTTTCGCCCGTTCTTTTGCATCTCAGAGCTTCATCCACGACGAATTTCAAGCTGTGAGCAGTTTCAGGAGCCGTGATCATCCCTTCCACCCGAGCCAGCAGTGTAGCGGCTTCAAAAACCTCAGATTGATTGTAGGCAACTGATCGCGCGTATTCTTTGTGGATCAAGTATGATATCAACGGCGCCATTCCATGATACCTTAAACCGCCCGCGTGCACCGGTGGACAAGCGTAATCATGCCCGATCGTCAACATCTTGATGAGCGGCGTCATCTTGCCAGTATCACCGTAATCATAGGTGTACACGCCTCTGGTCGTGTGTGGAACAGCTTTGGACTCGCAGGCAACAAACTCTGCACTCGTCTTTCCCTTGAGCTTGTCCATCATGAACGGGAAGCAGAAGCCTCCGTAGTTGGAACCGCCGCCAATGCAACCGCAAATCACGTCTGGCTCTACGTCTATGAGTTCAAACTGTTTCTTAGCTTCTAAGCCGACTATCGTTTGATGCATCAGCACGTGGTTCAGCACCGAGCCAAGGGAATACCGGGTGTCCTCATGAGCAAGGGTGTCTTCGATAGCTTCAGTGATGGCTATGCCCAGTGTCCCGGGATGATTCGGGTTTTCCTTGAGTAGCTTTTTCCCAAAATTGGTCTGGTCACTCGGAGAAGGTAACATTTCAGCACCATAGATCTGCGCAATGGTTCGTCTACCGGGTTTTTGCTGATAACTCACTCGGACCATGTATATTCTGCATTTCAAACCGAAAAGGGTAGTTGCCAAGGCCAGTGCTGTACCCCACTGTCCAGCTCCTGTTTCAGTGGCTAACCTCTGAATCCCTTGTTTCTTGTTGTAGTAGGCTTGGGCAAGAGCCGTGTTAGTCTTATGGCTTCCAGTGGGACTGAAATTTTCACACTTGAAATATATTTCAGCAGGGGTCTTCAGGAATTTTTCAAGTCTTCGGGCACGGTAAAGAGGCGTAGGACGAGGAATGCCGAGATACGCGTCGAGAACATCATCGGGAATCTTGACGTAACGTTCGCTAGAAACCTCTTGCCTCACAAGTTCCTTCGCAAATATCCTTTCAAGCATTTCAGGCTTTATCGGCTCCAAAGTTGTTGGATCTAGAGGAGGCGGCAGAGGCTCAGGCAAATCTGCCTGTATGTTATACCATGATGTCGGCATTTCATCAGGTTTCAAGCTCGTAACATACTCTTCTATTTTGTTCATCTGTGTCATATTACTTTCTCCAAAGTACTGTTCAGTCCATTCGTCCCCTTTAATAGCCAAGATAAATAACAGGAACATATTTATACTTTATTGCACAGAAATGTACATTAAGGGAATCGTAACATGTGGAACAACGTCAAAAAGTACTTTGAAGGACATCCAGAAAGGCTCAAAGTCACCAGAGTACTCATAGAAAACGGATTAAGCGTCAGAAACCAAGGAATCTATCTTAATGAAATTGAAATCCCACCAATACGCGTAGCCCGAGTGGCAGGAGTAGACAGACGCACGGTCAAAGAAACGCTAAACGCAATCCAAGCAAACCGCGAGCTTCGACTCATATTTGAAAGCATAAGATCTGCCGGACATTCGCTAAGAGAAATCGCAAAGTACCTGAACCTTGGAGTCGTTGAAATAACGCCCACCGACGCCAAAACCCCCGGAATACTGTCTGGTTCCGCCATGATCTTGGCGAAGAACGGTCTAAGCATAAGACAAGCAATCGTCGATGACCCAGAGCTTTCGCCGGAACCAAAACTGACGTTGATCGTTGAGAAAAAAATCCCAGGAGAACTCATACCAGAACTACTGAATGTGAAAGGAGTAGCCAAGCTTTCAGTCTACTAGCAAAGCAAACATACCGGCACATCATGCGTGGCACGTGTCTTTTCAACAGAGTTTATACATGCGTTGCGACACGTTAAATCGTCGTATTTTTGACAGAAAGGATAATAGAGAGCGGTATGGGCAATTAGCTAAATCAAGGCTACGGACGGCTAACTGATGACACGCATAGGCGTATATGTTTGTCACTGCGGCTTAAACATCGCTGGTGTTGTTGATGTTGAAGAAGTCACCGAATATGCCAAGGGTTTGCCAGATGTTGCCGTAGCCAAGCACTATACCTACATGTGTTCCGAGCCAGGACAACGCATGATACAAGACGATATTAGGGCTCACGAACTCGACAGAATAGTTATCGCAACGTGCTCACCTCGAATGCATGAAGAGACCTTTCGCAAGGCAGTTGCAGAAGCCGGACTTAACCCTTATTTGACCGAAATAGTCAATATGCGCGAACATGTTTCTTGGCCACACGCCCATGAACCTGCGAAGGCCACTGAAAAGGCAAAGGCACTCGTAAGGATGGGCGTAGCTCGAGCGAGACTCTTGGAACCACTAGAAAGGCACAAAGTGAGTGTTGAAAAAAGCGTGTTGGTCGTCGGCGGCGGAATCGCAGGAATACAAACCTCGTTAGATTTGGCCAACGCGGGATTCAAGGTCTACCTCGTCGAGAAATCGCCAAGCATAGGCGGACGCATGGCGCAGTTGGACAAGACTTTTCCAACTCTGGATTGTAGTGCATGCATATTGACGCCTAAGATGGTTGATGTTGCCAAACATCCCAACATAACAATGCTAACAAATGCTGAAGTCACAAGCGTGAAAGGTTTCGTTGGAAACTATGACGTATCAATCCTCAAGAAGCCCACATTCGTAGATGCAAAGAGATGCGTGGGTTGTGAACTATGCACGAAGGCATGCCCAGTGAAGGCTCCAGACACGTTCAATCAAAACCTGAGTGAAAAACGGGCAATATCCATCTACTCGACACACGCGGTACCGAAAATCGCTACGATCAACCCGAACTATTGCCTCAGATTGAAGTATAACAAAGGTGTGTGCGGCAAGTGCCAAGAGGCATGTGAAGCCAAAGCCATAGACTTTGAACAGCAGACAGAAACAATTCAGACCAAGGTGGGAGGCATAGTTCTAGCCGTAGGCTCTGAAGTCTTTAATGCACTGGAAATGGCAGAGCTTGGGTACGGGCGTTTCAAAAACGTGATATCAAGCATCGAGTTTGAAAGAATATCGGACGCGTCAGGGCCAACTGGAGGAAAAATTCTTTCTCCGAAAGACGGCAAGCCGCCGAAGACAATAGCATTCATTCAGTGCGTGGGTTCCCGTGACAAACGGTTCCATGAATATTGCTGCCGAGTAGGATGCATGGTAACACTGAAACAAGCGATCTTGGCCCGCGAGAAAACCGATGAAAGCGTGAGAATATACGTTTGCTTCGTCGACCTCCGAGCTTTCGGCAAGGGATATGACGAGTTTTACAGACGCGCACGTGACATGGACATAGACTTCATAGCCGGTTTACCCTCAGAAATTCACAGCGCACCGGATGGTTCACTCTACTTTGACGTTTACGACAAAGGAACAAACAAGCTTCTGGAAATGCATCCTGACCTGGTCGTGCTAGGAACAGGGCTGGTACCGAACAACGACCTTGGAAACATTAGCACGTTGTTCCACGCCTTAAGAAGCGCGGACGGTTTCTTGTTGGAAGCACATCCGAAGCTGCGACCACTTGAGAGCGCGATGGGAGGAGTGTTTCTTGCTGGTGCATGTCAAGGACCCAAGGACATACCTGACACAGTAGCACAGGCAAGCGGAGCAGCGGCAAAAGCCATAGATCTTCTGTCAGGCGGAGAGATCGAGCTTGAACCTCTGAAAGCGGCCGTAGACAAGGACCTGTGCAGCGGATGTAGAATATGCGAGTCAATCTGCCCGTTTGTTGCCATAGAAATGAAACCTGAACTGGTAAACGGCGTCGAAAGACTCAGAGCAGAAGTCATCGAAGCAATGTGCCAAGGCTGTGGTTTGTGCAGTTCAGCATGCCCAACCAGTGCCATCAAGATCCAACAATACAGCGACAAACAAGTCCAAGTTCAAGTCCAAGCAGCCCTGACAGAAGCCAAACCGAGGAGAGCGAAATGACTTGAGCCTGGTCGACTTGATGTCAATGGCCAAGCCCAACATTGAATCGCGCGACAGGATACTGGCAAAATTACGCGGCAGAGAACTGGTAAACTGTTTCCAATGCATAAAATGCACAAGCGGCTGCACAGCTCTGAAGCTTTTAGAACTGAAACCCCATGAAATAATAAAACTCGTTAACCTAGGCTTCGTGGATGAGCTACCCTCTTCGGACATAATTTGGACATGTGTGACTTGCCTGAAATGCGTTCAGAGATGCCCTCAGAAAGCTTCGCCTTATCACGTGATAATGGCCTTAAGGAATCTTGCGGTCGAAAAAGAAGCGAAGGTGCCTGAAGGCTATTTGAAAGCAGTTTCACAAATCCTTGAGACCGGCTTGGCCGAAGCCCCACAAAAAGTCGTAACCAGAAAAATGGAGACCGTTGATCGCGAATGCCTAAAACTGCCCAAGATCAATCCGCCCAAAGAAAGCTTTCAAGCTGTTTTTATGAAAACCATGGAGGAAAAATAGCATGAAGGCCGCCGTTTTCTGGGGCTGCCGAATACTGACGAGTCAATACGCCTATGAATTGTCTGTTCGAGAAGCTCTCCCCAAATTTGGCATAGAACTTGTCGATCTACGCGAATCCGTTTGTTGCGGAGACCCCATCAAAAGTGTGAACGATTTCGCAGCCAACTATCTGGGAGCTAGAGTTCTAGCTCTGGCAAACCTGACGGGCTTGGACAACCTGTTCGTTCCATGCAACCGCTGTCACTTCACGATCTCTGAAGCAAAAAGAGTCATAATGGAGAACGCAAAGACAGGCCAGAAAATCAAAGATCTTCTGAAGGAAGAAGGCTTAGACTACAACCCTGACATCAAGATCTGGCACACGATCGATCTATTGCATGACTACGTCGGCATTGGGAAAATTAGGAAAGCGGTGCAGAGACCGCTCAAAGGCTTGAAAGTTGCCACCCACGTTGGTTGCCAAATCATTCGTTACAGCGACCTTGGAAGAGTCGACGACGCAGAGAACCCCCGCAAGCTCGACGAATTGATAAAGGCCCTAGGAGCAGAAACCGTGGATTACGCTGAAAAACTGGACTGCTGCGGTTCAGCCTTGATGCACAGCCACCCGGACTCTGCACTTTCCCTTACCGGTTCAAAGCTCAAGGCCGTACAGAATCTAGCGGTGGACGGCTTGGTTGTCTCTTGTCCAGACTGCCAACTGATGTTCGACGCTAAGCAAAAAGACGCAGGAACAACCGTTGGAGCCAAGCTAAATGTCCCTGTGGTTTACTATACACAGCTGTTGGGTCTAGCGCTAAATATTAATGAGAAGAAACTTGGGTTAAACTTGAACCAAAGCCCAGCCGAGCGGCTTCTAATCAAAATTCCGGCTTAGACGCTCAAACAACTTTTATATCAGTATATGTAAACCTTCAGCTTCAAGGTGAAATGAATGGTAGATTTCGGTTTCACAGAAGAACAGGAACTTTTCCGCAAGGCTGTCAGAGAATGGAGCGAAAAGAACTTACCGATCGAGAAAATCAGGGAAATGGACACCAAAGGCGCGATTCCACAGGAATTACTCAGAAGCATGGGTGAAATGGGACTGAACATAATGACAGCTCCTGAGGAACATGGCGGAACTGGCGCAGACTGGGTTACAGCGTGCGTTGCCGCAGAGGAACTCGGCTACGCAGACGTGAGCATCGCCCTTCCAGTACTCTGGCTCGTAGAATCATCTTGGGGCTACGTCGTTGACAGACACTGCAGTGAGCAAGTACGCGAAGCCGTGATCCGCAAGGCCATCAAAGGTAACGCTTTCATCGGCATAGGATCAACAGAAGCCGGAGGAGGCTCAGACGTTGCAAGCTTCAGATCCACGGCAAAGAAGCAAGGAAACGACTGGATTCTTAATGGTGAAAAAACTTACATCAGCGGCACAGAAGAAGCAAAGAGGCTAGGCGGAGGCTACTTCGTCATCGCACGAACTTCACCAGCACCTGCAGACGCTCCACACCGCGGGATGACAGGCTTCTACGTTCCAATGAACGCACCAGGAGTTGAAATCAACAAGCGTTACGACGACATGGGAAGAATGGCGATTTCCACTGGCGGCTTCCTGATGAAAAACGTCAAAATACCCGACTCTTATCGTATCGGTGAAGTGGACAAAGGCTTCTACTTGACTATGGAAGGCTTCGACACCGCACGCATCTTGATCTCAGCCGTTTGCACGGGTGCAGCAAGACGGGCACTCGACATCGGAATGGAATACATCAAAGAGCGCAAGGCTTTCGGGCGACCCATCGGTAAGTTCCAAGGCTTACAGTTCGAACTGGCCGACGATTGGGCACATCTTGAAGCCCTACGATCATTATCTTTCCGCACTGCATGGATGATGGATCAACGTTACAAAGAAAATAAGTTTACAGCACTAGAAGTAACCAGAATGATTGCCGCCTGCAAGCTGCTAGCACCCCACCTGGCCTTTGACGTCTACAAACATACAATGATCTGGCTCGGCGCGTACGGATACACAAAGGAATGCCCATTAGAAATGGGACTCAGAGGCATAATGTCCTACTGCATCGGAGCTGAAGGAGCCACTAACATACAGAGAACAGTCATAGCGAGAGAACTGTTGGGAAGAGAATTCATAGCCTACAAGTAGTCTAAAAATCCATTTTCATTTTTTTGTTTCATGAAAAGAGAAGAATCACTGGAGCTGTTTTTTCAACGCTTCCTTGAGAGCGGGAAGAATCTCGTACAGGTTCCCGACAACCCCGTAGTCTGCGATTTCGAATATCGGTGCTTCAGGATCCTTATTAATCGCCACGATCACTTTTGAATCACGTATTCCGGCGACGTGTTGAATCACCCCTGAAATTCCGCAGGCAATGTAGAGCTTGGGTTTGACCTTGTGACCTGAAAGCCCGACCCATTCTGAAAACCATTTCCGGTCTTCCACCAGAGGTCTTGAACACCCAACTTGCCCGCAGAGAACCGTTGCCAAACCATCCAGCAAAACCTTGTCTTCCTTTTTATCCAACCCTCGTCCACAGCTGACTATCACTCCAGCTTCTTCTATTCTCGCGGTTGAAGCCTCCAACGGCTTTCTTTCAATTACCTCAGTCTTGACTGTTTCAAACTGTGGGTCCAGCCCGATCACTTGCCCCTTTCGGTCCCGTGGACTAGGCTTCTCAAACGCTCTCGAAGGCACAGTTGCTATTTGCGGTTTTGACTTGAACGTCACTTTGGCAACCGCATTCCCGCCGTAAGTGATTCTTTCACCGATCAGCCTTCTGTTCCCGTCAACGCTCAACCCAGTGCAGTCTGGCACGCAGCCGGTGTCGAGGCGCGTGGCCAGTCTGGCGGCGAGGGGTTTACCGTTTTTTGTCGATCCGATCAGCAGGATTTCAGGGTGATGCTTTGTCACTAGGGTGTGCAGGATACTCAGGTATGGTTCAGCTTGAAAATACTCAAAAGCAGGATTGTCGACCAGGTAGACCTTGTCAGCTCCGTATTCTATCAGTTCATTTGCTTTTTCCTGAACATTTCTCCCGATCATGACAGCTACCAGTTCTGTTTGCAATGTGTCAGCCAATTCTCGTCCCTTTCCAAGCATCTCCAACGTCAAGTCATACGTATCTGAAAAAACCCAGAGTCCCGCGTTTTCAATCACGCCATTCACCTTCCCACAACGCCTTCTTGGATCAACGCCCTAGCCAGCTTCTCAGCAATTTCCTGCACGGTCTCGCCAGTCACTTTGATTTTCTTCCGCTCCGTCTTAGGCGCCAAAGCCTCAATTACCTCAATTTTCGAGGCGAGCTTCTCTCCGGGAACGTTCAGATCTGCCAAAGTCCACGTGACAATTTCCTTCCTGGAAGCCTTCATTATCATCATCAAGGACGGAATCCTAGGCTGATTTATCTCCCTCGTGACCGTCACCAGCACGGGCATTTTCGCTTTGACAGTTTCCACGGCGTCTTCAACCACCCTCTCTGCGATGACTACATCACCGTCGACCGACAGTTTCTTAGCAGAAGTTATCTGAGGCAAATTCAGCAACTCCGCTAATCTTGGACCAACGAGCCCGGAAAAACTGTCAAGAGATGCTTCCCCGCAAAGAATCAAGTCACATCCGCCAATTCTCTTGATAGTTTCAGCCAAGACGTAAGCAGTTCCTGAAGTGTCGGTATCCTGTACGCCGGGGTCATTCACGAAATACGCTTTATCAGCACCCATCGCAAGTGCTTCTCGCAAAACGGCCTTCGCATCCTCAGCACTGATAGTCACCGTGAATATTTCAGCACCCCTAAGGTTTTCCCTGATCTTTATAGCCTCCTCCAACGCATTCTTATCAAAATCACTAATCTTCTTCGGAGCACCAACAGTGATCAACTTCCTCGATGCAGGATCAACTTTCAACTGCGACACATCGACCGCCTGTTTTAGGCACACAATTATTCGTTTCAAACCATTCTACCTCTGAAGCTAAGTTGAATTGAGAACCTAAAATTCGATGATTCTAATAAAAAAGTTTCCCCCAATGCTCGGTGATTTCTGCTATGTCGCGTTTGCGTTCCAATACCTTAGCTAGCGCGCGTGCTCCAAAGAGGGCAAAATCACCATTCCAGCCGACGTCAGGCAAAAATTGGGGATCAACGAAAAGGTGACTACATAAAACTACAAATGATAGGTAATAAACTAATAATCTTCCCGCCAAACACCGTGCCAGACCCAACAGAACTCCTTTTCGGACTGGCAGAAGGAGTCCAAGTTACAGAACCAGTGAAACATGAATTAAGAAAAAGCAGTAGCTGCTAGAATTAAAAAGAAAGCCTCGAGGGCCATGCAATGAGATTCGTCGACGCCAACGTATTCATCTACGTCCTAGTGAAATCCCATGAAAACGACTGCGAAACCTCGAAAAGAATTTTAAAAAGAATCGAAAGCGGCGAAGAAACCGCAATAAGCCTAGCCGTCATCCAAGAAGTCGTCGACTGGCTGGAATACAACCACCGAAAAAAAGAGGTCAGAAGCTTCCTCACAGCGGTCAACTCGTACCTAACCATGAACAAGCTCAACGCCACATGGGACGACTCATTTGCCGCGCTGGATGACGTGGATGAGCACAAGATAGACTTTGTTGACGCATTAACACTGCAAACAATGAAGAAGAACAAAATAGACAAAATATACTCAAACGATAAGGACTTCGACAGAGTGAAATGGATAGAAAGATTTTGGGAATGAACCGCAGGAACGCTATCTGACTGACACTTTCGCCAGAAACTGCAAGCATCGATTCGAGCCGTAACTGCCACCCCCAAAAAGGCAGCTCACGCACTCAGGCATACTAAAACCCTCGGCTTTCCTCCAGTATGAGAAATGCCATCAAACAGAGTTTCTCCCAACAACCTGTTCAGACTTGCTGCCCAGACCCGCACACTCAAACCCGGCAAATCATATTTGGCTCCAAATAGAGGAGTCTCCACCCGTTGCACGCACACAAACTACACGCAAGACACGCTGTTCAGCCTCATCACTCCCAAACACCGAGCCTATCGACAGGCGCACGCTACAAACTCATCAAGCTTCAGAACCCTAAAGTTGCCATTTAGAAATTTCGATCATAAAAAACCCGACAAGTTACCAGAACCGGAAAACGAAAGACAAAAGAGTCAGGCGTCGGAATATCTACACGATGAAAAACCCATTTTCTCATCCATTTGCCAAATTCATCCTAAGGAAAGGTGCCTTCTACCTGATTGTGACATTTATCGCGTTGAACTTCATATTTCTAATTCCTCGACTCATGCCGGGCAATCCTATCGATCAGATGATTTCTCCGGGCACCACTGACGTTGGAAGGCTGAGACTCAAAGCCGAGCTGGAAAAATACTTCGGACTTGACAAGCCGTTGCCCGAGCAATACATCAATTTCTGGTTGAATCTTCTGAGAGGGAATTTAGGTCTCAGCATGGACTTCAGGCCCGTTGCGACCGTTGTGATGGAGAAGCTGCCATATACCATGGTCCTCGTGATCCCAGTACTTTTTGTCGGCTTCTTTGTGGGCAACTGGATTGGAGCCAGAGCTGCATACATTAAAGGTAAGCAAAGTGAGATGATTTACTTCGCCTCGATTTTCGCCAGCCAAATGCCATTTTACTGGTTTGCGATGGTTCTCCTATTCCTTTTAGCGGTGAGATTGCCGATTTTCCCCACTGGTGGAACGTTCAGCCACCTCTTCATACCAACTCTGCACTCTCCTGTCGAGGTTTTTCTAGACGCGTTACCTCACTACGGCTTACCTTTCTTAACACTGCTTATCATAACGACAGGAGGATGGGCCTCGGGCATGAGGTCGATGACTCTTTATGAATTGGACTCGGGCTACATCCTCTATGCGAGACAGCTGGGCTTCAGAAAGAAGAAGCTGATGTCTTACGCTAGAAGGAATGCAATTCTGCCCCAATTCACTGGTCTGAACGTAAATCTCAATAATCTTATTGGAATGACGATGATCATTGAAATGGTGTTCAGATGGGATGGCGTTGGTTTACTAGCGCTCGATGCTATACGATCTCGCGACTATTTCTTGATTCTAGGCACTTTTTTGGTCACGATGGTTGTCGTAGTCGTCGGTAATTTTCTGGTTGACATCGCATATGGGTTTTTGGATCCGCGAATTCGAACTGGTCGGGAAGGATAAGAATGCTTGACCTGTTGGTGAGGAGTCGAAAGTTCATAATTGGTACAGCCATCGTGTTAGCTGTTATCCTCTTTGGGATAATGGGTCCTATGTTTGCTCGTGACCCGCTGCAGCTGAATCCTTACCATGCCGCTGAGTCGCCAAGCAGTGAATATATTCTCGGTACGGGTGATTTGGGCGAGGATATATTCGCTCAGCTTTGTACGGGTACCCGAAACTCACTGATGATCGGTGCGATCGCTGGAGGTTTTGCCACTATCGTCGCTATTCTGGTGGGGGGCATTGGTTCATACAAGAGTGGACTGGCAGAGGAAACTTCAAATGCTTTCACCAACGTTATCATGGTTTTCCCGATGTTGCCTCTGTTGATAATCCTCGTAGCCTTATTCGGTGGTGGTAATGCCTCTATGTTTTTGGTGGCTACACTAATAGGTTTAACGAGTTGGCCTTGGGCAGCCAGATGCATAAGATCCCAAGTACTAACCCTAAAAGAAAGAGAATTCATAAACGTCGCTCGTATGTCAGGCATAAAAGGCAGAAAAATAGTGATAGCAGAGATTATGCCAAACATGTTGGCTTATATCATAATCGTTTTCGTAGTATCACTCAGCATAGCCATCTTGACAGAAGCGGGATTGAGCATGATAGGTCTGGGTCCAGATCCCAGTTCAACCGTTACTTTGGGGACAATGCTTGATTTCATTGGGGCCGGCAGTACACAGATAGCACTACCTTGGAATTACTGGTGGGCCTTCTTTCCGCCGGGCCTCGTATTGACCATATTCTTACTAGGAGTTTTCATTATGCAATCTGGTATGGACGAAGTGTTCAATCCTAGGTTAAGGAGAGTGTGATTTCGAAGACCAAACACCTCCTCGAGATTGAAGACCTCAGAGGCTACTACCGAGGGATATTTGGTGTCGTTCGCGCGGTCGACGGAGTCTCACTCACGGCTGACAGCGGAGAAGTGGTGGGCCTTGCTGGTGAATCCGGATGTGGAAAATCAACTCTTGCACAACTTTGTTCAGGCTCCCCAAACCCCCTCTTGCATTACGAGTCAGGCAAAGTTCTCGTAAATGGCTTTGACATATACAAAATCGACCCTGAAGTATTCAGAACGGAAGTCAAATGTCAAATCATGTCATACATTCCTCAAGCGTCAATGGACTCTTTGAATCCTGTCAAGAGAGTAAGGGACTTCATCAGGGATGTCATGATAGAACGCGCAGGCCAAAAGCTCTCAAAGTCAGAAGTTTTCAAAATGGCCGGCGACCATCTTGAGAAATTGGGATTGGACAGAAGTGTTCTTGACCGATATCCGCATGAACTCAGCGGGGGCATGAAGCAAAGAGTTGTTATAGGGATATCGACTCTTTGTCACCCGAACCTTCTTACGATCGATGAACCGACTTCGGCGCTCGACGTGACTACGCAAAAGCTCGTGATAAAATCGCTTGTAAATCTGAAAAAGGCGGGAATAATCGAAAGCATGTTATTTATTTCTCACGATATCACCGTTCTGGGGCAACTCTGTGACAGATGTGCGGTGATGTACGGCGGCAAAATAGTTGAAGTTGACACCATGGATGACACACTGAACAACCCCCTCCACCCTTATACCCAAGCGCTCATATCTTCAGTTGTTTCTTATGACCCAGAAAGGAAGGGAAAGGGAGGGCTAAAGAGCATACCAGGGGGTCCTCCGGACTTGAGAGATCCTCCCCCAGCCTGTAGATTCCATCCCAGATGTGAATATGCTATGGACATCTGCCAGACCAAAGAGCCCCCTCTCTCAGCCGTAAAAGACGGGAGCGAGGTCGCTTGCTGGCTTTATTAGAGGTGGGCAAATGGAGACAATCCTGCAGTGCGAAAATCTGACCAAAATATTCATTTCGGGTCTGATAAGGACGAAACCCATCGTAGCTGTAAAAAACGTGACTTTCGATGTGAAAAAGGGAGAGATAATCGCTTTAGTGGGTCAAAGCGGTAGTGGGAAAACCACTGTGGCCAAGATGATTTTGAGGCTGATCGAACCAACCTCTGGCCAAATCATTTTCAACGGCAAAAATGCCCGTTCATATGATAAGCGAGAGTATTACAGGAGGATTCAGGCGATTGTTCAGGACCCATATTCAGCTTACAATCCGTTTTATAAGGTCGATCGGGTGCTGGAGGAAGTGTTTAACCTCTACGAAAACAATCCTTCTCCAGATGAAAGAAAAGAGATCATCCACTCTACGCTGGAGAGAATCGGAATAAACCCTGAAGAAATACTGGGGAGGTACCCGCACCAGTTGAGTGGAGGTCAACTGCAGCGGTTCCTCATCGCAAGACCCCTCGTGATTAATTCAGAGCTAGTTGTGGCGGACGAAGCAACGAGCATGCTAGATGCTTCGACTCGAGCTGGCATTTTGAATCTTCTTCTGTCTTTGAAGGAGAATGAAAAAATCTCAGTGTTGTTCATAACACACGATATAGCTCAGGCTCAATATGTCTCTGATAGAGTCCTCATGATGCAGAACGGTGAGGTCATCGAACAGGGACCTTCGGATAGAGTTTTCCTCCATCCGAGCAACCCATACACGAAAGAACTGTTCGATAGTGTACCTCAGCTTCGCAAAAAATGGGAATTCTAAGGCGAACGTTCCCACGGTCGCATTGACTAGCGCGACCTGCAGTTTTCTTTCACGTTATCTATGAGAGTTGATTATCTAAATCAACAATGCTGAGAAAACCTATCATCCAAATCCTTAAATAAATCTAGGCACGATAAGCTAAAAGCGATCTATATCAAATTATAAGGAGAAAAAAAATGAGAAAGCATTTACAAATGATAATGTATCCATTGCTTATTGGGACGCTGTTGATTGGATCGTTTATGGCAATTGCGGGCGCGCAAGAAAATATACCGAGAAATCAAACTGTGCAGTTGAGTGGTTACGAAGGACCACCGACCGCGCTTAGACCTTGGGATATCGCAGGCTCGGCTGGTATGGCCTTCTATTTCATGTATGAACCATTGTTCGGTGTTAACGTTGCAAAAGGGTCTGCACCGGCAGACCTCATAAAGATACTTGGTCAGAGCATTCAGTGGCTCAACTCCACAACGATAGAGGTAAAAATCCGCCTGAGGCCAATTGGACCGATGGTCAGCCGATAACGTCGGACGACGTCAGGTACAGTTACGGGGTCTATGGGCTGGATAATAACACCAAAACATGGGTGGCACAGGAAGTACTCCCCCTCAACGAGAGGTTAGCATCTTGGGAGAATGTAGATAACAAGACGTTCAGAATACACATAAAACCCGAATATCCGGACAGTGCAGTGGTTTGGAGGCACATTACCCTGTCGTACCTTATATTGCCAAAGCACGTGTGGACACAAATTGAGACCCAGTACGGCACAAATATGCGAACCTTCACCAACGACTGGCAAGATGCAAGCATGCCGAGTGCGTGGAAAGTCGCGTCGGGAATGTACCTGCCGATTTTTCACGATAGTGTGCGGACGATCATGCAGAGGAACGACAACTGGTGGGGCAAAGCTGTCTTCGGCAAGTTACCTGAGCCAAAGTACATTCTGCACACAGATTATCAATACTCCAACGCGGCTGCAGCCTTGGACCTTCAGAACAATGAGATTGACATATGCGGCAACTTCATTCCGGGCATAGACACAATAATGAGTGCGATGCCACAAATACACACCTACGACCCGAATCCGCCGTACTACGCGGAGATGTCAATAAAGCTGTTGGTTCCAAACCACCGGAAGTACCCGCTGGGTCTGCCCTGGCTCGACAAGGCTATAGCTATGTCGCTGGACTACCATTCAATCAGCTTGGTTAGCAGCGGCTACTTGAAGTACCCCTATCCCTACCCCTCAGACCTACTGCCTTCAGACGACGCAGTTGCTAAAGCTTTGGTAAACTCGACTCTTGAACAACAATACGCCATATACAACAATCTGACCGCTGCAAACGAGATACTAAATGCACACTGCATCAAGGGAACCGACGGAAGATGGTACACGAAGGGTGATGACTACGCTGCATGGCTTGCGACATACGGAGCAGACGCTATAGTTCCCACAGACGCTCTGCCTGACGTGGCAGGCATGAACGTACCGCTCGGTCCGTGGAGCATCATGGACCAAACTGGATGGTCGGACGTGCTCGCAATAGATGCACTCGCATGTAGCATGATAAAGAGCATCGGCATAACAATGACGCAGAAAGTCGTTGACTGGGGAACCAACGATGCGGACGCACATGCGTTCAACTATGACTTCATGCATTTCGTCATGCACTCTTCCACAGGCACAATGTACGACCGATATTACCAGATGTTCGTCGGAACCGACTACTATTGGAACCACTACGGCGACTACAGAAACGCGACACTAGTCGAACTCATAAGACAACTCGACATCACCTCGGGAACAGCGCAACAGACCGTCGCTGACAAACTCCTCGCAATAATTGGAACAGACATACCGATTATCCCATTCGGAGGACACCCCAACTGGTACCAGTACAACACGATGTACTGGACTGGATTCTCCAACAAAGCCACCAACCCAATTCTTCCTGCAGGCCCATTCGGTGGAACCGCAACAGCCGGACTCATGCAGACAGTCATCATGGACCTAACTCCGAGTGTAGCACCCGTGTACAGCAACATTGCAGTCAGCAAAGCAAACGTGGTGCCGGGAGAAGACACGACGGTATCGGTACAGGTGAACAACACCAGTACACAAGCAGGCACAACCGTAGTGCAGCTTCTGATCAACGGAAGTGTGACCGCCAGCCAATCAGTCTCGTTCGCCGCAAACGAAACCAAAACTGTTTCGTTCAACGTGTCAGAAACGACTCTCGGAACTTACTCTGCCAACATAGGCGGGCTGACCACAACTTTTGTAGTGGCGGCAACGCCAGTAGTTCCAGCATACATTACAGGAAGTGTGACGGACGCGGGAACAGGAAACGCCATTTCTGGCGCATCAGTCATTGCCGGTTCCTACCAAACCACTACTGGAACCAACGGGTCCTATTCGTTGCAGGTAGCACCAGAAACGTACATCGTAACCGTGATCTTTGAAGGGTACGACCCGGCGAATGTCACGATCAGTGCATCGACGGCAGGACAAACCTACACAAATAACGTGGCCCTCACAGTGCTGTCATCTGGTGGAATACCTATATGGGTCTATGTTGTCATTGCTCTGCTCGTGATAGTCGCACTAGCCGCCTTGGCTTACGCCTTTGTCTTCAAGAAAAAGTAGCTACAAATCCCATTTTTTCTTTTTCAAGTTTCCAGAACTCACACTAACGACTGGACGATTCTCGATACGTCACCCATACGTTTCCTCTCGTGCGTGCCAAAGTCTTTTGCCGTCAGAGCAACAAAACAGCTGCCAGAAAAAGCCTTTGTCGTTGCCGAGTTGGCCTGAAGTATAGTCCTACCGTGGAGATTCACGGCAAACCGCAAAGACATATCGTGGCGTCAATGTCAGTTTGCGAATCCAGCTGGCTCCAAGTTTCGCCACGATTTCGGTGAACTGCCCCGGAAGAAAAACTCTCAGTTAGCTAAATCCGACGTTTGTCGCTCGAAAAATCGGCGGGCACTGCATGACCCCTTGTCATTGATGATCTGTTCATCCCATCATAATCAGTGTCGTATGCCTTTTTCCATCAGCGAAACAAGGGATGAGGTTGGACTTTGATTTTTTCCCGTCGACTGTCACGCTCTTGATGCCCCTAGATACGTGGTCTGGGTTCCTGACTCCTATTTCATAGATAGAGCTCCTAAAATGACGGATGATATCGAATTTTGCCCAGTCTGCAGGTATGCATGGGTCCACGAGCAACCCATGATATTGCGGTCTTATGCCGAGAATCCAGTTAGTTGCCACTTTGAACATCCACGCCGCGGTTCCCGTCAACCAAGACTGACGTGCCATGCCGAAGTTGGGGTGATCTTTGCCAGCGATTGTTTGAGCATATACGTATGGTTCAGCTTTGTGGATTTCTCCAATCTTGTTCTTGGTCGTGGGAGCAAGCTTCTTATAGTATGCATAAGCTTGGTCTCCTCGCCCGAGGATGCATTCTGCCAGAATTGCCCAAGCATTCGCGTGACTCCAAACAGAAGCATTTTCCTTCAGTCCAGGGACGTAGCTCGTCAGTGCTCCGATCTCAGGACGGTACTTTGAGTAGGCTGGAGCAAGAAGCATTATTCCGTATTCCGTGTCAAGGTGTTTTTTCACCGAGTTCATACACGCCAGGCCCCTCTCTTTCGAGGCGATCTGGCTGATGACGGCCCACGACTGAGCATTGACGTATATCTTTCCTTTCCTGCACCTTGAGCTTCCCACTGGATTCCCCGAGTCGTCATAAGCACGAACGTACCATTTGCCGTCCCATGCCGTTTCATTCAGGTGACTCTTCGTCTTGTCAGCTATAGCTGCGAACGCTTTGGCGTCTTTACCTAGTCTATACTCTTTGCAGAGATCTGTCAGTTCCAACAGGACTCTGTGAAATAACATGGCCGCCCAGACGCTTTCGGCTGCGTTGTTCGGACCCGGCAGGCTCAGTGGATCGTTCCAGTCGGCCGTTCCTAATAGGGGCAAATCATGCTTGCCCATATGGTCGAGTGTGAAGTCAATCGACTTTTTCAAGTGCTCGTGTAAGCTTGCCTTTGAACCTTCAACGAACTTTACGTCTTCATTCAAAATGGTCATGTCGCCTGTTTCTTTGATGTACTCGCAGGTCGAAAGAATCAGCCACAGATGATCGTCGCTGAAGAATTTCATCTGTTCTTTCACGTAAGGTGGCCAACCTCCTTCCCCGGTCAACTGAAAGTAAAGGTGGTAGACGTGACCGTCTTCAAACTGGTTCTTGGCGAGATCTAAGATGCGCTGGCGCACCTTTTTCGGCAGAGCATGAACCACACCCAGAGTGTCCTGATTGCTGTCTCGGAAGCCCATTCCTCTTCCTATGCCTGTTTCGTAAAAAGAAACGTATCTTGACCAGTCGAAGGTTGTCTTGCACTGGTACTGGTTCCAGACGTTGATCATCGTGTTGAATTCTTCATCTGGAGTGTCAACGTTGACGTGCTTCAGGTACGTGTTCCAGTGTTCCTTCAGCCTTTGAAACTCCCTCTCCACATCGGATTTTTTCGTATACTTTTGGATCAAGTTCCTAGCGTCAAGTTTTCTCTTTGCCACGCCGAGGGCGAAGATCAGCGAATCTGCTTCTCCAGGACCAAGGACGGTAGCGTTGCTTGTGGCGGCGATTGGGTTGCCTCCTTTAGCTTGAGAATTTGAACACTTACCTTTTTCAACGGCTACTGGGTCAGATTCCCCTCTGTAACTACCGATAAACATCTCTCTGTTGCAGTCGTATCCAGTGACCTTTCCGCTCGAAGCGAAAAAGGCGTAGCCGGTGCTCACATCGAACAAACTGTAGAAAATAGCGTCACCCTCGTACGCAGCTATGCCTAGACCTTGACTACACTGAAGATCCGTCAAGTCGTTGAAGGCCTGCCAGAGACAGAACTCTCCGTATGAGAACACGTTCAGCTCTTTCTTCTCGGAAGAAGCGTTTTTCAAAGTGAGCATCCAAATCTCCAAGTTGTCGTCCAGGGGCACAAAATATGTGACTTCCGCCTCAACGCCTGAGTTCGAAGACGCTATCTTGGTATACCCTAAACCATGTCTGCATTTATACGCGTCCAACTTGCCAAGAATCGGCTGCCACGTCGGAGACCAATATTTCCCTGTCTTGTTGTCCCTTATGTAAATGTACCTTCCAGGCCTATCTGCCGGGAGGCTGTTGTACCTGTACCTGAGAATCCTCCGATAGAGCGGATCTATGTGGAAACTGTAGCCTCCACCCGTGTTAGAGATTATAGCGCAGTATGCGTTGTTACTCAGGTAGTTGATCCATGGCGTAGGCGTATCGGGCCTGGCAACGACGTACTCCTTGTTGTCTCGCGAAAAATATCCATAACTCACCGTGACACCGAATCTAGTATGCTATCGTATTCTTTTATGCTTTTTTTTGGAAGCAAAAAAAGACGAAAATGATCGATGAGCCATGAGGACAGAGTGGACAAGCTTCAAGAATGATCGGAGAGTCTAACCTCTGTTTCAGCCCTCACAGAAGGGCACTGCACCATCGGCACTTTACCGCACGACTTTTCTCCTGATCAGTCTCCGCTTACCTGTCAAAGCACGCCTGGACAAGATCATCCAGACGCGCGGTTGCCACGCACTGAACAGTGTCGGCGCCGCCGTAGTAGATCTTGACTTCCCCATCCTCCTCAAGAATAGCGCCACTCGTAAACACAACGTTAGAGGTCAACCCAACCCGCTCATACTGCTCCCTCGGCGAAAGAATAGGCGCTTGGGCTCTTGCGACAATTTCAGCAGGATCATTCAGATCGAGCAGCATCGCCCCGAGATGATAAACGTACTGGTACCCAGCCATCACGTGAACGCCATGCCAGATTTCAAGCCAACCTTTCTTGGTCTTAATGGGAACCGCACCGGCCCCAATCTTCTTCCAGTACCAGTGGCCGTGCGTTCCGCGCTTGAACACGCACCTCGATTTGCCCCAGAAAACAAGGTCGGGGGAATAACTGATCCAAATGTCGCCGTGGTCATCGGGCAGGATTGGCCTGTCAAGCCGAGCGTAAAGTCCATGGATTCTTTCAGGGAAAAGCACTCCGTTTCGGTTGTCGGGCTCCGAAATGAAGCCACACGATTCGAATTTCTCAAAATCCTGCGTCTTCATCATGCCGATTCTGACGCCGTATGAACTGTGCGCCGCAAAAAGGATGTAGTAGACACCCTCGATCTCGGTAATGCGCGGGTCGTAAATCATCTGGTCAGTGTACTTCTTGAATTCTTCATTCTCAGGAAGCCTTATGGGCTCTTTGCGAACTTTGAAGTGATATCCGTCCTCACTGACAGCAGGTATGAAGTAATTCGATATGTCGATGCTTTCGGCTCTGCACAGCATCAAGTATTTCCCATCGAACTTAACGACCCCCGAGTTGTAAATGCCTGAGCATTTGAAAGGCATATCTTCAGCCGTGAGAATGGGGTTTTTTTCATAACGTTTGACCATCTCTTTCTTAGGATAAAGCATGCATTTCCCTTCTTGCGCTACAGCCGTGACTAATGATACCCCTGTTTTCTTAAAATGATTTCTGAAAAACAACGTAGCTCTGCCTGACTCCACACTCGCGGCGCAATGAAGCTGAGCGGGAAGGTATTGACGGCAGCAAAGAGCAGGCTGAGAAATCATTAATATACCCAAAAAAGACTCCGCTCATTGCGCGAAGACCGTACACGTGATCTCCTCATATTTCTTTAGGTTGCGGCCGACGATCGGTTGCGGGCATAGCACGCCTAGGGGAAGCTGAAACCATTTGTCGCGATCACATGTTTGTACCAGTCATAACTCTTCTTGGGGGTTCGCATAAGGGTTTCAAAGTCTGTACGGACGAGACCAAAACGCTTACTGTAACCTTCCGCCCACTCGAAATTATCAAGAAGTGACCATACGAAAAATCCGTTGAGTTTCACTCCATTCTGAACAGCGCGATATGCCGCCGCAATATGATCTCGGAGGAAAGCGACTCGGTCGTCGTCCTGAACCCTGCCTCCTTTTGTCACGATATCTTCGAAGGCAGCCCCGTTTTCTGTGACGTAAAGCATCTGATCGCCGTACTCTTCCCGCAAACGAGTCAGTACCTCGTACAGTCCATCAGGATAGATCTCCCAACCCTTTTCCGTTGCAGGCGTGTTCTTAGCAACTACCCTGGCCCGCGTTACGGGATCTGAGGGGTCATAAGCTGCAAGCACGCGCGTGTAGTAGTTCACGCCCAAAAAGTCCAACCGTTGCTTGATCAAGTCCATGTCTTCCCGATCAGGCTTCAACCCGAGTTCCTCTGCCAAGCCAGGGTACTCTCCCTTGAAGATGGGATCCGTGTACCAGCGATTCCAGAATTCATTGAGCCTGCCGGCGGCCCTCACATCCTTCTCATCGTCACTGATCGGATGCACGAGATTGAGATCCACTATTGTCCCTATTTGAAAATTCTTGTCAAGATCACGGAGAGTCTGAACAGCTTTTCCCTGAGTCAGCTGCAATTGGTGCGAAACCTTCAAAGCCAATTCGAGATTTCTTGTCCCCGGTGCATGGATTCCCGTGAGATGTCCCAACCACGCCATGCATCTGGGTTCGTTGAAAATCACCCATCGCTTGACCAAGTCGCCTAACTCACGGGCCATGAGTCCAGAATAATCCGCAAAATATTCAGTAATGTTCGGATTCGCCCATCCGCCTTCATCCTGAAGCGCCTGAGGTAAATCATAATGACACAAACAAACCCAGGGCTCGATTCCGTTCTTGGAGAGCTCTTGGACGAGACTCTTGTAGAAGTTCAGACCAGCAAGGTTAACTTCACCCTTTCCTTTTGGAAGTACACGAGGCCAAGATATAGAAAATCGATAGGCCTGCACCCCCAACTCTCTCATCAAAGCCACATCCTCAACGTAGCGATTGTAATGATCGCACGCCACGTCTCCAGTGTCACCATTCATAATGTTTCCTGAAGCGTGGGAAAAACGGTCCCAAATCGATTCGCCTTTGCCATCCTCGTTCCAAGCACCTTCGATCTGGTAAGAAGAACTTGCAACGCCCCAGACAAAGCTGTTCGGAAAAGTGATACTTCTCGAGATGACACGCACGTAGTCTCACCTTTCCTTTCGATATTCGCCCCTTTCCTTATTTGCGTTCTGCCTGACGCGCGCGTTGTCGGTTCTCTGTTGTCGGGCTCTTTGCCCAAGCTGCAAAATCAATGGGCCCATGAGACTTCTCTTTCTCGGTGTGTAAATCTATGTGTGACATGAGAAAGAGTGGATCGATCGAAGAGAGATTCATGTTCATCATGTTCATCTTACGGTCGGCGACTATTCCATCGTCGCGATAACAACGCCGGCTGAAGATGTTAAAGTCGGCAAGGCTGCTTGGATCGTGCTCAATGAGGAAAAGATCCACATATCTGCTGGAAAGACTGGAGAAGTACTAACCTGACGGTAGGCGTTACACGCTTCGGCGCACATTCTGGCACTTAGAGAACGGTTTCCCACTTTTTTGACTGCATTGACTTGTAGCAAGAACCAATCAACCTGTATTCATAGGCAAAGTCTAAAGGCGCATAGCATAATATGCCTCAATTATTTCATGAGCTGAGAGAGTATGAAAAAGCCAGATGTGCTCATGACAACGATGGAGTATGATGTGATAAAAGTCGGTGGGCTCTCAGCGGCTTTGACGTCAATGGCACATGCATTGAAGAAGTACGCGAACCCACGAATTGTCCTTCCAAGAAGCGGTTACAGACCCCCTTGGAAAAAGGTGGGAGAAAAAAAGCGACCCCAAGTGACTATGGAAGTTTATGAACACGATGGAGTCACCGTTTACATCTTGTCCAATCAGACTCTTGACACCGGAGAAGTGTATCCTGAACCCGCGGACCAAGAGGGCATAAGGAAGATTGATGAATTCAGCAGCAGGCTAACTGAAGTTGTGGAGGACATTGATTTTGATGTCGTACACATGCAGGATTTTTTCGCCTATAAAGCCATGGACAAATTCAAGGAAATGGGCAAGCCAATTCTACTGACTATTCATAGATTACACAGAGAACATCCTACATGGTTTTCAGGAGAAAAAAAGGCCTTAGACAAAGCGAATTACATAACGGCTGTTGGAGAGTCATACTGTAAGGAAGATGAGAAAGAATTATTCCAAAAGTACAAAGACAAGACGACGCATGTTTTCAATGGAATCGACACCGAATTCTGGAACGCCCGAGCCAGCTCCTACTCGAAACTCGCGAGAGAAGATCGAAGAAAAAAAGTCTTGCAAGAATACGGGCTCGCTGACGGCGTATTCTATACATACGTTGGGAGATTTGATCCAGTGCAAAAAGGAGTCGATGTCCTTCTAGAGGCAAGCGAGAAATTTCTTAAAGTGGAAAACGCGAAAATGATAGTTGTCGGGGTCGGAGACAAGAAATTAGAAAAGCAGTCAAAAGAGTTGGAAACGAAACAGCCTTCGAAACTAAGGGCCATCAATCAGCTTCTCTCGAAAGAAGCCGTGCGCGACATATATTGCAGCGCGGATTTCGCGTTGGTCCCGAGTCTATTCGAACCGTTTGGGCTTGTTCAGCTAGAGGCCATGTCATCCGAATGTGTGCCAATAGGCAGCAGGACGGGCGGAATCAAGGACACCGTCATTTCTTATGATGAGAAACCGGCTGAAGCGACTGGGTTTCTGGTGGAAAAGGGGAGCCCCACGGCTCTTTTGGATGGCATGAGGAAAGCGCTCAGGCTCTACGAAGAGAACCCTGAGATAATTGAGAGGATGCGTAAAAATGGAAGAACCAGATGCGAAACGGTATTCCAATGGGATACCTCAAGCAGAAAATACTTTGAGATATATGAAAAACTCTTACACGCATCATCAGCGAGATGTTTCGAATGAGAAGAGTATGGATATTTTCCTTTGAGTGCGCTGGAATAGTCAAGGTCGGTGGCTTGGGCGAAGCAGTCTACAACATAGCAAAGCAACTAGCAAGTCGAGGCTTCGATATTACTTTGTTCATGCCCAGCCATGGAGTCTACACCAAGCGTGACGTTAAGGAAAAGCTGAGTCTTCAAAAGGGCAGCATCCCAATCAGGGGAGGTGTTAAGGAAAGCATCTTCTTACCTTATAGAAGCCCTTTTCGGTATGAGATTGGAATCCAAACAGGTTCTCTAGACGGCTTTAAGGTAGTCCTTTTCTGCGGGTTGAACGATGCTGCAAGCGGTATCTTGGATGATGAAACGGTCTACCGACCGGGTCTCATCGAGGACAAATCGCTATTATTGGCGAGAGGAATCTCTGGCTACGTTGACAACTTGCACGATATGAGCCAAACCCTTCCGGATGTGATTCATGCCCATGATTATCATGCGATACCGGCTGCAGTCTTGGTCAAACAGAAGCTCGAAAAATACAATCAGAAGGCAGCCCTAGTTCTCACGATACACTTGTTGAGCGGCAAGAAATGTTCATGGAACTATGTCGGTGAAAACTGGTGCGGCATAGAAAACAAGCCTCATCAAGTTTACCTGCATGATGCAAAAATGGAAATGTCTCACAAGACTGCCCTGAGGAAAGCGAGGCTTAAACTGGAATCCTTCGGCGCTATTGAGTCTCACGTCCTCGCAAGCGTGAGTCGCACTTACTTGCAAGATGAAGTCATTAGACAAATAGGTGAAGGCTGTAAAGGAAAGTCAACATTCCACTGGAATGGATGCGACTGGAATCAAAAGACAATGCTCGAAACGGTCTTGACAAAGATCGGAGGCGACGCAAGAAGCACTTTGGGACTGACCGAAATCAAACGACACGATCTTAGGAAATACTTCTTAACGAAAGCCATTGGTGAACTCAGACCAGAAGAGCCGATATTGGATGAGGAAAAAGTCAGGGAAACTGTAGCAGACTTTAGAAGCGCACCGTTCATTGGGAATGGGAAGCTTCGGTCCTTTAGTGAAGATGGTCCCATGATTCTGATGACTGGGAGATTATCTGAACAGAAAGGGGTAGACATTCTGTTCAAGGCTATGCCTTACGTTTTAGAAAGAGTGCCGACAGCCAAATTCGTTCTCTTGCTTTTGCCTCTTGGAGAAGAAATCAACTTGATAAATCAATCCGCTAGACTGACGAGAAGATACAAGCAGTCGTTAAGAATAGTTCTCGGTAGGGCGCCTAGCATTTACTCTCTTGCACATTTGGCTTCGGATGTTTTTGTCTGCCCGAGCAAGTGGGAACCGTTCGGCATAATGGCTCTTGAGGCCATGGCAACGGGAAATCCAGTCGTTGCCACAGCAGTCGGAGGGCTAAAAGAAATAGTTGTAGACGTGAACCAAGACGTTGAAAACGGCACCGGGATTCTCGTTCCAAAGAATGATTATGAAAGCCTTGGAAAAGCCCTCTCCTCAATGCTAGCGATTGAGATGATGTCAGAGAGTTTCCAAAAAGCAGGCGGAGCAGAACGTCCACAAGTCGAAGAAATCTCGAAGGCCATATCTAACGATTTCCTTAGAAGGATTGCTCTAAGGCAGCCTTCATACGGACTCAAATTGAGAGAAAACGCAATTCGAAGAATAGAAACTACGTTTCGTTGGAGCAAAGTAATTGAGATGATAATCGATGCTTACGAGAAAGCGACAAGGCTGGCCGGCTCCCTCTAGCTTGGGTCTAAGAAAAACTGATTTCAGATACTACTTCGCTACGCCTGCTAGATTTTTCCTGGAATACTGATCGATTTGTTAACGAAATAAGAAATGCCTAAATAAGTTCATCGTTAATGCAAGCTAAGTGATCAGGAGAAAATGGTATAATGAGTAGACCGGGCATCTATTTTTGGTCAGGAAACGAGGCATGCGTGGAAGCCGCGATAATTGTTGGTTGCAGATTTTTCGCTGGATATCCAATATCGCCTTCTAACGAAATACCTGAAAGTCTTTCAGAGCGCCTGCCACAAGTAGACGGCGTATTTATGCAGATGGAGGATGAGTTGGCGTCGATAGGCGCGGTTATGGGGGCTAGCTGGGCAGGGAAGAAGGCTATGACTGCCACTTCCGGTCCAGGTTTCAGCTTGATGCAAGAGACTATTGGTTGGGGTTTCATGACTGAGACTCCTTGTGTGGTAGTCGATGTTCAAAGGGTTGGGCCAGGCACGGGACAGGCGACGAAATGCAGTCAGGGAGATGTTATGCAGGCACGATGGGGAACACATGGTGATTACGCGGCAATCGTGCTTTCGCCTAACTCGGTGCAGGAGATGTTTGAACTCACTATAAGGGCTTTCAACTTGGCGGAGAAATACCGAACGCCCGTGATTTTATTGGCAGATGAGACTGTGGCCCACGTGCGTGAAAAGGTAACTGTACCGTCTCTCAGGCAGATATCGATCGTTAATCGCAAGAGGCCTGGGCCAGATGATGAAGCGTTCTTCGGGTCAGAAGAGGTCGCACCGATGCCGTCGGTGGGCGAAGGCTTCAACGTCGCGGTTACGGCTTCAACTCATGATGAATACGGGGTTCGATTTACACAGGACCCCGTCGTGCACAGAAGGATGGTGGAAAGGCTGAATGCTAAGATCAACAATCACGCGGATGACATCGTGGAAGTGGAGAACCACAACGTTGACGACTGCGACGTAGGAGTGGTTTCTTACGGCTGCACGTCGCGTGCAGTTTACGAGGCCGTTGAACTTGCAGAAGCAGACGGAATCAAAGTGGGTCACGTCCGTTTGAAGACGATCTGGCCGTTTGCGGATAAAGCGGTTGAAAGACTGGGCAGAAACGCTAAGAAAATAGTTGTGCCGGAGATGAATTTGGGTCAAGTCGTCCGCGAGGTTCAGAGAGTCGCGTGCAAATCAAAAGTGATTCCGCTTAACAAGATTGGTGGAGGGGAACTGATTACGCCTGAAGAAGTTTTTGCCAAGGTCTTGGAAGGAGGCAAGTAGAATGGTTGAAGCGTTTTCAAGCCGTAAGTACATGCGGGATTTGAAGCTGCCGTTCTGTCCGGGTTGCGGGCTGTTTTCGCTCGGGGACACTTTTCTCAGGGCTGTGCACGAACTGGGTCACGAAGACTTGAGCAAGTTCTGTTTCACTAGTGGAATAGGCTGTTCTTCGTGGATTCCTTCCCCGTACTTTGTCGCGGATTCGGTTCACACGCTTCATGGGAGAAGTATTCCGCCCGCTATGAGCATAAAACTTCTGCGTCCAGACTTGAACGTGGTTGTCTTCGGCGGAGATGGAGACATAGTCGGAATAGGCCTAAGCCATTTCATACACGCTGCGAGAAGGAACACAGACATCCTTGTCATAATGGGGAACAACATGGTCTACGGGATGACTGGGGGGCAGGTGGCTCCGACGACACCATTCAAGACGAAGACGACGACCACCCCGTACGGAAGCTTCGAACATCCATTGGATGCGACAAGGCTGGCAGTCGCCGCGGGGGCGGCGTATTCCGCGCGTTGGACGACGGCACATCTGAGGGAGTTGAAGGAGGCGATCAAGAAAGCGCTCCAGACGCCCGGGTTCAGGTTCATAGAAGTTGTGACTCATTGTCCAACGGCCTACGGGAGAAGGGTTGGGTTCAAGAATGTTGGAGAAATGTTGAAGTCTTTCAAAGAAAACGCTGTTTCAGTTGAAGAGGCGGAAAAAATGAGTCCGGAAGAGCTTGAAGGTAAGATAGTTGTCGGCGAATTCGTGGCGAGCAGACGCCTAACACTCGTGGAAGCGGTTTACGCGATGATGAAGGAGGCAAAAGGAAACGGCAAGCAAGACTGAGATTAGGATGGGTGGGAGCGGTGGGCAGGGCGTGGTCTTGGCTGCGCAGATACTTGGAAAGGCTGCGGTCTTTGATGGGAAGAATGTTTTGCAGACACAGGCGTACGGGGCTGAGGCGAGAGGAAGCTTGGCCAAGAGCGAAGTGATAGTTTCAGAAGGAAAGATAAATTTTCCAGCGGTCAGGAGATGTGACGTGCTGGTGGCGATGAATCAGGAGGCGCTTGATGCATTGTTGAAGGATTTGAAGGAAACGGGTATTCTGATAGTAGACAGTAGCAGTGTCACGGTCGTACCGGAAATGAAAGCGAAAGTTTACAAGGTGCCGATCACGGAAACCGCGAAGAAAGCGTTTGGAGAAGCCTTGTTTGCGAACATGGTTATGCTTGGGGTTTTCACGAAAATAACAAAAATAGTTAGGCCTCAGTCAATGGAGAAGAGTATCGGGGAGAACGTTTCGGCAAAAACAGTCGAGACCAACATCAACGCTTTCAAAGCGGGACTTCAGCTTTGACTTTCCTTTTTCAGCCGCGAATCGTGCAAGTCAGTGCGCGCCGTACGAGGTTTCTGCTTATTGTTGGGATGTCAGTTTTGTGGTGTCCGAGAGGTCACCAAATTAGTAGTCGCCCGTCTTTTTTCTGAGCATCGCCGTCGCGGCTTGGTGTGGGCCATCGAGGTATGTTAAATAAAAGGCTTTTACCGTGCTTTATTGTCGTCATACCATGCTTTTGTGACAAATTGATTACAAAGAACCGCTTTTTCAGTCTTCAAGTTTTCCGTCGTTTCGCGCGAAAAATTTGTACCTTGGATTCGTCGTCGTCGCAAAAAAAATGAGAAGGCCAGATCGGAGATCGTCAGGAAGGCTTTTCTTGGAATAACTTCTCAAAGTCATAATGCTCTAAACAATAGGTGATGAGCCCAGTTGGGCTTTTGATGCCTTTCTGCCTCAGCTCCTTCTTATGGGCGTTGTAATAGCTTTCTATTTGATCCCAAAGATACACTTTAATCGTCACACTCAAATGACCTTCCTTCGGCACAGATCCACAACCTTCACATATGGTTAGAGTAACGGTTCTTTATAAATCTCAGGGATTCGCCCTACAGCTGCAAGGAAAAATGAAAAAAGGGAAAGAGTGTTTGTGTTTCGGATTCTGTCACGGTACAATGGAGAGAGCCGGATTCAAGTCATAGAGCCTTACGATCTCCTCAGCTTCGACAGTGAAAACATCGCCAGTGTCAAGATCAGCTTTAACGGCCTGCAAGATACAACATTTCAAGTATTCGTCAGCCATCATTCCCAAACCGTGTTCTGCACAGTCTCTTAGAAGATTCATCACGTTCTTAGGCACTTGGATAGTTACCGACTCAAACTCTATATTCTTTTTGATCATCTCACCTCCGTTCTTTTTGTTCCACAATTTTGTTGACTAGGCCATTGAACATTGAAGTATCAAGACGCTGTTTCCTTTCATAGATCGCTAGAGGATTCATTTTTCCGTAGCGTTGAAAGTAGATTACTGCATTTTTCCAACCGACACCGGCAAGGCCGACCGCTCGACCGCTTTGGGCGTCATACTGTCCAATCGCTAAATCAGAAAGTCCTAAGTCTCTAAGCCATCCGCTAGGGCTGCGTCTGCAATCGTGGGGTTGAAAGTCTTGGCCTGTGGCATCGCTGATCTTGTTCCAGATCGTCGTGTATTCATCGTACGTGACAGGGAAAACATAATCTCCGTTCTCTTCTTGATGTTTCTCTTTCAATCTGCTGCTGAGGTCTGCAAACCACAAGTCAATAGGACAATGTTCCCATAAAGTGCCGCCGCCCGTCTTTGGCTCAAAAACGGTAGCCGTCACCATTGGAAAGCCGTAGAAAGTGTCTTCCCAATTGATGTCATGCCATTTCAGGTCCAGAAGGCTGCCATGCCCTCTGTCTCCTTCTCTACACTTTAAAGTAACATGCATTTTGACTATGAACGCCTCGTCATCATTGAGGACTGACAGAATTTGTTTAAATTCTTCAATGGTAAACCGGTCTTTGATTCTCTTAGGGCCTTTCGGACTTCTCAGGTCTTTTCCACACGCTCTAAGCAGCTGATGTTTCAACATGTCGCTTCGCTTGTTGGCTTCATAAAAACGTCGAAGGGCTTGAATCCAGTGATAGCGGCTTACCTCTAGCTCTCCGACCTTTTTCAAAATATACTGAATATGCTTCTCTTCCCACATGATAGGCCGCTGACTGTCTGCAAACTCTGGATTCTCTCTAACCCAAAACCACATCCTTCGCAACCGATTCCGATGGTGAGAAACATCCTTTCGGCTCAGATGCTTAGCTTCACTGTAGGCCACATATTGCTTGATCTCAGGAATATTCTCAAAATCGTCAATGGGCGCAAAAGTCTTTTCCTGCTTGTCCTTCTCTCTCAGTCTTTTAGAGGCTCGATAGATTGCACGCTTGCACGCCTTGCAGCTTCTCTTTTTCTGTTGATCGACTTCATGGGGACAAATTTGTTCGGCTAAGTCTTGAATGGAGATAGTATTGAGAAGTGCCTTGAAACGGACTTCTCCAAATTTGATTTCTAGGGGAACCCTTCCACGCTTGCTCATTCACCACAACCTTCTTTTGGTTACTACCATTACAACTATTACACCGCAAGAGATTTAAGTCTTACTACCTTTGTAGTAACTGTAACCACTATCAAGAATCGACGCAAGAATTAAAAACTGTGAGGTGAACAAGAGAATGGTGACGGTTGTGGTGAGAAAACAGAAGCGAACCAACATCTATGTAGTCGATCAAGAGTTATGGGCATGGGCACAATATCGAGCGCATCTTCTAGGTTACGATTCAGTCTCAGAATACCTTTTTGATCTAGTCAAGGGAGACAAAGAGGCCTATGACAAGAAGGAATCAAAGAACCCGAAAAAAGCGTAAAACTGAGGAAATCTTAAACTATGCTGATGTCCGTATGCTACGAGAATCCATGAGACTTGACAGAGAACGAGAGAAGACCAAGAGAATCTATGAAGTCTAATCATCGCATCGATCATACTACCATTCCAAAAAACCGTTATTAATAAAGAACCGTAACAGTAACATCATGTGAAAAGGTTGTGGGATCTATGCCGAAGGAAGGCCATAAAAGTGTGACGATTCCAGCTTTCAGATGGGAACAGATGCAAAAATATTATAAAGAGCATAAGGCAGAACTTAGGAACAGAGGCATCAAATCGGCTAGTGCATTGGTGAATTTTTGGCTTTCAGAGAAGCTAATCGAAACCCGATAACGCGCCCCCTGGCTGCCGGCGTTTAGCAGACTTGGGTACTGTCCACCTAGAAGGAATCAGGCTTTTTTAGGCGCGTATTTGCTTATCTTTGGACATCTAGGCTCTAACCGTTTTTGTTGGCACGTCAAACAAGCCTCTGGATGAACGTTGTTACCAGCTGGACATTTGAATTGTGAAGACCGTTGAATCTGAGGCTGCTGAACTGAGACGGATGGCTCTTTAGCCTTTAGATTCTTGCAGTTCTTGCAGTTTACGCGCATGCAAACATTTTCACACGTTGAGGAAGGAACCAACATCTGTTCAGCGTTACACCATCGCATAGGTGCGCTAGACTCATTTTTCTCTTTGACTTGCTGTTCCGAGGGCGTTTCATTGTGAAATGTGCGGTTGGCCTCGCCGCCTGTTCGCTGTTCCATCACTGTTGATGGATGCGCGCGCTTCCAGATACCGATTTTGTCTTCGATTCCCTGACTCAAAAGTCCCCAACTCTGTAGTACCTCGCTAACCCTCTCACTACCGTGTTCTGTTAACAGGGTATCCAGTTCAGTTGATGTAAGCGTGCGTAGCCTCTCCCACCAATCGATTTTGTTTATGAATTCTTGACTCAAAAGTCCATCTTCCTGTAATTCGCGCCTCATTGAGTCAGCACCGTACTTTGGGAGTGACCACTTCAATACAACATCTATATCGGTTCTTTTCACCCATGCGATGTAGTCAGCCTTAGCTTTCATGCGTAGCCTTATTTCCTCACGTTCTCTAAGTCCCTCAGCTCTGACCTTGTTGCGTTCCATTTCGCGCGCGCGTGTATAGAATACGCCAAGTTTTCCGACATCATCAAGAAAAGATAGGTTGCCAGCAGCATTCATACTAAAAGTCCACTGTCCGTCTTTTCCTAAGACTTTTTTCTCTTTTTGGCTGCTTGAGACTCTGACCTCTTTGCCGCCGATTATAACGGTTTGTGTGTTGGGTGAAATAATTTCTGTCACTGTCAATACTGAGGATTCTGCGTCTTGAGTTTGAGTTTCTTGAGACTTCTCTCTGACTGCTAAATCGTGTGTCGTAGCCTCGGGCTGACATTGAGGCTGCTGTGCTTTCAGTCTCTCGATCTCTTTCAGTAATGCTTGTTCTTTTCCTTCTTTTCTAATGCTCGCCTTGACTTGTTTCTCTATCCATTCGCCAGCGTCGTCCACATCTCCACAACGCGCATGGACAAACTTCCAAAACTCTTCACTGAATCGAATACGATAATCAGGTCTCTTATGGTCGGTCATGGTTTGACCTCGCCAAACAACAGAAAAATCTTTAAGTCAGAAACGGTCTTACAAAACATAGACAATTCGCCTCTAGTGTGTGTCTGCCGCGTCTGAGCCGTTCTAACCGGCTCTTGACACGGATTTTAATTCAGCCTAACCGTTCACCTCAGTAGAGGCAGAAGGTTTTTCATTTGCGCTCCTGACGGTGTCGCTGCCTCAATTCCTTTTCCTACTGATTCGACCGCACCCGCCAAAGTTGAAACTGGAATCGCGCTTGCTTCAACGAATGTTTTAACGCCTAGTGCTGTTTTTATTACTACGTCCGAATGAGACAAAAATTCGGCCATAACAAAGACTTTCGCGTAGGCTTCATCACTCAAGAACTTCGGGAACACATGAGGACAGTTAGCGTTCATATAGACTTCTGTCGTGATCATCTGTCCAACCTTGTTTTCCTCTATGTCACTTTGAATACCAAAGTACGAACCTACTATGTCCAGAATGTTGAGGCCTCGAATCGGATAGAAGTCTGTTGCTCCAATAGCATCTAATTTCGCGTAATACTTACTTTTAGCTCCAACAAGGTAAGGCCGTTCACTGTTGGCAACGGTCAAAGCTCCCCCATGCAACAAATCAGCAACCATCATCATACCTAAAAGACCTTGAGCCGGATTCAGTTTTCCCGACTTCAAAGTTTCTTCAAGCATATGAACAGTATCATGGAACATACTAACGAGTGCTTGATTTGTGGTTTCAAACGCGGTTTTACCAATGGTTTTTCGTTGTTTCGGTTGCTTCGCCTTCTCATTCAATGTAAGATCACTCTGTCTCTTTTGTTTCTTCTGTCCTTGGTGCCTTTGGTGTGCATTCGCCTTTTCCTTTGATTCTAACACCTATTCCGGGAATGTTGCAGTATTGAATGCCTTTCTTGGTGCATCGGCATTCGTTGGGTTCCATCTTCGTCAAGTCTCTTCACCTCTATTTCCCTATGTTTCCTTCCAAGTCTTTTCAAAAAGTTCGTTTAGTTGATCTCGATTCAAGCCTTCCGTTTCTGGCATTGGTTCATTCATTAAGAGAGCTAGACCTTGGATGTCCTTGTCACATACGTTTGCGCCTAATTTTTTCCTCAAAATGAGTATCATTGGCCCTATCACCTTTGCAGCAACGTGAAATTTCTTTCCAGTATCATCCTTAAGTGTTGTCAATGATCCTATCGTGTTAGTGATGTCAGAACCTACGGTTTCAAAGTCAGCCTTTAGAGACCCACGAAAATTCTCAAGATCAGCCTGACTTACCCGATCTGGCTTCTCCTTCTCTATTCTCTCAACCTTTTCCTTGAGAGGAGACAGTTTTGTCTCTATGACTTCAAGAATTGTCTCGGCCAAGATTTTTATCTCATTTTCAGTGAGCAAGCAACATCACCTTAGAAGAGTCCGATATTCAAAGGGTCAGTGAAATCTTGTTTCTCTTTCTCTTTTTCCTTCAAACCGAACATCTTTCTGACTGTCGGCTCAACATCTGAGTCCTTGATTTGCTGACCGGAATCAGTCGTCTGAATAGGTGTTTGTGGTTGCGGTTGTCCTTGTGGATTCTGCTCGCTAGTCACCGCTTCCTCATAGCTTTCGAGAGTCTGACAGATCATAGTCAAGACTTCATCATGTATGGTGATTCCATTGTTGGCACAATAGCTCTTTAAACGCTTCTTCAAATCGTCAGGAAGATCAACGATCAATCGACTTACCATCTCAGGTCACTGTTACGGTCCCTTGTACCATTAATACGTCTGTCCTTATTAGATTTTCTCTATACGGACATTTATACAGAGTCGATCGATCGACTAACTTTTTTCTGTTTCAGAAAATTGTTTCGTGTAGCGGCTAAGTTTTCAACATCTGTGACACTGGACCGCAAGTGGCCCGCAGCCAACCCTTAACCTTATATATTCATTAACTCTCCATGCTTTTCCCATGCGCTTTTTTCAAAGTGCGGGCCAAATGCGGGCCAAGTGCGGGCCAAAACTGAATTTTGTCACTTATTGTCGCGTTTTAGTGTCACAAAGTCCATGCTTTTCCATGCCCTGTCTATTTTAAATATAACGGGTTTCGACCTGTTATAATTGATACCCCCCTACGTTTTTTCGGTAACGTTTTCGGTAATGTTTTTTGGTAACTTCAATTGGGGCTTGAACCTGTGCGATCGGTGTTGAGGGATAGACTTGGGGCTTTGTTAGGCGATAGCGTTGGCTAGCACAAGATTGCAGTACGCATGGAAAGTATAAGAAGAGGGTTGAAATGTTGATTCGTAGAATTGCTGGATGCTGCTGGTGTCTGGATGGGGTACGATGTCAAGTGTTCTGCGTGCGGTCGGTCTTCTGAGGATCTGCTTGACTTCAGATGCGGTTCGTGTGGTCATCCCTTAGACCTACAGATTCGTTTTGATTTTGAAATCAGCAGAATTCGGAAAAGTTATTATGGTGTTTGGCGATACGCGGAGTTTTTCCCTTATGTGAGAGAACATGAGATTGTGACTCTTGGAGAAGGTTGGACGCCTTTAGTCGAGTTTTCAGATAAGGTCTACTTCAAGCTTGAAAGCCTGAATCCAACAGGTTCCTTCAAAGACAGAGGTTCATCGGTATTGGTTTCTGCTTTGCACAGGCTTATGGAAGAAAAATCGGGTTACGTGTCTGAGGATTCCTCAGGCAACGCTGGTGCTTCTATGGCTGCATACGCTGCCCGTGCAGGTTTGAGAGCGAAGATTTATGTCCCCGAGATGGTGGCCGGTCCGAAATTCGATCAGATCCGATTCTATGGGGCTGACGTTGTCAAAGTTTCGGGTAGCCGAGCCAAAGTTGCGGAAGATGCGCAGAAAATTGAAAGCGGGAAATTTTATGTGGGCCACATTCTTCATCCCATTTTCAGGGATGGAATACGGAGTCTTGCCTATGAATTGGCCGAACAATCGTGTTGGAAGCTGCCAGAACGCGTTTACTTGCCTGTTTCGGCTGGAACTCTGCTCTTAGGCGTGATAAGTGGTTTGAAGCATCTGAAGAATTCTCAAGCCATAAAGACAATGCCAAGAATAGTAGCATCTCAGACACGGCAAGTTTCGCCGCTTTATCATCACATGAAAGGCACGAAATACGAACCTCCTGAAAAAATCACGTCTGTTGCTGACGCCTTAGTCAGTGTTAATCCCCCATTGCTCAGCCTCATGGTTAAGAACTTGAAGGAAGTCAACGGCGATGCTGCCATAGTTGAGGAAAATGAAATACTGGAAGCTTTCACTGATCTCGCTAAGAAAGGCTTCTTTGTTGAACCAAGCTCAGCTGTTGCCTACGCAGCTTACAAGAAACAGCTGAACAGCGGAGAAGTGCCAAGAGATAGCAGCGCCGTGATCGTGCTGACGGGGGTCGGGTTGAAAACCATGCTCAAGCCGCGCTTGTGATCGCTTTCTTGAGAGTTTACGCTTTAAAATCTAGCTTTCTACTTATCCTTTTAGAAATACTTATATTGTAATGCTGTTTTTCTTTGTGACGCATTAAGGAGGTTGAATGATTTGTCATCACAACAAGCTGGCGGTGTTCCAGTTTTAGTACTGAAGGAAGGTTCAAGCCGCTCCAGAGGACGAGAAGCTCAGCACACAAACATTGAAGCAGCAAAAATAGTGGCTGAGACAGTGAAGAGCGCTCTCGGACCGAAGGGAATGGACAAGATGCTCGTTGACAGCTTTGGCGATGTGACGATAACAAGCGATGGACGCACTATCCTGGATGAGATGGACATTCAGCATCCAGCAGCCAAAATGATGGTGGAAGTTGCTAAGACACAGGACAATGAAGCTGGCGACGGAACAACGACGGCCGTAATAATAGCTGGTGAATTGCTTAACAAGGCTCAGGAACTGATTGAGAAAAGCGTTCACCCCACCATAATAATTGACGGATATAAGAAAGCCGCTGAAAAAGCATTGGAAGTCTTGGAAAAGATTGCAATACCCGTGAATTTGGAGTCACAAGATCAAATCAAGAAAGTCGCGATCACTTCTATGGCTAGCAAGCTCGTAGCGGAGCACAAAGAATACCTCGCTGACATAGCTGTCAAAGCAATCCTTGCAGTTGCGGAGAAGGACGGTGACAAGTACAAGGTAGACGTTGACGATGTAAAAGTTGAAAAGAAGCCAGGAGAATCCGTCGGAGACACGAAGCTCATTCAAGGCATAGTCTTGGACAAGGACATTGCGCATTCAGGGATGCCAAAGCGTGTAGAAAAGGCAAAGATAGCGTTGCTTGATTGTGCACTTGAGATTGAAAAGACAGAGTTTGATGCAAAAATCAACATTGAAAGCCCAGAGCAGATGGAGGCATTTCTGAAGCAAGAAGAAGATATGCTACGGGACATGGTTGAAAAAATCGCCAAGACAGGTGCAAACGTCGTCTTATGCGAGAAAGGCATCGACGACATGGCTCAACACTTCTTGGCGAGAAAAGGAATACTTGCAGTCAGACGGAACAAGAAGTCAGACATGGAGAAACTTGCAAAAGCCACGGGAGGAAAAATCGTCACAAACCTAGATTCTATAACTTCAGCAGACCTAGGCTATGCAGCTCTTGTTGAAGAACGCAAGATAGGCGATGACAAAATGACTTTCATCGAAGGATGCAAACACCCCAAGGCAGTTACGATTCTGATAAGGGGCGGAACGCAACGCATAGTCGACGAAGCCGAACGCTCATTACACGACGCACTGTGCGTGGTCAGAGACGTCATTGAGGAACCAAAGATAGTTGCCGGAGGCGGAGCGCCGGAACTTGAAGTATCCCGCATGCTCAAAAAATATGCAGAGACACTGCCCGGAAGAGAACAACTTGCGGTCAGAGCTTTCGCAGAGGCCCTTGAAGCTGTGCCGACAACACTCACTGAAAACGCAGGTCTAGACCCGATTGACATACTGTCCGAGCTGAGATCAAGACATGAGAAAGGAGAAACATGGGCCGGAATAGAAGTCGTTGCTGGAAAAGTGCAAGACATGTCCAGAGCCGGAGTCTTCGAACCGCTTGCGGTAAAGAAACAAATAATCAAATCGGGAACCGAAGCGTCAACAATGATACTCAAAATCGACGACGTGATTGCTGCTGGAAAAATGAGAACTCCTCCAACCCCACCCGGAGGCCCAGGAGGCATGCCGGGAGGCGGTTACCCAGGAATGGGGGAGTACTAGAACACGTCTGAAAAAAAGAAAATCACAGTGGGACCGCCAAAGATAACGCGTTTCGAGAAGGCAAGAGTAGTGGGAGCCAGAGCACTTCAGATATCGATGGGCGCTCCCATACTTATCGAGATTTCAGAAGGCTTTCCAAGCCCGATAGACATAGCTCTAAAAGAACTCTACGCGGGAATTCTACCGATGACGATTAGAAGGACATTGCCTGACGGAACCTTCCAAGACATTCCGTTGAAATGGCTTCTGGAAGAAAACTGAGACCTACACTATTTTTTTTCTAATTTTTCTTTGAATTTTCAAGAATTTCTTGTGCCACTTCAAGCGTTCTTCTGATCCGGGTCCAATGGGCGCCTTGCCAATAGATTTGACCGCATTTTGGACAGTTCCAGAACTCATCATAGTGTTCAAAAGTGCTTTTCTCAACTTTGCCTGCGGCTTCTTCCTTGGTAATTGGTTTCACCTTGGTGTTGCATTTTGGACATCTGGAAATTGTCATGTCTATATCCAAGTCCATGCCGTACCTCTTAGCCAGCGCTGCCAGCCTTTCTTCCCCTGTTTCTCCTTCCACGTAAAAGGCATCCATTCCTTTGGCCGTGGCGTGTCGGTAGAGTTCGAAATCCCTTGTGAGCAGAGTTCTCCTCTCCTTCTTGGCTATGGTGAACAGTTGAGCGTCGTCGAGATTGTTTGAATATTTCACGTTGTGTCCTAGAATGCGAAGCCAGCGAGATAGTTTTCCGAGCATTCCGTCGACTATGAACTTCATCCATTAGCTTCCTCGAATTATCTCTCCGCTTCCCGGTTTCGCGACGATTTCATCTTCATCCATGATTAGTTGGCCGTTGACGAATGTTTTGGAGGCTTTTCCTTCGACTGTGCGGCCGTCAAATGGCGAGTACTTTGCTTTCGAATGGAAAAGCGAAGAATCAATCTTGTATTTTCGGCCTAGATCCACGACTGTCAGGTCAGCGGTGTTTCCCTCGTTCAAACTGCCTCTGCCTTTTAACCTGAAGATTTCGGCAGGATTCTCTGACATTAATCTGACCAAGTCTCCTATCGTCAGCCTGTCGTGTTTGACTTCGGTAAGCATCAGAGAGAGCGTTGTCTCCAATCCTGGGATCCCGACTTTAACGTCCCATATCGACTGTGCCTCTTTTTCCTCTATCGTGTGGGGAGCGTGGTCTGAGGCTATAATGTCGATCGAACCGTTTCTGATCCCACTCCACAAAGCAGCAATATGGTTTTTTCCCCGAACCGGCGGCATCGTTAATGCCGATGCACCAATCCGCTTCAAGTCCTCAGCGGACAAGAACAGATGATGAGGTGTAGTCTCGCAGGTCACTGGCATCCCTGACTTCTTTGCTTCAACGATCCTTTCCAATCCGTTTTCCGTGCTAACGTGGCAGAAGTGCAGACGCATACCCGTTTTGCTCTCGATATTGAGCAATCGTTCTACAGCTTTCACTTCAACTTCTTCTGAGTGTGCCTTGAGGAAGGCGGTAACATCGTTTCTGCCGTTTCGCTTTAACTTGTCTTCAGCTCTTTTCAAGGAAGTCTCGTCTTCTGTATGAGCGGCAGTCAGCCTACTGAGTTTGGTGACTGACTTGAACGCTTGCAGCAGAGCTTGATCGTCGTGAATGTCTGCTCCGCCGATTTGTTCAGCCATGAAGAGCTTGAAGCCTACAGCACCTTGGCTTACTATTCCTTCGATTTCTTGGATGTCTTTTGGAAATTCAGAGTAGAAACCGACGTTGACTAAGATTTTGCTTTCAGCGATCTTCATTCTGTTCCTGAGGGCTTCGGTGTTCATCGTAACAGGAGCATTGTTGGGCATGTCAAAGACCGTTGCTATGCCGCCTGCTGCAGCAGCGGCCGTCCCGCTGTGGAAATCTTCTTTGTACGCTTTTCCTTCATCTCTAAGGTGGACGTGGACATCGATTAGTCCTGGCAAGACCAAGAGTCTCTTGAGATCGATTTTTGTATCGGCTTTAGGCATGTTTGTCTGTTTGCCTATCTTGAAAATCTTGCTCCCATCGATCGCGATGCTGCAGTCCACTATCGCTCTTTTTATGTAAGCTTTTGTGTTTGCTAGGACAAGGTCGACAATCAAGTTTATCGCCGTTCTTTTTGTCTTATTAAGAGAAAACAAGGCGTTAAAGCTTACCTAATTATGCATTGCCTCCTCAACTAATATTAATGCAAACCGAAAGAATGTGATCAGCTGTGAAGGTTAGGAACATAAATAGGAGACTTGAAATGAATATCTTGAGATTGAGCCTTAAGAACCAAGAAGCAACTAATGCTGCTTGCATTATTTTTCACGTTGGCTGTAGCCCTGTATTTGTATGCGATTTTCTCAACGTTCACATTAGAGTGGCATGGACCCGAACCCCTTCTGATCGCAACTCTAATTCTGGCTGCTGGTTTCGGGGTTCTGATCTTGGGTTACGGCTCTGTTGTGGTCATTGGGGGTGCGCTTTCGTTGGGTTTGGCTGTTGATCGTTTTGAATCCCTTAGCGATTTCAGACTTGAAAATCTGGCTTGCCGAAAACAAGAGCGAAAACGCCGTTAATATAACCAAAAGCGGGATAGATAAGGGATTGAAGGCGTTGGCGAAACAAAGCAACCTAGTGACGACGGGAAACGTCCGTTTTCACAGAATTCGAGGCTGGACCTTTAACTCACTGTTGCGGGCCGGATTTTCGGAACTTGAAGCCAAGTACGTTTGCGGAAAACAGATATCCCATTCGGATTCGATGTATCTGCGACTGAAAGAAATCATAGAGGAAAAATACCCCAGACTGTACGACCAGTTTCTAAACATCAAGCCCCAAGTCAACGGCGGCGTCAAGGTTCTCGCCGAAAAGGTGAGCGAAATCGAGCAGACGATAGCTGACCTGAGAAAAACGATAAATGAAAAGGATAGACAACTTTCAGAATTGAAAACTTTGATCGATGAGAAATCTGAGGCTTTGCGAAAAGAGTTTTTCGAGGAAAGAATGAGGGTTAAGGAGAAATAACGATGAGCGAAGACGAAAAACTGATACGGATTCTTGAACAGATCCTCATTGAACTGAGGCAAACACGCGTAGACGTGTTGAAAGCCCTAAATGAACTCGATGCGGACATTCGTACGTACAGCACGCATTAAGCCTTTCCTTTTTCTCCCCCTAGCAGTAAAAAGTGCTTGTCCACAAGTATTATCTACTGGTTAAACTGATATGAAATTGGGCTTTGGGTGATAGGTAAATGACTGAAAGAAAAAACTTGGGAATATCAAAAACAATGTTCATCGTAGGACTTATCATCGCAATTGTAGCTTCGAGCCTTATTTCGGTTCTGGCGTCTATGCAATGGGCGTTAATCCAAGGACCTAAAGGTGATAAAGGTGACAAAGGAGATACGGGAGCAACGGGTCCTCAGGGAGCACAAGGATTACAAGGGATACAAGGTCAACAGGGGCCAAAAGGAGATACAGGGTCCATAGGACCACAGGGGACACAAGGGCCAAAGGGCGAGAAAGGCGACACTGGACCAGCCACCGTGTTTGCTCGATGGACTCTGACATGGTACACGTTGAGTGGCAGCCTTCAATGGGGAGCTTCGGTTGGGACGTCAACTTGGGGATCGATGTTTGACAATGATTTCGGGGCCGGTGCTCTGTTTCAAGCATACGGAGACTATATTGGTTTCCAAGCGACCATGATAGTCAATATGCAGAGAGATGGACCTGTTCATTTTGTGGTAGGAAGTGATGACGGCTCAAAACTCTACGTTGACGGAGGACTGTGGATGGATAGCTGGAGCGCCCACTCATACAGAGAGACAACTGTTACAGGAGGTCTCTCAAGAGGCTTTCACACCTTGACCCTCTGGTATTATGACGTTGCTGGCCCTGCCAGAATATCATTCAATTGCGACCCCGACATATTGATGTGGAATCCCTAACTACTACCCTTATTTTTCTGTTGTCGTGTCGACTTAAGATTTCTGCCTTTGAGGTCTTGCCTTATATGGTTTGGGTTTGCGATAAAACTACCCCTTCCTTGTGAAAGCCTTAAGAACTGAACAGGCAAAATAATGAGAAATATGCCCGAAAGTATTACTGGCAGAGGTTGGTTCTCATATCGTTATGCGATCCCAGGATTCCTGTTTATCATTTTCCTTTTCCTATCTAACCTCGAATTGATTGTCTATGGTCTTCTCAGGAGTCCATTTGAACTGAACTTGGCAGCCGTTGCGGCAATCCTAACATTCTTCTCGGGACCAGCAATCGGGTTTCTGGTTACACAAATCTGGTATTTGCTGCTTTTCTTGTTTGGACGCCGATTGATTTATCGAAAGTCAGAAAAAATGTTGTCCTGTTTAGGAATTGACGTAAAAAGTTCATCGTATGTTACTGACATTGATTATTGGGGTTGTACAACGATTGAAAATGACTGCTTGTATGACTACCTGACTAGAAGGTGGGATCTTATCAATCTACTGTGTTCCATAATTTCTACTATGCTCTTTGGTCTGGCAGTTGCGTATCTTGTAGTAAGACCCATGCTCCTTTCGATGCTCAGCGGACCCTTTTCAGTTGATCAGACCTACTTCAATTCCCTCATTGAGTACATGCGAAATATCCATGTATGGATTTTCATCGCATCATTTGCGTCAATCGCGATCCTGTTCTCGTCCGTAGTCAACGTAAGGAATGAGCACCAAGAAATGGTTATTAGAATCATTCAAGAGCAAGGCTAGCTAAGCACTATCGATCGTTTTTTTTGTTCATGGCTTACTGGAAGGAGTCATCTATTTTTCTTTCTTTTTGGTCTGCGAGTGGAAGTGGAAGAGTGGTTCCGTCGGGCATTTGGACTTGCTTGTAGGTTGCGTCCGCCGGAAGTTTCAGAATTCTTTTTCGAGCGTCTTCCTTCCAAGGTTCCTCGATTATTAGGCCGGGGTTAATCATTGAAGGCACGATTTCCCTTCTAAGCCGTTGATAGTTCAACTGCCTTGGAAACTCTGCGAAATACAGTCTTCCAACGTCCTCACATAGAAACCCTTCGGGATAGTCGTTTCTGTGTTTCATGAAGATTTCCTTGTATATTTGCCACAGTTCGGGACTGACGGAATGCTCGTTTGCCTCGCATATTTCGCCGTACAGTTGGAAGCCGACTTCCACGTCCGTCTCATTCGCGACCAAGATTTTTCCGGCCGAAGGTTCCTCTTTCTGCCGAGTCCAGCAATTGAGCAAAGCCCAGTACTTAATGAGGTTAGTCAATCGGGTTCCGTCCCTCTGATGGCGAGGCATCAGGTGTTTGCGGGTTTCATAGGACTTAGCGATGATGCCGTCTTCGTTTGGGATTCTCACGTCAAGAACGCCTTCGGCCTTGACGTTGCGAAGGCGGTTCATAAGCCAAATTCTTTCGGGATTTTCAGCTAAGGACTTTTCAAACGCGAGGCGGTCGCATTCCTTTCTTATGGCTAGCGTGGTTCCTTCGCGCAGTTTTTCTTGACTTGTGGGTTCGGACTTGACTCGGACGCGAAAAATTCCTTCACTAGGAATAGGCGCGGAGACGGTTAATCTCGTCTTTTTTTTCGTTCCCGGGAATGAAGGTTCGGACCTTAACAACCTTTTCAGTGAAATAGCTAGGCCTTTTAGGTTCAGAAATGCCCAGTCGTGAATAGATCTCCATACGGATTTGTAACAAACTGTCAGATGTTTTGAGAATAATTCAACTGTTTCGTCTTTCTATTATTACATAATTCCTGCTATGCTTGGACTCAGTTTGCATTATTCTATGGGAGTTTTTCTTGGCAGGGACAAGTCAGAGGAAATGATCAGGAACAAACTTGAAAGACGCTCTGGCAGGAGAGTCATCCACGGAACCGTCAATATACATGGAGCCTCGACAAGAAACAACGAGGGGGCATAGAGTCAGGTAGACCAGCGCACTGTTTGCTTGTGGGAATTATTCTATTTCCTTGGCTTTGGGGAAGGCTACCCGGATCTTGTTGATGAACTTGTTTTCGAAATCTAATGCTTCCATCGTGGTGGTTACCTCTTTCACCAGGTCTTCTTTTGTGTATCTCGCAAGTTTTCCACTGGTTTCTTCAAGCGCCATTCCGCAAGAGTATAGAAGAATACCGTCCTTGCTTTGTGAGATTACAACGTGCACGCCGGATCTTTGGGCTGATTTGACGTAGTCACTTATGCTGAAAGGAAACAGCAGCGTCTTCATTACTAATGGGATTATTGCGCCTTCCTTTGCGAGAACGGTTGTTTTTCCTTCCTTGGCTGATTTTTCCTCTGTGATTTTCAGACCCATTTCTTTCAAGGCTTTGTGGCAGGCGTCAATCACTTTGTCGATAGTTGCGTCTTCGATGAGATATTTTCTTTCTAAACAAACTGCTGCGTGAACCATATCAGGATTCCTCACGATTCTTGTTTTTCCCTTTCTTATTATCTTTTCACCCACAAACCACACGTTCGAGTGTTATTCTATTATTTTGAAGAAATCTCTTTCTGTTAGTATCCCGATAAGTTTTCCGTCTCTCACCACAGGGACGGCGCCTATGTCTTTTTCCCGCATTATTTTCGCGGCTTGACCAATATCTGCATCTGGCTCTACGCTTATGACTGTTTTTGAAGCTATCTCAAGGGCTGGTGTGTTCAGGACTTGTATTATTGTCCCTGATCGAAGGTGTCTGAAGACTTCGCCTGAGCCGAAGAATCGTATAATGTCCATGGCCGTGATTATCGCTATCACCTTGCCGTCAGAGACTATGGGCAACCTTCTGAAGCCTTGTATTGCCATTGTTTTTTCAGTTTCAAATATCGTCGTTTTCGGTAGAGCTGTAATTACTTTCTCCGACATCAATTGTGAGACTTTTACACCGCTCGTTCTATCGGCGAAAAGGTTTGCCAAGTCTCTTTCAGTGACTATTGCTTTTACACTGCCTTTATCGTCGACTACAGGTAAGCCTCCCAGGCTTGCTTGTTTCATTTTTTCTATTGCTTCGCTTATTTTTGCAGAAGTCTTTATGGAGACAACTTTTTGCGTCATTATTAGTTTTATGGGCTCGTTTATGGCTTTGAAGAAGTTGCCACCATACTTTTGTTGGACTATTTCGAATTTTTCTCCGCCGCCGAGGTAGTTGATTATGTCAGTGGCGGTTACTATTCCTTCTAGGTGCCCCGTTCCCGGGTTGACTATTGGAAGGCGGCGGAAGCCTTTTTTGGTCATAGTTTGAATTGCGTCATAAATGGGTGTAGTCGGAGCTACCATGACAACTGGACTCTTGGCTATTGTTAGTATTTCGCCTTCATGTTTTTTCTGGGGGTGAGTTTTGAGGTCAAGCGGTCCTTTTCCTCTTATTCTTCTTCTAAAACCTTCTCTGCTCAACCGTTTTCCCTCATTTAAAAAGCGATCTGGCAACGTCTTCGCGGTCGATTATGCCTATCAGTCTGCCCTTTTCATCTTTGACAGGTACTCTTCCAATGTTTTTGGCCATCATGACTCGAGCGATCTTGATTATTTTCGTTGATGGGGGCACCGACACCATGTTTGTATTCATTACTGAAGAAACTTTAGGAGAAGCTCGGAAACGTCCCTTGGTGGATTCAAATCCGGGTAGCGCGGCGCCGCTTTCGAGGAGATCTTTCTGGGTTACGATGCCCACCAACTTGCCATCTTTGACGACTGGCAACCCGGCGAACCGCGTCTCCTGCATCAGCCGCCAGATTTTCTCCACTTCATCATCTGGAGAGCAGGTTACAACGTCTTTGGTCATTATTTCAGAGGCGTCTCGCAGGAATTTTTCAGGGTTTGTTCTGATCAACGGTTCGATGAAGGTTTCCAGTCCTACAACTCCTCGGTAAGTCTTGTCCTCTGTCGAATTCACGACTGGCGCGTGCCACACGTCTACGCGTAGCATTGCTTTGAGGGTTGAGGCTGCGTCGTCTTCGATTGTTGCGATGTGCTTTGCAGAGGTCATAATGCCTTTGACGAGGATGGCCGAGACGGATGATGAGATGATCATGATGTCTCGGCGGGAGACTTTTCCGAGAAGTTTCTTGTTTTCGTCTGTGACGGGCAGAATTCTCAAGTTGAAATCGCGGATTATGGCTCGTGCTTTTGTGGCCAACTCATCCGCGAAAATGAATGGGTGTTTTGGATCCATGACTTCTTTGACACGCAAAGAATCCCCTCTCACTCCTCTCTTTCACTCTCTGAGTCGGCTCTGCAGTCTTCGCAGAGGAATTCGCCCTCGGCATCTTTTAGGTCGTCAGACCAGACTCCGCATCGGTCGCAGTTGCCGGCGAGAGGTGTGGATTCTTTTTTTGCTTCTTCAGCCATGTTTTCGCCCTCGATTAGCGCTTTTTCCTGTATGATTTCTAAGAGTTCGGGCATGACGGCGAGGACGTCTTTGCTGGAGACTATGCCGACGAGTTGTCCCTTGTACATGACGCCTAGTCTTCGGATGTTCAGTCTGCTCATTCTTCTAGCTGCGTCGGTTATTGTCACGTCAGGCTCTATGGTCATCAGTGGTGAGGTCATGACTTCTTTGGCTGCGATAGTGTCTGGCACGACGTTTTTGGCCAGTACTCTCACGACGAGGTCTCTTTCGGTTATTATGCCGAGGGGTTTTGCGTCTTTGGTGGTTACTATTATGCAGCCCACGTCGTGTTTGTCCATGAGCGTTGCAACCTTGTTTGCAGTGCCGTTCTCCTGTATCGTAATCGTCGGGCTGGTCATAACGTCTTTGACCAGCATTTTGGTTCGCAACCCAATTTCAGCCATTGTTTCACCTGTGCAGATAACATGTCTTATTGAAGCTTAGTTTCCACTCAACTCAAGAGAAAATCTCTGATTTAAAACTTGTTACTCTCCAATCCGGAGATGTCTCGATACCGTCCCGCTTATTTCTAGGCGAGTTTCCTTTTTGGGAAAAGGGACAACTGTAACAAGGCTCTAGAGAACCTTTATAGTGCTTGCCGGCAGACGATGTATCTTACTGTGCATTTTTTCCCGCGCCCCTGCATTCGCTTATGCTAATCTACTTCTCATGGGCTTGTTCATACTCTCTATTTGATGAGATACAATTTTTGGGCAGGTGGAAAGTCAAAGCCACTGCTTAAGTAAACTAACGTTTCTTGTCTTAACGAGGCATTTCGAGGGTCTGTTAAAGTTAAATAACATTGTAGAGTTTAGTGTAATTCAGAAAGGTGATTGCTTCTGTTTCAATTTGGCAAGGTGCTTTTCAGGCCGCTGGAAAAGCAGGATTTGGAGTTGTTGCACGAGTGGGAAAATGATTCTGAATTGATGATGTATTCGAGAAGCAAACCTCTGAACTTCGTGAGCATGGCTCAGCTGGAAAGACAATTCGATGAATGGGTGAAAGAAGAGAAAGAGTTGCGTTTCATAATCGAGTTTGCTGATTCAAAGGAGCCTATTGGAATCGCTACTCTAGAGCAGAGAGATTGGAGCGGCGTGAAAACCGGACATATTGGAACGTATATAGCTAAGAAAGATCTGTGGGGAAAAGGGATAGGTCGCCAAATCACCGTGGCTCTTTTGGAAATGGCTTTCATTCAATTTAACGCGGAGCGTTGTGAGGCAGGAAGCGCCGAGTATAATAGTCGCGCTCACAAGACCTTGACGGCGTGCGGCTTCAAGAAGTCTGGGACTTACAGAAAAATCCATCATGTAAACGGACGCAGATGGGACCACTTCTATTTCGACCTGCTTAGAGACGAATACCTCCGTGGTCGAATGCGATTGCTGAAACAAACACTGGGAGAAAAGCTCGAACAATATCTTGACACAAACCGGATTCCGGAAGAAAACTAGCGCGGGCTTGTGTCGGCTTCAAACTCAACCGTTTCTTATGATTCCAGACCTGGGAAATTTTGGGCGTCACATGGAGTCCGAGGAGAAAAGTGTCTCAAGGCACGATCGCTGCTTGGCTTGCGTGATCCTGTAAGGTATGTTAAATATAACGGTCTTCGGCCTGTTGTATTCGACAGACCCCCCTCCCCCGTGTTTTTCAACCTGTTTTCGGTCAGTAGTCCAATTAGCGTGTGCGGTCAGCGGTTTGTGCTTGTTTTGGCTTGAGAACAGATATATAAAGCAGTTGCTTCAATTGTCTGTTGAATGAACGTGTAGAGGTTAGAATAAGTTGCCGTTTAAACGTAAGAGTCGCGGAAGGTCTAAAGGCGGGAAAGGCAGCGGCGGCGTTGTCCAATGTGTTAATTGCGGGGCAATGGTGCCCCGTGACAAAGCGAAGAAGGTCACTAAAAGGCATTCGCTCGTGGATTACGCGTTGGCGAAAGAGCTTCGACAGAAAGGCGCCTATATTGCTTTGCCGTCTGACACGAAGTACTACTGCGTTTCATGCGCCGTGCATCGTGGAGTCGTGAAAGTCAGGGCTGAGAACGAGCGTCGCACGCGCATGCCGCCGAGAAGAAGATTCTAAGGTTCAGCTGACTCCCCCTTTCTTTAACTTGTTGTAGACGTGTATGCTTCTTTGCAGAACGGTTAGGTTTGAGAGTACCGCAAGCAAGATTATGCTTGCGTTCATCACGGTCGTTGATTGCCAGAAAACCGCAACCAAGGTTGCAACCGCGAGAATGATCATCCGCTCCGCTCTTTCCGCAATACCGACTGATTCCATCTTTATTCCCGCAGCCTCAGCCCTAGCGCGACTATAGCTCACTAGCAGAGAGCCGACGATTGCCAGAAGACCCCATGTAGGGTCGCACAGTCCACCTATTATTATACCTGCGAAGACGGCTGCATCAGCATATCTGTCCAGCAACGAGTCCAGAAAACCGCCGAACACCGAAGTCTCTGCGTAGACTCGGGCCACGATGCCGTCCAGGGCATCGCAGAAGCCGGAAAGCAGAAGCAAGGCCATCGCTACGAAAAGAAAAAGCGGCCGATTCTGCCACTCGGCATATCCAAGCGCCGACAGCAAAGCGAGTACGATGCCCAGAAGGGTTATCATGTTCGGCGTTAGGCCTATGGCGTGGACTGCTTTCGCCTCGGCTGTTAGCATCTGCTGAATTTTCTGTTTCAGTTTTGTCAGCATGGACGAATGTTTTCTCCAGCAATTCTTATTTAAGCCTAGACAAGTAAAGAATTGTGCGTTTCGATTAAAAGGTGTTTGCGATGATCAACATTATGCCAGTTAAGGTTGACGGCGAAAGCTGCCAAGGATTGCATGTGGATCTGCCTGAAAGCCCGCCTTTGCTTCTCATAATTGCAGAGAAGGGCTTTGTCATGTGCGGCTTCCTGAACATAGAAGTAGCTGAGAAGCTTGGCGTGGCTGCGGCTGTCGTGAGTGGAGTGAAAACCTTCGACGATGTGCTAAATGCACAGGTCAAAGCGGCAACGTCAAAGGCAAAAAACTTAGGAGTCGAAGCTGGAATGAAAGGCAGTGAAGCACTAAAACACATGATTCAGAAGCAAAGTACGTAGTTTGTTTCACGCACGCATCTGTGTGGTGTGAACCTTGTCTAGTAAAGAGATTTTGGACGCTATTGCTTCTGAAATCGTGGTTTGCACAAAATGCAGGCTTTCCAAAGGCCGAAAGAATGCTGTTCCAGGCGAAGGCAGCCCAGAAAGTCAGATCATGTTTATCGGTGAAGGACCAGGCCGCACGGAAGATATTGAGGGGCGGCCATTTGTAGGCCAAGCAGGAAAATTCCTTAACACGTTGCTTTCTGACGCTTGTCTGGCTAGGGAAAACGTGTTCATCTGTAATGTTGTAAGGTGCAGACCACCGAGAAACCGCGCACCTTTGCAGAATGAGGTCCAGGCCTGCACGCCGTACCTGGACAGGCAAATGAAGACTATTCAGCCCAAGGTTGTTGTCACACTTGGAAACTGTTCAACAGCCTACGTCTTCTCCAAAGCTAATCTGCCATTCAACAGCATAACTCAAGTGCATGGAAAATTCTTTGAAAAGACCCTTTCAGGCATGCGAGTAACCCTTTTTCCTTCCTTTCATCCAGCAGCTGCCCTTTACAGCGTCAAGTACGAGGAACAGTTGACAAAAGACTTTCAGGCACTGAGAAGCGAGGTTTTAACAAGAAAGCTCGCTAATTCATCTTCTTGACTGATTTTATGGTGTTAACCGCCGTTAGGCGCTTACTTGTGGGGGCGGGCGGACCGGTCTGCCCAGCTTTCTGTGAAGTGCAATACGGTAGAGTCTTCGAAGAGACTTCACCAGTTGTTCAACACTCGGCAAGCTGGAGTATATGAGGGGAATACGGTCGTATTCCGCCAGTTTTATTGAGTATTCATCCGGTTTAGTTCCGAGGAAAATCACAACGTATGGCTTCAAGTTGCTGACCCGTACGATGAGCATTGGTGAGATGCCGTTTTCTATGTTTGTGAAAATCAGTGCGCGTTCGGTTGTTGCACCAAAAAGCTGTGAGAACTCTAGCCCGGAGAGGGTTTCAACGGCTCTCTTGCTGTCTACAACGGTGTAACCATTGACTTCCTTAACGTACTTGTCCAGACAGGCCACGACCTCGCCTTTTATGGCTTTACACAGGTATTCTACTCGCACGGGTATCGGAAACTCTCGCAAGTCAATTATTGCGTTGCTCGGTGAACTCGTAAGCTTGGCGAACTCGTGAATGAAACGGCCGCCACGCTCCTCATCAATCTTCAGCAAAGCCCACACGAATCTTCTCACGAACTTTGTACCAGGGCTAGGTCGCCTACCACTTTCGTAGTCGCTAATCACGGATGAGGAAACAATCATTTTGTCTGAAAGCCTCATCTGCGAAACAGCGAAGAGTTCACGCCATTTCCGCATGGTCGCCCCGGGTTTACTTGAAAGGATTATTTCGCCAGCGATTCTTCTTGCCAAAACTGAATCACGAATGCTCGGAGACGCAGCCATGTAAACGCGACCTTGATAATGCGGTAAATTTCCCTAAGACCAACACGCACTATAAAAACCTATACACCCGCGCATTGAATAGAGTCTCAGTGTCAAATTATGAAGAGTAGGAAGATGCCGATCACGATTATTATGGATCCCGCGATGTTTTTTGCTGCAAGCCGCTCATGCAAAAAGATCATTCCAGAGGCGGCGGCAAAAAGTGGCGATGTAGAAGATATAGGCACAGCTTGAGCCTCGGGGATTAGCAGAAAGCTGTAGGCCAAGAAAAACCAGCCTAACGCTAAAGCCACTATACCCGCGAAAACAAGAGTTGCAACGGTTTTTTTCCGCATTTTCAGAAAGCTCAATCCTCTGTCAGCGACAGGGGCGGAAACCAGAAGAAACGCAGCGACTGCTGCAACCCTAAACGTGTTGATGGCTAGGGCACTGTCTAGAGTGCCTGTTTGAGGAAGCGTAACTGCCATGTCAATCATCGCTATGCTTATTGCCCAGACTACTGCCGTCACGACAGCAGCCACAGCACCCCTGACCAAAGCTACCTTCGGAAATTCGTCCTCGCTACCCTCTTCTTGTGTCAGAAGCCAAATTCCAAAAACAATCGCAACTGCGCCAAGAACCACCTCCAAAGTCACGGCCTTTCCCTGCAAGAATACTGCTAACAGAAGGCTGAACAAGGGATAAGTACAGGTTATTGGAACTGCCCGCGCCACCCCAATAAACTTCAGACTGAACATATACAGAGTGTCGCCAACGCCTAAACCGACTACACCGCTAACGCACGCAAGTGCAATCGCATAGGCGGGGAGACTTGTTAGGACTTGGAATTTGCCGATGACAGCCAACCCGCCTACGAGAATTAGGCTTGTGCACACACAACGCACAATGTTAGCTGAAATGGGCTTCGCAACCAGCACCGCCTTCCTGTACAGTATAGCTGACACAGTCCAGCACAGTGCTGCCCCTAGAGCTGCAAGCTCACCAATCATGGATGGACAGCTTCCTAGACCTTTGACAAGAGAATTCGCTTGAAGCTGTTAAATAGGTGACGCTCGAATAGGCACGTTTGATTGAACAAAAGAGTGCCCGAGGCCTGGCGATCATTTTCCATTCAATCGAGCGTTCTTTCCACAAGGAATAAAAGTCTAAGGCAATGATGATAGTCAATGATGCACCCGCAAACTGACAGATCATACATCACTGTTCTGAACATCTTCGTGTTGTTGTTCACTTTGCTACACGTCAGCGGCTCAGTTTCAACCTCTTCTAAAGCGCGCATTGGCGTCAAGGCAGGTGACTGGATAAAGCTCAACTATACGTATATAACCGCTTCCAATGAAACCTACCCGCCTCCAGGAGCACGGTCTTCACAGTGGACGAAAGTAGAAATCCTGGACGTCAACACGACGGTCCCATCGGTTGAAATCAGAATGACGACGCGCATGTCTGATGTAACGGAAATAAATCAAACTGGAACTCTGAACTTCACCGCAGGAGCAGAGACAGAGCCTGTTCTCTCAGGGCTCATCATCCCTGCTAATTCAGGAGTTGGAGACTCCACTTACATGGAGAGTAATGGCAGCATAGTAATCACGGACGAGACCACTGGAACCTATGTCGGAGCAAGTAGAAGCGTCGTGCACGCAAACTATTCACAACAATGGAATCAGGTGACTATCCACTGGGATATCTACTGGGATACACAAACGGGAGTCATGGTTGAAGGCCACATAAATTCAGGAGGCATTAATGCAACACTCAGGGCCGTCGAGACAAACATGTGGCAACCTCAACTCTTCGCAATCCCAGTCGATCAGACCGTTGTTTATTCCTTAACAGCGGCAACGATGATACTGGTAGTCCTTGCGTTTGCATTGCGGCAAAGGAAGAAAACTCCAAAAGAGAACCCAACCGAAAAACCTCCTTGAATCTTTTGGGCAATATAAGGCTGGAAACTGCCACGCCTTAGATTGCTTGCGTGTTTATAACGGGGTGCCCAGATGGATAGAAAGCAGGTGAAAAAGAAAGCTTGATGACCGGCGACTTGCCCTTTTCAACGAGATTTAGGTTTACAGCCGTTCCACCCTACGACTTCACGCTCACTACTCACAAGCCTGCCGGCTGGTCATTGCTAACACCTTTTGAGATTTTCGAAGAAGGCATCCTCTGGACTGGGGCCAGAACCGAGTCTGAAAAAGCATTTGGCCTGAAACTGAAATCTGTCGGAACAGTGGAAAAACCAGAAATAGACTGCACCGTATTCTCAGACAAAAAACTCGACGACAAAGAAACCGAAGAACTCTCAGATACGGTTCAATGGATGCTGAAAGCCAGAGAAGACATCAGAGAGTTTTACGCCCTCGCCAAGCATGATTCACTTGTAAAGGCATTGGTTGAAGACCTCTACGGCATGAGAAGAACCCAGCGGCCCGACGTTTTTCCGATGCTGATCCTTGCCGTGACCTTGCAGATGGCGCCCATAAGCAGGAGCGACCAGATGATGAACCTGTTGGTCAAGGAGTATGGTGAGAAAATAGTATTCGACAAGAAAGAAATCTGGTATTGGCCTTCTCCAATGAGAATAGCGAAAGCCCACGTGGAAGCTCTTCAGAGCAGATGCAAGCTCGGCTACAGAGCAAAGATTCTGAAAGGCGTGGCTGAAACCATATGCAAGGGTTTTCCAAGTCTTCGAGAGCTAGAGAGGATGTCGACTGAAGATGCAAAGGCTAAGCTGATGGAAATAAAGGGCATTGGCGAGTACTCAGCGGACATAGTCTCCCCACACCCGGGATTTGCACTCGATGTCTGGAGTGCAAAAATATTCAACCTGCTCCTCTTCAGAAAAGAACCAGAATCGCCTCGGGAAATCATCCCAAGAATCAAGAAAGTCGCAGAGGAAAGATGGGGAGAATGGAGGGGCCACGTGTTCACTTATGTACTCAATGATCTGGACAATTTGTCAAGAAGATTCAAGCTCAACCTCACGGAACTGTAATGACAGCAATAGTTATCGAGTCTGGTTGGAGGCAAGAATAGATTGTCTGTCTACTATGATCCCGTCGTGTCAAACAGATTTCCAGGATTGCTTGTTTGTTCAGGCGTGATAGACAAAATTCGTGTAGACAAGGAAAATGAACAGATTCAGAGACTCAGAAGAGTCGTTTACGAAAAAGTGAAAGCCCAATATCACATTGATACATTGAAAGATGATCCTACGGTGAGGGCCCACAGAGATTTCTACTGGAAGCTTGGCATCGACCCCACGAAAACGAGACCTTCTGGTGAAGCTCTGATGCGAAGAGTCTTGAATGGAAATGAACTACCATGTATATCTACGGTCGTCGACGCGTACAACTTGGCGTCGATGCAAACCGTTGTTCCGATAAGCGGGTTTGACCGAGACTGCTTGTCCCCGCCATTCAAAGTTCGATTCGCAGAGAACGGCGAACAGTTCGTCGGAATCGGCATGGACGAGCCGATGCAGCTATCAGAGAAAATGCTTGTTTTGACTGATCAGAAGCAAGTGTTGTGTATTTATCCCTATCGCGACTCTGATTGTACGAAGATCACTATGCAGACTCGAAACGCGGTGATAATCGGATACGGAGCTCCGGGAATAAGCAGAGAGAAACTGAAAGATGCTGTAGAGACAACGCTCATGTACATCAAACAAGTTGCTGGCGGGGGAATCGAAGCAGCAGAGGTTTTTGAAGCATGACCTTGCTTTTTGTTCTGTTTCGAGTGGCGGCTACGTGAGATTGCTGCTGGAATAGTACAGGAACGGCAAAGCCAATAGGACCGTGTTGCGGCCTCTCGCTGTGAGGGAGTATCTTACTCTTAAGGGCGGTCCTTGTTCGACCGATCTGCTGAGGTATTTGTATTGGCTAAGACTTTTCAGTTTATCAGACAGTGTGCGCGAGTTCACGCCGAGTATTTTTTTCAGTTCGCCGAAACCTGTCGTTTCTCTGAGAAACAGTATGTAGAGTATTTGCAGGTTCCACTTTTGACTCAGCAGCTCGAAGCTTTTCTCAAGGCTCTGTATGGTTTCCCTCAGGTCCTCTAAGCCGAGCTCTTGATTCTTGAATATCTGGTGAAGCGTCTCCTCTATTCCCTTAAGATTGCTTTCCATGCGTGACTCGACGAGCCTCCGAAGTTCGCCGCTTAACACGTTCCTCGAGTTCATCCGTGCACACCTAGTGTGTATGTGCTTACTTCATGATTTATTAGGTTTAGCTTTTAAATCTAGTGTAGAAAACACACTACTGCGGCAGTGACAACATGCAATCGCTCATAGAGAAACTCAAAATAACCGTGAAAAAACAGATGTCCCCACTGGACGGAACAGCCCACTCCTACGAACACGTTGATCGCGTGCTAAGAATCGCGACTTTCCTCGCCAAGAAAGAAAAAGCAGGCATGGAACTTGTTCAGGTAGGTGCTCTACTGCACGATGTGGGCTGGACGTTGGGGCAACCTCACAACAAAACAGGAGCGAAACTGGCGACCGAAATTCTGAAGAAGATTGGATACCCAGAGAATAAAAGTGAAAAGGTCGTCAGGATAGTGTTGCGGCACCCTCTAGACTTCAAGACTGAACTGGAGACGTTAGAGGAGAAAATAGTGTGGGATGCTGACAAAATCGATCTGTTAGGCGTGGTTGGTATCGCGAGAGCTTTTCACTGGGGCGGCAAGAAACCTTTCGAGACTGTGTTAAGGTACTGTTTTGAGGAAGGCATACCGATCTATGGCATGCTGAACACGGCTGCAGCGAAAGAAATCTCGAGAGAACGACACCAAAGAACTGTGGCTTTCTTGTCAGCTCTGGAACAGGAACTTTCTTTAAGAGACCTGAAAATCCATTGAGAAACAGTCGACACGGTTTTGAAACAGGTTCTGTCTATTTTAGGGTTGTCTAGGTCGGGTTGTCCATTTCGGGTCGATAACGCCAATAGCCAGAGCCGCGCCCGATGTTTTCTATCAAACCTTCTTTTCCAAGTCTGCTTAGATTTTCTCTAATCCAACATTGATAACGTGGTTGCCCGCCCTTTTTCCAAGGTTCTTTGTCGCGAGGCTTAAGTGGGCGATATTGTGATATTTCTCGATAAATAACTTGTAATTGGACCTTGTCGGGATAGTGTTTTTTGAGAATCTTAAGAATCGGTTCCTTCCATTCACTTGCCATCTGCATCACGCATTCTTTGTTTTATGCTTGAATTTATTAAAGCTAACCACTTGTTCTTGTCTTCGATACCGACCACAGCTTTTTCTGCTGGAGTCTTGCCTTTCAACCCTTGATGTGGTCTGATGTAGTTATAGTAGATGTCCTGCATTGGAACTATTGGTGTTTCTTCGTTTTTAAGTCCTCTCATAACTTATGTCACAGAAACACAAAACCTCGATAAACATAGAGAAACAAACATGGAACGAGTGGAATCATTTCGTCCTCGACAAAACAGGCTCAACTAGAAAAGTAAGCGAAGAACTGCAAAAAGCTCTGAAAGAATACATGGAGAGGCATCGAAAACGAAAAGAATGACATTTCTACTTTGCGGACATCAGGTAAAGAGATGACTCATGGCAACCTACGATGATGTTATAAGGAAGCTTATAGAAATACTAAAAGAGATTGAAAGGAAACGCGAGGCTTCCAATTATGAGAACTGACGAAAAAAGTGATTGTTGTAAGAGTGGGATACATTTGTATGAACCGTCAAACAGAGAAATCACGGATGCTAAGCAAGATGCACTCATCAAAGATTTCAGAGTTATCTACATTCATAGAAAACGTCATCCCTGATAACTTGCAGATAAGCGGTTTTTGTGACTAAATTTCCTTGAGAAGTTCTTCAACTGTTTTAAGTTTAATCTCCAAGCCCTCTTCTAGTTTTGCTCTAGCAACTTCTTCGTTAGCTCCTTTTCCAAAACTGAATGCGACGATCATTCCAGCTTTCTTACCTTGCCTTCTGATAGCAGTTTCAAAATTGTCAACCACATTTCTTCCAATGTCATCTGACTGTTTTATTTGCAGGGGTCTTCCGTCTGTAAGCCAACCGTCAACACCGAAATCCCCAACCTTGCTTTTGCTTGGTCTAGCATACAGTTTTTGAGTAACCCAATTCTGAAATTCAAAAGGCACCATAGCTTCTAACTCTTTAACTGATCTCGGAAGACCAACAATATCTCTTTCTCCAATTTTTACTCCTAGCTTCTGCATTCGTGCTGTCATAACCTTACATGCAATAGGAGAAACATCAATTCCAATCCATCTTCGCCCTAATTTATGAGCTACTGCAATTGCTGTACCACAACCACACATAGGATCCAACACAATGTCCATTGTGTTAGACGACGCCAATAATATTCTTTCTAACAATCTTTCTGGTTTCTGTGTTGGATAACCCAATCTCTCTTTTGAGGAGGGCATGGTAGGTTGTATTAACCATACATCGTCTGGATGCTTCCCTTCTGGATTGGGACGGTATTTATCATAAACTTTTTTGCCTCTGAAAGCTCTAGCAACGTATTGGAGTCTTTCTAAGCTATCTCTTGAGTATGGGTCTCTTACATCGTCAACATTAAAAGTGTATTTATCGCTCTTTGTGTAACGAAGTATTGTGGCATGCCGTTTAGCAAAATCATTTTTAGGCACTCCTCCCCCACGGTAATACCAAATGATTTCGTTTCTAAAATGATTTTCACCGAATATGCTGTCCATAAGAATCCGTAAATGTGCATTAGCATGCCAATCACAATGAAGATACATGCTTCCAGTTTGTTTCAATATTCTGTGGCATTCTCGCATCTTTGGTTCCATCCAAGCTATGTAGTTCTTGATGCCCCCCTTCCAGCGGTCTTCAAAAGCTCTAAGCTCGTAACCGTTGCCCCATATTATCTCATAGTATCTGTTAGAAAAGAACGGTGGGTCAACATAAATCAAGTCAACTGAACGTTCTGGAAAATATGCTAGAACATTTGTGCAATCACCACAGTGGATCGCATTTATCTGCATTGTTATTTCACTTGTTTCTGGTGTCTTACGATGCGTTAGATTAACAATATAATAGTTATTAAGGGGGAATATGAATCCAGAATCATTATGACTCAGACGTGAACCTTCTGAAGGTAACGTGTTCATTTGTAATTCACTCCTCGAAGAAACAAGAACAAGATGCCGACCCGATTTGGACAACCCTTTTTGACAACCCGAAAATAGACAGAACCTCGAAACAAAAGAGTTTTTAGTTATAGCCACAAATAAAAAGGGGTGTCTCGGTTTGTCCTTCCGCGTTAAAATGGAGCAAACGTCAAAGAAGAGAGAATCTAGCATCGTTTTGGCTTTTGACTTTCCCTTCGAAAAACCAGAAAACCGTGACAAACTCTTCACAAAGGCAGAAAGTTTTCTGGAAGCCGTTCATCCATATTTCTGTGCTGTGAAGTTTAATCACCATCTAGTTCTTCCATTAGGCTTGTTTGATGGAGTTCAGAAGCTTGTGAAAAAAGCCCATGACTTCGGTCTCATGACGATAATGGACTGCAAAGTAAATGACATCGGCTCAACAAACCAAGCCATCGCAGAATATTACTACGTCGCAGGCTTCGACGCGTTGATAGCAAATCCTTTCATCGGCTGGGAAGAGGCACTGCAACCCGTTTTCGACGTGGCAAAGAGGCTGAAACGCGGCGTAATCCTTCTCGTCTACATGAGCCATAAAGCCGCAGGTGAAGGCTACGGCCAAACAATCGTTGACGCTGAAACCGGCAGCAATATGCCTCAATACATTTCATTCGCAAGAAAAGCTCTGAAATACGGCGCAGACGGCGCGGTGGTAGGGGCAACATACCCAGAAAAGATAAGAGAAGTGCACGAAATACTAAGCGAGAAAGTTCCGATCTATTCGCCAGGAATAGGAGCACAAGGCGGAACAGCCAGATCTGCTCTGAAGGCTGGGGCTCGCTACCTCATTGTAGGACGAGAGATAACACTCGCCGAGGATCCGGCTGAAGCTGCAAAGAAACTTAAAGAATCAGCGAAACCCTAGAACAAGCAGCAGCTAGCACTCCATCTCCTGAAGGGTTTGTTACCTAATTGGGCATTTACTACTTGACCATTTTCTGAGCGAGAAGTGTGTACCCATTAACCCAATTCCTATGATAATAACTTGTGAAAGTGTCCTCTTCAAGGCTAAGGATGTTGAACCTTTTCAACAGCGCAAGCAGTTCCCCACGAGTGAAGTGATGTCCGAAGTGAAGTATCTTCCCAGATTCGTCTCTGACCGTGATTGTGCCCATTTCGCCGGTGACTTTTGAGTCGTCTCTGTACCTTTTCGCGTAGACCGGATTCTTCCAGGTTCGACCGAATTCCTCGATGAAGGCATAACCAGATGGTTTGAGAACTCTCCAGACCTCGCTCATTATCTTTGGTCTGTCAGATTTTGGCACCAGAGTCAGAAGAGCCAGCATTGTTATGGCGTCAAAAGACGAGTCTCGAAAGCACAAGTGACGGGCATCATTGACTAGAAAACCTATGTCTCCGTTAATCCCGTGCGATTTGGTTTCTTCCAAGGCCCACCTGATCTGCACTCTGTCAATGTCAACACCAGTAACGCTGAACTGGTTTTCTCGCAGTAAAAAGCATGCTCTTCCATAACCGCAACCGACCTCCAGGACCTTTCTAACGCTTTTTTCCCTAGCGAAGCTGACGAACTTTGCGGGCAACGGTATCAAATACGGAAGTTTTCTTTCAATGCAAGGAATCATCTTGAAAATGAAACTGATTTCGTTTCCTAGTGAAGCTCAGACTTCCCGAATGCAACGTCTTTGAACAAAGTTGGGTTGGACGCATTCGCTCACGCGGTTTAGCGTCCCCGTCTCTCCCAGAGCTCTTTTTTCAGCAGGTCTCTAACCGATGATCTGATTGCTGAGCTTCGGCTGGGATACATGTTCGCTCTTACAAGCTCATCTAAACCTTCCAAGTAAGCTTCAGGCAACAACACAGTGACTAGTTTCAAATTGCTCTCCCCTAGACGTGTCAAGCTTATGACATGCGCCAAATATAAAATTTTCAATCCTTCCTAGAGTTCCAGTGTGCTCGCTTCGGAATTTTCACCGTTCAGAGGTATAGCCTTGCTTAAGAAAGCTGACTAATTCTTCGAAAGACAAGACGCCTTGTATCATGCCCATGACGGAAGGGTCATCTATAGAGTGCAAAACGTAAATCGGCTTATTTCTCGCATACGCATATCCGATATCAACGCACACGCTTTTTCCAACGTAACCTCCTGGATCAACAACGTAAATCACATCGGCATAATCAATTTTCTTCAAACATCCAAGGATTCCAAGGCTGTCAATCTCCTTGGACATCTGATATTCGAAATTTTCCTCTCGAAGCCTATCTTCCAATTCCCTCATCTGCTGTGCAAACCGGAAACTCCCACAGACATACAACCTGTTCACAACATTCCCTCGGCGATCAACCCAAGCTGAACTGCATCACTTAATTATGCGTTTTCACGTGCACCCATCCCAGATTCGTTGTGAAACCTGTACGCACAAGTAATTGAAAACATCACCATCTTGGCTCATCAGCCCAAGGGCTATGCTCCGGTGCGGCAAACACATAAATCATAAAACAACAAATCACGTAACAGTCTGTGAGGGGTGGGTGGCAGTATTGGAAAGCTTTGATGCGAAGAAATTTGTGGAGAAAACGATTGCTGAAACAAAAAAGAGCATCGGTACTGAAAAGGCTTTGGTAGCTGTTTCCGGGGGTGTTGACAGCACAACCTGTGCAGTCTTGACTCACAAGGCGATAGGAGAAAATCTTGTTTGTGTTATTTTGGACGATGCCTTTATGCGGCAGGGTGAGCCGGAGCACGTGGCTGAGGTTTTGTCAAAACCGCCTTTCAACGTGCCAATGAAGATCGTTAATGTGCGTGATCGGTTCATGCAGGCTATGAAGGGATTGCGGGATGCCGAAGAAAAAAGGAAGATGTTCCGTGAAACCTTCTACCAAGTTTTGGGCGACACAGCCAAGAACGAGAGTTGCAAAATTCTCGTTCAGGGAACGATACGGGCAGACATAATGGAAACAGTGGGCGGCGTGAAGACCCAGCATAACGTTTTGGAGCAGATGGGCATAAACCCTATGCAACGGTTCGGGTTCAAGGTCGTTGAGCCTCTTCTACCACTTTTCAAGGAAGAGGTCAGAATGGTAGCCAGACACTTTGGATTGCCGTCCGAGTTTGCGGAACGTCAACCTTTTCCAGGGCCTGGTCTGTCGGTTCGTGTGGTTGGAGAAATCAGGCCCGACAAGTTGGAGGTCGTGAAAAAGGCCACGACAATCGTTGAACACGAACTTGCAAAGCACAAGCCAGGGCAGTATTTCGCGGTGATAGTGGATAACGAAGAAGCCTCGCAGACGGCCGGAGCTCTGCACGTTCAGGAGACGACCGCGCATCTTCTTAACGTCCCGTCAAGAAACGTGCACGTCAAAGTCTTCGCGGACAAGGCTACTGGAGTGGAAGCGGGGAAAAGACGTTACGGCGACGTAGTAGGCATCAAAGTAGAAACAATGAGCGGAAAACTCCATCAAACACCTATACAGAATATCATTTTCCTCCAAGCACGAATCATAACCGAAAACCCGGCCATCACAAGAGTCTTCTACGCCGTGAAAGACCTTGCCGAAAAGAAACCATACGTGATAGGTATACGTTCCGTTCAAACCAAAGACTTCCTGACGGCAACAGTCTCAGAAATACCGTGGGCAACAGTTGAAAAGGCTGCAGAGGAAATAACCGAAATCTGTCCAAACGTGTCCACAGTGTACTATGACGTTACCCCGAAACCACCAGCAACAATCGAAATGGAATAAGCAACACGAATCAGATACACATTCAACCTTTTGAAGCAACCTCTGACAGGAACATTGGTTTGATAATGATTGGCTCAAACGTGCCTGCTCATCCGTCCAGGGGCAGGTTGGCAACACTGTTTCAGTACGCTGACGAATGGGGTTGTGAATGCGCGCAGACCTATATTACGCTTTCACGCAGGTGGAGTGTGCGAGACCTCCATCATGAGGAAATTTCAAGCTTCAAGTTGGCATGGAAAAAAAGCAAGGTTAAAGAAGTCGTTGCCCATGTCCCGCTCATAGTTAATCTGGCTTCACCACTCGAGCTGACCTGGCAGAAGTCAAAAGACAGGCTATCCGCGGAACTGTTACGAGCCAACCAATTAGGAATACGCTTCCTGGTTTTGCACGCTGGATACTACGGCAATTTAGGAAAGAAAACAGGAACCGACCGTGTCATTCAAGGCCTAAATTCTGTCCTAGACCGTGTTAACGATTCAGCCGCCAAGATTCTTCTGGAAACGATGGCAGGTCAGGGGACGGCTGTCGGCTTTCGTTTCGAGGACATAGCGCACATCCTGAATGATGTTGTGAAGAAGCATTTTCTAGGTGTCTGTTTTGACACGTCCCATGTTTTTGCCGCAGGATACGACATGCGTGGCTATCAGGGGTACGAGAGAGTCTTGAAAGAGTTTGATGCAACGATCGGTTTGCGCAAGCTGAAAGCGATTCATCTCAACGATTCCAAAACTGAATTGGGTTCCAAGGTTGATCGGCATGCACCTATTGGAGAGGGCAAAATGGGGGTGCAGGTTTTCCATGCTTTCGTCAGAGACCAAAGGTTCCGCGATGCACCAATGATCTTGGAACTGCCCCGCAGAGATGCAGGCCTAATCAAGCGCCAACTGGAGCTTCTCCGAGAATTAGAAGTGACCATAAATCCAATTTCAGAGCCAAAGGAAATCAGAGAGCAATCCACGCTAGATTCGACTTTTCGAACATAAACCAAACTCAATCCTCCAAGCTGCGCCAGTGTTCCATGGGAAAAGTATAAAGCTTCTGGGAACTTTTACTGTGATGAAAAGCCCATGTTCCGCGTCAGAGTGCACAAGATCGAGTCTATTCGCGACTTGGACGGCAACCTCGGAAAACGCATAGAACTGATTGAAGACAGACAAATCCCCAACTTTGTGGTCAGACCACAAACAGAAGAAGCCAAGGTAGTGCAAGACGTGATGCAAGCCCTGCAACAGCAGATGCCGATGTTCTCAGGAAGAGAAATGGCTGTCCCGAAGCTCATCCTGTTCTTGACCGAGCAAGAGTACGAGAGCCTAGGCATAAATTTCGACGTAAACCAAATCTACGAAATAACCCTTGAAAACCAGACCTTGAGATTCACGAAAACCGCATGATCTCCTTTCTAATATGCCTTAGGGCTGAATGCTTCGGGTGGAAAGACAGCACGAACATCATGTTCCTCAGGGCCATATAGATTTCCTGCATGTCAGATTGCTCGCTGTTGTTACAGTAAATCGGGATAGCTTCCTCTTCACCATTCTTGTAATAAACGTAAATGGGCGTGAATCTCTTTCTGAGAGTCTTTATCTCAAAGTTCAACTTCAACGATCTAGCCATCTTTTCAGCAGCCACGCTTACGGGCTTCAAACGCTTCTGACGGGAAGCAAAAGTGGAGGCATAAACAAACAGTTTTCCATTCGAGGCTTCCAGCATACTCGATCACCAGTAACGTCGTCGTGCAAACATCTTTTAAAACGAGCGCCGCAACAACACTTCCACACAGTGGAGAGATCAGTTAAAATGAAACATTGCGAGAAATGAAAAGCATGAAGTCAAGAGCACACGTGTTTGTAAGCGGCAGAGTGCAAGGCGTATTCTTCAGATCAGAAATCGCATACGAAGCAAGAAAACACCGCGTAAACGGTTGGGCAAGAAACCTGCCAGACGGCCGGGTTGAGGCTATCTTTGAAGGTGAGAGTGAAAGCGTGGAAAAGCTTATAGAATTCTGTAAGCGAGGACCGCCTGGAGCAGAGGTCACGACCGTGAATTTTACGATGGAACCTTTCTCCGGCGAGTTTACGGAATTCGAAATAGTATATTAACCATGACTTTGTGTGAGCAAGAGCACGGTTTTTAGGCTGCTTTTTTGGGCACCCTGAAATGCGACGCCTTTCCGGCACTTACGTATTCTCCTCCGACTCCACGCACTATTGAAGCAATTTTCGAAAAGTTGTCCGAACCCAGAAATTGCCGAGGCTTTATTATGATGTATTCGTCTTTTTCCTCGAAACTCAGCATGCCTTCCAATTCGTCTGGAAACATCATTTTAATGTCCTCAAGCGCCTTTGATCTTTCCAGCGTTTGCGGCGCTCCGGCTATCGTTAAAGGTGGAGACGGACGAGGCGACGGAGGAGCGGTTAACGGCTGAGTGATCTGTGAAACTGCCAGAGATTTCAGCGACGCTGAAACCTGCCTCAAATCCTCCATGATTCCGTTCAAGATAACAACGAGTTCATCAACTCTTCTAATCAGGCTGTCGACCTTCTCCTTGTCAACGCTCATGAGCATTCTTCCTTGCAAACCTTAATACTTGACGCATTTATTAATTGTTTCTGACAGTTTTAACCGTCAGAAAAAATGGAGCGCAGCCTATATTTGATCGAAATTGACGGAAGCGAAAAAGGCGGAAGCGGCACGATCCTCAGATCGAGCGTTGCACTGTCGGCCATAATCGGACAATCGCTGCACATCTTTAACATTAGGCAGAATCGTCCGCAACCTGGCCTGAAACCTCAACACCTAGAAGCAGTCCTGACAGCGGCAAAACTGTGCAACGCCGAGATTGAAGGAGCAAGAACCGACTCCCACGAACTCTGGTTCAAACCTAAAAAAGTGAAAGGCGGCAGAATCGAAGCTGAAATCGGCACCGCTGGAAGTATTCCAATGCTCCTCATGACCGTACTGCCAATCTGCGCGTACGCCGAAAACACCGTTGACCTGCACGTTTCCAAGGGGGGTACTGACGTTGCAAATTCACCGACCATCAACTACATGCGCTTCGTGCTCCTGCCAAGGCTCAAACACATGGGATTAGACGCAGTCCTCACCATTCACAAGTACGGCTACTATCCGAAGGGAAACGGCGAAGTCACGCTAAACGTTGAGCCCTGCAAATCCCTCAAACCTTTACGTTTAGAAAGGTTCGGCAACGTAAAAGCGGTAAAGGGCATTTCCATTTGCACGTTTCTAGCGGAAAGAAAAGTTGCCGAACGACAAGCAGAAGCAGCAAACGACTATCTACGCGAAAAAGGCTTCAAAGCCAATATTCAGGTAATAAATGACAAGTCTAACCCTCTGCAGAAAGGCAGTTCCCTTGTCCTGTGGGCTGAAACAGACACCGATGCAATCTTGGGAGGAGACGCAATCGGCGAACTGAGAAAAACAAGCGAAGCAGTGGGCAAGGAAGCCGCAGAAAAATTCTTTGCAGAAATCTCTGCCCAGCCTACAGTTGACGTACATTTGGCTGACTTGCTTATTCCATACGTAGCTTTAGCCCAAGGCAAATCAACGTACCTGACGCGTGTTCTTTCGGAGCATCTGCAAGCGAACATCTGGGTTGCTGAAAACATCTTAAACGCGAAGTTCAAGACAGAGAAGCTCGACCGACTTTACAAAATTGAAAAAGTCTACTAAGCGAGAAAGAAACGAAAGCTTGGCAAAGATTCTATGCCATTTCCTTTCGGTTGGTAGCTACTAGGCTCAGGGCAACAGCCACGAGGGTATAGGCAACTTGAACGATGATGCTTACTGGAAACTTCGGATAGAATTGATATATCTTCAACGGGCTTCAGGGAACATTTATCACTGTGTCTGATTGTGGGTTGATGACTTGAGTTATTGAACCTGCCGCGTAGTTTGGCAGGTACCAAGGCTCCATTGCGGCCAATGTCACTACTGAACTCACGACCTGCAATATGAGGATGAACGTGAAGAAGGATAGGAGAGTAGCTGTCATGCTGCTCTTGAATACGGCGCTGAGCATGAACGTCAGCCCAAGCACGCAGCACAGATATAGCAGTGCATAGAGGAAGGAGGTGCCTATTTCCCACGGAACGGTGTGATAGATGCCTAACAAGCCGCCTACTCCCATTACATAGTAGAACCCGATGGGTAGAAGGCCAGAGATGAATGCGGCCACGTATTTTCCTAGCACCAATGAGGTTCGCCGAACAGGGTTCGGAAAAAGAATGTACCCTGTTTTATGTTCAAACTCCGATGCAATCGCATCTCCCGCAAAAAAGGCGCCTACAATCACAATCAGGAAAGTCGAAAAGCCGAAGAAGGTAGAGGCCCATTCGGTGGCTTGATTTGCCAAATTGACGTTGAGAGCGTATGGGACAACGATCAGAAGGATGGCCGTTAGAGCTGCGATGACGAGCACTGCGAGGAGACGCCTTCTCCTCAAATGTTTCAACAGCTCGTACCTGGTTACTACGCCTATCTGCCGTAGATCGAAGCTTACATGCTGTGATTGTTTCTTCGTCATTTTCAGTTTCCCACCTTGATCAGTTGCAAATAGACCTCTTCCAGCGCCTCCAAAGAAAGCCTGAAGGAGACAACTGGAACGTTCATGTCTTTCACAAACGCCGCAAGCAACTCCGCCTGTTCAGCTTCTCCCCCATCAAAACTTATCGTCAGACTCTTCCCATCAACAGTCACTGCTCGCACGTTCTTCATTTTGCCTATCATATCAATCTGCTTCGGGTCCAACGGCTGCAGAAGGTCAACGCTAATTCTCCGGGCTTTAAAGATGAATTCAAGGTTGTCAATACTATCGTAAGCAAGCAGCTTCCCCTTATCAAGCAACGCAACTTTATCACACGTTTCTCGAACTTCGTGAAGCATGTGTGACGCCAAGAAAACAGTTTTCCCCTCCTTCACCATACCCTTGATTATCTCTCTCATCTCAAACGTCCCACGCGGATCAAGACCAAGCGCGGGCTCATCCAAGATAAGAATCGGAGGATCGTGCAGCACGGCCTGAGCGATGCCGAGCCTCTGCTTCATCCCACGAGAGAATTTCACAATCTTAGTATTCGCCCACTCAGAAAGCTTCACGGTTTCAAGCGCTTGCTTAATCCTCTGTTTCAGATCGCGGTCTGCAATGCCTCGAAGCTTACCGAGGTAACTGAGGACTTCTACGGGGGTCAGGTAAGCATAGAATTCTGGCGTCTCCACCAGTGCACCAACACTTTTCAGCGCACCTATCGGCTCCGCAACGGCGTCATATCCATTAATGAACGCCTTCCCACGGGTTGGACGAATCAGATTACACAAAATCTTAATCGTTGTGGATTTTCCGGCGCCGTTCGGACCTAAGAAACCAACACAATGCCCGGCATCTATCTTCAAGCTCAGCTCGTTCAGAGCCAGAATCTTGCCGTAGTATCTGGTCAAGCCTTCTGTGACTATGGCTTCCAACAGTTCAGCCTCACAACTTCTCAGCAAGGGTTGTAGAATATTGTGATTAAGCTTTGCGGTTGAAGTATTGATGAAAAGATAAATGCCTAGCTTTGAGGTAACATTAGCATTGTGCAAATGGCAAGTGTAAAGAACAGATGAACAACGTTACTCGCAAAGAGATCATTCAGCAATACTATTCGAGAAGAGCCAGGGATTATGATAGGCAGAAGAGCAGAACATGGAGGGCGAGTCAGGGTTTTGGAACAGAAGTCATCGATGAAATGTTCGAACCACTGGCAGAATTTAGGAACAGACTTGTTTTGGAAGTCGGTGTGGGAAGTGGCAGAAACGCCCTGCCTCTGATGGAAAAAGTCAAACCACGGTTCGTGGGACTTGACCTGTCAAGAGAAATGCTCGAACTGGCAAGAACGAAAATGGCCGGTTACAGGCAGAACCTTGACCTCATTCTAGCAGATGCTGAACACTTACCATTCACAAACACAACCTTCGACGCGATAATCGGCATGAGCACAATGCACTATTTCGAGTCTCAAGAAGCAATCCTAGACAAATTCACAGCGGCTTTGAAGGAAAAAGGCGTCTTCATATACGGCGACTTGACTGTCCACGAAGCTGACGACCAAGGATTCTTCGAGAAACTGGAAAGAATGCTTTCTAAGGCTCATGCAAGATACTATAAGCCAACGGAAATGAGAAAAATAATGGAGAGAAACGGATTTCACGTTCACAAATCCAGAACTGTTGCCTACAGGAAATCCTACCGTTCACTAATGGAGGATAAAGGAGAATACTTCAACGTTGCCATTGAGGCTCTTCAGAAATGCATACGCGAAGCCACTGCACAGGCCAAGACACAGTACGGCCTAACAAACACAGAGTTGACCCTCTATTACACAATAATCACAGCTCTGAAAGAGAACTAGAATCGAGCGATTTTTATGCAGAAAGAATCTGTGTGTGCAAAGGTTCCGAAGATCGAAGGTGCAAAGACGATAATTCTAGCTAACAAACTGAAAATCGTTAACCACGATCTGGAAATTCAGTCGGACGAAAAATTCGTCTACATCCCGCTCACAGGTCAACCTTCGGAACACGTGCTGGAAACCCTTAAGCAACAAGTGATGCGTCTAGAAGTCACCAGTCGTGTTTTTCCAGAAAGGAGAAAACGAGAAAAATCTGTGCTAGAACTGCTTCAAGATGAGTTGCCTCCACACTCGCTGGTCAGCTTGCCTCATGCGGTTGATGTTGTCGGTGATATAGCCATAGTTGAAATCCCGCCTGAACTTGAAGCAAACAAAGACCTCATTGGAGAAGCAATTCTGCGAGTATACCAAAACGTGCACACAGTGCTTGCTAAAGCAGGACCGATCAGCGGAACCTACAGGCTGCGAGAATTCAACGTCATCGCCGGAGAAGCCAAAACCGAAACCATCTACAGAGAATACGGATGCCAATACTACGTTGACGTTGCCAAAGCCTACTTTTCCCCGCGGCTTTCATATGAACACAAACGGGTAGCCTCGCTTGTCAAGGAAGGCGAAACACTTGTAGACTTTTTCACCGGAGTAGGACCTTTTGCAATACAAATCGCAAAAACCCATCAGGACGTCAAGGTTTATGCTGTTGATCTGAACCCTTACGCGGTTGAATATCTCAAGAAAAACGTCAGACTCAACAAAGTCGTCACAAAAGTCCATCCTATCTTGGGAGACACACGACAGATCGTTAAAGAGAAACTTTCGAGTGTCGCGGATCGTGTGATTATGAATTTGCCTGAAAGAGCCATTGAATTTGTGGATGCTGCCTGCACTGCAGTTAAGCCGGAAGGAGGCGTAATTCATTTTTACAGGTTTGTCAAGGGCTATAGCTCGATGGGGGAAGTTGAGCAGGAGTTCACTGAGGCTGTTGAAAGACTAGGAAGAAGAGTGGAAAAGATTCTGTTCTCCAGATTTGTCCGCGAAACAGCTCCTCACGAGTGGCAAGCCGTCTTAGACGCAAAAATCCATTAACCTGTTGAATAGATGCGTCGAGAGTCAATTGTGCGCACGCTGACGCCGTTGAAAAGATTCAATCAGAAAGTTGTTACAGAAGGCAAAGAATTTCAGGGTCAGTGAGTCTTGACCTTCAGCGTGATTTGAACATTTTGGGTTGGACTTTTCAATTTCTCCACAAGCCTTCTTGACAACTCATACGCTGCTTTGTCCGCTTGGATCGCTAGTGTTCTCTTGCAGACGTAGTCGCTTTTTCTCACAACAATGTCATTTGCATGAGCTAAGACAAGCCTCTGACTCCCAGAGGCATTCACAGTTTCCGTTGCTCCTCCGGCCCTAATCAGAATCACTATCTTTGCATCTTTCTTGCGTATGCTTTCCTTGAACTTGAAGCCTAGGTCATCTATGGCTTTGTCTGCTGATACCGCAATAACGCAGTTGCCTCTTCTTGACAAATCGGCCTCTTTGGTGATTTCAAATGTCGTTCTATGTGTGGCCAAAATGTTCTCGTGACCGTGAGCTAGAATAATCTCTTTCAGTTCAGTGGGACACACGCTATTCAAGAACCTCTATTGAGTCCACTTTTCCATCACCGTCTAAATCAAATCCCTGGATGACCTTCGCGAAAGTGTCCTCGCCGTTGTAGCCTTTCAACGTTTTCTTCCAAAAGTTAGCCACAGCCAACACACACGCCTTGGTGCCTACAGCCTTGTTTCCCGCTAGAATCATGATCCGCTTGGTTCTGTCCCATGGATTCAATATCTTGGCCACGAGCCCAACAGTGTCTGCAGTGTAGACGAGTGAAGTTTTCTTGGACACGAGTCCGCCGAACAAGAAACCTTCTTCCGAAGGTTGCATGTTAAACCTTATTGGTAGATGATCATTCACTTCCTGCGCGAGCAGATTCGTACCGGGGCCGCCCACGAGAATAAGGTTGTTCTTCTCCTCTTTCTCAGCTTTCACGTCCACATCGAGTTTTATCGCGAACTCTTCAGGCATCTTGACAAACTGCCCTAAAAAAAACGTCAAATGCGATGCGTAGTGACCGTCTCTTGCGCTTGTTTTAAAGGGTCCGTGTGGTGTCGGGCTGCCCACAACAACTTTTCCTTCAAACGTGCCGTCTTCTCTGATGAACTCTTTGAAGAACTTCTGGATTCTCTCATCCATGCTGAGAAGCGACAAATTCTTGATCACCTTATATTCCTGCGGAAGCTCTATCCCAAACGCAGGAGAAACAGCCCTGTAATACTTTGCGGTCGCACCCTTCTTCTCCTCCTCCCGAGTGACCACGATCGCTCCAGCGTTCACCAGCTTCCTAACGTGATAATACACTTTCTGTTCATGAATTTTGAGAGTCTTTGATATTTCCAACGGGTACATTTCCTTCTCAGAAAGCATGACCAAAATCTTCCAGCTCAGCTTGTTCAAGATCAGCTTCAGTTTCTGCGGGTCCTTAACTATCGCGATTTCCTTTACCTTCTGAGCTTTCTCTTCTTCACGAAGTAAAAATTCCTTATCCATGATCCTTCCAAATCATACACGTTTATCCATTATTAAAAAGTTTGTTATGGTTCTTGAAAAACATTCACGGTCTCTCAAACTAGACGGTGCCGCAACGTGTGCAAAACTGAAAAAACTCTTAAAACTAAAACTTTTCTCCTAAGAATACTTATTAGCGCTGGAAATGATTCAGTACGGCTTACAGCAAAAGATGAGGCCCAGAAATGTGCGGAATATTCGGTTGCATTCTGAAAGATGGAAACGCTGCGCCTTTAATACACGCGGCTTTGAAAAGGCTTGAATACCGCGGCTACGACTCGGTTGGAGAAGCCACGTTAAACAACGGGCACCTTTACATAAAAAAGGATCAGGGAAAGATTGACGAAGTTCACAAAGTCCGAAACCTAGACGACTTGCCCGGAAGCATTGGTATAGGGCATACAAGGTGGGCTACTCACGGCGCACCCGTGGAAGTGAACGCTCACCCACATGGAGACTGCAGCGGGCAGATAGCCGTCGTGCACAACGGAATCATAGAAAACTATGCTGAGTTGGAACTGGAACTTCAAAACCGCGGTCACAACTTCAAATCTAAGACTGACACTGAAGTCATCCCGCACCTCATAGAAGAAGTCTTAAAGAATAATCCTGCCTTGAGTCTCGCTGACGCCGTTCTCGAGGCCGTGAAGAGACTTCAAGGATCTTACGCGATCGCCGTTATCTCCACGAGAGAACCCAATAAGATAATATGTGCAAGAAATGAAAGCCCACTTGTCATCGGCATAAACCAAGGTGCAGTGTATTTTGCATCTGACATCCCAGCTTTTCTACCCTTAACCAACAAGGCGCTCATAGTTGACGATGGAGAACTGGTCACCCTTTCATTGGAAGGCGTTGAAATCAAGAAAATCGCCGACTCAAAAATCGTCACACGCGAGCCCGAAACCATCGATTGGACGCCTGAAATGGCCGTCAAACAAGGATACCTACATTTCATGCTTAAAGAAATCCATGAGCAACCAGAGTGCCTGAGAAACACGCTCAGACTGCAGGAACATTACGTTGACTTGATGGCAACTTTTCTCGACCGCGCCCGCGAAGTCTACCTTGTCGCTTGCGGAACGTCATACCACGCTTGCTGGGCAGCGTCATACATGTTCTCAAAACTCGCCTTCCTCCCAACCTACCCAGTTATAGCGTCAGAATTCATCGAGCAACACGGTAAATCGGTCAACATCGACAGCACCATTCTCGCAGTGAGCCAATCCGGCGAAACCGCAGACACCCTAGCCTCAGTCAATTGTGCTAGACAAAGAGCCGCGACAGTCCTCGGATTAACCAACGCTATCGGCTCGACTCTCACCCGGGTCTCAAGAGTCTACATCGGCCAACAGTCAGGCCCGGAAATCGGCGTGGCAGCCACAAAAACGTTCACATCACAACTTTCAGTGATGTCCCAACTGGCGCTCAAGCTGGCAAAGAAAAGAGGCAAAGTCTCACAGGACGAAATGGACTATCTTGCTGAAAGACTCAAGAAACTGCCAGAGACTGTTGAAACCACAGTCCAGACGCAAGAAGAAAAAGCAAAGCAGATTGCCAAGAAATACAAGGACGCGAAAACCTTCTTCTTCCTCGGTCGAGGAATAAGCACCGCCACGGCCTATGAAGGAAGACTCAAACTCATGGAAATAGCATACGTGCCCGCAATAGCATTCGCAGCTGGAGAAAGCAAACACGGACCCATCAGCCTCATAGAACCGGGCTTTCCCGTAGTGTTCATCTGCCCAAAAGACGAAACGCACAGAACCGTCATCGGCAACATAATGGAAATGAAAGCCAGAGGCGCCTCAATCATCGCTGTCATGGAAGAAGGAGATGAAGAAATCAAGAGTCTAGCTGACGACTACCTCGAAGTGCCTAAAGGCATCCCTGAAGTGCTCTCACCCATACCCTTCATCGTACCGCTGCAACTCTTTGCATATTACATGGCTATTGAAAGAGGCCACAACCCAGACACTCCCAGGAACCTTGCAAAATGCGTGACCGTGAAATGAAGAAAACCCCTCTCTGACCTATTTTCGGTGCGCCCTTCATTCTTTGTTCAACATTCTACTTGCAAATTCAAAGACGTTAAAAGCCTACTTCAACTACAATATAGTATGGTGCTCCCGTTGGAAAATGACGACTGGGAAAAACTCATTCAGACCTTGATAAGAGAGGGCACTCTTCACTCGCCAAACGTTATCAGGGCAATGCGTTCTGTGCCTCGTGAGACCTTTCTCCCTGAAAACATGATGTCCTACAGTGCTGTCGACACACCGCTTCCTATTGGTTTCGGGCAGACGGCTTCTGCGCCACACGGCCTCGTCGTAGTGACGAGGCTGGGCGAAACATGGTTTCAATCATGAATGAAGCCCTGCAGTTAGAAGTAGGACACAGAGTGTTGGAAGTCGGAGCGGGGTCAGGATGGCATGCTGCCACGATAGCGGAGATGATTGCACCCAGCGATGCGCCTAGAAGCGAGCGAGGTCACGTTTACACCGTGGAAATAATTCAGGGGTTGGCTGATTTTGCGAGAAAGAACATTATGAAAGCGGGCTTCGGCGACCGTGTGTCAATAATCTGCTCCGACGGTTCCATGGGGTATCCTGAGAAAGCCCCGTACGACAGAGTCCTTGTGACCGCCGCTGCGCCAGACGTGCCGAAACCGTTGCTCGACCAGTTGAAGCCAACAGGCATCATGCTGGTCCCGGTTGGAAGCGCGTCCCTATTTCAAAACTTGATCAAAATCACAAAGCAGAGCAACGGAAAGACAAAAGAAGAAAACTTGGGCGGTGTGGCCTTCGTCCCGTTAACCGGACGATACGGTCACAGATTCTGAAACTACTTCATCGGCAATTTTTCTTTGTACGCCTCCAGATCTAACCAGCCGTGCCCACTGATGTTCATGCATATTGCCTTTTCCCGCCCAGCCTTCTCGGCCTTAGAGGCTTCGTCGATTCCAGCGCGAAGGGCGTAGCTGGATTCAGGCGCGGCCAACCATCCCTCAGTCTGAAGGAAAGTCCTTGCAGCTTCGAAAATTGACTTCTCGTCAGCAGGATAAGCCACGGCTTTGACGATGTTGTGCTTTCTCAACAAGCTTACTATCGGACCCGCGGCGTGGTAACGCAAGCCATCGGCTTTGATTGGAGTCATCTCAACTTTATGGCCGAGAGTGTACATCTTTAGAAGAGGCGTGTGCTCAGCCACGTCACCAAAATCATACCTGTACTCTCCCTTAACAAGATTAGGAGCCACCATTGACTGCGCTGCCAGAAACTCACAATTACGCTTGCCCTTCAACACTTCGCCAATAAATGGAAGAGCAATGCCGCTAAAGTTGGAGCCGCCCCCGAGACAGCCAACGATCAAATCCGGTTTCTCATCAATCATATCAAACTGCTTCATCGTTTCCAAGCCTATCACTGACTGCTGAATCATCACGTGATTCAGGACCGAACCCAGACAATACACAGCGCCCTCATGTGTTTCCGCGTATTCCAAGCCTTCAGATATGGCAATGCCCAGTGACCCAGGGCTGTTTGGACTCTTGGCCAGAACGTCCCTGCCAAACTTTGTTTCATGGCTCGGCGAAGAATAAACCTTCGCCCCCAACAGGTTCATCAAGGTCTTTCTGTCCGCCTTCCAGTCGTAAACGGATTTGACCCAGAAAACCACGCACTCAAGCTCCAAGAGGCTAGCGGCGTAGGAAAGCGCGGTTCCCCACTGTCCAGCACCGGTCTCTGTGCTCAGAGTAGTCTTGCCCTCTTTCAGCGCATAATACGCCTGCGCTATCGCCGTGTTCGTCTTATGAGACCCTGTTGGAGACAAGTCTTCACGCTTATAGTAAAGCCTCACCTTCTTCAAACCCAAGTGCTTCTCCAAACGTTTCGCCCGGTAGAGCGGTCTAGGCCTACCCATGTGAATGTACAGTTCACGGATCTCTTCAGGAATCGAGATCCAGCTCTGATCCGACATCTCCTGACTGAGGCACTCTTTTATCATGGTTCTGCCCAGGAACTCCATCCGTGACGGGCCAGTTTCAGGCTCTTTAGGCGGAGGAAGCGGCTCGGGCAGGTCGGGCATAATGTTATACCATTTAGTCGGAAACTCGTCTATAGGCAACGCAATCTGATCCTTCTCCATAACCTTCACCATTTTGAAGACGTAGTAGTATAGCCAGTTCCGAATTAAAGATTTCCTTCGGTCGCCGAGGGCTATGCTCTGCTGGTCACCCGAACCATTTTTCCAGTGTTGTCTTTCCTTTCTCTTTTGTTATGCCCTTCTGCATTTTCTCTAGAGCTTTGCGGACACGATCCTCTGAAAAGTCTCTTCCCCTGCAAATGAAGTCGACAACACCCTCCGTGTCCGGCTCCTTCCACTCTAATCTATAGTTGTCGGTAACCTTTGGCTGCAGAAAAATCTCCCTGATTCTTTGAGGTTCAACCGGAAACTCCGCGTTTTTCACGTGTGGAACAGCTTTCTCCAGGGTTCCATACTCCTTTATCAATTTTAAGGCAGTTTTGGGTCCTAAACCCTTTATCCCGTCCGGGTTGAAGTCGGTTCCAATCAGTATGCCCACGTCAACCAACTGCTCATAAGTAATTCCGCACTCTCGAAGAACCTGATCAAGCTCAACGACTTCCGGCACAACCTCAATGTAGATGTTCTTGCTGGGCAGTTTTCGCCTGCCAGAAATCGTCACATTCCTCACAAACCTCGGAGCGCCGAAAAGCAAGCTGTCGTAATCTTGGCTGCCGCAATAGTCGGTGTCTCCCCGCCTTGTCAAGTGCGCGGCTTGGGCTTCTCCCTCACTCGGCGCCTGAAGCCACGGAATACCCATTAAATCCAGAAGCCTCTTGCTGTCCTCTGCCATGTAATCTTTCAAATGTGACGTAGCCTGAGCATACACCCGGGCTTCCTCAGGCTTACCCTCCTTCAAAGCCCTCTCGTACAACACCAAAGCCTTCTCCTTAACCTTCATGCGCCTCTTGATCTCAACCTCCTTAAGGTCAGGAGGTGCCCCGTCAAAGACATAAACAGGTTTTATCCCTAACTCTACCAAATTGCTCGTCCTGTAGAGCAGCCCACTCAGGTGACTTGTAACCCTGCCCGAACTGTCCTTGAGTGGAGTGCCGTCCGGCTGACGGATTATGGCCAAGAACTGGTAAAGAGCGTTGTAAGCGTCTATGGCAATGGACTTGCCGCCCAAATCCTCAAGCTTAACAATTGTTTTCGGAACAAGGTCACGGAGGTCTACGCCCAAAAAACAACTCCCTTTTCAATATTGGCAAGGAACTGAAATAATAAAGTTGCGAAACCTGAAACATAGAGGATATAAGGAGGTCTTACAATTACTGAACCACTACCGAGGATGGCCGTCATGGCTGAAAGAGCAGCAACATTAACCTTAATCACGTGTACAAGCTGTGGCAAGCCGATCCCGCCTGGAGCGGAAGCCACAAAGTTCCTATGCCCCAACTGCGGGGAAATCCAGATAAAACGCTGCGGAAAATGCAGAAAGTTCGGACGCCCATACAAGTGCCCGAAATGCGGTTTCATCGGCCCATAGAATGAAAAAGGAGAGACTTCAAAAATGGGTTTTGTCGTAGTCACGTACAAAATATTCCCAACAGACATAATCTCCGATTTCGGTCCCATGAAAAAGAAGCTTGAAAGCAGCATGCCAGAGTTTGCTTCTGTCCACGGATACGGAGAAGAACTGGTTGCTTACGGCTTGAAAGCCCTTCTGGTTCAAGTCAAGTTCCCAGAGGACAGGACCGGCGTGCTTGAAGAATTCGAGAAGAAAATCGAGTCGATGGAAGGCATAAGCCAAGTGCAAACGCTCATGGTGCGGAGAACGAGCAGATAATCTTAGTTGACTGATTAAAACATTTATATAGGAACACGCTTCTGTTTCGAGACGAATCGCACAGTTATTATGGGAAGGATTCTCTTGAGTGAAATACAACTACGTGTTGGAGACGCAAGACAGAGAGACGTAGGCAGAGGCATAGCCCGCATAGATCAAAGAACTATGCAGAAACTGGGCATATCGGCGGGCGACGTTATAGAGATTGTCGGCAAGAGAACAACTTCAGCCATAGCTTGGCCAGCCTACAGCGAAGACCAGAACCGAGACCTTCTGAGAATAGACGGTTTCACGCGCAAAAACGCTGGCGTAGCGATAAACGAGTATGTTATTGCAAGAGCAGCCAAAGTCAAAACTGCTCTAAGCCTTACTCTTGCGCCGGTTGACATGAGACTGAACGTTGATGAAGACTTCACGAATTTCGTCAAAAATCGTTTAATGGAAAGAACCCTTGTCGAGGGAGACACGACCCTCGTTATGATGCTTGGTCACGCTATACCGTTCACCGTCACAAAGACCCGTCCGCACGGCATAGTGAAGGTCACAGCCGAAACAAAACTCACGATAATGAATGAACCGGCACCTGAAGGAAAAGGATTGCCCAGAACAACGTATGAAGACGTCGGCGGACTGCATGAGGAGATTCAAAGAGTAAGGGAAATGGTTGAACTCCCGCTCAGACATCCGGAACTTTTCCAGCGCCTAGGCATAGAACCGCCGAAAGGAGTGCTGCTTCACGGACCGCCGGGCTGCGGAAAAACCCTGCTGGCAAGAGCCGTGGCAAACGAGTCCGAAGCCACCTTCTTCTCAATAAACGGCCCTGAAATAATGAGCAAGTTTTATGGGGAATCAGAAGCCAGACTGAGGGAAATCTTCCAGCAAGCCCAACAGAACGCCCCAAGCATAATATTCATCGATGAACTAGATGCCATCGCGCCCAAAAGGGAAGAGGTAACGGGCGAAGTTGAAAGACGAGTCGTCGCGCAGCTTCTGGCTTTAATGGACGGCTTGTCCGGCAGAGGAAACGTCATAGTAATAGGCGCCACAAACAGGCCCGGCGCACTTGACCCAGCCTTGCGCAGACCAGGCAGATTTGACCGAGAAATAGAGATAGGCGTTCCCGACAAGCAGGGAAGGCACGAAATCCTTCAAATTCACACACGTGGAATGCCCCTGGCAGAAGGCGTTGATCTTAAGAAACTATCAGACATGACTCACGGCTACACAGGTGCAGATGTGTCTGCCTTGGGCAGAGAAACAGCCATGAAATCACTGCGCAGATACTTGCCACAGATAAACCTAGAAGAAGAGCGCATACCGCCCAGCGTGCTTGAGAAAATGGAAGTGACCATGGAAGACTTCATCAACGCCTACAAAGAGATAACACCAACCGCCATGCGTGAAGTCTACATAGAAATACCGACAACCCACTGGGAAGACATAGGCGGACTCGACGAAGTCAAACAAGACCTAAAGGAAGCAGTCGAATGGCCACTGAAAACACCAGAAATCTTCCAGAGACTCGGCATAAGACCGCCAAAAGGCATCCTACTCTATGGACCTCCAGGTTGCGGCAAAACCCTACTAGCGAAAGCCGTGGCAACTGAAAGCGCAGCCAACTTCATAACAATCAAAGGTCCAGAAATCTTTTCAAAATGGGTCGGCGAATCAGAAAAAGCCATAAGAGAAGTCTTCAGAAAAGCCAGGATGGCAGCTCCAGCAGTGATATTCTTTGACGAAATCGATTCTATCCTGCCCCGCAGAGGCATAGGCTTCTCAGACGGCGGCGTCAGCGAACGCGTCATCAGCCAACTCCTAACCGAAATGGACGGCATAGTAACCTTAGAAGACATAGTTGTCATAGCAGCCACGAACAGACCTGACATAGTGGATCCAGCGGTGCTCAGACCGGGAAGATTCGACAGACTGATATACGTACCTGAGCCAGATGAGCGCAGCAGGGTTCAAATATTCAAAATCTACACGAAGGACATGCCGCTGGCGAAGAACATCGACTCGGCAAATCTGGCAACCATAGCAAAGAATTATTCAGGAGCAGATATAGCAGCCCTTTGCCGAGAAGCAGCCATGTACGCCTTGAGAAAAGACGTAAACACAAAAGAAGTCACAATGGCAGACTTCGAAGAAGGAAGAAAAAGAATCGGACCATCAGTTACGCCTGACATGGAAAAATGGTACAAAAGCTTCATGCAGCAAGCCAGACAAGTGCAAAAACCCGCAACCCCAGTTGCCTAAGGTGTGCATGCAAATGCCATTACCAACCAAAACTTGGAAAACCCACCCCGCCTACTTTGTTCTACTGGACGTCTTACATAAGAAAGGCGCCATGACAGACGCGGAACTTTTCGACGCGCTGACTGAGGAGTTTGATGACTTAGGCTTCAAGGACTTCAACGAACTGCTAATGCGCCTGGAAATCAGTGGAAAAATACGCGTGACTTCCATGTCTCGCGGAAAGAGACGCATTGAACCATTAACCTAGGCGGAAAACCTTGACAAAACCGTCCGCGTGCATTCCATGAAAAACGCTTCAGACGCGATAATCGTTGGAGGCGGGCCAAGCGGCTCATTCACGGCTCTGAAACTAGCCGAACACGGCGTCAACGTAACGGTTTTTGAAGAAAACAATGAAATAGGTTTCCCATCCCACTGCGCTGGACACTTAAGCATAAAAGGCTTGAAGCAGCTGAAGCTCCATCCTCTGCCGACGGAAATAGTTGAAAACACTTTCTACGGAGCAACCTTTTACTCACCGAGCGGCAATGAATTCTCAGTGCGCTTTTCATCGCCAGTAACGTGCACCGTCAACCGCGCCCTCTTCGACGGATACATCGCTAACAAAGCAGAAAACGTTGGAGCAGAGTACTGCCTGAACTCGCGAGTTGCATCTCTCATAATTGAAGATGGCTTTGTGAAAGGCGTAACTGTCGAACAAGAAGGAAAAACTCAGAGAAACTCGGCCAAAATCGTGATAGACGCAGAAGGCGTATCGCCGAGGCTCTCTAGGGAAGCAGGTTTACCCGGACCCGACCGCGACAAGCTTGTCAACGGTGTGGAAGCAGAAGTGGAAAACGTTGAGAACACAGAGCCAGACATCGTTGAGGTTTACCTCGGAAATGATTATGCTCCTGGTTTCTACGCATGGTTAATCCCAAAAAAAGATGAAAAAGCAAAGGTCGGACTTGCCACAAAAACTGGAAACCCAAAAAATCTCCTGCAGAAACTGATGCACGAACATCCAGTAGCCCGCAAAAAACTGCGCAATGCAAGAATTCTGCAAACCACGTTTCACCCGATAACGCTCGGCGGCCTAACCCCACAAGTCTGCGCAAACGGTTTCCTAACAGTTGGAGACGCAGCTTCACAAGTAAAACCCACCACGGGAGGCGGCGTGCTTTTCGGCATGACCTGTGCACAGATCGCAGCTAAAGTCGCCTATGAAGCCATAGACAGGAATGATCTTTCATCAAGACTTCTTGCCAGATACCAGAAAGAATGCCGAGAAGCCTTGGGTTTTGATGTGAAGATCATGCTTAGAATGAGAAAAACACTTGACGCAATGTCTGACAGAACGATCGACAGCATGATTGGCATGTGCACAAAGCTAGGTCTGGATAAGACTCTTCAAAATGTTGAAGACATAGATTTTCAGGGACAATCGCTCTTGCGGGTTTTGCGGAGTCCCCGCATGTTGACAGCCCTTGGCTATTTCTTCTTCGCTTACCTGTCTGCGAACCTTTAAGATGTGCAGAGTGCAAACTGATAAAGAAAGGGATAGTGAAACCGTGTCTGAATTCCGCTACAAACAAGTTATTGTCTTCCGCTCCGACCTGAAGCTAAGTAAGGGCAAAGCGGCAGTTCAAGCAGGGCATGCGGCATTTTCAGCAGCAGAAGAAGCTCGCAAGCACCACAGGAAATGGTTTGAAGAATGGTACAGCGAAGGACAGCGCAAGATCGCGGTTAAAGTGAAAAATGAAAAGGAAATGCAAGAACTGGAAATGCAGGCAAGAGAGCTGGGATTGCCCTCTTCATTGATAGTTGACAGAGGTCTCACGGAGATTCCCCCGGGAACCGTAACCTGTTTGGGAATCGGACCGGCACCCGCCGAGAAAGTAGATGTAATAACAGGAAGGCTCCCGCTGCTTTAAACAGGCGTAAACCTTGTTTGTTCCCAGAATCGAAAAATCCATCGGCATCGAAGTTTATGCTACGCGTTCTCCAGGCATCGGCGGCATCATCAGGCAGAACGCTGAGGACTTTTTCGTCGAAGAATTGCTGGTTGACGGCTCAAAAGCAGAAATAAAAAGCAGCAAAAACCAAGCTAACCGTGAAGTATTAGGCTCCTCCGCCACCAGAAATCCCTATCTGCTTTGTGTTCTGGTCAAGCGAAACTGGGACACATTCATAGCCCTCAGAAACATCGCTGCACAACTAGGCATAAGCCCGGGACGGATTCAGATTGCAGGCATAAAAGACGCAAAAGCCATCACAGCTCAACACATCACAGTCGAAGGCGTCTCAACTGAAGACCTGAGGAAAATTCACATCAAAGACATAGAGGTCCGTCCGATAGGCTACTTGCGTAACAAGCTGTCCTCATTCTATCTTATGGGTAACAGTTTCCAAATAGCAGTCAAGTCAATAAACCACTCTAAGACCACAGTTCAAAAACGTGTAGCAAGAACAATTCAAGAATTCGACACCGTCGGCGGTGTCCCAAACTTTTTCGGCCATCAACGCTTCGGCACAAGCCGCCCAATCACACATCTCGTGGGAAAAGCAATTATCAAAGGAAAACTGAAAAAAGCCACAATGTTATTCCTAGCTAAACCGAGCAGGTACGAACATCCAGCATCCAGAGAAGCACGCCGCGAACTACAAAAAACACAAGACTTCAAACAGGCCTTGAAGAATTTTCCCAAGCAATTACGGTACGAACGTTCAATGCTTGCACATCTAGCTCAAAGGCCAGACGACTTCACTGGCGCATTTAGAAGACTACCGATCAAGTTGCAAGAACTCTTCATTCAGGCCTACCAATCCTATCTTTTCAACAAATTTCTAAGCAAGAGAATTGAACATGGACTTCCATTGAACACAGCTAGGGAAGGAGATTATGTTGTGAACGTTGAGCGCTCGGGGTTGCCAATGGTCACAATGCACAAGATTGTTGACGTTGAAGCGCTCGGAGAAATCAATAATCTAGTTAAGGCGGGAAAAATGCGGTTAGCAATCCCCTTGATCGGATTCAAACAGCACCCTTCGCATGGCTCTCAGGGCGAAATCGAAAAGAAAATTCTAGAAGAAGAGGACATTTCTGTGGAAAATTTCAAGATAACTGCCATGCCTGAAAGAGCTACAAGAGGAGAATTGCGGGCTGCCCTAGTGCCTCTGAAAAGCTTTTCACTGGACGAAATCTCCCGTGATACAACCAACTCGTCCAAACACAAGGCAAAGCTGAGCTTTATGCTACATCGTGGTTCTTATGCAACGATTCTCCTAAGAGAACTCATGAAACCGCGTAACATAATAAAAGCGAGATTCTAAAACGTCCATTTTTCACTGGTCAACCCTCAAATGAGCTGCGCGCCAACCATGAACATTGCCGGAAAAGGTATCGCCAGACTGTGGCGCCAAGCAGAGAACATAGTACTCTGCATTTTCACGTCTCACCCGATTGTTTTCAGCAAGTCTGACCTTGTAATTATACCGACGACTTCCTTGCCCCTCTTAACCAATACACCGGCACTTTTCTCCAACAAGGTGCGAACTGCATCTAAACCCGTATCCTCCGACACTGCCGGCAAAGAAGGATCCATAACGTTTCTGACAGCCTCATCTGCCAAGTTTGACCGCAGATTCCTGATTATACACTCCTCGGTTATCGTTCCGACAACCTTTCCCTTGTCCAGCACAGGCAATTGCGAGACAGCGTTCTTCACCATAATCTCACTGGCCTTCAAAACGCTGTCACGTGGCTTTGCAAACATCACGCCATCAGTCATCATGTCACCGCATCTTTTCTCAGTTCCCGTCTTGAGAACCTGCAGAATCCTGTTCACCGTTGAAAGCCTCGGATCCACCCTTCCTTGCTCAATCTTAGCAATATGAGCCTGTGACACTCCAGCTAGCTCCGCAAGCCTTTTCTGCGTTAGGCCCATTTCAACTCTAAGCTTCTTAATTGAGTTGCCTGTGATCGACAATGAAATAACCACCAGTTATTTTCAGTCATAAGTATATACAGTAAAATATATATTTGTTGCTTCATATACACGGTAGACTTCACACAAGAAGGCTTTGAAAATGCGAAACATAATCGTTGAAGACCTGAAACAGACACCGCTTGAAAAACAACGCCTGGAAATAGTTGAAAGAAAAGGTGTTGGACACCCAGACTACATATGCGACGCAGTGGCCGACCGCATATCAGTGGGTCTGAGCAAGGCTTATTTGGAGAAAGCGGGAGCAATACTCCACCACAACGTTGACAAATCTTTGCTCGTTGCTGGAGAAACCGCTCCAAAATTCGGGGGCGGCACGGTAAAACAGCCGATGCTTTTCGTGCTGGGCGACCGAGCAACATCAGAGTTCGACGGTCAAAGAATAGACATTGAGGAAATAGCCAAGAGAGAAGCGAAAGAACTGGCTCAAGAGCAACATGCGTTTCGTCGATCCGGAAAAACACGTAAGATACCAAGTGGAACTCAAACCAGGCTCAGTGGGACTCACAGACATTTTCAAACGAAACGGCAAAGTCCTAGGAGCCAACGACACCTCAGCAGCAGTGGGCTACGCACCGATGACCAGAACTGAAAAGACAGTTCTAGAAACCGAAAGATACGTAAACTCGAGTGACTTCAAACGACGCTTTCCGGAATCAGGCGAAGACGTAAAAGTCATGGGCTTCAGAAACCGCAACGACCTCAAACTCACAGTTGCAATGGCGTTTGTTGACCGCTACATCAGCAGCGAAGAGGATTATTTTGAAAAGAAAGAGAAAATCCTTGAAGAAATCAACAGATACGTCGCAGTTAATACAGAGTTCGATCTTGTCGACGTCGAACTCAACACCTTAGACGTCAAAGGAAGAGGACTTGGAGGACTCTACCTCACCGTTCTGGGCACAAGCGCGGACAGCGGAGACTCAGGACAAGTCGGCAGAGGAAACCGCGTCAACGGTCTCATATCACTCAACAGACCATTTTGTTCAGAAGCAGCATCAGGCAAAAACCCCGTCAGCCACGTGGGCAAAATCTACAATTTCCTAACATTCAAAATCGCCCAACACATCTATGAAGAGATCTCAGAACTCGAAGAAGTCTACATCTGGATGCTCAGCAAAATAGGCACCCCAATTGACCGCCCAGCAGTAGCAGCCGCACAAGTCATAATGAAAGGCAACAACCACATCTACAAAGTCAGACACGAAATAAACAGCGTACTAGACAACGAACTCGAAAACATAGAACAATTCTGCATGCAACTAACAGAAGGAAAAATCTCGTCTTGCTGACCATGCGGCAAACAACCGCACACTCGTACCACCCCGAAACAGACACCAAACCTAATACCCACCCAATCAACGAAAACCAGCCCCCAGCCCTCTCGGCCCAGCAACTCACCTCACACTCCCCACCGCCACCTAAAACAGGAAAAACAGCCTTTCCCACACTCTAACGCAAAAGAGACATATTTGGCTCCAAATATAGGGCCCTACCACCGTTGCACGCACGCACACACTCCACACAACAAGAGCGGCGCGTACGCTTGCTCGCAAATTAGTGTAAATTGGTTTTTATCCTCTTTTTTGAGATTAGGGGAGCACACCTCAATAAACACGCTTATCAAATCAATCCAAAATGGTCCTAAGTGCGCAAGAACAAACTTGCTTGCGCGACGGGGTCATCAATTACGAAAAGCCCAGACTTCACTGAGACAATGTCATCACCAACACAAAGCAACTGCATGCATGTCAGCCTGCTGGCTTCTTTGCTTGCACTATTACATGCTTATACTCATCACCTTCAACCGGCAACAGATCCATCGGATTATAAGGGCAAACACCAGAATAGACCTCTTCAACCGAATCAAGAACCAACCCTGCCTTCTTCAGGGCATTTTCAAGCTTGGTGAGGCTGGCAACTTCGCATACATGATGCTTTTCGGCAAGCCGCATACTCTCAGAATTCTTCTTCAACCATAGAGACGAGAAAAACATTCTTCCATCAATCCGCAGAATCCTCGCACACTCCTTGAAAGCCAGCACGGTCTTTGGAACATTGTCAAACCCAAAATGGGAAGAAATCGTCAAGAAACCGTCATCCTTGAAGCACAAATGCTTCGCATCCGCGACAATGAAAGACAGCCTATCATAAGTACCAGCCTTCCTAGCCTTGCTCATCGCCCCCCTCAACGGCCTCTCATCTATGTCAGTGCCAATCACCAACGCATCCCTCGAACAGCTGTCTGCCAACTGAAGAAGAAAAGCGCCCATCCCAGATGCAATGTCCAAGACCATGCCACCAGAGCTTTCACGTGACCCAGCCACATAACGAACCAGCCTAGACAACATCTCCCCCACTGCAATTCGCTGATCCTCCCGCAAATACGAATCATACTGTTTCCTGATCTCGTCGTATCTTTTCTCATCCGCCACATCAACATTCCACTTAAACTCATTTGCAGACAACCTCGCACCCTTGAACAGCCCCATCTCCTCTTTTACCTGATACACGTGGCCTCCACCGCACTTGAAAAACCCGCTGAAAAAACGGTTTCCAGCCCTTTTTCCCTCAAAAACCAAGGACTTCCTGCAAACTGGACACGCAAGAAACTCAGCAACCCTCAGATGCACACTTCAACCCCGAACCCGAATGGCCGCAGACTTTCTAAAGCTTTATCATCAGCATCCTCATAAGACTCAGCCAGATGACGACCATGGATGCAATTGAAGCTGCCAAAAACGCCTTGGGATGCGTCTTGGAAGCAAAGAAAGATGAAAACATCGTTATTTTCTGCGACGATGAAAAGATGGACGTTAGCCAAGCGTTTGCAGTCGGCGCCCTGAAGCTTCGATTAAGAACACACATGGTCAAGTTGAAAACTGAACCGAACATTTTCCGAACAGAAATCCCGAAAGAAATCAAAGACATATTCACAAAACAAAACACCGACATTTTCATCAACCTGCTGCGCGGAGTCCGAGAAGAAACACCCTTCAGAATAGAACTCACCAAAATGGAAACTACAGGCCAAAAAGCACGCGCGGCCCACTGCCCAGGCATCACCCTAGACATGCTCACCGACGGCGCACTGGCCCTTACAACAAAAGACCACAGACGAATGCAGAGATTCTCAAAAAACCTAATCCAAAACCTGAGCCAAGCAACAAAAGTGGAAATTACAAACCCGCACGGCACAAAATTATCAATGAATGTAGAAGGAAGACCATTCTTCACAGACACTATATTTGACTGGGAGACAATGAAATGGATGAACATGCCGACTGGCGAGGTCATAGTTGCGCCAGTTGAAAACTCGCTTGAAGGCAAATTAGTCTGCGATATGTCCATAGGCGGAATAGGCCCTTTGAAGACACATGTAGAGATCATTGCCAAGAATGGCAAAGCACAAAATATAACGTCAGAAGACGGACACGTGCTGGAAAGAGTCAGAGACTCGTTGAAGACCGATGACCGCGCAAACATAGTAGGCGAATTTGCTCTTGGGATAAATCCCAAAGCAAGATTCGTGGAAGAATTTCTTGAAGCGGAAAAGCTTCTAGGCACAGTACACGTGGCTTTCGGAAACAATTCAGACATGCTAGGCGGGAAAAACCCGTCCAAGAACCACATGGACCTTCTAATATCAAAGCCCACGGTAAGAATAACCAATAGAAACAACTCAACAGTCGAAGTACTTGAAAACGGAACCTTCAAAAACCTGAATTCCAAGGGTTAAAACGTTTAAGAGTCAAAGAGTGAACATTATGGCTGGAAGGCTGAACCGCAATGACTGAAACAACAGAAGAGAAGATACCAATATCTGATTTTTACAAAGTCGTTGATTCCATCACCATCTTCAAAAATAAGAAATGGTGGGAAGCCGTTGTCATATTTGAATCTTTAGGAAGACAACAAATCGGTTTATACCTCTGGCAAAAAAGGGAAGATAAATGGAAAAGAAAACACAAATTCAACGTGAGAAACCTAGATGAATGGAACAAACTCAAAAACGCAATAGAACGACTCACGCCCAAGCTTCTTTCAAAATAGGTGCCCAGTGATCCAGCACTGTTAATTCTTGGTCAAGATCGAATTCGATGAATAATCTTGCAAGTACACCCAGACAACAAAGCATGAGGTGAACCGGTGCCGCAGCCTCATAGCAAGAAGCACAGCTAATCCCAGACAATCGCGCGCACTTTGATAAGGTGAGAGAATGGCCTACCAAGCGCGGGCCTTTGAGTCCCCTAAAAGAAGGAGTATGCAAAAAAACGTTTTTCTAGGAGGTCCCCCGCCTCTCTCTGCCTATGCCTCAGTGACGCTTTACAATGACGCTGTTTGAAACAAAACCCAGCACTGACTTTGAGGAAGCTGTTCGATCCTCCAGGCGGCGTGTCTCAAGCGAGATCCTAGTGGATTCTCGTGGGTGTGCAAGTTTTCAGCGCGAAGAAGATATTTTTTCTCTAAATATAAGCTGAGAGAAGGCTGTGTTTTGCGAAACAAGCTCGTTATGGACTCTGTTCGGAGTCAAAAACACCTTACAATACCCTCACAAATCACCTCTGCAATAAGTGTTTCCAACGATGTCACAGCCGATCGTGTTTTTCAACCCTATTCACCACATATCAGGTTAAGGCTGGCAAAACAGACGAACACGAAGAGACAGAGTTCAAAAAGCTAAGTACGGAGCGCTAGCCGCCGCATGGACGCTCTCGACTGCAACTAGGAAGCACAGATCATGATTCCCTAGAAAGTGTATTTGTCGCCCTGTGCCAGAACGCGTTCTATGGTCGCGTTGAAATTTATCATTCCCTCGTTCGTCTTGGCCGAGACTGGGGTCAAGTTGAATCTCAAACCCAGTTTGTAGAGCGCTTGCATCATTTTTCTACTTAACAAACGTCGCGTTCCTTCAAGCTTCTCTTCAATCGAGGTTGCAAGAGCGTTTTGATTTGAGGACCAATCCACAATCCTGTTAACTTCTTCCTTGGGAAGCAGATCACACTTTGACAACAGATGCACCTGAGGAAGAAGGAAGCGGTTGTAAACTGCCGAGGCTAGGAAGAGATTTGAAACGTAGTTTAGCGGGTTGACCGAGAAAACCGCGTCGAACAAGTAGACTATGGCTTTTGGGTCCTTCGTGAGTTCAGTTGCGATGTACGGTCCACTTGCCCTGAAAGCAAACAGCTCCATCTGTCCTGAGGTATCTACCAAAACGATGTCTGACTGCAATTCCTCAATCTCTTTCGAAATCGGTTCGATTTGATCTGCAATCAAATCCGCAGCCATTATCAAAGCGCCATTTGGACCCAGATTGTACTGTTCCATCAAATCTCCAATATCAACATAGTCCCGAACATCGATCTCCGGCGAGTACGGAAGGTTCGAAACTCCAGGGTCCAAGTTCACTACGGCAACGTCTTGCTTGGACATCTTCAACCATTCACTATAGGCTGCAGTAAGCCGGGTCTTCCCAGAGCCAGCAGTTCCTATTATGAAAACTATGAACATGATCTCATCACCTTTGGTTCAGTCATGGACCAACGTGTCATGTATCAAACATTCATTCTCAAGTAAAAGCTTTTTCCGTCGGAAGGGAATTCCCGGCGACTATAGCACGCGATGAAGAACAAATCAACAGTCAAAAGACTACTGTTCATCCTGAAAATTACGCATCATGGGAAACGATGATGCATGACATTCTTCCTAACAAAAAGGTGACAGACTTTAGCGGGTTCTGATTTTCCCGCCGCTCCTTTCCACAAGCTCCGACAATTGATCGACTGCTCTTCTCAACCAGCTTCTAGCAGTCTCTCCGTCGCTTGACATAGTTGAAAAGTGAAGTTCTATGTGCGATTTTTGCCCTTCAGTTTGCAGATGAGATCTCGTGTAGACGTGCGATTTTACGTAAACGTGTGGGTTGTCATGCATCACTCGATCGATCAGGGGTGCCAGATTCGATTCCATGATTTGATTTGCGTAAATGCTTGTTTCAAAAAACCCAGATTTTCCACCTTCCTTTTTGAACATGCCAGTTACGGATTCGCCAAAAATGGCTTCCATCTCTGGCGGCACACCCGGCAACGCTATCAAAAACGTGCCAGTAGTTCTTGCCATCATTCCCGGGGCTGTGCCTACCGGATTATGTAGCGGTTCTGCGTCTTCCGGAAACGTGGCCATTTTGATCCTTGCTGGCGTCATCTCCACTTTTTCCGTCTTCCCAGCTTTCACGTAGGCCTCATATTTCTCCTTAACCATGTTCAGGGCTTTTTCGTTGATCTTGAGCTTGCGTTTGAGACCCTTAGCGATGCCTTCCAATGTCTTGTCGTCAAATGTTGGTCCCAATCCGCCTGTCGTGATTACGAACTTGGGCTTCCGTTTCAAAGCTTCCTGTAATGCAGCAGCGATTTCGTCGACATCATCGCTGACGACAGTTATCCTCTTCACCATTACTCCCAATGAGGTTGCTCGTTCAGCTAGCCAATGGGCATTCGTGTTTAATGTCTTTCCAATCAATAATTCATTGCCGACACAGATTATTTCCATTTGTGCATTCATTCTTGGTTCTCCGCCGCGCAATTGTTGAGAAGATCTTTGTTCTCTTGTTCTTTTATGCTGTTTGCTGATTTTTCGTCTGGAAAAGTCAGTGCCAGACTTACTTCTTCTTGCTAAGGTACCATTTCAAGTATTCTTTTTTCTTTCTTTCTTGTTCTTCTTCTTTGGATTCCAAGTTTGGCCTCAGCTTTTCTCTCAGTTCCATCAGTTCTTGTTGAGTCACAGACAGTCCGCAACTCTTGCAGACATAGTGCTTGGTACTTAGCATGTACTGCATCTCGCCACCGCATTCTGGACAATATGGCATTCTTGTTCACTCGTTCTGCCTCAAGAATCTAAAATACTTTGAGAAATAGGTTTCGCTCCGAAGGTCAATTTATGTTATGAAGTCTGAAAGACCTGCTTCCTCCGCCAGTTGAACAGCATTCTCCCTTTCACCATGAGTCAAGCATCTAGACAATTCCGGACTTTCACGCGCACGCCATTCTGGCCTGTACTGAAACATCACGTTGACTCTTGTTTCGGTGCCCAAGGTTTCGGCTATCCAATTAATGATTGGTTTCGCACAACACTCCAAATGGTTCGGCAATACGAGTATGCGCACTATTAGTTCACCGTATTTCTTGGCTTCCAAATGATTCTGCTTGCACACACTCCAAAAGTTCGGTGCGTCTGAGATTCGTTTTGCGCATTCCGCTGGGCCGTACTTGAAATCCAGCAGATAGACGTCTGCGAAACCGGCCAGCAACATTGCAGTTTCCGGACTGTAATAACTATTTGAGTTCCAAACAACAGGGACATTCAGGTTTACACACTTGAACGTTTGTAGCCATTGCTGAAGCCACGGCGTGGGTTCTCCGCCTACGAGATTGAGGTTTCTGCAACCGTTCAGCCGCAGACGTTCAACCTCCTTAGCCAGATCCTCCGGCTTGTACACTTCGCCATTTTCCATCCACTGCGCGATCGTGTAATTCTGGCAATGCCTACACCGCATCGTGCAGCCCATCGTGAAAACTGTTCCAGAAGGCACAAGCTCAGGCTCTTCACCCATGTGCTCAAAAATGCTTGACACCGTTATCGCTAACCCACATTTACAATAGCCTAGTTTGCCTTGAAGTCTATTGACGTTGCACCTGCGTGTGCAAAGATGACAACTGGAGAGGATTCTGTTGACGATTTCAATCTTCAAATCCAGAAAAGATTTTTCCGGTGTCTCCACCTCTTGAAGATTTTTTCGCCCATCACCGATCTCCTTTTCAACTCTGCAAAATTCCTGCAAAAGATGTGAATGTTCTTTCCAGAGCTTTTCAGTCGACTCGTCTTCGCTGAACTGCGCTGTTATCTTCTTTGCGATCATGAATTTCGCGGGCTTTTCGTTCTCAACAACCGCGAAGTATCTGCCCAGACTCCCCTTCATCAGTCTGTCGTTTAGCACTGTTGCAGCATCTGGACGAAGAAGTCTCCACATACCTGCTCAATTCACACTAGACGAATGGATTATTAAAACAAGGCGTATGGATAAGAATGACCGCTCGCATGCAGTTTGCCTTTTATCGGTATTTCGTGCCCGCACACCGGGCACCGCAGGTCCTTCGTCAGATTCCACCGAGTAATTGCAAAGTTATAGCGTTTGATAAGCATTTCATTGCAGTTCGGGCAATATGTGTTTTCACACGGATGCCCCGGCACGTTTCCAAGGTAGACGTAGCTTAACCCCGCGTCCTTTGCCGCGACGTAAGCTTTTTCCAGAGTCTCAACAGGAGTTGCTGGTATAGTAGTCAACTCATAGTCCGGATGGAAACGTAGCAAGTGAAACGGGGTCTCCTTGCCAATACCGTCCTTAATCCAGACCGCCAACTCTTTAATCCTTTCAACCGAGTCTCCCGACTTGGGCACGATTAGATTCGTGATTTCTATATGAATGTTATTCCGTCTCATTTCCTTCAACGCTTCAAAGATCGGTGCAACAGACGGAACGGAAGAAAAGGTTTTATAGAATTCTGGGTCTCCGCCGCCTTTAAAATCCACAGTGACCGCGTCCAGATATGGGGCTATGGTTTTCACTGCCTCTGGCGTCATGTAGCCGTTCGTTACGAAAGTGTTGAAGAATCCTACTTGACGCGCTAGTCTAGCCGTGTCATAGGCGTATTCAAAGAATATTGTGGGTTCAGTGTACGTGTAACTTATTCCTTGACACTCGTTGTCTCTCGTGGCTTTGACAACGTCTTCTGGGGGAAAATGTTTGCCCGCGATGTTTTTCTCTTGGCTTATCATCCAATTGTCGCAGAATTGGCAGCGAAAGTTGCAGCCAACTGTTGCGATTGACACAACTAGGGCGCCTGGATTAAAGTGCGCAAGCGGTTTTTTCTCTACTGGATCTATGCCTGCGGATATAGCCTTTGCATAATTGAGTGAAAAAAGAGTCCCGCCTTCATTTTTTCTCACCAAACAGAAGCCAGTTCCATCAACACTTATGTGGCACCTTCGTGCACACAGGTAACAATTGACTTTGTTGTTCTCTTTTTTCTCGTAAAGCATAGCTTCATGAAGTGACATTCGATGCCCCCTTGACGCTTCACATAATCTTGGCTCTTGAGGTATAAGATTCATTCGCTTGTATTAGAATCCGTTTTCTCTTTGATTTCGAAGACCAGTGGTGGCGAAGCTGTTTTCACATCCAACTCTATGTCAAACAAGCCTTCTAAGAAACCCGCCCATATCTCGGATTCAGCAATGAACGGCGTTTTTATTAGAAGATACTTGTCTTTGAGATAGAAGTCGCCGAAACCCTGCACCCGCAACCGTTTGAAAACGTCTGGCCATTTTTCACGATTTGTTGTTTGTATCCCAAGCGTGGTTTCAATCGAAACCTTCGTTGCGCCTCCCATGTTTTTTCCAATCTCACGCCATCTTTCCCTTGGAGTGTTCTGGATCAGAATGTTGAGCAGTTCCACGTTTACGAAAGCTATGCGGCTTATGCCACAATAATACTCGCCTGGAAAGCGCCAATCGTAGACCATCATGCTCCTGTAAACATCAAGCATTTTAGAAATTAGTGGTTTGATGCCCGGTTCTTTTCCTTCTCTTATCAAGGAGTCAACGTATTCGCGTTCTTCTTTGTCCAGGATGATCGTTGTCCTCTTGGGTGAAGCTTCGTTTTTCTTCATTAATTCTTCGAGTTTCTTCTCTTTGTCCTCGTGCATACCAAGTATATCTTACAGCATATTTTATATAGTTTACGTTACGAGGCAGCATACGCAAACAACTCTAAGAACGGATCATAATCAAAATCATCTTGAACCTCTTCACTGCTCTCAAAGCATGCGGCTTGTTAGCCGGCATAACGACCATTTCTCCTTCTTTCAGCGACATAGGTTTTCCGGAGATCGTAACTTCTGCCTCGCCATCAACAAGGTAAACTAAGGCGTCAAAGGGCGCCGTATGCTCACTCAATCCTTCCGCCTCATCAAAAGCGAACAGAGTTACTGTTCCTCCTTTTTTGTCAACAATCGTTCGGCTCACAACGGAACCTTCCTGATAGTCGACTAGTTGGGCTAACCTCACAGCCCGTCCAAAGTTCTCTTTTTCATCTGTGCGTTCCTTGCTATGCTTCATTATCTCAACATCCATCATCCTTTTCGTTGCAGTATTGCAGTTTCCCTGCCAGTTCGCAACCACGGATCACAATTAGCTCATTAAGATGTTCTTAAATCCTTTGCGCGAATGATAACGTGTAACCGAACAATTTTTAAAAGGCTTAACCATTTTTAGACCTGCCGATGACGAACCTTTTTGTCTGAAAAGATGATGTACTCTAGGGTATCTGAGGCAAAAAGCTGTCTTCTGATCAAGAAATAACCTTGTTCTTGATCAGGTACCATAAGAGGATTAGACCCACTATGAACAAAGCAGATCCAGCAACCATTGAATACAACAAATGTCTGATCTTTAGAACGTCAGCTAGTACGTATACTGCATACGGTGCGCCGAAAGTGAAGAGCGCCGCAATAATGACCAAGAATACTTTCCACCGCTTTGAACCCAGGATTCCAGTTTTGCTTTGCTTGTCTTGAGTCATCTCGACCCACTCCGATAGCGATTTAACACTGACGTTTGATCTTATAACCCTTCCTTTACTTCGTTACCCAAGGCTTTCATCAGAAATTTGAAAACAGAGAAGCCTGCGCCGCGATCAGCTTTGAAGCCTGTTGTTGCACCTAGTAGGCATATGCCTTCCAAACCGCGTTCCTTTGCAAGACCCAATGTTAAACCTGTGGCCCCGACTATTCTGCCCTTGCTGTATATGACTGCGCCTTTTTCCATGAACTCCAAGGCAAGTCGGGGTGAAGTGGCAGCTACGTACACTTGTGCTTTCTCCTCCGTAATGGGCACTCCGCCTGTTGTTACGATGAAACTACAACCTTGTTTTTCGACAAAGTCCAAGGTTTCACTGCAGAGTGCATAGTGTGAAACTACATCGTCAAAAGAGGGTTGCGTGTCGCCGGTCATGATTATGAAGTCACGCTTTTCCATTGACGCAGCGTAAAACTCATAACGAGGCAAACGACAGATGCCTTTTGAACTAACGGAAACATAATCTGGAAAAGAAGGCGAATACAGTTCTGCAAAAGGCTTTGCCCCACAAAACTTCAGCAAAAGATAAGCCGCAATCTTTCCGACATTTCCAAAACCTGGCAGACCCTGCACGAAAATCGGATTTTCAAGAACTGGACTAGAAATTCTGCGGAAATAGGTTTTGTCCATCTCCATCAACGCCAAGACCAATAGATAGAATGATGTCAGTCTAAAACGTTTTCGTTCTACTTGTTAAACCCAAGACACTAACATGCACACGCTGGTCACGCTTTCTGAACTGGGGCACGCCTTTGGCTGGAGATGAGCCACGCTACATGCATGTGGAACAGAACATCCCGTTTCAGAAGACTCGCATTAGAAGCAAGACTTAGAAATGATTTGAGAATCCCGACACGAAGAGACTCAAGCGCATCAATGAAGACGCATTCTTCGGCTAAGAAATGAAGGCATCTAAGAGTGTTCAATCATTCTTACCTAGCATTGTTTTCTCGGTTTTAGCATTTACGCTAGAGTATTGTAGACTTGTTGAAGAATAAGTCTGCTAGTTCTCCGTTCCATGGAGTACGTGTGATAATATTTCTCCAGCTTCCTTTGATGATTAGAGACAATATGAATTCCAAATCGATCAGCTTCCAGATCTGAATCAAACACCACAAAGAATAGCTTCCTTTAAGGGAACTTGCCTACTACAACGGTTACAAGAAGATGGTTACACATCGGCGCCTGTGTAAACAGTATCGAAAGCCTTAACTTAGTAACTTCAATTAGATGTTCTGTCACTTTCCTAAGGTAGATTTACTTCGGTCGCCAACCAAACGCAGCGGGGTGGGGTAGCCAGGATTAACCCGCTGGGCTCATAAGGGTACATGCCCCGAGAGACCCAGAGATCAGTAGTTCAAATCTACTCCCCGCTACCAAAACCTGCCTAACCATTTTTGTTAAGGCGTGATACGCTGAATCAGTCCATAACCAGAACAGCAACAGTTTAACATTTCAACGTTTCAACAATTCCAGTGAGTTATCATGCACATCAGTGCTATGGAAACATCGTTTTCAGGTTAGTGCGCGCGGCAACGTGAACAGCCCAGATATAGGCTGCGTTCACAATAAGCTACTATGGGAAAAAAGAAGATACAAGAGCAAAGGATCTGAAAACCTAGGCTTTTCCTTTTTCTTCTTTGCCGAAGTAAGTTGTCCATTTGAGCTTACGTGCATCCCTTCCCAATGTCAGAGAACTTTTTCTGCACTTGCTTGAGCAGAACCAAAGGATTGACCCGTCATTCTTGACGTACATCATTCCTGTGCCAGCCGCGAATTCGCTTCCGCAGAATGAACATTTCTTAGCTCTCGGCATAGACAACCTTTCTCTGCAATCTTGATTTCTGGTTATCTGTTGATCTTCTTTGCTTCCCTTTCGGTCTCCCTAAGCATAAGGAGATCTTGAATGCGAACTGGTCCTTTGACGTTGCGTGTTATGATGCGTCCTTTGTCTTTGCCTTCTAGAATGCGCACTCTAACCTGTGCAATCTCGCCTGTCACGCCTGTTCGTCCAATTACTTGAATTACCTCCGCCGGGGTGAGCTCTGCATGCTCGGCTGCCTTCTCGTCCTTGCTCATCACTTTGCTCCTCTTTTTATCTGCTCAATCCTTGAAACTATCTCCTTTACTAACCCGGTAGCGTCTCCTTCTTTGACGATGCACGCTGCTCCCGCAGGAACGTCAATGCCTATTGCACTGCCTATCTTTTCTTTGTTTGGAACGAATATGTATGGGGCTTTCCTCTCGTCAGATAGTAGAGGTAAGTGAGCCACGACTTCGGGCGGTTGAACATCTTCGGCTATAATCACGAGTTTTGCCTGGCCTCTTTCAATGGCTTTCGTCGTTTCATTCGTGCCTTTCCTAACGGTTCCTGTTTTTGCAGCTATTTGCAGGGCTTCATAGGCAGCATCTGCCAGCTCCTTTGAAACTTCAAACTTCACATAGAATGGTTTGGACATAAGCCTCTCCCTTCAAATGCACAGTCTAATCAACAGTCCTTATTTATGAAGGTTTCGACCTCTCCAATGTGAGTTACAAACGCTCCTTCTAACGCCAGATTCCGACTTGCTCTCAATCAGAAACGCGAATCCTAGACCTAGAGACCATTTGCAGCACCCTAGACTAAAAAAGGCCTCTCCGACTCACGTGCATACGCAGAAAGGTTTAAATAGGCTGCATTGCTGAAGCATCTTGCTTTTCATGAGGGGATATTAAAAGTTTGCAGAGATTAGGCCTAATCCTTCATATAAGTCCAAGCCACAACATCATAGCAAAGATCGAGAAATTTCCTAGAATCGGCGAAACAGTTGTTGACGACAAACTGAAGCCCGTTGGAAAGGTTTTTGACATAGTTGGTCCAGTGTCCTCGCCCTACGCAGCGATAGTGCCTACAGTTCGAGATCCAGAGAGACTGGTGAATAAAGTGTTGTACGTCTTCCCCTCAGAGAGGAGAAAGGAGAAAAACAAGCATGGACGATAATGAAGAGCTTCATGCAGATTCGGATTCCGCGCCGCAGACGCAGAGTCGCGAACCGGCAAAGGTCCAAACGTGTCCAGAATGCGGTAGCACTAGGATAATGCGTGATTATGAGTGCGCAGAACTCGTCTGCATGAACTGCGGTTTCGTGTTAGCTGCAAAGATGACCGACAGAGGACCAGAGTGGAGAGCATTCGATGATGAACAAAGGACCAAGAGAACAAGGGTTGGCGCGCCGTTAACGTACACGATTCATGACAAGGGCTTGTCAACGATGATCGATTGGCACGACAGGGACGTCTACGGTAAGAGTCTATCGCCCGGACAGAAAGCACAGGTTTATCGCCTGAGAAAATGGCAGCGCCGCATAAGGGTCTCAGATGCGACAGAACGCAATCTTGCCTTTGCACTGTCTGAAATTACGAAGATAGCAAATAATCTGAATCTTCCTAAGAGCATTCTTGAGACGGCCTCAGTCATTTATCGAAAAGCCGTGAAGGAGCGGTTGATACGTGGAAGATCCATTCAAGGTGTGACTGCCGCGGCGATTTATTTGGCTTGCCGCCAATGCGGTCTGGCTAGAACGTTGGAAGAGATAGCACAGGCGTCGAGCGTGAACAAGAAGGAAGTTGGTCGTAGCTATCGTTTCCTGATCAAGGAGCTCAATTATTCGATTCCGCCGCTTAAGCCAAGCCAGTACATCACCAAGTTTTCAAATCAGTTGACGATGCAGGGAAAAGTTGAAGAAATCGCCCACAAAATCTTGGCGGCCGCAAAGGAGCTTAAACTCACTTCGGGCCGCGGACCGACTGGCATCGCCGCCGCAGCAAGCTACATCGCTTCAGTGTTGACTGGTGAAAGAAAGACTCAGAGAGAAATAGCTGAAATAGCGCAAGTGACAGAGGTCACGATTCGGAACCGTTACAAGGAGCTTGTTGAACGGCTGACGTTTCAGATGACACTCTAATCCTCTTTCCTTTTTTCTTGTTACCCATAGGACGTGAATACAGAATCCAAGCCGTTTGCAACAAAACACATTTTAGATTCGACATCTGATTACAGGAAGGGGAGAGGAGTCATTTGGTTAGTTGTCCAAAATGTGGAAAAGAAGTGGCTACTCCCGTTAAGACGTGGCCCATTCCCAGCAGGAGACCGTTGACGGAAGGCGAAAAGCCCAAGTTTGCAGCCATATTTGAATGCCCAAACTGTAAGGCCAGGTTCAGAGCCGCTGTGGAAGCTGAGGCCAGAGTGGAAGAGACGGCAAGCATTACGAACATGGTTGAGAGGATCAAAGGCATAAAGGGAGAAACCACCCAGACGTTGGCTAGTCTGCGTGAGAAAATCAAGACACTGGAAACCGAACGTGCAAACTTGATGATTGAGGTTGAAAAACTGAAGAGGGTTGCAGAGTCGAAGATGAACACCTTAGAAAACGAGGTCGGCATGCTGCGAGACGAAGCAAAGTCTCTCAGAGACTTGCTTGGATACGTAGAAGAAGAGAAATAGCCAAAAAAAATAACGGCTTACGCAACGTGGGTGCTGGGATAAATCAATCGAGCAAATACTTCTTATAGTATTCCTGCGCTTTGGTGACGGCTTTCTCTGGATTCTCCAATATTAGGTATTTTTGGCCCGTGACTCTTTGTGCACCTTCGTAGTATTCTACGACTTTTTCAACGTTTCCCTCGTAGATTGCCAAGCCCCCAGCAATTTCGTACCACATTCTGGCGCTCACCGAATCTTTCTCCTTTTCACTCTTCTTGGCATTGTCAGCAGCTTGCTTCACGGGAACTGCGATTTTTCTGGGATCGAGAAACAATACCGGCGACAATGAATCATATGTTTCTTTGTCGCCTCCGCAGAGCTGTTCAAGGTTCGACATCTTTGGCTCAGAAGCCTTTACGTCTTTTTTCTTTCGGAATATTCCTGCCATAATAGGTCTCCTCAGCTCAACATGTCTAAGTTGGCAGCTAGTATTAGCGAGAGTTAATCTTAAAGGTTTGTCTATATATTAGGTAGGCTATGCCATATAGATTCACGTTTGACCTTTCTAGGATTCCGCGTTTCTTCTTCACTGAGCTGGCTAAGGTCAGCTACCAGCGTGAGATGCATAAGAAAGTCGGCAAAACCGTGCAACGCATGATAGAAAAATTCAAGATCCAGGAAGCAACTGGCCTTGACCTTTCTGACTCTGTGACTCTTCTTGAGGATTTGATAGAGGTGCAGGTTAGAAACATTGTGGAAAGGGAGAGGTTTGTCCAGACGAAAAAGAGAGCCTTGTTTTTGCCGCATTGTTCCAGGAAGTTCATGGACAACAGATGCAGGGCATCTTTTGATCCCGACATTCCGTCTTACATCTGTTCTCATTGTTCGCCGGATTGTTCGATTGGGAAGGCGGTGCTCTTCGCCGAGAATAAGGGGTATGATGTTTACGTTTTGCCCGGTGGATCCTGCATCCCTAAGATTTTGAATTCGAAACACTATGAAGGTGTCGTTGGAGTCGCTTGCGGAGAAGAGGTTAAGACCGGCGGAGAAGTATTGAAAGCCATGCACATATGCGGCCAAACGGTTCCTTTGATAAAAAATGGTTGCGCAAACACGGCTTTTAACATTGAGAGTTTGTACAAAACTCTTTAGTAGAGAAAAGACATTATTACTTTACGATTTCTCTCTTCTTCCAACGGAGGTTCTTGCTGTGACACTTTCTGCATTTCACGGCTGTCGCAGCGTTTCTTGCCCCGCATTCCCGGCATATTTTCATGTAGAGTCTGTGTTTCTGGGCAAGAGTCTTCTTGAGCGGATCCAGTATCGGCATTTGTTGATCCTCTGTTTCGCGGCGGAGACTGAGAATGCCCCGTGTCAAATATACTTTTTGCCAACCCGTTCCGTTGACTCTTGGGGTCTTGTATGGCTATGTCTCTTCGATCTTCAAAAAACAGTGACCGTATTATTGCTTCAGTCTTGGCCTCCTGCTTGTTTTGACGACGACGGTGGTACTATGAGGCATGTCAATTATGACGGTGTTCGGCTCGTTATAATTGGTAGACCCCTCGCATTTTTCGTGAACGCGCGCAGATATCTTCAAAACATTAGGATGCACAGTATAGTTGTGCAAAAAGATTTTGAGGGAAACAGTTAATGCAGTCTTGTCAAGAGTTGGGCTATGTCGATTGGTTTTTCCGCGACTTCCACGCCGGCTTTTTTGAAGGCTTCAATCTTGTTCTCGGCTGTTCCAGCCTTGCCCATTACGATTGCGCCCGCGTGGCCCATGCGTTTTCCAGGAGGAGCGGAGCGTCCTGCTATGAAGGCCACGACTGGTTTTGGATACTCTTCAGTTGCGATGTATTGTGCTGCCAATTCCTCGAGGTTGCCGCCGATCTCTCCGATCAAGGCAACGGCTTTGGTTTGAGGGTCGTTTTCGAACATTTTTAAGGCGTCCATGAAGTTTAGTCCCGTTATTGGGTCGCCTCCCAATCCTAGGCATGTTGATTGGCCCAGTTGTTTTCTGGTTAGTCCGGCAGCTATTTCGTATGTGAGGGTTCCGCTTCTTGAGACTATGCCAATGTTTCCCGGCTTGAAAATGTGTGAGGGCATGATGCCGAGTTTGCACGAGCCCGGTGTTATTATGCCTGGAGTGTTTGGCCCGATTATTGTCGCGCCTACTTTCTTTGCGTATGTCATCACGGTGACGGCGTCTTTTATTGGAATGTGTTCGGTTATGACCACGACTGTTTTTATCCCGTTTTCCATGGCTTCTAGAGCAGCGTCTGCGGCGAATGGGGCCGGTACGAAGATTATCGAGGCGTTTGGGGAATATTTTTCTCGGGCTTCCTCTACCGTGTCGAAAACCGGGACTTTGTTGATTTGGACGCCTCCTTTTCCGGGTGATGTTCCTGCAACTATCTTCGTTCCGTACTCTAGCATGAGCTTGGCGTGGAAGCTTCCTTGTGTTCCCGTTATGCCCTGCACTATGGCGCGTGTATTCGTGTCAACTATTATTCCCAAGGTCTATTTGCCTCCTTTCTTGGAGATTTCAACAACTCGTTGAGCGGCTTCTTCCATGCTTTCGAGCACATGAACTCCGGCTTCCTTAAGGATGCGTTTTCCTTCTTCCTCGTTTGTACCCACCAAGCGGATTACCATTGGTTTAGTGACGCCGACTTTCTCTTTTGCGTCTACAATGCCCTTGGCAACTTCGTCGCAACGTGTGATGCCGCCCAGAATGTTTATGAAAAGCGCCTTAACATTCGGGTCCGAAAGCACCAGTCTAAGGGCTAGGGCGGTTTTTTCCGAAGGGGCTCCGCCGCCTACGTCTAGAAAGTTTGCGGGTTTTCCCCCGTAGTACTGTATCATGTCCAGGGTCGCCATAACCAAGCCTGCTCCGTTCCCTATGACGCCTATGTTTCCGTCAAGCTTCACATAAGCGAGGCCTTCTTTCATGGCTTCGAGTTCTTGTGGACTGAGCTCGCTTTCTCCTTCCAAGAGACGTTTCTCGTATTCTTGGTGACGGAACAAGGCGTTGTCATCTATGATTATGCGGGCGTCTGCGGCCACGAATTTTCCGTCAACTGTCTCGACGAGGGGGTTCATTTCGATTAACTCCGCGTCGCAATCCATCCCCGCGCGGTACAGCCTCCCCAAAACTTGTCCGAGGTCTGAAAGCTGCGCTCCGGAATATCCTATCTTTTTCGCAATCTCCTTTGTTTGAAACGCAGCGAGGCCGAGTTCAGGGTCTATCGGAGTTTTTATGACTTTGTCGGGTGTCTTTGAGGCTACTTCTTCTATGTCCATTCCGCCGACTGCTGAAGCGATGGCGATGTAACGTTGATTGAATCTATCCGTTGTGACGCCGAAGTAGAGTTCTTTTTTTACGTGGATTTTCTCCTCGATCCATATGTTCTTGACTGGTATGCCCTTTATCTGCATGTTCAGCAGTTTTTCTGCCGTTTTTTCTGTCTCTTCAATTGAATTTGCGAATAGGATTCCGCCTGCCTTTCCTCTGCCGGCGACCAGTACTTGCGCTTTGACCGCGAGTGGCAATTTCAGTTTGGCCGCGACTTCGCGTGCTTGTGCTGTGCTCGTTGCAAGTCCGCCTTGAGGTACTGGGATCCCATATTTAGTGAGTATTTTCTTGGCTTCATATTCAAAGAGTTTCATTTGAGCTTTCTCATTTATCTTATGATTTCTATTGCGATGTAGGACTTCGTGTCCTGTATGCCGTCAATGGAGGACAGCCTTTTTAACACTTCGTCGAGTTTTTCTCTTTCTACTATTACAAGTGCGTCGATGTCGCCCGCGATTCTGAACGCTCTTTGGACTACGAGTTCCTTGATTCTTTCGTAGGCGTAGCTTCTTTTCAGGGGGGATACTTTGATGAATATGAAGGCTGGAGTCGAGGATATTCCGAGTGCGGTTAGTCCGTTGTCGGTCACGTCGATGAAGCCTCTGCCTGTGCGTATGTAGTTCAAGTCTCTGAGTTTTCGCAGGTGAACGTTTAAGGCTTGTCTGCTTATGTCCAGTTGTTTTGCAAGCTCGTCCTGTTTCAAATGCAGAGTGTATGTGTTCGTGGATTTGCCTCTTTCATAAAGCAGTCGCAACAATTGCATGGAGCGTCTTGTGAGTGTTTCCAAATTCCTTTCCTCCATCCTTGTAGTTTGTTAAGTAGAAACTTTACAATGATATCGTTTATTTAAACGTTGGCAAGATGAAAAGTAAAGGAAAGAAATGGTTTTCATTTTTGAGCATTTGTCAACTAGAAATTGACACCGTAATGTATTTATTTGCCGATAAGGAAGGTTAACGAGCCTACAGAAAATATGAAAACTAGGAGTGAGGCGGTAAAAAGTGTCTGAAAACAATGCAGTGTTGATCGGAAACAAGCCAGTAATGAACTATGTACTGGCATGCATAACCCTCTTTCACGGCGGAGCGAAAGAAATAAACGTTAAAGCACGAGGGAGATCCATAAGCCGGGCAGTTGACGTGGTCGAAGTAGTTAGACGACGATTTTTGCCAGACGTGAAGATCAAAAGAGTTGGCATTGGCACACAGCAGATGGCACCCAGAGAAGAGGGTGGCTCGCCTTCAAACGTTAGCACAATTGAGATTTCGCTCGAACATTAGAAAAGCGTTTAACAATGGACTCTCAATGCTCCGCCGCCCCTCCTTTGTTTGCGGAGGGCGATTTTGTAGTTGAGGATGGGGCTTTGCAGCTTCTGCTTAAAGAGTGGCATACTTTGCCAGAAGTGTTTGGCTAAGGTAAAGTCTGGAGAAGTAAGCGAACTAGACTTGAAGATCGCTCGTTTGCTGCTTTCTTTGGAAGAGAAATATCCGGCACTTCAGAACGTTTACTTTCACAAGGCGGTTGACGCGGACGGAACCTTGGCCTTAGTTGTTGGGCCTGGAGATGTGCCGCGTCTTTTGGGTTATGGTGGTAAGATTATAAGGGCTCTGGGTGAGGAGACTGGTAAGAGCGTCCGTGTTTTGGAGCACGGGGCTGACGATAGGAAGTTTTTGGAAGATTTGTTTGCGCCTGCGAGTATCATGGCGATTAACACCATTTGGTTGCCTGATGGAAGCACTGAGACCCGGGTTATTCTGAGGCGCAGGCGTGGAATGCATTCGCCTTTTGATGTAAAGGCTTTAAAGGAGATTGCGAGTGAAGTTCGCAACATCACGTTGCGGGTGGAGTTCGCAGATTAGACGGAAGACGGTGTCGTTTATGAAGCTGGATCCGATTGGTGATTGGCGTAGAACGCATTATTCTGTTGACGTTAAGCCGGAGATGGATGGTGAAGAGGTCACGCTTTTTGGCTGGGTTCAAGAGGTCCGGGATCTGGGTGGAATCCGGTTCATTATATTGCAAGACAGGGAGGGTACGATTCAGGTCACGGTTTTGCGTAAGAAGACAGGCAGCGAAGTGGTTTCGAAGTCGGATGTTCTGCAGAAGAGGTACGCCATTGGCGTGAAGGGCACGATTAAGAAGACGCAGATGACGCCTAGGGGCGTCGAAGTGTTGCCGAAGGAGATCAGGATTTTCAACACCGCTGAACCATTGCCAATTGACATTACGGAAAAGACTCCTGCAAACTTGGAGGTCTGCCTCGACGCACGGGCGTTGGACTTGTGCCGAGGAGGAAACATCGCTATTTTCAAGATTCAGCACACTGCGGAGGAAGCGATTCGAAGCTTCCTTTTTGACAGAGGTTTTCTGGAGGTGCGAACTCCACGCATAATTGGTTCGGCCACCGAAGGCGGTGCAGCACTTTTCTCTTTGGACTACTTCGGCAGAAAAGCGTTCCTCGCCCAGAGTCCACAGTTGTACAAGGAGGAGCTTGTCATGAGCCTCGAGAAGGTCTTTGAAATCGGACCGTTCTTCAGGGCTGAAATGTCTCACACGCGTCATCACTTGAGCGAATTCGTGTCGATAGACATTGAGGAAGCGTTTGCCACGGCTGAGGACGTGATGCTGGTGCTTGAACAGTTGATGCAGCACACGTGCAGGACGGTTGCTGAGAAATGCAAGAAGGAGCTGGCGACACTCAAGTACAAGTTGGAAGTGCCGGAGGTTCCCTTTAAACGCTTAACGTACTCTGAGGTTTTGGAGGGCCTGAAGCGCGAAGGCATTGAAATTCCGTGGGGGGAGGATATTCCTACTCCTGCTTTCAGAAGAGTGGGCAAGCTTCATCCGTACTTTTATTTCATAGTTGACTGGCCGACGAAGGCTAAGGCGTTTTACATTAAGCCTCGTGACGACAACCCTGAGATATCCGAGGGCTTTGACTTGATGTGGCGCTGGTTGGAACTGGTTTCAGGCGGAACCCGAATTGCTTCCAAGGAACTGCTGGTGAAGCGGTTGAGAGAGAACGGGTTAAACCCGGAGTCATTCAAGCATCACTTGCAGGCGTTTGATTATGGGATGCCGCCGCACGCTGGTTGGGCTATAGGTTTGGGAAGGTTGACGATGATGCTGACTGGTAAGAAGAACATAAGGGAAGTCACGCTTTATCCGCGGGACAAGTTCAGGCTCGCACCGTAGGTTTTTCTTGATTCACGATGCCACGGGTTTTTCGATAACGGCGCTATGTTCAGTTTTGCGGGGGATCTCAGAGGTCTCAAAATTGGTTAGGCTCCCTAGGTTTTTGGGTGACGTTTTCGGTAATGTTCTTCGGTAACGTTTGTCGATTGGTGCATGGCCTTTAGACTTGTGATCTGTCCTTATTCTTGACTTTGAATAAAAAGGGAGAGTTGTGGGGAGAATTCGCCTCTTTTTGCCAGGTTCGAATTCCCCTGCGGCAGCATATCTTCGCCCTTCACACTTGGCATTTGGGGCAGAAGAATACGTGGCCTCCTCCAACGCTCAGCTTCTTTATGGAAGTCCCGCATACTGGGCAGTTGTGCTGTTTCATTTTCGGACCCATGGCTGGCGTGTAGCGGCCTGGGTTCCCGTAAAGATCCAAGAACTGGTTTTTTCCTTTCAACCGAATTCTCTTTTGAAGCACAAGCTTAACAGCGTCATAGAGGGCTTGTCGCTCGTTCATGTTCAGTTCTGAGGCTTTTCTCTTTGGGTGTAGCTTGGCCCTGTAGATTATGTCTTGGAAGGCACTGTTGCTGAGTCCTACAACCACGGCGTCTTTTCCTACGAGAATTGACTTGAGGGCTCTACTGTTGTCCGCTAGGAGTTCTGAAAAGCGTTCGTAGGTGAATTCTTCATCCGTGGGGGGTGAGTACTTCAGGGTTGAAGTCTCGTTTGAATATGTATGAATTCATTAGATCATTGTTCTTTAAGGCGTATATGCCGCCCATACTGGTGAGTCTCACTGTCAATGCCGTGTTGTCGCAGAAATCAACTTTCAGTTGGAACTTTTCCGAGATCGCCGTTTCACTCGTGTGATAGAGAATCTGGCCGCCGTATTCGGGGCTGAGAATGAGGTTGACTCCGTTGTTGAGCTTCACGCGTATGGCGTTGCCCCTGGAAATGACAGATTCAACTTCTCCGTTGACGAGCTGGTCAAAGGATTTTATGTTTTTGTTCATGAACCCTATTCTTTGTAATCTTTCGTAGTCTTGCAGATGATAGGCCTTTATGCGCTTGCCCCGAAGCTCCTTATTCATCTGTTCTGCAAGAATCTTTGCTTCTGGGAGCTCAATGCTCATCGTACGACCTCGTCGATGCTTGTTCGTGTAGTGTACCTGTCTTTAAAATGTTTATGCAATTAATCACTGACTGAGAAAAGAGAGAGTTGCGTGAGAAATCTTCATCTGGAAGAGGGTTCAAGTCCTACCGGCGGCGCCATCAGCACAATTTTGTAAGTCTGCTGCTGGTATTTTCCGTTTTCTGAATAGGTTAACCTCGTTAACGGCGTAGTAGATAAGCGTTAGAAACCAGCGTAACGCAAACTACGAAACTTTCCTTATTTCCCAATTTTGTCCGCATGTTTTTTCTTCTTTTGAACATTCTTCTTTTTCAATGAAGGCATGCACTAATCTCCATGAAGCAATACTCATCAATTAATATAGCAATATAAGAGTTTTAAGACTTTTCACCAATTAGGACTCTATGAGTTAAAAAAATGCGTGGGAGATGTCTCCATTTGATGCAAGATTCAAATCCCGCCCGCAACAAGCAAATTACTTCCAGAATCAATCTTGAAGTTCCAAAGATATCTCCGTCTTAGCTTATATCCGTGTTCGTCAATTTCGCAACGTACGGTTATGGTGGTTATGGAATATCGTGAATTCGGTTGGACAGGATTCAAAGTTTCCAATATCGGCATGGGGACATACTATGATCCATCATACATCTTTATGGCGTTGCTGTTCCGTCATCAAGGAGGCAGGGATAGGAAGATAGCAGCTTTGAAGAAAGGTCTAGAGCTTGGGATGAACCTCATAGACACTGCGGAAGTTTACCAAACTGAGGATATCGTCGCTGAGGCGATCGAAGGCCACGAGAGGGAAGACTTGTTCATTGCAACGAAGGTCGTTGGATACCATCTTAGATACAGCGCTGTTATGAAGGCTGCTGAGAATAGTCTGAAGAGGCTGAAGTGCTCTTACATCGATCTCTATCAGATTCACTTTCCGAGCCGGACAGTTCCCATCAAAGAGACTATGAAGGCGATGGAGAAGCTAGTGGACGACGGGAAGGTCAGATACCTGGGAGTGAGCAACTTCTCTCTGGAACAGATGACGAAGGCTGAGAATGCCCTCTCGAAGAACAAGCTCGCCTCCAACCAAGTTGAATATAATCTGATGGCCAGAGGAATAGAGAACGATCTCCTCCCCTACTGCGAGCAGAACGGCATCGCCATTTTGCCCTACAGGCCAATCGCTCACGGTGCCTTGGCCAATCCCAACGAGAAAGTCAAGGCTGTCATGAACGAGATCTCGCAGAAACACCGCGGCAAAACTCCCGCGCAGATAGCGCTTAACTGGCTTATGGCCAAGAGCAAGGTGATCTTTCCTATCCCGAGGGCTTCCAGACCGGAACGAGTAATTGAGAACGTGGGCTCAGTGGGCTGGAGCCTTGGCACTGAAGAAATGGGAAAGCTAGAGCAAGCCGGGCGCTACTAGCGTGCAATAGCTATGGAGCATTTTCCTTTATTCAACAATCATTTCATTGCGTGAGAACCGGCGCGCGTTAACAGAACCGGTTAATGTAAAGAGTTTCATCGGACTAATTCCACGGTTGTTCCTAGAGCTTGACCGGGCACTCCTTTTCGGAATTTGGCTCTGACGACGCCTTTCTTTCCGTGTAACCCCACGATTTTTCCGATCAATCTGTTCTTTCCTTCATTCCAAATCACCTTTCGCCCGATAAGTTGGCCTACTTCAGAGACGGAATTTGCGTGCGCGAATTGGATTAGGCACCACTTGGGCATCTGCGTGCTAGGGCCTGTTCGATAGTTCACTATTGTTCCATAAACTGGTTGAGACATAGATTTTCACTGTTGCGGTACTTCTTTTAAGGCGCAACGGGCTTTTAAAGCTGCTTGGCTCCGCGGTGGGCACGCTTGGTACTCTCGCCGATCCTATGCTCCCTTAAGATTTAGTTCGTCCACAAAAGGCCATTATCAAGGGAGAGTTTGCACATGATAGCTCAGATTGCGCGCTTCGACACATACATCTTAATATGGGACCAAGTGCACTATATTAGTAGGTAGAATTCTCGTAGAGAAGAATGTTGACAAAACGATTCTAAATGGATTTTGTCGTTTTTCTTGACCATTCTACTGAAGAATATGAGGTGATGATTATGGAATGTGAAGATAAGCAGGTGGGTGTGCCGGCGCAATCATGGGTTATCAGAGTGGAAAGAAAGCATCCGTCTGAGATAGATTATTATTCTCAACTGAGATGTTGGGTGCAGCATGCCATACTAGAAGCAGAAAAGAGCGGAGACTTCAAGAAGAAAGATCGGTTCTTGAGCCTCCTAAGAGATCTTTAGAATTGTCTGAAGATGGTTTCTTTGCCGGATAACTTGGGGAAAGGGGTGGAAAAATCTTGAGAAACAAAGTATCAGCCGCTGAGTACCTCGCTTTTCTTTCAGTGAAATATGAAGTTGACCCGGACGAATTTTTTAATGCGGTGATCTCAGCAGGAGAAAACCGAAAATGCAGGTGCGGCAACCTTTCAATCGAATGTCGCGGCAAAACGAAAGACAAGGCCATGTTCTTGATTATGAAAGACTCAAAAGTTGTCGCACAATTTCCGGTATCTATTGAACTTCTCTTGGAACGAATCAACCCGATCAGAAAGCTTATGCAAACCGACATGATCCGCAGACATCTAGTTAAGAAAAATAAAGAATCATGTTCTCTTCCCATCAGAGATTTGCGAACTGGAATGAGCCAAGTCAATCTCAGGGCCAGAGTTCTGGAAATTCCGGCGCCAAGGCAGGTCATGACACGTTTTGGAAACTACGCTAGTGTAGCTCACGCTTTGATAGAGGACGAAACTGGAACGATCAAACTGTGTTTGTGGAATGAACAAATCAACTCCGTCTCCATAGGAGACACTATCCAAGTTGACAACGCGCGAATGTCCAGTTTCAGGGGTGAAAGGCAATTAAGCGTTGGAAAGAAGGGAACGATTAGTAATGTTGAGACTCTGATTCCTCGCCAATAGGAAGGCATAGGTTGTAGGGCATGTTCGTTTGGAAGCGAGCGGTTTGGGAAACGAGCTGCAGAAGGGCTTGAGATAGAAAAGTGATGGGTGTGAAGTGGCGAGGGAGGAATGATTCATGAAAATAGTGGAAGGCTGGAGAAGAATAGATAACAAAAGGGGATATGTGAATGCGACGACAAGGCAAAATCTTGTTGTTTCAAAGAAACAGTATGGAGAACACTACTTAGTGATGCTGTTTCCTGAGGTGAGAGATGATAATGAAGGAAGGAAAATATCACCGGAGTTTCCGACCGAATCAAAGGCGGAATCATTTGCCGTGGATTGGATGAATAAGCATCCGAGAGGGGCTGAATGATTTCTCAACTTGCGCCAATTTTTGCGACGGGCTTATTTTCGGAAGAAATATGTTAGCAATTGAAAGGTGAGGTGACAGAACATGAGTAGAGAAGAGAATATCCGTAGAAAAGTGAATGTAGACAGACAGAAGGGCCATCAAACGAGAAGAGCCCGTGGTGGAAAGAAACAGAAGAGAAGATAGAAACGCAACTTGGTGCCTTGTCTTTATAAGGGACGCTGAGAATGTATACTGCAAGAGTATTTGCCCTTGGCTTATTGCAATGCTATTTACCTTAGAAATGGCTTGCTTTTTGCTTGAGAGTATTAGCATGTTAAGAGATGAGAAGGATGAGCACAGTCTCCGTGAGAAACCGCAGCAGATTTCAGATCATTGCGGAAATTTTGAGGAAGTTGCGCGAACCTACTGGTAAGACGAATATTATGTCTCATTGTAATATGAGCTCCATACAATCAGGGGAATACTTGAGTTTTATGAGGTCAAACGATCTTATTCAGGTGGATGCGGTAGCGGGAAGAGTAACATATCAGAGAACAGCAACTGGCAGAGAGTTTCTACAGGTGTATAACAAGATGGTTCTATTACTTGAGCCTAGCATTTCTGCACCCTCACTGATTTAACTATGAGAAACGTGCACTACTTTCAGCGTATGCATGAGGCAACTTAGTATGTTGTGATACGAAAGATGCATGAGTCTTCTTTGGTCTGTTCACGATACCCGATCTCATGGGTACGCACAAACACGAATCCCACCGCGCATGTTACCCCGACCGCACGCTACTGCTATGTGATTCTCAGCCGGTCTATTTCGTCTTTGCTTGGAATTGACACTGTTAATGATTTGCTCATATCTTCTTTGCCAAACCTTACTTGAACTTCTCCAGTTTTCTTGTCTGAATAATGAGCGGTTAGAGAAGCTGCCTTTTTGATCGCCTCTCTTGTTTTGGGTCCTTGAAGCAATGTGACCGGACTTCCGCATCCTTGGGCTTCAAACTGGTAGTCGCTTGCTCTTTTCATTTGGAGCAAAATCTTGTTTTCGCTTTCGCTTCTTCCAACTATTATCTTGTTCCCCCCAAATCTGAAGTGCCGCCCAACCTTAAGTAACTGCACGTCCTTGATTTGGACGTTCTTCTTGTGTTTCAACAGGTCTCTCAGTTTGTCGCTGAATTCCCTATACGTTAACAGACAACCCCCAGCTGGGCAAGGATAATCCGTGACCTTAAGTTTGTCAGCAAGCCAGATCTGCCTCTTTCTGGATCTTCCCTTGATGTCTAAGAGTTTCTCTCTGTCTACAAACCCTTTTCTTTCAGCTTCAGTTTCTTGCAACAGTTTCGCAGATAGGGGCCTCAGTACCTTTCCTTTCAATCCAGACTGCTCCTCTATCAGATCAAGGGTTTTCCTGTGTTGAGACATTGGTCTCTGGTCTAGCACTTCACCTGTGAAGATGAAGTCTGCTCGTATTTCGTTCGCGTATTTCTTTGCTTTCCTTAGCATGAAGATCCTGCAGTCAATACATGGATTCATGTTTCGTCCGTAGCCGAATTTTGGTCTTCTCACAACTTTGAGGTATTCTTCGCCTACGCTCATAGTCTTCAGAGGCACGTTGAGTTTCTTTGCCGCTTCTGCCGCGCCGCATCCACCTCTCCCGCAGAGGCAAAATGGAGTCACAAAGTTGACTGCTTCAATCAATATGCCCTGGTCTAGAATTAGTTTCATTGCTAAGGTGCTGTCCAACCCGCCTGACAGAAGCCCTAACGCTCTTGTAGCTTTCATCGGTCCTTATCATTTTCGCGGTTCTATTTAAACATCCATTCGTCAGGCCGGTTTCAAGTTCTTGAATGCTCTGAAACACCTAGCTGCGGTGTGAGTTAAGAATCAGGGAAAGGGCAAACGGTGCGCTAAGACCCACTGTTTTCAACGCAGAGTCTCCACATCTGGAAAACACGAATGTAAAACAGACAAGCGCGCGGTTATTAGCGCGCACGCATCTTGCGTTGTTTGTCGCGAGGCTCTGGAACTTTCTCTGGTGACTTGCAAGGACATCCTATCTGTTGCATTCGTCTTTCATGTTCGAGGCGTTCGCTTTCAAGCCATTCGGTGACCTCAAAATCCATTTCTGCTGGGCCTCCGTCTGCGGAACTGTTGATTTCCGCTCCAGTGGGTCGCTTGCGGATTCTGGTTGACATAGAACCAGACTATGTAGAAGCTCAGTATTTATGCTTCGCTCACTCGTTGATTGCTTCGTTGCCTGCAACTAGTTTAACGTGCGCGCATTAGCGATTGTAACAGATGACGTATCTTTCAACATCGTCGAAAGTCAGTGAATTTCCAAATCGTAACAACTTCGGGTCATCAGAAAGCGCGCGTGAAACTAATAGACTTTTCTTATGCCTACACAGAAAAAGGAGGGAGGGTATCTTGGTGTTTAGCGGCGTCCGAGGACCGTTACTCTTACGCTCGCGGTGTGGCTTAGGGTGCCGCTTGTGCCTGTTACAGTGACAGTGTATGTTCCAGCTCTGGTGTTGCTTTGTACTGTTATTGTCAGCGTGGATTTTCCCGAGGTTGAAATCGAAACTGGGTTAAGACTGGCGGCTAACCCCGTTGGAGCACTCGCTGATAACGTTACTGTGCCGGTGAAGCCGTTGAGGGCGGTTATTGTTATGGTCGAGGTTCCCGAGGATCCGCTTCTGATCGTCAATGATGCTGGTGATGCTGAAATCGAGAAGTCTGGGGAGGTGACTTGCACTGTTAAGCTTATGGTGTGGCTTAACGATCCGCTTGTGCCTGTCACTGTGACCGAGTATGCACCACTGCTGGCGCTGCTCGGCACAGTTATGTTCAATGTTGATTGCCCCGACGTTGAAATTGAGTATTGACTGAGATCGGCTGTCCAACCAGTCGGAGCAGTCGTTGAAAGCGTTACCGTGTCCGAAAATCCGTTGAGGAACGTCATTGTTATCGTCGAGGTTCCCGAGGATCCGCTTCTGATTGTCAACGTGGCAGGTGACGCTGACAGTGAGAAGTCTGGGGTGACCGAGGCTGTGAAGCTCGTAGTGAGTGGGCTACCTAAGCCTGTCACCAAGTCATATCCTGGGCCTGCTGAGTGTCCGTTTGACCCGCTTGTGATGTCTCTGAAGTATGAAGCATAAGCTGAGGATGCCGCGTCCTGATAGAAGTTGTTGTTATTCGCTGAAAGCCCAAGAGCTTGGATTGCTGCCCACTGTGGGGCTCCTGCGCTCGTGCCGCCTACCACCCACCAGCCTGACGAACCCTGGTAAGGTGTACTATCATACACCAGAACGCCCGTGTTTGGATCTGCATCGTAGGAGACGTCTGGCACGGCACGTCTGGCGGTTGCGACGCCGTAGTTTGTTTGATACGTTGGCTTGACCTCGTATGCGCTCACGCCGCCTCCGCTTCCGCTCCACGCCGTCTCCGAAGTCACCGCTCCGCCTGAGTCAAGGTTGAGGGTTGTTCCGCCGACGCCAACCACGTTCGGCGAGCTCGAAGGCCATATCACACCGGCTCCGTTGTCCCCGCTGGACGCCAAGAAGACGATGCCCGGCGTGGCGAAGTACGAGTCATAGGAGGTTTCTGTGGAGAATTCGCTTCCTCCCCAGCTCATCGAAACTGCCTTGACGCCCGTGTAGCTTGTGGCGTAGCTTACTGCGGCAAGAAGATCGGTAAGGCTGTTTGACTTGGCCTCTACGAGCAGTATCGTTGCTTGCGGGGCTATGGCGTGAGCCCATTCAACGTCCAGCGATATCTCGAGTGCCCAGCCGCTGTCTACACTGATGGTGGTTGCCATTTTGTGCTTCACAAAAGTCGCTGCTGGCAGACCGAAGTAGCTACTGAACGTAGCTAAGTCGTTTGCGATGGTTGGGTCATCGTAGGCGTCAACGATGGCTATCGTCGTTCCAGCGCCGCCTGTTGCTGAATTAAGATTATAGGCGCCTATGATTTGACTTGGAGAAAGCGGGTCTGGTCCTCTAAGCGATGCCGGACGGCTATGGAAGAGTAGGTGTGCTTTCCACCCATTTTCTGGTCCAGCTGCCTTTACTGTTGACGCGAATCCTGGGAAGCTGATGACGAGAATGAGCACCGCTATAGCGATGATGGTAATAGTTCTGTTTTTCTTTGATCCATCCAAAAATCTTACACTCCTGAGCAAATTCTGCCTTTAACCTGACTAATAAGTCTATTCCTGCAGAGAAACCGTAACCGCAACTGCAAAGTAATCTTTAGGTTACGCGTGCACTATTGTGGTGGATTAATGCCACAAACTCATCTGTTTTGTCCAAACTGTGGGGCAAGAATAGCTTGAGTTTTATGCGATCGATCGAAGGTGGTTTGGTGGGCCGGATCGAACTTGAACGCGCGTGCTCCGGTGACGCCAGCACTAGCAGAATCATTATATCGGATAGGAAAATCTTCTAGGGATGAGACTTCCACGATAGGGATGCTCGAGCATTCATCTGTGTTGGAGTAACGCTGCTGAATTGTGTCGTGGGCTAGTCTTCTTCCCATTTGGTTATCAGAGAGCCTATCACGATGGATGCGATACCGAGCACGGTGATTAGAGCGGTGTTGTATATCGCTTGTTGTGTTTGTCCGAAGATCATGGCTGCTCTGAGTCCTTCGCTCACGTAGGTGAGTGGTAGTACTCGTGCGATTGTTTGGAGGAATTGTGGCATTTGGCTGAGTTGGAAGAAGGTTCCTGAGAGGAACATCATTGGGAAGGTTATGACGTTTGCGGCTGCGTCGGCGCCGTCTGGGTCTTTGACGAATCTTGCTATGATCATTCCTAGGCCGGTGAACATCAGAGAAGCCATGGCAACCATGAGTAGGGAGACGGCGTCCAGGGTCATTTTCATGCCGAATATCCCGATTCCCATGAGTATCATGACGGCCATACCTAGGTAGGATATGAGGACGTTGTAAATGGTTCTGGAAAGTATCCACTCGTAACGCCTCAGCGGCGTGGTCGCCAGTTTGTGGAATATGCCGTTTTTCTTGAATTGTGCACTTATCGAAACTGAAGTGAAGATGCTTGTGGTCATGGCTGTCATCCCGATTACTCCGGGGACGAAGAAGTCGATGTAACCGAAGCGTTGCGGCGCTATTGTCAGGTCTTGAACAGCCAGATAGTCAACTCCTTGTGAAAGCTCAAAGTTGAGTCTGTCAACGATGCTTATCACGATGCTCTGCACGACGAGCGCGGATGATGTGGACTGGTCGTAGACAAAGGTGACGTTCGCGGTTGTGGCTCCATGAGTGTAGAGGGCCATGTTTGCGGAAGTGTTAAACCCAGGCGGAATGATGAGCAGCGTGCTTAGCCTGTTTGTCAACGCGTAATCCGTGGCGTTGATTGAGGCGTTGACTGTTTGGATGTTGAAGGCGTTTGTGGAGTTGAGTGCGGTTATGAAGTTGCTGGACCAGTATGTTGGTTCTCCGTCGGTGAGGTCTTGGTTTTGAACGTAGAGGTCGTATCTCATTGAGGATTGGCTGAAGATGGCTCCGAACAGGAGTATCAGAACGGTTGGAAAGGCAAGGGTCCAGAAGATGGTGCTTTTGTTGCGCCAGAAGCTTTTGAGGCTTGCTTTCAGGTCGATGGCTACGTGGCTCATAGGCTGCTTTCCTCCTCTCCCAGCGATACACCTGTTAGGTTGAGGAACACGTCTTCGAGGCTTGAGCGTTTGAGCTGCAGTTCGCCGAAGGGAACGTCAGTGCTGCTCAGGGCGTGCAGGATCTCTGAGACTCCCACGGCGTGGTTAAGGTGGACGGTGACGTCTCCGGTTGTGCCGTCGTATCTGGCTTTTATTCCGAGTTTCTGTATGTTTGGAACGGCTTTGGGGCTCGTCTTCTTCAATATGAGCAGGTTCTTTGTGCCGTGTTCGGAGATGAGAGTCTCGGGGCTGTCCAGAGCGATGATTCTGCCGTTGTGGATGATGCCCACACGGTCGGCGAGGATCTCAGCCTCTTCCATGTAGTGTGTTGTGAGGAAAACTGTTTTTCCCTTCTTGTGAAGTCCGTCGATGAGGTGCCAAACGCCGTGACGCGCTTTCGGGTCCAAGCCAGCGCTGGGTTCGTCTAAGAAAATCATCTCAGGATCGTTGACCAATGCAACGGCGATTCCCAGACGCTGTTTCAAGCCGCCTGAAAGGTTTTTGAAGAGGTCGTTCTTCTTGTCTTCGAGATCGACGAGTCTGATCAGTTCATCAACGTCCGGGTGGGCGTCGAACATGCCGGCGTAATACTGAATCGTTTCCTTGACTGTTAGTCGTTCATACGTGTAAAAGTCCTGGGGTAACACGCCTGTTCTCTTCTTTATTTCACGCTGCTTCTCTCCGATGTCAAACCCAAGGACGTAGGCTTTTCCGCTCGTGGGTTTTCTCAGGCACTCTAGAATCTCCACCGTTGTGGTCTTGCCTGCACCGTTAGGTCCCAGAAACGCAAAGATCTCGCCCCGATTGACCGTGAAAGAGATGCCGTTAACCGCTACTAATTCACCGTAGCGTTTCGTCAGTTCCTGAACGTCAATGGCAACACCGTTGCTCAATCCAATACCTCTCGACTTCCCTTCGAAACTGACGACCCGATCTTAAAGTTTTCTGTATCATTCCGTAAAACAGAAAGACCGGAGCCCTGTGCGAATTCGTGTATCGTTGTTGAATTTGTCCGCTATTCTTGCGGCGTGTACTGGAGGTTCTAATCGATGTTGTGCGGTGTTGACCCCCTCCCTGGTTTCAACGTATTGTGAATATTCGGATCCAAATATGGTGATGCCCAAACTCTTCAAGGCGGAGTGCTGGACAATATTCGTGCAACGGTTTTCCCTGGTTTTTGACAGTTTAGAACTGAGACTGTTATGGCAAAGCCCGCGCATCCAATTTTTCTGTCATTTGTTTCAGACTGTTGATTACGTGGTTTCCAGAATGTTCACAGGTTCTGTCGAGGTAGAAGGCCGTTATGCCCAGCTTGCATGGTACTTCATAGTCGAAGCGTTGATCATCGCCCACATGTATCACTTCGTCGGGTGAGACATCGCAGATACGGCATACCTTTCGGTAAAGGCTGACTGATTTCTTGATGAGCCCAAAATCAGAGGTTGAAGAAAACACGCGCTCAAAATAGTGCCTGATCTTAGTCTTCTCCAGTTCCAGATCAACGAATTCTCTCCGAGCATTCGTCACGACGATCACCCTTAGTCCCTTGTCTCTAAGCTGCTGTAGAACTTCGGGTACTTCGGGAAAGATCCTGATTCTGTGCTGAAAGGAATTCAAAACTTCTTCAGGAGAAACCTCTAAGCCTAGCCTCTTTATCCAATAGCTCAGATCATACCACTCGAGTCTCTCCCTGCCGATCTTGCTGTATTCACTTGTTACGCTGTTTTTTGCATCTTCAAACGGGAGACCGTTCTTAAGCGCAAACAAGCGTGGTATTCCTTCCAACCACACAGAATCCGCAAATGAAATGTCGGTGATCGTTCCGTCCAGATCGAAGGATACGACTTTCGTGCTGCCCATGCGTGTTCGACTCAGTTTGTGGTTCACAGAGATGGGTTGACTATTTGACTGTTTAGTGTGGTGCATCAAACAGCTCACGCTTGCGATTTCTATCGGAGTTCTGTGGAGTCTCGAATTTCCTACTGGGTAGAAAATGGTCGGATTGTTCTCCGTGTTGCAAAAATGGTTCGAGTTCCGTCTCTGGGAGCAAAGAGTGAGCTTTTCTCTTTCGTTGTGAGTTTAGAAGTCACTTTTCAGAATCTTCCGGAAGTCATACCCATTTGCTGTATTCTTTGTCGAATCATCCTTTTGGTTTCTTCACTACGAGAAAAAGCAAGACGCGCTTTCAGATATGCAAGTTTCATATGCACATAAACTGCCATGAGAACCCAATACAGTAACCCAGCCCCTGCCGTGGATGTTGCCATAATATGCGATGGGATCAATCAATGGTTTAAGACTTTCGCGTGGGATAGTGCAAAGGTTCTTTTCAAGCTGAGGAAGCGCGCGCGATCACCTCCCCCGACGGGGAGACCTGCAATGAAGTGTTTCATGTCTTTTCCCCGTATAATACTAGGTGTCTTGACACTCCCTTAACTGAAGGCTCTTTGCTCAGTTTTAGCAGCATCTCGGTCACTTGTCTGAAGAATTTTTGATCCCAACTGCGAGATTCTTGAACCTTTTTTGGAATAGAGAGCAATTGCAGCATACCGCAAACGGCGTAGATGTCGATGACCTTGATTCCTTCGTTCTCAAAGAGCTGTTTGGCCTCTTCAGAGCTGACGGTTACGTATTTTTCTTCATCGTCGTAGACGTGGTTCGACTCTGATCTGAGTAAGGCGAGAGCAGAGTCTGGGTCTTCGCGAAACTTGCTGATGGCAGCGCCATACTTGTTTATCAGAAACATCGAAATCCTTCCTCCCTTCTTTGTTACCCGTATGAGCTCTTTTGCGGCTTCTATCATTCCGTCCCAGCATATTACGAGATCGAAACTCTCGTCGGGAAAGCGAAGTCTTCGAACATCACACTCCGAAATCTGTACTTTGTACAGAAGACCCTCTCCTCGCAATTTTTCCCTTGCGACATTCAGCATCTCAGGAGAGATGTCGCACAGAGTAACGGAGTAACCCATCTTCGCCAGAGGCAACGTTATTCTTCCAGTGCCCCCAGCAGCATCCAAGATATGTGCATCTCTCTTTTGAGGAAGAAAACTTTTCAGTAGCTCCCAGTCCACGTGATGTTCAACAGCACCCTTGAAAGTCTTGTACCATTTGTCATATCTCTTCGCATGCTGGTCCCACCTCTTTCTCGAACTTGCGATATCATTAGGTTCGTCTCCCAAAATCTTGACACAACCTTCCGCGTGCTAAATCTAGTAGAAGTTGCTGGAAAACATAAGCCTTCGTCTCCCTCAGGCATTGCTTTATCGCTTGGAAGAAGGGAAAGGAGTTGGGAATGTTGGGTTTTAGTTGAAAATGTCCTCAAAACTGATAAATATCCGGTTTATTATTGCCCAGCTATGGGAGATGCTCGGCCACGGGGGACCAGTTGAAGATAGCGTGCGGTGTCTTTGCGGCTGTTAATTTTGAGGATCGCCCTGTTTTCCATCAGATTTACTGGGGTTTGAGGGCTCAGAACCATAGAGGGCATCAGTCGCACGGTTTTCTGACGTATAAGGATGGTAAGTTTCATGTTCACCGAAACCTGGATCTTGTGCCGAAGATCAAGACGAGTGCGATTCAGGAATGGTTCGGGCGTTTGCCCGGGAGCATTGGTATCGGAAATGTGAGGTACACGACTTCGGGAAAATGCGATGAGAAGTCGTTGATTAAGGGTACGCAGCCGGTGACGGCTTCGAAGAACGGTTTGAAAGTGGCTATTTCCTTTAACGGTAACATTGTGAACACGTTTCAACTGAAGAAGGAGATAGATAAAAAGTTTCGTGATTTTTCTTACGAGTGCGATTCAGACTTGATTTGTCACAAGCTTTTGATCGAGCTGGTTAAGAGGAAGGATTTGGCGTCTGCCGTCAAAGCTTGCATGCAGGAGATTGAAGGAGCATTCTCCGTGGCGGGCATAACAGAGAAGGGCGATGTCTTCGCTTTCAAGGATCCGCATGGCATAAGGCCGTTGTGCGCCGGTCACGGTTCAGACGGGTCGACTTACGTGTTTTCGTCGGAGACTGTGAGCTTGGACATTAATGGTTTTGAAAGGGATTTTGAACTGGAGCCCGGGGAGCTTGTGACGGTTTCGAAGAATGGTTTTGAGAGGCAGAGGCTTGTTAGTGATGATCGGAAAGCGTTTTGTGCTTTTGAGTTTGCGTATTTTGCGAGGCCGGATTCGCGGTTTGATGACACGTATGTTTATGAGGTTCGGGAGGAGTTTGGCAGGAATCTTGTGAGAGAGAATCCGGGCGTGGTGAAGGATGCGGATATGATTTTGTCGGTGCCCGAGACGGGTGATGATTCGGCTTTAGGCGTTCATGAAGCTTCTGGACTGCGGTGGGAGAGGGCTTCGCGGAGACATCGGTACGTGACTGAGAGGGCTTTTTTGTTGTTGAGCAAGGATCGGGCTTCGACGATTGACAGGAAAATCAACATTTTGGGGTCGAAGGTTAATGGGAAACGCATCATCGTCACCGAGGATAGCATAGTCAGGGGGGACACGACAAGAGTCATCGTGGCGAAGCTGCGGAGAATGGGCGCCAAGAAGGTGTACATTTTTTCCACTTTTCCGCGTATAATCGGGCCGTGTCTTTACGGGATAGACATGGCAACGTACGGTCAGCTCATAGGCTCGAAACATAGCACGGAAGAGATTGCGAAGATAATCGACGCAGACGCTGTTTGCTACCAATCGTTAGAAGGGCTTGTGAGAGCGACGGGTTTCAAGCAAGATCAGTTGTGCATGGCGTGCTTAACGGGCAAGTATCCTACGCCGCTGGCTCAGAAGATAGCGGATGCGATGAAGAAACGGTTCTTGGAAGGCTACGAAGAAACGGGAAGGCTGTATGAGATAGAAGAAGCGCTTCCGGCTGCGTAGCGGGCAAAATCAGATTAGGCGTTTCACGGTTATGTTTGCTAGTTTGAGGGGTTGCTTATGGAGAAGGTTGGCGTACTCGTCGTTTCTTATGGGTCGAGAGAAGCGGCTATGGTTGACGCTTTCGCAAGGAGCCAGAACTACAAGGTGGAGCTCTATGTGGCGGACAAGCAGCGGAACCCGTTCAACCTTGAAAGAGCTGCGAAACACGTTGTCATACCGGACCTGAACATCAGTGAGATCTGCAAATTCGCTGAGGCTAACAAAGATAGCATTGACTTCGGGATTGTCGGACCGGAGAAACCGATAATCGAAGGCGTGCGCGACCTCGTGGAAAAGCAGACGGGCATACCGATAATCTGCCCGACTAAAGAGTATGCAATAGAGGAAAGCAAGGTTCAGCAGAGGCTTCTGTTTCAGGAAATTGTTCCAGAAGTGAATCCTCATTTCAAGATTTTTGACCCTAAAGATTACGATAGCACGGCTGAAGTGAAGAAGGCTGTTTACAGTTGGTTGGACGAGCTGCAAAACAGGGCCGTTGTGAAACCGGACAAGCCTGTAGCCGGAAAAGGTGTTGGCGTCTGGGGAGATCATTTCGCAACCCGAGAAGAGTTGTTTGAACATTTCCTTTCCAACTTTCAGCACGGCAAGGTTATCATTGAAGAGAAGGTTGCTGGGGAGGAGTCGAGTTTTCAGGCTTTCTGCGACGGCAAACACCTCGTACCCTTGCCAGACACGAGAGATCACAAGCGTGCATTTGACGATGATAAAGGGCCGAATACGGGCGGGATGGGTTCCTACAAGGATAATGGTGACGTGTTGCCTTTCTTGACGAAGGCTGACAGGCAGAGAGAGCTGGAGGTTGTGGAGAGGATTTTTGCAAGGTGGAAGTCGAAGGCAAAAAACGCTTCAGTTTTGAGGGGGGTTCCGTTGTATGTGGCTTTTATGCACACGGGTAAGGGGCTGAAGATTCTTGAGAATAACAGTCGTCCGGGAGATCCTGAGATAATTAATATTTTGCCGATCTTGAAGGATGATTTTGTGGATGTGTGCTTTAGGATTTTAGAGGGAAATCTGAATCGTGTTGAGTTGGAGGAGTCGGCGACTGTTGTGACTTATAAGGTTCCGCCGGGCTATGCGGGATACGACGAGACTTTTCCCGACTTGGTGAGAAGAGATGATGTTGGCACGCCTGTCGATTTGTCAATGGCATACGATTTGAGCAGGAAGTATGGTGATAATATTCGTGTTTATCCTGCTTCGATGGAGCAGCGTGATGGCGAAGTCTATGCGCTGAAGTCGAGAGCCGTGGGGATTGTGGGCATAGGCGATGGTTTGGAGGTTGCTAGAGAGATTTCTCTTGAAGGGATAAACGCCGTCAGGGGCGGGGCGCTTTGGAGTAGAACTGATATAGCCTCAAGACGGCATATAGAGATGAGTGTTAAACACATGGAAGAGTTGAGGGACAAATGGTAAAAAGAGTATTCGTTTCCGATTGTGAGGGGCCGATTTCAAAGAACGATAACGCCTTCGAAATAACGTCAAGCTTTGTTCCCAATGGAGATAGACTGTTCACGGTTGTAAGTAGGTATGACGATGTGCTCTCGGAGCTTGTGAAAAGACCTGGGTACAAGGCGGGTGACACGCTGAAGCTTGTATTGCCTTTTCTGAAGGCTTACGGAGTTACAGAGCAAGAAATGCGGGAGTTTGCGGCTGATAACTTGGTGTGTATTCCAGGTAGTGGGGACACGTTACAGTATGTTAGAGGCTTGGCTCCGGCTTTCATTGTGAGTGCGAGTTACGAGCATTATCTGAGGGCCTTGTGTGAAGTGCTGGAGTTTCCTTTTGAGAACACGTACTGTACGCGGGTCAGCTTGGACAAATACTGGTTGCCGGAAAAAGAGAAAGGTGAGCTGAAGGGGATCGCGGAGACAATTGCACGGATGCCGGTGTTCGATGTTACCCCGGATATGAAGTCCTTGGATGATCTGCCACGAGAAGATCAGAAAGTGGTCACACAGCTTGATGAGATTTTCGGGGAAAGAATAGCGAAGATGGAGATTGGCAAGATCTACTCCGAGGTTAACCCGGTGGGCGGTGCAGAAAAGGCTTGGGCGGTGAACGACATAGCTCGCAAACAACGTGTTGCGCTGGCGGATGTGATGTATGTGGGGGACAGCATAACTGATGATGAAGCCTTTAAGCTTGTGAAAGGCAACGGTGGCTTGACCGTGTCTTTCAACGGCAATGAATACGCTGTAGAGAATTCGAAGATTGCGATTCTTTCCGAAAACAGTATAGTCACAGCCATCGTTGCAGATGTATTTCTAAGGTTCGGAAAACTGGACGTCTTAAAGCTAGTTGAGAACTGGGACAGAAGAGCGCTGGAGAAAAGCTCGGTTGACCAAAGCTTGCTTAATCGCCTCTTCAAGGTGTATTCTGGCGGACTGCCTAAGGTCAAAATAATCTCAGATGAGAATATGGAGACTCTGGGTAAAGAGAGTAGCAGGTTTAGAAACAAGGTGAGGGGAGAGGCCATAGGCAGGCTGGGCTGAATGGTCAGGAAAGATTTGATTGAAGACACTTATGCTGAAGCGTTTGACGGCCTCTACGTTCGAATCATGGTCACTGCAGACGACGAGGAAACGTTGAAGAAAGCGGCTGAAGACGCTACTGCCACGCCTTCGGGAGTCATAGGCAGGCTTGAAGGTGGAATCGAAAAATGGTTGAGCGAGAAGGAAACGCCAGACAAGCGGAAAGGAGCGATACTCCAGTTATGGAAGGGTCTGGACAAGGGAAAGCCTCTGGAAAGCGTGGTCGAGCGTTTTGAGAAAGAGCTTTCTTACAGGATTCGGCAGGACATTCTTGTGAAGCCTTTCACCGCGGTTTTTGACGCTTTGTCTGTGAAGCCTGAGGGAGAAATGGACATGATAGAAAGAGTCGGACACTGTGGTGATGGCTTTGAGTGGATGGAACGGGTTTGCGGTCGCCAAGTGATTGTTGTTCCGCTTATGGTGCCTGACTTTCTTATAGAGCGGCACATCGGTTATGCACGGGGGATTTCTGGCGGTAATTTCTGGATGATGTGTGGAACGAAGGAGGCAGTGACGGAAGCGGGGAAGGCTGCATTAGAAGCCATAGGCAAGGTTGAAGGAGTGATAACGCCTTTTGACGTTTGTTCGGCCGGCTCCAAGACTGAAACGAAGTTTCCGTTGATCGGGCCGACGACGAATCATCCTTACTGTCCGTCGTTGAGGGAGAAGTTGGGCAGAGATTCACTGGTGCCTGAGGTGGTCAAGTACATTCCTGAAATAGTGATTAACGGTGTTTCGATGCAGGCGGTGAAGAAGGCGATGAGAGTTGGTATTGAAGCAAGCTTGGCTGTTGACGGTGTGGTGAAGATCTCTGCCGGAAACTACGGGGGGAAGTTGGGTGAGTACAAGATTTACTTGCGTGAGCTGTTTCGATGAGCAGATTTGACGTTGTGGGATTCGGCGCGCTTAACGTGGACAAGCTTTTCAGGGTAAACAGGATAGCCGCGAAGGAAGAGGAAAGCTTCATAACAGATTTTGCGGAGACCTGCGGCGGGTCAGCGGCAAACACTGTTGTAGGCTTGGCAAGACTCGGCTGCAAAGTGGGTTTTGTTGGAAAAGTTGCCTGGGATAGAGAAGGAAAGATGCTGCTTGAAGAATTCCGCAAAGAAGGCGTCGACACAAAAGGCGTAGCAGTCGCAAAGCAGGGCAGAAGCGGCACAGTCATGGGCTTCGTGGACGAAAACGGCGAACGGGCGCTGTACATTGACCCGGGCGTAAACGATCAAGTGGAATTCAATGAGAAAAACAAAACATACGTGTCTCAAACCAGATTTCTTCACTTAACATCTTTTGTGGGGGAAGAATCCTTTGAGACACAGAAGAAAACTCTTGAAGCGATCCCTGAAGGCGTCATGGTAAGCTTTGATCCTGGTGCATTGTACGCGAGGAAAGGGTTGACTGCACTAGGATCGATTGTTGAGAAAAGTTTTGTTTTGATGCCGAACGAAGGTGAACTTCAACTTCTGACGGGCATGGCCGATTATAGAAAGGGGGCTGAAGCCATGCTTAAGAGGGGTGTGAAGGTTGTTGCGGTCAAGTTGGGCAGCAGAGGGTGCTATGTGACTGATGGGAGACGAAGCCACAATGTGGAAGCGTTTAAGGTGAGTGTGGTTGACACGACCGGTGCAGGGGACGCTTTTTGTGCAGGTTTCCTCTACGGCTTGATTAAACATGAGAGTCTTGAGGAGTGTGGAAGGATAGGGAATTTTGTGGCATCCAGATGCACAACAAGAATGGGAGCCAGAGTAGGACTGCCAACACTCAAGGATTTGACAAAGCTACACAGATAGAATTTTTTTAACCCTCAATCTTCTCTCTTCGATGAAACGTTCGAATTCGCTCATTCAGACTCCCACAGAGTTACTCCTTTCAAAATTCTCTCGTACAAGGGCTTGTCCTCCTTCTTCAACTTCACGAACTCGTTTGAGTTAACCACAATCGGCGATATCCTTTTCAGAATCCTTTGTTGATAGTCACTGATACTCGACCTCACTTTATCCTTTCATTCGTGAGAATGAACAAATCCACATCGCTTTTTCTCGCATCAGTCCCCTCTGAACAACTTCCAAACAAAATTATCTTCTTACTGCTGTTTCTTATCTGCTCAACCAATGCATTAAGGGAATAAACGTTGAAAAGAACCTTGAACTGCCTCGCCACAGCGTTTTTCGAGTTAAACCTGTAAAAAACCATCCTACCCCTTCTGCTTCTTTGCAAGACTTTGACTTCAGAAAGCAGTCTAAGAACTCTGTTTGCAGAACCTTCACTCACCCGCGCTCTTCTCGCCACTTCTCTCTCGTGTATTTCCTGCACAGGATCTTCATGAAATAGATAGAGAACCTTCAGCAGAGTCGGCGTAATGAAATCCAATTTTTTGAGCATATGCTCATTATTTTGAAACCCAAGAATAAATGCTTTGTTAAGTTGGATTCTCAGTCTTTCTCGGCGTCCCGCTTGATCGATTGATCGAACACTCAAGGATTTGACGAAGAATCAATGGGTATGACATTGACCTAATGTGTGCCAGTAGCCATTGTCACATTGCAGATATGCGAACGCTGCTCTTGTTGCACGGAGTGTGTGCGCGCGTGCAACGGTGATAGGCCCCTATATTTGGATCCAAATATGTTAGTTGTGATGACTTCAGGCGGGCTTCTATCTCTGGAATTCATCTTGTGATACATGCACTGGCAAGACAGCGCGAAAATAAAAGAGAATGTTGGATCCAGGGTTCAGTCGTTCCGTGGCCTGCAGTTAGCCCGCGATCGATCGCAAAGGAGCTAATTAAAGTGCAGCCAACACATATACAACATGACGATTATAGTGGTCAAGAGGAGGAAACGTCAGCCGTGAAACGACAAGCAAGCGTGTTCGCAGGAAAAGCGGCAGACTACTTCAGTCGGGACTACAACTGTGCCCAAAGCGTCTTGTTGGCTATGCAGGAATACTATGGCATTCGCAGGAACAGGTTGATCCCCAGAATCGCCACGGCTTTTGGAGGGGGAATCGGGAGACGCGGCTCACTTTGTGGAGCGTTAACGGGCGCTACGATGGCCATCGGGCTAAAGCATGGAACCGACAAGACAGTCTTGATAGAAAAAGACAAGGCATACGAGATAGCTCTAAAATTCTACGATCAATTCGCCAAAGAATGCGGCAGCCCCTTTTGCAGAGAACTCATTGGTTATGATCTGACTAATCCCGAAGAACTCGAAAAAATGCGAAAGTCAAATGTACGTGATGAGAAATGCTGCGGTTTCGTGAAGAAAGCTGTTGAGATACTGATTGGTTTAGAAACGTAGCGTTTTGTTTGAATCCGTTAGCCTCGGCGTTGATGCGCAACTTCACGATTTGCCAACCTGCTCACTTCTTCAGTTTTTCGCTTCTGTTTCTGGTTTTGAAAATGGCATACAGTGGCTGCAACGTCATATGACTGTGGAAGGCTTATGTTGCAGGCTTCCCTTGTTCAGATCATAATATTGCCAAAAGGGGGTTGGATAGAATCATGTCGGAAATGACTGCCTTTTGTGGATTAGACTGCAGCCAGTGCAAGGCGTTCAAGGCGACCCAAGCGAAAGATGCTGAGCGAAAGAGACAGTTGGCTGAGCAGTGGACCGAAGGAATGAAAGTCCAGTTTAAGCCTGAAGACATTGACTGCCGGGGCTGCAAGTCTGACGTGCTTTCTGGCTGGTGTCGGAAAATCTGCAAGATACGACCATGTGCCGAAGAGAGGAAAACCGAGACCTGTGCCCAGTGCGACGGTTATCCCTGCGAAAAGCTGAAGGAATTTCTGTCGAATGAACCAGTGGCAAAAGAGAATCTTCGAAAGATCCGTAATCTACTCTGAAACCGGTAGGAAGTGCCAATCGTGACATTGACCCAGAACGTGAAAGAAGAAGCAAGGAAAATGGGTTTCGCAGCGGTAGGCATTTCGAATCTTGATGGGCTCCGCGATTTGCCTTATGGAAAGACCGATTACGTCGGTGTTCTCAAGATGCCTGAGCAGGAGCTGCCAAGAGTCAGGTCTGTCATACTGATGGCTGTCCATGCTTGGGACGCTGCCTTTAACATCGTCGTCGATTCCTCTGAGCAGCAGTTCGACAAAAAACACAAACCAAGGGTGGCTTTTGAGAATTACCAGCTGTACCATGAGATTGCCATGAGCAAGGCTTGGGTGGTTGCGCATTATCTGCAGAAAAGAGGTTTTGACTCGGTTCCTTCGTTTGGCATCCCTCTAAAGACAGCAGCTGTGAGATGCGGTCTCGGCTGCCAGGGCAAGAGCACTTTGTTGGTGACTCCAGACTACGGGCCAAGAGTGAGACTGGTCTCGGTGCTAACAACTGCAGAACTGGACACAGATGAACCTTACGAAGAGGACTTGTGCAAAGACTGCGAAAGATGCATCCTCGCTTGCCCAGCCAAAGCGATCGAACCGTACAAGGTGAAAGTCAACAGATGCATGGTTTACTCATCTGAAAACCCACGTTCAACAGATGTCCACGATGAGACAAGAGAGCTGGAGAAGAGGCTAACCGAGAGGCCTACGTCAAACAGTTACTTAGAGTGCAGTACATGCCTCGAAGCTTGCCCAGTGGGAAAAGTGACAAGCTAGCAGTCTTTCATCGGTCTTGTTTCTCATCTAACCTTTCGAAGGGCCTGCACGTAGTGTGCTCAAATTGTTTCTCTTTTCTGGTGTCACGCGCCTGAACAGTTGAATGTACGGAATTAAAGAGGCAACGAGCTTGTTTTCGGCTTTTTTGAGGTGCTCTTGGTAGGTTGTTCTGGAAACCCGTTTCTTGTTGGCGATGTCTTGGACGTTGGCTTTTCTCGGCAGAGTGTAGTACCCACTGCTGTATGCCGTCAGTAGGGCATCCATCTGTTTTTCAGTCAAATCCGAGAAGAGTGCATCCGCAGTCAGGGTCAGCGAACCTGCTATGAACCCGTCAAAATCGACCTTGCGCAAAATCTCAAATCTGAAGCCTTTTTCCTCGAATTTTCGCATGAGTCCCTTCAGGTCTTTGTGTTTGAACGCGATCACGCGATAGTATTCCCAGCCATGGCGATAGATGATTGGTGAAACTTGAAGAAGATCGAATTCGTCAATGATTCTGGTCACCGAATTCTCGGTTTTGCAGTAACACTTTCTAACAAAGAAGTGGGCATTGTGAAGGTCGGATGACTTTTCAACAATTCCGTCGATCTTTGATATCCCGTCTATCACGGCGGAATATTCCTCAGGCTTGTCCACGATGACTTCGATTACATCGTGTTCTCTGTTGCACCAGTTGAACATTTTCAGGCTTGGGAATCTCTTTGAGATATTGCAGAAGGAGCAATCGTGCGTCACTTTGAATACGACTTCAAAAAGCGTCATAACATAGACTAGCTCAGCGCCATATTTAGCGGTTGAGACGTCACATGACGTGCGCGGGTCAACACTGTTCTGCAACAATTTCATGGACTTTTCCACACGTATCTCCTAGAGCGTGTGAAAACTGGAGTTAACTGAATTCGTGTCTTGATCTTGCTAGGAAGATTAGACTCAACACTGAAAGGACAAGTACGACAGGTGAAATGGCGATGAAGAGCACTGCATAGAAAGATATAGTGAGATCTTCTGCACCTGCCAGCGCACGTGCTAGCGACTCTAAGGTAAACGTCGTGTTTGACAGTGACGGAGGAATGAGGACTGATGTACCGAAAACCGCAAACACGAAACGCCTCCTAGCCAAAGCTAGAACTCCTCATAAAAAGGAAAGAATATTAAGCATTATGGAAACCGGTTCTGTGAAGTCTTCGGTTGATTAGGGTTCGTGTGAAAAATCGGTTGATAAGAAGTTAAGTGCCTGTCCATGTCGATACTGTTAAGTTACCCAAAAGACTTCTGTCATGAGCACGCGCTCACGCGTCTAGACAGACTTAAATTACCATCGCCTTAAGAATATGTGAAGGACAGGCGATAAATGCCATATCTGCATTATCACGGAGGAGAAAGGTGATAATGAAGTTTGGAAGCAAATTACATCTGGCATTGGACATTTTCCTTTTCGCCATAGCCCTTGCGACCATAATCCTGAGTATCAACGAAGCGAGTGTAGATGCTCTTGATCGTATGGGTTCGAACTATTGGCTTGCATATTGCGCAACCATCTCTGGAATGGCAACGCTTCTTTTGGTCTCACGCCAGTACTCTGCTCGGAAGACTGGCACGTGAAGCAGCTCAGAAATGCTTGCATGCTAAACAACTCCTAGAGCGCGCGTGTTGATTATATTTCTTAACGTTTCTTCTTCTTCTTGAGTCCTGCGTGTGCTCTTTTCTTTGGCATCTTCTTACCGAGTCTATCTATGTCCATTGTTTCTTATAGGTCTGATAGGTTAGTGCCTACAATTCACATGAGCAGTCTTGCATGGCGCGCGCGAAAAACGAACCAACATGCGATTTTTCTTTTGTGAGTCCTGGTTCTGGTAACTTGACGGGTGATGCTTCTCCCTGTTAACAGTCGGGTGATGAGAGCTAAGTTCTTGCTATAGCGGTTCGAATTTTTTAGGGGGTTCAAGCGGAGCGTCGCCTTGGTATATCTCAATATTCTTGCAATTTGGGCATTGGTAAAAAACATAGTTTTCGGAAGATGTCCAATCATGTACCGACCCTTTCTTTTCCATTACAGTCTCGCATTTTGGGCATCCAACCATTATATCACCACATTTATCCGCATATTCAATGTACTGACTTGAAGAATTCTACGACAAAATATTATAAAAGCTTTAGCGATAGGGGTTCTGTAAAGTCTTCGGTGAAAACGAGCCCACACGAACCCTTGTAAAAAATCGGTGAACAACTAGCGGGTCTGTTTTTCCCTTTTTTGCTGTCTTTTCGTTTTTTGTTCTTTTGTATTAGATTTCTTGGGCGAGTTGATTTCTTTTTCTTCTTCTTTTAAAGGTATCAAACACAGGTTACCAAACAAAGCTTTTTCTCCGATCAGTTTTCTTTGTCTCATTGCCTCTCGGAAGGTCATATCTCCACAAGGGGGATTTTTCCATTCAGAGGTTTTCATACCGAACCCTATCCCGTCATATGCACCTTCGAAACAGATGATGTTTTCAGAATCGAACTTCACACCCAAGGGACATCTTTCACAGGTGTCCATTTTCCTGTCATCTGTGATATTTTCAGGTCCTATTTTTTCTACCCAGAGTTCTGAAGGAGAACCAATGTTATGTTCAAAAGCTTCGTCAATTCTTGATATAAAGTCTCTTGTAGCTGCGCTGTCTTTCTTCAACTCCCAGAGCTTAATGTTGTCTCCGCGACGCGCTATTAGGATAGTAACGTTAATGGAATTCGTTCTTCTATTATGGTCCGAATATCTTTCTTGCCAAAGACGAGGTCTCTAAGTTCGATAGGTCCAAATGTTAGTATCAAGGCATTTGGGAATCGGGCAATCTGCTCACTCACACCTTTTGTGAAACCTGACGGCGATACCAAGATTCCTAGTTTAATCGCATTCTTCTTTGTGGCCATTTTTGAATACAGGTACCCGACGGGTATCGTCCCAACTTTCTGTTGCCAGTTCTTGCATTCAAAGAAAATTAGCGGTCCCCACTGTTCGAGAATAGGAGATCCTCTCGTAACAAGAACAACAATGTCGATCTCTTCATAGTCATTCGAATGTCTGATGTCAACGAGCTTTAGACCAGGACTTTGTGCTATGATATCAGCCATCAAGTCTTCAAGGAGTTTGCCTCGTGTGTTAGTGTCGTCAACCGATAACAAACCTTCGACCGTTGTCTGAAGTGGTTCCAGCCTTTCAATTTGCAAGAAAGGAAAAAGAGAGTCTCTAAGCCTCTGGTCATTATCGATAACCTCATCTAGAAGGGGTGACAATCTCACAACTTGTTCCCAGAGTTCTGCACAAGTCCTGCGGTCAACTGAAGAAGATTTTGTGGCTATTTCAATTAGCTTCCACCGCATTTTGGATAGTCTTTGTTTCATCTCCAAAACCTCGGGAGTGCGCGGCTTCAACATTTCAATTGCAAAGGTCAAGTCCCCAATCACTTTACCATTTATAGAATGACGACTATTTGTCAGGGCCAAAAAAGAAATTGAAATCGCTATTGGATCTTGGCTCCTCAGGTACTTAGCGGCTTTCTCAAAGTTTTTCCTTGTTTGAATAACAAGTTGCTTTCCTTTTTGCGAACCTTTGCCTAACTTAAGACTCTTGAGGCTTAAATCTATGGCATTAAAGAAAGCCCTGCTCCCGTGAATCCATGGGGCATCATTCCCTTTTGCGGATAGTTCGAACCACCGTTGACCAGCCTTGAAATTTCTGCGGAAGTCCTCAACTACACCACTTAGGAAAAACGAAATCGACTTGCTACGCTGACTTATCCTGAGTTCGTATGGATCAAAAGGTACAGCTTTCGCATCCTCCAAGACTTTCTGCAGATAACTTTCGAAACCATTTTCATAAGCGAGCCATTCGCGCAGTTTTGCAACGACATCATTGAAGTTTAGGGCCTCGAATCTGCTCACGGCTGATCTTAGTTCCTTTGTCCAAAAACTGGAGTCTGTCTGAAAAAGTAGTCGGCCGGCCGCCTCTGTGGTATAAAACCTCCTAATCTCAGCAAATTGGCCAACTTGGCTCTCGGTTTCCTCAAGTAGGAGTCGAGCGGCCTTTACGTTGTCACCGAGTTCCTGTGCTATGCATGCGAGTAACATCCTATCATTTCCGGCATAACGTGCTGCCTCTCCGAGGAGCTGTCTCGCTGCCGAGACATCATTCATCTCAAGGAGCCTGCTTGCAGCATTCAGACCCAAAATACATGCGTTCCTGTAATCCAGTTTCCATTTTCTGATCTCAAAAGTGAGAATATCCACTGGGCTAGATTTGCTTCTGACTTTGGCAACGATTTCCTGAACGACCGATGGAATCACAGCGGATGGATTTGTTTTTTCGATGTCCCTTTGAAGCTTGAGTAACTTACGTCGTACAAGGTCCTGTTTGGCTTTCTTTAATGCCACTTTGATCGCAGGATAGGCTGAGTCATAAGTCCTGTTGTCATGAGAATGCAGATATTCGAATTGCTCCAGGGCGAACAATCTGTCAGTATCTGACTCCGAAAGCATATAGTCCACGAGTCTGTTCCATCCAAATTCCCCTATTCGTTGATATGCAGTTGCCATTGCAGAACTATCCTCAACTTCCATTCTTGCCAATTCTCTTTTTAAAGCCGGATCTGAAATGGCAGAGTTGAGACAGTCTAAAGCGAATCTGAACTGAGTTCTGAGGCCGAGACTGAGTGCATTGCGTTCGATTTTTCCTTCCTTCATGTTCTGCTTAAGTTCAAGAATGACACCTAGAAAGAGAAGAAGCTCTTGGTCCGAACCCCAGCAGGAATTTCTGTCTAAATCCGCCAGTTGTTTTGCTTCCACGTCTTTGCGCTTACCAAATAGTCGGTAGGCCCTCCCGATTTTCGTGTATTCAGTGAATTGAGAGACATACCGCCTCAAGTCTTCAAATTGGATGCTGTCTGAGGAAATGAACCCGATGAATCCACGCTTAAAAGAGAGGTCTCGATCAATCTTTCTTAGCAGCATAATCTATTAGAGGTGCTTCAACTAAAAAAAACATTGCCAATTTTACATTTGAAACTTGGATTTAAATTCCAAACACGTTTTCTCTGCGATTTTTAGTTCAAAACCAACGAAAATAGGGGAAACCGTCAAACCATGGAAAGTGCGGGTATGGCAATTGAAACCCCAGTCCAGCGGATATCTCCCGAACTGAGAGATTCTATATCCGAAATCCTGATTCTCCAACAAACAAGAAAGTTCAAACAACTACTTAAAGACTGATAGAAGTGTCTTCTGGTGTCACTCAATATTCAAATCTGAAAGCTTTTAAGCGTTCACCGTAAGATAGTATTTCAGAAGTGAACAGGATTGTCTTACAAGTATGTGGTGAATACTGGCAACCTCAAGGAATTCCTGCAAAAAGAGAAATCCAAGACGATAGGACTCCCTGACAAAATCAACAGAGACTTCTTGAAAACAGTCGGTTACAAGAGCGGTAATGACTACGCAATAATTACTGTCCTCAAGTCAATAGACTTCGTAGATGCAAGCAACTCACCAACCCAACTCTTCAGAGATTTCAGAACAGAAAAATCTGGTCAGGTAATGGCGTCAGCATTGAAAAACAGTTATGCTGAGCTTTTCACGATATATCCGGAAGAACCTCATAAGAAATCCAACGAGGAACTTGAAAACTTTTTCGCCAAAGGGAAACCCGAATTGAAAAAACCGACTTTGAAGTGTTACATTGACACTTTCAGAGTTTTGGCGGAATTCGCTGATTTCGGAGCACCGTCATATAAAGAAAGTGGAGAGAAAGAAGCGGTAGAAGTATTCGAGGAGAAGGAAAAGAAGAAACTGCTACAGGTGCCAGAGGGTCTCGCAATCAACCTCAACATCCAGATAACGCTTCCTGTTACGGATGATGCAAAAGTATATGAGAACATCTTCAAAGCCCTCAGAGAGCACATCTTCAAACGAGAGTGAAGAACTAATCAGAGATTTGGCTTCCAGACTTGTTGAAGCCCAAAGAGCAACAGATGGTATCCTGTCCAAGTTCCAGCAACCTATTGTCGTGGAAGATGCTCACAGAGCACTAGAAAGCACTCTGTTGAGATTTCATTCGGTCGCCAAGGAGATTAGCCAAAGATATGACTCTCGTCCTACCTTGGCAATCAATGATGAATACGATGTTCAAGACCTCTTGGAGGGACTCTTGCGAATCTATTTTGATGATATAAGAAGTGAGCAATGGACACCTGAATATGCTGGCTCTTCCGCAAGGATTGACTTTCTGCTCAAACAAGAGCAAATAGCTATTGAAGTCAAGAAGACTCGAGAAGGACTTGGAAAGAAGGAAATTGGCAACCAACTGATTATTGACATAGCTCACTATCAAAAACACCCAGACTGCAAAACCCTATACTGCTTCATCTACGACCCTGAGGAGAGGATTTCAAACCCGATTAGCCTTGAAAATGACTTGAGCGGAAAACATGACAACCTAATCGTCAAGGTCTTTGTAGTCCCAAAAAGAGCATGAATTTCTTCGTTAAAACAATTAGGGCACTCCATCAGAATCACCACGGATTAGCTCCTGAGTCTTCGAGTTTATAGAATGGGTCTTGACGGTCACGTTCTTCTTTTCTCTGTCTCAGGATGTCTTCGTAAGTTGGTTCATCTTTTTGCTTCAAGAAGGGTTGCCTCCAAGGCGTGTGGTCTGTGAGAGGATTTATATGCATTGTTGATAGGATGTACTACAATGACAAAGTTGGAAAATGAGGTCGTAGTAACTCGGAAAGGTCAGACAACAATTCCCGCGCGGCTCCGTCAGAAGTTCAAGATTGAAGAAGGAACAAGACTCCAGGTCATCGAAACTGAAGAGGGGATACTCTTCAAACCCACGAAATCCACGTTGGATCTTGCTGGTTCTGGGTCCCAGTATGCAACTCCCAAAGAAATGAAGAAACTTTTGGATAAGCTCAGGGAAGAAGATGTCTCGAACGGTTTACGACACTAGATTCTTCATCGAACACTACTACTCGAAAGATGAGAGGACACTTCAAAGAACTAAAGAAGAAATGAGAGGCCGAGAAAAATATGTCTCAGCCATCGTGATCCACGAAGTCTATCAACTTACACTTGTAAGCGAGGGACGTGAATCTGCAGTGTTGAGAACGACGTTGCTAGGGAAGGACTTCAAGATAGTGAATGTGGATGCAGAAATCGCAAAAAGCTCGGCTGAATTCAGACACAAGTACAAGCTCTCCATGGCCGACAGCATTATAGCAGCTACAGCATCGCATTTGAAAGCAACGTGCCTCTCAGATAACCCTCACTTTCAAGCCATCAAAGAAATCAAAACAAGATGGATCTAGAAACCTCCAGAACCAACCACAAACATTTCCACAGCATCATTTTCCCCGACGTCTTACGCGCTCCCAAATTCTCTACCCACAACAACGACAGTGTAACGGGCGCTTCCACAAAACGGTCCCGGTTTTGTCTATAATGGGCAGGGCGGGATTTGCACCCGCCACCCCGCGGAGATGTCTCCCGCGCAACCCCTCTTTTTTCCACAAAATTGCCCGCACTTCCCTGCTTTTCTATTGCACACATCTATAGGCTTGCTACGTTTGGCGTGCACAACGGCAAAGTCTTCCTTTTTTAGTAGCAGAAAAAGTGACTCCAGACCGACTTGGATAGAATGGCTCGCATTGCTACTAGCTTCTGGAAGAGCGGTGAGTTTAATAACCTGTTGGAGTCACTATTCATTCCACCACATGCACAAGTCCATGGAGACAATTTAATTGGATGTTGACCTCGACGAGGTAGGCTCTGACCTGCTGAGGCTGGCTATGACGCCTGGTCCTACTCAGGCTGCAGTTCAAATATCGTGTCCCAAGGCTACAACCGACTTCCCAATATTCTTGGAAGTCAGGAGATTAGTCGAAAAACTGAACTTGCGCTATGAACAACATCTCGGCAACTTGGTGATATATGAAGGAATAGAGGAAGTAGATCGCAAGAAGCTTGTCAGGGAGATTAGGAGAATTCCAGTAACGCTGGGTGCACACTTGGACGAAATCACGTATTTGGTGACGAACTCAAAGGTCGACAATGATTATCTGCTCATGCCTATATGCGCTCCTCCGAGCAGAACTAACTTGGTCAATCCCGAAAGTAAAATCGTTGGATTCAGGTATGAGAATGATGGTAGCCTGTCCGAAGTGGGTTCCGGATCGTTCAAAGTGAAGTACATTGAGAACAAAGAGAAACTGGCGTATTTCCGACAGAGTTACGAAGAAATCAAGGATGATGCCAGTTGCTCGAGACGGTTAAGGGAAGCAATCGCGTCTTTGTTTAACGAGATGATTCAAAACACAGAGTCGGATGGGGAATTCCAGTATCTGCTGGAAACCAATGCTGATGTTGTAGTCGGTGATATGGCCATACAAAACTACAATCACACGAAAGAAGGCAAATTCGATTCAGAATCAGAGATACACGTCAAGGCTTTGGATGATAGAGCAGGTTGCATAGCAGCCTTATATGCTTTAAAGAAGTTAGCTGAGCTTGGAATACCCGGCAAGGCTATATTGACTACCTCCGAAGAGGGGGTGCCCAGAGATGTTTCTTGGGGTCGATTGGCACGCCCTACGTATCTTAAATACTGCGCGAACGACGGAATAAACATAATATGCGACGGCATTGATGGTGCTAAGTTAAAAGAATTTTCAGGAAGGCAAGGCCAGTTTTTGCATGAGGCAGTGGTCGTGCCATATACGGGTTTGGGAAAAGGAGGTGGCGACCCAGGAGTCTTCTCCGTCATACGGGACATTATATTGCCAAGAGCGAAAAGAGATAACATATTTGGAGTAACCACAACTGATTACGTCAGCAGAAGCTACGATGTTGCAATAATGCATGATTTTCCACTGATTGGATTTATTGATTGGGTTAATGGAAGAGTTATGGGCAGAACTTCCCACTGCCATCTGGACGAATCGATTAAGTTGCAGCAGATATGGAACATAATAGGCATGTTGGCTTACACTGTAGCATTTTTTGATTGGAAAATGAGGGGTAGATCTAACCCTATTTTTCCGAGTTAGCTTTCTCAATTCCGGTAGGCGACGAAATGGCGACTCACGGGTTATAGAACTCAGTTTCCGCCGACTTCAACTTTTGAAGTGCCTCGGCAATCTTCTCGTCATCGTTTCTGTTGTAGGTGTCAAACCTTACAGAAAATGACCTTTGCAACACGGTCTCACCCTCGCCTCTGCCAAAATTCTCCACTGAAATCGATAGGCCGTATCTCACTGCAATTTCATGCGATCGCAGATAACCCAGTGGAACCTTTTTTTCGTCAAGCGGGCTTGTTAGAAACTCCACGGCTCTGTACTTACTTTCATCTCCATTGGCGTACAACCTAACAAGGTCCAACCCATAGTCATTCAACTTTTGTGCGTAGTGTTTGACAAAGTTGTTTTCAAATTCTTCCTTGTCGATCATATGCCTTTGGCTCCTTGGTCATATAGCGGAATTGAGGTTTCTCCTTGCCTAATGCGGGATATTTGGTGACATACCAAATCGTTTTAAACACCTATTAAGTTTTCTAACGTTACACTTAGTGTAACGCTTTCCCCCCCTTACGCTATCTTAATTAGAAAGTTCTAGTATAAATATGTTACACAAAGTGTAACATAGGAGCTAACCAACTTGGCGCTCAACATATTAAGGAAAGAGAAGTCTGCTGAGATTCTTCTTGCTCTAATGGGTGGTGCGAAGGGCGTAAGAGAACTTCAGAGGATGGTGGGTGGAAGTAATGAAACTGTTTATCAAAGAATTAAAGATTTGCTTGAAGCCGGGTTGATAGAAGATGAGTATCTAGCCAGAGACGTTTTTGGTGAGAAACCTCGCGATTCAAGGTTATTACGAATAACAATAAAGGGAAAGGAATTGGCTCAGTCCATCGTCATTTCTGGCTTTGCAAGACCTATTCTTCTGAGAAAGCTGAGGGAAAGATGGATCATAGGGTTCTTACGTGCCCTTGGCACTATTTCGGGTACCACACGGTTCATGAAATTGTTATTCGTCCTCAAAAACGAGTTGGGACTTACGGAACGTGAACTTGCAGGGTTCTACAGCTTTCGGGCTGGGAAATATGGGCCATTTTCGCGAGGAGTGCAAAGAGACTTGGAGGAGTTAAAAGATTTGGGCTTTATTGAAGTTGAAGTCAGAAAGGTCGCGAAAGGCAAGTTTAATGAGGATTTGAAGTATGTCCATGTTTACAAGATGGCGCCCAAGCGGATAGACATAATACAAGAGGCCTCGGAGAATCTTCCGAAAGACATCCTTCTGAAGTTAGAGCGTCTCAAAGAGTTTAACAGAATGCCTCTCATTGAGCTATTGGAATATGTTTACCTCAGATACCCTGAATACATAAGAAATTCTGTCATCGTCGAGAGAATCCTGCGCGATTACCCAGCTCTCCCCCCTAGCGACCATGCCTCTGGAGAGAGAAATAGCTCGAATAGTACGGTGATGCGAAAAATCTAAGACCTCCCCTTTCTACTTCTATTGTCAAGCGCATTAATGTATGATTATCGTATGACTTATATTTGTAGTCTGCAAATAATGGAATTTCGTGTTTGAAAATGACGAATCTATCCAAGAAAGTGAACCTAAAGGAACCTATCGATCCTGACAAATTGGGAATCGAAAAGCTCTATCCGGACAAGGAGCTCTATGCTGTTGATTTCCCTTTGGACTCTACACCCGATCACATATGGGAAAAATGTTTTGCAAGAGAGTCCAAGATAGCGGTTCTCAATCTACAACGGAGAGTGGAGATATTCGGCGACAGCTTGAGATTGATAGCACCAGCGGATGAGATAAAAGAAAAGATTGAAGGAATCAGAGGCCTCGTAGGTGCCGTTAATAAGTGTGTTGAAGAATATAATGAAGAAATGAAACGGAAAGAAAAGATTGAAAACGCAAAGAAAAAGCAAGAGGAAGAAACCAAAAAGAGAATAAGAGACTCTTTGCGAGGGAAATAGGGAGAGATTACTTGCGCGCGCTGGGGGCAAAGAGATTGTTTTTCAGGTTTTCAGTCTGCACACACTCTGCCCCATGTGCGGACGACGCGTACCGTTGAACGTGAAGTTTTGCAGTTTCTGCGGAACCCCGCTCTACAGCCGCGAACAACCACTATGACCACACGCCGCTTGTGACTTTAGAAGCGGAACGCATCGACTTTGACTATAGAAGCATGTTGAACCAACATAACAGTGTTGACTATTGCCACGACCAAAGTATTCACTATACAGCAAAGGGAAAATGAAAGATCCTACTTCTTTTCCAGATAGCCTATCAGACTCTCAAAGATCAGCTTCCCATCACCAAACTCCGACATTCTCCCCTGCCTCGTCCAGTTGGGCTGCTGCCACCAGTAAAACGCCCTCTCAGGATGCGGCATCAAACCGAACACCGTTCCCTCAGAATTACATATGCCTGCAATGTCATGGAAAGAACCATTCGGGTTAGCTGGAAAACTACCTTCTGCGTTTACGCCGTCGCCGTCACAATAACGAAAGACCAGCTGATCATTCTCGGAGAGCTTCTCCAAACACCGCTTCTCCTTCTCTTTCGGAAACATGAACCTGCCTTCGCTGTGGGCCACCGGCACATGCAGAACCTTTTCCTCAGGAATCTTCCAGGTAAAGACGCACTTACCTCTGCCCTCATGTTTCAAATGAATCCATCGACAATTGTAACCCGGCGGATCGTTGGGGGCTAAAACCGCCTCAGGATACGAACTCATCCCTTCAAAACCCGGAAGCAGTCCGGCCTCGACAAGCACCTGAAAACCGTTACAGATCCCCAATATCGGACGACCCTCATCCGCGAAAACCCTTAGCTCCCTGCCCAGCTTCACCAGAACCCATTTCGCCCAGATGGCTCCGGCCCGGACGTAGTCTCCATAAGCAAACCCTCCTGGAAAAACCAGAGCACTGTAATCCAACAGGTTCCCTTTCTTCACAACATCGTTCGCGTGCACAACCTCGGCACGCACACCTAACGCCTCAAAAGAACGCCTCGTCTCCGCATCACAATTAGTCCCACCCACACGCAAAACACAAACCCTGATCTCCTCACGCTTCATAACTCACACCTCACGACACAGCGTTCGCTTCCAACTCGCCAACAAGTCATGAAGCGAAACATCCACGACAACCTTGTCACCCAACCCTTCAAAGCATAGCCGAGGAGACTTCGTGACCCTGCCCACTTCAGCGCAGGCAACGCCCTTCATTATCTGCTCAAACTCATCTCTCGCCTTCCCCGAAACCTCCACAAGAAAGCGACTGTTCGACTCCGAAAACAAAACGAAATCATCACGCCTCAAGCCTTTCCACGGAACCTTCCGCAAATCCAACTCCAAACCATAGCCGCCCGCAAAAGCCATCTCCGCCGCAGCCACACCCAAACCACCCTCAGACAAGTCATGACAGGCCTTAACCAGCCCAGAATCAACCGCCCGAGTAACCGCCCTAAACACTCTCCTAGCCCGACCGCCGCGCACCCGCGGAACAGTCTTACCAAGAAAACCCTTCAGTTTATAATACTCCGAACCGCCCAGCTCCGGAAACGTCTCCCCAACAACGTAGACAGAATCGCCAGGCACCTTAACATCCATCGAAACCACAGAACGAATATCCGGCACAATGCCTAAGGCTGTGATCAGAAGCGTCGGCGTCACAGGCCCAAGGGGCGACTCGTTGTACAGGCTGTCTTTTCCAGAAATGAACGGTGTTCCAAACGCAACTGCAAAATCATAGCATGCTTCGCAGGCCCTTACCAAGCTGCCCAGCCGTTCCGGCCTCTCGGGGTTTCCCCACGTGAAATTGTCAAGCAAAGCAATTCTTCTCCCGCCGACCGCCACATTGTTCCTAACAGCCTCGTCAATGGCGGAAGCAGCCATCCAGTAAGCATCTATCTTCCCGTAACTCGGGTTCATCCCGCACGAAACCGCTATGCCCTTCCAAGAACCATCCAACGGCTTCAAAACAGCCGCGTCATTCGGCCCACCAAACTCACCCTGCAACGGCTTGAGCACCGTGTTACCCTTAACCTCATGATCATAAGACCTAACAACACTCTCCTTACTAGCAACATTAGGCGAACCCAAAACCCTCAACAACACATCATCTAAATCCTCAGGCTCGGCAAACTCCGGCTCCGCATCGTTTACTACCGGACATTCTGCAGTCCTTGTGATCTTGCACGGCTCAAACAGAAAGGAAATGTCCATCTCGACAACCTGCTCACCACAATAGCTAAGCCTCAACAGCCCGTTCGAAGTCAACTTGCCAATCGCCGTAGCCTCAACATCCTCGTTATCGAAAATCCCCAAAACCCGCTCGACATTCATAGGAGGTACAGTTAGAAGCATCCTTTCCTGAGATTCTGAAACGTAGATCTCCCACGGAGCCAACCCCGCATACTTCATGGGCACGCGGTCAAGCTCAACCGTTGCTCCGCAGCCGTACTTCTTGGCCGTCTCGCCGACAGCCGAGGACAAGCCGCCCCCGCCTAAATCCGTTATCCCCGAAGCCAACTCTAGATCCCGAACCTGAATAATGGCTCTTTTCAACTTCTCCTCCTCAATCGGATTGGCAATCTGCACCGCAGGCCGGGAAACCTCCTCAGACTTCTCCGTCAACTCCGCAGAAGCAAAAGTCACACCGTGAATACCGTCACGACCAGTCTTTCCTCCCGCGAGAACAATCACATCATCGGCCTTCGCGTTCTTCCTGAACTTGTCAAGCGGAAGCAGCCCGACGCATCCACAGTAAACCACAACGTTCCCCGTGTAACTCTCATCAAAATAAATCGCTCCGTTCACCGTTGGAATCCCCATGTTATTCCCGTAGCTTCCGATGCCCGCTACGACGCCCATGTACACGTATTTCGGATGCTTAACGCCAGCCGGAAGCTTCTCATAATCAAAATCAAGCGGGCCAAAACCCAAAACATCCGTACACGCAATCGGATCAGCCCACACCCCCAGAATATCCCGAATCACGCCGCCCGTGCCCGTGGCCGCACCGCCAAACGGCTCAACAGCCGAAGGATGATTATGCGTCTCAACCTTAACCGCTACGCCGTAGCCCTTGTCAAAACGCACTATACCCGCGTTGTCCTCAAAAACAGAGAAACACCACCGTGGCTTAATCTTCTCCACGGCCTTGGCAATGTACGTCTTGAACAGACCGTTAATCACTCTGCCGTCAAACCTTATCTTATCCTTGAAAGTCTTGTGAAAACAGTGCTCCGACCAAGTCTGCCCGATCGTCTGAAGCTCCACATCCGTCGGGTTCCGACCCACCCTCCCAAAATACTCCCTGACACTCTTCATTTCCTGCAAGTTCAGGGCGACGCCGAGTTCACTGCTTATCTCCAAAAGCCCACGGTCATCAGCCCCAAGAACATCAACCTCGAACAACGAAAACGACGTTTTCCTGCGAGTGTAGAGCGCACGCGCCGTCATTTTTCTGCCTCAACCGCAATCGCATAGTCGTCCTTAGTCGGGTTCGCCAGAAGCCTTTTGCACATCTCCTCAGCCTTCTCCAAAGCCTCCCGCTTCGACTCAGCCTCAACAGTAACCCTGTAAACCTTACTCACACCCACAGCCTCAACCCTGTAACCAAGCTCCTTCAACAAACCCGCAGTCGTCTCACCCTCAGGATCACTGTGCCCCGGCTTCAAACAGACTTCAATTTTCAAACAGTATTTCATAGGCAAGATTCCAATCCAAAAAGATTTAAACGCTTTCATCACCATCGAAGCAAACCCCCGAAAAAGACACACCTAACTCGTTTGTCATAAGGCGCGCAGGCTGAAAATCTCGTCAAGGAAAGACTCTCTTGGGACACACGCCACCTGACCTCAACAGTTATTTACTCTTTCAGCCAATCAGAATCAAAATGTGAGCCACATGGATTCAAAAGAACTTCTCGAATACAGTCAAACAATTCGGAGTAGATACCTAGAACAGCTTGCCACACTTCCTTGGGAACAAGTCACGAAAAGCCGTGGAGCCAGCTTTGATTCTCTCCGGAACATCTCACTGCATACCATCGACGCAGAAGACAGGCTGGTCAACTACGTAATCACTGGTCGGACAAAAGACTGGGTATCACGAAACCCGGAAGAGTTTCATGACATGGATGCCATTAAGAAACGTGCAGGAGAAACTGAATCAAAAACAAAAGCCTATCTGACGAAATTGACACCCAAGGAGCTTGAAAGGAAGGTAGAGTTTTCGAGGACAGGAATACCGCCTACACTAGTTCGAGTCGAGGACATTCTCATCCACGCAGCGCTTGAGAATATCCACCACTTCGGAGAGCTGATCGCCCTACTCTGGCAAATTGACGTTGAGCCTCCTCACATGGGATGGATAGGCTACCTTCAGAGGAAGTAAAATAGCGCGCGCATTACGACTTGTTACCTTTTGCCATTCTCTCAACATTGCTCAAAAGTGCTTCAAATACTCGAATTGTTACCATTGGGTCCTGAAAAAAGATCTCTTAACGCGCGCTAAAACTTTACAGTTAAATAAACTCGGGACCTAGTACGGGCAACACTTCAAAGAGTGAAAATCAGTGAAATGAACTATACCGCCTTTCCGTAGTCTTTAGCTACGAATGCGATGTCTATGATGTTTATGATTCCGTTCTGATCTAGGTCAGCTGCGAAGTTCCAGTTTGGATCTCCGGGCTTGCTTCCGAAGGCTCTTGCTGCGATGGTGATGTCGACTATGTTGACGACGCCGTCTCCGTTCAGGTCGGTCTGCTTGGTGGTTGCCCAGTGTACGAGTGGATACGCGTCTTGGTTGTTGGCGTCGATGATATATGCTGTGTCGCCTATGCCGTCGTTGTTCGTGTCTGTGCCGCTGTAGTCGCTCCAGTAGTTGCCGCCTGATGGGTATCCGTTGTCCCAGACGTTTCCGATCGGGCAATCGATGAGCCACGCTTGCCGTTTGTTGTCGACGAAGTTGTTGTTGTAAATCAAGTTGCTTGACGTATCTCCGAGTTGGACGCCGCAAGTGTTGTTTACGAGGTTGTTGTGGTGTACCCTGTTGCGCTGTGGTGTTCCGTCTGAGGATATTCCGATTCCGGCCATTCCGTTGTTCCGTGCGGTGTTGTAGGCGATCGTGTTTTCAAGCCCCAAGCCTACGAGGACGCCGCGGTACCTGTTGCTTAACAGGTTGTTGTTTGTGATGTTGTTCCAACTTGAATACGTCAGGATTATGCCCTCTCCGTAGGTGTTCGTCACGTTGTTGTGGTCGATGGTGTTGTACCAAGAGTTCTCTAGGGCAATTCCAACTTGGCCGCCCACGACGTTGCAGCCTTGAATCGTGTTATTGTGGGATTTGAACAGGTAGATGCCATAGTAGTTGTATGTGACATTTAGGTTTTGGAATGTCGAGTTCTCGGTTCCGGCAATTATGATTCCTTGACTGTTGGATTGTAGTTGCAGGTTTTTTACCGTCATGTTCGTACAGTTTACTAGTGCCACGAAAGAAACGTCTGACTCGATCTGTTCATCGTGATGATTCACCAAATAGAGGATGGGCTTGCCGTCTATCTTGTTTGATTCATCAATGTCCTGCATGAAATAGGAGATTTGATTGTCGGCGTACATGTACGCGCTTACTCCGAGGTTTTCGTAGTTGTTGTTTAACGTATTGTTTTTCATAGTGTTGGAAGGAGAAGCGTAGATGCCAATTCCATTGATATTTTCTGTCAACGAATTGCCAATCAAGCTGTTGTTGGATGAAGGGTGACGGTCGTCGTCGGAAAGTATGATGCCTTCGCCATTGTTTGAAATCTTGTTGCTGGTTACGTTGTTGTTTGAACTGCCCACCAACGAGATACCCTCTTCGGAATTGTTGGCTATTTCATTCCCTACGACGCTGTTGTTGTTACTGTCTCTCAGCAGACAACCTCTCCAGTTGCTCGTTATCACGTTATAGGCCACGTAGTTGTCATTTGAGGACGAGTTCAGCCAAATCGCATAGTCTTTGTTGTTGGCTATGACGTTGTTGGAAATGAAGTTGCCCGAGCTTTCCAAGAATATTGCAGCGTTAGACTGGTAATATGGGAAACCGCCGTTTTGAACTGTAAAACCTTCTATCGTGACGTGGTCGCCAGTTACGTAGAGAACCTTGCTGGCCCCGTTTCCATCAATGATTGTTATGTTGTTGTCTTGACCTATCAACGAGATGGGTTTGTCGATGATCAAACTTTCAGAGTAAGTGCCTGACCTAACGAAGACAGTGTCTCCTTCATTTGCGTTGTTTATTGCTTCCTGTATCATTTGATAATCGTCCGGAACCGTAATAGTTTTAGATGTCGACTTGACGGCATGAATACTAGGATATACCAATATTCCAAACAGAAGAAGCGTGAGCACTGCCGTAAAGATCCTGTTCTTCAACGGCTGCCTTTCTCCAATAACTAGCAACGCAATCAACAAGATAAACATTTTTGAATCCCTCTTTTTCTTTTCTTGCAGAAGAGCTGGAATTCTCTTCTGTGGCCAGACCCAAGCTCATCGTCTGAAACAGTGTGCACGCACGCCAGAAGGTTCGATGACACTGAGGTTTTGGATGAGGTTGTTCAGTGGCATTTGTATGGTGTTGCCCGTTCTGATGTAGGGTGGGGTTCAAGTCAGCACGCGCGCTTTGAGAACATGTCTAAGTCACAACTTCTGAAAAAAGTCTCAAAAATGATGTTGAGTGCATCGTCTTTTTGGAAACTAGGGAAAAACTCGCAAAGTTACCGATTGTTACCGCAAAATTGTTACTTTTTCCCATCAAAAACCGCTGTCTTCTTTAATGCGCGCTCCGTCGGCATGGCAAGACAACGAAATCGTTCGCTCTAATCTATTAAACCTGCGACTAATTGGTAACATATTGGACTTGGACTGACGACGAGTGGCGACATCTCCCGTATTCCCGATGGACATAGATATCGCCAAAGAATAGACGGGTCAAACTGGCTTAAATACGATGAAGGAAGACTGTTCTATTGCTTTTTTCACTTCTGAGTCGCTATTGTGTCTGTGGATGGAGTTCTCTTCAACCAAGATACTATTCTGTCTGCCAACTGACTCCTGACACTCGTAAAGGAGTGGTCTGCGTCAAAGATTTCTATTTGCACTTCCTTGGCTCCATGCCTCTGCAATGCTCTGAAGAGAGGCAGTATGTGGTGTTCTATGGTGTTATCTTGGTCACGCCACCCACCGATTACCAGAATATCCTTGCAAGATAGTGCTTCGGCATGCTTGACCAAATCGTATTTGTCCATGTCTGCAAATACTTCAGCAAACAACTCTTCAGCTTTCAGACCTCTGAAACCTGAATCACATATGCATTGGTCTACCATCTTCAAAACCGCTCGCCTGAATTCATCACTCTGTTGCATCATTCTTCCCACTTCGCTAAGGTTGCCTCCAGCAATGTAAACCACTCTTCTTACGGCGGGGTCATTCAGCGAACCCAACAAAGCCATGCCGCCACCAAAACTGTATCCTATGACTGTAATACTTGAAGGGTCAACACCAAACTCTCGAACAGCAAAACTGGATTTCACATAGCGTATAGCCGAGATCACATCCTCTAGCGAGTTTGCAGTCGTATGCAGTCCTTCGCTTCCCCACGTGCCCCGATAATTGAAGGCAAGGGCACTAAAACCTTTTTTCATCAATCTCTCGCCAAGTCCAAGCACGTCTGTGTTGTTTCCAGGAAACCCATGACAAAGGATAACCGTTGGCAATGGTCCGACTCCAGAGGATTTGTAGAAGAGTCCATGTATATTTGCACCTTTGCTCTCAAATACTACTGGAACTGGCTTAATCATCTGTCATCACACGACTATCTGTCTCCAAACTGTCTTAAAGACCTGTAAAGTTCTACACCAAATCCTGCTAGTCACACAATAATTCCTTTTCAGTTCAGCTATAACTTTTCCGCAAAACCAAAAACTGGCTTGAAATACATGGTGGACGCATCTCTGAATGGAGAGTACGCTGGCTGGACGAAAGGTAGGAACAAGTCTCCATCCAACGTGCGCACTCTTGTGAAGGGCAAGATTCAGAACGGAAATCAGTCATCGCAGGACCGACTGCTCCCGCATCTTCCCTCTTTTTCTGCCGACTAGTTATTCGCGCGCCAGCTTGCCAGTCACCGTATTGAGCTTTTTCCTTTTCAGATTCCGTCGCGCGCAACATATATCAAAGACAAGACAGACCGTTTAACTAACGCACACGAATTCGAATGACTTAGGGAGCTGGGTGCATGGAAGTCTTAACGATGATTATTAGCAGTTCTCCTTACGGAGATGAGAGAATCTGGAATGCTTTAAGGTTAGCAGAAGCGTTATGTTGCGTCGGTGCAAAGATGAAGATCAACATTTTCCTAATTGGTGACGCTGTAAATGCAGCCAAAAAGGGACAGAAGCCTCCTGAAGGCTTTTATAACATCGAGAAAATGCTTACAGAGCTCGTCAAGGTAGGCGTGAACGCCCGTGTTTGCCACACAAGTATGAACTTGAGAGGATTGACCGAGCAAGATTTGGTCGAAGGGACAAAAATGGGCACAATAACAGAGCTTTCCAAGTGGATACGACAATCCCAAAAAGTCCTGTCTTTCTAGGGCACTAGATGATCGATCTTAGTTGAACAGGCGCAAGCAAAATACAGGGCAAAATAGTTATGGCACAAGACTTTCTCAGGATAAGGCTTTGCTGGGCGTTCGCTCTGATTCCGAGTCTAAATGATAAATAGGAAAGCATTCCGCGGCAAGTTTTTGGTTCTAAGCTCTCTTGAAAGCTAGATCACTGTAGGACGCTCTCTCGAGGCTTTTTTCATCAATCCCGAGTCTTTGCAGAAGCTTTTCCAGATGGGAACGGGCATTTTTAACTTGCTTACGCGAAACACTTTTCTCGAATTCTACGAAAGTCCCCAAACTCTTTACGGTATCAAGGTGAATACGGATTCCCCGGTAATGATAGACCTCTCTTACCTTAGTTACAACAACTTTCGTTCCCAATGCTTTCTTAAGCATTCGCTTGAGTGAAACTGCCATCGGTTTCCGAAATGTGAGTATGAGAACATTGCTTTTCTTCGGTCTTGCAACGTCCTCTCGCACATAGTATATCAATGCGACTTCGCTAGAACCTTCGATCTCTCTGAGTTTCAATCTGCCTTTTCGAACTTTGAAATATGTGTCAGTCTGCTTCAATATCTCAGTTCGCTTTGCTGCCATTGATTCGATTCTTTTCCGGACTCTCTCAAGCTCGTCTACCCTTGCCTTCAGCTCCACAAGGAGAGAATTATGCGCCTTCTCATTGTCTGACCCAATATTCTCGCGTTTTTCCAAAACATTTGTGTCACTCATCAGAGTTGCCATCCGACTAACAGCATAGACAATTGTAGCTTCTTAAAAATGCTCTTTTGCGCTTCGTCATGCTTGTTTTTGGCGCTTGTATCGGAAAATCTAAATTCAAATCGAGGAACTCAAAGACGGCGTTTATTAGCGTGCAATTTTTTTTCCGCGACTCCGCTTTTGTCACAAATCGTAATTCGAAGCTTCTCATGGCAACGTTAGAAAGCCCATGAAATGTAACAAGTGACTTAGCGCAAGAAATATGGGGGCTGTCAATTTTGTGTGGAAAGGAATAAATATGACATATGTCATATTGACAGCCAACACCTGAAGTATGGAGAGATCGATATGCCAGAAAAGAAGAAACTAGCGTTGATCGTTCACAGCGGAACCCTCGACAAACTCTATTGTGCATTCATACTCGGGTCAACAGCAACGACAATGGGATGGGAAGCACACCTTTACTTCACCTTCTGGGGCCTCCAAGCGCTTGTCAAAGGAGCAATGGAAAAAACAGGCCTGCCAAGTGATTACAAACAAATGGAAAAACCAATGAGAGAAAAACTGAAACAGATGAAGTACCCTTCGCCCTACGAGTTACTTAAGAGGATGAAGAGCTCTGGGCTTCTGAAGATATACGCTTGCACTCCGAGCATGGAAATGTTCGGCATCAAAAGAGAAGATCTAATTCCAGAAGTAGATGAAATGGCAGGCGCAACAACATTCCTCAATGTAGCGGCGGATGCAGACGTAAGTCTCTTAGTCTAGCAACGCGCGCTAAAGGACGCATAGAGACCGTGCGGTGTTTTCATTGAATTCCAACCGCCAATTCTCCCTTCTCTTTTTTCGTTCAAAAAGCCCAGTCAGGAAAACAACCTTGTCCTTTGACGCAACGTAGAAGGATATCGAGAATCTTTTGAAGTAGAAAAAGCAGGTAGCGCAAGGTGATGCGCCCACTCGGAGACGGACTATTATTGTCCGTCTAGTAGTTCCAGCATTGCTTGGGCATCAGTCGTTGGGAGGTTGCAGGCGTAGTTTCGGCACACAAACGCTGTTGCTTTGCCTCCCTTGTCATGCAGATCCTTGGTGAATTTGGCCAAGTCAGTTATTTCGGGGGATTCCTCAACTGTGGAGCGGAGTAGCACCACTTTTCTGGGAAGAAAACTGCTTCGAACTGTTTGTAGCATCTTAGCCGTATCTTCCTTCTGCGGGTCACCGACAACTACTACTTCACTTGAAGGCCCCAATTCGAAATCCAGCACGATCATCAATTGTGTGTAGGCAGAGGGATTTCTTGACACCTCGATTGAGAAGGCATGCATTAGCTGTGCTGTTTTCTCTTCAAACCGTGTTTCGCCCGTCATCCGCGCCAGACAGATCAAATCCAAGGCTGCAACAGAATTGCCTGATGGATAAGCGCCATCGTAGATCTCTTTGCTTCTTATGAGAGCCGTCTCTGAATAGTCGGCAGTCTGGTAGAACCCCCCATTTTCTTCGTCCCAGAAGTGTTCAAGCATTTTATCGGCCAAGTCAATGGCGTATCGGAGGTATTTCGCTTCAAAAACCGCTTCGTAGAGTTCTATCAGACCCCAAATGAAGAAAGCGTAATCGTCCAAGAAACCCGCTATGCCTGCTTCTCCTTCTCGGTAACGGTGAACGAGCCTGCCTTCTGCATCGCACAATTGTCCGATTATGAAGTCAGCGGCCTTTTTTGCTGCTGCCGCAAACTCAGGCTCACCAAAAACCTGGCTTGCCTTCGCCAAGGCTGCAATCATCAGGCCGTTCCAATCGGTGAGAACCTTGTCATCTCTGCTTGGATGAACCCGGTTCTGGCGAACGGCAAGAAGCTTTTGATGAGCATCGTCGACTAGTTTCTGAAGCTCTTCCGGCGAAAGGTGCAAGTCCGATGCTGTTTCAGCAAGCGGCTTTCTCATGTAGAGAATATTTTTCCCATTCTTCTTGCCAGTCGTGGTTTCTACAAAGTTGCCTTCTTCTTCGATCCCGAAGACCTTCTTGACGAGTTCGGCTTCATCTTGAGACAACGCTTCTCTGATTTCTTCTTCAGTCCACAGATAGAATTTTCCTTCTTCACCCTCGCTGTCGGCATCTTCAGCCGAGTAGAAGCCACCGCTCGGACCACTCATGTTGCGTAGGACGTAGCCGATTACTTCACGAGCTGTTTGTTTGTATTCTTCTCTTCCTGTCGCTTGGTACGCTTCGGCATAAGCTGTGACAAGCATTGCTTGATCGTAGAGCATTTTCTCGAAATGAGGGACGAGCCATTTTGAATCTGTTGCATAGCGGTGAAAGCCAGAGTCCAGGTGATCGTAGATGCCTCCAAGTCGCATGGTTTTGAGGGTTTTTTCGACCATTTGCAGAGCTCTGTCATATCGAGTTCGTTTCCAGTATCTTAGAAGAAAGCTCAGGTTGTGAGTTGAGGGAAATTTCGGCGCGTATCCGAAGCCCCCGTTGTCCTCGTCAAAGTTCTCTGCAAGATGTAAGTATGCTTCGTCCAAGGTGGATTCAACAAGCTCTTCAACGGGCTCCACACCTCTTGATTCCTTTTCTCTCTCCTTCAGAAGCACCGTGATTTTCTCCGCTGAGTCAATAAGCTCGTTTCTTTTTGACTTCCAGAGTCGCCCGACTTCCGGCACAAGCTGCTTCATTCCCATTTTTCCAAATCTGCCGTCTTCAGGAATATAGGTCGCTGCAAAGAACGGCTTCTTGTCAGCGGTCATTATTATGTGCAGGGGCCACCCGCCCGTTCCCGTAATCGCTTGGCAGACCTCCATGTAAACAGCGTCCAAGTCTGGCCTCTCTTCCCGATCCACTTTTATGCAGACAAAGGTGTCATTGAGCATCTTAGCGACTTCTGGATCTTCAAACGATTCTTTCTCCATGACGTGGCACCAATGGCACGTTGAATAGCCGATGGACAAAAACACTGGTTTATCTTCTGCTCGGGCCTTTTGAAAGGCTTCAACACCCCAAGGATACCATTCCACTGGGTTGTGGGCATGCTGCAAAAGATAGGGGCTTTTCTCAGAGATCAATTTGTTGGATCCAGAGATTTTTCCAGAAGTCACCGTCAACATTACCAGATGTAATCAAAGCAATAGCACAAAATAAACTTAGCCAGCGCACGCACCGCAGATGACCAAACTGCTGATCACTTTTGCACAGAACACCTAACTGGAGTGACCAGACCCTTTACCGCTTGTAGTGAAAAAACATGCAGATAAGCAATGCGCGCCATAAGGCAGTCACAATTTGTAATTACTCGTTGAGAGTCAGGTTCAAAAGAATGATCAAGCTTGATTGAAAGAGGATGTGAGCAGAGTTGGAACCCAGCGCCGTAAAATCTGTTGATCTGTGCAAGATCTACCACAGCAAAGACGAGGTTGAAGCCTTGAAAGGCGTGAACATAGACGTGAGCCAAGGTGAACTCTTCACTCTACTAGGACCAAACGGCGCCGGGAAGACAACCTTCCTGCGTATCATATCCACACAGCTTCTTGCGAGCCACGGCGATGCTTATGTTCTGGGGCACAATGTCACGACCAAGGCCGAGGAAGTACGAAAGCATATCGCCGTCGTCCCCCAGGACGTCGCGACCTACAACAACTTCACTCCCTGGGAGTACGCGTACTATTTTGCCCGTCTAAGAGGCATTCCGTCTTCAGAAGCAAAATGCAAGGCGCAAGAAGCTCTAAAAGCAGTCAATCTGTGGGAGTTGAAGAACCGCATGTGCCAAACCTTATCGGGCGGAGAAAGGAGGAGAGCGATCATTGCCTCAGTTCTGTCTTCGAAAGCGGACGTCCTCATGCTCGATGAACCAACAAGCGGACTAGACGCCGTAGCGCGACGCGGCGTTTGGTCTGCATTGAGAGAATTAGTGAAAAACGGAAAAACGATCTTGTTGACTACGCACATGATGGAGGAGGCAGAGATGATTTCCGACAGACTGGCCATCGTCAACAAGGGAAGTGTTGTTGCATGCGGCAGACTGGATGAGATCAAATCACTGGTCAAAGAGAGGTTCAGGGTCGTGATCAACGGAGATTTCGAAAAGATCTCGAGCCACATGGAAGTTGTCAAGCTGGGAGATCGCAGCATTGCTTACCTGAAAACACAGGATGAAGCAATCGATCTACTGAAAACCACTCTGAAAATGAATTTGCGGGCAGAGTACTCTCCAGTGACGCTTGAAGACGTGTTCGTCAAACTTGTTGGAGGATTCAACAACCATGAAAATCAGTAAGATTGTGCATGACACACTCATCATTGCGTGGATAAAATCGTACCCAGATTTCAGAAGAAACCCACTGATGATAATGCTTCTAGCCATGATAAGCTCTATCCCACTGTTCTTCATGCTCATGTTCAGCAGCGGAGGAAACGTCATCGCACACGGCTTGATCGGCGCCATGGTTTCCAGCGTTTCCTTCGTAGGAGTAATGGCGGGCATCCAAGACATTTCCTGGGACAGGTACGTAAAAATCCGCGAGATGATCGTTGCCATGCCCGTTCACCCTGCTTCCTACGCACTAGGCATAGCTCTTGCGCCCTTGCTAGTTTCAATTCCAAGCTTAATTTTCTTCGGAGCAATAACAGCCTATCTCGGGTTCCTGACCCTACAAACCCTGGTGTGGATCGTTCCAGCCCTCATCATTGTCTGGGCAGCGATGAGCACCATGGGCTTCATGATATCAACATACTTAATGAAGTCAAGCACAATGATGCTAAACAACTTGTCAAACCTTCTGGGCATCGGCTTCATTTTCATTCCACCAGTCTACTTCTCCGAAGCCCAGCTAGGAAGTCTGAGCTGGATATCCGTCATCATCCCCACCTCAAACGTTGCAGGTCTGATCAGATCATACATGGGCCTACTACCCCTTTCAACCGAGGCCATAATAGTAAGATGGACTGTTCTCATCATAACAACACTAACATTCGTCACGCTAACTTTCATCAAGGCGAGATGGCGAGAAAAATAGTCCACCCAACCCGCGAGAACACACCACGATTCGAAAGTACCGCTTAGCTTAAGCGGTCAAACCAACACTCTAGCGAACGCTTGCTTTCTGGAAAGCGCAACGACAGTGCCCGCACACCCAGACATCCCATTTTCACGCAGAATGCGCTTCTGCCGTTTTGGTTTCCTTCAGTTTCAAGATCGGCGGAATCTGCAGAACCCATGGAACAGCCGCCACGATAAACGGCACGGCAACCCAAGCCTGTGTCTCCCAAAGCCAAGTGCTGATGAAAGGCCCAAAGAACTGGCCTGCGCCTGTAACCGCGTTCACGAAGCCCCAGACCTTTGCCCTCCTCCCGCCAGAGACCAGCTCCATCAACCAAGCCTGATACGCAGGAGCCGCAAGGTTACCAAACGCCACCAGCCCAGCAGAAATAACGATAAATCCAAAGATTGATCCCGTGAACGCCAAACCGACGACAAACGGCGCGCCCAACAAGCTCACCAACATCAACGGTTTTCGGCCAAACTTGTCCGTCAGCCTTCCACCCGGAACCTGAACAAGCGTCGTCGCTAGACCCGAACCCAACGAAAACACCAACCCCAACTGAGTCGCATCAGCGCCCAACCTGTAGATCGGAAAATCCCTGGTCAACGGCCCAAGCAAACCATTCGCCAAACCCGAAAGAAAACCTATAGCCCCGAAAAACAGCAGCACCTTGCCAAAGGGCATTACGGCGTTCCCAGCACGATCGACTCCTGAAACCTCGCGTTCAGAAACCGACGCGCCGGAGACTCTAACAAGCCCCAAAGACGCAATCAACCCCACGACAGCGACCAGCGAACCAACCATAAACGGAAACCGCAACCCCACACTGTCAACCAGAAACCCTCCTACCAAAGGCCCCGGAACCGTACTCCCAATCCAGAACAGATTAAACCGGCCGAAGGCTTTACCCCTCGAACGCAACCCACTCAAATCAGCCACAAACGCCGTAAAAGCTGGCTGGAACAATGACATCGCAAACATGTGCACAAAATAAACCACCACGATCAAAACAACGCTCTGCACAACCGAATAGACAAACAAGCTTGGAACCAAGACGAGAGACGCCAAACCAATCGTTCTCTTCCTGCCTACCCTGTCCGCCAGAAAGCCCCCAGCGAAATTCCCCGCGATCATCGCCACACTGCTCACGGCCACCAGCACACCGATGAACGCCGTCGTAGCCTGCTTCGTAACCGCGAGAGACTTCACCAAAAAAGTCACAGCCGAACCGGACACAATCGAGCTCGCAAACGTCGTGAAGAACACTATGACCAACAACAAAACAAAATTCCGAGACGCAAAAACCTTCGAATCCGTCCCTTGCTCAGCAGCCCTTGTCATAAGCCCCAAACTCAAAACAACAGACAACACAAGCCGCAACGCTATTAAGCTCTTCGCAAACACCGTTTAAAGAGATTTCAAGAGCACGGCTTCGAAAAGCCCGGCTAAAGCAAAAACTTGCTCAGCAGCAATGCAATGGAGATTATGCTGTATGTCTGTGTGATTATCATTATCCACTTAGGATTGTGTGCCGACAGACCCACGATCTTTTCCTCAATGGCACTGCTTTCTGACACCGCGTATTCTTTGGCAAGAGAATGGAGCTTCCTGAACTCCCTCAACACGACGAACCCGGCAACCGGTATAGCAACCAACAAAACAGCTAGAAACAAGTGTTGAGCGTAGAAGAATTGCAGAAGAAACGCGATCGCGGTGAGGCCCGCTCCCACAGTCAGAAGTGCCATGGCTACCATGGAGGCTTTGACCAGACCTATGTGCACCGTCAACGTTTCAATGCCCATCGCTTTGTCCCCGAAGTAGTCTCGGATCTCAGTCGGAACTATCACGCCATACACCGTAAGAGCAAGCCCCGTAAGCGATATGAGAAAGAAAGCGTTCATCTCAACCGTGAAACTGTAGTAAGCAAACAGCACCGGGAAAAACGCGAGCACAAGAATCAACGAAACCGGAGCCAGCCAACTCCTGGCCTTAAGCCTCAACGGGGGAAGAGAGTACTCACAACCCAAACCGATTCCGACAATCCACAGAACCAGCAAAATCGGCTTCTGCTCAAATAACACAAACAGAAAGACCAGAACAAACGCAACAGCAAACTCAACGATTAACACTTTCCTCAGCCGGTTCACACCAAAAGAATTCGTCGCCTCGACAAGCTGCTTCTTGCGCTCATCCCTTGAATCCAATTCACGATCGGACAGCGTGTTAGCTTGCGCACCGATGGCAGAGCTCAGATTGATCACAGAAAAGGACAGCACTATCAAAACCACCAAGTCACCAACACTCGTGGACGAAGTCGCACCCCACGCAAGCCCCATGATAAGCGACCCCAAATTCGGCAGTATGAACTCTGCCCTAGAAACAATCCCAAGCAATCTTACGCTCTCGAACATGAAACCGTCAACACGCCCTTAAGATCGACAAGAATAAAAAGCGTGCGCCGACAGGGCGGTCTACGCAACGTTGGACGCAATGTCATTCAAGGCAGATCCTAAAAATATCTAGGCAGTTCCTTCGACACCCAGTATCATTCCACACAGGCAATAGAAGAGCATTCCACAAGTGTTAACTGCTACGTCACTTGTTATGACTTGTTGAAGGAGAAGGAAGCTTGTCGAAGAGGATAATATTGGCAACGTTGTTCGCCTTACTTCTAGTAAGCATTTTAGGACTAGCATTCTATGCTAAACCAGTCGGAGCCAGCGGGACTGTAGGCGTTAAGACTGGAGATTGGATAAAATACGATTACACGGTTACGGGAGAACCACCTAACGTGAACGTGATCTTTACTGAACGAATGAAGGTGGAGTTTCTGAACGTTGAAGGAACGAATGCCACCATGCTCATTACGATGCGCATGTCTGATGGAACAGAGCAGAATAAAACAATCACAGAGGACATTATGACTGGCCGCGGAACTCTGGACACAATTATAGGAATTGTTGTCCCCACAAACTCGACAACAGGAGACTCCATTTACATAAGCGGATACGGCAACATAACAATCGAAAGTGAACAAACAAGAACCTATGTTGGAGCAAGCAGAACAGTGCTCTCTGCAAGTTTCTTCGTACAAGGGGCGTCACTCACGTATTACTGGGATAAACAAACGGGAATCATGGTCGAATCAGACTTAGGTTTCACGAGCATGACCGCAACCGCCAAGGCATACCAGACAAACATGTGGCAAGCCTCCACAATAATCCACGTGACTCCATCTCCAATCAACGTAGCCAACGGTGAAACCTTCACAGTAAACGTTACCATATCCAACGTGACTGATTTATACACTTGGCAAATCAAACTCTCTTTTGACCCGACAATATTGAACTGCACAAGCGCATGGTATCCTAGCGACAACGTTTTCGCAGGAAAAGAGACAGTCACAGTAAACCCCGTCATAAACGAGACAGAAGGATATGTTCTTTACGGGTGCTGCCTTCTAGGAATCACTCAAGAAACCTTTAATGGAAACGGCACGCTGTGCCAAATCCAGTTCAAAGCAGTTTCGCCGGGGAACTCGTCTCTAGAATTTTCAGGACCAAAAGACACGTTTCTACTTGACTTTGACTTATACGATATACCATATGCAACATATGATTGTTACATCGCCCCACGTGGGAACGCGTATTGCGATCTGAACAATGATGGAAACGTGAACGTTGGAGATATTTCTGCAGCAGCCATGGCCTTCGGGTCTTATCCCGATCATCCTAGATGGAACGCAGCCGCCGACATAAACAAGGACGACAAGGTGGACATAATAGACCTCGTCCGGATAGCAATGAGCTTCAGCGAGCGATCCTAGAAGAGAAACTATGAACCACGCCGATTCCCTCGAGATGAGAAAAGCCGACCGCAATAGCTGCTAACTCTTAGAGCGCCTCCTAAAAACGGTTGGTTACTCTTTTGCTGCAGAGAATTGCCACAAAATGATGAAAAATCAGCGGATCCCTGAATAGCACACCTTGCTCAGTCAACCATTTAAAGGCTCGACTAACATACTAGTTCGAGTATTTGCGAGAAGTAGAGAGTCGTGAGCAAGAAAGAGGATGCCCGTTCCGGCGTGGACGAGCTTAGTAAGAAACTCGATCAGATACTACGCCGACTGGATCTCCTAGAAGAATTGATTCTCGAGAAACCCGAGTATGAAGGCTTGGCGGCTTCGCTTCGCCTAACAAGAATGGGCATAAACATGTACGGTGAACCCTTGAAAGTTGCTTCCCGCCTAAAGAACGCCGAGAAATACTTACGTCAGAAGCCAATCGCACAGGACGACATCTCAAGATGCATCGTTCAAGCGGTGGCCCTGAAAGGACCCTTAAACGTATCAGCCATCACGCGGCAAGTGGCCTCCATGAGGGGAAAAGCAAGCAGACGCATAATCCGCGACAGAGTGAAGAAGCTGACTCAGCAAGGAGTTCTGTCAAAGACAGGAGGACGCGTTCCTACGTACGAGCTGGTTGAAAAAGGCTGACCACACAGCTGGTCACTTTTGCACAGAACACCTAACTACAGTGACCAGCCCATAATGGTTTGGAGGTCGAGAAAAATGCAAATTGGATACCTACGTAACACAAACCGGAAGCATAGTTTGCTTTCTGCCGTATACGATGGAAATTCAAGCTTACCAAGTATGGGCAACACTACTCCTTCACGTGTGGCAGTTGAGAACTGCAAGGAACAAGTCAAGGTAACGACTATTTCAGCACGGTTACACCTGAACATAAGCTAAGGAGTCAGGGAGGTGAAAAACATGGTTGACGACGAAAAAGAGAGACATGGGAAAGAGAAGATGGATGCAGAAAACATCAAGGAGGTGCTCGGGGCAGTTTCTTCTGAAGTACCAGCGATGATCAAGAGCATACTTGCCTCGGTCTTTTCTGAGGAAGCTGGAAGGAGCATGGGCAAGGCTGCAGCGGCATACTACAAGGAACTAAAGGACGGTGGCCTGCCTCAGCAAGTGGCCGTGAAAATGACAGAAGACTACATGCGGACTTTCACAAGCATAGGCGAAATGCTCAGAGGCGGCGGCAAAGGAAAATGGAGCGAAAGAGCGGGCGAAGACTTAAGCGAACGAATAGAGAAAAAGATCCACGAGAAACTCAAGAAAGACGAGGAAACCGAAGGAGAGGAAGAAGAATAATCTTCCTTCCCCCACTTGTCATGAGATGAAAGAAATGAGCGTAGCTTCAACCCTTACAACCATGCTAAAGTCTTCGCCGTACCTGGCCCGCATGTCCCTTGACCTTTTCTGGACGTATCTTACGCTAGGTCAACGAGTGCGAAAGACCAGAAGAGCCTTCGAGAAACAACTCATAATGCAAGGCATGTCAAAAGACAACGCGAAGCGGCTTAGCGCCTGTTTTGAAGAACTCAAGAACAACATAACCAGCATGTTGAAACAAGGAATGACCAAGGGCTTCCAAAGCAAATAGAACCAGAGCGTACTCGCTTCTTAAAAAGACGCTATAGCCATAGAACACGCCTTCTCATGTTAGCAATCGTACTACCGCGCTATGTTCTTAGCTCGTGGTCTCCAGCTCAACGCCAATGCACCGCCCGCGATGCCTAGCAGCGCACCGATGACAAATCCACCTATTCCGACTCCTATGAAGCTGACTATCGAAAAGATGAGCACTATCGTTCCCCACGTCATGTGCTGTTCTGGATGCAGGTTCATCATAACGGCGCCTATGATCACGATTATTCCGGCAACAACGCCGACGAGCAAGAAGCCTAATGTAAAGATGGAAACGAAACCATCGCTACGCATCATCCCGCCCCCGCCGCCCATCCATCTACTGTCCATCATTTCACCGAACCAGAACGGAGTGAACATCAGCCCTGCAACTGCGCCGAGCAGAATGAAAATGCCACCTAGCAATGACAGGATATGCGCGACGAATGGACTTTCTTTAGAGCTCATATATCTAACCACATTCTATTCGTATCCGAACACTATTATGAACTTCACGTTGATGACAGAATTCCATTACCGCATTTCAGACAGTAGGCAAGTCTTGCATCACTTCTAGTTGCGTAAGTTCAAGGCAATAAACGTTGTCCGGCTGTGCGAGAACTTTTATTGAAAGAAGCGGAGATTGATTAGTTCAAGATTGTTCACATTTCCTTCTCGTGTGCGGCCAGCTCGCGCACGCGTTGTTCATTCCTCCACCAAATCCAGACAACCTCTAGTTGAATGACGTGACCTTTTCCGAAAAAGATTTTATGACAACAAAAGTTGGCAGCATCACTTGAGGACGATCTTTTTGCCTTTGTGCACAATCTTAACTCCGGCTTGGCCTGTTACCCGGCCTATTCGCTCGCTCTGCACCCCTGCTTTTTCAAGAACATCGACCGCCTTTTCGGCACACGCCTTGTCCACGATTACGGCGAAACCCCACCCCATGTTAAACGTCTTAAACATCTCCTCATCCGTAATCCCACCGCCCAGCTCCGCTGCAGTTCTCTGGATCAAGTCAAAAATCGGCTGAGGATCAAAATTGTCGAACACAAACCCTATACCCTTCGAAAACTTGGCCAGATTGCCAAACTTCAAGTAAGCATCGCCCGTGATGTGCACCGCACCCTTCACGTCGAATTCTCCGGCAACCTTCAGCAAAGGCTTAACGTATATCCTAGTCGGCTCCAAAACCGCCTCCGCTACCGACGTGTCTAGACTGCTGGGCACAGCGTCAGCCTCGTATTTCCCGCCCCACTGCTTGAACAGAACTCTCCTCACAAGCGATATGCCGTTGCTATGAACACCTGAGCTCCGCATGCCAATGACAACGTCTCCAGGATTTATGTTCCGTCCCGAAATCACTTTGCACCTAGTGACTTCGCCGATCGAAGCGAAAACCATGTCAAAGCCTTTCCCCTCAACAACCCCCTTAATAAGCTCGCTCACGTCGCCTATTTCGCCGCTCGGCACCACACACTCAGCCTCAACTGCGCCCTTCATAATGCCCTTCATCCACTCCCTGATCAACGCGGGATCAGAAACCTGCTCATGAATATTATCTGCAATCGCCAGCGGCCTTGCCCCAGATCGAATCACATCGTTCACCGCCATAGCGATACCATCAATGGCAATCGTGTCATACTTCCCAGCAAGCTGAGCAACAAACACCTTCGTGCCAATTTCTTCGATAACCAAATCCAAGTACAAATCGTGGAAAGGAAAAATGTTGCCAAACGGAAGCCTAACAACCTTGCCATACGGCGAGAAATGATAAGTCCCCTTCAAAACACCCAGCGCCTTCTTAGACTCAGCCCTCAGCCTCCTGTCAACACCAACATCCGAATACGTAAACTTCCGAGCCAAACACATCACTCTCCAAGCGAAATACGATTTCTGACTTGCAGACAAACAGCTAGTATTCCAATACATACGGAGATAACGCTTTTGTTATTTGCAGCGTGATACGAGTTATGCCGCACCGAAAAATCGTGCGCGCAGACTAGGAAAGGTGAGGGAAGCTGTATGCGGGAGATTTCTCCATTGCCCAGTTTGACGCGGCCTACCTGACGTAAGATTCCCGCAACCAAACTCTATTACCGTCAGTCTCCATAGCTGCCTTGAGTCCCATGGGCAACGGCAGATTAGGCGTGTAATGACCAAAATCTAAGCCTGCGATGATCGGAAAATCGTACCCTGCCGTTATGTCCAAGACGAGTTCCTTGATATCATCGGTCATATCTTTTATTCTTCGACCCGAGTTACTTGATGAGTCAGGTACTTCTTCTCTAAACTTGCCAATCAACATGCCTTTCGTCTTGTCAAACAGTCCCGATTCTCTGAAATGAACCAGCTTCGCATCAAGCTCATCAATAGGCTGCCCAATTGACTCCCAGAAGAAGATGAGGTCTTCATCCAGCTTCGGGTAATAAGGCGTTCCAAGCAACGTTTCAGCGCTGTTTATGCTTCCACCAAACAACCTGCCTTCAGCCCTGCCTTCCCGCCAAACTTTCCATTCTGTGAACGCCGGCAACAAACCTATCGGTTCGGCCTTCTCAGTAATCCTGAAGAAAAGGTCCGTCTCAAACCTTGCTTCACCACTCTTCATGTCAGCACCAAACCCGAACACCACATCCGTCTGATGAAGACCCATCAAGCCCGTCTTCGCCAGAAACGCCACGTGGAAAGTCGTAATATTGCTCATGCCGGAGAAGATCTTGGGATTTCTCCTTATCAGATCATAATCCAGAAACCGCAAGGTCCGAACCGCAACCGATCCCCCTAACGCACAGATAATCGCCTTCACATCCTCATCCGCAAACATGGCATTGATGTCTTCAGCGCGCTGAACGTCAGTCCCTGCCATGTAACTCCCGTGCTGAAGCTTCACCGTTTTGCCCTCTTTCACTTTGAAACCGAACTTCCTAAGGTTCTCAATACCTTGATCATACTTTTCCTGGAACGGCAACACGGGATAGGACGGAGCAATCACGCCAACGGTGTCGCCTTCCACAAGTCTAGGTGGTTTCAACAGCTTCATGCTTCTCAGCCCTGCGAGTTCATACTATTCCAATGACACCTAGACAAAAAACTTCCTATCCCCGAACTCGAAAAAGGGGGGCCCATGAAGCATCCCCTCCGCATTTGCTATTTGCGCGTTCAGCTATAGCTTACTGTGAAGGCAGTTATAAAAGAAAAAAAGAGAGTTTGGTTTTCTTCGCTATTTGATCGCTATGTTGTTTTTTCTTCGGCCGAGTAGAATCGCGACTGGTGTGACCATGCAAAGCAGCAACAGAATTAACTAGGGCTGAGCATTCTGGGCGAATAACTTGGCCACCAAATGGACGAAACTGCCAAGTCCTTTTTCTCAGAGCCCCTCCTCTTGGCTTCACTCCTCGTGCTGCAAGGATGATGACCAGAGTCAACACCATCTAAGCAGAGAAGCCACTGTTTGGAACGCACGCTCACGAGTATCGGTACGAACCTCTTAAAAGAATCGCACTCGTCTAATACGTCTATGAGAAGACTATATTTTCTCGGCGGAGAAGACATAGCAAAGAGAGACTCAAGAGAAATCAACAAGAGAGCATTCATCGACGCCGGTGGAGCACCGTTCGTCCTCGTTTTCCCCTGGACCGCAGAGTCAGCTCACAAGGTGGACAGCTACAGAAAAATAATGGTTGACTACTTCAAAGACCTCGGCGCGAGCAACGTTGACTTTGCAGAATACTCAAACTCATCAGAGGAAATCGCCCAAAAAGTCGACCGTTCAGACCTGATATACTTGCCCGGCGGGTTCACAAGAATCCTAGTTGCCCGCATAAGAAACAAAAAAGTAGACGACCTACTCCGCAACTACGAAAAAGTCATCGTCGGAAGAAGCGCCGGTGCCCTAGCACTCTGCAAAGAGTGCATACTCACAAGAAACAGAGAAAACCCAGAAACCGTGATAATCACAGGCATCAAACTAGTAGACTTCAACGTCAAAGTCCACTACAACCCTTCCAGAGACGACGAACTCAAAGAGCTATCCAAAGAAGGAAAAATATACGCCATACCCGAACGCTCTGCACTCGTCTACGATGCTGACGCTTTGTCTTTCATTGGCGACGTATATCTGTTTCAAAACGGAAGGAAAACAAGCGCTGGTTAAGACACGGGCCCTCCGCACCGCGCGCGGCATATCCGCAAACACACTTGTCCCAAGCTGCAGTCACTGCTGACAACGCGAATCCCCCCAACATGATTCCACGCGGACTCTGTTGCTTTTCCCAAACTCCTAAATATTTTTAGGCAACCACCTACGATAGGTCTACCTTGACAATCCAGTAAGTCCTCTGGTCTACGTACTCGTAACCCGCGCAGATCGCTTAGGACGCGCTCTGCAATGGCAAGACTCCCAACTTGACTGTAACCTTCAGCGTCTGGCTGCCACGCACCACTGTAGCATTTATGGTTTGACCTGGCGAAGTGTACTCCTCCAAATAACTTAAGATATCATCCGTGTTAGTGATTCTTGTGCCGTTGACCGCGATCACAACGTCGCCTCCTATCGTCACCGATGTTCCCTCGACCTGAGCCTGAGCGGTCCCGCCTCGGAGACCAGCCTCATCAGCCGGTCCTCCGCTCGTTACTTGCGTGATCAGCCACCCGTAAGTCACGTTTATGTTCATCACTCGTGCGATCGCAAACGTCATGTCAATTCCAGACGCTCCCGACCACGGATGCTGGTCGTACGACCCCTCTTCAATCAGAGAGCTAATCTCTCGCAATATCGTATTCGAGGGAATGGCGAAGCCCAGCCCTTGGGAGCTGCTCACAATGGCAGTGGTTATACCAACGACTTCACCCTGATAGTTCAGAAGCGGCCCTCCAGAGTTACCTGGGTTTATGGGCGTCGTCGTCTGTATGCAATCCGCTATAATGTGCCCGCCCGCTGTGCTCTCGGTGATTGTTCTGCCAAGGGCGCTGACTATTCCTGAAGTCACCGTTCCAGCTAGTCCATAAGGAGTACCGACAGCAATTACAGGGTCACCAACTCCCAGTGCTGATGAACTCGTAACTGCGAGAGCCTCGTACTCATCCTGTGACGCATTCGATGAAAGCACCGCAAGATCGGCGTAAGCATCTGAACCAATTACATTGGCTACGTACGTGTCTCCGTCTATGAAGGTTACAGTAACATTGGTCGCGCCGTCCACAACGTGGTAGTTCGTGATAATAACAAATCGCCCTGTCGAGATGCAAACAAACCCTGATCCCTGCACCTCGGAGTAGTAGGGTCGCCCGAAAAAGTCGTATTCCACAATTATTCCTTCAACAACCACGACAGAGCCTTTAACCTGCTCGTACAACTTAGAGAGTGAAAAGTTCTGTCCCAGAATATAGGTGACATTTTCGATCGTGGCGTTTTCGTAGGTTATGTTTTCGGAGGATGAGTCCTGCGCTGACTGAAGATCCGAAACCTGTTTTTCAAGAGTCGTCACGTGACCTTGTAGGTCGCTGATTCGGCTTGAAGTGGTAAGATTACTGATTGCGAAGCCGAGTGTTCCTCCTATCAACAAGCATATTACAGCTGTTCCCATCAAAACCGCAGATGAACGACGCGTTCTTGGTTTTGCTGGGTATTCCATTTACAATCTTCCTCTGTTATTCATAGTCTTTTCTTGCAACTGGGGCACCTTTCATCACTAGGCTGGATCTTGCTCCCACAGTAGGGACACATGAGCTTCTTCTTAGTCAAATGAAGACCCTGTTTTTCCTTCGCGATTTTTCCATCCTTTAGAAGGAGCATTCTTTCAGTGTGCGAAGCTACTTGGCTGTCGTGCGTTACCACTACGACCGTGGTTCCTCTTTCAATGTTCAGGTTTCCGAGCAGCCTGAAAATTTCATATTTGTTCTCGGTGTCCAAGTTTCCAGTGGGCTCATCTGCCAGAATTATGGCCGGGTCATTTGCCAAAGCCCGCGCGATTGCCACCCTTTGCTGCTCGCCAGCGCTCAGCCGCTGCGGCCTATGTTCTTCTCTCCCCGACAACCCCACCAGTTTCAATAATTCGCGAGCCCTCTGTCTTCTTTCGCTCTTGAATTTTTTCACGCATTCCATCGGCAGTTCAACGTTTTCTCTAGCGTTTAGGTATGGCAAAAGGTTAAAGGTTTGGAAGACAAACCCAATTTTGTTCCTTCTTATCTTGTAGAGCTCCTTCTCAGGCAATCCTGAAATATCGACTCCGTCCAAGATCACCTTTCCACCACTCGGCTTGTCAAGACAACCTAAGACATTCAGCAACGTTGTCTTACCTGAGCCGGAAGGCCCCATGATCGCAACAAACTCGCCCTTGTTCACCTGAAGGTTCAAGTCGGACAGGACTCGGACCTCGCGTTTGCCCATCGCATAGGTTTTGGACATATTCTCTGTTTTTAGAACAGCTTCACTCATACCTCATAGCCTCCGCAGGCCTCGTCCTTGAAGCCCTCCAAGCCGGGTAAAGACTGCCCAAGGCTCCAAGCAGCACAGCCGCACCAAGCGCGAGCAGCATCATCTCCGGGCTTATTGAGGCTGAAGCACTTATTGATCCAGAAATCCCCGGATTACTGTCGAAGCCGAAACCTCCACGTGATGAACCAAACGAGTTTATGCTAGGAAGCAGAAGCCCCGATAGTATGGGCGCTCCCACGGTTCCTATCGCAATGCCAACTACACCTGCCACCAAGCTCAGCAGTACTCCTTCGAGCATAAACTGACTCATAACGTTCCAGCTGCTGAAGCCTATCGCTTTGAGTGTGCCAATCTCCTTCGTTCTTTCACGGACGGTATATAGCATCATGAACAAGACTATTAGACTTGTAGCGGCGACTGCTACGATGATCTCTTGGGTTGCGACCGTCTGCGTCTGAGCTAGGGTTGATTCAGCATTGTTCAACGTTTCCGTGTATGTTGCCTGCATATTCTGGAGGTTCGTCAAGCGATCTTTGTACGTCGTGATGGTAAATTCTGAATACGCGGCCCCTATCACGGAGGCTACTGTATCCACATAAGAGACATCCTTTACATACACGTCAATTCTACTTACGTTTCCTATTTCGCCAGTTACCGTCTGAGCATCAGAAAGGTTCATGTACACGGTTCTTGTTCCCATGAAGCCTTGGGTTTGGCCTGTTGAGTCACAGACTCCTACCACTGTGAAAGACTCGCCGTTGACCGTTACCTTGTCACCCACTCCTACATTAAAGTACTCTGTGAGGTTCAGGTCCATGACAAGAACACCAGTATCCCCTTCGTGCAGATTTCTTCCTGCTGTTATGTTTGTTGGCAGTATGGAATAGTCGTCGATGAAGGAGGAATTCAGAGAAACACCTGTAATCGTGTAGAGGGGTCTGGAAATGGTGAAGTCCCCACGTGGTGTACTCATGGTTTGCGAAGTGGTTTCCTCGGATGATTTCTCAAGGAATGGCACAATGTCTTTGACACCATCAATAGAACGAATTTCATTGACAACGGTTTCATTTACGAAGACCTCTTGTTGTACGAATCCTCCCGGATTTGACATGTTGAAGGGCATACCAGAGGGCCGACTGGAAAACATGCCTCGTCCAGATGAAGTTGAACATTCTATCAGTGTATTGGTCTTATTGATTTCCTCTTCCATATTGGCGATCGTACTGTTGAAATTTCCAGTTAGCCTCAGCGCAGCTTCTTGGTTTGCCAAGATACCTGCAGGAACGGAAATCATTATTGCCAAGGAAAAACCCAAAGCAATAATCACTAATAATGCCCTGATTTTCCTTCTCGAAATATTCCTGATTGCTCTTGTTAGCGCACCCAAATCCTTCATCCCCACAAACATACAGTGTTTAATCCACAAAGAAGGGATGGCAAAAAGTCGATTTGGACATAATTCCACCCGGAATGTGATAAACATGATTAACATTCTGTGGCTGTTTCACTCGTTGCCATCTCCCAGCTTGATTGCATTGTCTTCTCAAGACCCAGTGAAGTATTAAACCGTTTTTCAGAATTATACCAAAGTCTATTCCTAATCCAATCAAACGGTAAGTCCTCAGGAATTGCGTCAGGGCGCCAAGGCAAGAACAAAAATCGCGATGGCACCGAACCTGTTGAAGACCTTGACCAGAAAATCCACGTTCCTTTTGTACCTTCCAGTAATGATCGATCGCATGCCAAAATAGTTCCTCCAGTAATGACGTCTTGGAACTGCAACATTATTCCTTTCTGATCAAGATTTAGCGTCCTCCTGCTGCCACTTGTTCAAGCCCAAGCATGACCTTCTAGGAGTATCGTGAGAGTGTCGTTTCATTCGTACTCGCTTGTGACAGTAAGGACACATTTGAGCGCCTGAACTAGCAGACACTAAGGCTGTTTTCAAAATCCAGCGTTCGCAATGACCACAGTATGCACAATAATCATACTTCCTGTTCACTGTGATCACCTGCTCAGAGCGCGCTGAGGAATCACGAAGCCTAAACCTTGAGGGAATTGCTTGCAGTGGCAGTGGTTAATGCGATGACTTCAACTAGGCAGTTCAGAAGTGATCCTCCAGAGGTGCCAGAATAACTGAGACGGTGAAACATTTTTCTCCTACAAAGCATGTGTTGTTTTTATTAGATGCGCTCTGCGTTGGTTGGAAATCTGAAACATTTTTCTCAAGATTTGGAAAACAATTTTGAAAGTGCCCGATTTCGCTCGAGAAAGTGAAACTGCTTGTCGCGTAGCTGACCATTCCCCCTGTCAACAAACTCGTGAAAGCTATCCTTATCAAAACCATCAATAAACGCGGCACCTTTGGTTTTTCAGAAAGTGCTAATCACAATCCTCCGACTCAGTTTTTCATTCATTCTTTGAAGAGTTGTCTATTCCATAGAGTTTAAGGACGGATGGAAAATCCTTGGCAGAGTGCAGGAAAATCATGATCCTGAAGACACGAGCTGAGTATTGCACAGCTCTCGCAACTTCCATGCTAGCGGCTCGAATAACACGTCTCCCAGGATCAATTACGTTTTTGAATTTCATAGTCAGTCACTAACTCTATCTGTCGCAACATATTTTCCTCTGATGCTTGCACCTCAACTTCCTCCCAAATTGCATTGAAACTGCGACGACAAGATTAACATCTTGTTTGCGTCCATCTTGTCATTCCCCTTCTTGACTGTCTTGCCCATTCTCCTTTGGTTCTCGTCAAGGTCCAGAAGAGCTGAAGGGAGAAAGAAGGGAGGTGAAAAAAAGTATTCTCCAGCCTTTCCGGGCCTTCACGAGCCCCACTTTTGAAGAACAGGGTGTTGCAGACTTGTTCTCAGCCTCCAAACCCTTCATAGACCGCGAATTATTAAACTGTTTTTCAGAATTATACCCGATTCTATTCCTAATCTTGTCTCACGTCTCAATCAGATTCGCGGGCGCGACGGTGAGACCCGAGGGACATATTTATTACCCGAGTTCAAATAGGTTTAGCAAAAGATTCCTTAATGTGTGCGGAGCATCGTGGATGTCTGCTAGTTCGCGTCCGTTTAAGTATTTGCTTGGATGGTTAATCGCAGGTACAAGAGGCGGTATTAGTCGCGCCAAGATAATTCAGACTCTAAATGAGACTCCGCAAAATGCAAATCAGTTGGCGAAAATGCTTGGAATGGATTATAGGACGATAAGGCACCATCTTGGAGTACTTGAGAAAAATAGAATAATCACATCGGCAGGAGAAGGGTATGGTACTACGTATTTCTTGTCTCCGGCGATGGAGGAGAATTACGCTTTGTTCGAGGAGATTCTGAAGAAAATCTGGAAAAAGTAGAAAAAGGAGGAAAACAAATGAAGCGTGATATGAATAAGAACATGAGAACTTGGCTTATACTAGTAACTCTAGTAGTGGTAGCTATTCTGGCAGCACTTTGGGCGACGTCAACGGTTTGGTTTCCACGTTTTCCTTGGGAACGTCATCTACCGCCTCAAAACAATATTCCTGGAGACCTAGAGTTGTTCTACACAGCGAAAACGGTGGTTTCCACGATCAACGTGACGCTTTTAGTCTTCTTGCTGCTCACATATGTTAACATATACAGAAAGACGCGATCGGAGTTCACGATTGGACTAGTGATATTTTCAATGGTTTTCCTTCTGAATGCGCTTGCCTCCAATCCCTTCGTGATTTGGGCTTTCGGTTTTCGAGAGTTTGGTTTGGGACCGTTTGCCATGTTGCCAGACCTATTTACGCTCGGAGCGCTAGCTGTTTTGTTGTATCTCAGCGTCAAGTACTAGAAGGCGGAGTCAAACTCTCATGCCGGGAGATAATGTGCGTTCCAGTCCGAGACCGCGCATTGAGAGTCTGTCGGATTTGATATTTGGACTCGCGCTATCATTGAGCGCTTACTCGCTTCTCAGCAGACCACCGACACAGTTAGCCCAAGTCGCAAGTGACATAATTGCTTTCACTTTCAGTTTTCTCGTATTGATCTTTGTTTGGGTACGCTATACAAGCACCATGTCCGTGCTTCCAATGGAGAACAGGACAACAATATTCCTCAACGTAATAATGCTATTCTCGGTGTCACTTGAACCTTACCTTTTCAACCTTGTTAGCTTATTCGGGCACGCAACCGAGACTGTGGTTGTTGAATATGCTTCGCTTCTCTACGCTCTAGACATGGCGGCCTTAATGGCTATCTTGGCTTTCTTTACGCATGAACTCGCAATAGAAGAAAAGAAACTCATTGCTCCAGAACTCTTGGAACCTTACAGAAAAGTTAGAAACTCCATGTTGGTGTCAGCAGGCCTCTTCTTGTTAACAATGTTTCCTCAATTCTGGTTTTGGAGAGTTCAAGACGTGCCTTTAAGATTCTATCTATGGCTGCCACCGCTCGTTGTCTTTTGGATCGGAAGGCCTTTGGGAGTGTCCCCCAGACCTAATCAAACGCCCTTTAGCGAGCGCTACGAAAAACATCGGGAAAGCATGGGAAAAAGTAACAATCTTGCGGTAACAATTGGCAACAATTCAGGTTTTTCACCTTTTGCCAAAAAGACAATAAACCGATCGATCGCTCGCAAACTCGCACTTCTAACTAGCTCCACAGCTTCCTTCAACTGTGAACTTAGGAGCCCTAGTCCAATCAGCCCAGTCAACATCGGTTAAGGGTGCATTTTCACAGTCCCATTCTGGTTCAAGCTGCAACTCAAAACCATCAACTACTGATTCTCCAAAAACCTTTTTCATTACTTCAATCGTGCCAAGAAGATCATAATATTCCTCATCCATGAACCCAGCAATAGGTACGCTGGAGACCGATATCAGATTTTTCATCAGTGAACCTATCAATTATTCTAGCAGAGCCCAGTTATAGGTTGATTGTATAAAATCCTACCCCAACTAACCTGATCGATCGCTACTAAGAAAAAAAGGGGAGGATTTGTTTTTCTTAGTGCTTTCCTATGGTTTGAAGAAATCGACTATTGGTTTTGTTGTGGCTTGGAATTTGTAGTCTACTTGGCCGTGGGGCATGTTTGGACTCACGATTATGATCGCGTAGTTTGGTTTGAACGGGAACGCAACGTCGACACCTTTGTTAGTATCCTTGGTCAGCGACATGTCAAATGGCAAGTAGATTGTTTTCTTGCCAACAACTGTCGCTTGGATTATCGTCACCTGGAAAGTTGCCTTTGGATAGATCGGCGTCAGAGTTAGTGCAGCCCCGCTCACGCTTGCGCCTTGTAGGAACCAGCCCTCATAGTTCGTGAATTCGTCTGTCATGTAGCGGAAGTTCATCATCACATTCATTCCAGCGTATGCGCTCAGGTCGAAGGCCATCGTAGTCCAGCCCGGCCACTCTGGGTTGTAGTCTGTCAGACCTGGCATGTTGTTCTGTATCGCCACTACGTCGGTCAAGTAGTCGGATGTTGTATAGTCGTTTGAGAGTGAAGTCCATGTTTTCCCGCTGTCGGTGGAGATTTGCACGAATCCGAAGTCCCAGTTACTTTCGATGCCGTATTTCGTTACTAAAGTGAGTGTTGGGTTCGCAGCATTCACATATGCCTGGCCTACAAGGCTTGCATCCATCATGTTGCCGAAGCCTGAGAACCATGCACCGTCAGTCGTGTTATAGGTCCATCCATATGTTGCTATATTGTCTCCGTCGAAGTAGATGAAGCCTGGCTTCTTCCAGTCTGTGAACTTTATGTAGTCTGAGCTGTACGGTCCCAGCGTAGTCACGCCAGTGGGGTTGTTTAGGATGGTAATGACGCCGTCGGGTGGGGGTCTAAAAGCAGTCGTAGCATCGGTCTGTGGAACTGGTACTCCGGATTCTGGGAACACCTTTATCGGAATTATGCTAGGGTCATCGAGGTTTATGCTCTTGTAGTTGTATTTGCCTTGGCCGGGTTGGTCTGTGTGGATGATGTTTGCGATTCTCCAGTCATGAAACACTGTGTCGAACGTTGTTTTCTTGTAGCCAAAAAAGGCTAGTGCAGCGTTTACTCCGTCTATGCCAGGGATTCCAGCCTGTACAAAGTGTTTTATGAAGTTTGTTCCGCCGAAGTGATCTGATAGGTAGATTGTCCACAATTCTGATTCTCCGTAGTCTGCGAGTATGTTTATGTCTCCTTGGTCTCCCCAGTCCGTCAGCGAATTGGACGGAGTGTAGAAGTAGCTGTTTATGTAGGACGGGTCGATTCCGAAACCGCAGAGATACTCTGCGTACATGCTGCAGCCTTCATTCATGAAAGACGGGTCGCTGGGGTTCCAGTCAGCGTGTATCAAGTGCTGGTATTCGTGTGCGATTGTCGAATCATAGACATACGGACGGCTTACGTTCAGTTCGGGGTGTCCTGCGATCCATTGGGTTCCGAGTGAACCGAGTCGCTGGTACCATCTCCAGCAGTCGACATGTATAATATTCCTGTCGTAGTAATCTGGAGAATCATAAGCGGGATCAAAGAATCCTGCGACGTAGTACGGATAGGTCGGGTCGTAGTAGTTGGTGTCTTGTATGTTGAAGACTTTTATTATGACCCGTTGTGGATTGTCTGTGTGAAGGTAATAGAACCAATTCACTGGCGATCCGGGTGGGGCATACGGGGGACTCGGGCGCGAGTAATTGACCGCTTCAAAATAGCTGTTGTTTCCCCATCTGTCCAACGACTTTCCAAAGGAGGTGGTGTCGGTCGGATATATTACGTTGTTAAATTCGTCGGCAACAAACTGGCACATCAAATCAGTAATGAGCACGTTATTTGGATCGTCGTTGCGCGGGTCGCCCGGAAGGAACCAAAGGTAGTCTGCTGTCCAGACTTCAACGTTGCCTGAGATCGCTCTCAGAGTCATCCAAGGTTGCGAGCCTGTTGGACTGCCTAAGCTGATGGCTCTCAAGTACCAGTCCCAAGCTTTTGTTCCGACTGGAGGGGTTGATGCGAATGTGCTCACTTGCGGAGCGCCTGCAAGCCCTTCAACGGCGAGATCTGTCTTTGATGGCATGTTCAGTTTGCCGCCTAAGCCGCTTTTCCAGTCGACAGCTTTGTAATCTGGCAGATTGGGCACGTTTGCTTTTACATTGGCAACCACTAGAAACATTGAGGTCAGAAGAACCAACGTTACTACTATTGATACCAGTTTTTTCATCTTTCCCTTCTCCTATACATTAGGCGTTAGAACATAAGAACGGTTTAGAATATGAGCTTTTTGGAATAATTCTCTGTCCGGTTTAACGCATGAAATCAAATACAATGGCAACGTCTTTCTAACAAGACCACCGTCATTGTATCTTGGAACACAGCAATTAGCTTGCGCGAGTAACAGCTGACCGTCAAAAACGGTCACAAAAATTCTTTTTTCACGACCCAATGGTAACAATTCGATTCCTTGAAGCACTTTCCAGCAACATTGAAAGAATGGTAAAAGGTAACAAGTTGTAATGCGCGCGCTAGCGCGCTTTCAGAGTATCGACAACGAGAGTCATACTTACGACATGTTCGTTGATCTCACGATCTATGATGTGGCTGGGTCACTGAGAGACCTAGGAAGATATGGTTCGGATGAGCTATCCCAGTAGAGCGAAGCAACAAGGACCTATTGCAAAGTGCCATTTCGGAACACGATTAGGGCGCGCTTTGCTCTGCCTCTTCTCTTTACCGAGTATCTACTGTTTTATAGTTGCGTTTAAAAGAATAAATGCAGATTTGACTCTACTGTCAATCTGAGAAGGGTTGTCACGTGATAACATTCGAGAAGACTGTGAAGACGTCGAGTGTTTTGGAACCATCAAAGAATTTTCAAGAGGAAGTCATGACTTTTGAGTACAGAACTGACCCGTTGACTGGGCGCAACACAACGGTCATAAAGGGAATGCTTGAATACATCAGCAAGTTCCTTGTTTCCGATGATGAGCTGCTTAGCTCACTGGTTAGAAAGACTCAAGCTACCTGCCCTTTCTGCCCGGAGAACGTGAAGAGCCAGACTCCTATGTTTCCGCAGGGTTTCGTGAAGACAGGAAGAATCTGCGTAGGCGACTCGATTGTGGTTCCCAACTTTTTGGGACACGCTGAAAGAAGCATCGTAGTGATTCTGTCGAAGGAGCATCATTTGAAGCTCAAGGATTTCACGTCTAAACTGATTTTTGATGGTTTCAAAGGTGGCGTCGCCTACCTTAGAAAGCTCAACGAGGTGAAGCCTTCGATACGTTTTCCCGCGTTCGTCGTCAATTACATGCCTCCCGCCGGTTCTTCAATGTTTCATCCTCACATGCAAGTCTTAGTTAGAGACAGACCGTTCTACCTAGTTAGATTGATGCTTGAGAAAAGTAAGGCCTACTTTGAAAGTGGCAAATCCAGCTATTGGACTGATCTCTTGGAGAAAGAAAGAGGCAAGGAAAGGTTCCTTTTCGGTAAGAATGACGTGGAGTGGCTTGTTCCTTTCGCGCCCTTGCGAGGGATCAATGAGGTTGAAGCTGTGGTGCGAGGTAAGTCAAACCTGCTAGAGCTGACAAACCGAGAGTGGCTTGAATTGTCTGAAGGCATATCAAGAATTTTGCAGTACTACGATAAAGAGGGTTACATCAGCTTCAACATTGTTCTCATGTCAGGACCTTTGAACGAGCACTTGGACTATTTTGACGTGACCCTGCGAATAATCAGCAGACCGGGGATACAGCCGTGCAGCTTTACAGACGCTTGGGCCTTGCCGTATTTGCTGTGGGACGGAGAAGCAGTTGAAGAACCTGAACAGTTTGCCCAGAGGCTTCGAGCATTTCTTTCCAGCTCATCGGGGTGAATGCTTTGAATGTTTCAAGGAAAGAATTGGCGAAGATGATTGATTCTACAGATGTTAGGGCAACGGCCACGAGAAACGAAATTGAAACGTTGTGCAGGGAAGCCATCAGTTACAGCTTTGGCTGTGTCTGCGTTAACCCGGTTTACGTGAAATTTGCTGCGGGACTGTTGAAAGGCTCCAGTGTTAGGCTTTGCTCGACGGTGGGATTTCCGTTCGGCACCTCGCTGCCTGACACAAAGGCTCTAGAAGCGATCAAAGCCATAGAGGACGGCGCAGACGAGTTGGACATGGTGGTCAATCTGAGTGCATTGAAATCCGGTGATTATGAGTCTGTGAAGCAGGATATCAAGGCGGTTGTTGATGCAAAAGGTTTGTCAAAAGAGATCATTGTCAAAGTCATAATTGAAACGGCACAGCTAACGCCACATGAGAAACTGGTTGCGTGCAGACTTTCCAAAGAAGCAGGCGCGGATTTTGTCAAGACTTCAACTGGCTTTTTCGGTGGAGGAGCCACTGTTGAGGATGTCAGGTTGATGAGACAAGCTGTGGGTAACGATATGGGTGTCAAAGCGGCGGGCGGCATAAGAACCTACACAGAAGCAGCGGCAATGATCAAGGCAGGAGCAAACAGGATAGGAACAAGCTCAGCTGTCGCAATACTCAAAGAGGCTCCGCGCTAGTTTTCTACATCTTTTCTGGCGCCAATATGCCAATGAGAGTGAGCGCATTCCGAAGTGCAATCCTCACAGCGTCGGTTAATGCCAATCTTGCGTCGCTGAGGCCCCGCGGTTTAGCTCTTATCACTGGAAACGCGTTGTAGAAAGTGTTGAATTTGTCGGCAAGTGTGTTCGCAAAATCAGCAATTAGATTAGGCTTCAGGTATTCTGATGCGTCAACAAACGTGTCTGGGAAACCGGCTAGTGCCAAGATTATTTCACGTTCCAATCTTTCGTTTAGCAGTTCGTAGGCTGGTTTCCTGGGCTTCTTGCCTGCTTTCCGCAGGATACTGCATGCTCTTGCGTGTGTGTATTGAATGTAAGGTGCACTGTTCTTCTCAAAATTGAGGACTCGATCCCAAGTGAACACCACGGGTTTCGCGGTGTCAACTTCGACGAGTGCGTACCGCACTGCGCCGATGCCTACGAAGTTCGAGATTTTCTGTTTCTCTTCTTCTGAGAGCTGTGGAGAACGCTTCGAAACCTCTTCGTAGGCTCTTTTCACTGCTTCGTTCATCACTTCGTCGAACGCGATATACTGGCCTCTTCGACCGGACATCTTGTAGCCCGGAAAAGTCACCAGGTTGTAGGCGAAGTGAACTAAGCTGTCTGCGTATTTGCCGTAGCCCAAAGCGTGCAAGGCTATCCTTAACTGGAGTTGAGCTAGGCTTTGCTCCATGCCAATAACGTTGATGACTTTGTCTGCCTTTTCGAACTTCCACAGACTGTAAGCAACATCTCGCGTGGTGTACAGTGTTGTGCCATCCGCACGCACGAGCGTTAGAGGTGGGACTTCATGATCTTCTCTTAAGCCGAGCTTCTTTCGAAGATCGAGTTCTCTGACGACCTTTTCAGCGTCAAATTCTAGAACGCCTGCCTCAGCGTAAGTGTAGTGTGATTTTTTGAGCTTCTGAAAAACCTCAGTGACCAGTCCGCTCCAGACGAGGTCGCTCTCCCAGTCCCAAGAGTCAATAGAAACATCTATCCTTGCTAGTGTTTCCTTGAACCCTTCAAGGCACAGTTCGCTGACTTTTCTCACAACTTCCTTTGCTTTTTTTTCTCCTGCCTCGTAGGCTTGGTTCAGTATTTTTATTGCTGTTTCAGGATTTTCATCCTTTTCGATTTTTTGCAGCAACTTTTCGAACAGTTCTGGGTGCTTTGCCTGCAGTTCTGCAGCCGCGGACACCCAGTCATCAAGTTCCCTGGTAACTTTGGCAATTTGTTCTTCTACCGCAACAATCTTAGCCCGCTCAAGTCCTCTTTTCAAACGGTTGATTTCAACCAAGCAACTTGTGATCGCGTATATTTTGCCGATGAATTGATCGGGCTTTTCATCTGCTTTCGGTCTGCCTAGTTTTTCATAGCCGTATGCAACGACTGATGATTGGCGGCCGACATCGTCCACGTAAAAATGGGTGTAAACAGTGTGCCCTCTCGATTTGAGGAGACGGGCGAGGTTATCGCCGAGAATTGGATTCCTAGCTGTTCCAATATGCATTGGGTGCGTTGGGTTAGCGCTCGTGTGTTCCACGATGACTTTCAATGGTTTTTCGGTTTTCACGAAACCATACTCAGCATCTAGCTTCCTGGCCGATCCAAGGGTTAACGCTGAAAACCTGGCGAAGGCTACGTGGAAGTTTACGTAGCCAGAACCTGCTGGAGCGACGTGGTCGATTAAATAGAACTTGGAGTTATCTATTGACTCAACCAGCCGCTGTGCTAGTTCTGAGGGTTTTTCGCCGATTTGTTTGGCAAGCTCGAAGCACAGTGAAGAAGCGAGTTGACCGAACTCTGGGTTTGGCGGCTTCTCCATCGCCAAGCTTGTGACTTGGATTTCTGGGAAGAGCTTCTTCATCGCAGAAGCCAAGCTGTTCTCGCATTCCAGGCGGAAGACGGCGAACGGGTTAGCAACCATCAACGTGTTCTCCATTTGCTCGAGATTCTCTAAGCTTTTAAGAGGTGAGGTTATATTTTAACTTGAAAATCAGCAATTGGCTGACTGTGGTCGCGCAAAATCATGAAATTCAAAATAGTGTTCTCAGAAAAATGCTTGGGCTACGGGTCTTGGCATGTTGAAGGGCCTGCGAGAGTTAGGAAAGCCCATGAAATCCTGAAGGGAAAGGGATACGAATTCTTGACGCCTGAACCCGCGCCTGAAGAAGCGATACACAAAGTTCATGATGACGAATACATTTGGATGGTGAAGAAGAGCATGGTGGAAGATGCAGATACGCCTGCATACGACAACATCTACGAGTACGCTCGACTTTCAGCAGGTGGAGCCCTATTGGCAGCAAAAGTGAAAGGCTTTTCTCTTATGCGTCCGCCTGGCCACCATGCAGGAAAAACCGGCACGGCCCTAGGCGCGGCTACAAGAGGGTTCTGTTACCTGAACAACATTGCAATAGCTGTGAGGCACTTAGACAAACCTACTCTGATTTTGGACATTGATGGACACCACGGGAACGGAACGCAGGAGATTTTCTATGGTAGCCAAAAAGTCACGTATCTTTCGCTGCATCGACATCCGAACTATCCAGGAACAGGCATCGCTTCAGAGGCAAACTGTCTGAATTTTCCGTTGCCACCTGATTGTGGAAACGAGATGTATCTGAGAACTTTTGACAGGGCCTTAAGCAGCGTGAACGTTGGCGGGTTTGAGGTCATTGCCGTGTCGGCAGGATTTGATACGCACGATGGAGACTTGGCGTCACTTGGTTTGACAGGAAGAGGCTACAGGGGTATAGGAAAGAGGATCGCAGCCTTGAATAAGCCTACATTCTTTGTGCTAGAAGGTGGATACTCGGGCGAGAACTTGGGAAATGACATAGATTTGCTTCTGCAAAGCTTCGAAGAACAATGAAGTGTAATCCATCTTGAATGAGCAAGAGTGACAACCAAAAAATGAGATATATCAAGGCAATCCCAAAAAGAGCTCAGTGGGCAGAGGAATGGCAGTTCCAGAGATAAAGGGCATTTGAGGAAGGCTGGATTCACAGGTCAAAGGAATAGGTCGAGAAGCTCGTATCAGAATTGAAGGAACATGGATAATCACATTGCACTCAAGACAAACGGATTAAGAAAACGCGGATTACCTAAATGGGCTTTTCCGCTATTTGATGAGTCTCCTTCTCATTAGGTTTATGCTGAGAATGAAGAATATCGGTGTGACGACTGCGATCCAGACGAGGCTGATGAGAAGCGAGGATTCGAGGTTTCCAAGAATCAACCCCCTTGTCAGGCTTACGACCTGTGTCAGGGGCAGGATCGCCTTCGCGAGTATTTGCATGAATGCTGGAAGACTGGTTAATGGGAAGAAGGTGCCGCTCAACAGGAACATTGGGGTTATGAAGAGGAAGGCTGGATAGTTGAAGAAGTCTATATTGGGTGCTAATGATGTGAAGCACATGCCAAGTGCTGAAAACATCAAGCCACCAGCGAAGGCGATGAGCACAATCAGAAGGGATAGTGGGCTTGAGATTAGGCCGAAGGCGGCCACGACGGCTAGGACTATGGTTGCGCTGATTAGGCTTCTGGTCGCGCCCCACAGCAGTTCGCCGGCGATGACTTCTTCTATGCTTATTGGGGTGGCGATGATGCCGTCGAATGTCTTTTGATAGTACATTCGGACAAAGGAGCCGTACGTGCATTCAAAGAATGCGCTGTTCATTATTGAGATAGAGACTAGGGCTGGGGCTATGAATTGGATATAGCTTAAACCTTGGATTGTTGGGACAAAGGTTCCCAAACCGTAGCCCAAGGCGACTAGGTAGAAGATGGGTTCAAGGAGGGGTGGGAAAAAGTTCACCTTCCAAGTTTTCATAAAGACGTCCCAGTCTCGCAACCATACTTTCCAGACACGATAAGTTAATTCGGGTAGCCTGAAACTGTCAGCCACGCGGTTTGACTTGTTCATTCTCTGAGTTGCCTCCCGGTTAGCTTGAGGAAGACGTCTTCCAGGTTTGCGTTGCGTATGGCTGCTCCTTTGGTTGGGAAGTCTTTCAGGAAGCTTTCGAAGACTCCGTGAGGTTGACTTGTGAACACGCGGATTCTGTCGCCTAGCACTTCAAGCTGGGCGGCAGGAAACTTGGCTTGGAGAGTTTTCATCACTTTGTCGTCAAAGTCTACTTCTAATACGTCTTCGCCGATGTGTTGTCTGATTAGGTCGAGTGGCTTGCCTTCCTCGATTATTTTGCCGTGGTCCATTATCAGAGTGCGGTCGCAGAGTTCAGCTGCTTCGTCCATGTAGTGTGTTGTCAGGATTATGGTTACGCCTTGCTTTCTGAGGCTTCGAATCTTGTCCCAGATCAGATGCCGTGCCTGTGGATCGAGGCCGGTCGTGGGCTCGTCGAGCAGTAGAATCTGCGGCTCGTTGATTAGAGCCCGTGCTAGTATCAGCCGCCGTTTCATGCCGGTTGACAGTTGGTCGATTATCACGCTTCTCTTTTCTTCCAATTGGGAGAATTTCAGCAGTTCTTCGGAGCGCTTCAACGCTTCAGGCTTCGGAATGTCAAAGTAGCGAGCGTAAACCAGCAGGTTCGTGATGACTGTGAAGTCTGGGTCAAGGTTCTCTTCCTGCGGCGCGACACCTATCATTTTCTTGATCTCCCTGGGCTTCTCAGAGACGCTCATGCCTGCTACGGTTAGGTTGCCCGAGGTCAAGGGCAGAACACAGTGAATCATTTTTATCGTGGTCGTTTTTCCAGCGCCATTAGGCCCGAGAAAACCGCAGCACTCGCCTTTGAAGACTTCAAAATCTATGCCGTCCACTGCCAAGTAATCATCATATTTCTTGGTCAGGTTTTCTGCTCTGATAAGGACCTCTAAGCCCATTGAATTCCTTCCGAAGCTGACCCTTGATTATAGCACGGTTTCTTAAGAAAATTACCCTTTGTTCATATCGCGGAAGCACAAAAGCTCTTGATTCCGGTTGATCGGCATGCTGACAAGTCAAGGGAGCCGAGAAGGCAAAGATTGGCGGGCCCGCAGGGATTTGAACCCTGGGTCTCCGGCTCCGCAGGCCAGCGTCCTAATCCAGCCTAGACTACGGGCCCCTACGCCAGACTACAGGCCAGCGAGACCTGAAGTCCGTGTGGAATATAACAGCTTTTTCTTCTTAAACAATTTTCCACCACCTATGTATTCGCCGGTCACGAATTCGAACCCGAGTTCTACAAGCTGGACTGTCTCTTAAGCGGTTTTGGCTACTCTACAGATGTATTCGTCGTCGACTTCTTGGAATATGCTGTTGACGAGCTGGACGTACAGGAGAGTGTTTTCGATTTTTTCGTGGCCGAGGAACTGCATGACGTGGAAGATGTCTCGTGTGCGGTAGTATTCCATTGTTGCTTTCTAATGTCGATCGATCGCGTGCTAGATCTTTGTGTTTCTCCCAGAAATTGAAAAACCATAAATCTAAGATGCCCTCAAAATTCACAAACTAGGGAATTCCATGAGCAAAAAGAAGAGGACAATGCCAAAGAAAACTGAAATCGCTCCTTCGACAGCATGGGAATGGTTAGCAAATCCTGTCAGTACCATCTACCATGATGCTGAGAAATACTTGATTGAAGCTCAACTGCCAGGAGTCAAGAAGAAAGACATTGAGATTGAGGCTACTGAAGTGAGCTTTTGCATTAAAGGTCAGAAGAAGAACGTGCTTTATTCTGCTTGCTACAACCTAGCTCATGAAGTGGACTTGAAAAAGGTCGAAGCAGTGTTCAAAGATGGAGTGTTAGGTCTCAAGCTGCCCCTGAAGAAGCCAGTGAAAACGGTGAAGATAGCACTCAAATAGAACCGTTCAATCAACACCCTTTTTTCTTTATTAGTGAAAACATCGTGAAATACTAATCTCCTTTTCGCGCGCGCAGCGCAGTTTCAGGAAATAGCCCATCCTGTTTTGTCGGAAAGAAGCTCATTTCTTTGAGAACAGGTGTTAGTTCACACAAGGTCACATAACATGATCGATCGATGTCGCGTACATTGTCTTCTTGAGAACAGGACAAAAACCTGAATTGTTGCCGATTGTTACTACAAAATTGTCATTTTTTCCCGTCAGAAACCGCTGTTTGCTGTAATGGCGCTAAGAAAAACAGGATGCCACTACTGTTATATTTTTCGCATCCCGTGTTTGAGGTAATGCCAGTGAGCTTTAACATTGATTACATTAGTCCAAGCTGTTTCATCATTCCGACTACGTCGTAGAAAAGACGTTCCTCTGTGATTTCGTTGTTTTTCCAAGTGGCAACGGTGCAGAACTCAAGCTTAGCCGTTTTGTGGGTAGGTTGAATGATTTTTCCATCAAGCCCTTTCATTGGTCCTATCATGGTTGCTGTCCAATCAGCGACAGAACAAGTGTAGTTGCCATCGCCGAAAAGAATCTTGTAAGGATTATTAACCAGCTTATTATCAAACGTTTTGAAGAATTCGACAGATTCTTTGTAATGTGCTTCTCGCCCTCTTGTTGGCTCCGGCTGACCTGGCCAATAAACGGCGACGTTTGCTGCGTGACGTTTCTTAAATGTCTCCCAATCCTGATCGTTCCAAGCATCATCCAAAGTCATCATCAATTTCATGTTTTCCTTCACACCCATCACAATCACCTCAACAGTCCGAAGTCATTGCCAAGATAATAAAGTTGCGAAAGCTGCTAAGGAAAGCGCACATTTCAATCTGTTACACTTTATGGTTCTTTCAACATTCTGCAAACCTGCTCAAAATCACGATTTAGTGCGCGCTGCTTTTCATACGTACACCGTGATCAATTCACATTGATTGCGGGTGTCTTGTGTTGGAGTTCTACAGTTTACTGGGAACATTTATTAAGTCTCAAGATGCAAGTTACGGCTAATCTTGGAGGCGAAATCGATGAAAAAAGCCACATCGTCTAAGAACGGGGCAGAACCAAAGGCAGAAACAGTCAAAGGTTAACGGTTGATGCGGAAGCAGTGAACATCATGAGGACGGTGAAAGATCAAGAGGCCTTCTACTTCTACGAAGCTGTTGGGAAACCGACTGGCGAGATTGCTAAGAACCTCTCCGACTTTCTGGACAAGCTGAGATCTGTCAAGTCAGAGAGTGTGATGTTCCATCTTGAAAGAGGAGACTTTCAAAACTGGATCGAGAAAACGCTGGGTGACTCAAAACTTGCCGGAAAATTAGGGGGGATTCCCGCTTCAAACAGCGAGGATGTTAAGACGAGCATTTGCAGAACTGTCGAGAACCGCATCAAAGAACTAAGAGAATCATCCGCAACACAATTGGTTGATGAAAACTCAACTGTTCTCTTGCCTTCCTCCTTTTTGTCTGTAAGTTAAGCTTGCATATCAACAAAAAACCACTACGTCATGACTAGGGGGACCTGTATTCTCCAGCTGTCTTCTACCTGTAGTTGGCGGGCTAAAAAATGAGAAAAATCTAAGGATTTTTGGTGAGTTCTGCTAGTTGTTTTTTGGTTAACCCAACCCCAGGCTCGGCATCAAGTCTCTTGTGTACCTTTCCTTTTTTGAAAAGAAGCACAGTGGGATAGTACTCTATCGTGTATTCCTCACATAAATCTGGCCTATCATCAACTATGACGCTCATGCACTCTTGCGGATTCCCTCTGGCGTACTCTTCAAATGCTGGTAGGAACCTTTGCGAAAATGGGCACCAAGTAGCGTAGAAAAGGACCAAAGCCCTGTCCTTGTTTTCTATTTCTCTCACTGGACTACTGCTTCTAGAGACTTCCATTTTACGTTTTTCAGCTTTGCTCATTCATCTGTCACCCCTCTTTAATAGCGCGTCTTAGCCTGTGCACCCAGTGCCCATTATAGTTTTCCGTGTTTTCAAACACCCATAGAACATTGCTGCTCTTTTTCCAGATGACACTATCATCTTCCACTTGCGTTTGTTTCATGCCGATTTCTCTAACTTCTGCAAGTCATGGCTCTCAACACCGTAATGTAAAAATAGATAGAAAAAGGGGATTAGCCAGACGTCACAAAAGCGGAGCTGACATATCAGTCGATTTTTTCTTTTACCTTTTCTGCGGCTTCCTTGGTTTTCTCGACGCCCTTCTCGCCTGCCTCTTTGACTTTTCCGCCAGCCTTCTTAGCTCCTTCAGCTCCTCTTTCACCGGCTCTCTTTGCTGCATCGGCAGCCTTTTTCGCTTCCTTTTCAGTCTTTTTCTTCGCTTTTTCTAGAAATGACATTTTGATCACTGTGATAAGACAGCTTTTTTTGCCTAAAAAAATATCGCACAAACCCACGTGCCATGTTAACTAGAATCCAATAAATGGCTCTGCTTGAGCGACGAAAACCTTTTCTATTAACTCAACAGAAAAATGTCAGCAGGTGAAATCTATGCCAGAGCCAAAGTTTGAATGGTTCAAAGACAAGGCAGGAAAATTCAGATTCCATCTGCTAGCAGCCAATGGAGAGATAATTGCGGTAAGCGAAGGCTACTCATCGAAGGATGCATGCGTGAACGGCATTGAATCGGTGAAGAAGAACGCTCCGATTGCGAAAATAGTAGAAGCCAAACAATAGCATGCTCTAGGAACATTACCTAATACCCCTTTTTTCTTCTAGGTACGAGTGGCAATGCTTATAAATGGAATCGGATAAAAACCGTCACAGGTGATTCTTTGGCAAAAGATGACGACATGCTAGAGGAACTGAAGAAAATCCGAATGCTGCTTGAACCAAAACCTGCACCGACGGCGCCAAAGGGCATGTGGGCTGAATTCATGGATTTCATATCGAAATATAAGGTTATGGGGCTTGCTGTTGCTTTCATTATCGGCGTTTACCTAGGGGCTGTAGTGCTGGCGCTAGTCAAAGACTTGATAATGCCAATAATAGGTCTTGCAATACCTGGACTTGGAAATCTAGCGACTTTCAAGATTCCAATTCCGTCGACAACATTGGATCCCCAAGGAAACCCGCCGGCTGGTTACGGAGGGCAAATATTCGGAATAGGAGACTTCTTAGTAGCAGTGATAACCTTCATAATCGTAGCGTTCGTGATCTTCCTGCTCGTGAAAATAACCAAGAGATGGGGCATAGAATAAGTCAACCTCCCCGCATTTTTTTGTTTGCAGAGAATCCACTCAACATGTCTTGAACTTGAGCGCGAGCCGAGCGGTGAACTTATAAACAAAAGGCTATCGAATCATAAGCGAAGTGTTACACATGAAAGGTTTCAAATCCAACATAGAAAAGGACACTTTAGGCAATACTTATTTCCGACGCGTGCTCTACACAGGCAAACACAGTCAGCTTGTGTTGATGAACCTTAAACCTGGCGAGGAAATAGGAGAAGAAGTGCACAAGACAGTCGACCAATTTTTCAGATTCGAAAAAGGAGAGGGAATAGTCTCCATAGACGACGTCAAGCACAAGGTTGCTGATGGAGACGCCGTCATAGTGCCCGCTGGAGCGAGACACAACGTTTTGAACACCTCGAAGGCCACAGACCTTAAGCTGTACACGATATACTCACCACCGGAACACCAAGACCGTACGGTACGCAAGACCAAAGCAGACGCGCTGGCGAAACCAGAAGAATTCGACGGCAAAACCACGGAATAATCCCTTCTTTCTTTCTATGTAATGTGTAAAAGCAAATTCTTAAGCACCTATTTCCATATTTTTCAAATACAAGACGCACGCATTCCTGATGGTGCCGCACGTGAGCAAATCCCAGTGGCCCCCGACAAACGATCCAGAGATTTTTTGGATTAACCGCCCGTCTGTAAAAGAAAAAAGGAGGAGGTGCGGGGGACCTCGCCATCGAAGTCGATTCTAACCAAGCTAGACCACAAGTCACCGGGTTTGTCGTAGGGCTCTCTAGTGTTGGCTCTTAGACACCAGCCATCCTCTGGCTTGTGCAGCAAAAAAGAGCGGAACTGCGGCAGACGCCTCCAGATCCTAGGTCTATGAGTTTCACAGTTTTGGGCATGCGCTTGGTCTTGCGCATGAATATTCTCTTGGTCGTAGATCGATCGAAAGAGCGTTAACTTTATAAACATCGTTTTATATTTGATAATTGTCGATTTAAAATCGATGAATGTGAAGTTAAGGACGGTAGCAGTCGAATGTCAGACGAACTTAAAGAAGAAATGAAAAAGCTCAAGGAGGAGATAGCCAGCCTCAAAGATCAACTCAAGGGCATGACAGAAGAAGGAAGACCAAGACGGGGACTCTACATCGACATCGGCAATGTTCAACAATACGCTGACGACGTCATGCAAAGCGTGGCTGAAGGCGTACATGGCGAACTGGAAAGGTCGATATTCATAGGTCCAGGAGGATGCAGAATCTGGAGAGGACCAAGACCGCAAAGAGAAGAAGAGGAAAGGCCTGTGGACTATGGTCAAGCTGCGAAAGCCATGAGCGCTCTCGGTCATGAGCATAGGCTGAAGATACTAAACGCACTGATGAGCGGTGGCAAGTACATCAACGAATTGCAGGAAGAGCTCAAGGACATAACGGCGAGCACGCTGTCAAGCCACCTTGACGTTCTCGAGGAAGTCGGATTTGTCGTTCAGGAAAAAGTTAGAGGACGGTATCTCATCACGATGCCAGGGAGAACGGCCTGCAAAATGGCAAGCAGGATCGCAGGATTCCTCAAAAGAGGAGAGCAAGAAGAATGATGCGTATCAATTATGAATTGGACACTGCTATCAAGAAGTCAACTGCACGGCTGAAACTGTGTCGGTCGGACAAAGCTTCGATTGAAGTTGACAAAGACACTTTTACCGTGGCAATCAAGGACAACGACGAAATGGTGGGACACGTGTTTTTCGGGCACGGCAGGCTCATCATCGACACAATAGTCGAAACTGAAAATGGAGCATTCGGCAAACCGGTGGACAAAGAACTAAATCAACCCTTCCTGATGCTCGGTACAGCGGAAGAGATTGACAAGCACTTGGCTCCAGCAGTCAGTGATGAACTGAAAAAGCCTGGCGGAGACGACAAAGAGTTCATGGAAAAGGCACAACACTTGCTCGATATGTTCAGCAGTAAGAGAGGACATCGCGGCTTTCGATGCCACCACGAATCTGAAGGCTCGATCTTTGCTTTCCAAAATAGCCACGGCACGCTGGACACGCTCTTGCTCAACGATTCTAGACTTGTCTACAACACAGAAGACATGTCCTTCATATCAAGCAATCATCACTCAATTCTGAAAAGCCCTGGACAAATGGTTTTGTCGCATCATGGAAAATCATTTGTCGTGAATGAGCCCTTCATATCTCACTGCTGTCGCTAGTCTCCCTCCCTTTTTTTCTGCGACCTCCATTCTAGCTGCGTGGACTCGACCCCCTGTAAGCGTCACCAACACGTTTTCATTGAAACCATTTTCACTCAGGTTTACCGCTCAGGCAAAGATCAGGGCCTTGGGTGAGTTACATTACGGCCGAGCGCTCGCGATACTGCGTACGTGTTGAGCTATTCTGTCGTAAGCTTCAAAGGCTTCGCGAGTCGGAAACGCCTTCCTTTCAACAGTCAACGGTGTTATCCTGACACATCGATTCCTTTTGTCAGGGCTTATCCACAATTTGTTTGATCCCGCTCTAAGCAGCATATCCTGCAGGTCAGAATCGGCGTTCAACAGTTGCGCGAGATATCCTCTCTCCCACTCAAAGTCAACAGGGCCGATCGGCTTGGTTTGCGCCCAGAGCTTACCCTCCAAACCTTCCACGATCGCCCGCACCACATAGTTATACCCATACGGTGGGGGTATTATTTGACTGGGCTGCCTCTCCACTTGTACCAGGTCAAGGTTTCGGTCTTCGACCTTGATGCAGCCCAAAACATAGCTGCTGGCGAAGATACTTTTCTTCCACCTAGGCCCCACGGCATCCGGGCTTCCTGACTCCAGCAACCTTGCATTTATGCCAATCTGTCGAAGATGCTCACACAGCTCGCCCATCAATCCAACTTCTTTGACCGCATCTTTTATTTTCTTAGATACACTCATCCGAAACCCCTTTTTCTTGCCCTCCCCTCTGCAATCTACCGCAAAAATTGTCAGCGTAGTTGTGACTGTGAGCCTGCTCAGCCTTGGGCACCAAGATATAACAGCTTTTTCTCCTTAAACAGCTTTCCACCGTCCAAATATTCGTCTGTAACGCGTTCGAAGCCTGACTCTATTAGCTGACGGCTTTTGGGGAGGTCTTTTGCTACCTTGCAGCTTCCCGAACTTGACGAATTGCGAGCACAGTGCAAGAAGACAGAACAATTTGCAGCAGACCTACTGTGCTATTCAATGGGGCTTTCCAAGCGGAAAACGTCTAAGCAACCGACCAGCATCTAAATCACCGTGCACACAGGAAGCCAGTGAACTAGGCGCAACTGGCAGAGTTCAAGTTCAACGGCGTCGGACACGCCCAGTAGGCCCCGAACGTCATGTGACGCTGCGGACGCCTTCTAGGATACTGGGCAAACGTCCAAGGTTGTTCACCATGGTTCTCACGCGGTAAGGACTTTTCACCAGCCTCGCCATCTGTATTGATATGAAGCTTGGTCTGCGGGCAAAGTGGTAAAAGCCTTCATGTATCATCTGCTTTATTTCCCCAAAGGGGACAGCTGTCGAACATATTTCTGAAACTGCGATGCCCGTCTCCCAGTAGTCCCCCTCTTTGAGAAGCCCTTTGGCTTCGAATTCGTTCCATAAGTCCGTTCCAGGATAAACGCCCAATATGTTGAACTGCGGCACGTCTATCGGAATTCTGTTTGCAAACTCGATCGTGTTCAGTATCTCTTCTCTGGTCTCGTCGGGCCCGCCCACAATGAAGGATCCGACTATCACGTCTGCTCCAGCCTTTCTGGCTGTTCTCACTGCGGTTTCAGACTGCTCGGGCGTTATCCGCTTGTTATAGTAATCCAGGATTCTCTGGTTAGCACTCTCGATGCCGAAGTACAAGATTCTACAACCGGCCTTAGCAATCTCCCAGAACATCGGGTAAGAAGCATTGTCAACCCTTCCTTCACAGATCCACTCCATATCTAACTTTTCTTTCCGCATCCTCCTGCAAAGCTCGATCACCTTCTTTGGTCTGGCAGTGAAGTTGTCGTCAACGAAAATGAATTGTTCGTACCCCTCGGATGCAAGAAAAAGCAGTTCTTCAAGAGTGCTCTTCACGGATCTCGATCTCCATCTGTTCCGAGCAAACTGCGTGCAACAGCAAAACCGGCACCGGTAAACGCAACCGCGTGAGGAGACGAGGCTGGTGAACTTTCTCGGCGCGACATTCACTCCTGCCATTACAGAGTGATAGTCTTCATCAATCAACGCACGATCTGGAAAGGGAAGACTGTCCAGATCCTTTATCAAAGGCCTTTCAGCCGTCGAAACCACATCATCTCCGTTTCTAAAAGTGATTCCGAGAACGTCTTTGAGCCTCCCTTTTTTCTTGAAACATTCCGTTAGATCTATGATTGTGCGCTCTCCTTCTCCCCGCACGATGATATCGACCGAAGGATATTTTCTCAGAATTCTCTCAGGGTTAAACGTAGCGTAAAAGTTGCCGAATACCACAGGGAGATTTGGATTCTCTTTTTTAATTTCATCGCTGATCAATGCGGCCGTACGACCGGAGGTCGCAAAAGTCGAAAAACCAAGGATGCCAGGATCCTCAGCTTTTATCCAGCTGACCGTTTCTTCTATGGTAAAACCTTTCGCTGCCTGGTCCAGAACAGAGACCTCAACGCCGCTCTCTTCCAGAACCGCAGCCAAGTACAGGATGCCGAGAGGAGGCCAAGAAGCGAGGGATTTTTTTCCTTCACGTTCATCCAGATCCGCGTTAGGACCAGCATTGACAAAAGAAACCTTCATACCGTTGACCAAGCCTTCTCTAAAGCTTAGTGGACACTGCTATTATTTTTTTCCGTAACCGGCGTACACCAGCAAAGGCCAACTGGAATTCCCGAAGAGTTAAAGAATTTGACGAGCAGAGTAATAGCAGTTAATGGGTGACCGATTGCGGCAAGATCCAGGCTGAGGACCTTTTTCGCAAAGGTTCATGACATGCTCAGAGGGTTGTACGAGGCACTCTATGGTCTCGTTTTGCACTCTTTCAAGAGTATGAACCGCAGGATCAAGTCCAGATTCCCAGTTTGGCGTATGAAGGAAGAAACTTCCGAGCATGTTCACCACTCAGTTAAAGTGTTCATATGGATGGTTCTACCCCTGAGCTTGGCATACGCTCTTGGATTTCAGTTCGTCTTTGGTGAAAATGTTCTAGGCCCGACGTTGTGGGGATTCGTGGTCTATTTCTACAGCAATTTCCTTCCCGATCTTCCTTCCATCTACAGAAAGAAAAAGCCTGAACCAGAAAGCACTGATCTACCATGGTACAAGAAATACACGCTACTGTTGTTTGCGCCACTGCTCGTTTGGCTTCTATTCTCTGGAATCCGGTTAAGCTGGAGAACGGAGGAAACATATCACAACTTCAGATCCGTAGCCATATACGGCGCATTTCTATTTGTGGTGGGCTTTCTTGCATTTGCCGAGTTACCCTTGCCAATTAAGGATCTCATCACAATCTTTTTCTTTCAATTCTGTGGCGTGACAGGGTTCCTGACTCATTTGAAAGTTGACGAGATCTGGTGAGCTTACAGCTTTTCTCACCCATTGTCCATGGCCCAGATACAGTTAGCTGGTTCTTGTCAAGCGATTTACCATATTCCCAGCTGATGTTGCCGAGACTTGCGCAAGTAAAATAAATCACTTAGACCTGATTTCCTACTTTAATCAGAGCTGTGTCCCAATTTGTTTGATCCCGTGACATTCGCCCTAATACTCGGTGGTGCAATAATCGTCATAGGTTTTCTGGGCAACTACCTGTTTGAACGAACAGGCCTGCCTGACATGCTGTTCTTAATAGTGTTAGGCTTGCTCGTCGGACCGATAACGGGGTTAGTAGACGCTAGCTCCATCGTGAACTTCGCCCCTTACCTTGCTGCCTTGGCTCTGGTTTTCATACTGTTCGATGGTGGAATGGCCATGAACATAAACCGTGTTTTCTCCGAAAGCCCAACAGCGATTGTTCTTGCTACAGTAGGGTTCGCATCAAGTGCTGTCGTTACTAGTTTGATCATATACTTCTTTGTCATTCCAGATGTGTCTCCCTTGTACTCTATCTTGTTTGGAACGATTCTCGGAGGCAGTAGCAGCATTGTCGTTATGTCTTTGGCATCAAGAATCAAGCTGAGCGAAAGAAGCTCAACGATCCTGAGTTTAGAATCGGCCATCAACGACGTACTGTGCATCGTACTGTCCTTGGTCATTATTGAAATAATCGTACTGAGAGGAGCGGTCGATTTCGCGACTATCGCGAAGTCAGTGGCCAGCAGATTCTCGATCGGGGCCATGCTGGGAATAATCATCGGTGTAGGCTGGCTCAGCGTTTTAAAAAGGATCGTTAAGGCAGCCTACTCCTACATGCTTACTCTGGGTATTGCGCTGCTAGCCTATGCACTCTCAGAATTCCTAGGCGGGAGCGGAGCACTCTGTTCCCTGCTTTTTGGCATCATGCTGGGCAACGAGAAGCAAATCTACGGAATACTCAGAATGAAGAAACCGGCAAACCACGTCGTCGACGCAGGATTGAAACGCTTCGAATCTGAAATAGCCTTCCTACTGAGAACATTCTTCTTCGTTTATATAGGTCTGATTGCCACGACAATGAGCATTCTGACGATCGTTGTGGGAATTGCACTTGCTTTGACCTTGCTCTTGATAAGGTTTGGAGCTGTGCATCTAACGACGTTTCGAAGTAAGTTGATCGAAGAAAGAGGGATAATGAGCGTGCTATTGACAAGGGGCTTAGCTTCAGCCGTACTGGCGACTCTGCCACTACAGTACGCAGATCCCGCGAAATATCCAGATGTGGGAGCAATCTTCAAGCAGCTATCTTCTACTTATATCAACATAGCGGTCGTCGTGATTCTGGCAACGGCAGTAATCGCAACTGTGGGAATCCCACTGCTCAGATGGAGAACCAGAAAATAGCAATTTCATCTGCTGCGTAGTCGTTCTTCAGCTGAAACTCCATGTATCTGCATGGATTTGTCTTTCCTATTCAGTCTTGGTTTTTCAGTGCACGTTCTAACGCGTCAATAACATTCTGTTTTCCCATCGAAAGAATATACGGACCAAGCCTCGGACCTTGCGGCACGCCTAAAAGAATTTTGTAAATGGTTTTGAAGAATTCTGCTGGCTGCGAACCGAACTTCTTCGCGGTGTTGAATATCGCGTTCTGTATTTTCTCGGCTTCATCTTCAGCTTTCAGCACTTCAACTAGCTCCTTCATTGCCGCTCTTTCTTCGGGGCTTAGGGTTACTGGTGTTTCTTTTATTTCTTCGAAATCGGAGACCCAGTTGAACGCGTATTCAATTCGTCTTCGCAGGCCATCGTCAACCACCTGGCCTTGCTTCAAATAGCCGTAGCTCCGAAGTTTCTCGTCAATGTATTCTTCCTCGCATCTCTTAGGGGCTACCTTGGCCAAATAGGTCAACAGATTGTAGGGCACGTGCAGACTTGACTTTGTCGGCGACTTCGTTGCATAACAATACTCGTATAGACCTCGAAGCTTGGCTTTTTCCCGTTCGTCCTTTGCTTGTTTCTTCCCAAAATAGACGTCTTCCAAGAAATCAAGCTCTTCCATGTAGATCGGAATGTCCATTACGTCTAGCGCACGGGTTCCAACGAACCGTTTCAGCATCAGCAGCATAAGCGACTCTGGAGAACCGTACTTGAACCACGTCTGGGGAGTGAACACGTTTCCAGCGCTCTTGGAAAGCCTTTTGCCGCTCTTGTCCAAGAACAGCTCGTATTTTGCGTGAGCCGGGGGCTCCCACTTGAGTATTTCCCGGCATATGCGGTCGTTGACGCGCACGGAATCCGCGACTTCTTTGCCGAAGGCTTCAAACCGGATATCCAACGCCTTCCAGCGGACGGCGAACTCGCCCTTCCAACTGAGCTTGCCCAAGCCTTTTCTGTAATCCACTTCACCTTTGTGCCCGCAGCCTTCAAGCCAGCGGCCTTTGACTTCCATGCCTTCGCATGTGTAAAGAATCTTGTTTTCTGTAGACAAGAAATCATGGGCCTTAGTCGTGTAGATTCGCCCGCAGTTTTCGCAAACAGCAAAATACGGTAAAGCTTCTAGAAACTTTTCCTGTCCGACTTCCTCTTTGACTATCTCCCCGATCCGCTTAGCATTCAGAAGAATGGTCTTGATCTCTTCGTTAAACAAGCCTTTCCGGTAAACCTCTGCTCCCGACATGAATTTGTACTGGATCCCACACTTGTCTAAAGCCTCGAGAAGCAACAGAGTCATATGCTCCCCATAGCTGCTATGGCAACCGTAAAGATCCGGAATGTCCGTCACAGGTCGACCCAAATGCTCTTGAAGAGACTCAGGCATCCCAGCAGGAACTTTTCTCAACCCGTCCTTGTCGTCAGCAAAGGCGACAAGCTCAGAATTGAAACCTTGCTCCCTCAGCGCTAACGTTACCGTGAAGGATCGTGCTGCATCGCTCAGGTTGCCTATGTGTGGGAAGCCGGAGGCCGCGATTCCCATTTCAGTCCGAACCAAATCCAAGCTTCTGCCGAGCTTCCGCTCTCTGGCTACTATTTTTTCTGCCATCTTGTCGTACCATGTGCCGCGACCAATAATCTTCTCGCCCATCGCTGGATCTTGCTCGTCCATAGCATAAGCTGAGCTGCAAATAAAAGCATTACAGAAAACTGAGGGAACAGGTACTACCGAAAAAGAGAAGGGCAGAGTCAACGGTGAAAGAGGTGTGTGGGGATGTCTACTTCATTTTTGCTCCGCAGTTGGGGCAGAACTTTGTTCCTGTTGGAACGTCAGCGCCGCATTTTGGACATTTCACAGTGGCCTGCAACGGGTTTCCACAGTTGACACAGAATTTCGCGGTTGTTGGGTTTGCGGTTCCGCATTTGGGACAGTTCACGGTTGCGGTTGCTGCTGGTGCCGCGGCTGGCTGCAATGTTGTACCGCAGTTGTTGCAGAACTTTGAGGTTGTCGGGTTCTGGAATCCGCATTTCGGGCATATCACCATCGGTTGCGCTTGACCCTGCTGTTGGAACAAAGGTGGAATAATGGCTACGCCTGCTCCGATGGCGGCTCCTCCTTGACTCTTTGAAAGGCTTTCAGCCGATTTTTGCACCGTTTCCATTCTGAGGACCTCTGACGCTCCGACGCCTGTCTTTATGTAGTATATTCTGTCCCTCCACTCGGGCGTAGTGTCTAGTCCTTCAAACTTTACTTCGATGAGTTCAAGGCCAATCCGTGAGAAAGCGTCGAAAAGAACATTCTTCGAAAGCATACTTGTTTCGTCAAGCTTTCCGTATACGTCCGACAGCGAATACTGGCTTAGCTGGTCGATGAGCTTTTCGTTGAAGTAGCCTCTGAGGAAGTTTTGCAGTCCGTCTGTAGTGAAGGCTCCTTGTCCTCCTACTACCTCGTTGACGAACAGGTTTACTTCTTCAACTCTGAACCAGAATCCTCCGAAGAACTTAAGCGGTGCAAGCTCCTTCGTCTGGCCTTGCGCTCCGAACTTTCCTTGGAACTGCTTCAGCGACACGAACACGACGGTTGATCTGAACGGAACCTTGTCGAATCCAGCGATCTTTGAAAAGATTTTTGTCAGTAACGGAAGATTTGCCGTTGTCAGGACGTGTCGTCCTGCTCTGAACACGTCGTACGCTTTCCCGTCTCTGAAGAACACTGCAGCTTCATATTCATGAACAATAAGGTTGTCTCCCCAACCAATATCGTCAACAGGATATCTCCAAACTATGTCTCCTTCTCTCGCTCCAACCCATTCAATAACTTTTGGCATTCACTTCACCTCCTTTTGATTACTCCTTTGGGAAGCCAGGGTCTCTGTCCTGCGACCACGCTTCCATTACTCGCATCAACTATCATGGAATACGAGTTTCCTCCCATACGGTACTCTATGAACCACCAAGGCGAATAAATCAGTTCAGGTTCCCCTATCGCGTTGGTGAAAACGCTGAACTGTGAAACGAAAGTGTACCGCGACCTAACCTCTTGCAAAGCCAGCCCCTTGGCTCTTTCCACGGCTTCCGGTGCACCAATCTCGACGTTAAGAGTCTCCTCACCCGTTTTCCTGAAGGGCTCTTTCTTCTCAAGCGGTATCTTGTAAGCTCCGGGATCAGGCTGAAATTCCGCTGCCTTCCGCGCGACAACAGGCACGTCCATTGCTTCGCTAACGGAGATTCTCTCGGTCCTATCGGTCACAGCTCTTCCGGCACCTCTGCCGGCTCCCCCGAAGATGCCTCCGAGCGCTCCTCCTAACGCCTGCATCGCGGCTTCTTGCGCAACCTGTCCCTTGATGTCCTTTGTCTTTATAAGAGCCTTCTTGCCCTCGATGTCGCCTTGAAGCTGCACGGTCACAGCCCAGTTCGGAATGTACCGGAGAACTATCGCGCCCCATTCAGCGCGTTCTGCCATGCCCCGCGTGACGAGAAGCCCTTTCGCAACATGATCCTTCGCTGTTTCCAAAGCCTGACCGCCAGTGAGCACGATAGGAAGCATACTGTACCGTGGAGGCTGTTCGCCCGTTGTGTTGTTTATGAACCCGCAGTAGTTGCAGACCACGAGAACTTCCTCGGGATCATAGGTGAGCGGAGCGTTACAGTGGAGGCAAGCTTCAAGTTTGGGTGCTGCTGGTTTGGGCGCCGGTGTCTGTGCAGGCGGAGCCCCACCTGGCGGCATAGGCTGCTGCATGACTCCCGCAAAATTCCTGGCAACCTCCATGGCCTGCTGCTTTGCCTGTTCCTTCCATCCAACAATTGCTGCAGGGTTGCTACATGACTCGGCTAAGGCTTGTTCGACAACGTCCATCAGTTGTTGCGGTCCCTCAACCTCAACAGTCACGTCTTCCGGGATGCCTCTTGCTTTGATAACTGCCTTGTCAAATAGGCCTTTTTTCAGTTCAAGCATGAAGCTGGTTTGCCCAGGCATGGTTTTCTTGACGTTCCAGCCGAGTTGACCTACGTATTTGGGCAAAGCCTGCTGGAAACCGTCCATCCTCACTCCGATTTGGCGATACCGGGCCGAGATCATCCTCCCAGACCTCTGAGAATGTTCGACCTCTCATCGATCAGGGCATCGAATTCCTCAACCTTGGAGATCAACGTGTCCATCGCTGTACCCCATTGATCATCTCCAGGTTTCATCTTTGCGATCTGTTCACAGTCAGCCTTCAAGCCTTCAGACTTCTCAATCAGACTCACGTCGTGCTGGATCACCGTGTCAAGTTTATCCTCCTTGACCTTGACCGCGTCAAACATTCCTTGATATCCCGCAACTGCTCTGTCAACGCGTTGGGTGACTCTGTCGAGTCGAGACATAAGCGCGTCAAAACGGTAGGAATCTTCGCTTGAAAGGTTCTGGACGATCGTGGGATTTGAAAAGCTTCTTCTAATAGCCATCTTCGCGGCCTTAAGCCTGTTCACAGCCTCCGTCCTTACCAAACGGTCACTTTCACGTCTCAGCTCTTTCTCTTTGTAGCCTCGGTATCCTGGGACGTACCCCATGATTTTCTCCAGAAGACTTCTTTCTCCCTGAACTTTTCCAGTATAATCTTTTCCACTCATTTTCTTCTGCTCCTCCAATATGCAACGATGCCAATAACCGCGAGAACTATCACGAGTATGCCGAGAATAACGAAGATCGATATCGTGTAGAATACTGGAACCGCGGCAACGGCAACCATTATCGTGCCCCAGACTAAATAGTATGTTGGATCTTTGCTTACAGCCGAGTAGAGCAATGTGTAAACTCCGAGGGGTCCGAAAATCCATGCGGGAATGTAGTAGGGATCAAAAGGAATTGTGCCTGTGCCGTAGAGTATCGCGGCTATGCCTATGGATATGACGATTACGGCGAGAGCGCCTGCACCATAACTGAATGGTTTTCGTTCAGTTTTCATTCTGGTCCTCGCGTTTATTAGTAATCGATTAATAAATATCGGTTGCTTTTAAAGTTTGATCACAGAATCCCAAAGCCCTTAGATGGTATGTCGCCTTTTACGGTCGTGCCGGTTGCGCCATCAAATATCAGTTGATAGGCCTTGCCCTTGTACTCGTATTTTATGAACCATATTGGCGCGTGCAAGTAGACTGTCTCTTCAATCTTGATCTCGTTTTTGATTTCGATTATCTTGTCCACGTCCTCTTTAGCCAAGTATTCGTGGTCCTGTTCAATCTCTTGCTTTGCCTGCTCAACTGCTTCGTCTTTGTCAATTTCGCTGTTGAGGACTTTAGCAAAAGCCTCGACTTTTCGAAAATCAAAAGGAATCTTGCCTTCCAACGGTACCTCGTATTCTCTTGTAGGAAACTCCGTCGCCTTCCTAGCCAGTACGAGCCAGTCATACTCTTTTTCAATCGTGCCTTCCTTAACAACTGACGGAGTTATGCGCTCAAAAATTCCCTTGTAACTGCTTCTGGCTTCGGCTGAGACAACCCAGAAGGGCAAGTAAACCAATTCCTTCTCTGTCAGCTTCGCCTTCTTAGCCAGGTCCTGAGGTTTAAGGAAGCCTTCACGCATCCACTCTCGGATTGGTTCCTCAATCTGCGTGGGATCATACTTGTTAACCAGCATAGAATGCTCGAAAGTGAAAGCCTGCCCAGTCTCGATAACAACGGTGAAGCCACAGTATTTACACGTGGCCAGTATTTCTCCTGGTTCAAAGGCTAATGGAGCCCCACAGTGTGGGCATTTTATCTCCTCAACTATGGACATCTGATCTATGCCTTCTGCTTTTCCCGCTTGATTATTTCTCTTGAGACGATAATTCCTGACGCTGAGGCCTGCATTAAGCCTCTTGTCACGCCGGCTCCATCCCCGATTGTGAAGAGATTATGGATCTTGGTTTCCAAACAATGACTCAGGTGCAATCTTGAAGAGTAGAATTTCACCTCTATACCATAGAGAAGAGTGTCACGTGAATGCAGCCCAGGAGTGATCTTGTCTAGGGCCTGAAGCATCTCACGTATGTCTGAAAGATAACGGTAGGGCAGAACAAAGCTCAAGTCGCCCGGTGTAGCGTTCTTCAGGGTCGGCGTCACTACGCTACGGGCAATCCTTTCGGGCGTTGACCTTCTTCCAGATTCTAGATCGCCTAGGCGCTGAATTATTACGCCCCCGCCGAGAAGGTTTCCCAGTCTGGCAACGTATTTGCCGTAGGCTATTGGTTCCTTAAATGGCTCAGTAAACGACGTGCTGACCAAAATGGCAAAATTCGTGTTCTGCGTTTTCCTCTCGGCATAGCTCTGACCGTTAACAGTCAAGACGCCATCATATGATTCAGTAATGACTTCGCCGTGAGGCGCAACACAGAACGTCCTAACTTGATCGTCAAAAGACTTTGAATAATAGATGAGTTTCGGCTCGTATAGAACGCTCGTCAACTCCTCCATGACAGAAGCCAAAACTTCGACCCTTAATCCGATGTCAACCGGATTGTTGAACGTCTTTAGCCCCAAGGACTGAGCCTCTGCTTGAAGCCATTCAGCTCCGCTTCTGCCTGGCCCAACGATCACGTATTTGGAAGAATATTTTTCTCCGCTTACGGTTTCAACGCCTTCAATAGCGCCATTCTTTACGATAAGCCCTTTCACGTCGCTTCGCGGTTTGAATTCAACCTTACCCTCTAGTTCTTGCCGCATCTTTCGAAGCGTTTCAGCACATCGTTCTGTGCCCATGTGACGAATCTTCTGACGAACAAGCTTCAAACCTGCCAACGACGCTTTCCGCTCAAATTCCTCTATCCTCTCGTCATCTGTACCGTAAGTGTGCTCAGTCGCCCCGAACTTCAGGTAGATGCTGTCTGCATAATTCACAAGCTCTTCAAGCTCTTTAGAAGACACGTACTGGTTAAGCCAGCCGCCCACTTCGGTGGACAGTGTGAGTTTTCCATCACTGAAAGCCCCGGCTCCTCCCCATCCCGACAAGACCGTGCACGGTTCACAGTTAACACATTCAAACCCCCTGCTTGCCGGGCACTTACGCTGGTTTATGTCCTGTCCTCTGTCCAGCATGAGAATGCTCAGGTTGTTTTTTTCTGTTAACTCTAGGGCTGAAAAAATCCCTGCCGGTCCAGCGCCAACAATAATTACGTCATACTTCAACGGGCTAATCCCCTGAAACCCAGAACTACATGTAGCCACTAGCATATATTTCTAACGAGAAGGCCAGAGCTTAACGCTCGGTCTATGAAGTTGTGAAAAGCATTTTTAGCTCTACCGTCATTCATATGTGTTCCGACTGACGTGATCGAGATGCCGAGAATAGAACTTCAATCGAAGCTCACGCTTTTCGATGTGACGAACCTTGTCGTCGGCTCCATCATAGGCGCGGACATCTATGTGGCTTCAGCGTTCGGTGCTGGTCTTCTTGGGCCTTTCTCGCTTGTTGCTTGGGTCGTAGGTGGCGTGATAGCCATCATAATTGCCCTTTGCTTCGCTCAGTGTGCTGCTCTGCTTCCGAAAGTCGGCGGACCTTACGCTTATGCTCATGAGGCTTGGGGGCCTTTCGCCGGCTTTGTTGTGGGCTGGTCACTTTGGCTTGCGGAATGGATGTCTTTGGCCGTGTTTCCAGTGGCGTTCACTCAGTACCTGATGTTTTTCCTTCCGAGACTAAGCTTGGCCCTACAGATTGTTGTTAAATTATCGTTCGTCCTATTCCTCATATTCACGAACGTCGTGGGCGTTAAAGCGGCTGGCAGAACGAACGATGTGCTTACGCTCGTCAAGCTTGCCCCGCTCGTGTTCTTCGCTGCTTTGGGCATAGGCTACGTAGCTTTGAACCCCGCCGTTGCCGCGGGCAACTTCACGCCCTTCCTGCCCCTCGGCCTAGGCAGCTTCGGCTCAGCGCTCGTCCTCATCTTCTGGGCTTACGCCGGCTTCGAAATCAGCACGATTCCCGCCGAGGAAATACGCGAACCAGGCAAGACTATACCAAAAGCAATAGTCATCGGCATAGTCATCGTCACCGTCTTCTATCTCGTCACGAACATCGTGCTCTTCGCGATCATGAAGTCCACCGATCTTGCCAACAGCACGACGCCGCTTGCAACGGCCACCAACACGATCCTGACCGCCACACCGCTTTTAGCAATCGTGGGCACAGCCATAGTCGGTCTCGGCGCCCTGATAAGCGTCGCAGGCTCAGACGAGTCAGGGATGCTAGGCACCTCACATCTAGGCTACGCACTCGCAGCCGACGGCCTATTTCCGAAAGCCTTCGCCAAAATCCATCCGCGCTTCAAAACACCGTATTTGGGCATCATAATCCAAGCAGCCACCGCACTCGCAGCAGCACTCGCAGCGACCTTTTACGCTGATGGCCTCAGCACGCTGATCGCCACAAGCGTCTTCTTCATGGCCGTTGCTTATGTAGCCACCAGCGTCAGCAGCTACACACTCCGCAAGAGACACCAAGCCCAATTCCGCCTCAAAGGCGGCCTAGTCATACCGGCTCTCGGCGCAGCCTTCAGCATCTACCTTATCACGCAATGCAACTTGACCCAAATCGGCCTAGGTTTGCTACTCCTCGCCATGGGCTTACCAATCTACATCAAGTATTCGCCGAAGAAGGAATTGACCGACCTTAAGAAGGCGTTGCTGGCAAGAGACTCGATTCTGGAAAGAGCCTACCAGCAAGAGCACAGGTTTCTGGCCCACTTACTGCTACACGTAAAAAGAACCTACAGAAGACTCACAGGTAAGAAGCAAACTTGGAAAAGAGTCAATTGAAATGAACATGAGAGATATCCATGACGGAACGAACGCAAGCATTCTGAGGTTCATGGCAATATCCTCTCTTCCTCGACACTAAGATGCTTTCTAGATGGGTTAGTCGACTCGTCATTTCTTTATGTGAAATCATTTAAAACCGAGTTTTTCGTAAAGAGATATATTGCAGACGCCGAAACTTGTTGAGAGGCGACTATAATGAAAGTGTTTCCATACACGGATGTTAAACCTGAAGACGCTAATTCGGGAGCAGAGAAAGTAAAAGTACGTTGGTTGATCACGAAGGAAATGGGTGCTCCAAACTTCGCAATGAGATTATTTGAAGTTGGCGAAGGAGGATGCAGTCCGTTTCACGGTCATGCATGGGAACACGAAGTTTTCATACTTGAGGGCGAAGGAACTGTCATGAGCGAAAAGGGACCGAAGAAATTCAAACAAGGTGACGTTGTGTTCGTACTTCCGAACGAAAAACACCAATTTCGGAACGATGGTAAAGGTCTCTTAAAGTTCCTATGCCTTGTACCTATTGAAAAGAAAACCAAGTGAAAAGAACAAGACAACCTTGTTTTCTATACTTCTTTAGCCGCGCGCGCGAATAAGTCCTCCGTATTTGAAGAATAATACCAGACCTATTGCTATTACGATTATGGGATAGACAAAGAGAATAACAATCATGGTGGTAGAATTTATCCAAACCGAAGGACCATGTTGCAAGACCAACGACAATCTATAAAGGACGGGAAAAGGATTGAAAACAAAGAAAACATAACTCCAGAAAGAAACTATAGCATCAATTGTGACGTACAGAATTCCATCATTCACTAATATCGTCAGGTCAAACTTATTATTCCATAGATCAAAAGAAAACAGACTAATTTGTTCATTGTTCCACCTCCCATTGTATAAGCACGCTGTCGAGTGAACAATCAGCATAAGTCTGAGAGCGCACTAGTCTTTTATGGCTTCAAGCAGGCTCATTACGTTCCACAGTTTTACCCTCGTATAAGGTGGCATGTTTGGATCCTGCAGAATGTCGTCCATAAGTGAAATAGCGTTTGAAGCTTTGACTGCTGATGTGTATTCTCCTGTCTGTAGAGCATCCATTGAGTCTTTGGCGGCTCTCCTGATGTTTCTGGGCGTCGTGTTGTCCTCAGAAACTGCCGTAAGGACAACGAGTGCCTGCTTTATCCGTTCCTCGTACTCCTCCATCTTCTTCTTTCTGACCATTTTGCCACCTCAAGGAAACCGTGATAACCTTGTTATATAAGCCTTGGTACCTATTTACTTTGGGGTTTTAAACTTGTCGCGAAAACCAACCGGAGAACCGTACATAAAACGAATGGCAGACCTGCTGCGCCAAGGCTCAACGTTAACAGACCTCGCCTGCCCTGTATGTGCTTCACCACTGTTCAGACTGAAAAACGGAGACCTCTGGTGCGGCAAGTGTGAAAAGAAAGTGATAGTGGTGAAAGAAGGTGAAGAGCCAAAGGCAGCCAGCTCAGCGATGATGGATAAGCTTGAAATGACGTTGTTGGCGAAGGTTCAAGCGATACAAGAAAAGATGGATCATGAAGAGAACCCTGAAGAACTACAAAAGCTAAACACGGCCCTTTCCGGACTTTTAGAAAACCTTGAGAGAATAAGAAAAACCAGAAAAGCGTAGGCGGAACCCCAGCAATGCTTGGGTTTTACACAAACTTCCCACGAAATGTACAGAAAATAGCAGCTTTTTCAACGTCAATCTCGAACAAGAGACTGCAAACGGCCCTAGTAGAAACAGCACAGAAGCTGAACAATGCAAGTCTGCAGTCAGGAGAGCTTTCCGCGCCGTCATTGCATAATTGCACAACTGTGTTTGAGTTTGGAATCGCTGAAGACGATGCCTTCAGCTTCTTGGACAACCAAGAAAGAGACAAGCTAGTAAAGGCCGTAAACAAGAAGACGTTTCAAGTCATGGATTTTCTATGTGCCATTCGCTATTACAAAACGGAAGAGGAAAAGAAGGTGCCCCTTAGATTCGATTATTATATGCTCAGGTTCATGTTTGGCAAGAACATGTTAGGATTACATGTCTTTCATGAAAGGGGACCAATGCGCGTCGCACCTGAAGAACTCGTCGAATTCATCATCAACAAGATCAACGACGCATTTTCAAGAAAGGTGCTCAAGCCTTCCGACCTTTCCTAGCAATTTTCGCTCTAGGTAACTGTTGACCACACTCAAAATGCTTTCAGCAACTTCTTTCTTCGACCTGTTACCGTCTATCTCAACCAGTTCGCCCTTTTCAACGAACTTGACGTAGACCTCGCGCACCTTTCGTTGCGTCTCCAAGTTTTCCATGACTGATTTTTTCGGCTTCAGCCTTTGAACAACGGTCTCCGGATCTACATCAATAAAAATGGCAAGATCAGGACGAACCGCATGCTCATTTAGCTTTTCAATCCACCCTACATCAAGGCCCGCTGCGCCTTGATAGGCCAAAGAAGAGTAAACGTAGCGGTCTGAAACCACAATCTTTCCCTTGTGCAATGCGGGCAGCACTTCGTTCTCCACATGTTCAAAACGATCTGCAGCAAACAGCAACGCCTCAACTATGCTGGAACCGCGCTCAGCGCCGTGCAAACAGTATTTCTTGATGAACTTGCCGATTTTTCCCTCGCTCGGTTCAGCCGTGTACACTGCGTCGTGTCTTCTTCTCAACCTTCGTACAAGCAGTTTAGCCTGAGTGGTCTTTCCACAGCCGTCTAATCCCTCAACGCAAATGAAGATTCCCCGAGCATCCATTTTCTCCATCCTTCAACCCGAACCCTAGGCATTATAAGAACAGGCATATTATAGCTTATTTCCCATTGTTTCGTTGACCTTCAAACGGGTAGTTGCCTTTCTTCTGAAAGCGACGATGGCTAATAAGGTTAAGATAACGAATAGTGGGAGAATCATGAATAACGGAAACTCCGATACCACGGAGTAGGTATACTGATGACCAGCGTCTTCGGTTGTGATGATGTTGCCCGCGTTGTCTTCTGCCACAATTACGTATGTCACGTTTGTACCATAAGGAAAGCGAGGGATGCTCGCATTATAGATGTTCTGTCCTAGGCTTGTCATCTCGATAATCTTGGTCCATGTTCCACTACTATTAGTGTAGGCGCAGATCAGAGTTACTCTTTTTACTCCACTTAGATTGTCAGCAACGGTTGCATTGACCTTGGTCTCATCTTGAGGTAGCACGTTGCTACTGGATGGGGCTTGATGGACATCTGCTATACTGGGCGGAACAGTGTCTATCGTAAAGCGGATCACACTTGAGGCTCCCATCTTGCCAGCAGTGTCGTTAGCGTAGACAACTACATAGTGTGCCCCGTCCGAAAGACCTGACAAGGTTGTGTTTGTGGCAATCGTAACGTTGTTTTGCCCATCAAGACTGTAACCTCTCCATGACGTGGGTTTGTTAACGGTGAAATTCAAGGAAATGGAGCTTGTCATGTATGTTTCGTTTTCCGGGATAAGGAGGTTGACGTTCAGGGGGACCGTGTCAATTGAGAAGTGGACTGCGTTAGAGGCGCCCATGTTTCCAACTGTATCATTTGCGTAGACCACTATAGTGTGCGGTCCGTCTGGTAACCCGGTGACAGTTGTATTAGCGGCAACTGTAACGTTGTTTTGTCCGTCAACGCGGTAGCCTGTCCAGGAGGTTGGTTCGTCCACTGTGAAGTTCAAGGAAATGGTGTTTGCGAAATAGGTCTTGTTTTCCGGAAGTACTATTTGTATTGTGGGCGGAGTCGTGTCGCTCTGAATTAGTATTTCGTGGGTTGAGTGTTCGTAGACGAAGTAAATCCACCTATGGGTGCCGTTGTCTGCGGCGTCATAGTTTGCATACACGATCGGGGTGCGCCCACCATCGATGGTCACTTGGATTTTCGTTATGTCCATCAGTTCATGCGGGATACAGAGTCCGCAGAAACCATAAGATGGAGGTGCGGTCGCGTTGGAGACGTGTATCTTTATTGTGTTGTTTGAACTGGAATATTCGAAATCGTTTATGGTTGAGTTAGAAATGACGCTGACACGTAAGCTGCCTGTGCATTTGAAGCTGGAAAACGTCCCTGTCAGCGGGTAACGGTCTACATTGTCGGGGTCTATGACGTATGAGGAGTCACCTATCCCATCGTGATTCAAGTCAATGCCAGTGTAGTTGCTCCAGTGGTTTCCTTCGGATCCATCATCCCAGAGGTTCCCTGAAGAGTCGCCGTAGTTGGAGATTTGGACTTGATTTGCGTTATTTTCAACGTTGTTGTGGTAGATGGTGTTGTTTGAGGAAGAATCAAGGTAAATGCCAAGCCCACTGTTTCTTGCGATACTGTTTTCGGTCAGGATATTGTTTGAAGAGTGATCAAGAATTATGCCACGATTGTTATCTGCGAAAACGTTTCCGGATATGGTGTTGTTTGAAGAGGTTTCAAGGCGGACGCCGTCTCCGCTGTTTGCAGTTACGTTGTTCTTGGAAACGGTGTTGTATGAACCATAGAGGTAAATGCCGATAAAGTTGTTTTCTGTCACGTTGTTGTCAGAAACTGAGCTCTGGTGCGTCAAGTAGAAGTAGACGCCGCGGTCAAAGCCCTTGATGTTTGTGTTTCTAACTGTCACATTGTCAACATTGTACAGGTTGAAGCCCTCTCCGACGCCGCTGCCTTGAAGAGTGTACCCGTTTCCGTCAATGATTATGTTGCTTCTCTGAATTATTACGGTGGAACCAAAAAGTGACCCAGTGAAAGTGTAGGTCACGTTGTCAAGAGTTGAAACAGGCACATCTAGCGGATCAAGTTCTCCGTCGGCCCTGATGTAAATTGTTCCAGTGTACTGCAGCGGGGAGAAAACCGAGCTTAGAGTATGATTGCTCGTCATGAGAAGGCTTATCGGATTGGCTGAGCCTCCCGGGGAACCGTCTAAAAGCCAGTGGTCGAAGAAGTAGCCCGCGTTAGAGACAGCATTGACTTGAACCGATGTTCCATTAGGATAGGTGTATGTTTCAGGCAGAGGGTCGGTGGTTCCTCCGCTAGAAGCAACTATCGTGAGAGTGTTTTCAGCCCCGCTCAGCACGGTTCCGTTTTGCTCGGTGAAAGCCACGTCTAGAGAATTCGAGTCTTGCAGGATGCTATAGCGCGTATCCCATAAATTCTTCCCGAACTGAACGGGGTTAGCCTTGGTCGCTATGGTTAGGAGCGTGTAGCCGTATGTTTGAACCGTGAAATTCATCTGGCACAAAATGCCTTCTGTCACGTTCACCGATCCACTAAGAAGCAAATTGCCGTAGAATGTGTCATTGTATCCATCCAGGTAGTGTAACGTCTGATTGGACCTGTCGAATGTGGGCTCATTTAGAATCGGTGGCAGAGGGAAGGTTGATTTTTCGGCGAAGACATCGTTTGCAGGAACCCATGCATCAGTACAATTGATGACTGTGCCATTGTATCTCAACGCAACCTGCCATGCAGACAGGTCACTAACGCTGTTTACGGTCACATTCACCGTGAAAGTGTCCCCAGGAAGGACGTGTAGGTCGTTTGGAACAACCGACATGGTTGCTCCGGTCGCGCTCGCGTGCATCGAAGGAACTACCACGGCTAACAACACTGTTAGAACAATTCCAAAAATCGCCTTCCTCACAGTTTCACCGTTCCTAATTATAGCTCTAAGGGGAAATATCATTTGTGGAAACAATTTTTACTAAGAAGAACGCGCAAACCAAAAGAGCACGTGGTTCTGACACAACCTGCTTTCAGAAAGGTTTAAGATTATTGGATACGTTCGACTCGATCTGAAGAAGTGAGGTCTTGTTGCAAAGACGAAACATCGGTCTAGTAGCTCATGATAATAAGAAGGACGATTTGGTTGAGTGGGTTGATTTCAACAAAGGAACGTTGTCTCCCCACAACTTGTATGCAACTGGTAACACTGGGCAGAAAATCACGGATAAAACAGGATTGAAAATTACCTTGCTCAAGGGCGGCCCCTATGGCGGAGACATGGAACTTGGCGCCTTAATTGCCAATGACAAACTGGACTATCTAATTTTCTTCTGGGACCCCCTACAAGCTCACCCTCACGATGTGGATGTGAAAGCACTGCTCAGAATAGCTGTTTTATACAACGTACCAACTGCGTGTAACAGAGCGACGGCAGATCTAATAATCTCCAGTCCACTGTTCCAAAGTGCAGAATACAAGCCTGAAAAGAAAGAAAGCAAAAAATAAGCGATAGATCGATCGATATTTTAGACTGCAGCAACTCCATGGAGCATGTTACTGAGCAGGCGATTTTGTTTTCAGACTTGCTGTTCGCTTCCAAGCTCATGCGTCGACAAATCAGTCGTCGGTTTTCCGTGATACCCTTAGAGTTATGTACGTGCGACGTTACTTGTGTAGAACCGGTGAGGCTTGAATGGTTAGAATGAGCATCGTAGGTGCCGGGAGCATGGCATGGTCGATGGTCTTAGTCAAGGATCTTTGCTTGACAAAGAGCCTCGGAGGAAGCACGGTTTCCTTCATGGATGTTGATAGAAAACGCCTCGAAGTAGTGTATGGCCTTGCGAAAAGATATGCGACAGAGGTCAAAGCCAAGCTGAGGTTTGAAAAAACCATTGACAGGAAAGAGGCGTTGAGGGACGCAGACTTCGTTTTCAACACGGCACTGGCCGGCGGCCACGCTAACTACGAGACGCAACGCAATGTTGCGGAAAAATACGGGTACTACAGAGGCATAGACAGTGTAGATCACAATATGGTTTCTGATTATCCCACAATTGGTGGTTATAATCAGTTGAAGTTGTGTCTTGACATCGCTAGGGACATGGAGGATATTTGCCCTGACGCATGGTTGATTCAAACAGCAAACCCTCTCTTTGAAGTCTGCTCTCTCTTGACGAGAGAGACCAAGCTGAAAGTGATAGGTCTCTGCCACGGACATTTTGGCTATAGGAAAGTGGCAAAAACCCTAAGACTCGACTTGAAAAAGGTGAAGGTTGAATCAATCGGTTTCAACCACTGTATCTGGATGACTTCGTTCAGATATGACGGCGAGAACGCCTATCCCTTACTCGATGAGTGGATAAGAACTGAGGCGCATAGATTCTGGAAAAATTGGAACCCCAAGTACTATGACGCGGACATGTCTCCTGCCGCTGTGGACATTTACAAAAGATTCGGCCTGTTCCCAATTGGCGACACGCCGAGAAGTGGCGGCTGGAAATATCACACCGATCTCAAAACGAAGAAAAGGTGGTACGGTCCCTTGGGCGGTTTTGATTCGGAGATTGGTTGGGCCCGATACCAAGCAGATCTGAGAAAACAACTTAACAGAATGTGCAAGATCTACGATGATCCCTCCGCCACGGTGACCGCAGAATTTCCTCCCGTGAACAGCGGGGAACAGCATGTACCAATCGTTGACGCCATAGTAAACGACAAAGAGAACCCATTTCAAGTCAATGTTCCAAACGAGGGCGCTATCGACGGTATCCCTGACGACGTTGTCGTCGAAGTTCCGGCACTCGTGAGCAGACGCGGAGTTCAGAAGTTACGTGTGGGAGAATTCCCGAAACGTTTGATGCTGCACGCAATCATCCCCAGAATGTTAAGAATGGAGTGGGCTCTCGAAGCCTACTTGGAAGGCAGCAGAGAATTGCTGAATGAATGGCTCCTGAATGATCCGAGAACGAGGTCCTTAACGCAAGCCGAAGACGCTGTCGAAGAAATCTTAGCACTGCCCTTCAACAAAGAAATGGCTGAACACTACAGATGAAAGACCCCGTCAAAGAAAGATGCAGGCCTATCACCCCTCTTTCTATATAGAGCTATAGTTTCTATTTTGAAAACGCACTTTAGTGCGGCAATGCTTCCTGCTGTCTCTTTAGGAGAAGAGGAAATGAAGAAAACTCCGCTATTTGAATATGAGACGATACCGATTCGGACAAAAAGGTCTCATGTGGGATCGCTTGAGAAGAAACGAACGCGCTGAATGAACTGGAGCTGCATACACCTTTTTCTCACTCTCCCAAGCAGCCTCCTGTCCCCGGTTCACTATATGATCCAAATATGTTCAGTTTCTCAGCTCATGAGATCACTACATTTCGAATAGTTGATGATTTGCGTGCACGCTATTTTGAGGGCACGCACCGCGTCTTAATGCATAAACCGGTGTCCTTTGCTATATAGAATAATTAGTCATGCGTACACTATGTGGAGAATCAACATAAGGGAACGCCGCCCATCTTCTGTTGGTGATGAAAATGGCAAAGGCAAGATGCAGAAAAATCAAGAACAGAAGCATTCCTACTGAACCTTGGTACTTCGTTCACGCATGAAAAGATAATGGCAAATTGCCGGAAAGTGATCAACTTGGAGAAAAGGAGAAGGGAACCCAAGGAACTCGAGCAGAGAACTAACGTGGACATTGTCGATTGGCTCTTAGCCATCGACTTCAGTCTGGCCTAGCCTCACTTTTTTAGGATCATACTATTTTCTCGTTCTACACATTAAGACGGATCTTTATCGGTTATCGGGACGTCGGCCCAGATTTAGAGAGCCTGAAGCTCCTTCTTGAACAGCAAGTTTTTCATCCTATTATTGATTCCACGGTCAGGTTGAGAACGATTTCTGCAATGTCACTTGCATACTCCGCTGTTCTTCTCAGACTTTCGATGACCAACCTTAGGTTGGCGATTTCTTCGATTCCAATTCTCTTGGAAGAGAGCAGGGCTTCCTTCATCGTGAAGGTGATGTCTTTTGTTTTTTGGATTACGCTTTCCGCAAGGTTGAAGTCCAGTCTGAACAGTGATTCTATTGCGGTTTCAAACATCGAAATGGCTAGGGTGCTCATTTCTTCAAGGTTTTTTAGAATTTCTCGGTCTATGGGCTTCTTGAGGAGCAAGACGTTCTCTGCGATGTTGGCCGCGTGGTCGGCTGTTCTCTCCACAGACTTTGTAACAAGACGGTAGCCAAGGCAATCTCTCGCGTTTTTCAGACCTATTTCCTTTATGATTCTTGGATTCTGTATCGCCGTCTTGAGCTGGCGTATTATATACAGATTGAACCTGTCAACTTCGTCGTCCGTCGCAACAACACTTCTTGCCAGCTGTGAATCAAGATCTTTCAGTGCGGTCATGGCATCTTTATGCATCGAGGATGCTATGATACACATTCTTCTCAGAGCACTTTGGATCGAGAGTTCAGGATAACTCAGCAGAACCTGCAATATCAGTTCCGTCGGGGTGTCAGCAACGATCTCAGTTCCAACGAGTAAACGACGGGCGAAGTCTTTTGCAGTATTCCTCTGTCTGGCAGTCATTTGTTGATGTTCCCTGGCCTTAAGGTGAATCATGTTGTAGCCGACTAGATAGGTCGATACGGCTTTTCTGACTATTGTATTTGGGTTGTCGTTTGCGGACACCTTAATAAGGGCCTCGTCGGGTCTCTCCTCTCTCGTCAATTCAGACGGTGATGAGACTGACAAGGAACCGTCCTCTTCCTCAAACAGTAGCAGAGAGCTGCCTTTCCTGAGCTGGTTTCTCGTGACCCACTTCTTAGGCAAGGAAACTATATAGGTAGACCCGCCTGTCACTTGAAGCCTTCTCATTTCGCCTTCCTGTTTTCTGGAACTCGGCAACAAACTGGTCATCTTTATAGTAAAGCTGCAATCTATTTATTAAGTGTTTTTCTATATAGTATATAAAGAATACATAAGCAATCTATATAATTTTGCTTAACCTTTCTAGATTCGAAAATTGAATGCAAAAAAGGTATGAAAAGAAAGTGAAAAAATGAAGTACAAACTTGTAATTTCAATAGTCGCAATTGTAATCATTGCAGTAGGCATATTTGGTTATCTGTCCCTATCACAACCCACCCAAGAAACAATAACAATAAACGGTTCAGGAGCTACTTTTCCGTACCCGCTACTGTCCGTCATGATTTCGCAGTATCAGAAACAAAAGACCAATGTACAAATCAACTATCAATCGATAGGCAGTGGAGGAGGCATTGCGGCTCTCGAGGGCAAGACAGTAGACTTCGCTGCCTCGGACGCACCACTCGGGGCCACTGACATGGCGAAAGCACCCGGCTCTCTTCACATCCCAGAAACTATCGGTGCCGTCACATTAGCATACAATCTACCCGGTATCCCAACTGGCCTCCACTTGACCGGTAAGGTCGTCGCCGACATCTTTGCCGGCAAGGAAGATCATCAAGATCCTGTCTAGTTTGGGCTTCAACATCGTAAGAAAACATGGCAGCCATGTTGTTTTGAAACATCCTGACGGAAGAATCACTGTGGTTCCAGTGCACGCTGGGGAGAAGATCGGCATTGGACTGCTTCTGAAAATAATCAAGGACGCAAAAATGTCAAGAGAAGAATTCTTGAAATTGCTCGAAGAGACCTAGTGCAAGACACAAATGATCAGCCGATGAAAGACCCACAAGACATCTTGCCAGTCGATTTGGACAATCACAGCAAATGGAAAATACTAACTAAAAATGAGGTTGATAGAATCTCAAGAGATCGATTGATTGATCGCTCGCGTCTAAATCATTGAATAAGGGCCCACTCAATTCATGATATTTCTTGGAAATGCTCAGAGAGGCACGCCTACACTCGCACAAGCGCTTTCCGTTCAAGTAATGTTGCTCTTAGACCTTGCGCTGGGTCCTAACCATGCTCAGCAGCCCTTGGTCTATCCAGTATAGGAAGGACGGCTGCATCTTTCTGGTTCATATCGTGGTTGAGGATAGCCCTTCGCATCAAGTCTTTGACTGCGTCGCTGACTCCGCCTGGATAGCAAGGCGAAACTATCTTCTGAGCGAATTCTCGGAGCAGGCTGGCTGGAACATTATATATTGTCAACTCGACAAACATGTCGTCGTCACACTTCTTGTCGCCAATCTCGGGAAAGCGAGCCAACGTCTTCTGCTGCACCAGTCCACCTCTCCTTCTCATGTCTTGTATTGAAACCAGAACCTAGATGACCTCACAATGTACGGATGATTAGAGCTTTTAAAAATGCAGCGGTGAAACGACACCTTTGAACTGTGAAGAGAGTAGAGTGAAAGTGAAGAAGCTCGCGAGTTTCATCTACAATCGGTCAGTTCAGAGATGGGATCTGAACCCACGATGGAGACATAATCTGCTGCCTGAACAGCGGCCAATTCGTGAGCCCCAGCAGTTTCATTGCATATGTTATGCGTTGTCTCCGTTAGTCTACGATTCGATTCCCGTCCCAAGGCCCTAAGAAGAACACAATCAGCGATGAAAACGCAAATACCACGCTCCACATCGCCCGGGTGATCGATCGATCGAATTCCAATTAACACTATGTTGATTTTTGAGAAATTGTGACACTCTGTTTCTGAGACCTATTCTTGAAGAATTAAGCTCCTTTCCGCGTTAACACACGGAACTATTCTCGGAATCGCGTTAACACGGCGTTACGCTTTTTTTTGCAACGTGAACCACAAGTGTTTTATTCTCAGAACGTGCGCGATAGGTAAAACGCCGTCTTCCAGCTACAGATTCTTCAGGTGGCGTTCGAAGCATGTCATTCCCAATTCGCGCGCAATTAGGGGATTAGCGGTTTTTGAAGTGTTATGTAGATTCAACTTACTAAAAGATGGCGAGTGAAGGGCAGAAAAACCCAGAAAAGGTCTCGTTTAATCATTCTGAATTTGTATTGTCATACGAAACTACCTTTTCGTGATGTTTTCAACATTCTGATCTGCAATTTGAGCTGCTGTACAGCTGTAGGATGACTATAGTAGGTGACGTACTAGTGCTGGAGCATGAAGGTGGATAGCACGCGCTAGCAAAGGGACAGTATCCAAAAACGGACATATCCAAACAATTTCATGTGAGTGTCTGCCTGTTGTCCGCCAGATGCATTCACCCTTTTAATGCATTCTTTGATAGCAAGAATGGTTCAACATAGGCGATGTGATTACGGTTACTTTTAAAAGCGAAAAAAGGTTATGTATCGCATATGCAGGTAAATGGTTAAGGGAGGAATTAGCTGTTGAGTGAACTCTTGAAGTGGTTTGGAAAACGCAGAGAATCAAAAGCTATGACCCTGATGCAACGCCATCTTGCGACAACAATGAGCTCAGTTGAAGACCTCGAAAGAGCTGTAAAAGCAGCGGTTGATCTCAACGAAAAAGAAGCCAAGGTTGCAATAGGAAGAGTCACAAGCTCTGAGAAGGAAGCCGATGGACTGAGGAGAGCTATTATGACTGAACTGACATGCGGGGAGCTGCCGCCCTCAGACAGAGAATACCTCATGAACCTAATGAAGTGCGTCGACATGGTCGCAGACTGTAGCCAAGAATCAAGCCGGATCTTAAGTGCCATTCCAATGGAAGATGTGTCAGAAAACCTCAAAAAAGCGCTGGTCAAGATGGTGGAAAGCGCTAAAGAATGTGCCACGGCGCTGCGAAAATGCATCAATAGCATACCGGAAAAACGCGAAGAAGCCCTGCAAGCAGCAGACGAAGTTGAACGATTAGAAGAGAAAGTCGACGACCTATTTGAAAACTTCAGACGTTTGATCACCAGAGAGGAGAAGATTCGGGTAGGAACCGCCATATTACTGGATGATCTCTTTAAAGCTATTGAAATGATTGCCAATCGATGTGAAGACGCCTGTGACCAAGTGAGAGTGATTGTTGTCTGCCGATAAGTGTTTTAGAAGGTGCAGACTATTTCCAGCGCGCGCTAATTGACGTATCTGGAACTCCGACAAGTACGGTAAGTAGTTTTCTTTTAGTTCAGTTTTAACCTTCCCGCATCCGTCTTTCTTGGGTTTAGGGGTAAAGTACCGCGCGCGACTATCTTGGGGCTTTCAGTTTTCCGTGATGCCTCTGTCGTTCAACCATGTTTTTATCTTTTCGTTGATTTTTTCTCGAACTTCTCGGAATTTGGCTATTTTTTCCTCTTAGCTAGCTAGCGTTTTCTACGCATGTAAAGAGAATCTTCCTCAAGTTCAACTACCACATACTATATTCTTATACAGCGATTTCAGCTTTCCTAGTTCAGTAGCGCGTGTGTTTCAAGCAAAGGCCTGTCTTCGCTCCGCTCTGATTTCTTCTATATAGAGTAAATATTGCGTCATAGAATATTTGGGAATGCAAGATAAGTCGGATTGTCTTGCATTGTAGCTGAGGGTTGTATAATGCAGAGGAAAAGCAAGAAAAGACGACGTGAAGAGAAATTGAGTGAGCCATGGTATTTTATTCACTTCTGAGGTCGATGTCCGTCATGACGAGACGATTGAGAAGAATGGTTGCTCGCTCGATTTCAGATGATAAGGAAAAGGCGTCTTCGAGATCGATGTCGAGGTCTGAATTGAACGATTGGCTATTAGACATCGACCTGATGAAAGCCTCTTGAACTTTTTTGAAATTCTCTTTTCGTGGCCTTCTCATTTTCTTAGTGCGCGCTCCTGTTATCCAATTACAGATTCTACGTTTAGATTGAGCACCACTTCTGAAATGTCGCTCGCATATTCTGCTGTTCTTCTTACGCTTTCAATGAGTAATCTCAAGTTAGAGATTTGGTCGATTTGGACAGCATGAGAAGACAGAACGGCATCCTTTTCCAGCTCGTGAATTTGGGCTAACTTTTCAATTACACTTTCAGCCAAATTGTAATCACGTCTAAACAGAGCTTCCACGGCGCTTTCAAACATAGAAATAGCCAAGCTGCTCAATTTTCCTGTTTTTTCAAGAAGCTCCGGATTTATTGGATCTTTCAGGAACAATATGTTTTCAGCAATTTTCGTGGCGTGGTCCGCTGTCCTCTCTACAGATTTCACTATCAGCCTGTACCCTAGGCAATCCCGTGGATTGTCTAAGCCAATTTCCCTGACAATTCGAGCGTTGGAAACCGCTAACTTCAACAATCTCACGATGTACAAACTGAATCGATTAACTTCCCGGTCTGTCTCGACAACTGCTTTAGCGGCAGAATAATCCAGACTTTCAAGACAACCAACAGCTTCCCTGTGCATTGACGCAGCTATTATCGACATCCTGCGCAACGCACTTTGAACACTAAGTTCTGAGTAATTGAGCAAGATCTGCAGGGTCAGATCTGTCGGAGAATCAATCACGATTTCCGCCCCCACCAAGTAATTTCTAGCGAAATTCTTCAGGTAATTTCTCAACCCTACTGCCAACGGCTGGAGACCTTGGGCTCTTACATGAAGCATGTTGTAGCCAATCAAGTAAGCTGAAATCGCCTTTCTCATAACTGCATCTGGATTGTCACTTGACGAAACTCGAATAAACGCCTCATCTTTTTTTTCCTTCCTTTCAAGCCTTGAAGATGTTATCGACAATGATCCATCGTCTTCTTCACAAAGAACCATCAAGCTTCCTTTACTGAGTTGATTCCGAGTAACCCATTCCTTCGGCAGAGAAAGAATATAGGTAGACCCACCAGTCACCTGAAGCTTCCTCTGCTCTTCATTCCTCTTTTCTACTACTTTGGCCAAACCAAACCTTCACCCATTGTGTTCCATTGAATCTAACTATTCTATTGAATAAATGCTACTTCTATATAGACTATAAAGTTTATGTCGAATGACTATATAACGGACTCGCACCTATCTTGTAACAAAAACGAGGAACAAGAAATGAAAACTAGATATACAATCACGATCGCCGTAGTCGCAATCGCCATAATTGTAGGAGGAGCAATCGCTTACATGTTCCTATCTCAAGCCAACTCATCGAATTCTCAGACAACGGTCACATTGAATGGCGCAGGAGCAACATTCCCATATCCACTACTCAACGCCATGATCACGAAGTACACCACACAAGTAAAGACCAATGTCCAAATCAACTACCAATCAATCGGCAGCGGAGGAGGAGTATCCGCCCTCAAAAGCCAAACGGTCGACTTCGGAGCCTCAGATGCACCATTAAGCGCCTCAGACGCCGCTAACATACCGAACGCTCTTCATATTCCAGAAACAATCGGCGTAGACACAGTATCTTACAACTTGCCAGGTTTCTCAACAGGGCTCCACTTGACAGGCAAAGTCATCGCCGACATCTACCAGGGCACCATAACAAGCTGGAACGACGCAGCCATACAAAACCTCAACACAAACGTAACTCTCCCAAACAAAAGCATACTAACGATCCACAGGTCCGACGGTTCCGGAACAACCTTCGTCTTCACAGGCTACCTTAGCGCATCAAGTGCCTCATGGAACAGCTCAGTTGGACAAGGCAAATCAGTTGCTTGGCCAGTTGGAATAGGCGCAAACGGCAACACCGGAGTAGCTTCAGTAGTTCAAGGACAACCTTACGCCATTGGCTACGTAGAATTAGCTTACGCATTACAAAACAACATGACCGTTGCGGCAGTTCAGAATATCGCAGGAAACTGGATTCTGCCATCGCTCGAATCAACAGAGGCCGCTGCTAAATCAGCCGCTTCAATGGGTTTACCAGCAGGCAGTGCAAGTTGGGCAAACGTGAATATTCTCAATGCTCCAGACTCCCAAGCGTATCCAATAGCCAGCCTTACCTATCTGCTAGTATACAAGGAACTCAACGTGATTCCAGGAATGACACAAGCCAAAGCAACAGCACTCGTACAGTTCCTTTGGTGGGTTGTGCACGATGGTCAACAGCTTGCGCCAAGCCTAGCATACGCGCAACTTCCGGCAAACGTAGTGCAAATCGACGAAGCAACCATCCAATCAATAACCTTCAACGGACAAACCCTGCCAACAACCTAAACACTGTGGCACACAGCTTTGCCACATCACAACTCTTTTTTGTTAATACACTTTCATAATCTAAGAGCAGATGCGCATGACTAAGAAGCTAACAGGAGATAATCTGTTCAAAATCTTGGCCGCCATAATTGCAGCATCCGCCCTAGTCATCCTCATAATTACCGCGTACACTCTTATCGCAGGTTCCACGTCAGTTTTGGAACGGTTCGGAATCAATTTCTTTGTTGGAACAAAATGGAATCCCGTCGAAGGAAGGGAAGTGTTCGGTGCTCTTCCCTATGTCCTCGGAACGCTTGCCACATCAAGTATTGCGCTTCTCATTGGGGTGCCCATAAGCTTGGGTATAGCAATTTTTCTTGTAGAAATGGCTCCAAAAACCCTAAGAGTGCCGGTGGCATATCTTGTGGAATTGTTGGCAGCCGTCCCAAGCGTAGTATATGGGCTTTGGGGGCTCTTCGTCTTACGTTTCTGGCTTCAAAATTACGTCGAGACCCCAATTTCCACTTACCTGGGATGGATTCCGATATTCAGCGGAACACCCTTCGGCTTGGACGTGTTCACCGCCGGAATAATCCTATCAATCATGATCATACCCACTGTGGCTTCTGTCTCGAGAGAAGTCATTAGTGCAGTTCCTGACTCAATCAGGGAAGGCGCGTACAGCATCGGAGCAACAAAATGGGAAGTGATCCGATACTGGGTACTAAGTTACGGTCGCTCCGGACTTTTCGGTGCAATCATTCTCGGTCTGGGAAGAGCAGTGGGAGAAACAATGGCAGTTACTATGCTAATAGGAAATACTATTGGTCCCGCTGCAATGCCTACCTCACTTTTTAGGCCAAGTCAGACAATGGCTTCATTAATAGCAAACAATTTCCTGGAAACTACACCGGGAACACTTGAACGCTCTGCGTTAATCGGTGTCGGATTAATCTTGCTCTTGCTGAGTCTTCTCATAAACATCGTAGCACAGATAATGGTGACTCGCGTTTTGAAGGTGAAAGGAGGTGCCGTGGAGTAAATGACCAATTATTCTTTCAGGAAATTCAAGAATCGCCTCTTCTTTCTTCTCTGCGGCGTTTGCGTAATCATCGCAGTTATACCACTATTGAGCATTCTCTTTGAAGTCATTGTAAGAGGGGCACCGCAACTGAGTATCGCATTCCTTACGCAAGGTCCTGGGACGATAGGGGAATCTGGAGGTGGCATAGGTCCTGCCATACAAGGTTCTTTAATTCTTATAGGTCTAACCAGCCTAATCGGGATCCCCATAGGCTTACTGTCTGGAGTATACTTGGCGGAGTATGGCACCAATAAGTATGCTACCGCAATGCGGACAGTCAACGATGTGCTTACAGAGTTTCCTTCAATAGTAGTTGGAATTACTGTTTTCGGCATTGTTGTCGCCATTATCATAGGTCGCTACTCTACCATTGCAGGCGCCATAGCGTTATCGTTCATGCTAATTCCAATAGTTGCCAGAACCACTGAGGAATCGCTGAAACTGGTTCCAAATTCAGTTCGAGAAGCCTCACTTGCTTTGGGCGTGCACAAGTGGAGAACCACAGTCAGCGTCATTTTGCCAGCCGCTAGAGCAGGGCTAGTCACTGGTACCCTTCTGGCTGTTGCCAGAATAGCAGGTGAAACTGCACCGTTAATTATGACAGTTTTGGGCAACAACTACTTCTTTCAAGGTGTGAATCAGCCTTTGGATGCGTTGCCATTGAGAATCTGGAGAGATTCGCTTCAACCCTATCCCTATTTGCAGTCTCAAGGCTGGGGTGCCGCTTTGGTACTGATTTTAATGGTTTTAAGCATTAACATTGGCGTCAGAGTGGCGAGCAGAGGTCGGCTTGGAAGGTGAGAGACAAATGAAGGGCAGCGCAGACGTTAAGGAGACTCCTAATATGCAAAATTCAGCTCCAACTCGCGAAAAGATGCAAAGCATTGGACTGAATGCATGGTTCGGCGCTAAGCAAGCTTTGAAAAACATAGATCTCCACATTAGAATCAACTTCATTACCGCCATAATAGGCCCCTCAGGGTGCGGAAAGTCAACATTCGTACGGTGTCTCAACAGAATGCACGAATTGGTTCCGGGAGCCGGAATGTCAGGACAGGTGCTTCTTGACGGAAGAGACATTTACGCGAGAGGAGTCGACCCAGTGATGATACGTAGAAGGGTCGGAATGGTTTTCCAGAAGCCTAATCCTTTTCCCACTATGTCCATATACGATAACGTAGCAGCAGGATTAAGGTTGACGGGGTTGAAGAAGGGGAAGAACCTCGACGAGATTGTCAGACACAGCCTTGAACAAGCGACCTTGTGGGATGAAGTGAAGGACGACTTGAAGAAGCCTGGGACGAGCATCTCAGGCGGCCAGCAGCAACGACTGTGCATTGCACGAGCGATTGCGTTGCAGCCCGAAGTCATACTGATGGACGAGCCGTGCTCAGCCCTTGATCCTGTTGCGACCGCGAAAATTGAGGAGTTGATTGTGTCACTTAAGGACGACTACACGGTGGTGATTGTCACGCATAATATGCAGCAGGCTGCGAGAGTCTCAGATTTCACGGCTTTTCTTTATCTTGGAGAGCTCATAGAATATGGGTCCACTAAAGACATATTTGAGAATCCGAAGAGTGAGATTACGGAGAAATATATAACCGGGAAGTTTGGTTAAGTGAAAACATGAGCAGACTGTTAGATTCTGGTTTGGAACAGCTGACAACGATCTTGCTGAAAATGGGCGACATAGCGGAGAAAACCGTCACCAGGGCGATTGCAGGTTTCATCAAGGGCACAGATGTAAGTGAGGAAGTCCGAGAACTTTCAGAAATGCTCCTGATGATGACTGTAAGTGTGGAAGACAAAGCCTTTGAACTGATAGTCAAGTATCAGCCTGTTGCGTCTGACCTAAGGATAATAAACTCGTACATGAAAATTTCGTATGACTTTGAAAGATACGGTCGATACGCTTGGGACATCGTTCTTACGCAACAAAAATTTGCTGCCTCGGAAAAATGTGCTTACTCTTGGGATCTCATGGAAGAGATGACCGAAAAAGTCACAAGCATGGTTCATATGAGCATGGATGCTCTGAGAAACAATGATGGAGAAATGGCCAAATCACTTGCCAACACCGAGAACGAAGTTGACAAGATATACTCCATTTACTTGGACAAATTGTCGAAAGCTCCTCCCGCCACTAAGTGCATAATCTGCACTGTTCTAGTGGTGAGATACCTCGAGAGAATCGCAGATCATGCCACTTACGTAGGGGAAGCGATCTACTACATCGCAACCGGCCAAAAAATAATTCTCAGGTGACAGTTGCTATGAAGGCTGGTGGACTTTGGAAGAGATCGTTTTTGATAATCAGAATATTTGAGGAGACATAAGTTTGGAAAAGAGAAGTTATACATGGTTTGAGAAGCGTCGAAGAACCAAAGCCTTAGACCTAGCTCAGGAACAGATAGCAAAAGCCTTGGACACTGTAACCCTGCTACATCAGGCAACGCAGAGCATAGCCCAGGAAAACAAGGAAGAAGCAATGCAGCGCATCCAGAACCTTTTCAAAACCGAAGAAGAGGTAGACAGATTAAGAACAGAAGTGTTCAAGGAATTGTCAAAAGGTGCAGCTTTGTTCGCGGACTACCGTGAGGATTTGCTGCACCTCGTGAAAAGACTCGACACGCTTGCAGACCACGTGAAGGACGCTGCAAGATGTTTAGCAATGCTTGCGGACACTGAGCTACCGCAAGAACTCCGCGAAAATACATTGCGCATGACTTCAGCTCTCGTGGATTGTGCTTATGCTTTGCGTATTAGCATTGAGAAGATCCCAGTAACTCCAATGGAAGCAATAGAAGGTTCAAACAAAGTTGAAGAGAGTGAACACAGACTCGACGACGATTACTTGAGGACAAAGAAGTTGTTCATCAAATATGGAGCGCAGATGAATGCGGGAACTATCGTGATTTTCGACGATTTTATCGAATTCATCGAACAGGCCGGAGACATGTGCGCAGATACGGCAGACTACATAGTAATGCTTTCTGGCAGAGAATAGGCAGGCAACGAGCACTCTTGGAGTTTAGCGAAAGGTCATTCGTATAGGGTGATTTTGCAATATCCTGGTTGATGGCTTGTCGGCAGTGCTCACGTGAGTTTTCGCAATCATTTCAGCGTCAGGCATTATAAGAGTGAAGCTGCATTAACTATTATTCAAAAATTGGCTGGAGAAGCTGCTTATGCCCAGAGATTATTGGGGCGAGATAAAGGATCCTGTGCACGGGTATGTTTACATAACTGAAGGGGAAAAGGCAATCATTGATTCCTACCCTGTTCAGAGACTTCACAGGCTTAGGCAGCTCGCAGGCGCAGAATACGTTTATCCCGGAGCGAATCACACGCGCTTCGAACATTCTGTTGGCGTCATGTACTTGGCCGGCAGGGTTGTTGAAAACCCCAACATCTCGAAATATGTCAACGAGGACGAAGCGGAAATGGTCAGGATCGCAGGGCTTCTTCACGACGTCGGACACGGCCCGTTTTCACACGTTTTTGAGCAATTGCTCATCAAAGAACTGGATAAGACGCATGAGGACATGACTTCCTGGATAGTTCAGAAGAGCGAGCTGAGAGACATAATAAGTAAAGCAGGGTACAAGCCTGAAGATGTTGGAAAATTGGCAGTCGGCGAACTTCACAAACCCAAAAAGGCTTTTTTAGATCAAATAATAAGCAGCAGCGTTGACGTTGACAAACTAGACTTCATCGTCCGAGACACACATCACACAGGCGCCGAATACGGTTACATCGACATCTTCCGACTGATTCACAACTTGGACGTGCTGGGTGAAAACCTTGCAGTCGAGCTTGGAGCGTTATCAGCTCTTGAGTCTTTCATAATCGCCCGCATAGAATCCTTCAAAAGCATATACTTCCACCGAGTCGGAAGAGCAGCACAAATAATGCTTGCAATGGCGATGGAACAAGCAAACGAAGAACTCGGGCTGACAAGCTTCAAAACTCCAGAACAATACCTTACCATGGATGATTACACGGCGTATAGCATGCTGAAAAACTGCAAAAAATCCAGCGGAATAATAAAAAACCTAGAAAGAAGAAAAATGCTCAAGTGCGCTTATGAAAAAACCTTCTACGAAAAAGACGCTATGGTCTCAAACATATTCAGCCGCGAAACCTACAGAAAACAGCTTCAATCGGAAATTGCGAGAGAAGCGAAGGTTGAAACAGAAGACGTCATAATCGACGTACCCACCGTTCCATCCGTTCCCTACGAACATTCAGTACTAACGGAAACCATGGAAATCCCCGTGTTCTACAGAACGCAAAAAGGCGAAAAAATCCTCCAGCGACTAAGCGAAATCTCCAAGATTTTCGAAACCCTGAAAGGCTTCATCAACATACTTCGAGTCTACACGAAGGAGGAAGAACGTGAAAAAGTCAGCAGGGCAGCGACAAAGATTTTAGGCAGAATCCCATCATCAGCCAAAATATCTTATTAAAGTGCTTTTAAATGCAACCATTGATTTTGAAGGGCCGCGTAATCGTCGAAGGACATTGCAGGGCCAAAGCCCTCGTAAGTTCAAAACCGATCAGCTTCCTCGGAGGAGTTGATCCAACAGACGGAAAAATAATCGAAAAAAACCATGACCTATGCGGACAATGCATGAAAAACATGGTTCTATGTTTTCCCCACGGACACGGCTCAACAGTAGGCAGCTACGTTCTTTACTCGCTCGCCAAGAAAGGATTAGCTCCAAAGGCAATTCTGAACCAAACTGCGGACCCCGTTGTCGTCGTCGGTGCAATAATAGCCGAGATTCCGATGATTGACCAAGTCGACGTTAATAAGATCAAGACCGGCGACGTGCTTGAGGTTGATGCGTACAAAGGGATCGTTAAGATTCTGGAGCGCAAGGAGAGCTGACAACAACGTACTTGACGAAAGAAGAAGAACACATCTACGAGGGTGAACTCGGCTGGGCAAACCAAACCTGCATCAGAATACTTGTCCGCCTCGGCGATCTGTTCGACGCAGAAAAGCTCATATCCATAAGCTCAGCACACGTTTCCGGAGTCTCATACAAAACATTAGGCGACGCCCCGATAGAGTTTCTGAAAGCACTGGCGGATGCCGGAGGAAAGGCAAGAGTCAAAACAACGTTGAACCCTCAGAGCCTTGACCCGGAATACTTGGGAAAAAAACTGCCAAAACACTTGTGCGATCGGCAACTGGACGTCCTGAAACAGTTCGAGAAGATGCACTTAACACCTTCCCTGACCTGCACGCCATACTACCTAAAACAGCCAAGACGCGGTTCCCATCTTGCCTGGGCCGAATCCTCAGCCGTGGTCTATGCTAATTCTATGCTTGGCGCATGGACAAACCGTGAAGGCGGGCCAAGCGCTCTTGCGGCTGGAATAATCGGGAAGACGCCAGAATACGGAATGCACAAGCCAGAAAACAGGAAGCCCGAGGTTCTAGTCAGCGTAGAAGCGCAGCTAGCCAATGAAACGGAATTTGGCGCTCTGGGCATCTGTTTGGGCAAGATTTTGGGGAACAGAATCCCGGCAGTCTCTGGTCTGCGAAGCGCCTCAAAAGACAAACTGAAACAGCTCAGCGCCGCTCTTGGCACAACTGGCATGGCAAGCATGTTCGATTATCGCAGCCGTTCTGAAAACCGAGGAATCGAAAAAATCAGCGTCGAAACTAGGGAAATAAGAAACACAATCGAAACTCTTTCCACCTCGCCCACATCAAAACCCGACCTCGTCTTCGTCGGATGCCCCCATTGTTCACTGAACGAAATCAAACAGATTGCGAAGCTGGTTGACGGAAGAAGAGTTGGGAAAGGAACGGAATTCTGGGTGTGTACTTCACGCTGCGTCAAAGAAAACGCTAAGAACTACGTTAGAAAAATCGAGAACACCGGAGCCCACGTACTGGCGGACGTGTGCACAGTTGTATCATGGACCGAAAAACTTGGCATAAACACCATAATGACAAACTCTGCAAAAACAGCCTACTACGCACCAACACTGAACAAAGCTGAAACGATACTTGCACCCATGAAGCAATGCTTGAAAACAGCAATCAAAGGATGAGATTTATTCGAACGAAGACATATCTGCATGATGACTCCGGGCTCTAGCACTCTGGTAGGATAGCCCGGTTAGATTCCACTATTTTGGAGATATCTCCCGATGCCCCCTCAAAAAGTTGGCTTTCCAACCGATTTGATATACCGGACAAAGTAACAATTCGCTCATCAAATATATAAATCATGAGTGTTAATTATGCCTAACAAATATATTGGAAATACGTGTTATTTGTAATACATTGTCACTTGAAAGAATTTCGACACTCCCCACACCCCATTGAATCCACTCAGAATTATAGGGTTCATATAAATTTCTGAAGGAATATGAAGGGTTATTCAGGGGTTTTAAACATTTTCATTTAAAACGAGCCCAAAGGCGGTTCACACAGGTGAAGTTCAAAATTGTAGGTTAGCTGGGACTGTTCTGTTGTACGTTGCCGAAGTAGGGTTTACTACATAATGGAACGAAGCCAGTCCAAACGCGCTTGACCCTTCTCTGAAAGAGAATACTTTCCACCTCGTCGATGTAATAACCCCTGTCTCATGAGTCGCAAACACTCCATGCTTGCGGCCCGATCAGTCAAAGAGAGGTTGTATTCCGTTTCAACCCACGTCGCGACAAGGCCAGCTTGAACTGGTTCTTTGAGGTCTTCAATGGCCTGTAACACAAATCTCTTCGACTCGTTCCTCTGCACGTTAAGGTCACACATTAGAACAGTCAACGAGGAGATACTTATGTGTAACGCGTCCTCACAGAGTGACGTTAACTAGGACAGCGGCTTGTAACAGCTAGACGAAAATCCTGAAGGCTCTTCAAGGCTGGATAAGGCTAGAAAGTTGAGTAGGACAACAGCGTAACACTGGCGTTGACAAAGGTCTAAAGAGAAGTGTTAACGAGCATCAACTGGCGGAACTTCTCTACTGTTCGCCAGCATGGACAAAAACCGCCTCGGAGAACCCCTATGCGAAGGTCTGTCAGTCTGACAGACCACCTAGACTGAGAAAGGCGATTACGACAAAAATCGCAGAGCGGAACTGCTCGGCGAAATTCAATGAAGCGCCCGCGCTACACGTAGAGAGAGGGAGAGAGCGCGTGCGAACAAGCTTTTTGATAATATGTCTTATAAGTCCAGTTGGAAGTAAGCTCAGTTGGGGGTATTTTGAAGCTCTCAGACAGCGATAAATATCATTCGCGGGACAGACCACAAGGGCATTTTGCTCCAGACAAACCCATAACATATGGTGAGCTTTTTGAAACGTGCAATGAATTTGAAGAAGATGAAGAAGCTTATGACGAGGCTTGGCTAACCGCAAGGAAGTCCGTTGATTGGAAAAAACTAGGAAGTCTCCCGTTGGAGGAAATTGAAAGCAAGGTCATCTTTTTCTTAAATCAATGGGCCTGCCACCTACCAGCAGAAAGAAGGCTTGCAGAACGAATAAGAGCCGCACATAATGATAGCCTTCCATTCCTGAATGTCTTAGAGGGCGAGAACATCCAAGACTTTCATTTCGAAGAAACTAATCAAGTTGAAGGAAACAAGTACAGAAACTCTGAGGTTATGCTCAAGGTTCTTGATAACTTCATTTCTGTTGGATACAACTTCCGAGATGTGGCGGCGTCAAAAGTCCTTCACATGGTTAACCCTCATTTGTTTGTCATGTGGGACACAAACATTGCCGAAAAATACATAGTTCAAAAAAGCGCTCGAGGATACGTTTACAATTTCATTCCGATGATGAAGAGAAAAGCAAACGAGGTCATTAATTCATACGTGGAGGACAAGAAATGCACAAGGGAACAGGCTGTGAAAGCGCTCAACGAGTTCAAGCCCAACAAAACATTAGCCAAGCTGCTAGATGAATACAATTACATGAAGTGCACAAGGGAACTGTGAGACGCCCGCGCTCGCATCAATCAAGAAAATGGATAAAAAACGGCGAACGGAACTGCTCAACCCCCAATTACTGATGCTTCAAGCTGTCTTCTTCGGTTTGTTTCTGCTTCCTGCAGGACGTCCGATGGGCCGTCCCGTGAGCTTGAAAGTTTGAGGGCGTAATGCTCGCTGCGGATTCATCCATGCCTCAGAATCAAGTTTGCGAGGATTCAGAGAATACCGCGCGCGCGCTACTCCAGAGGAAACGCTGACCGGAAACACCGAGAACAGGAGCTTGGATTTAACTCCTCTTCACTCCATCCTCTGGAAGGGCCTGCACTTTAAGGGCGCGGGCCGACCATGCTCTCCGTCGGAGAAACACAACAACGGCTGCCATAGCTACTAGGGATAAGGCAAAGACGGAGATGGTCGGAAACTCTGGAATGGCGGAGGAATTAACCGTCACCGTAGCAGCGTTGGAAGTCACCACCGCTCCAGCGCTATCTGTCACCTGAAGCTCAAAACTCCAAGTCCCGGTAGTCGTGGAATTCGACGTTGTAAAGGTGTAGCTGGGCGAAGCCGCGCCTCTGATCGCCGAGTAGGAGCCAGCGTCAGGAGTCTTCAAAAGCCACTGGTACGTGTACGGACTGGCACCCGTTGTGACACCGGTAGAGGAAAGACTGGAAGACTGACCCTGATCAACCGTTGAAAGAGAAGCAGACACCGTTGGAGCAACAAGCGCAAAGTTAACCGTCACAGAAACCTCAGAAGAATTCACCGCTGCACCCGTATTATCTGTCACCTGAAGTATGAAGCTCCAACTACCAGTAGCCGTAGCACCTGAAGTAACAAAACTGAAATTTGCAGAATTCGTGCCGACCGGGACATAGCTTCCATTAGGAGCCTTCTCAAACCATTGATACACATAAGGAGAAGCACCCGTCGTCACAGACGACGAAGTCAAACCGCTAGTCTGCCCCTGGTCAACCGTACCCGGAGTAGCCGTCAAAGTCGGAGCAGCCAACGTTGGGATATAATTCACTGGCAGATTCCAATTATCCCTGAATAGGGGAACCAGATCAACGCCAGTTGCAACGGAAAGTAGATGGACGAAGAGATCCCACTTCTCATCGGGGGTCCAGGGTATCTGATTAACTTCCGAGCATAGTCGGCAAAAGGTCCTAATTGAGTCCCAGCCATATGTATTTGCGATTTCTAGCAACATTGCTATAGCCACTTCTACTGTCACGTTATCCACGCCAGGGCTTGTTTGGACGTAGGCATCTAACGCCTTTTTGAAATATTCTTGATCGACCGATGTAGCGACAACATAGGTGATACTACCATTATAGTTAGGGATTTTATAATAATCGTCACTGCTGTGGTAGTATTTTGGTAATACAACACTGAGGGTATAGCCGCCCAGAAAAGTCGCAACCGCTTCATAAAATGGTGAAATTGGAAAAACAACCTTGTCTATTGATGTAGACATCGAAAAATCGTGACCTAACTCATGACCAATCACCCCCCAAATGATCTCAACTTCGTCCCAAAACCCTTCGCCGACTCTAATCGGGTTACCCGCATAGGCTGTAGCATTCTCTATCGATGAATCGTACAGAATACCTATTTTTTGGCCTTCATATGGCGCTTCTCCCACAAGTTCGAGCAATGCTTCGTACTGGTCGTCAAGGATATTTAACTGAAGTTGTAGCCTAGAAATGTATTCTTCGGGAGCCTCAATGGTTATGTGGTTTCCAGTAATTGTCTCATCTGCAGTTGCTGGTTGCACGTTGAACGCCAGCATAATCATGCTAATGAAAAGTACTGCAATCATTACTCCGGGAAGAGGTTTCTTAACCATTCTCCTTTCTCCTTTCAGTCCATCAAATAATGTTACTGCTCAGGCAATTAAGACTTCTGTTTATCCAACTAATAGAAGACAGTTCTATCTCACCACAAGTCTAAACCGCCATGCCACAGAGGAGGCTCCACTCTCCAATCAATCTTAACATACGATTCTGTACTTCGCAAATCTGTTAACCCCATGAAATCTTTCAGTGCCCAGTTGGTCCTGAAAATGCGTCCATAATGGCTTTCACACTCCGCCATCCGTGACCTCTTTGGGTCACTTTTGCTAACCTTTTCCGCGCATCAAACAAATCGAGCGATCAGAACGCTTATAAAAGATGGAAAAACAGACATTAGTGAGGGTGTATCAAAATTAAAAAAAGTGCGCGTTATATGTTCTTATCGGCAATCACATCAATATTGTTATCTGGTTCTCTTTTGGGAATACAAAATGATCTGAACTTCTTGGTTTCAGCCAATGTCGTTGGAGATCAGTTGGATTTTCTTGTTCCTGGCGGAGCACACATCACCGTTCGTTGCTCGAATTGGACTGTTACTGATCAAACTACAATTGACGAGATTTTCACATCTTATTTACCCTACTTTTACTCGCAGTTTTGGAAAATTACTCAAAATGCAACCATCACAATAGTCATTAGTGATAGCTTGCCGGGTGGCGTAGCAGGCTATGCTAGTGGATACCCGGTCTATGACGAACAAGGAAATGTTACAGGATATGAAGGAACGATTGCTGTGGGTCCAAACGTCACAGTCGACGGTGGAATACTCCATGAGCTGATCCATGTCTTTCAGTTTTGGATCCCCAATTATTTCCGGATTGTTGGAGATCATATTGAGGCAATTGATGATGCCTTTGGAGTTTCTATTAGGGCACAGCAGAACCAGATAAATCCGTTTGCTGGAGATGCATGCTACGGAAGTGAGCTTTTCCTTCCTGAGTATTATGGAAGAGCCAGTTTTGCATATTCAATGGTTTCAGGCAGTTACATGTTTTACAAGGGATGGTTAGATCTTTACTATTACGACTCCACTGTATTTAGAAAAATGAACGATTTTATTGCCGAGATCCCAGAAAATTCGACTATTGGAATTAGAGATATACTCAAGGAAACAGTTTTTGCAGGTCAAATGGACTATTGTTTTAGTGGGTACTCACTAGACGAGTGGCTGGATGGTTTTTCAATCTTTAATTTCCCGTCGGATGTCCCCAATGGAAGATACGTTTGGTTGTCTGGGAGGCTTGATAATGATCCCTTTCCCTGTGCGGTTAGGATATATGTCATATCGAAAGAGACAGATAGGACAGCCTCATTCGTTGGAAATTGGACTTACGACATCTCAATTAGGGACGGAGTCAGCCGGAAGCTTGTCTATTCAAACATAAATCAAAGCCCTAACCAGTTTTGGGCACAGCAAAATGTCCACTACGTTTATGATTGGACACTTGTTTCTGATTCAAGCTTCAATTTGCTTCGGGTCGATGTTACCGTTCATCTTGATTCTGAGGACATACCTGCTACAGTGTACCTTTCAAAAAGTAACCAGACAGGGCCAATGGCTCCTGACGGGGTAAAGTCGATTGTTTTTCTAAACCGAGACGGGTATGCTGAGGGAACAGGCCTTTCGAATGTCGGGTTTGTTAATGGAGGGATGGTTTTCTGGAAGGATGGTGACAGTGTAGAAGCTACTGTAACCTCGAGCATTGGAACATATTCTTATTGCATTGATAACATTATTGCTAGTCCTTACCATTCAATGAGTCAAATAGGGGTTAAATTATATGAGGCTAAGGTTTTTATGGCACCACTCATTCAGGAGGTAGCTGTTGGAGTACCTTTTCAGCTTCAGGTCTATGTTAGTCCAAAATCCTCGTCTGGAGGCGTTCAACTCTATTCTTCAAGGGACAAAGTGAATTGGGTACTTTTTAGCACAGAACCACTGGTTAACGGCTCTTCAAGCTTTAGTGTTTCACTATCTCAAGAGGGGCGTCACTTTTTCAAGGCGTCATGGACAGGAGACGGCACAATAGATCCTTCAAACAGTTCAGTTGTAGAAGTAGCTACTCCTGATGAGCATGAGTTGATTATCTCAGTAAGTGGTTCTGGATCTACTTCTCCTGCTGCTGGATCTCTCGAGCGTGAGGAGGGTAGTGAGGTTGCTGTGACTGCTTATCCATCTTCAGGTTGGACCTTTAGTCATTGGTTGCTCGATTCAGTAAATGTTGGAGATGCTATTCCTTATACAGTAACTATGAACGCTGATCACACTTTAACTGCAGTATTCACTGAAATACCATCCTTTGAAGTAACCACTTTTGTTGTAGTCGTGGAATCAAATACTTATGTCATAGAGACATGTAGCAATTCAAGTGTATCAAACCTATTTTTTGATTCATCATTGAAGAGAATCAGATTTAATGTTGATGGAACTTCTGAAACTACAGGTTTATGTAATATTACAATTCCAACAGAATTACTATCCGGAGACTTTACAATTTATAGAGATGATGCCCTTTTAGTCAAAAATGTAGATTACACTGAAACGTATAATGGCACTCATTGTTTGTTTAGTATCACCTATGAACATAATACTCACATGATTGATATTATTGCAACCAATGTAATACCAGAATTTCACTCATGGATCATTCTACCCCTAGTATTACTTGCCTCAGTAATTGCTACGGTTTACAGAAAGAAACCAAGAAAGAGTTGAACACCGTCTTAGATTTACTATTCGTGGAACTCACTTTTCTTTCTCGTTTCTGAGATATTTAGCGAATAGCATTGCTTTTAGCACACGCGCTTCGGACTCAACAGTTGATTCTCTATTCTCGGTTATGAATCTATCAAAATAGCCTGGAAATTGGTCACGTCTTTCATAATCACTAAGGTTAACTGGGTAAGAATATTCAGAAAGCGTGCCTATCCAAGAATGCATTTTCTCCTCACTTTTTCTGATGTATCAGTCTATTAAGACTTGCTAGGATCACACAAGCTCTGGAACAAAGTAGAAGACTAACCATTTAATAACAGAGTCACGCACAATGAAATTAGTGGATCGAGCGATCAGTCAATTGTCGCACACTCGACTGCTTCGGGTGTCTCTCTTACCAACTATCAAGGCCAAAAGAGTCATGACAATGAGCAATAGCGCGCGTGATACGACTAAATAGGACTTGAATCACTGGATCATTGTAGACATGAAAGAGGAAGGACAGATTGCTTTTTTTGCGAAGCCTATTTCCTGGTGAAACAGGACAATCACGGCATCACATTAGAATCAAAAAGACACGGAAATACTACCTAATAGATGCCCACGTTGACAACTACGACCCAGAACAAAGCCAATTGGGGCATTTGAGAGATTAGTTCCCCAGAGCATAGTATAACAAGAGTGCGAAAGACTGGAATAACTAATTATGGTATTCTTGGACAACCAAACAGTTTCTATTCTTGAATGGAGAATTTGCGAATTCTTCATAAGCACCAGTCGCAAGTGTCTTGACTGACTGCACTATGAAAAATTGAGAAAACCACGCATATAACATAATAATCGGTTTGCCTTGGTTTCCATAGGACAATCTAAGCGTCCGATATTTTTCGTGCATGAGAGAAGGAGAAGTTCGTTAAGTGCAAAGCAAGCGCTTCCTAGTTGCCGTCTAGTATGTGTTACCCTGAGAAAATAGAAACCACATGCCGCCAGATCCGTTTACGTGCTAGCTGCATTATATCTTACTATGATCGCACGCTCAGATTTGTTCAGTGTAGAATTTTCCACCATATACGTAGATTGGCACATTGAGTTCTTTAGCTACTCTCTGAAGTCTTGGATGAGGTGTAGCACATACAATCGTTGCTTTTGTTTTCTTACCAGGATTCATTTTCTCTAGCCATGATCTATAGTCCAGAACTTGAGTAAGTGTTTTCTCTGAAGCCACTCCTTCCTTGACTTCTGTCACTATCAAATTGCCTTCTCGGTCTTCAAGTAGTAAGTCTATCTCTCCATGGCCAGTATCAACTTTTCTTTTGAGAAACTTGTATCCCTTTTCTAGAAGTTCTGGGTTGCGTGCAATTAACGATTCGATTTCTCTTTCGTGCCAATCTGGAATTGATAATGGGAATCTTCCTTTTGTGACATTATCCTCAATTTCATCTAGGAGTACTTTCACATCATTTTCTGTCAACTTTCTTGGCTGTCTACACGCTGAGCCGATATTTTGTGCTTCCGTTCTTGATGGAGAGAAATCAATTTCCAAAGACAATTTGTCTGCAAGTCGCTCGTCAAATAGCAGGGGGATGCCAAGTTTTCTAGATTTTTCTGGGTCGCCAAACACCACAAAATCATCTTCGTAATTATCCTTGCGAATAAAATGAGGGTTCTTGAATCCCCTCTTTAGTCTGTCTTGTCTTGTTTTGTTAACATCAACGACTTCAGAGACAATATAGTATGCGGTAATGTACTGTCTACCTGCAATGTTCGTCCAAAAGAACATAAAGTCCCCGGGATTCAGAGTGGCCCTCAGTTTTCTTCCTCTTGCGCCTATGTCTCCATAGCTGAACTCCTCAAAGACCGGATCCAGATGATCTGGCGAATAAATGTAAGGCCACAAATAACCTTTGAACCCTCGTTTTTCCGCAGTCGTTAGTTGTTGCCCCCTCCGATTATCTGTCGTTAGGAACTTACTCTTAAGTCTTGGTTCAACTACTATTCAGCCTCTCATTCCCTTTTCAATACTGACAAACGATCGATCAGACTAATCCGAACCCTCCAGAACCCTAAACTCGAGAGATCCACCCTGCACACACTCAGACACTGGAAAGCAACCATGGAATACCATAAAACTAGAAACATCAAATCCGTCCAAAACATTCTCGGCCACAAAAAACTTGAAAACACAGACACATACACTCATCTGATAGATTTTGAAAGCGACGAATGGCACGTTGCGCATGCAAGAAATCCGGAAGAGGAAAATAAATTAATAGAGGCAGGCTTTGAATACGTACGCTACAGCGAAAAAGACGAAGTCGCCATATACCGCAAACCAAAGTAATCGCCACGGGCTATCTCTCAACCTCAGTAGTATTACTCAGGGCTCCGGTAGTATAGCCCGGTTAAGTATTCCGGCCTTTCGAGCCGAAGACCCGGGTCCGAATCCCGGCCGGAGCACCAATTTACTGGGAAATTTAGTATTCTCTGCACGCCACCATAACGTTGACGTGTATGGCAACATCGATCGATTTTGGAATTCACAAAATCCATCGCATCTCGTCAAGAAATCGATATCGAACGCCTGAAGCAAATTCCCAACCTAACATTCATGTTTCAATCTCAAGGCAACAACCTTCTTGAAAAATACAATTATCGAAGAAAAAGCGGATCCAACCAGTCAGAGAAATCAACCAGCGCTAGGTAATTGCGCAGGTTCACTTCATCTTCCTAACGCAATTTTCATTCCTTCAATAACAACTTCCGTAATCATCGGGACAACCCAGCTGGCATTCCGCCTAAGCCATTTCCAATGGTTTTGAATTTTTCCAGCATCTGGTTTATTGCTTTTTAGTTCTTGCTCTAAAATCTCTAATCTCTTCTTAACGTTTTCCGTTAGCTTGAAGGAGACACCCAGATTCATGACGAGTACTGCGTCGAGTTCTTTTGCCATTCTATTTTGATTTCTCAGAGAATAAATGTGCATTAAAGCGCGCGCACAAGCGCTATTTCTGTTTCTTGAAGTCGTCTGTAAACTTGTTGTAATAGTCTACTCCTTCGAAAGCGGGAACATAATTCAGCTGACGTTCTAAGCCACAGCTGCACACTACAATGGCCTGCTTGTTCTTCTTATCCACCTCGATTCGTAATTTTTCCATCCCGCACTTCGGACAGGAATGTGGCCCGTACAGCAGCTTCTTGCGTTTGCTCCTTATGGCATCAGCAATGTATTCGGGAGTTTGATATCTTGCGTTTCGAGGCGACAATACAGAAACCTCGATTATATCTAGACGTGTTTATCCATTCAGGTATGTTTCATGGATAAGTCTCTTGCGGTAACGTAACTTATCTGAAGAGAGGGTGCGCATCGGGGCTCAAGCAAAGCAATTATAGTTCGTCCTAGCAAATAGAACGCATGGAATACCCAGAATTTCAACGCAAAATTGCGCAGATAAAAGCAATGGGCTATGTTCAATCTCACCGGAAAGGCGACACAGGAATTGGCAAGACTCTCGAAGACCTTTTGAGTATCACAGAAAACAATATTGCTGGGCCAGACTTCGCCACTTATGAGTTGAAAGCAGCCAGAAAAGAATCGGTTTCTATGCTAACGTTATTCACGAAGGCTCCCTTGCCTGCAAGCGCGAACAAGAGACTCTTGGAAGTATTCGGTTACGCCCAGAGAAAGGTGCCTCGGGACTACAACCAATTATCCCTCATTGGCAGGGAAGCTGACGAATCCAAGGTCCTTGTCGAGGATAAGGAATTGCATGTAACGGTTGATGCGCTCAGACCGAACAGCGTTGCCTTGAAATTAGAAGTCAGGGAGAATAAGCTATTCATTGGAAACGATAAAGGTGTGGAGGCATATTGGGATAATGACACTCTAAGGGAGTCCTTTGAGAAGAAATATCACATATTGATCTACGTCTTGGCAGATCACAAGATAGAAAGTGGCAAAGAGCATTTCTGGTTCAATGAAGCGTTACTTCTAGACGGTTTCAGCTTTGAAAGATTCTCAGAACTTGTGGTAGAAGGCAAGTTGAAAGTTGACATCAGAATCGGCCACTATCCTGACGGGCAACTTCACGATCACGGAACCGGTTTCAGAATCTTGCCGAAGTATTTGCCTCAATGCTTCAAGACTATTGATCGGATACTCTAAAATCTTGGCTTGGCGGTTTCCAGAAGTCAAGAATATATTCCATCGTTGCTCCAAGAGAGATGAAATTGTTTGGCCAGCCGAAGATTCCGACTTTGTTTACGAGGTCTCTCTTGTCCCAGATGAAGGTGTTTCTGAACTCAAATCCCGCCTTCTGCAGTGCTTCTATGACGTAGATGTGGGTAAGGTGTCTCTTGTTTTCCCACCAGACATCATTTATGTTGATTATGCAGTGAGCTCTTGGCTTCATGAGCGGCAAGATGCCTGCGTATATTTCTGCAAGGGCGTTTGAATATTCTTCGTGGTCCATTGTTCCCAAGTCGCGTTTGTCATTTGAATATTGTTGGACTTTGAGATATTGGCCGTTTTCTCTCAGGTTTCCTCTTATGCTTTTGTTTAGTCTTGGACGATTTAACATATTGGCGTATGGTGGAGAAGTTATGCAGAGGGACACTGTGTTCTCGTCCAAATAGGCCGGGATGTTTCGCGCTTCATCAACGATCGCAAGTTGTTGGGTGTCAGACTCCAATGTTGTTTGGGCAAGCCGTTTCTTGGTTGTTTCTATGTATTCGTCTTTTAGGTCAAAGCCGACCGCGTTACGACCGAGATCCTTCGCTGCCATCAATGTTGTTCCTATTCCAACGAATGGATCCAGGACTAGCTCCCCCTTGTGAGTGAGGAGCTTGATGAAATGGGCTGGAAGAGAAATGGGGAAGACCGCTGGATGTACGTTCTTGTCTCTTATGTCTCTGCCCTCGTAGTAAAATGTTTGAATTGTGACCATTCCTTTTACCCAGTCTTTTGCGGTTATGCAGCTTATACGATTATCAGGGCAGTTGCATGTTTTCTTGTACCCTAGCTTCAATGGCTCTTTGACCTCTATTACGTTGGTCAACTTCTCTCCCCTGAGTTTTTCTCTGCTATTTCGACAAGTCTCTGAATGACGTCTTCGTAGGTCTCTCCTTTAACGCCTAGTTTCTTAAGCTTATCCCTCAACTCCGTAGAGATTCTGACAGTGGTTACATCCTTAGCCATCTCAATACCTATAATAGTTATATCCGTTATACTTTTTTATATCTTACTCTTGGCAGTGCATGCGGATCGCCCGCGCAACTTATTTGCCATAAAATGCTAGGCTCTGGTACCATGTTCTAGAACACACGATCTAGGCATTGTTCAAGTTTACAACCACAACTAATCTATTTTCTCCGTGTTCGATTCTTCTTTCGAAAAGTATTGTCTAGGTGCTTGGAGTTGTTAGCGCCCGCGCGTGGCAAACTGTTCGCGAAGGCTGAGTTGTAAGCAGTTGAAGATCGAGACGCAGAATGTAAACGTGTCAGCTTGCCGATTCTATGCGAAGCAAGGTTGTCGATTGGCAGAGATAAATCTCCACGGCTATGCAGAGCACCCAAGAGTCAGCCATGGTCAAGCCTGTCTGGTACATGGATCTATAACATTGACCTCAGATGTGGGAGTCAGAAAATCACTGAGTTGTCAGTGCGGCGCTACAACCCAAGGTTTCTCCACCCCTAGCCGTAAGCGCTGATCGCACACGCCAGTCGAACCATCGATTGAAACGCCCTGAAAAGAGCCTAGGGGATAGGGGCTATCAATTTTGTGACCTCGCGGACCCCACAAAATTGACATATCGCATGTTGCAGACCCACTCGGTAAACATAGCTCGAACCCGCGTTTTACCTCAGACTCACCATGAAAAACACTGAATTTTCCATGCCGTCTCACACGTTTTTCCCAGGATCCTGCATATCAGGCGCCTTGAAACCACACGTCTACCGAGGCAAGCTCAAAAAACGTAGGGGGGGTATCAAATATAACAAGTCGAAACCCGTTATAATTGACATACCTCGATGGCCCACCACGGTCATCAAAACAAGCACGCGCTTCCAAGACTAGAACACTTTTTTCCCGAAACCACCTTGAATGTTGAACCCTTGACGGAAAATAGCAATCTGCGTAACCAGTCTTAACGAAAAGAACGTGGATGATGCTGTGAATGCTTGCACGGATCCGAGCAGACTCAACAACAGGAATTCTCCGGATGGTTCGAAGATCAGAAAAAAGGTTGCTAGACATCCACAGGGGAAATGCGTTCCCGTACGTGCCCTTCAACGATAGGCAACTTGACTTGAAACTCAAAACTCATATACAAGCTGTGTCTAACGAATATTCTTCACAACTGAAGGCGATATTGAATGACTGAAAAGCCGTCTTCAAACTACAAGCAACTCATGGAGAAATACAAGAACCTAGCTATCCTGCAGTCTGTTGAATCCATCATCGGCTGGGACATGGAAACGATGATGCCCCCGAAAGGCATTGAGCTTCGAAGCCAGCAACTCGGATTGCTCAGCATCCTCGACCACAAAATGATCACCGCCCCCGAGATAGGCGCTCTCCTGCAAAAGGTTTCTCGACGCCCAGAATATGACAAGCTGAATGCCGTTCAAAAAAGGAACCTATACCTGATCAAGAAACGCTATGACGAGCAAACGAAGCTTCCAGAAGAACTTGTCGCAGCAATCGCTAAGCAGTCAGCTCTAACTATTGACATCTGGAAAAAAGCCAAAGCAGCCAAAAACTATTCAATGTTCAGACCTGAACTGGAAAAACTCCTAGAATTAGAAAAGAAAGCCGCAGACATCCTGATGACCGTGAAGAAGACTGCAACGCCCTACGATGCGCTAATAGACATGTACGAACCCAAAATGACGACCAAGATGATCACCACAATCTTCAACGAAATGAGAAAAGGCCTAGTTTCGCTGCTAAAAAAATGCGAAACCGCTCCAAAACAACCCGACCCCAACATTCTGAAACGCAAAATCCCAACAGACACACAACGAAAAATCGCCAAAGCACTCGCCGAGTTCGTCACCTACGACGTGACAACAAAGCAGTCCGGCGGCAGAATCGACGAAACCGAACACCCCTTCACCACAGGCTACTATGACGACGTAAGGATAACAACACACTACTACGAAAACAAGTTTGACTCCTCAATGTTCTCAGTACTACACGAAGCAGGACACGCCCTCTATGAACAGGACCTCAAAAAAGAATGGATGTACCAACCCGTCGGCAACGCCGCATCAAACGGCTTCCACGAATCACAATCCCGCATGGTAGAAAACATAGTCGGACGATCCCACGAATTCTGGACCTACTTCCTACCAAAACTAAAGAAAATAACAGGCAACCTTCTCACAGACCTTGAACTTGAAAAATTCGTCCACGCAATCAACCAAGTCAAACCCTCAAAAATCCGCGTCGAAGCAGACGAAGTCACCTACGGACTACACGTAATAATAAGATTCAACATCGAACGCGACCTCTTCGCCAACAAAATAACAGTCAAAGAACTCCCAGAAATATGGAACCAGAGCTACAAAGACTATCTCCGAGTACACATCGAAAACGATTCAGAAGGCGTCATGCAAGACACACACTGGGCCGCCGGATCATTCGGCTACTTCCCAAGCTACGCCCTAGGCAACATCTACAGCGGACAAATCCTCGCCGCCATGAACAAAGACCTACCAAACTGGCGAAAACAACTTACAAAAGGCAAATTCACAGACGTGAAACAATGGCTCACCAAAAACATTCACACCCAAGGAGACCTCTACAACCCAGCAGACCTGATTAAAAAGATCACCGGAACCGGACTGAACGTAAAACCATACCTGAACTATCTCGGGGAAAAATACTCGAAACTCTACGGATTCTAGCTAATTCCCCTTTTTTGCCACGGATTCGTACGCTTTCAGAACAACGTAAAGAAATATGCCCCCAACGAAAACGCCCACGCCAGACCAACCCACAACCGCATCATAATAGTTTGCACCGTACAAAAACAAAACAACGCCCACGACTACCATGAGCAGACACAAGGGTTCCTTCCACAACATGCAAACAACTCTCAAACCTGATTTTAAGCCTCTAACACTATTTCAAAGTATATAGACTTACCGATGAACGAAAAAAGCAGACTGCGGCACTGTTGATGTCGGTGAGCCTGACAATCAATCTTTCACATTAATGCCAAGCCGACAGCCAACAAGCATCCTGCGGGAGAACTCCCTACACATCCGACACTTCCGACGCTGCCCATTGCTGGTCACAACAAATGCCAACATCTGAAGCCGACGCCTCAACGCCTAAGTGCCACTATGATTGGCCGTAATGGCTTTTGTATCCGACACTTTTATATACATGATGCACAGTTAGAGTCACGATGTGAATGCAAATGTCGGAACATGACGTGAAAAAGCCGGAAACGAAAGAAGAATTGATCAACATGCTGACGGAAGCCGCCAAAAAGGCTGCGGAAGACCGTGGAATTTCAAGAAGTAGGCCGACAAGACCTACAGTCTCAGGGACAGCTGAAATCCTAAACATACACAGAGACACGCTTCACACGTGGCTCAAAGAGTTCGGTGTCGACTTCAAAGAGATCTCAGACAGAATACCGACGGATTCACTGTCGGATTCCATGCAAGAGTCCGGAAAAGTCTACCTGATCGGCGAAGCACTCATTGGAGAAGGCAATGAAGTTGCACACATCGACCTGTTAATAGGCGACAAAAACGGACCAGTTGGTGAAGCATTCGCCTCGGGTTTGTGCAATCTTTCAGCAGGACACACGCCACTTCTAGCCGTTATACGACCAAACCTTCCACCAAAGCCACACACATTACTCGTGCCAAAGGTCACCGTGAAGAACTTTGCCGACATAAGCAAGATCTTCGGCCCGGCACAGGCTGCAGTGGCAAAGGCTGTCGCAGACGCGGTGGAAGAAGGGATAGTACCAAGAGACAAGGTGGACGATTGGGTAATCGTGTGCAGCGTCTTCGTTGATCCTCGAGCCACCGATTTTCGCAAGATCTACCAATACAATTATGGAGCAACAAAACTGGCTCTGAAACGTGCTTTGACAAAGTATCCGCCGCTGGAAAAGATAATGTATGACAAGGACAGGGCCAAACACCCGATAATGGGATTCAAAGTGCCTCGACTATGGAGACCGCCGTACTTGCAGATATCGCTTGACGCTCCAGAGCTGGAGAGAGCGAAGAAAGTCATTTCGCAGTTGCCTGGAAGCGACAGAATAATAATAGAAGTTGGAACACCGCTCATCAAAAGATACGGAACCAAAGTGATAAACGAGTTAAGAGAAGTGACCAAAGACATGTTCTTCGTTGCAGACTTGAAAACCCTAGATGTTGGAAAGGTCGAAGTTGACCTTGCCTACGACGAGACCGCTGACGCCGTTGTCGCCGCCGGACTAGCACCGGCTGAAACCCTTGACTCGTTCATTCATGAAGCAAAAAGACTGGCGACATACGCGGTAGTTGATATGCTGAACGTGGACGACCCTCTCAAAAAACTCAAGTCACTCAAGGAATTCCCTGACATAGTCGTTTTGCACAGAGGAATAGACCAAGAAACTGGCAGAACACACGGAATGGAGATCATCCCCGAAATACGGCAGACTTTCAAGGACAAGAAGTTCCTAATCGCCGTGGCCGGCGGCATAGTGCCTGAAACAGCAAAAGACGCTCTTCAGAAAGGCGCCGACATAATCATCGTTGGAAGATACATAACGCAGTCGAAGGACATCGAACGCGCGGTGAGAGACTTCCTCGAAGCGACGCCAGAAATGCGAGAAGACATAGACCTGTTCAGAGTGCATGTCGAATAGACATGCCCCTCGCCACTTTTTTTAGGTTAGGCAAACAGTCTGAAAAAAACGTAAGCAGCAAAAAAGATCACTCCGGCAATGATGAATACATCGATAAACCCAGGACCCTGAGCAATAAATGGTCCCACGAAAGAACCGACAGCTCCGCCGATGCCTGTTAAGACGTTCACCAAGCCAGCTTTTCCCGCGGGAACCATTTCCATAGACAGGGAGAGAATGTACACCATAAACATTGCAAAGAAGAAGCCCATCAGGATTAGGATGGTTGTGGTCAGCACTACGTTGAAGGATGATGCCCCCAAGGCTGCTAGTAACATGAAGGCAAGAAGGCATCGGAACAGCACAAGGCCGCTGACGCGGGTTTTTCCAGCAGACTGATCTGATCTTCTACCGGCAAAAGTGTAGCCCGCCAACGCACCACCTGAGTTCAGTACAAAGATTGCAAACACGATTCCTGCCGGTAAACCTGCAGTGATGTGGGAGACGAAGATGGGTAATGGTGTGAAGAGTATGCTGGTAGCCAATGAAAAGAGAACCAGTCCGCCACAGAACGCCGTGACATTCTCTTTTTTTAGCTTCTCGCCTAAAGCTGCGCCATCGAGCATTTTAGATGCCAGAAACACGCCGTGAGACGCAAAGTCCACTGTCTTCTCGATGCTTACCAGACTTCTTTCAAAAACAAAAGAAGGATCTACCACAAATATTGCAGACAGAACAAAGGCCACGAGATTCAGTCCTGCGCACAGGAATAGAGTGTTTGTCGGGCCAAGGCTATAGTTTGACATGAGAAAACCCAATACCAAGCCGATCAGCGATCCTACTTCAGTGAAGCCTTCATAGGAGGCAAACGTTCTCTCCCAGTCTTGATGAGAATAGAGTTCAGCGATGAGGACGTTCTTCGGAGCTTCGTGAGCGGCATGGAAAATCGCCATGACGGCATAAAGCCCAGTCAGCAAGGCCAAACTGGTGGTTCGCGTGAAGGAATAAAGCAAGACCGTTGATGCTAGAAATGCAAGGAGAATGTAGCGCTTATAGTGTCTTGTTTTGTCGCATAGATAACCCCAGAAAAAGGACGCGGGAATAGCCGCGAAAAGTGCTATGGCCACCATAATTCCAAAATAGAACAACCCAGTTACGGGGTCGATTTGCACTATGTACAGTGGCAGAAAAATCGACAGTAGCCCGAACCCCATTTCGTGGAAGAAGAACCCCAGTCGCCACATAGCAAAAAAACGTCTTCAAAGTAGAATTAAAACCTTTACTCCCGACAACGCCAGTCGTTCACTTAGTAGTAAATCAAGTCCTCATAAATCCTTAATAGAGAGATGATCAACTTTCATAACACTGCCGGAGAGTCATCCGTAAATGGCCAAATTCAAGGTAATTGTCTCAGATCCAGAAGCTGGAACCTCAAAGGCGGTTGAGCTTGAGGAAGCACGAGCCGCGCCGCTGATTGGAAGAAGAATAGGCGAAACGATAGATGGCTCAGTGCTGGACTTGCCCGGGCACAAAGCCCAAATAACGGGAGGTTCAGACAAAGACGGCTTTCCAATGAGGCCAAGCGTCCACGGCGGGGTCCGCCGAAGAGTAGTCCTAAGCGGTGGAGTGGGCTTCAACCCGCAAAACGAGGGCATGAGAAGGCGCAAGACCGTCCGCGGAAACGTAATAACCGACGAAATCGTGCAAATAAACGTCAAAATCACAGAGAAACCCAAGCAAGCCAAAGAAGGCAAGAAAGCAAAAGAAAAGAAAGAAGAAAAACCAGCTGCACAAAAAGAACCAGAGCCACAGGCACCGACAAGCACTTGAAGGAAACCGGGCGGTCTTCGAGCTGCTCTACTCGTCTGTGACATCGCCCGTTCAAGGGCATTCAAAATGGACTGCCCTTTAAATGATCTCTCTCGAAACCCTTTTCCACAATGTCACCAAATTGTCCAAACAACGTTTTCTCTTGACCATGCAAATCAGCATAGACCCTGTAGAGCGCGCACTAACGTTTGGTTGTTTAGCTCTTCTGCAGCGAGAGAAGCCCCTCAAGCTTCTGGCTTCGCTTACATTCTGATTATCAAAGGAAAAACACCAAAACAACGGGAAAACAAGCCAGCAAAACAAGACTCAGAAGTACACTCGAACGACAGAAACAAGGGCTTAACGTTTATTAACTTGCACAATCAAATCCTTCAACAATCCGAAAAATTTATGGGAAAACAGAAACATGAGCAGCGAAAAACCCACACCTCTAACACGCCAGCCTGAAATGAACATAGGAACCATGGGCCATGTTGACCACGGCAAAACAACACTAGTACAAGCCCTAACGGGCGTCTGGGCGTCAAGACACAGTGAAGAACTTAAAAGAGGCATAACCATCAAACTCGGTTACGCGGACATGCCAATATACAAATGCCCAAAATGCGAACCGCCAAAGAACTACTCCACAAAACCAGCCTGCCCCAACTGCGGCACAGAAGCAGAATTCATCCGGGCAATCAGCTTCGTCGATGCACCAGGGCACGAAGCATTAATGGCAACGATGCTCTCAGGCGCCGCAATAATGGACGGAGCAATACTTGTCATAGCCGCAGACGAACAATGCCCACAACCACAAACAAGAGAACACCTAGCCGCCGCAGACGCCATTGGCATCAAAAACATCATAATCGTGCAAAACAAAATCGATATCGTTGACGAGAAAAGGGCACACCAGAGCTACGCGGAAATCAAGAACTTTGTAAAGGGAACAGGCGCCCAAGACGCGCCGATAATCCCGATTTCAGCACAACGCGGAGTAAACATAGACGTGCTCCTCCAAGCGATCGAAGAACTCATGCCCACACCGAAAAGAGACGAAACAAAACCCCCATTCATGTTCATAGTCCGCTCATTCGACGTTAACAAACCGGGCACCACCATCGACAAGCTGGAAGGCGGAGTCATCGGAGGTACAATAGTCCAAGGCAAATTCAAGGTGGGAGAAGAACTTGAGATCCGCCCAGGCATAACAGTCGAAGGAAAAACCACTTACAATCCCCTGTTCAGTGAAATCGTCAGCCTGCAAGCTGGCGGAAGAAACGTGGATGAAGCCCACTGCGGAGGCTTGGTAGGCGTCGGAACACTCCTAGACCCGTCATTCTCAAAAGCAGACGGCTTGACAGGAAACATAGTCGGGCAAACAGGCATGCTCCCGCCAACGCTGTCAGAGCTGACCTTAGAAACGCAAATCCTCGACCGCGCCGTCGGAACGAAAGAACTTACGAAAATCGAAGAAATGACCATGAATGAAACCCTACTCTTGCACGTAGGCGCCGCCATAACCGTCGGGAAAGTCGCTTCAATAAGAAAAGGCACAGTGCTATTGAAACTGACACGTCCGGTTTGCGCACAAGTCGCTTCAAGAGTTGCGTTAAGCCGAAAAATCGCAGGCAGATGGCGACTCATAGGCTATGGAATGATCCGCTAGCATGCCAACAGAACCTGCAAAGAAAACGCCCAAAATGATATTAGATTCAAACTCTCTGTTCGTCCCGCTACAATTCAAGATCGACATATTCGAGCAACTAAGAATTCTGCTAAACCAAAACTTCACGCCCATCATGCTGTCGCCAATTCGGCGTGAGCTTGAAAAACTTGCAAACGAAGGATCTCCTCAAACGCGGAAGAATGCAAGCTACGCTTTGAAACTAGCCGAAAAATGCAAGCTTGTCGAAATTGACGAAGAGACATCTGCAGACGATGCAATCCTAGAAACTGCAGCCAAATGGAACTGCCCGGTATTCACAAATGACAGACAGCTCAGAAAGAAGCTAAGAGATATAAATGTGCCAGTTATTTATGTGAGACAAAAGTCACGTTTGGAAATTGACGGGAGGCTATAACTCCTTGTTTAAACTTATAACATTAGAAGATACGATTCGGATTCCACCTGAAACATTTGGCAACCCGCTGGAAGCAGTTGGACATCAGCAGGTTAAAGCCAAATATGAAGGAGTCGTAGACGAAGAACTCGGATACGTCATCGCGGTCACCGAGGTAAAGGTAAACCCGACGGGAAAAATAATCCCAGGCGACGGCGCCGCCTACCACAAAGTGAATTTTTCCCTACTTACATTCTATCCAAAGATACAGGAAGTGGTGGAAGGCGAAGTCGTGGAGATCGCTGATTTCGGCGCTTTCGTACGCATCGGACCAATTGATGCGCTGCTTCATGTTTCACAGCTGATGGACGACTTCATCTCTTACGATGAGAAACAAGGGGTCCTGCTAGGAAAGGAGTCAAAGCGCAAGCTGATGAGCGGCGACCAAGTTCGTGTACGCATAACAGCAGTATCCCTCGGCAGAGCCGGAACATCTGGCAAGATAGGCGTCACAGCCAGACAACCGTTCCTCGGCAAGCTGGAATGGATTGAACATGACTTGCAAAGGATTAGAGAAGCGGCAGAGAAAAAACCTGCGGGAAAAGAGGAACCATCTCAGAAAAAGGGTGAAGTAAGATGAGTGAAAAGGCCTGTGTGTCATGCCATCACTTGACGAAGAAAGGCGTCTGCCCCAAGTGTAGAACAACAAGCCTAAGCGACGATTATAGTGGACTGGTAATAATTTTTGACCCTGAAAACTCGGCCATTGCAAAAGCCATGAACATCAAGGAAAAGGGGCGTTACGCATTAAAGGTCAGATAAGATGGCAATTAGGTACAGTCTCACACCGGAGCTGCGTTTGACACTCAAGCAACCGTTAGGCATATTGATTCGAGGCTCGTTCGCGGAAACGATGAAGAAACTCAAAAACATGGTTGACGAGGAAAACCCGCCAAGCATAATCTGTGTTGGAGACACGGTTTCAAGAAACCTTATCCAGAATCGTTTTCAACCAAAACTGGCAATCGTCGACAATAAGTGCATGAGAAAGAACATACCGCCAACGCTGCTTGCAGCGGACACAGCCGTCCACGTCAAAAATCCGCAAGGAGCAATAACAGAAGAGGCCATATCCACAATCCAAGATACCCTAAAAAGTACTCAACGGGTCAAAATCGTTGTAGACGGTGAAGAGGATCTGCTTACGCTTATCGCAATAGCCTATGCATCGGAGAATTCATTTGTCGTGTACGGTCAACCCTATGAAGGCATCGTCGTGGTCAAAGTCACTGCTGCCAAGAAAGCCGAGATCGCTGAGATCCTGAAGGCCATGGAAGGCAGTTCGAAAAACTAAATAAGAGGGCGTTATATCAAGTCAACACCGCACGAGGAAACATCATGGAAGTCAAGATAACATCACAGAATGAAAACCCACTGCTCAAAAGAAAGGAAATCCGGTTCGAAGTAGATCATGACAAAACAGGGAGCACCCCGGTGAGGCTGGAAATCAGAAAGGCAGTTGCCAATGCTCTGAAAGCAAACGTTGACCTAGTCTTTGTCAAGAGATTCGAAACCAAGACAGGCACCCACACAGCAGTTGGCACCGCAAACCTTTACGATTCAGTTGAGCAAGCAAAGCTCATTGAACCTGAGTACATTGTCAAAAGAAATATCCCACCTGAAAAACCAAAAGAAGAGGCAAAGGAGTAGAAATAGTCCATGTCAAAGAAGGCAGACAAGAAGGAAGCGCCGAAGAAGGCAGAAGAACCTAAGAAAGCAGAGGAGCCCAAAAAAGAGGCCAAGAAAGAGATTAAGAAAGTAGAAGAGGCACCAGCAGGAGCTCCAAAGGAAGAGGCGAAACCAGCTAAGGCTGAGAAGGCACCAAAACCGGAGAAAAAGAAGAAGGAAGAAAAGGGCATATTCACACTTTACAAAGTAGAAAACGAGAAGGTTGTTAGGCTACGCCCAATCTGCGAACGCTGTGGCCCGGGCTACTTCATGGCAGATCACGGTAACAGGTACACCTGTGGTCACTGTGGATATTCGCGGTACAAGCCACCTAAAGAATGAGCAGCTTTAAATTAGCTTAAGTCTTGATAGTTTTGATGATGACCTAAATGATCAGAGTCAATGTTTCCATATCCAGCATATCAGCCGAACGCTTCTTGGACGTTAGGCAACCTCTTCCACAAGTTCAGATAAACACCAACTTTAATCTAACAGGAATGGAGAAGAAACCGGACGGTTCATTGGAGTTTCCATTCGTTGTAACTATCATTTACAACCCTTCCGTGGCGCAGATAAACCTCAAAGGAAGAGCATACGTGATTGGTGACAAGGGCGAAATCGAAAAGATTTCAAATGAATACGATGCCAAGAAACCGCCGCCACCACTCGTGATGCAGTCAGTGGCAAACGTTGCCTTTGTCGAATCCATAATGGTATCGAGAACGTTGAATGTTCCGCCGCCAATTCCTCTGCCGCAGATTTCTGAAGGTAAACCAGCCGACAAAAAGCTTGGCAGAGACTACAGCGCATGAAGATGCCGATGAAATCTACTTCAGGGGTACATACATTGAAGAACGAGAAGCGCCGATGCCTGGCGTCCCATGCCTCACAGGCTTGTTTGTAATCGCAAATTCGCCTAGGTAATGGCCTATCATGTCGGGTTTTATTTCAACTTGCACGAAGTCCTTGCCATTATGAACCTGTATTATTGCGCCAACCATTTCCGGCAGGATAATCATGTCCCTTACGTGCGTCTTAACGTTCGCACTGCTTCCTTTTCTCATTTCCTCTTTCGCTTGTCTCACCTTTTCAAGCAGTATCCTCTGCTGAGGCTGCAGACCACGATGGAGACTCCTTCTTTGTCTTGAAGGAAGCAGGTTTATGAATTCGTCCATCGACATGCTCTGCAGCTGATTAAGCGTCAACCCGCGATACATGAATTCTTTAGGCATTCTTCTTCACCTGATCCGTAGTTCTTAATGCTATAAACTTTCTGATTGTCTACTGATCTTGTCTTTGTCACGTGCACTCTTTGCTTTCCTTCCTGTTCCTCTGGCTGCGATAAGTCCGACTTTTTGTCCCGGCGGTGCACCGTGCGAAGTGGTAGTTACCTTGCGTGCGCTTCTCTTGCTGCTGCCGTATGGGTGTACAGCCGCGACCATTTTCCTTCCACTGGTTCTTGGGTACTTGCGGCCTCTTGCCCTCATCAGATGGAACTTGGTTCCCGCTTTCAAGAAAGGCTTATCAGTTCTGCCCGCCGCCGAAACCACTCCTATAGTTGCCCTGCAAAAATCTGCTATGTACTTTGTCTTTCCAGAGGGAAGCTTAATCACGGACCCCTGCGGCGTGTGCGAAACCACGGTCGCATACGAGCCTGAAGACTTTGACAGTTTGCCACCATCTCCCGGCCGCATCTCTATGTTACAGATCATAGTCCCTTCTGGGATTTTCCCCATCGGAAGGATGTTGCCCACGTCCACTGACGCTTTTCCGCCAATCTGGATTTGTTCACCCGTGTGAACCCCTTCGGGAACCACGGTATAGCATGTCTCTCCATTCTCAAACCTTATCAGCGCCAGAGGTGACCCTCGTCCCGGGTCATGGACAAGCTCTTCAATCACGCCTTTAACCGCTGTTTCAAAATTCTCTTTCACTCTTATCGCTGACGGGTATCTTGCAGGAGCCACTCTCTTGTTTGTTGAAGCCCGGAATGTAGAGCCGCCCCGCCCGCGTCTTTGCACACGAATTCTCTTACCCATTGTTTAATCCCCATGTAAAACTACAGTATTCCAAGTTTAATCGCGATGTCAGCCGCCTTGAAATCTGGGTGAAGTTTGACGAAGGCTTTCTTTTCACCCGACGGAGTGACTTGAACGTTAACACCCTCAACCTTCACTTCATAGAGCTTCTCAACCGCCCTCTTCACGTCAGCCTTACCAGCTTTCAGATTGACTATAAAAACTAGCTTGTTTTCTTTTTCAACCATCAAGCTCGCGGCTTCGGTCATTAATGGAAAAAGAATAACGTCGTAAGGATCCATTATGCTAGTTCTCCTTTGCCGTAAAGCTCATTCAACCTTTTAATCGCATTGCTAGTCCAGATCGTAAGCCTACCAGGATGGGTGCCCGGGGCCAGCATCTCCGCGTTCAGATCGGTAACGTTCACAACATTCACGCCAGGTAGGTTTTCCGCTGCTTTCATTATCCCCTTGTTCTCATTGACAACGATTAATGGACCCGCAGCGTGCTTCATTTTTCGTCCTCTACTCTTGCCTCTCCCAGCCCTGATTCCTCGACTCTCTTTCGCGCGAAAAAGTTCCGACAAAACACCGAGATGAATGAGCGTCTGTTCAACTTCCTTCGTCTTAGTCAAACCTTCAAAATCACCGGTCACCACCAAAGGAATCTCGACAACATCCTCAACACTGTGACCTCGTGAAGCCACAATCTCCTTTGACGCCGTAGCAGCTATTGCCGAGCGTAAGGCTAACAGCTTTTCCTTCTTTGGAATGTTCTTCACTATTATCTTTTCAGAAAGCGGAGGGTGACCTTGTCTTCCACTCACTGTTCCAGGAGCGAAAGCCGCCTTGCCCGATGATCCCTTACGCCTTGGAAGTCTGGCCATAGCCAGTCCAGTGCCCCTTGATTCTGCCGAGGTTCTTTTTCCAGCCATAGGGTCTCTACCCTGCGCTTGGAAGCGTTTTGATTGTATCGCCAGGACAGCTCTTTTTATGACATCAGGCCTTAATGGAGTTGAAAAAATTGGAGGAAGTTCAATCTTCCCGGTTGACTTTCCTTCAAGATTGAAAACTTTCACTGTTTTCTTGACCATCCGACTTCACCGTCTACTTTCCCTGCGGCGACTCGAGCGAAATCTGAGTTATCTGTGGCGGCTCTTCAGCGACATCTCTCGGCGGGCGTGCAGGATATCGCAACCGTATAGGTCGTTTCTCTGTCCCCGCTATGCTTCCCGCAAGGAGCAGATACGGACCTTTGATCACGCCGTACCTTAGAAAGCCTCCTTTCGGCGTTATTTCCTTTCCATCTTTGCCTATCTTGAGAATGCGTTTGTTATATTCCGTCCTCTGGTGATAACCCATTTGTCCAGCTCTCGCAACGCTGTACATAACGTGATGCGGGTTCCACGGTCCCAGGGTGGCAACGCCCCTTTTGGTCTTCCTTCCCTTAGCCTGAAGTATCGTTACGCCCCAACGTTTAACGGGTCCTTGGAAGCCTTTTCCAGTCGAGATTGAAGCCACGTCAATGAATTGCCCCTCCCTGAAAATCTCGGCAGGAGTCACAGTTTTCCCTAACATGTCTTTTACGTACTCGAATTGCTTCTGAATTGAACCTCCGCCGACCTCGATCTCTGCCATGTCGGGCTTCTTCTTCGGAACACTAGCCTCTTTGGGCTGAGTTACTGCGATAACACGGATCGTCACGAGTCTAGGAAGGTTTTCCTCGATTTTCTTGAGAGCTTCTTCGGTCTTGAAGCTTTCAGGGAGCGTGAGCAATCGATCCAGATCGGCCGGAGGATCTTTCATCCAAGCTTCTGCTAAGGCCTGTAAGCCGTAAGTGTTCTTGCCGTAGGCTTTCACCGCGCATATGATGATGGGGGGAGTCTCCAAAACCGTAGCTGGACGAATGACTTCTTTTCCGAAGTCTGGCGAACGTTTTCTGTCCTCTATCGTGAAAACATGAGTCATTCCTGCCTTGTAGCCAGTAAAACCCAGAAGTCTAGGCGTTTCCGACTCTACTTTCGGCCAGAACCGCATTCTGGCCAGCAAATGCTCAGACCGTTTCCTGGGCAAATACGCAAGCGAACCATGTCTAGGAGCGTGTGTTTTCCTATGTCCCATCGCTTTTCCGCTTCGTGCCTTCTAGGAATGAGAACGATAAGTTATTAACATTTTGGTCTTGGCAACGTTAAACACAACCCGACCATCGAATTCCCAAAACAAATTCTTTTAAGCTACGTTTGATCGATCGATCGGATCTCTATCTAACATAAACCGCCAAACGAGAATATGAACAAAAGCAATTACACGGTCTCTAGATGCTTGGCTGGTTTCAAGCCACAAAAACTAAATAAGCTCTCTAAATCGTAATCTAGGAGATAAGGTTCTTTTGAAGTTCGAGGAGACAAATATGGAAAAGCAGAGTACTGAAACACCTAAGAAAAGAACTGGAGCATCTTCGGTTTCCTTTATGAATAGAATAGGAGGAGTGATTCTAGCTCCAGATGCCACGTTTCCCGAAATCATCGCCGAAGGGACTGGCTTCTGGGAACCTTTGCTTCTCTTAGTTCTGCTGTTTGCGATTCAGGGTGCTGTTCAGGCCTCGTTTGCCTACAGAGTGTTTTCGGCTTTCGCATCCGCCCTAGGTCCTATGACAAGCGGATTCATAACCGGAAGTTGGTTCAGCATTGCCGTATTGTCCATGATTGTCGCAACGATTGTCGGAGTCTTGATTTTCTGGGTCATAATCGCCGGAATTGCCCACCTATGTGCCAAGTACGTCTTTAGGGGTAAGGGCTCTTTTGTTGACTTAATGAAGCTTTACGGATACTCCTTTCTTCCTTATGGCCTAGTTATTTTGGGCACGGTTATTTTTGGCATGAGCTGGACGTTGTGGCCGATTTCGATGTTTCTTAGCATTGTAGCCACTTTCTGGATCGTTGTTCTAATGGCTGTCGCGGTGAAGCACAACTACAAGATTGACGCTGGGAAGGCGTTCATTTCCTCTTTCGTGGGCCCAATGACGGTCTGGCTCATAGTGATAGGTATCTTTTGGGTCTGGATACTGCTTATGATCAGATCTTTAACAGGAGGCCTAGTCTAAATGACAACGGCAAGAGTTGTAGTCGGCGAAATATTCGTTGCGATTTTTGTCCTAGGCCTCCTCTATGCGGCACTCTCGCCGATTTTGCAGCCAATAACTTTTCCGCAAGCTCAAACGTCATGGGTCACCGGTCAGGGAGAAATCGAACGATACACCTTGACCAAAGGTGCAAATGTCCCGCAAAACGTGAATTTTGTAGACTTGAATATCACAATGAGATCTGGCGGAATATTCATCAACTTCAGTGACGAACCGAATCTCGCATTCGACGCATCCTTCACGCACAGAACCGATGCGGCTCAGCTTGCGGCGAACTATGGAGTCAGCGATCAGACCTTGCAAGTCAATGCCTATGCAGAGGCTGGAGGTCTGAACATAACGCTGGGAAACAGCTGCCAATACAACGGAAGCTTAACGGTAAAGGTAGGCGGCGTTTTGATGAAATTAGATCAATACTCTAACGTCAGCAAACTAGCAGTACTGATAAGTTATGCTGGCGGCGCGGTGATAGACGTTAACAGTGAAGCTTCATTTCAACAATTGGATTTTCAAGTGAATGCAGGAGGACTTCAGCTGAACATTGATGCTGACCGTTTAAGGAGAAGCGGAACGATAACCGCTGATTTCAGTATCGGCGGGCTCTCAACGGGCGTTCAAGTGGATACAGTGCAAGTCGGAGTAAGCCTGGACGCTGCAGTCGACATTGGCGGATTAAACATCAACGATGGAGACTTCGGAGGAGATATTACCACGACACAATGCTCTGTTAAGACCAACGGATACTCGGTTGCGGCTGAGAAATTGGATATCAAAGCCAACGTAGGGTTGGGTGGTGTAACGCTTCAAAGAAGCTTGCTGTCTATCCCTGGATTTAATGGGTAGACAATCGTCGATCCCAACCGGGCTTGTCTTCACCAGCAGCCCAGCGTTCAGTCTGTGACTTGCGTCAGGTAGAATAGGTTTTCATCTGGGTCGGAGAAGACAGCAGCGTATCCGCCCCAATACTGTTTCTTTGGAGGTTCGAGGAATTTGACACCTTTTTTCTTGAGAGCCTCGTACTCCTCATCAAGTCTTTCTACAGCAAAATAGACGTTAGGCATAGCATCTTTCGGCCCCTTTTTCCCACCCAGCATCACTGCAAAAGTCAAGGTTCCCGGTAAGTCAAAGATCACGTAGTTCGACCACTCCTGTTTTATCTTCAAGCCTAGGATATCACGATAGAAAGAAATGGCTTCCTTCATATCAGTTACTTTTATCTCAAGCCAATTGACTCGCTTGATCAATTTCTCTCACTCGCCCAGATGCTAATCTTTGGGTTATCTTGCCTATTACAGTTTCGAATATTGCATCCTCCTAACGATTTGAGAAATATAGAATTGTAGACTCTGCAGTGAAGTGTACCGTGCTGCATGTTCCTGCGTGCTTCAATTCAACTGAAAACGCCTGAGGACGGTTTTGAGTATTTTTCGAGCACACTCCTTAGGCGTGCATCGTGTGGTATCTATCGTTATTTCCGGGTTCAATGGTTGCTCATAGGGTTGTCCAACCCCGGGCACTGTGAATGCTTGGCCTTTCCGAGCTCGGTTGTAGATTTGTCTAGGTGCGTCATAGGTTGTTCTCCTTTTGGCTTCGCGTTGCATGCAAACCTCGAGCGGACATTCCAAGTAGGCTTCGATAAACTTCGGAATCCTTTTGCGTGCATGATCACGATAACATCTCAAATTGCCAGTGGCGTCAATCAATACGTTTACGCCGTTGTAAGTCAACAGCTCAGCGACGTATACTAACATTGCATAGACCCTGTCGCGCTCATCAAGCGAGTAAGATGGCCTAGGAGTCAAGACCCTACGCAAAGCATCCGAAGACAAAAGCTGAACATGAATGCCCTTCTCGGCAAGAAGCCCAACTAAGGCCTCACTGACTACAGATTTGCCACTGCCTGGCAAGCCCGTAACCCAGACACACCAACCCTCTTCTACCATTGAAGACACCCTTTCAGCTGGATTGCACAGTTATTTCATGCATATAATTCCTTAAAAATTCGTAGTCTTCAATCTTGAACAAGTGGCCATCGCATCTGCAGTCTGAAGAACCGAATCTTCTAATAGGAACGCCTCTTTCTGCAATCTGTCCAGACGCTTGGCACTCCTCAAATCTTGAGCCTTCTCTAAAGAAGACATGTGAAACAGTGGCGGAGTCGTTGCCAAGAAGGTAGTCAATGTGCCAAAACTTCGGCTTGCATCTCTTAAGATGCCTTTCTACGCGCTTTTCGACATTGTTCTGAGCTGAACCCACATAAGCGTATAAGCCCTTTTCAAAAACCACGGTCCCTAGTGCACCGACGTCTACACTAGTATTCTTCCTTATCGAGATCACCAAGACGTAGATGCCTTTCATGCTTTCCTGTCGGAAAGGTTGTGTTCGTACCATTTCAGAATTTCGCCAACGGCGTTGTCAGAATAACCCTTCTTCTGGAGCAACTTCTTCAAGTCATCTGTAGACTCAGCACCCATTTTAGACACCGCGTGCAACAAAGCCTCAGTCGGTGACCCTATATATCTCTTAGTCCTGTCTCTGATACACGCTTCAAGCGAGAGCCTCCGGGCCAAGCCAGAGTTACTTTAGATAAGACTCTATGTCCTCAAACTCGAAGCTCTTGACCTTAAGCATTTTCGTGGCAAACTGAAAAATCTTCTTACGTACATTCAACGACAGATGCGGGTACCAAAGAGGCGAAGCTATTACGAGACTCCGCCACGCGTAGAAAGGTTGAACCACACTCAAGATCTCTTCGTCACAGGACCTGTCCAGATAGTTTCTCCAGAAAAGCAGGAACAGCTTCAAGAACGGACCCGCAATTTCCTCGTATGTTTGCAAGGAGTAAAAGAGATAGTTTATCGTCATGGCAGTAACGTCATCGGCAGGTTCTCCCCATTCTCCTCTGCTACGATCCAACACCGTGAAGTCCATACCTTGTCTGAACATGATGTTCCAAGGATGAAAGTCTCCATGCACTTGTGCTAGCCTGTGAGTCTTATGCTTGAGGCGCCAACGCCACTCTACGCATGTTTTCTCAAAATCGAGAAAGTATTTCTCATCAAGATACTCAGCACGAGCCGGATAGCTGTCGGTCAATCCGAAAATCCCTTCGCCCTGGCCAACTAGGTCGCGAATTCGTCTGACATAAAGCTCTTGTGCATCCTTCTTCTTCACTGAATGGATCTGCACTAGGTAATCAGACAGGGCCAGACAGCGTTCCTCATCCAGGCCCGTCATATCACCGTTTTCTTTGATGCGATCCAAGTCAGAATGATAGAGCGTGCCGTCAACAAACTCGGTGAGAATGAAAAACTCGCAGCAGTCACCTAGTGACCTCAGAGTCACGCCGTCACTTGCAAAAGAACCGACATCTACAGAACGCACGTGCTTGGGCAATTTGTTAAATGCCGAGTTCTGCCAAAGTAGGACTGCTGCCCTGTCAGAAAAATGGTCGTGCCCAAACCCTTCAGGCCGCATGGCCTCCAAAACCACATACTTAGTTTCGCCGCCAGCATCGAACTCGATGACGTAGGGCACGCCGTAGCCGAACCCCTTCAAGCCTGCTAAACCTTCACCCCCTCCTAAGGGGGCAATGTGAAGAACTTTCACAGGTGATTTGTAGACGCTCGAAAGATACTCTTCCACTCGTTCAACCTTCAACTCCAGCAACAGACTTCACCCGAAATAAAGAGGGTGTCAGCGACAAGTTAAAAGTGTACCTGTATTGGCACCGTAAACTTCACCGTTCGAAGATGATGCTTAGCAAATTTTGGAATTCGATACTTAATCTTAAATAGCGAGCCACAATAGGGCATAGAGAGGAAAAAGCTATGGAGAAATTGAAGGTCAAGGACCTTACCTTGGCTTCTAAAGGTCATTTACAGATAGAATGGGCATCGAAGCACATGCCAGTCTTGAACGAGATCAAAGAGAGATTCCTCAAAGAGGAACCCCTCAAAGATATAACATTGGGCGCATGCCTGCACGTGACGAAAGAAACAGGCGTTCTTGCCGAAACCTTCCTCGCGGGCGGAGCCAAAGTTGCCTTATGCGGATCCAACCCTCTGTCCACACAGGATGACGTTGCAGCAGCGCTGGCAGACAAAGGCGTTAACGTTTTCGCATGGAGGGCCCAAACCACGGAAGAATATTATTGGTGTGTTGAAAGAACATTGGATTTTGAGCCCACCGTGACCTTGGACGATGGGGCAGACCTCGTCGGTACACTTCACAGCAAGAGAACAGAGGCACTAGCCAAGATTAAAGGAGGAACAGAAGAGACAACAACCGGTGTCCTAAGGTTAAGAGCCATGGAAAAAATGGGAGCACTCAAGTACCCGATAATAGCGGTAAACGATGCCTACACAAAATATCTTTTTGATAATCGCTATGGAACGGGTCAAAGCACCTTGGACGGAATCTTGAGGGCGACGAACATTCTCTTTGCGGGTAAGAACTTTGTTGTCTGCGGCTACGGTTGGTGCGGAAAAGGAATAGCCATGAGAGCACAGGGAATGGGGGCAAACGTCATAGTGACTGAGGCAAGTCCCGTGAGGGCACTGGAAGCGGCGATGAACGGTTTCCGCGTGATGCCGATAGCCCAGGCCGCAGTGATAGGTGACATATTCGTAACCGCTACAGGTGACACAAGTGTCATAAGGAAGGAACACATGCAAAAGATGAAAGACGGTACGATACTTGCCAACAGCGGACACTTTAACGTCGAAATAAACCCAAAAAGCTTGGAAGAAATCGCGAAGGCAAAGAGGAACATAAGACCCAACTTGGATGAATACACGCTTGGTGACGACAGGAAACTGTACCTCTTGGCTGAAGGAAGGCTCGTTAATTTGGCTGCCGCAGAAGGGCACCCTTCAGAGGTCATGGACATGTCATTTGGAAACCAAGCCCTTTGCGTCGAACACTTAGTCAAGAATAAGCGGATGCCGCCGAGAGTTTACAGAGTGCCCAAAGAGATAGATGAAACGGTGGCAGTATTGAAGCTCAGCGCGATGGAAATAGAGATAGATGAATTGACCGATGAGCAGAAGAAGTACTTGACATCGTGGGAAATGGGAACCACCTGATATTCGGCTAATGGTACGGTAAACTTTAAAAGGTCTAAGGGCGTAAAAAAGGCTAATATGTGGTGAATCGAAGATGGTAAGTAAAGATCAAGCAATCGGCGGAGTAATCTGCTTAGTCTGCGTGGTCGTAGGCGTGCTCTACACCGTTGGACTGTTCTACTTTGGTGGAAACCCACTCAACTGGGGTCTTTCATTCTGGCTCATAGCAATTCCCGTGTTCATAGCCTTCGTAGCAATAATGGGAATAGGCGCATGGATAGGATGGACAATGGCAACGACACCACCGCCAAAACCAATCGAAGAAATCACAAGCGAAATAGAAACCGAAGAAAAGAAGACGACAGAGGAGAAACCAGCAGAGGAAGCGGAGCCAATTAAGGAAGAGGCTGAAAAGAAAGAAGAAGAGAAGAAACCTGAAAGAAAAAGGAAAGGCGAGTAACAGCTTCCAATTCTTTCATTATCTACGATTGTTTTCATTCACGTTTTATGTGAAAAACTAATCGCTCCGACAGCAAACTGAATAATTATCAACTTGACAGTAGGAAGCATGTTACTGCTGGTGTCCCGGACTGTTTGGGATCTTGCAGGTTTAGCTTTTCGCAGGCTTACGCATGCAGTCCAGTATGTTTTCGCATATCATGCATTCTTCAGGCATCTGGTCTTTGTTTAGACGTTCACTGAGATATCCAAAGTGATACGGACATTGTCCCTTTGCTTGCGGCTCTGAAGACTTTTCTTCAACGGGCTTTGCGGTTTTCTCCGCGTCGGTAATGACGTTTTCCTCTTCATTCAGTGAGACTTCGTCCAGCGAGGAAGGTCGCTTAGCCGTAATCTCTGTTAAACAGTAGGGACATGCAGGGTATGGTTCCCTTTTCTCAGATCTTAGGTTCACAGTCATAAGAGGCTTAGAGAAGAATCTCCCGCATGATGGATTCGTGCATGTAAAGCTTTCATCGCCTGATGCTGGTTCAGTCATGTTTGTGATTATGACTCCTCCGTTGCGTATGATTCGGCTGGGACTTTATAGTGTTAGTGCATTCAAAATCAGTATTCTAGTTACTCACAATGCGAAATATCTATGGTGATGCTAACTTTCTTAGGCTTTCCACTCCGCCAGCGTAACCAGAAGCAATGAGAACATCGCCTGCCTCGATCCTAGAGTCGGGCTTGGGTCTTATGCATTTGCCTCCCCTTCTTATCGCGAGAACCCACATTCCTGTCTCTTCGGGAATTTGGGCTTCACCCAAAGTCTTGCCTAAGACTGACGAATTCTCGGTGACTGGTGCAAAGGCAACGGTTTCTTCAGCTTCCTCTATAGTGAGCTTCAACACTGGATGCGGTTCTATTCCCCTCAAGACGACTTCAGATATCTGAGCTGCCGCATCCGCTATTTTCTCAGTTGCAACCCCGAGCCGTATCAATCCAAGAAAACCTTTCGCCTCGTCTTTCTTGAATTCACTCTTCAAGACGAGCAATTCGAAATCCGTGTGCAACTTGTCCACATACTCTTCAAGTCTCTGCACCTCTTCAGCTAATTCCCTGCTGTTCGATAGCAACGAAGAATAAGCCAAATCAATCATCAACTCAGAAGTGTCCTTCAGTTCGACGAATCGTTCAACAATCTCTTCAAATCTTCTTTGACCCTGTGGCGCCATGTCAGCCCTCCGACTTTCGTTGCTTCTGTTCAACAACTTGTTTGAATTCCGCAATCCCCGATTTGACCCCACGAACAATCAAGATGTCACCGTTCAAGATCTTCTCGGTCTCCTTCGGATCTATGATCCAATCCTTTTCCCGCCGAATGGCAATTATGTCAACGCCCATTCTCGCCGCCAAGTCCAACTGGCCCACCTGTTTACCAACAACCGCCGAGCCCTCCTCCACTCTTGCCTCCATCAAACGCTCTTCCACTTTTTCGAAAATCTCGGTCACAATCGGATGGACACCGATGTTCTGCGTCACAATTGCGGCTATGTCCGCTGCCGCATCGGAAATCTTGTCTGCCGCGGAAGCCGCAGTGGACACGCCAGTCAACGCTTCCGCGTCACGTGCATCTCTTGCTGCGATCATTATCGTCATTTCCAAAAGGTAATCCAAAGTGTCGACGCGATTCTCAAGCTCTAGAACATCTTCAGCAAGTTCTTTATCATTGAACAACGCGGCTGAGTACGCCAGATCAATCATCAGTTCAGAGAGGTTTTTCATTTCCAAGAACAGCTCTCTTACGGCGACGGGTTTGTATTTCACTTTTTCCAATGAAGGCATGTCTTTAAAATCGCTCCGGGTATGAGAATAGAAAGCAGGGAATATTTTAACCCTATCCTCTAGAATAGTCTCAAAAGCGATAACGCGGCAAACAAGGCGATTGATGTCACTACTCCAGCAAGCGAATTTTCAATCGGAACGACAAAATGGTCAGGATCCAAACCTTTATGAAAAGTTAGCACTGCGAGAGCGTATGAAATCACAATGATAGTAATTACAGCGATTGCGTTGGTTACTAGCAACATGGAGGTAAAAGTTAGGAATCTCGATGGTGAAAATACGCCATTTGCGAGAAGTGATGACGCTGAAAAAAAGATAAACGCGATCGCCGAAGCTATCCACGCACCTAAAATCTGCAAAACATTGTCTTTGATGGCTGAAAATGACGGCCTGAGCAATCCCAATGCCAGTCTCGCCGTGGCTGTGGAACTTATAACGAGCCCGGCATCACTTACCAGTTCGATTAGAGCAGGAAGAACAGTGGATATCTCCGTTCGACCACTCGTCAGAATGTTTATCCTGTTCAAAACGGTTCCAGTGATATTGGCAATGATCGCCACAAGCATCAAAGCCAAAATGGATGCCTTTACGGGTCTGACAAATTCCTCCCTGCGGATGTTTCGCGGCAGAGCGCAAACCATCAAAATTACTGGCAGAATCGCAACAAGGAGAACGAGAAATCTTCCCAGACTTTCTGAATTGAAGAACAGATCAAGCGTCGCGGCATAGCACGCAGTTATGAACACATCTGCAACAGTTGCAATGATTGGATAAGCGACGCTGTCTAAGTCCAAGCCTTTCTTAAAGGCCCCAAATGTAATGGCCAAGTTGAACAAATAGAGGATGAGGCCAAGATTCATCGTCGCCAGCACAACAAACAGTATGTTAGAGAAATCTCCCAGACCTATTCCCCAGAAAAGACTACCAAAGACCATGGAAACTAGGCTTGATGCAAGACTCGTGATCAAGGTTATGGCAAGAAGGGGTTGAAGGAGTGCGCGGAAGTTGCTTTTGCTGCCATGGAAGCTTGGAGAGAGTGTTCCGATATGTAGAGCCGTGTTCAGACGGCCGCTGAACAAGCCGTTTATGACGCCATTTGCCGTCAAGACGGTAAAGTAAACTGCGATAACCCATGGAACATTCTTGAATATGCCAAGCTGCCAAGCCAAGACAATGCCTGCAACCAATCCGCCAACGCCGAATAGATGCCCAGCTAGAGTCTCTTTGAATGCATTGAAACAGGCTTTAGAGCGCACAATAAAAGTCACACGCGGTTTGCCCCCTCAAAGAACTCGTTGGCGAAACCATGATGCACGTGCAATTCCTTTTCAACGTGTTGAAGGCAGCTTTTCGACCCAACCTTCGATGCCAAAGCGTAACTGCTGCAAACAAGGCTGTATGGCTGACTCATTTAGAGCACCTTCCGAGCTTTCCTCTCTCTTTTCCATCCATAGGCACCGCTTCAGTGGAGACTTTACAAATGAAACTCTGAACTACCCTTCTATTCTCACCATTGAACCTTCAAAGGTGGGAGGGCACAGCTTAAATAAGTTTCCAAGCCAGCAGCTTGACTGGAATCATTATTCGAAATTCATAACTGTTTTAATTATCCACAGTCTAACTCTTCTGCTTGTCCAAGAACGGTGAAGAAAGTGTACGCAGTATGGATCAAGGTTGATGACACTCTGCCATGGATCGAAGTGAAGAGAACGTACCAAACAAGAAAGGAAGCAAAAAATGCTGCACGAGACTTCGTGAAGAGCATACAAATAAGAATTGCAACGATTTCGGAAAGTGAGAAGAAAGTAAGACCACTGGCCACGATAAGAAGATAGCCGCACATTTTCGACTCTTGATTCTGACAGATTTCTTAGTAGAGCCCGCGCTGACCGAGGAAAGATTGGAGGAAGACGGGAAGCGAAAAATCCTTCTTGTCCTTGAAAAAGCTTCGACGGTAAGCGACAGATTTCAGTGATTGAATTAGTACTTTCAAATCAGAAACTTCTCGGCATAGAAAATGTGCTACTGTTCGATCCGGCAACACACTAGTCCACCATCGTGGTGTACGCGAGTCCTAGCATCAAAAATGGCGCCTGGGAATGGATTCCAGCACGAATCTACCAGTACACAAAACTCGCGAGAGCTCGAATTCTTACCACGCCACTAAGAACTCAAGTCAGGCTATCGTTCGGACTAGCGCCTGAGTTCGCGTTTCAGGCAAGAATTCCTAAATAAATGATCTAAATGTATTCTTGTGAAGAGTTGGCGATGATTGGGTAGAAGGCAAAGAACAGCACGCAGGCGCGTGCTATCGTGAATGCCCGTCTATCCAAGAGAGACCAAGGATAGGAATAGCGTTTGGAAATAGAACATAGGAGAACTCGATTGTTACAGTCGCTTTCTAGAACTTGGGTTGTCCAGAGACTGAAGGGCATAGATCTTTCGGTTGTTCCTCGATGGCTTTACCCTTTGGGCTCGACTGAGACCAGATATCAGCATTCGCTGGGCGTAGGCCGGCTTTCCCTTTTGATTTCTAACGGAATCGAAAGCGATCAGCTATTGCTCACTGCCGCAGCTGTGTTGCATGATGTGGGTAATGGACCGTTCCCCCACATTTCAGATTCTCTGATGGAAGAAATGCTGGGATTCAAGCATGAGGGAGCTGTTAGGTTCGCGTTCGAAAACAGCCCTGTTAGGGATTCTTTGATTCTACAAGAATATGGCTTAGACCTTGATGAAATATCGTCCGTGATCAACGGTGGGCACAGTCTCACGCCTTTCGTGAACGGTCACGTTGACCTCGACAACGTGGATAACGTTTATCGATTTATAAGTACAATACCGGAGGCGCCACTGGGCAGACCATCATATAGTCCTTCAGAAATTGTTCGCCACATGTCTCTAGAGACAAAACAGATCAAGATACCTGAAGAACTCAAAGCTGGGTTCTATTCAGATAGGCAAAAGATCTATCGCTATCTATGGGAGGACAGACTGAACATGATTGCTTGGACCATGCTTGGAAGGGCCATCAGAATTCAGAGGCATACACTGACCGCGGAGTTCCTGAGAATGACCAACAGAGAGGCCTATCGTGCCATAGGACTGAAGCTGCCAGGATTGACGAAGGCACTGAAAAACAAGGAGTTCAAAATCGTCCTCGACAAGAAGTACAGACTATTGCGAGGGGAAGGAAAGAAACTCCTTGATAACGTAAACCTTGGAAAGTTGGAGGGAGAGTTCTGCAGTGCGGCAGGCCTCAAAGACTGGCAATTAGGCGTGACCGTGGCTCATCTGCCCATAGGAGAAAAACGTGACCACTGGAGAGTATATTTGGTAGTTCACGAAAGTAACTCCAAAGCGAAAGAGATCCTCGAAGACGTTCTATCCAGTTCAGCAACAACTGCCGCCTAAGGTCGAGGTATATATGGGTTTGTGACGGCCTCGCCACAGGACTACAGAGGAATAAAAGAAGTTTCAGGTAAACATGCAAGCTCGGTAAGCCGCCATGATGCACTAAGATTCGCGCGCGAATTTGGTGTTGGGATAAATCAGGGCATGAAGCCAATAGGTCTCCGTATCTGGGATGAAAAAGCACCCAGAACAGGACAAGTTGCTATAGGTAACAATGTGCACCTGAGCGGAGCCGACAAGGCCTTAATTCACATTGACTTCAATCTATACAAGCCTACAGTAAAAGCGGACAGCATCATACATCTAAAGGGACGGATCCTATAATGAGTCCTGAAAGATCTGCCGCGCGCGCCGGGCGCTAGTTTGTGCGCCTGAGAGGGGGCATTGCCGGTAGATCTCACACATTCTTTGTCATCAATTGTCAACGTATTCAGTTGTTCTTACTGTGCTTTGCGCGCCATTTGAGGCGCTTTATCCCAAACAGCCTGCAAATGAGCCTTAACTGGTAAAATGGCGCCGGGGAAGGGATTTCAGCACCAATTTACTAGTAAAAAGATGCTGCAAATGCTCGCCAAAAGTTCGAATCTCTTAAGGGCCACTTGCAAATCAATTGTCTTTTTCCACAAAGTTTCATAAGAACTGCTATCAAAATTCGATCAAGTAAAATAACTCTACAAGACGTTTAAACTCTCGGGTTGCGATCCGTTGGCAACCATGGAACTACAACCCAATTTCTTCTAAGGCATAGTCTTATATAAGTCTCGAAATTCCTGGTTTAATCAGTGATGACCACGCTCCTAGTATTGCTTATTTGCTTTGTTTTCGCGTTCGCCATTCTGCATTGGAGAAGAACGTTTGGCAAAAGAGGCTGGATAACAGCTCTCGTTCTTGCGCTGGTTTTTTCACTGTTTCTTGCTTATTTTTCTGTTTCAAGCGCTTGGATTCCTCATGGACTAAGCGCTGACGTTTTTCACCAGCAGAATGAGCTCGGCCAATATGCGGGAACATTTCCATGGTCCAAACTCTCTTATCCACTCTCTCTGAGTGTGTATCATACTCCATTCGAAAACCTGACATTAGAATACCCGTATGCGCATGGTCAAGTGCGCTTCAGCACGCTATTTGCAGGCACAGACATTCTTCGAACCAAAGGCATGTACTGGTATTATTATCCTGTTTTTGGCGCTATGCCATTGCAGTACGATATTAACTTCCCATTCTCTGAGCCGCTTCAGTTCTTTGGTTACTTGCTTGTCTTCTTCACTCTTTTCAACTTTGTAGGAGCACTTCTCGGGATCAGTCTAGCATACGCGATAGAGAAGAGGCGCAACCCAATCGAAAGGACTCCAAACCGACGCATGATTCCTAAAGTTGGTGAAGATTCTGAGGGAGCAAAAATCAATCCCAGAAAGGTGGTTGCGTTGATACCCGTCGTTTTCATAGGCCTGTATTTCTACTTGGGCGTAATCGTGTGGGATGCTCTCTTGTCCTCTTTTTCTTCTGTTGTGGGCGGCCTTGAAACCATGTTCTTGTTTGTCTTCATTTTATGGGTCGGCTTTGGGTGTCTTATATGTTATTTTTTGGGGTTGCTGATGATTGCAATTCTGAGAAACAAGAAAAGTTGAGAAATAAACGTTCGTACGAGCTGCACTCGTTCAAGTCCCTCAGAATTGACAGAATCCTTAACTTGAAAAACCCTAGATATTCTTGCTTTCGTTGAATCTTCAAGCAGTCTTTGTAGCGTACGCTACGATTGCTTTCTGTTTAAACCGAACGTTAATCAGCAGCGCTCAAATTGAACGTTTTCGTCCAACTTAGCCCAGAAAAGAGCTTTAACTGGTAAAATGGCGCCGGGGAAGGGATTCGAACCCCTGCGAGCCAAAGGCCCACTGGCTCGCTTGCCCTCTTTTGTTCTGAAACTTCGGTTTTCAGAGAACGATCTCGAGGCCAGCGCGATAACCACTCCGCCACCCCGGCACTGTTTAAGAGTTTCTGAACAGTAGCTTTTAGCTTTATCCAAACCACAAAATGAAAAACCGGACTAAGTCGTCTCACTCTTCAAGAGGATGGTTGTCTGTTCGACGTTCATTAACGCCCCCAGATCATCGACAACTTGCTTTGCTCATACAACATCGACAAGATCTTGCGTCTCAGCTTTATACAACAAGAAATGGTTTGCTAGATAGAATCTGGTAATCCTCTCGAGAGGCACCACTTCAACGTCTCTCTGACTCAAACGAACGCCACCAAGGTTCACTTCTCGCAGATGAGGGAAGGAAACAACCATCGCTTTTTCCGCTTTGTTTTCAATGCGTCCCAATCGTGCAGTTTCTTTGCGGCCTCGTTTGCTATTTTTATGGCGTTCTCTTCGCCTGCTCCAGCCTTGAATTCGTTTGTACAACGGTTTGCCTGGACGGCGCATACAGCCCCTGCCCTCAGTCCGTAAAGGCTTGCCAAAGTGTACAGTGTAGCAGTTTCCATCTCAAAGTTCAGCACTCCAGCCTTCTGCAAGTCTGGAAGCAGGTTTTGCATCGAAGGCGCACAGCCCTTGCGCGTTGGTCGGTTCTGTCCCGCATAGAAGTCTGAAGTTGTTGCCGTTATACCAACATGATAGTCTCTTATGTCCAAGCTTTCTGCAGCTTCAATCAGAGCCAACAAGACCTCATAATCGGCCACAGCGGGATACTCAGGCACGGCGTAGCAGTTGCTCGTCCCGTCAAGCCTAACGGCAGCAGAAGAGATTATCACATCGCCGCATTTTATCTGTTCTTGTATGGCACCCGTGCTGCCAACTCGAACAAAGGTTTTTACACCTACGTTGGAAGCCTCGTTGACGGCAATCGCCATACACGCAGGTCCGATCCCGCTGGAAAGGGCAGATATTGGGACGCCCTTGTACTTGCCTTTGAAGCCGCGAAACTCACGGTGGCAAGAGACTTCTTTCGCTGAATCCCAGAAAGCGGCGATCCTCGGGACGCGGTCCGGGTCGCCTGGCACGAGCAAGTATTCAGTTAAGTCGCCTTTTCCACAAACAATGTGATACTGTTTATCACTGGAGACTGCATGATGCACGTTTGTCCACCACAATCAAGATTAAGTATGTAACATTTAATTATAGTGGAATCCGGAGAATTCGGCTCTTGTCCAGCGAACGAAGAAGAACGAAGTATGACATCTACGCTGACATAATAGAAATAGTCGCCAGAAAAGGACTCTGCTCGCTGACAAGAGTATCCTATGGAGCCAACATGCCGGTAGACCGAACGAAGAAGGAACTGAATTTTCTAGTCGTACACGGCTTCATCAATGAGGTAACCTTGGAAGACTCGAAGAAATATCGAGTTACAAAGTGGGGCTTAGAATACTTGGAAACATTCAAACGCATGCGCAAGTTTTTCGCTGCTTTAGAAGAATAGAACAAGCCAAATGCGGCGCGCAAGTGCTGTTTCCCTTCAATAAGGTGAAATTCGGTTCGGCTGTGCCTAACAGCCGCGTTGCAGCTGCAAAGCTTCCCGGTTCGCCCGTTGAACCACCGATCGAAACGCACCGAAAAAACGTAGGAGGGTATCAAATATAACAAGTCGAAACCCGTTATAATTGACATACCTCGATGGCCCACACACAATGCAGTAAACGCGCTTAGAGAATGCCCAGGAGGATAAAGCATCAAAGTTAACGGCTGAACGCTGTTATACTCGACATATCTCGACAAACCAAGTGCAGCAAAGCAAGGACGCTCAGAAGAAAGAGCCTAGGGGGCCCATCAATCTTGTGACTTCTCGAACCCCACGCACTCTGTAGGGGGGCCCAGTCACAGTTTGTGACTACAACACGTGTTTTCATTATGTGCGTCGCTTTTTAAGGGTTCCGAAGCCTCAGTATGTTTCAAGAAAAGGATGAGATGGTAAAAATGGCACGTCAAATTAAAGCCAGATTAAGTTCGAAACAGAAAGAACAGCAGAATGTCGCATCTAGAACCAACCTGTTTGGCATCATCAAAAACATCCTTAAAACAAACACTCCAAAATCAGCAGAGTTCCCAGAATATACTCCGCAAGAGAAGAGCCAGAATCCTGAAGCAACAGTTAGAAGATCAGAAACACTGCTACTCAGAACAGCACAGATGCTACAATAGAAAGGTGCTAGTAACGACATGTGAGTCCCCCTTTTAAAGTTGAAACAATCTAAACAAACATGGAGTGACCGAAAATGACCGACAAAACATGCGTTCCACCAAGAAGCACGTTCACGCTAGACACGGTCAACGGAGACCTAGAAATAGGCCAACACGCACTCGTGAAAGGAACCACAACGCAAGCCAAAGTAAAGGTTTACGGAACGGTCTACTGCAAAGGACACGACACTTTCGAATGCAACCTGTCAGCTGAAAACCTCGAAGCAGAAAACTCAGTAACAGTTCACGGAGACCTAGAAATAGAGGACTCTGTTGAAGTTGAAGACGGCAGCCTAGAAGTCTATGGCAGCTTGACCGCAAGGGACGTTGATGTAGACGACTCCGTGTACGTTAGCAAAGACTTGACGGTCGACGAAATTGAGGTGGGAGGAAGCCTCAAAGTCGAAGGAAACGTAAAAACAGAAGACATAGAAATCGGCGGAACCTTCGAATCAAAGGGCGAAGTCACCGCAGAAAACATCGAAGTCGGCGGAACCATCACAATCAAATCCAAAGCAGACATCAAAAACCTAGAGGTTGGAGGCACCGCAGAAGTCACAGGCGGAAACATTCGAGAGATTGACGTAAGCGGAACCTTCGAATCAGACAGCCCGCTAGAATTCGAGTCCATAGACGTGGGGGGAACCGTCAGGCTTTCAGGCAAAAACAAAGGCGAGAAAATAGAGGTTGGAGGTTCCTTCGCGGTTAAAGGCGATCTGGAATTCGAGGAAATTGAAGTAGGAGGCACTGTGGAGATAACCGGCTTAGCTCAAGGCCACGACATGGAAGTAGGAGGCAAAGTTGACATAGATGGGTCTCTGAGACTCACAGGAACACTGGAAGTCGGCGGAAGAGTGGACGTGAGCGGAGAGATAGCGACAAAGAACATCGAAGTCGGCGGAATGTTGCACGCAAGAAAAGCTGCAGCAGAAGAGCGTGTCGAGGTCGGCGGCTCAATAACCACCGGTGAAGGCATCACTGCACGCTTTCTGGAAATAGGCAGAAGAGGCGAAGTCCACGGCTCAATAAAGGCAGAGGAAGTCATCATCAGCAGAGAAGCACGCGTTGAAGACGTGTATGGCAAGGATATAGTGTTGAGATCGGGAGCCGAGGCAAACAATATCTACGGCCAGAACGTAACAATCGAATCTCACTGCAGTGTGCGCGGCGAAGTGCAGTACACGGGCGAATTAAAACTGAGCGAAAGAGTTGCACTCAGTAAGCAACCTCAGAAAGTAGCCAACCTTCCGGTCTGAGAAAAAACTCTTCACGGTTTCTTAGGAACCGCCAAATCGGCAATGTCGACGCTGTGCTCATAAATCTGCCTCAAGAAGGAAGCTACCGCCAGAATCTGAGGTACGACATCAAGCGACTGGGCTCTTGCAACCTTCTCAATATTGCCTGACTCCTTGTCGATTCTATCCCGCATTGCTCGAACCTTTTCTGCCAAGTCTACGCCACCAGTCAAAAAGGCCGTTAAAGCGTTCTCATGCGCCTCAAAGCACGTCACGTGAAAGGTTATGAACAACTTCCCGAGTTCTTTATCAAGCTTGGTGCCCTCCAATTCAACCGTCTTCTGTGACACCCGCACGCACTCGTCACCGATGGCTTCCACAAGGCTGGCGGCCAAACGGTAGTCAAGGCAATCAATCGGGCTGACACCCAGCTTTTCACTCAGGCTCGGATTCTGGATTATCGTTCGCAGGATCCGCACAAGAAGGAAGTAAAGACGATTGCCTTCGTCATCACGAGCCATTACACTCTTTGCCAACTGGACATCGCCGTCCACGAAAGCATTGGCGACATCACGGTGCATGCCGGCGGCGATCGAGTATCCCCTCCGCAAAATCTTTTCGGGCGGAAACCCCGAGGGTTCCAACAAGCATTGCAAAACGATGCCAGAATAATCTTCCTCAACGATTTCCAAGCCGATCAAATGTCTAACAGTATTCTTGATTGCATCGCGCACCTCAAAGCCAATGTGCTCCTTTCCCACAACACGCACAATGTCAAAACCAAGCAGATATTTTCCAATGATTTCACGTCCCAAATACGGTCCAGGCTTCAAGAGGGCAGTTCGCGGGGAAGGCTCAGCGCCATACTTGGCATCAACAACAAGCTTGCCGTCACCAGTCTCGCTAAGAGACAGAATGGCCCCTTTCTCCAAACCATTCTGCTCAGCCCACGACTTAGGCAAACAAACGAAAAACGTGCCACCTGGAGTACGCTGCACCTTGCGTAGCTCACTCATATCACGCAACCCTCCAACCGACGCGATGTCCACATCATCATGAATTAAGGCATTTAGATAAAAGCCGTGCATATAAACTTGGATGCGGAAGTTCGAATTGAACAGCAGAATAATGAATAGTAGAGTCTTCCTCATTTGAAAAACCCGGAGACCCAAGGCTTTCAGCAATGGGCTGCTCACGATCCGAGTTATGAAACTAAACACGTTAATAGCAGAGAAAAGATACAAAACAATGGAAGTGCATCCCCCCCCCCCGGCCTCAACGCGGAAAGCCTTGAACATATCAACTATAGAGTAGAGCAGCGCGCGCGGGGGGCTCGAACAATCCTCAAAAAATGGGCTTAAGAAGAGACCCTGAGTAGCAGGAATTGACCCCTCACAAAATCGACGGGATAACCTCAGCTTTGATGGCACGGCGCTACCTTCAAGGACAAACAGAGACTATCGGAAACGAAGAAGAGGAATACATAATAGCCGCAGAAAATCAAGAGTGGAGAACACTCAAAGTATGAGTGAAACAGAGAAACTGCAAAAAGCCGTAGAGCTAACAATTGCAGCAGGATACCAGCTCAACAAAGAAGCCTTCGAATTCCTAAGCACAGTAGCAACCATAGAAGACCCAGCCAGAATCGTAAGTAAAGCGCTCCAGCAGATAGAAGAACTTCAAGAGAAACCCTTCTTCATCGAGAGACGCCTCCTAGAAGAGATGTTGAAAGGCACTGAACCAGCAAAAGAAATAGTCGCCCAACCAATAGAAGAGCCTTCTCAAGCCGCATCAGAACATCAGACACTAAGGCTGACGGAGGCGCAAACTCCTTTTCATCCTTTTGCAAAAGAAGTCCAGCAGGACATCAGCATAATCGAAGACCCTGGCGTCAAGCTAAGCTCAGGGGGAACAATAGACGACTACCTTGGCTACTTCCAAGACAGATTCAAGCAGATAGAAAGACTGTTAAGACAAAGGATAGACGTCAGAAGCGCGGCATCAGTTCTAGACGCTATGAGGGCTCAAGCAAATACCAAACTCAAAATAATCAGCATGGTAACCGAAAAGAGAGAGTCGAAACAGAAAACCATACTCACCGTTGAAGATCTAAACGGAACTGCAACAGTACTCGTGCCCCAGAACGCTCCACAAGAGCTTCAAAGAAAGGCGCGCGTCCTCCTTCTCGACCAAGTAATTTGCCTGAGCGTGGTAAAAACAAGAAGTAACTTACTAATCGCAGAGGACATCATCTTCCCAGATATAGCGCAAAGACCTCAACACAAAGCCCCGGTACCAGTCTACGCAGCATTAACCTCAGACATGCACGTAGGAAGCACGAAATTCACGAGAGAAGCCTTCAGCCGTTTCATTCTATGGTTGAATGGCAAATACGGCAACGAACGAATGAAGGACATCGCGAGCCATGTTAAGTATGTCCTTGTAGCAGGCGACATCGTTGACGGAGTAGGAGTCTATCCAAACCAAATAAAAGAATTAGCCGTCAAAGACGTACACAGACAGTACAGACTTGCATCGAAGTACCTCGAACAGATACCAGACTACGTAGAAGTAATCATTATACCGGGAAATCATGATGCTTCAAGAAAAGCCCTGCCTCAACCACCGATTGCAAACGCCTTTCTAGAAACGTTGGAAGAATCCAGGAAGATCCATTCTCTAGGGGATCCGTGCACCCTTAGTTTACACGGCGTAGAAGTGCTGATGTACCATGGCCGCAGCTTAGATGACATCATCTCAACGGTTCCGGAGATGACCCACAGCCACCCTGAAAAAGCAATGAGACTTATGCTGCAGGGTCGCCATTTGGCGCCGATGTACGGGGGAAAACTCCCCTCTCTCCTGAAAACAGAGACCCACTTGTTATAGATCGGGCCCCAGACATTTTCCACGTGGGCCACGTGCACGCGTTGGAATACGGAAACTACCGCGGCGTTCTAGCAGTGAACTCGGGTTGCTGGCAAGAACAGACTGACTACATGCGCAGAAACGGCTTCACCCCAACGCCCGCCAAAGTTCCGGTCGTGAACCTGCAAACGTTGGAAGTCACCGTCGTCCCATTTGCTTAGGGCATTGGTGTGGACATAATTGCTCCTTCGTCAGCTTCCACTTTTCACATTCTTCGAAAGGTTTTTTGGGTCATAATCGACCAGACGACCCAGTCGATTATCCCCAGCGAACACGTCTCTGATGATTGCCCGCCCAATCTCCAACCTTATCTTCTTGGTTCGACCATATCTTCCCATGCTTATGACCTTCGCGTTTACAAGTCCCATAGAGTCAAGCTCATTGACCAGGGTGCACAAACGACGTTGCGTTAAAGGGGTCACTCCCAACTCTGCGCTGAGTTCATTGTAGACTTCAGAGATTTCGCCTGTGATGGCTCCTCGAGAACTCACCCTGTTCAAATGATAGATGCTGAGAACCACAAGTTTTGAGTGCAAAGTAAGATTCTGAAGAGCCTCTACAACGCGATTATGCTCAATATGTTTCTCGGCCTCTCGCACGTGATCCTCAACAATGACAGACGCTCCGTTCCTCTCCGCAACTTCGCCAGCAACGCGCAGAAGGTCCAAGGCCCGCCGAGCATCACCGTGTTCTGCCGCAGCCAAGGCCGCACAAAGACCCACTGCAGCATCTGACAAGGCATAGTCGCGGAAAGCTGACTTTGAGCGTTCGCAGAGAATGTTCTTCAACTCACCTGCATCATAAGGCCTGAATACTATCTCCTCTTCGCTCAAGGAGCTGAGCACACGTGGATCAAGAAACTCTTTCAATCGAAAATCGTTAGATATGCCAATGAGAGTCACCTTGCTCTTGCTCAAGTTCTCATTTATCCTTGTTAACTCGTACAGCAAACCATCTCCGCGCGCTTTTATCAACGCATCAGCCTCATCCAAAACTATCATGAAAATAATCTTTGATGCATCCAGCCCGGTTCTAAACCGATCAAAAACCTCTCCTACCGACAATCCCGTGAACGGGATGGACACGCCCACACTTTGGCACAAGCTTGCAAAGACGCGATATTCAGAGCCCGCCATACGGCAGTTAACATAGCAAAATCTCACCGGCGCACTGAACTCCTTTGCCTTAAACTCAAGATGGGTTAGCACATGTTTTGCTACAACCGTTTTGCCCGTTCCGGTTTTACCATAGATCAAAACATTGGAGCTTCGGGCACCTCCCAGAACTGGCGCTACAGTTTGGCCGAGTTTCTTGATCTGTTCCTCCCGATGAGGTAAACGGTCAGGTAAATAGTCGTGGCGTAACACTTCTCGATCTCTGAATATTCTGGCGTTGCTTACGAACTTTTTGAATACATCATCAAGTATGTCATTGTCACTCATCACATCCCTCGCTGGCGTTCAAAGGTAACACCTCTCTTTCGTGTGGAGGAGATAAGCTCTCTCGTATAGAAAACTAAATGCCAGGCACCACAATTCTAAAAGGGGATTAAATCCTGTGCAACGAACCTCTTCGTTCATAGCCACACCCCTTGGCTTCTGGTGGAATCCAATTTTGGTTGTCGCAAGGAAGCTTTGTTTGTTTGTTTAGGGGAAATATACTCCACATGATACGCATTGTAGATTGATTATATTAATTATCATTAAAGATTTTAGATCAACAAAGTAAAAAAATCCATACCCTCCCGCATACTGTACCTTTAGCCGCTGTTCCACTGGAAACGAAGGGGTGCCCCTAATCGCAAGGCACTTTGCTCTTATTGTAGACATACTTTGAACTGAAATCTATTCCCAGAGATCTTGAGTCAAGCTTGTAACAGACATCTGATTGAACACAGCGGGTCATGCCCGGCTGCCTTAGGTGTCTGATTCATGATTGTTCCGTTCACTTTTTGTGAAGACCTTGTGAAGTTCACTTGATACTGTCTCTCTGTCACGGCTGTTTAGTCCTGCATTTACCTTTTCATGCCCTTTTGCAGTGAAGCTGCCACCCCTAGCCTTCTAGTGGAAAGTCCGGTCCACTGATGCCTCTTCCTCTTTTTCGTTTTCACAAGGTGTGTGAGGTCTGTGACAGCTACAGCAGTAGAATTCGAGCCTCTTTTTCGTTTTCCTGTCAGAATTGCAGCGCTGCAGGGTGTCCTCTTCACCGTAACACCTATAACCTGTGAATTGCAAAAGGGTGAACACTACCTTGGAGCGCCTGCCGCTGATGCCAGCTAGGAGGATGCGTGTCGAGCTATTCGATACTGATGGAAATCGATATTCAATAAGCTTCGAGGGGCAAGTCACTAGGGATAAGGCGGTGCGTCTCCTAGACTTAGTAGAGTTACTAGGCGGAATGTCAAGTGCTGAAAATAGCTCCGCGGCTAGCAACGGGCTCCAGCTCGGGAATGAGCTTTCTAAGTATGACAAAGTGAGGTTCGTTGTGCAAAAGCACTTCCCCGTTATCTGGTTTTCATCACGTGAGGTTCAATCAGTCTATGAACAGGAACTTAAGGAGCCGATAGGCCTTAGCACTGTGGCAACCTACCTCTCAAGGATGGCAACTAAGGGACTCGTCTTGAAAGCTGGGAGTTCTAGTAACCTAAAATACAAGGCATCGCTGAACACCTCACAAGCCACGATAAAGCAAAAAGTATAGCGACAGAAATCACTACAAAATCGTCGAGCGACGCGAAAATGGGGAAAGCCGTGGTGTCTGGCGCGGTGCCCGAAAACCAAGGTCTACGCCAAGACCGTGGGCTGTTCGGCTCTACAAGTTCCTTGCCATGTAGAATTCCTCAAAAAAGGCCCTGCGCACGGACTGCTATCCGTTCATAATAGGCTAGGTCGCTTGGTTTTCCGTCTTCTTCAGGAGTTTCTCCATTTCTTTCTTGACACTGTACTTGAACGGGATCTTGCTGGTTTCCCTTTCCAGATACCCTTCCTCGTAGAGTTTCTTCATCAACCTTGCCGTGTGTTCTCGGCTGAGCTTCACTCTCTCTTTGATTTCTGGGGCTGTCTTCGGGCCTTCCGCCGTAAGCATCTCCAACACAGATATCTCGGTTTCAGTCAACTGAGCCATGGCCTTGTCCCGCTTTATGGGTATAGCTGCTTCCAGACTCGCCTCCGGAGCAGTTAGGAGTCGCTTTGCCTGTTCTTCTAAACTCGTGATCCTCGTCACGACCAACTCATGTGATGCAACAGCATCACGCACCTTCTTTTCAACGTCGTCTAGCCTTCCAGCGACTTTATCCTTGTCTTCGGAACACGCGACAACTTTCGGTTCCAAAGTGTTGATCTTTCTAACAGTTTCTTCTGCCTTGTTGAGAGCACCTTCGCTCCGTGAGGCTAAGCCCTGGATCTTGTATGCAATGATACCCAGCTTCTGCGCTTCCTGCTTGAGTTGCCTATTGAAACTCAGGACAATATCCTCAACTGCCCCTTTCGCCTTTTCGTATTCCCTTTGGGCTCTGCGGAGTTGTCTGTAGTACACGATGGCTGCCCCCACTGTTGTTGCAAGCAGTACTTCTATCAGAATGAGCAGAGTATCAGGCATGGTTTGGTTCCTGTGATCTGTACGTGATTAGGCGTGATTCAATCATGTTGCATCACACATCACACTTTTACCATAGATGATTTAAAGATTATGGTACTGTCCATAAAGAGGTTACATGACGTCACACATCACAGTCGTGGGCAAAATGCAGGATCTCAACACTTTTGTTTCAGTCGCCGGGAGAAGACCACTTCGAGGCTGTTTTGTTGTTTAGAGCACTTTGCGATGCTTTAGAAATGACTGCATAATGTGTTCTCTAACGCCCGGCTGTGAGCGCGTGATTTGTGACGTCACGTTGTGCTTTTTGATGGATTGGACAGCTGCTTCAGGCTCGTTTCGAGCTCTTCTCGTATTGTTTCTATGACTCTTTGTTGTTCGTTGAGTGTGCCCCCTTTGTTTGGCAGGTCTTTGAAGGCTTCCAAGTACGCGTGCAATTTGTTTGCGATTTCGAGATAGGGGTCAAGAGTTGTGCTCTCGAAGATTCCCAAGTACCCTAGGAGTAGCACTGTGTAGATGGACCTTATCACGTTTTCTTTGGCCTGCCTCAAAGTCCTGTTAAAGGCACCGCGGCTTATTTTTGCCTTCGTTAACCTTAAGCTGGCCTTTTCATCGTATTTTAGTGATTTGCCGGCGATATTGTCGGATAGAATGTCTATCAAGAGAGTTTCGAGCTGCGTTGTCGTTAAGTTACTGTCTTTGGCGATGATTTTGACAATCGGGTCATTTATGGAGCCCACAAGCCATGTTTGGACAGTTTCCTTTAGCTTCAAGTTTCTCTGCTCCGAGATTACAGGAATTGAATACGGTTTTGTATACGCGCTGGCCTTTTAAAACTATCGACTCAAGATGAAGCGGCCGCGTTTTCAGGAACGCAAGAATTTTATGCTGAGCATAACAATGTATAGCGGGGAATATCCCTTGGTTTGGACCGTTAAGCCGGCAGATCGCCTTAAGACGATAAAGCCCTCTGGAATACGCCGCTTTTTCGCTTTAGCCCAGAAAATGCCGGGTTGCATTAACCTCACTATTGGTGAACCAGATTTCTGTCCTCCACAACATGCTATCAAAGCCGGCTGGCAAGCGGCAAGCGAGGGCAAAACACATTATGCGCCGACAAATGGGATTCCTGATTTTCGTGCAGGCCTTGCGGAGAAGGCCTACTGTGATTATGGCCTAAGCTATGACCCAAACTGTGAAATCTTGGTTACTGCGGGTGGAACTGAAGCTATTTTTGTAGCCTTGCTGGGTTTGCTGAATTCCGGAGATGAAGTTTTAATTCCCAATCCAGGATTCGTCGTTTATGAACCTGACGTCTTCTTGGCAGGAGGAGTTCCTGTTCGCGTTCCTTTGCTGGAGGACAATGACTTCAAACCATCTTGTGATGATGTGACGTCACTTGTCACACCCAGGTCACGTGTGATTATACTGAACTACCCGAATAATCCTACGGGTTTGGTTCTTTCTCATGATGAAGTTGCTGCTTTGGCGAAGATTGCTGTTGAGCGTGACATGATTGTGATTTCTGACGACGTATACGAGAAGATCGTATATGATGACGCCAAACATTATTGCCTTGCCAGTTTTCCAGGTATGCGTGAACGAACTTTGGTTATTGACTCTTTTTCTAAAACATATGCAATGACTGGTCTTAGGGTTGGCTATGTTTATGGCCCGAAGCAGCTGATTTCTCTTCTGTGGCTGGTGCATCAATATGCCGTTGCGTGCGCAAACAGCCTCTCGCAGTACATTGCTTTGGACGCATTAAGGGGAAGCCAAGATTTCGTAAAGGGTATGATGCAGGAATTCGACAGAAGGCGACACCTAATGTATACGAGGCTTAACGAGATTGAGGGCTTCAAGTGCCAGCTGCCAAAAGGGGCTTTCTATGTTTTCCCCAATGTAAAAGCGTTCGACATGACATCGGAGAAGTTTGCAGAGTTCCTGGCCAGAAAGGCGGGCGTCATAACGGTTCCTGGTACTGCATTCGGCAGTGGGGGCGAAGGTTACATCCGTATTTCTTACGCCGCTGCGTACGATTTGCTAGAGGAAGCATTAAACCGCATAGAGAAAGCTGTGAATAAGATCAGGTAGATCTACAATTCCTCTGCCATTTTCTTCAAATTGTCAAATAACTCGGGTCGTAAATCCCTAAGAGTAGGGACGAACGCTTCAATTGGTCTTATGTCAGCATAGTCTACTTGGCCGATTAAGAAGTCCTCTTCATCATACTTTGCTTGAACAAGAACTTTCCCATTAGGTCCAATGAGCCTGCTGCCTCCCCAGAACTGCAACCCGTCTTCTATTCCCGCAAGGTTAACGTAGGCCAGGAAAGCTGTGTTTTCAATTGCTCTGGCGGCTGTTAGCGTTTCAAAGAATGATCGCCTGATTCCGGGAGACGCGGAGATACATACGATGAGTTGGGCGCCTTCTAGACGTGTAAGCCTGATTACTTCTGGAAAGTAGATGTCGTAGCATATTGTTAACCCTATTTTCCCAAGCTCAGTGTCCAACGCCGCGGTCTGATATCCGGCGCGGAAGTATCTCTTTTCTTCGAAGACGCTATGGGTTGGTAGGTACATCTTGCGGTATTTCCCGATGAAGCCTTCGGGGCCAATAACAACAGCAGTATTGTGAAGCGTAGCCTGTGTTCTTTCGCTCAGCTCAGGCATACCGAAGACTACGTACATTCCGTTCCTTTTAGCGATGTCCTCCATGATTTTGATAGATGGACCAGGTATCTTCTCAGCTAATTCATAGATTTGGTCTCTGACAACGTAGCCTGTTAGTGACAGTTCCGGAAAAACAGTAAGTTCTGCACCTTGCCTTTTGGCTTTCGCCACGGTTCGCTCCATTCTTTTCAGGTTTTCAGCTTTGTCTCCTCGTTTGCAGCTCATTTGTGCAAGGGCAACTTCGAATTTTTCTTTCATATTGATCACCTTGTGATAGCTCAGGGAGGGCTTCGCGGAAGTCTGAAGTCAGTTCCCACGGTTCGATATTCAAGCTTTGCCGTCAATAACATTCGCCTCTTGTGTTCTGCCGAAAGCCATCTCCGTTTTATCCTATCCACTGCCTGTTGCTTCAAATGCAGTTCAGCTGATATTTCTTCGGGTTTCATGAAGTGCTCAAGTCCATAAAGGATAAGGTCAAGCTGTTCATATTTCATCCCGAGTTCGTCCTCTGCAAGCTGGTTTTGCCACAGGGTGGGTGAAGCCGGTTTTGCCACTATTGCTTTGGGAAGGCCGAGTTGTTCCGCGAGTTTCCGAACTTGCGTTTTGTACAGATCCATTATTGGGGAAATGTCTGCAGCAACGTCGCCCCACTTCGTGAAGTAGCCCGTCATTGTTTCAGATTTGTCTGAGCTTCCGACGACCAGCATTTTCAATCTGTTAGCGTAGTAGTAAATGTAGATCATCCGTGTTCGTGCCTTTATGTTCCCTTTGCTTACCCTGTCTGTTGGGCTGAAGATCGGGGTTGACTTGTAGAAACTTTCCAAGGTATGTGTGATGTCAATTGTTTCCGTTTTGATCATGAATTTCTCGGCGACAAGTTCTGCATGTTTGATGTCTTGGATGTTACGTGTTTCCTTCTCTGGCAGCATAAGCCCCACAACCCCGTCACCACCGATTGCTAGGGCTGAAAGGGCCGCAACTGTGGAGCTGTCGACGCCGCCGGATAAGCCCAGAACTATGCCTTCAGCTCCTGAATCCTCAACATAATCCTTGATGAATCGGATGATTCTCTTTTCCACCTCTGCCCAATCTGAGTCCAAAACTTCAGGCCTCAGCTTCAAATGGGTGCATCCTCGCATTTGTATGGTTGTAGGCAACTATTTAAGGACAAACATGGATATCAAGCTGTGGTGTCTGGCCGCGAAGAAGGATTAGGATATGGGAAGGAGAAGGAAAAAGGTCGTCCGTATTCCAAAAAAACGGTTACCCAAACTTTTCGCTTGCCCCAAGTGTGGAAAAGAAACAGTCAGGGTTGAGATCGTCAGGGATCAAGCGCGCGCGATCGTTGGTTGCGGCAGCTGTGGACTCAAAGAGGAGTTTCCGATCAAGCCAGCGCAAGGAGAAATTGACGTTTACTGTATGTTTACTGATAAGCTCTATGGAGTGTCCAGAAGACCTTCCACACCAACGGTTAAGGGTGCTTAGCTAGGTCGGTCTTTATGATTGGCAACGTTGAGAAGTATCTTCTTGAAAAGATTCAGTCTGAAGGTTCAATCCATATAACTCTCATAGACCCTGAAGAAGTGACTCCTCCTCAGGCTTCCAGAATTGTAAGTAAAGCAAAGCTAAGTGAAACGTCGGCCATAATGATCGGTGGCTCAACATTTGTTTCTTCAGCACATCTTGATGATGTTGTCAAGGCTGTCAAGCGCACGGTGAGGATTCCGATCATACTTTTCCCAAACAACGTGACTGGAATAAGCCGTTACGCTGATGCCATATGGTTCATGTCTCTTCTGAATTCTGTTGACCCCTATTTCTTGATTGGCGCTCAAATCCTTGGAGCCCCGCTGGTTAGGAAATATGATCTAGAACCGATTCCTCTTGGATACATAATTGTTGGCGAAGGTGGAACCGCAGGCGTTGTGGGGAAGGCAATTCCTATTCCATATGGTAAACCTGAACTTGCAGCGGCACATGCGTTGGCAGGCGAATATTTGGGCATGCGTTTCATCTATCTTGAGGCCGGGTCAGGGGCTACCGACCCAGTTCCACCCGAGATGATTCGGGCTGTCAAGCACTACGTCAAGCTTCCGTTGATCGTTGGAGGCGGCATAAAGAGTAGAGAGCAAGCCCTAGCGACTGCATCAGCAGGTGCAGATGTAATCGTCACTGGAAACGTAGTTGAAGAATCTAGGGTGAGACGGAAGGTTTCCGAGATTATCGAGGGCATTAGACGTGGCAGAGCGTGAGGCGCTCTTTGACGGCTTTTGAAAACTACTTCGACGCTTTGAAGAAGCTCTTTGGCAACGAGGGCGTTTATGATTTATGGCCTGACTTCGAGCCCCTGTACGATGAGGGCGAATATACGTGGACAACACTGCCAGGCTTGGGTGAGGTTTTAATACTGAACTGCGGTGTATGTGATGGCCCGTCTGATTTAAGGCATATTCGTTGTAAGGACTGTCTTGAAAAACGGGGAACTCGTGCACGAGAAGCTTACCAAAAAGCAACGGGCCAGGCAAAGGAGAAATGGGCCACCGTATTTTTGTGTAGAATTCAGACGGAATAACTGCTTAGATCAGCGTCCTTTTTGATTAATTCATGTCAGAGAACAGAAATAAAGCCGTTTCCAACACAAAGGTTTGCGAGGGGGAACCTTGAACGGCCAGATGAGCGAAGCTTACCGACAATACGTTGAAACTCTGGAAAGTGTGCTTGGGCAGCTCTATTCAATCAGTGAAAAAGCCAGAGAGAAGGGGCTTGACCCATCTTTGAAGACTGAGTGCATTATTGCGAAGGACCTAGCTGACCTCGTAGAAGGGCTCGTCGGGCCTAAGGGCGTTGCTGGCAGCATTAGAGATCTAAGCACAAAGTTGCCCCGGGAAGAGTTGGCGTTCAAGGTTACCGAAGAGATCGTTTATGGCAAGTTTGGACATATGGAGCCTGAAGCGGCTGCTGAGCAAGCCATACGTACGGCACTTGCAATCTTCACTGAAGGGTTGACTGCAGCTCCGATACAAGGTGTGGCAAAGGTAAAGATCAAAACAAACGCTGACAGGACACGTTACCTCGCCATCTATTTTGCAGGTCCGATAAGGTCTGCGGGTGGAACTGATCAGGCCTTGACACTGGTTGTGGGAGATTTCGTTCGGCGACTTCTTGGGCTTGACCGTTACAAGCCTACTGAAGAAGAACTGTCACGGTTCATTGAAGAACTAAGGGTTTACGAACGTTCAGTGACGGGTTTTCAGTATCATATCTCCGATGAGGAGCTACGAAAAGCGCTTCAATGGCTTCCCGTAGAGGTGACGGGCACTGAGTCAGACCCAGTTGAAGTTTCCTCCTTCAGAAATCTTTCTCGAGTCGAGACCAATCGTGTGAGAGGTGGGGCTCTTAGGGTCGTAAATGACGGCATCGTTGGAAGGGCTCCTAAAGTCCTAACCATTGTTGAGAAGCTTGGCTTTCAAGGTTGGGATTGGCTGAAGGAATTTGGCAAAAAGTCCGAGAAGAAATCTGATGGATTCATGGATGACGTCATTGCGGGGCGCCCAGTTTTCGCCTTTCCTTCGAGGCAGGGCGGTTTCCGCCTAAGGTATGGGCGAGCCCGGAACACGGGCTTGTCTGCCGTGGGTATTCATCCTTCAACCATGCTTGTTTTGCAGGGTTTTCTAGCAGCCGGAACGCAAATACGAATGGAGCTTCCAGGAAAAGGAGGCATAGTTGTTCCAGTTGACACTTTAGACGGCCCGATTGTTCGTCTAGATGACGGCTCGGTTGTTCGAGTCTCCGTTGAGAATTTCAACATGATCAAAGAGAGAATTGAGAGAATACTGTTCTTGGGCGATATTCTGATCAGTTTCGGCGACTTCCTGTACAACAACAAGTCACTGGTGCCCGCCGGGTATGTTGAGGAATGGTGGGCAGAGGATCTGCGAAAGAAAATTGCTGAGGAGTCTAAAGGAAGCTTTGAGAATGCCGCGGAAATCGTCCAGATTGACGTGAAAAGGCTGAAGGCCTTTGTAGAAGACATGTTTGCAAGTAAACCTACCATACGCGAGGCTATACTGCTGTCGTCAAAGTTGCATGTCCCTCTGCATCCAGCGTTCACATTCTTTTGGTCGAACCTGTCCACGGTTGAAGATCTCAAGTTACTGCGAACTTGGCTTCTAAACTCTGAGACGCAAACCCAGGACTGCGAGATTCACAAAATTGTGGGTGAACTGAACCCATCCGTTAAACATGTGTTAGAAATGATATACCTGCCACATCGCGTTTCAGATTCCAGAATTGTTGTCGAAGGCGAGGATGCTCAGGCATTTGCTTTCTGCTTGGGTTACGGTAACTGTAACGTTGATTTGTCTTCTGCGAAACCTATCCTAGAGCTGATTAGTTCTATGTCCAGTGTGCAGGTGAGGGCAAAAGCACCGACCTTTGTGGGGGCCCGTATGGGCAGACCTGAAAAGGCCAAGAGACGTGAGATGAAGCCGCTTGTTCACGTCCTTTTTCCAGTTGGCCTAGCCGGGGGCTCGCAAAGAGACATTGTTGAAGCGGCCAAAAGTAACCCGTGCTTTGTGGAAGTTGTTAAGCGGAAGTGCCCGGATTGTAAGACTTTCACTTTTCGGGTTAAGTGTCCTGCTTGTGGTTCTGAAACGATTCCGGAGAGAAGTTGCCCTCGGTGCGGGAAAAGTCTTAAAGAAGATGAATGTCGCGTTTGCGGAGTTCCAGCCAAACAGTTTCAGAAACAGGTGGTCAACTTCAAGGAATCGCTTGAAACCGCTTGCAGTCATCTAGGCGTCTCCATGCCTAAGCTCTTGAAAGGGGTGAAGGGCCTGACTAATGAAACGAAGACACCTGAAGTAATTGAGAAGGGGGTTCTGCGTGCCAAACATGATCTGTCAGTCTATAAGGACGGAACGATTCGGTTTGACGCAACCAACGCACCTCTGACTCATTTCAAGCCGATTGAAGTCGGTGTTTCAGTTGAAAGGCTGAAGCAAATGGGCTACGTATGCGACGTTTGCGGCGAAAGTCTGACGAGTGCGCAGCAGATATGCGAACTTAAAATTCAAGACGTGGTTATACCGGTCAAAAGTGCAGAGTACTTGTTGAACGTGGCGAAGTTCATGGACGAATTATTAGTGAAGGTTTATGGGCTTCCCCCATACTACAACGTTAAGCGCACAGAGGATCTCGTAGGCCACGTGATAGTCGGCTTGGCGCCTCACACCTGTGTGGGTATTCTGGGGCGCATTGTGGGATTTACGAGCTTGCTTCTCTGCTACGCACATCCGATCTGGCATTCAGCTAAGCGCCGAGACTGCGACGGTGACGAAGATACGCTGATGCTTGCTTTAGATACGTTGCTTAACTTCTCTCGTGAGTACTTGCCAGCTCAGATAGGCGGCATAATGGATGCGCCTCTGCTTTTAATCCCAGTCGTCAACACCAAGGAAGTGCAGAGACAAGCGCATGACTTTGATGTGGCGAGTGGTTATTCAGTTGAGTTCTATGAGAAGACATGGGAGAAGCTGGCAGCTAGGGAGGCTAGCTCATTGATAGATCTGGTTGGATATAGACTTGGCACGGAAGCCCAGTTTGAAGGCTTCAACTATACGACGCCAGTCTCAAACATTAACATGGGAAATCCTGAGAGTGTTTACAAGCGGTTCAAGGCAATGATTGAAAAACTCGATAGCCAACTTGAGCTGGCAGAGAAAATTGAAGCTGTGGATGCTAGAAAAGTTGCTCTGAAGGTTTTAACCACCCATTTTATGCGTGATATCGCTGGCAACTTGAGGGCCTTTTCAACGCAGGGTTTCAGGTGCAAGTCATGCAACAGACACTTCCGTCGGCTGCCTCTCCGGGGCAAATGCCAGTCCTGTGGGGGAAAGCTGACACTGACTGTATACCGCGGTGGCATTGAGAAATATTTGGAGGCCGCGCAGAACTTGGTCGAAAAATATCATTTACCCAAGTACTACTCTCAGAGAATTTCGCTCTTGAAGGCTGAGATCGACGCCCTTTTTGACAGTAAGAAGCCCAAACAGATCTGCCTAACAGACTTTGCCTGACAAGACTTTTCTACGCAAAGCTGCAAAGTATCTGCAGAGAATCATGCCCCGAGAGACCTATCACCCCAATGCCTACCTAGAACACATAAAAAACATAAAACGAGGTTTGAAGGCCAGAACCAGAATACTGGATGTTCTGGAGAAATTTTCAGCTGACGCCAAAACTGTCGCGCAGAACGCAGAACTACCTTATGGAGTTGTCATGCATCATCTGAGACTCTTAGAAGCAGAAAACATTGCCCAACGGAAGGGGAACAAGCCATACGTTTGGGCGCTTACCGGCAAGGGACAGAAACGTTTAGCCGCCCCGGGTTAAGATGCGCATTCGCAAGGTGAATGCTTGCACTTTGGGCATCTGTTGTCATACTTGTCTAGAGCTGCTCTTTCTAGGTCTACTCCTGCAACGTTTGCAAGGGAGGCTAACCACGCAATGACATCTGCAAACTCTCTTTCCATTACCTCCTTATCATTAGTATTCAACGCTTCACCTAGCTCTCTCACTTCGTCTGTAAGCCAACTGTACGTTCCGGCTATGCCACGTTCCGAATCTCTGTGGAAATATAGACGCATCATCATCTGTTGAAACTCGCAGATATGCACGGTTAATCAAGTCCCTTTTAGCGGTCGAACGGGAAATTGATATTGATTCAAGACGAAGAATATTAAGCCTACTATCGTAGATCATGCCGAGTTTTGCAGTCTTACTGTTTCCTTTCCCACTTTCGAGGATTAACTTAATGAAAATGCTCTAGCGGACTCTTATGTACTTGTAAGCTTCTGTGGTGTTTTCGAAACAGTAATGCACTTTTTGATAGTCTTTTCTGAACTCCGCTACATCTGCTCTGACTTTTTCCAGCGGCTCTTTGTCTATCACTACGCGTTTCACGAAATCCGCTATTTCTGCCATTTCAGACTCTTCCATCCCAAGCCGCGTAACCTCTGAAACACCCATCCTTATGCCGCCCGGGTGCGTGAAGTGCCTTCCCTCCTTGATGTCCCAAGGCAACAGGTTTCTGTTTATGATTATGTTTGCTTTTTCCAATGTTTCCTCAATTGCGCCGCCATCTCCGTATTTTACTATGTCGATCAGAATCACATGTGACTGCGTGAACCCTTTATGCTCAGCTAAAACGTTGAATCCTCTCTCGTAAAGCGCTTGTCCGAGAGCTTTGGCGTTTTTCACTATTTGGCGTGCATATTCCTTTCCGAATTCGAGCATCTCCGCACATGCAATTGTAAGGCCCGCCACCGCGTGCAAATGATGATTGCTAACCATTCCTGGAAAAGTCGCTTTCTTGATTTTTTCAGCATTTTTCTCCCATGACAGAATTCCACCGTGTTGAGGTCCAAAGAACGTTTTATGCGTGCTCAGACTCACAACGTCTGCTCCTTCTCTTAGAGGATCCTGAAATTGTCCTCCCGCGATTAGCCCCGCGACGTGTGCAGCATCATACCCGGCCGTTGCGCCAACGGAATGAACGGTTTCAACCAGTTCTTTGACCGGATGCGGGAAAGGGAAAACGCTGGCACCGAACATAACAAATTTCGGAGGTTTGCCTTTAGCGGCAAGCTCTTGCATTTTGCTCTTCGCCTTATCCACATCTATGTTCAATTCTTTGTAGTCCAAGGGCAAGTATTCAACAATCAAGCCTTTAACCGCACCTGCAGTGCCTCCCAGTTCCTTCTTTCCCGAAGTGATATGGCCACCACTTGGAATCGATAGAGCTAGCAGAGTATCACCGGGTTCCGTGAAAGCCGTGTAAACGGCTAGATTCGCTACGACACCCGAGATAGGCCTGACATCCACAAATTCAGCTCTGAAAAGCTTCTTCATAAGCTCAATGCACTTGAACTCGACCTGATCAATGTAGCGACAGCCAGCGTAAACACGCTCTCCCGGCCATCCCTCTGCATAGCGATTTCCAAAATCTGTAATTATGGCTTCGCGGACAGCTGGGCTTGGAACGTTTTCACTTGCTATGAGCGGAATGCTTTCTTGAAACCATTTGTGATGCTCTTGAAGCAAGTCAAACACGTGGTTGTATTCATCCTTGGGGGTTGGCATTGTAACCACCTCTTTGCATCACATTATCAATCATTCAAAAATAAAAACTCTTTGAAGCGGCGCAACGTTAATAATGGGGAGAATGGTAAAACTCATTGCCATTAGAAGAAGGTTGCCTAATGAGCAAGAAAAAGAAAGAAAAGAAGTCACCGATGCCTGCAGCAAGTGCAGGTCTGCTGAGATTCTTTGAAGAGGAAACTGAAGGAATCAAAGTCAGGCCGGAGATTCTCGTCGTTCTGTCTGTGGCGTTGATAGTCATCGCCGCACTAGCGCATGCATTCTTCTGACTTCAGCGCCGGGAAGGCGTATGTAGAACTTCTATCCGTTGTACAGAGTTAAGATGTACGAATATTTCGCTCATTTCTTCTCTGCCAGCAACCTGTGGTATGGGCTGAGCAATAGTTGCACGCAAAATCACGGCCTCTGCTTCTGAAAGCCATATTCCCGCTGGTTCCCTAGTCACGGCTACAAGAGTCCCTTCAAAGCCGTAGGATGGATCCAAGATAATCCGTATCTGCTTCCCTACGTTCTTCTCAAGCATATGAAATATAGTAGGAGGCAAACCTTGATCTGGCATAGGACTCGCAAAACCTTATAATTAGTCGTCTACGGATAAAACATTTCCTCTTTCTTAAAAACATACCGCAATAGTGGCGTAAGACGGCTATTTCGAGATTGCGTTTTTCGTCTTTGAAGTCCTTGCGCTGATCATGCCAGTTTCACGCGTAAGTACTAGTTGAGTAGTGTATTGGCTTTCCGTGCTTGTTTTGCGCTTGGCTTCACGACAGTTTAATATGTGTGGATTTCTATCTTAGGAAAGTCACTTTAGAGGAATGGACGTGGCAACTGAGGACTCGCTAAATCAATCTATGGACAAGGCAGTCAAGCGTTATCCCATGTTGTTCCGGCTTCCTTCGACTCGAACTGTTCTCTTGTTGCTTCCACTGTTTTGCATTGGCGGCGGTTTGTTGTCAACCTTTATTCTCTTTCCGACAGTTGAAACATTGTTTGCCGGGTTGCTTTTTGGATTCGCACTGTTTCTCACAAGCTTGACTGCTGACTACGTTTCAAACGCTTTGATCTTCAAGCGAGACACAATTCTTGATTTTAGAAGAACCGCCGCCTTTTCCCTTTTCTGCTGGGGGCTCTGGTTCTTCTTCATCTTCGTAGGAGCTGCTCTCGCAACAATGTTTGGTTTGCAGGTGTGGGTTAGATCTTGCCTTTTGGGGTTCTCAACAGTGATAATCTTCAGGTTGATAGTTCTCAGTTCAGTAACCTCTATGAACTACAAACGCTTACTTGCAGCTTCTCTTCTTCTGCCATTCTTCAGTATGGCTCCATTCGTGATTTTCTGGGTTAGAATGGGGTACTTTTTCACGTTCTATATGCCTCTGTTCTTCCTTGTTTCCCCGGTCGTGGCGTTCGCGACGGCTTTCGGCTTCATTTACGCCTTGAACAGTGTGGGAAAGCAGCTGCTTGGGCTCCAATCCTTGTCTATTTTCAAGGCTTTTATGCTCAACTGGGTGTTGGGATTGAACGCGCCATTTGAAGAGCTTCTTGAAAAGTTGGGTGAGGAACGAAACGTTGATGTTTCTTTGATTAAGTTTGAGTCTTCCAAGCCCAAAGCCTTTGTAGCTGTTCCATCTGTTCATCCCGGTCCGTTCAAGAACATTGGGAGTAGTCTTCTGCCCTCATTGCTTAAAGCAGATCTGGAAAAGAAGCTTCATTGCGTAGCTTGTGTTCCTCACGGTTTGATGGGCCACGAGTATGACCTGGCTTCCCAGATTCAGACTCAAAAGCTTATTGCTGATGTCGGCGCGTCTGTGGGAGACTTCGAATTCCCTGAAACGAAGGCGTCTCCGTTCGTCAAAGTCAATAACGGTCTAGCTACAGCTTGTTGTCAGATTTTCGGTAAGTCTGCCTTTGTGTCTTTCACTCTCGCACCGAAGACTATTGAAGACTTGCCACAGGATTTAGGCATGTTCGTCAGTCAAGAGGCAGAAAGACTTGGGCTAAATGTGTGCGCGGTTGTTAACGCCCATAACAGCATTGATGGAACCGCGGGCATGCAAGAATCCTTGGCTTCTCTGAAAGATGTTGCAGTTAAATGTCTAGAAAAGGCAGCGTCTATGACACAGTTGCCTTTTGAAGTCGGTGTCTCAACTTTTCTGCCGGAAGAGTTCAGCCTCGAAGACGGCATGGGGTCCGGCGGCATAACGGTTGTCATAACCAAAAGTGGCCAGCAGAAAGCGGCTTACGTGGTCATCGACGGTAATAACATGATTTCCGGTTTGCGTGAGAAGATTCTTTCTACACTCAATTCCATAGGCATAGATGACGGCGAGATTCTTACCACAGACACCCATTCGGTGAGTGCTTTGATACTTACTGGGCATGGCTACCACCCCGTCGGTGAAGCAATGGAGAACGAGAAGCTAGTCGCATATGTTAAACAGGTAACGCTCAGCGCTTTGGCCAACTTGGAGGACGTACGGGTCTCATGTCGCAGGATAACTGTGCCCAATGTTAAGGTTATCGGAGCGAAGCAGCTTGAGACTTTATGTGTCCTCGTGGAAAAAGTTATTCAAAGAGCAAAAAGAGTGGTGATCCCCCTCTTCTTAGCGAGCGGCCTACTTCTAATGTTATTTTTGCTGTTTGTGTAAGCTAACACTAATAAGGTTGGAAATTTGCATCCTTAATTCGTAGGTAGAAGGCGAAAGCAGTGCTTAAAGAGATCAGGATCCACGGTCGTGGTGGACAGGGAAGCGTCACTGCCGCAGAGGTTTTGGCTCATGCTGCTTTTTTCGAAGGCAAGTGGGTTCAGGCGTTCCCATACTTCGGAGCGGAGCGGCGGGGTGCTCCAGTTAAAGCATTCACTAGAATAAGCAGTGAACCCCTGCTTGTGCACAGTCAAGTTTACAGTCCGGACTACGTGATAGTCCTTGACCCATATATTTACAAGGTCGTAGACGTTGCTGAAGGTTTGAAAAAAGACGGAATTATTGTCCTGAACACCAAGAGAAAGCCTGAAGAAATTGGGTTAAAGGGTTGGCACGTGGCCACTGTTGACGCAACTGGGATTGCCCTTGAACTGAACTTGCTTGTTGCTGGGCTTCCCGTGGTGAACACGTCGATTCTAGGGGCTTTTTCCAAGGCAACGGGTGAAGTGAAGTTGGCCAGTGTTCTGAAAGCCGTGAAGGAAACATGGGCTGGCAGTGCTGGTGAAAAGAACTCGAAGGCGACGGAGCTGGCCTATGAACGCCTGCTAAGATGGTGGGATGGTGATGTGAGATGAGCGCAGTACCTAAGTGTCGCAAAGACCTGCCTGTTACCCCCCTGTCTTGTCCGACGGTCGGAGCCATGGGAAAAACTGGATCGTGGAGGATTTTTCGCCCTGAAGTTGATTATTCTAAGTGCACACGTTGCACTCTCTGCTGGATTTACTGTCCGGATGCTGCGATAACTCGGCAGAGTGACGATTCACCGAAAATAGATTATGATTATTGCAAGGGTTGCGGAATATGTGCTAACGAATGCCCAACAAAAGCGATAACCATGAAACGGGAGGAAGAGTAAATGGTGCAGACGATAATTGACACCGCAAACCACCTCGCCGGATACGCTGCAAAAGCAGCAAGAGTCAAAGTCATCGCGGCATACCCGATAACACCACAAACAACAATTGTTGAAAAGATAGCTGATTTTGTTGAAAATGGGCAGATGGACGCTGAGTATATTCGAGTCGAATCCGAACACAGTGCAATGGTAGCGTGCATAGGCGCTGCCGCAACTGGAGTTAGGACTTTTACAGCGACTTCTGCTCAGGGTTTGGCGCTTATGCATGAAGCTTTGCATTGGGCTTCAGGTTCGCGGTTGCCGATCGTGATGGCTGTTGTTAACCGCGCCATGGGAGCTCCCTGGAGCATATGGCCTGACTTGAGCGACTCACTGTCGCAGAGGGACACGGGGTGGATTCAGTTTTACTGCGCTGATAACCAGGAGGTTTTCGACACTATAATTCAAGCGTACAAACTGTGTGAAGATGAAAAGGTGTTCTTGCCTGCCATGGTTTGTCTCGAAGGTTTCATTCTGTCCCATACTTATGCGCCTGCGAAGATTCCGGATCAAGAGAAGATTGATGCCTTTCTGCCTAAATACAAAGCCGGGTGGGTCTTAGACATCAACCGTCCCTATTCTCACGCGAATCTTGTTTCGCCAGAGTGGTACATGGAGTTTCGCTACATGATCCAAGAAGCCATGGAGAATGCTAAACGGCTTATTCCACAGATCGATAAAGAATATGGAAAGCTTTTCGGGACTGAGTACGGTGGGCTCGTGGAGAAATACATGTGCGAGGACGCGGACCTGGTAATGGTTACAATGGGAACGATGGGAAGTGACGCGAAGCTGGCTGTGGACAAGCTGCGAAAGGAGGGACACAAGGTCGGAGCAGCAAGAGTCCGAGTCTATAGACCGTTCCCAACTGAAGAAATAATGGAACTTGCAGAGCACACTCAGATGTTGGCAACGGTGGATCGCCATATATCGTTTGGTATGGAAGGTTTTCTGGCGTCAGAAACCAAGGCATCTCTTTTCAACCGCAAAGATAGGCCGCTGGTTGCAGGTTTCATCGCGGGCCTGGGGGGAGAGACGTGACCTCCGAAACAATCGAGAGGATGGCTAAGAAAGCAATGAAATCGATCAGTGTCGGTAGCGTGAAGAAAGAAACTGAGTGGGTTGATTTAAGAGAGTGAAAAGAATGGTTACAATAAAGGAGCTTCCGAAAGAAGAATACTTGCTCAAGGGGCATGCTGCGTGTGCAGGTTGCGGTCCGGCTGTTTCACTCAGGTTACTTTTCAAGGCGTTGGGTAATAAGATCATCCTGGTCGTTCCTGCTTGTTGCACGACGGTGATTCAAGGGCCCTATCCTTTCACTTCCTCTGCTGTGCCTCTTCAAAACATTTTGTTTGAATCTACGGGTGCCGCGGCTTCAGGAATTGTTGCAGCTCTACGTCAGAGAAAGATTGAGGACATAACTGTTGTTGGATGGGCGGGCGACGGTGGAACCGTGGACATAGGCATTCAAGCTCTATCTGGCGCAGCTGAAAGAGGAACAGACTTCATCTATATTTGCTACGACAACGAAGCCTACGGCAACACTGGAATGCAGAGGAGCGGGGCAACACCGTACGGTGCGTGGACTACTACTACTCCTTCTGGCAAGAAAGAACGAAAGAAGGATATGCCCTTGATCATGGCTGCGCACCGAATACCCTACGTTGCCACCGCTTGTACTTCCTACCCTCTTGACTTTGTCAACAAGCTTAGGAAGGCTAAGGATATGAAGGGCACAAAGTACATTCACCTTTTGGCGCCATGTCCGACTGGCTGGCGGTATGACACGAGCAAAACTGTTGAAATGGGCCGTCTCGCGGTGCAGAGTGGTTTATGGGTTCTTTACGAGATTGAAAACGGGAAATTTAGGCTTAATGTTCCAAGCGACCGATTGGTTGACAAGACTAAACGCAAACCTGTCAGGGACTATTTCGCTACGCAAGGCAGGTTCCGAGGTTTAACCGAGGAGGATGTTCAGAGAATCCAGAAATGGGTCGACGAGGACTGGGAACAATACGGCAAGCTTACCTCAAACAGTGCGTCTGATCTTGCAATGTACGGAAAAATATAACCAAATGCTCATGACAAACAGCTTCACGACTCTTTTGTGAAAGGCTTGCAGCCCGGAGGAATAAACCTTATCCACTGAAGAAGTTGCCAGAGAAGGAGGACAAACTTCCAAGGCCTCAGCGATTGAAATATCTGTGACAAAAGCGTAACTTGCTTGTCTTTTCCCTGAATACGTTAGCGAATGCCCACTAGGGTAAACTTGGCTGTCAATCTTTTTTCATGTTCTTTTCTAAGCAGGGATATCGGTAATTATATAAAACCGTTTTTTCTTATCGTGTAGCTCCAACTGGTGATGTGAGATGAGCGGTTTTCCGAAGATTGTTGTGACTCCACCGGGGCCCAAGGCAAGAGAGCTTGTGAAGAAGGATGAAAGGCTGATCTCGCCCTCTTATGGGAGGTTCTATCCGCTTGTTGTTGAATCTGCAAACGGCTGCATAGTGAAGGACGTTGATGGGAATGAATACATTGACTTCAACTCAGGTTTGGTGTGCATGGGCATCGGGCATAACCATCCTAAGGTTGTTGCAGCCGTAAAGAATCAATGCGACCGATTCTTACACTATTCGAACACAGACTTCTATTACAAGGAGACCGTTGATCTCGCTGAGAAGCTGGCGCAAATCACGCCAGGAAGCCCTGAGAAGAAAGTCTATTTCGGCAACAGTGGAGCTGAAGCGATTGAAGGAGCTGTAAAGCTTGCAAAATGGCACAGCCGCAGGCAATTGTTCATTAGCTTCATAAGCGCTTTTCACGGCCGCACGATAGGAGCACTGTCGTTCACGGCAAGCAAGCCCACTCAAAAACGTTACTTCTTTCCATTAATGCCAGGCGTCACACACGTGCCCTACGCATACTGTTATCGTTGCCCATTCAAACTAGAATATCCTGAGTGCCACTACTGGTGCGTAGACTTCATTGATGAATACGTGTTGCAGAAGTATGTGCCTCCGGAAGACACGGCTGCAATGTTGGTAGAACCGATTCAAGGAGAAGGGGGATACGTTGTTCCGCCACCCGAATACTTCCAGCGGCTAAAGAAGCTTGCAGACAAGTACGGTCTGTTGCTTATAGACGACGAAGTGCAAGCAGGCATGGGCAGAACGGGAAAATGGTTTGCAATTGAACATTGGAGCGTTGAACCAGATATCCTTTGCTCTGCAAAGGCATTGGCTTCTGGACTACCGTTGGGAGCAACGATTGCGAAAGCGAAAATCATGGATTGGGTTCCGGGTTCTCATGCAAGCACCTTCGGCGGCAATCCGCTGTCCTGCGTCGCAGCCTCTGCGGTGATAGACGTCATAAAGGAAGAGAAGCTGTTGGAAAACGCCACTAAGCAGGGCGCATACATTATGAAGAGACTTGAAGAGCTGAGAGAACAAAGTGAAATCGTCGGCGATGTAAGAGGAAAAGGCCTTATGATAGGCATGGAAATCGTTGAAGACAAAGAAAGCAAGAAACCGGCGCCGCAAAAGGTGACAGAAATCATGACGCGTTCATGGAAGCGTGGAATCAGCGTGATCAGCTGTGGGGCCTCAACGATCAGGATTGCACCGCCACTTATTATCACTAGAGAACTTGTGGACTCTGCGCTAGACATAATCGAAGACTGTACGAAAGAAGTTGAAAAAGAAAGCAAAGCCTAGACATGTGTCCACATGGAAATCCGAAAACTAACAAAAAGCAATTACGTGGACATGGCAAGACTGTGGACCAAGGCAAACCTGCCCTTTAAACCGAAAGGAAGAGACAGCAAAGAAACAATGGCAGCAGAAATGAAAGCTCGTCCTGATTTTTTCCTGGGCGCCTTTGAAGGAGACCACCTCGTTGGGACGGTCCTAGTAAGCAGTGACCTACGAAAGGGCTGGATAAATCGTCTAGCTGTCGATCCAAGCTATCGACATCACGGTGTTGCCAAGGCTCTGATTGTCGAGGCTGAGAAAACCCTGCGTAAGCGCGGACTCAGAATTTTCTGCGCTTTGATTGAAGAGTCCAATGTTGCGTCCAAAGAGCTTTTCAAGGAATGCGGCTACTCTGAGAGTCATGACATTTTGTACTTCAGCAAACGAGACAGTGACATGGTCTAACTTTGCTTTCTACCCACAAACAAAAAGTGTTCACTGCTTCCCACCACCGATGGATGCGTGCAGGTTTTCAGTAAAACATCAATCCACATTCGCCACTTTTCCTGATCCCGGTGCAACCTGTTGGTCTCCCTTTCATGATGCGAGGAAAGCCCTTCTAAACCAGCCATCTCCATGGCTTCGACACCTTGTTCCTTGAAAAGTTCACGCAATTCCTCCGGCAGAAACCAATGTGCAGCTGTGAAACCTTCTCCCTGCAAACCTGGAATGTAGTCACCGACTTCCCAGTGATGTCTTGCATATTGCATTTCATGCGGAAACTCGGTCAATATGGTTTTCAAAAGTCCTATGCGACTAATGACCGAGACAAAGATCGGCGCGCCTTTCTTGGCGACGCGCACGAGTTCTTTCGCGGCTTTTTCTCTCTTTCCAGCTTTCGAGAGATGGTTTAGAGAGCCTCCCAAACACAGAACGGCATCAAATTCTTCGTCGGGGAAAACTGACAGGTCCTCGATAGAGCCTTGCACAAACTCCTTGACTCTTTTTCGGACTCCAGCCCGCTTTGTCTTTCTTTTTGCCATTCTCAACATTTCGGAAACAAGGTCCAAAAAGACAACGTTGTAACCCTGCTTTGCCAATTCAATTGTGTATCTGCCAGCTCCGCCACCTGCATCTAGAATCAACCCGCGTTTCGGCAAGTACTTTTCAAGAAAATGCAGGGTTACTATAAACTCGATTTGATGATACGGATTCCGTTCAAGACGCCTCCATTCTTCTCCAGCTTTTTTTCCAAACCAATCCTTGACTGCTTTTTCGATTTGCTTGTCCGCATTCTCCATTGCGTGCGTCCAACCTTTCTTTTCAAAAGTCGCACGGCTTAGCGATGATCTCTCGGATTTTCAAATCGAAGAATCTTGCCGCGTTTGCAGGGTGAATACGCAGTGCAGTGTCTGCTCCTCTTCCTGTTCCACCAACTGCAACAATATCCCTGTCAACCGAGATCAAACCCGCGTCTGCAGCCATCAGAGTGATCTCTACACACACCTTTGTTCCTTCTCCCATGCGTCTGAGCACGTTAGCCATAAGCTCAAGGGTTTGGATTGTGCCGAAATCTTTGCGCACCGCACGTTCCGCACTGCTTAGAGCGTGGACACCTGCAAAGATCGTTGCTCCATTTGCAAAAATCTCTTTTCTGTGCTCTTCTTGTAACTCGCTCTTACCAGGTTCTTGGAAGCCGAAATAGTGTGAAACCACCGCGACGTTGAAGCCTTTGAACATTTTCGCTGCTTTTGCTCCGGTCCGACCAGTAGTTGACGCGACTACGATGTCCTTTATACCTTCTCTTTCTGCGTATTCTTTTGCGACTTTCAACAGTGCATCAGTGTTTTGCTCGCCGGCATCCTTGAAGTAAACAATCTTCTTTTCGGTAGCACTCATGAGTTCTGCCTCATTGATTATGTCTAGCTCATAAAACTCGGATCTCTTCTTTATAGTTTTGGAACGTCTAGCGTTCTAAGGGATTTCTTTTCAATGGTTTTCTTTTCAGTTCTGTTCCACATACCTTGCATCTTGTGGATGTGTAATCAGCCGGATATTTTCTGTGGCAGGCCGGGCAATATCGTATCCATTCTAGGCGGCTGCGGATGCCAAAGGTTGCCAGTGAGGCAAACCCTATTCTCATTTGATTTGCGACATTCTGTATTGAGTAATCATCAGTGGCAATGAGGGGAGAATAACCGCTGGTCTTAAGTTCTAGGGCTAAAGCCAAGACTTCAGTGTCTGTTTCTGACAGAAAAAAGGCGTCTCCCACAGCGGCAGCGAAGGTCTTAACTTTTTTCAATGAAGCCGCGTTTGGAGTTTGAACTTTTACTTTCCCGTTTTCTACGGCCGTCTTAAACCTGACTCCAGACATGGAGTTTTCTGCCATTTCTTCTCTGACCGTTGGGACCGTGTACTGTTCTTCGCTGATTGAAAATGGGTCAAAACCGGCGACGAGAGCTGATGTGTCTAGAACTATGACTTTTTTGCCAGTCTCGAGAGTTATGGTTTTCACCTCATGCCCTTGAAAAGAAGTCTGCTTCTCAGGCGATCGTAAAAGTTTTCTCTGAATCTTATGAACGATGTTTCATATTTGGAGCGTGTGACCGTAAGGCTTGGACGCTTGGAACTTACGAGTTGACGGTGGTGTCCGTCTATTAGTACGTACATTCTTCTTGGTTTATCAACCTCAATGGTGAGTATCGAGTCTGCTTGGAAGACGATGGGATGGAAAAGGCTTAATGGGCATATTGGGGTCAAGACGAAGGCATTTACGCCTAGATCTAACACGGGTCCTCCTGCTGAGAGTGAATAACCGGTGGAGCCGGTTTGAGTAGCCACCATGAGCCCGTCTGCTTGGCAGTCTATGATGGCTTCCTTGTTCCTCAAGATTCTCGTGTAGAGGAGTTTTGCTGGCTCGTCGGCTGAGAGCAGCACTTCATTGAGCGCGTCTGGAAACTTTATGCCATCTGCAGTGATTGAAAGCTTCATGCATTTTTCAATTTTGAATTCCCCAGCTAGGTACTTGTCAACTGCGGCAAAAGCTTCTTTAGGCTCCACTTCTGTGAGGAAGCCCCTGACACCCATGTTTATTGCAAGGATTGGCGGTTCTGGTTTCGGGATTGAAATGCAAGTCCTTAGAATTGTTCCGTCCCCGCCTATCGTGATTATGAAGTCGGTTTTCATGCGTTCAAGCGGAAGAGTCTCTTCTCTCATTCTTCTCTTCTTAGCCAGAGTGTCTTCGACATAGACTTGTAAACCTCTTGCTTTCAAGTGTCCGGCTAGGTCTTCTACAAGTTTAACGGATTTTTTTCTGTCGAAGCGGGCGACCAAGCCGACGCTTTTGCCCAAATTTCCACCTTTAATTACTAGCGGCACCTTAATCTATATATGGATGTTGTTCAAGATTGCTGTGTTAGTAGGCAGTGGTAAGTTGGTGAGTGCATGAGCAAACCAGTTGACGTGGGCAGCTTGCGTGTCGGCGGCTACATGATAATTGACGGTGAGCCGTGTCACATACTCGATATAACGAAGTCAAAGCCTGGGAAACATGGCTCAGCCAAGTTTCGAATCACGGCCATCGGAGTTTTTGACGGGGCGAAAAGGAGTTTTGTAAAACCCGTTGATCTTAATGCAGAGGTTCCGTTGATTGATAAGAGGATGGGTCAGGTCTTTGCAGTTAACCCTTCAGGCGTCCAAATCATGGATTTGGAGACGTACGAATACTTCGACGCTCCGTACCCGCAAGAGGAGGAACTGAAATCAAAGCTTATTGCGGGCGTCGAGATTGAATATTGGCGGATACTGGGCAAAGTGAAAATTGTCAGGACAAAATAGACCGGCAACTAACTTCAGTTTTTATTGCTCCTTGCATCAAGCGATCCGAACAGAGGATCGATCGATCCGTTTGTGCGAGAAGCTGGGTTTCCGAAGGGAAGGCACGATGCAAGATTCTTATCTTGGCGAAGATGGTCGATATCATGATGAACTTGTGATGGGTTTGATATTTAGCTGATTGCGCTACGACTTTTAACTCCACCAGTCCCAATTGAGCTGTTTAAAGCTGACGTAGAGGGCTAGAAGAATGACTCCCCAGGCTAATGCGATGCCTCCAAACTTTAGCAGGTCATTCGGGGTATAGGTATTGATCACCCAACCGCTCAACCCACATAGACCGATGAGTATGAGAATGAACATTACGACGTGAATTGCTTTTTCTGCTGTCAAGTGTTTCTGCACCCGTCGAAAGGTCTGAGTGAGGTATGGTGGTTTTTGTTAAAAGATTTTTCTATAAGTTTATCTCGTTGGTTTGTGTAGCCCTGCTGAGGCCAATGATGCAAAGAAGAGCCGTCTGATTCATGACGAGATTTTGAAGACTGAGGCTTCCATTTCATTTTGAAGGAATGGTCTCCTAATGCTTCCGGGGTAAGTGAATCTCGAAGATTCCTTTCTTGTAATGAGTAATCATCTTGTTCATGTTGACTTTCACTGGAAGACGCATATAACAGTGGAATTTTTGAAATTCACCCTTGCAATGGGTCACGCCAAGATCGCCTAGTCGTATTTTTTTCTTCATTTTTGCCGAGATTTCGAGGGAGGTGTCGCTTAACGGTTTGACTTTTATCGCTTTTTTCTCGGTGTAGGGCAGGTCAGCAGTCACGATGACTTCTGTGGGAGTCACCATTATCTCGCGAAGTGGTTCTATCGAGCAGTTTTTTAGATTCCAACTTGGTTTTTCCACCAAGGTCTCTTCAAACTCTTCAGCCCATTTCTCCAAATCTTCAAAGTACGCGTCGATCATGTCGAAGACTGAACGTTTCTTCCTAATGGACATCTCAATTCCTCCCTATGACACGTACATCGGAATATCATACTCTTGGCCCTTCTTCATCTTAGACATTTCTTGTTGTGTTCGTTTCATCACGTCTCTAGCTCGTACACGGATCTCCTCGCCCTTCTCCAAAAGCTTTGCAACATCCACTTTTACATCGATGATTTTTCCCAGTTCCTTTAGCACTTCAGCCGCCGCCTCTGGATCTGGATAGTTGAAGAAACATTGAGAAAGCAAGGTCAACGCAGGTGGTCCTGAGTTCGCTGCTCTTTGCAGCAAGACTGCTTGCGGTCCAACCATGTAGCCTTCCGTCAAGACTTCTATCCCCTTATCTTGTGCCAGCTTAAGAGCTTCTGGGCTTGAGGCGGCTGCAAAGGTCTTCAGTTCTTTGACGTCTTGGCGGTCTTGAATTGGAATCCCGCTCAGAGAAATCATTAGCTTAGCATTCTTGTTTTTCCCCCACTCAATCAAAGCGTTCATTACGGGGTAGATCACCTCTGCTGGTATAGGTGCTTCAGAGACTGCTAGGAGAATGTTGTGGTCTCCGAAGATTCTTATTGAAGAATGTGGCAGGCCTTCATGTAGAACGATGAGAGGCGGTAGCAGCTCAGAGTCGACATATGCTACTTCGGTCAGATTAAGCTCGTCAATGAGATGTGAAGCGGCTATTACGCCAACCAATCCAACGTCTGGAAAACCGAAAAGTAGTGTTGTTCCAACTGGTATTTTGTTTTTCTCAATAATTTTTACTTGTTCGCTCACACTTAGCCCTCAGGCATTTCTTAAATGTGCTGGAATGTAAAAGGTTTATGGAGGCCAAACCTAGGGAACGGAATGCCTATTAAAGGCTTGAAGTGTTGTAAGTCTGGAGTGACTTATGTCTATAGAACGGTTAGGTTCCTCGCTTTACGATGCTTTGAAGAAGGTTTTCAGAGCCTCTGTCGTCGATGAGGCTACGGTTAAAGAGCTTGTTCACGATATACAAAAGGCTCTGCTCCAAGCAGACGTGAACGTTAAGCTCGTGCTGGAGATTTCTAAAAGGATAGAAGAAAGGGCGTTGAAAGAAAAGGTTCCGCCGGGTATTTCAAGACGTGAGCACGTGATAAAAGTTGTTTACGAGGAGCTAACGCGTTTTCTGGGAGAGAAGCCTGTTCCAATAAAAGTGGAGCCGGGGAAGAAGAAGGTTGTAATGCTTGTGGGTATCCAGGGCTCTGGGAAGACGACTGTCGCGGCCAAACTTTCAAGGTATTTTCAGAAAAGAGGATTGAAACCTGCTGTGATCTGCGCTGATACTTTCCGACCTGGAGCCTATGCTCAACTCCAGCAGCTTGCAAACAGAATAAACGTGCCTCTCTATGGAGATCCGAATTCAAAGGACCCTGTTAAGATAGTGAATGAGGGTTTAAAACAGTTCAGTGAAAAAGACGTTGTTATCGTTGACACGTCTGGCCGCCATAAAGAGGAGCATGAACTGATCAAGGAGATGAAAACGCTTGAGCAAAAAATCAAGCCCGATGAGGTCATGCTTGTGATTGACGGTACGATCGGCCAGCAAGCACTGGCTCAAGCGAAAGCCTTCAATGAGGCAACCCCTATCGGATCAATCCTTGTCACGAAGCTCGATGGGTCTGCTAGGGGAGGCGGGGCACTTTCTGCGGTGGCGGCAACAGGTGCACCGATAAAGTTCATCGGCACGGGCGAGAAGATTGAGGACGTAGAAGCTTTTGTCCCTTCTCGGTTTGTTGGCAGACTGTTGGGGATGGGGGACTTGGAAACTCTGCTTGAAAAAGTGCGTGAGGCAGAGGTGACCGTTCCCGAAAAGAAGGCTAAAGCTATCTTAAGCGGCAAGTTCACGCTTACGGACATGTATGAACAGTTTGAAGCAATGAAGGGAATGGGCACTTTCAAGAAACTCATGAAGATGATTCCCGGAATGTCTTACAACATTCCTGACGAAATGTTGAGCACGGCTGAAGGTCGCTTGGAAAAGTGGCGAGTAATGATCCAGTCGATGACTCCTGGAGAAAAGGATAACCCAAAGATCTTCAACGCTTCAAGAATGAAACGAGTGGCAAGAGGCTCGGGCACCAGTGAAAAAGAAGTGAAGGAGCTTCTGAAACAATACGTGATGATGCGGCGAATGCTGAAAACGATGAGAAGGCAGAAGAAATTTCCGTTCTTTGGAAAGGGTCTGCCTCAGGGTCTCAAATAGAACTCGGCGACATGCAGAAGGATTTGATGCATGGACATTTTGCGTGACGCGTTAAGGATGCTTGGGCAACATCCTTTGTGCGACCACTGCTTAGGAAGACAATTCGCTCTGCTTGGGCACGGTGTGGAAAATGATGAAAGAGGAAAAGCGATAAAACTGGTTTTGACATTCAAAGCTCACGCATTGGCTCTTTCAAAGAACAAGCAAGGCATGAAAATACTCAAAATTCTGGCGATGAACGGTTTCTGGGACTTAGCACGAGAAATACTCCAGAAAATAGAGAGAAGTATTCATGTTAAAGATCGTCCCGAAGCGTGCTTCTTGTGTGAGGGCAAGTTTGACATTTTGGACGATTTGGTTGGAAAGGCGCTCAAGCTTCTTGAGGATTACGAATACAATAGTTTTCTGGTGGGAATAGAGCTTCCAGTCACTGTTGCTGAGCGTGAAGACGAATTCAAGGGTGAGTTTGAAGTGCGTTACGGAGAAAACCTGCGGAACGAGTTCGGAAGGGTAATAGGGAAAAAGATTGCGGCTATTAATGTGAAAGCAGTGGATTTCAAGAAACCTGAGATTGTCGTTCTTGCCAACCCTTTCGCTGAGCAAATAAACCTTCAGGTAAACCCACTTTTCATAGCTGGACGATACAGAAAGCTCTTGAGAGGCATACCACAGTCAAAGTGGTTCTGTTCAAACTGCTGGGGAAAAGGGTGCGAGAAGTGCAATTACACTGGAAAAATGTATCCAGAATCCGTGCAGGAAATCATTGAAAGGCCGTTCTTGGACGAGACTGAGGGTGCAGGAGCCTCGTTTCATGCGTCAGGAAGAGAGGACATCGATGCTCGAATGCTGGGAAATGGAAGACCTTTCGTGATCGAGGTCATAAGGCCCAAGAGACGTTTCTTGGACCTCAAGAAAATCGAAAAGACGGTGAATGCTTTTGGAGAGGGAAAGGTTGAGGTTTCGGGCCTAAGCTTTGCAAACAGGGATGTTGTGAGAAGGTTAAAAAAGGCGGAAGGAGCGCAGAAAGAGTACCGTGTCCTAATGGAGTTCGAGAATGCAATTAAAGCAAAAGACTTGGATGCATTGAAAAAAAACCTTACAAATGTAACAATTAAGCAGGAGACGCCGACCCGTGTCTTGCATCGGCGGGCCAATTTGACGCGGGAAAAGTACATATACGAGGTGAACGTTAAGAAGTTGTCACCAAAAAAGGCTGAAATGAAAATAAGATGCCAGGGAGGACTTTACGTTAAGGAGTTGGTGACTGGGGATGAAGGAAGAACTGTGCCTAGCATCTCAGAAATTCTCAAAAACAAAGCGAAGCCTGTGAAACTAGATGTCTTAAACGTTATTATGGATGGTCAGGGGAAATAGAAAGTGAGAAAATCAAAGGGTTATCGTTCCGGAGCACGTCGTCTCTTGACAAAGGAACCCAGAGAACATGGGAAATTGAGGCTCAGCAAGCTGCTGCATGAATATCAGCCCGGAAGCCACGTTGTTGTCATGATAGACTCAAGCATCCACAAGGGAATGCCTCACAAACGTTATCACGGCAGAGTTGGCACCATATTGAACAAACGTGGGCGAAGCTATGTCGTAAGCGTGTCGCAAGGAGACGCTGTTAAAGAGATAATCGTCAGGCCTGAACACTTGGAACCCTATAAGGGTGATTAGGTTGTCAGACAGAAACGTAACAGAAAAGAAGCTCACGACTCCACAGGTTAAGAAAATAATGGAATCTATAGGTGAAGAGAATCTGGACCAATTGCAGCGGCGAACGTTTGACTATGTTTCGAAATTCTCAAAAGTTGAACCGGGAGACGCTGAAAAACTCTTGCAACAACTTGTGACAGACTTCGGTCTTGAGGAAGTGGAAGCAGTGCAAATAGTAAACTGTATGCCAAAGAGCGTCGAAGAACTGAGAGTTTTTCTTGCTGGAGGACGCAAGATTATAGAAACGTCCAAGCTAGAAGCCATAGTTAACCTTTTGAATGAACACCGAAAGGTGAAATAGTCAAATTCAATACCAACTATTTTTAAGCACTAACAGACTAAATAAAGGCGAATATGACTATGATGGAGAAGCGGTACGAAGAGTACGCTCACATTCTAGACTTTCTGCCGCATGGCCGCCCTGGGGTCCATGTCTCCGGAAGGGCTGGCTACCGAGCGGGAGCTCTAGTTCAGCTGGTCGGAGAAGTGTTCTTCACTCTCCTAGAAGCGCTTGTGAAAGAAGGCGTCATGCTGAGACCTCATGACCGCGTTTTCGTGGGAAAGGAGGCACGCGAGGAAATTACTTATATCATTGGAAGAATAGGCTTTGAGGAATTGACAGCAGCTGCAAGAACTGAACTTCCAACCGTGATCAGCGAGATAGTGTTGAACCGGGAGAAATGGTTTGTCGGGTTCTTCAATACAGCACGCGCCGTTACACCACGGATGCACGCACTTGAACTGGTTCCTGGAATAGGCAAAAAATACATGTGGCAAGTTATAAATGAACGGGAAAGAAAGCCCTTTGAAAGTTTTGCTGATTTACAAAAGCGCACTGAGTTGCCTAACCCTGTCAAATTGATCACGAAGAGAGTTATGGAAGAGCTCGAAGGTGAGAGCAAGTATCGCTTGTTTACGAGAGCTCAGTGATAAGTTGAACTAGTTAACGGGTCAATATGAGCCTTTTAGAAACAACGAAGTCCCTACTTCGAAGTCATCGAATTCTTCCGAAGAAACTTCTCGGACAAAACTTCATGATTCAGCCTTCAATCTTCGAAAGTATGGCCGATCATGCTTCAATAAATCGGAATGACACAGTGCTTGATATTGGTGCAGGAATGGGCTTTCTGACACGTTTCATGGCTGACAAGTGCAGGATCGTTCTAGCCGTCGAAGCTGACTTGGAGCTTGTAAGAGTCTTGCGTGAACAACTCGTTCATGTGAGCAACGTCAAGATAATTGAAGGTGACATACTTAAAGCGGAAGTTCCGGCGTTCAACAAGGTCCTTTCAATCCCGCCATACCAGATTTCTTCACGGCTGCTTTTGTGGCTTTTCAACAGGGACTTTGATTGTGCTGTTCTCGTCCTTCAAAAAGAATTTGCAAATCGTCTCGTGGCACCAGTCGGACACGAAAACTATGGGTGGCTAACAGTTCTCACATACTATTATTCGGAAGTTGAACTCCTCGACGCTATTCCAAGATCGATGTTTTATCCACAGCCAGGAATAGATTCAATCATAGTACGCCTGAGACCAAGAAAAACACGGCCGTTCAGTCTGAGAAATGAAGCGCAGTTCAAGCAACTCCTGCAATCTCTCTTCACTCAACGCAACAGAAAAGTCAGAAGCGCAGCCTTGCCATACCTGACAGGCGTACGTCACATTGAGAGAAAAAATGCTGCAAAGACTGCTGGAGTTTTGCCTTTCAGTGAAAGACGAGTGAGGGAACTGGCGCCTGAAGATTTCGGAGTGTTGGTCAATGCAATCACCAAGTAAGAAAGTGTTCTTTGCAGATCTCGTCTTTCAAGTGCCTGCAAATGTCTATGAACCTGCTGAAGACACGTTCTTGTTCGCTGAGAATCTGGAAGTTCGAGAGGGCGATGTAGTTGTTGATGTTGGCACCGGTTGCGGTATACTCGGTGTGATTGCAGCGAAGAAAGCTGCTGAAGTCCTAGCAATTGATGTGAACCCATACGCCGCCAATTGTGCGAAAGAAAATGCAAGACTAAACCGTGTTACAGATAAGATGTTCTTCATACAGGGAGATCTCTTCAAATCGATAAGAAGAGACCGGAAATTTGATCTGATAATGTTTAACGCGCCATATCTTCCATCTGAAAATGAAAACGGTTCGTGGCTTGGTTTGGCATGGTCCGGTGGCGTCAACGGGAGGCAAGTCATTGATCGTTTTGTCTTTGAAGCACCGGCATATCAACGCCCGAATGGACGAATCCTCCTGATGCAGTCTTCTTTATCTGGCGTTGATGAAACACTCCAGAGATTTGCAAGAAAAGGTTTGGAAGGACGCGTTGTTGCGAGACGAAATCTTCCATTTTTTGAAACTATCGTGCTCATAGATGCTCGATCGTGAGAAAGAAGTGAACAGTGAAGTAATCGGTTTTTTTGAAAAAGAATGGGTGATGTTTGGTCGAAACATTTACCGGAAGATGAAGTACTTGATTATCAGTGGCGCGAAGACTAGTGCTGTGACGGACATCAGTTTTATGAATATGTTCTGTCCGGGTCCTGCTGCGTCTTTCATTGGGTCTCCGACTGTGTCGCCTATTACGGCTGCTGCGTGAGCTGAGCTTCCTTTTCCTCCAAGTTCTCCGGATTCGACGAATTTCTTGGCGTTGTCCCAGGTGTTTCCGACGTTGCCCATGAACAAGCCGAGCAGGAGGCCTGTGATTATGGCTCCGGCAATCATTCCGATTATAGCATCTGGTCCGAGCAGGAATCCTACGAGTAAGGGCGCTATTATGGCGACTGACCCTGGCAGTATCAGCTTTTTCAACGCGTTGGTCGTTGTTATTCTGATGCATTGTGCGTAATCTGGTTTGGCCGTTCCTTCCATCAATCCTTTGATCTCTCTGAATTGCCTTCTGATTTCGTCTACAAGGCTGTAGGCTCCGTCGCTGACTGCGAGGACAACGACGGCTGTGAAGAACGGTGGCATCGCTGAGCCTATTAGTAACCCGGCGAACGTTCTGGGGTTTAGAAGGCTGAGAACTGCGTTTTGGCCTCCGCTGATGGTTGCAACGTAGGTTGTGAACGCTGGGATTTGAGTTATGGCTACGAAGAAGGCGATTGCGGTCAGGGCTGCTGAGCCTATTGCGAACCCTTTGCATATTGATTTCATCGTATTTCCGACCGAGTCTAGTTTGTCGGTTATCTGTCTGACTTCTGACGGCAGTTTTGCTTGTTCAGCTATTCCTGCTGCGTTGTCGGTTATTGGTCCATAGGCGTCTGCTGCGACTATTACTCCAGTTATTGAGAGCATGCCCACCGCAGAGATTGCGACTCCATAGACGCCGCCTGATAGGCCGCCATAAATGCTTCCTGCCAAGAATGAGATCATTTCGGCTATTCCGATGAAGACTATGGGAACGACTACGCTGTAGTATCCCATAGAGAAGCCTGTGAGTATGGTGAGTGCGGGTCCTCCTTGTGCTGCCTTTGCTACTCTTTTTGTCGGTGAATAGCTGCCTGAAGTGAAGTAGTCGGATGTTTGACCCAATGCGACTCCGACTATCAGTCCGCTGATTATTGCTATATAGGCTCCATAACCGTTTCCGAGGCTAAACCAGTTGGATCCAACTAATGTGGACACGGCAAAATAAGCGACAACTGCCGTTACGACCGTGGCGATCACTGATGCTCGTGTCAAAGCTTTTTGTGGTGATCCTCGGACAGTGAATGCAGCAAATATCGAGCAGATGATTCCAACTGCCGAGATTATCAGAGGCATCATGACCCAGTTGAGGTTTGCTACTCCTGCTATCTGGAAGCCAACTGCTCCAAGGATCATAGTTGCAACTATTGCGCCCACGTAGGATTCGAACAAGTCGGCTCCCATGCCCGCGACGTCTCCGACGTTGTCTCCCACATTGTCGGCCACTACGCCGGGGTTTCTTGGGTCATCTTCTGGAATGTTTTTTTCAACTTTACCAACAAGGTCCGTGCCGACGTCAGCGGCTTTTGTGAATATTCCTCCGCCGACTCTCGCGAACAGAGCGACGGTGCTTGCGCCGAAACTGAAGCCGACGACTTCATTTATGACGTCAACTGCTTTGATTGAGTCAAGTCCTCCGTAAAGCATGTATACGGCGGTTATTCCTAGGACGCCGATTCCGACGACGGCGAAGCCGAGGACGCTTCCGCCTTTGAATGCCACGTCTAATGCTTTGCCCAGTCCCTTTGTTCGCGCGGCATTTGCCGTTCTTGCGTTAGATCTTACAGCGATGTACAGTCCTATGAATCCGGTTGAGGCAGAGCATGAGGCGCCTATCGCATAGGCAAGAGCAGTTAAAGGTCCTATGAACACTGCGATGGCAACCGAGACTACAGCGACGATTATGACAATGACAGTATATTGTCGCCTCATGTATGCTGAGGCGCCTTCTCTGATGTAGGATGATATTTCCTTCATTCTCTCGGTCCCTTCGTCCTCTTTCAGGATTCTCCAGGCGAGGTATACGATGTAAACGAGTGACAGAAGCCCTGCGCCAAGTGAGATCAATGATAATTCAAAACCGTTCAATTTCCTTTCTCTCTCAATGTTTTTTTAACAGAATTAGTCTTATACCCCGCCACGTTGCTTATTAGTTTTTCTTCAACCGTTTTCTCTCTTCATACTTGTCACTTTTGGCTCTGGTTTCTTTGGTCGAAATGGTTTCATACAGATGCGCGTCCGATTCTCGTGTGCCGTTATTGCTTCTTTCTGTCTCATATGAGAATCTTTATTAAGAAAGTTTGGGACATGCGTGGTAAATTGAAAACTGAAAAGTTGGTCTCGCGTTCTCCTTGGTTGGCTCATTTTAACACAGCTGCCTGCAACGGTTGTGATATCGAAATTCTCGCAATGTTGAGTCCGCATTACGATCCGGAACGTTTCGGCGTGAAGCTTACACCCAGCATTAGACATGCTGACATTTTGGTTGTGACTGGCGCGGTAAACAAGAAAGCAGCTGTCAGGCTCAAGAGGCTGTACGATCAGATGGCTGCACCCAAGTACGTTGTGGCCGTCGGTGCGTGCGCAATTAGCGGCGGGGTTTTTGCGAAATCCTACAACTTGTATGCTGGTGCCGACAAAGTCGTCCCGATTGTGGCTCATATTCCTGGTTGCCCGCCAGGCCTGAGGCGATCTTGGACGGCGTTGCAAAGGTTTTGGACAAGCTTGGCAAGGGGAAGTGATCATGTCAGCGCTCGAGAAAGTCAAAGAAAGCATGGGGTCCCTCCTCGGTTCTGTTGATGAAGTCTCACCTCGAAGACTCGTTGCCAGGGCAGAGCCGAAGGATTTGAAGCCGATCTTTCGGAAGCTTCTTGAGGATTTCAAGCAGGATTTTTATTTGGATTTCTTGGGTGTTGTCGATTACGTGGATGAGAAGCAGATTGAGGCCAACTATAGTCTTTGGATTTACAGCTTGAAGACTATTCTCACAGTAAAGTTCAGGTTGCCGCGGGACAACCCTGTGATTGATTCGATAAGTGACTTGGTCCCTTCTGCTGTCTTCCATGAGCAAGAGGCTTACGACCTGATGGGCGTTTCTTTTTCGGGGAATCCGAATCTTAAAAGAGGCTTTTTAGTTGCGGAAGAGGCTCAGGGCAGTTTTCCGCTGAGAAAGGAAGAGGCGAAGCAGGCTTGATCAACTCAAAGTATTTGGAGATCCCGATTGGGCCGCAGCATCCTGCGCTTCATGAGCCGTTGCTGTTCAGGGTCAAGGTTGAAGGTGAGAGGATCGTTCAGATCACGCCTTCGACGGGCTACAACCACAGGGGGATCGAGAAGCTTTGTGAGAACAACACTTTTCTCAAAGATGTATATCTGGCTGGCAGGGTCTGTGGAATCTGCAACGTGGTTCACACAACCTGTTACTCTCAGAGTGTTGAAAAGATTGGCAACATCGAGGTTCCTCCGAGAGCCAAGTATCTGAGGACTCTTCTCAACGAGTTGGAAAGGATTCACAGTCACATGCTTGCCTTGGCAGTGTTGGGTGAGCTCGTTGGTTTTCACACATTGTTCATGCTGATAATGCGGGACAGGGAACCTGTGCTGGCTCTTAAAGAAATGGTTGCGGGGAACCGTGTTCAAGCCGATTATGTGATGCCTGGCGGAGTCAAGAGAGACGTGACCCCGGAGAAGCTTGATCGCATGAAGAAGGCGCTTGATCATGTTGAAGAAAGAATGAAGTATTATTCACGGGTATTTGAGAAAGATTCTGTCATGAACAGTCGACTAAAAGGAGTCGGCGTTCTCGAAAAGGCTGATGTGAGCAGGTATGGGTTTGTGGGACCCGTCGCTAGGGGTTCAGGTGTAAAGACTGACGTTCGATACGAAGATCCTTATGCTGCTTACGGCGAGATGCCGTTTAACGTCATCACGCTGGATGAAGGTGACTCGTGGGCGAGAACGATGGTCAGGGTCGGCGAGACCTTCGAGGCGATTAACATTCTGAGATACGTTGCTGATCACCTGCCAGAGGGCCCTATCGGGCCGAAGGTGATGATTCGCAAAGTTCCGGCGGGTGAGGCGATTTCGCGTGTTGAGGCTCAGAGAGGGCAACTCATGTACTATGTGGTGAGCAGGGGCGGGGACAAGCCTTACAGGCTGAAAATTCGGACTCCCAGTTTCAACAACATTCTGAACAGCGCAGTATTATTCAAAGAGGCGAACATTGCCGATCTTCCAGCTATACTTGGGAGCTTGGACCCATGCATCTCGTGCATGGAACGATTGCTTGTCATCGAGAAGGACGGGCGCGTTATAAGTAAATCGCTGTATGATTTGGTGAGATGATCGCCTAATGCTTGAGCTCGTAACTGAAACACTGCGGAACCTGTTCAAGAGATCTGCGACCTACAAGTTTCCCCGCGAGGACAGACCTGCGTCTCCAGATTACAGAGGCAAACAAGTTGTTGACATACAAAAGTGCACAGGGTGCAAGCTTTGTGCGATGGATTGTCCTGCTTACGCGATCGAGATGACGCCTAACCCTTCTGGTAAACCGAAGGAGTATCCAGTGATAGATTTCGGCAAATGCGTTTTTTGTTACCAGTGTGTCCGTGTTTGTCCTGTTAATGCCTACGTGACGAGTGCGACGTACGATCTTGCTTCTTTCGACAAGGAAAAGCTAATAAACGATGTTCTCAGAACAAGCGTTTCCGAATCAGCCGAGGGGGGATCTAACTGGAAGCAGAAATAATGACGTTCATCATGATCATTCTGCCCATCTATGCGATCTCCTTCGCGCTTTATATCGTAAGGGTTCTTAAGGGTCCGACGATTTCTGACACTGTTTTGGCGATTGACGCTTTGTCGTTTGAGACGATCGCGTTTATGGCGATTTTTGCGATTTTTTTCAAGTCGTTACTACTCATTCCAGTCGCGATTTTGCTGTCAGTTTGGACTTACGCGCTCGATGTGTTCGTGGCGAAGTACTTGGAAAAGAAGGAGATGGGTGACTAGTTTGAGTAGTCCAATTGACATCGCGCTGGTCATAATCGGGGAAGTTCTTGTTTCTATAGGCGTTTTCTGCGGGCTCGTTGCCGCTATAGGCATGCTGAGGTTTCCAAACTTCTTTGTCAGACTACACGCCGCGACCGTTGGAAGCATAGGCGGCGCCTTCGTACCCATTATTGGGGCGGCGCTCATCGCGTTGGGCTCAGATTTTCTTGACTACAAGTGGCTGTTCTTTGGGAGCCTGATTGTGACGGCGGTGATGGTGATGCTTGTGTCGCCTGCAGGTTCGCACGCCTTGGCCAGAGCGACCCACAGGGCAAAGGTGGCTCCAGTCGAGCCGAAGGTTGCGGATCACTTGGAAGAGGATGAAGACAAAAAGAAAAAGGAAGAAGCCGCCGATGTTTGAGACGATATTTGTCGAAATCTTTCTCGCCCTCATGTCGACCGTCGCTCTGATTTTTACCTATTTAGCCATAGTACAGAAAGACTTGGTGAAAGCGATCATTTTCTCGTCAGTGGAAAGTGCTTCCTATTTGTTGGTGTTCTACTTGTTAATGGGGCCAGACTTGGCTCTGGCCTACGTGGCGATTGGCATCGGAATCTACCCTGCCGTGGCGTTCTTCCTGGTCAAGAAAACCGAGAGATATGAATCAGAATGAGAGCTAAAACCGCGATCTCACTAGTCGTAATCATCGGTTCTCTACTGGCAATATCCTACGGCATTGCAGCGCAAGCTACAGGGGTGATTCCTCAGACTGATCTGCGAAGACTGGCCGAGTTCTATGCAAATAACACCTTAAACCTGAACGACAAGTACCTCTGGGCTGCGAGTCCGGAGGCTGTTACCGCTATCGTGTGGGATTACAGGGGTTTCGATACGCTCTTCGAAACGTCTGTGTTCTTCTTGGCGATTATCGCATGCGTGGCTGCCTTTGAGGTCGAAATGCCAGCTAGGGTCAAGAGCAATGCAATAGAACAGCGTTCTCAAGGTTTGAGCATAATCGTTAAAGTGGTCACGAAAATAGCTGGGCTCATCATAATTTGTGTCTCCGCTTCGGTTGCGCTTCACGGTCAACTCACGCCAGGGGGAGGCTTTCAAGGTGGGGCCGCGTTGGCTGTGCTTCCTATTCTGTTTATAATGGCAATGTCCAGGTTTGTCCTTGAGGAGAAGAATGTCAGCAAGAACTCGATGCTGATTCTGAGAAGTCTCGGTCTCCTGGGAATCGCAACAACCGTAATTCTTCCACTGGTTATCGGATTGGTGACTCACAATCCTGCGTATATCATGCAGAATCAAATCAAACCCGATGCTCCAATCAGCCTGCCTTCATCTATATTTGATCGGATGATGGGTGGTTCCCTTTGGATGCTGAACCTTTCAGAATATCTTGCGGTGGGAGCGGGGTTCACGTTGACCTTTATACTTCTGTCGCTTCCGGAGAGCGTTTTCAAGAAGATCTTGGAGGGCGAAAAGTATTCCACTCACTGAGACTTTTCTAGCAACTTACATAATACTTTCTTCTATCACTACACTCGCTATTTCGCTGTACGGAATTCTATACAAGCGGCATCTGATCAAGAAGATTATTGCTCTGACGATATTCGGGGATGCCGGTAACATCTTTGCGACAATAATAGGCTTCAGATACATCTTTCCTGTTGCACCACCCATTCTAACGACTGAAACGCCCAGCCCAGCAGACATCAATGGTTTCCTCTCGGTCGCTGTTGACCCCGTTCCACAAGCTTTGGTGCTCACCGCGATCGTCATCGGCATGGCGGTGATTTTGTTCATGGTGTTCTTGGCTTTACAGGTTTTCAGAATCTATGGGACGCTCGACACGAAGAAAATTGCAGAAGAAAGGAAGAGACGCGAAGAAGAATGAATCTGAAGAACGCGATCTTGCCGATTCTCATCGCCTTTGTAGTTTACATAATTTTCTCAGGTTCGTTGTCGGTCTATGACATTCTAACCGGAATCGTAATTTCAATTGTTGCAGGAGTCTTGTTCTCAGAGATACTTGTTACTGACGTGGGGAAATCTCTCAACCCCGTGAGACTAGGTCATCTAATCAAGTATGCATTTTACTACTTCTTTGTGGCGGAAGTGCTAGCCCACAAGGATGTTATCAAGAGGATATTGGACCCAAAGATGCCGATCAACCCTGGAATAGTCAGAACTCCTTACGAAGTCTCTGGGGATTATGCTGTAGCATCAGTTGCCGGTTCGATAATCAACACGCCTGGCACGGTCGTCATCGATTTGGATGAAGACAAGAAACTGTATTATGTACACTGGATAGACGTGACGACTCAGGAACCTGCTAAGTGTCGCTCAGCAATATGTGAAAGCTTCGAGAAATATCTGTCGAAGGTTTTTGAATGAGGTGCAAAGATGATCGGTGACCCAGTTCTGCTTGGCTTGACGACCACGGTCTTGATAATATCGTGCTTTGCACTTCCGTTGTTCAGCATCCTGGTGAAGAAGCGAAGGAAAATCATGGACGGATATGCTTTAGTAGTCTCGGCATTCGCGGGGTCGACTAGCTTCATCACTTTCTATAATGTGTTCTTTGAGTTGAACACACCTCTTGTTTACAAGTTCGGTGGTTGGGTTCCTCCTGTTGGAATAATCTATGAAGTTGACAAGCTGAACGCCTTGCTCGGATTTGTCACGGGCGCAATCATGTTTCTCATAGTACTTTTCAGCGTCTTGTACATGAAAGGAAAACGAATCGAATGGTACTACACGATGCTCCTCGGCCTCGAAACCGGACTGCTTGGAGTCGTCTACACTGGGGATGCGTTCAACCTCTTCGTCATGGTGGAAGTGACCAGCATATCATTGTACGGTTTGATTGCGTTCTACAGAACTGAAGGCGAAGCCGTGGATTCAGCCCTCAAATACGCGTTACTCGGAGCAGTCAGCACGACTTTCTATTTTATCGCCCTAATCTTTTACTATGGCTCCTTCGGAACTCTGAACATGGCGGATTTGGCTGCAAAAGCGGCAGGTCTGAATTTTCCTTTTTCAGGCGCCCCATATGGCAATATCTTTCTGGGAACTGCGATAGCTCTTGCTCTTACTCTATGGGCTTTCACTTTCAAAGCAGCTCTCTTTCCAAATCATTTCTGGCTTCCAGATGCTCACTCAGCAGCTCCAGCGCCGGTGTCGGCAGCACTTTCCGGGCTGGTCGTGAGCAACGGAGCCTACGTGGTCATTCGGTATCTTTATACGATTTTTGGGAGTGCAGCGATTTCTACAGGTCCGCTGTCACTTTTTTCGCCAAACTCGCTTACGGCTTTTCCAGCGGCTTTCTTTGAATCGATTAAACTGGCGTTGCTCGCTCTCGGCTCCGCGTCAGCCATAGTTGCTTCATTGTTGATGGTACTCCAGAAGAATGTCAAAAGGGTCATAGCATATAGCACGGTTTTCCACTTGGGCCTAGTTTTCATGGGAATCGGTTTGGGCACAGACTTGGCGTTGAAAGCCGCCATATTCCATCTGATAAACCACGCAGTGGCTAAATCACTGCTGTTCATTTCAGCGGGCATTCTTACAGCCTACGCTGGATCAAGAAGTATCGAGAAACTCGGCGGCATAGGCCGGTATGCTCCGATCACGTTTTCAACCTTTCTGATTGGAGTCTTGGCAATAGAGGGGCTTCCACCTCTAAACGGTTTCATGAGCAAATTCATGCTCTACTCTGCTTTCTTCGAAGCCGGGTTAGCCCCGCTTGCCGTGATAATCATTGTCTCCACGGCCATTGCCATGATGGCGTGGATGAAAGTATTGTTCAGTGCATGGTTGAAGAAGCCTGAAAAACCATTTGAGAACGTGAAAGAATCAAGCGTTGTTATAGTTCCCATAGTATTGGCAGTGCTTTGCATAGCGCTTGGTCTTCTGGCCCCGGTCATTGACAAGAACATATTGACGCCGACCGTTGCATCGCTGAGGGATGTTAACACCTACATTCGGTCGGCTCTAAATGCAATCGGCACGGCTGGTGGTTAAATGGATTTGACTCTGACACTCTACCAAACTCTGTATGCGTCGGGCGCGATGCTGCTCATAGCGTTGATAGTGCTGTTGATTTACTCTAGGTCTCCAGGTTCTAAGAAGCAGCAAGATGAAGGTGACAAGAATGAAGCTTACCTGGGCGGAGAAGAACATCCTTACGATCAAGAGTCAGTTGGCTCAAGCAACTTTTTCTGGTCCATCGTAAATCAATCACTGAAGAACGTGTACGTGAAGATTGTTAACCGGTTCCACACATACGCGATCGACAGTTGGCTGTTATACATGAGCGTCTGGCTTGCTTTTCTGATAGTACTGCTGATAATACTGGTGGGCATCCTATGATCCTCGACATTCAGGTTCTTATTGACGTACTTTGGTTTCTGGTTGCAGTCGTCGTGTTTCCGGGCTTATTATTCACTTTCCTTGCGGCACTGTTGAACCAATGGTACACGCGTAAAGTGTTCGCCAAAATGCAGAACAGGATCGGGCCAAAATACGTCGGACTGTCCGGTGTGCTTCAGCCGTTCTATGATCTTCTCAAGCTCTTCAGCAAAGAAAGTATTACGCCCAAGTTCGGCAGAGCCAGATTGTACGTGCTTTTCATCGGAATCGGTATCGGAAGCAGCATTTCTACTCTTCTATTTCTACCGATCTCGCCGTTCAGAATTCAAAGTTCTTTCGACGTGATCATCTTCATCTATCTCGGGTTATGGTCTTCGGTAGCTCTTGCCATTGCGGGTTTAATGTTTCCAAACATGTTTCCTTCCATCGGAGTTTCTAGACTCTTAATGTTGATGTTTGTTTTTGAACCTACCTGGGTTATTTCTCTGCTTACTCCCGTCGTCCTAGTTTCGAAGAGTAGCGGCGTACTGTCTTTTTCTGTTGCCGAAACTATAGAGAAATTCTCGGTCATAGGGTCAAATCCAATCTATCTGGTCTTAACGTTAGTTTCGTTTGCAGCTGCACTTGTCAGTTTGCAGTGCAAGCTGGGTTTACAGCCATTTGACATTTTCGAGGCTGACACTGAAATTCTCGCTGGAGTATTCACTGAATTGAGCGGAGTCAAACTCGCGCTGGCGTCATTGTTCCATGACATTGAAATGTTTGTGGGCGCATTTCTTATCGTGTTCCTTTTCTTGGGAGGTGCTTTCCCATTTTCCCTCAACCTTGCGCAGCTTTCTATTGACACGCTAGCGGGTATTCTGGTTTTCATAGTGAAGTTTCTGCTCGTCGTGCTCATTTTGGTCGCAGTCAAAGCGTCGTCAGCGAGATACCGTATAGATCAAGCAGTCAGCTTCTTCTTCAAGTATCCTCTGCTCATCGCTCTTGCGGCACTGATAATCGCAACCATTGTCTAGTGATTCTTTCTGCGATGCGTTTATTTTCAACTTAAGAGTTAGGCTTGAAATCGAGGTTCAGTCGAGCTTGAACATGAAGGTCGAGAAGCGCGCGCTCGAGGGTTAGTGCCCGGACCCACGGCGTTCCTGTCCAGAGAAAATGCAGGGAGGAGATTGTATTTCGAAACTGTGGCATGCAATGGAAATTGAGGAAGCGATGAAAGAACTTGATGTCCGAGATACGGGGCTGAATCAAGAAGAAGTAGAGAAGCGTCTCAAGGAATATGGAGCCAACGAGCTCAAGAAGGAAAAGGGAATTTCGCCGATTAAGCTGTTCGTTGAACAGTTCGAAGATATACTGATCGTCATTTTGCTTGTGGCCACAGGGTTGTCAATCTATCTGGGCGAAATGACGGACGCCATCGTTATCGTGGCAATAGTTCTGGCCGTTGCCGTTTTGGGATTCGTCGAAGAGTTCCGCTCCGAAAGAGCGCTGGAAGCCTTGAAGAAAATGACCGCACCGACGGCGACCGTTTTGCGTGATAGCAAAGAGGTTAAAGTTCGAGCCAGCGAGATTGTCCCTGGCGACATTATTCTGTTGTACGCGGGGGACAAGGTTTCTGCAGACGCTCGGCTGATAGAAACTTTCAACCTTAAGGTGAATGAGTCCTCGTTGACCGGTGAGTCTTCTCCTGTAAACAAAAACGTGGGAGCGGTGTCTGGAGAGGTTCCGATTAATGATAGACGAAACATGGTCTTCACTGGAACTGTGATCGTTTACGGGCGAGGGAAAGCCGTTGCGACATCAACGGGAATGAACACAGAGTTCGGGAAAATAGCTAGAATGGTTCAGGTCGCGGAGGAGGAAAAGACGCCGCTCGAAAAGAGAATGGCGTCTGTGGGAAAATGGATTGGAATATTGTCCATTACAGTCTGTTTGACTGTTGCGGCTGTCGGAGTAGCAGAAGGGCGGAGCATTCCGGACATGATTCTGTGGGGTATCAGTTTAGCTGTCGCAGCGGTTCCGGAAGCGTTGCCCGCGATAGTTACAGGTGCCCTCGCCGTCGGCATGTACCGAATGGCCAAGGTCAATACCATAGTCAGAAGGCTGCCTGCCGTGGAAACACTAGGATGTACAAGCGTCATATGCTCTGACAAGACTGGAACCATGACTAGAGGCGAAATGACAGTTCAAAGGATCTACGTTAGCGAGCAAGCGGTCAAAGTGACAGGAGTTGGTTACGAGCCCGAAGGAGAATTCCTTCTTGAAGACAAGAAGATCGAGCCCAAAGACGAGGATCTTCAAATGCTTTTGAAGGTCGGGGCACTTTGTAATGATGCTAAACTAGAGAGGGAAGCCGAGAGTGAAAGGTGGGCGATCAGGGGCGACCCTACAGAGGGAGCGTTGGTTGTGGCTTCGGCGAAAGCAGGGCTGTGGAAGGAACAGTTGGAACAAGAGGCGCCGCGCATAGGGGAGATTCCTTTCTCCTCTGAAAGGAAATGCATGACCACGGTTCACTTGGTCTCTGGGAAGAAGAAAATGGCTTTCATGAAAGGTGCGCTTGAGGTAATCTTGAGTAAGTGTGCGAAGATTTACGCTGGGGGCAAGGTTCGGAGCTTAACCGAGGAGGATAAGACGGAGATACTCAAAGTTAATGAAGCTATGGCTATGCAGGCATTGAGGAATCTTGGTTTTGCTTTCAAAGATCTTCCCGCGTCTGTAGCGGCGTTCGATGAGAAAATTGAGAAGGACCTGATTTTCGTCGGCATGGTTGGGATGATTGATCCTCCGCGCGAGGAAGTTAAGGACGCGATCTTCCTCTGCAAGAGGGCTGGCATCAACGTGGTGATGGTTACGGGCGACCACAAATTGACAGCCGTCGCTGTGGCAAAGGAGCTTAACTTGCTGGGCGAAAATGATGCGTCGGGCAAGGTGCTCACAGGCGAGGAGCTGGAAAAGATGTCCGATGAGCAGTTGGCTGGAATGGTTCAAAATGTGGTCATCTACGCGCGGGTTTCTCCTGAGCACAAGGTGCGAATCGTTAATGCTTGGAAGGCTAAAGGACAGGTTGTTGCAATGACAGGTGACGGCGTGAACGATGCACCTGCACTGAAGATGGCGGAAATCGGAGTTGCAATGGGGCTAACAGGAACAGAAGTTGCCAAGGAAGCATCAGACATGGTTTTGATGGACGACAACTTCGCTTCGATCGTTAAGGCCGTTAAAGAAGGGCGTGAAATCTATGGTAACATCAAGAAATACTTGACTTACTTGCTGCGCTGCAACATCATGGAAATCTTGGTGATGTTTGTAGCAATGCTTGCCGTTCCGTATTTTGCGGGTGGAACATATGAGTCAGGTAACAATCCGAAGTTCTCTGCAGCCGTAGCTCTCACTGCCATACAGCTGCTGTGGGTGAATTTGACAACAGACGGCTTGCCGGCTATGGCCCTTGGAGTTGACCCGGGTGATCCTGACTTGATGGATAGAAAGCCGAGAGATCCGAATGAGAGTGTGTGGACGCGTGATGTCAAATTGTATTTGACAGCCGTGCCGATTCTGATGACCGTGTTATTGTTATACGGTTATTTCATGTATCAACCTTGGCTGGCACGTGCGCCGAATTATGAACAGTTGTATCAGGCGCGTACGCAGTTGCTGACGGCGATGATATTGATGGAATTGGCTAACGCTATCTCAGCTCGGTCGCTTAAGTACTCGGTGTTCAAGGTGGGTGTCTTCAAGAACAAGTTTCTCTGGTATGCAGTGCTTTCATCGCTTGGTCTCCAGCTGTTGGTGCTATACACACCGGGTTTTCAAGGTTTGTTTGGTGTGAACGCTCCTGGGCCTGTTGAATGGGGATTTGCCCTACTCTTTACGGCAATAACGTCTGGTTCATTGGAGATCGGCAAATACGTTGCAAGTAGAAGGCGTAAGACATAGCTTCAGAAAAACTTAAATTGGATAGAGCATGAAGAGAGCCACTAATCAATGAAATGAAAGGGTTGATAGAATGGCGCAAAAAGTAGCAAACCCGGCTCCGCTCGGACTTTTGGCCTTTGGACTGACAACCGTTCTATTGAATCTAAGCAACGCTGGCTTCTATGGTTTGAATAGTATGATCTTGGCAATGGGCATTGCCTACGGCGGATTGGCTCAGATTATAGCAGGCGCAATGGAGTTTAAGAAGGGCAACACCTTTGGCACAGTTGCATTCTCTTCTTATGGCTTCTTCTGGTGGTCTCTTGTCGCCCTGATATTGATACCAAACGCGGGTCTCGGAGTTCAAGCACCTGAATCGCAGGCGATGGCAGCATATTTCTTCATGTGGGGCTTATTCACCTTTGTAATGTTCTTTGGGACATTGAAAGCAAACAGGGCGATACAATTTGTGTTCATGAGTCTCGCAATTCTGTTCTTCTTACTGACTGCGAAAGAATTGACCAGTAACGCAACATTAGGCACTGTAACTGGCTACGAGGGAGTCATCTGCGGGCTTAGCGCGGTTTACCTCGGCTTGGCTGAAGTATTGAACGAGGCCCATGGAAAAGCCTTCCTGCCCATAGGTCCTATGAACACATAAACGTCTTCACTCTTTTTTATTCTCCACCCGAAAACGTTTATATTCTGGAAAGAAGGTTGTTCCACAAATTCACGGAAGGCATGAAGATGTCAGAAACCAGCTTACCCTTCGACGAAAGAGTGTATCCGGGAAAAAAGCTTAAGGATGAATGGGAGAAGTCTATCAAGAACCCGCAGGAGTTTTGGGCTGAAAAAGCCAAGGCTATTGATTGGTTCAGGACGTGGGACAAGGTTTTGGATGATTCGAACCGGCCCTTCTACAAGTGGTTTTCAGGCGGGATACTGAACATATGTTACAACGCTTTGGACAGGCACTTGGAGACGCCTAGAAAGAACATGCTTGCCTACATTTGGGAAGGCGAAGACGGCCAAGTCAGAACCTACACGTATTATCAGCTTTACCGTGAAGTGAATAAGCTGGCGAAGATCCTCAAGGACTTTGGGCTTAAGAAGGGCGACAGAGTGGCTGTTTATCTGCCCATGATTCCGGAGTTACCAATAACATTGCTTGCGGTTGCGCGAATAGGTGGGGTTCACACTGTTGTCTTCTCGGGTTTCAGTGCAGAAGCACTCGGCGACAGAATAAACGATTGCGGAGCTAAGATCCTTGTAACTGCAGACGGTGCTTTCAGGCGCGGGAAAATAGTTGCTTTAAAAGATACGGCAGACCGCGCGTTGCAGAGCAGTCCGGGTGTTCAGAAAGTTGTAGTTGTCAAGAGAACCGGGCAAGAAGTGCCGATGAAGGATGGGCGGGACTATTACTATCAGGATTTGATGGCAAAAACTGAGCCGAACGCGTATGTTGCACCTGAGCCGATGGAGGCAACAGAACCACTGTTTATACTCTACACGTCCGGTACAACGGGAAAACCGAAAGGGGTTCAGCATGGCATTGGTGGCTACCTTGTGTGGGGATATTGGACGCTTAAGTGGGGCTTTAACCCGAATGAAGAGGACATCTGGTGGTGTACGGCCGACATCGGCTGGATCACGGGGCACACTTACAACGTTTATGCACCGTTAGCATTGGGAATAACGTCGTTCATTTTTGAAGGAACACCCGACTATCCTGCTCAAGACAGATGGTGGGAAATGATCGAAAGGCACGGCGTTACAATACTGTACACTACGCCTACGGCGATTAGAATGTTCATGAAGTTCGGTGAACAATGGGCAACGAAGCATGATCTGAGCACGTTGAGACTCTTGGGAACCGTTGGTGAACCGATTAACCCTGAAGCTTGGAGATGGTATTACCGCGTAATAGGAAAAGACAAGCTGTCGATCATAGACACTTGGTGGCAGACTGAAACAGGTGGTTTCATGATTGCACCTCTTGCCGGTCTGGAACTTGTGCCGTTGAAGCCTGGTTCGGCGACGAATCCGTTGCCAAGCATTTACGCGGAAGTGTATGACGAAAAGGGGCAGCCGACGCCGACGGGGATTAAGGGCTTTCTGGTGATTAAGACGCCTTGGCCAGGCATGCTTGAAACCATCTGGAAAGACCATGAAAGATACAAGCAGACGTACTTTGGAAGATGGCCAAACATCTATTACACGGGCGACTACGCTGTGAAAGATCCGGATGGCTACTTCTGGTTGCTGGGAAGAGCTGATGAAGTCTTGAAAGTTGCTGGGCACAGAATAGGCACTGTTGAGATTGAAAGCGCGCTTGTTTCCCATCCAGCAGTTTCAGAAGCCGCGGTCATGGGCAAGGAAGATCCGCTTAAAGGCGAGGTTCCAGTGGCCTTCGTCGTCCTCAGAAGCGGTTTCTCACCCTCAGACGAGCTACGTGCAGATCTTGTGAAACACATCAGAAACACGATCGGTCCCATAGCGACGCCAGACGCAATTGTAATCGTCGACAGGTTGCCTAAGACACGCAGTGGAAAAATCATGAGAAGACTCTTGAAAGCAGTGCTGGCCGGAGCAGCGTTGGGCGACGTTTCCACGTTAGAGGATGAAGGTTCGGTTGACGAGATAAAGTCAACTTACGACGAATTGAGGAGACAATTGGAAAAGAAATAGCGCTTTTTCTTTTCTCTCCTTTATTTCCTGGTTTCTGGTTCCTATCTTAAGGATAGAATCTTCTTGTTGTTCTTGGAAACGGTATAGCGTCAATTATGTTCTCCAGGTCAAGCATCCATGTTATGAGTCTTTCTAGGCCCATACCGAAGCCAACGTGCGGCACGGTTCCGTAGCGTCGAAGGTCGATGTACCAGTCGTAGTCTTTCTCGTTCAGGCCTATTTCATTGAGTCTTTTAACCAGTTTTTGTTTGTCGTCTTCTCTTGCACCGCCTGTTGATATCTCTCCTATTCTTGGAACGAGCATGTCTGTAGACATAGCTAAGTCCGGATTGTCACGGTGGGTCTTGCAGTAGAAGGCTTTGATCTCTTTGGGATAGTCGTAGACGAAGAAGGGTTTGCCGATTTCGTCTGCTAGGGCTTTTTCTTCGTCGTAGCCGAGGTCTTCACCCCATTTTGTCTTGAAGGTCCTTGCGCGCAGCCTGTCGACAGCTTCAGTGTAGGTTATTTTCGGGAATGGCGTTTTGACTGAAGTCAGTTTTGTGATGTCTGCTTTTAACTCCTCAAATTCGCGTTTGCAGTTTTCAGCTGTCTTTCGGCAGACGTAAGCCATTAGCTCTTCTTCCAGCCGCATCAGGTCTTTCATTTCTGCAAAGGCTTGTTCAGCTTCGATGTGCCAGTATTCGGTGAGGTGCCTGATTGTTCGGCTCTTTTCAGCCCTGAACGAGGGGGCTATGCAGTAGACTTTCTCGAGTGAATAGATCAGGATTTCAAGGTAAAGCTGGGCGCTCTGGGTCAGATACATGTTTTGGTCAAAATATTTCAGGCCGAACAGCGTAGAGCCGCCTTCACACGCGCTCGTGATGAACATGGGTGGGGAAACTTCGGTGAATTCCTGTTGCTTGAAGAATTCATTCGTGAATCTTTGAACTTCGCTTCGCACCTTCATTATTAGATTCATTCTTCTGCTCCGAAGCCACAGGTGCCGGACGTCGCGAAGGAATTCTTCGCTTTGATCCTTGGTTATTGGGTAGAGTTCGGCTAAGCCTATGATTGATATCTTGTCTGTGACAATTTCGTGGCCGCCGGGTGCGCGACTGTCTTCCTTGACCGTGCCTTCAAGCTTCAACGATGATTCAATCGTTACTTTTTCGGCCTCTTTCCAGGCTGGGCTTTCCTTCTTGACTGGACATTGAATGATACCAGTTGAGTCCCGTATGATCAGGAAAATGGTTTGCTTGCCTTCTCTTTTGCGGTAAACCCAACCTCTAACCGCGACTTTTTTGTCTTCGCAACCTCCTTCCAGAATCGTTTGAATTGGCACTAAGCTCATTTGTATCAGCCTTTCCTTTGAATACTGATTTCAAACCTAAATATCTATCTTGAATTCTAAACTTCCTTGGCGCGCGCTACACGGGCATATAACTGTAAGCCGCGGAAGTGCCGAAGAAACATGGCAATTCTTAAATCTTCGGTTTCTGTGCATTATAAGCCGACGGTTAGAAAAACTTGGAAAGTAGTTACAAGCTCAGGATGCTTAAGCGTTCAACAATCGCAATTTCGAGTGTTGTTTTGGTGGAAATTGTTTTGGGGCTAGCCGTGGGTAGCCTGGCAATTGTGAGTGACGGTTTGCATGCGTTGCTTGACGCTTTGACAACGCTTATGCTTCTCATCGCCACTCGAATGTCTGTCAAGCCTCCTGATGAGGAGCACATGTATGGGCATGAAAAATTTGAGTCGGTAGGCGGATTGATGGGTGGAATTGCGCTCGTCGGAATCGCTATAGTGATAGTATATGAAGCTGTTTTGAAGGTTTTGAAGAATCAGGCCATCAACTTCGGACTAGAATACATGGGTTTCATAGCTATTGCATACACGTTTTGCATAGATTTTTTCAGGGTGGGAACATTTCTTAGGGCCAGGAAGAGCGAGAGCACGACAATGAGAGCTGGGTTTTATCATGCCGTTGCGGATCTAAGCTCAACGGTCATCGCTTTTCTGGGGTTCGGGCTCGCAACTCTAGGATTCTATTATGGAGATTCTCTCGCGTCAATGGTTCTGGGCGTCTTGCTAACCTACCTCAGTGTCAAACTTATCTGGGGCAGCGGAATGGAGCTTACTGATACAATTTCAAGGGGAGTTGCAGAGAAGGTTAAGAAGGATATTCTTGGGACCAAGGAAGTTTGCAGCTGCAGTGATCTGAAGATTAGGAAGGCTGGCGAAAAGACCTTCGTCAGGGCAACCGTGCAGGTCCCCGATTATCTGAGTTTGGAAGAAGCCCACGATTTGGCGTCAAGGGTTGAAGGGAAAATAAAGAATGCCTTGGGCAACGCAGACGTTGCTATACATACTGAGCCATGCAAGACGGAAACGCCGAGCGAGAAACTCGTGGAAGAGTTGGCGACAGAAGTTGAGGGTGTGAAAGAAGTCCACGAAATCAATGCAACTTATACAGATGGAAAATTATACATCACCTTGCATGCATATGTGGAACCTACGCTTTCAGTTGAGAAGGCTCATGAGATAGCTGAAAGGATCGAGGATAAGATAGAGGGGAGAATAGGAAACGTTGAAAACGTGTCCGTTCACATAGAGCCTTTCAACGTTAGAAGGCGCAAGGGCTCAATGGTTAATGAGGAAGAAATCAGGAATGTAGTCCATAGAACAGCCGAGAATTATCAGCAAGCTTTCCGAGTGAGGAGAATAGTAACTTATGTCGCGGGTAAAAAGCGTTACGTAAACATCGATTGTTCTTTCACGAAGCAGGTTTCAATTGAAGAAGCACACAAGATCTCCTCACAGATCGAGGAAAACCTTCGGGAGCACTTTGCAGAAACAACAGTGACAGTTCACATGGAACCCAGTTGAAAGCTCCAGTTCAAACGGCAAGTTCTCTCAGGCACAGAAACGGTTTGGTCTTAACGCCGAAGAAATTGCTTTTTGAAGGGTGAATAAACAGGCAAACACAGTTTTCCCCTTTTTGTTCAGCGAATCGTAGAGGCTGAGACCCTGTATGCTTTTTCCAGAAGCATCAAAGAATGTCCGAGACAATCGGGTCTAACATTCGTTCACCTTAGGGTGCCGATGACAAAGGCTAGCAGTCCAACGACGAACCAGAGAAGCACAGTTCCTTTGATTTTTCTGGCGTTTTCCCTCGAATAGTCCCTAAGGAGCATGAATGATGAAGCTGCAAGCCCAACGTCCGTCACTACCACAAGGGGGATGAACCAGAAGGAAACGAGGCTCAGAAGCCATGGTGCTGGGCTTAGCAAGACAGCGCAGAGATAGAATGCAGCGGCTGCGATGGCAGCTTCTTTTTCTCCGTACCTAACGGCCAACGTGTTTACGCCCTGTGTTTTATCTCCTCCGACGTCCACGATTCCTTTAGTTACTTCTCTGCCGGTGTTTGAAAGAAAAGCAATGCATGCAAAAATCAGAACGTTCAGTTTGATCTCGTTAACGGTTGCTATGCTGCCGTAAATGAACGGTATTGCAACGCACGTGCTGACAAGAAGGTTTCCCGGAAGCCCGCTTCGTTTTCCAACCGTGGTGTAGGCTACAAAGACTATCCAGGCGATTATGGCCGTTGCTAGGGAGTAAGTGTTCGTTAAGAATGCAAAGGCAAAGCCCATTAGCGTGAGAATGAGCGCAAATTCTAGGGCTTCTTGAGGCTTTATCAGGCCGCTTGGGATCGGGCGATTTGGCTCGTTTACCGCGTCTATTTTTCGGTCGTAGTAGTCGTTTATCGTCATCGAGGCGGCGGTAAGCATGAACCCGGTTATGAATCCGTAGATGAGGCTTTGCCAGTAAATGCTCAGGCCATTTGCGCGCGCGAGTGCTGCGCCGACTATGACGGCGAAGCCCATCATCAAGCAGTTTACCGGCCGCATTAAGCGTAAATAGCCGCCGAGTTTACTCATGATAATTCAAACCTTGCATGATCCATAGGTCTTCATCAAAGTGGGTTATAAAATTCTTGTTCAAATTCGAAAGTTTAATAGGTTTCCGTTGAATAATTCATTAAAAAGTTCGTTGGTGACAACGTTTTGCGCAACAGTTACGCGCTTGATAGATTAAGGGTAATAATTCCAGTTGGAGGAAAAGCTACACGTCTCCTGCCGCTTACGGCGGAGACAAGCAAGGCGTGTATCCGCCTTTTGAATAGGCCACTGATAGATTTCTCTTTGCTGCCTCTTGCGCGTCAAGGTATCAGAAACTTCATCTTCGGTGTCAAAGGTTACACGAACTACAGGGATCTGCATGATTATTTTGAGTCCGGTTATGGTTTTTCTGCAAGATACAGCATTACACCGCGCGTTCACATAAAGTATCAGCCGAACGTTGATGATCTTGGCAGCGCGGATTCTGCAAGCATAAACATGGAGTACTACAACGTCAGAGATCCAGTTTTCGCAGTGCAGGGCGACAATATTTTTGATGTGAACGTTAAGGAGCTTGTGAAGTTTCACGAAAAGAAAGGCGCTGTTATGACCATAGCACTGAGAAAAGTTGAAAATGTTGAAGGCTACGGAATAGCTGATATAAACAAGGACATGAGGATCGCGAGGTTCGTTGAGAAGCCATCGCCTAAAGAGGCGCCGTCAGACCTCGCTAACACTGGTTTGTACATGGTTTCTCCGGAGATAAGGAAGATACTCAAGGAAAAAGGGGTCAAACGGATAATGAAGGAAAGGCATCGTCTGGATTTCGGTTATGACTTTATTCCCTACTTGATAAGCACCGGCAGACCCGTCTATGGCTTCAAGCTCGAGGGAAGCTGGTATGACGTTGGGACTCCTAGACGTTATTTGGAGGCCATGAAAGACATGCTTGACGGACGTTTTGCTTCGTTGACAGATTTCGGCGGAAGAATAGACGAGAAGAAGCGGATTTGGATTCAGGGAGAAAGCACGGAGTCGATGAAGAGCAGAAGGGATATCGTTGACAAGATCAAGCAGGGAAGAATTGAGGTTGAAGGTTCCGTTCTCATAGGGAGACACTGCAAGATAGGAAATGGCGTCAGGATCGTGAATTCATGCATTGACAATTATACGCAGATTGGCAAGGATGTTGAAATAGAAAACTCGGCAATCATGGACAGGGCTATAATTGGAGACAAGGCGGAAATAAAAGAGAGCATCATAGGCAGACACGTAAACGTCTCTTCGACCTTGAAAAAGCCCACGAAGATAAATTCAGTCTCAGTAATAGCTGACGACGTTACGATAGTGGAGGGCTGCGTACTTTCTGCAACCAAGGTTTATCCGCACCAGTACGTAAGAGGAGAATTTGAAAAGCAAACAATAATGGCTGGCTAGACTCTGCTGGCCTGTGTTGCGATCGCCATTGACGACGAGTAACCAAAATCCTTAATGTTGTTTTGTCTATGAAGTTGCTCCTTAGGATGTTCAGCTGGCAATGAATGCGGACTTGGCCGATGTCAGAAAAAAGACAGTTAAAGCAGACCAGTACATCAGTAGCTTGGACCAGCCGTTTCGACAGAATTTCTTGATTGCAGAACAGACGTATCAGTTGAATTCGCAAGCAGTTAACCAGCTTAAGAGATTTGCGGGCAGGTTCGTGATAGTTGTTTTTTCTGCCGGATGGTGCAAGGATTGCGCTAAGAACATTTCAGTTTTGGCCTTGATGGGTAAAGCAACAGGTTTGGAGGTTAGGGTTTTCGGAGGCTTGAAGAAAGACCCGCTCAGTCATGTTGGCAAATGGAGGATTCCGCCCTCTCCGCCTGAGGTAAAAACTTTCAGCGTTGAGAAGATCCCTCTGATTATAGTCTTCGACGATGGGGGCGTAGAGATCGGTAGAATAATTGAAAATCCCAAACAATGGCCTACTATAGAAGAGGAGCTGCTTGCAATAATCAAATCTCAACGGTGATTACTTTGCCCAAAGTGATGAAATGAGTACGCGCTGTCTATGCTTTGAACCATTTGAAGATTATGTATCTTGTTTTCTCTTTTCTGGTGTCTGGAACGGCTATTATGAATCGTTTTCGAACTGTCGTCGCAAGTCTTCCGGCTTTGACGATTTCTGTGGCTGTCATTTCGGATCCTGCCTGTTTGACTGAAACCATGTAGGGTGCGTGTTCGACGCCTGGTCCGTGTTTGTAAACTGCGAAGTCGCATCCGAACTTTATTCCAGGTGTGACGACTAGGTCGTTGTCGCGTAGATCGCGGTAGACGGCGTATTTTTCTTCAAATTCCTCGTACAGTTGTTTGGCCATTTGGCGGAGTTTTTTGAGGCCGACTTTCTTTTTGTTTGGGCCTTCGTACACGGTTACGGTTCCTTTTTCCACGAGGTAGAGCCCTTCCATCAGGTCTAGGATCAGTGGGACGTTGAATTCTGGGATCTTGGGTTTGGCGATTCCGAGGGGTTTCCCGTAAAAGCCTTGTTTGTAGAGTTCTGTGCCTTCTGCTGGATTCCACACCACTAGGAAGTTTTCAATAAACTCTACACCGATTCTTTTGGGCATCCGGTTTTTCGCCTTTTACATCATGAACGACAGGATTCTCGCGGCGTCAGCAGCGTCTTCAGCCTTGTCTGCTGAGTCTTCAAGAAGTTGCAGGACATCTCTTAGCAGTATCAGGGCTGGGAAATCCATTTTGCTGCTGAGTAGCTTTATTTCGAGTTCGCGGTAAATCGCGTCGACGTTGCGCTCGGCGATTTCGACTTCTTTGGCTTTTTCCATGGTTTTGGCTGAGCCGTAGTTGAGAACCATCACCATTTCTCTGAGTTTCAAAACCGTATCGAAAACGGATTCTGAGAGTTTGAGCAGTTCTTTCTTTATGTCCATGGGAACGTTCCAGTTGTGCTCTGTGATTTCGACCAGCCTGAAGGCTATGCCTTCGGAGAAGTCTGCGATTTCGCTTGTTAGGTTTGTGAATCGTAGGAAGTCTTCTCTGCTGAGCAGGATGGCTCCTATTTCTGCCAGTTCTTGCGAAACCAGTCGTCTAGCTTTGTCAACTTCGTCTTCGCCGCCTCTTATTTCGTTGAAAAGCAATCTCGCATGTTCTTTGTCGTTCTTCATGAAGTAGTCTATCATTTGAGGGACTTTTCTGGTTAAGTCTAGAACCTTTCGCAGATGATCTTGACAGACGTTTAACGCTCTGCGCTTTACGCGTTCTTCAGTTTCCGCTGGAAGTACCAAGCTTTTTCCCGCCCACGACACAAGGCTGTTTTTCCCAGATTTAGATATGCCGAAGTGTTAAAAAAGGTAACGAAAGCTTCTGTTCAAATCGGCTTGCCCAGTTCTTCGAAATTGATTTTCCATCGGAAATATCTGTGCAATAGTTCCGGTAATTCCGCAACTCGGGTTCTGACCTGTTTCCACGTGTCACGGTCGCGAATCGTGACGGTCTCATCCTTAAGGGTGTCGTAGTCAATTGTTATGCCCAAGGGGATGCCGGCCTCGTCTGCTCGAGCATATCTTCTGCCAATGGACCCGGCATCATCATATTCAGCCACCAAACCCTCGTCGAGCAACATTTTGTGCAGTTTCAAGGCTTTTTCAGGCAGTCTGTCTTTGCTTACGAGAGGGTATACGCCGACCTGTATGGGGGCGATGTCTCTCGGAAAGCTCAGCATTGATCTATCCTCTTTAACGCGGTAAGCATACTCAAAGGCCACGTAGAAGAGTCGGTCGGAGCCGAAGGTTGGCTCGATAACATACGGTGTGAAGCGTCTTCCGCGTTCCACGGTTTTCTCATGTCTAATATCCACATGTTCTGGCAGAATCTTATATTTGCCAAAGGTGAAGCAACCATCCTTTTTCAATGCTGCTTCCATCTCTTCCGGGTCTGTCTTTGAAAGCATCTCGGCGACTTTTCCAGCTTCGTTCTTGAAGACTGGTCCCAATTTAGCCATGACAGGCTTTATGACGATTTGCTCTTTCTCAACGGGCTTTTCGTATTCTTTGAAGACGTACATGTCTTGGCCGCTGAATTCTGCGTGTCTTTTCAAATCGTAATCTGTTCTACAGGAGCACGCATTCACTTCGACCCAGTCCCAACGTTCAACGAGAACCTCTTGGTCGAAGGTTTGTGATGAGTAGTGCGCTCTCTCCCACGGATGCTTTTCAATGAAACGTTGCTTTTCGGCTGGGACACCTAGTTCGATCAGCAGCTTCTTTTCGAGTGCCATGAAAACGGCTTGCCACTCAGACTTGATGTAGCCTTTTCTTAGGGTTTCTTTTACAGTGACTTCAGTGAGCTTCTCTGAGCCCTTCAATCTGTCCCTTGCCAAAAGAAGTCGTAATGTTTCGTTCTCTACGTCTTTCAGCAGGTAGCAGTTAGGCTCTTCTGGATCGAAGAAGAATTCCAAGTCGCCGATCGTGAATTCCCTCAACCTTATCAGGCCTTGCCTTGGTGAAATCTCATTCCTCAAGGCTCGACCTATCTGCATCGCTCCGAACGGGAGTTTCTCCCGTGCCATCTCATAAAGCCGCTTGAACTCCACGAATATGCCTTGTGCTGCTTCGGGTCTTCCGTAGCCGACTGCGTCTGAATAGGGGCCTATGGTGGTTTTGAACATTGTTAGGAACAGCTTAGGTTCGCCGAACGTCCCGGCGCACTCCGGACACCGAATCTTCTGCTTCTTAATCGTCTCTTTCAGTTCGGTCAGGCTTAGTTTTTCAGCGTCTGCATCGCTCATTTTTGCTATGTCTCGAAGCAAGTGATCGGCGCGGAATCTCTTCTTGCATTTTTGGCATTCAACCATGGGTTCTTTGAAATGCTCGATGTGGCCCGAAGCTTCAAACACTTTTTCCGGAGCGACCACGGGCGACTCAATCTCCATAATCCCGAGCTTGTAAACGAAGAGTTCTCTCAGTTTTCTTTCGATGTTCTGTTTCAGTCTTGCTCCTAGGTAACCGTATGTTGCGAAGCCGCTTGCGCCGCCGTAGATCTCGTAGGACTGCCAGAAAAAGCCTCTTCGGCGTGCTAATTCGTTGACAAGCGTGAATTTGTCGGCAGTTTTGCTTTCGTTTGGCATATTTGTCCAGCCTCTTCTAGATTAAACGTCTCAAAGACTTTAATCTTACTAAAACAAGCCGACTCCATGCGTAAGGTAAGTCTGATTTTCGGCACTAAAACGACTTACCTTTGTCAGCTTGATGATCGGTGACTGAGGAAAATCAGGGAGAGTTCAGAAGTCAAATTGTTCAACGTAGCATTTTTTAAGGTGCTCTTTGAATAAGAAAGGGCAACAAGGTGCCAAGACTTGTCGAAGATAAGGGTTGCTTTAGCGGGTGTCGGTAACTGCGCTTCTGCCTTGATCCAAGGCTTAAAGTACTATGCTGATTGTAGTGGGGAGGAGCAGTGTGTCGGAATTCGGAATCTTGTTTTAGGCGGATTCCACCCCAGGGATATCGAGGTCGTTGCGGCCTTCGACATAGACGGTCGAAAGGTCGGTCAGGATCTGTCTGAGGCGATTTTTGCTCAGCCTAACAATGCTCCGAAACTGGTTGACGTGTCCTTGTCAAATGTTATGGTGTATAAGGGTTCAGTCTTGGATGGTGTGGGCGAGTACACGAAAAATGTTGTACAAATAAGCAGTCATCCTGAAGCGAATGTGGCCATGATTTTGAAGGAAAGTGATGCGGAAATCTTGATCAATCTGCTTCCAAGCGGAGCCGTTAAGGCTTCTCAGTGGTATGCTGAGCAGGCGTTGGTTGCTGGTTGTGCGTTCGTGAATGTTACACCTAGTTTCATCGCCAGCGACGCCGGCTGGGCTCAACGTTTCGCTATGGCTGAACTGCCCCTTGCAGGCGACGACCTGATTGACCAAGTGGGCGCGACAACATTGCATAAGACTTTGCTGCAGCTGCTCTCCATGAATGGCGTTCGCATAAAGGAGACGTATCAGCTTGACGTCGGCGGCGGCACAGAATCGCTGGACACATTAGGCCGGACGAGAGACGTTAAACGGGTGGTAAAAACGAAGTCTGTTGAAGCCGCTTTGCCTTATCAAGCTGCGGTGGTGGCTGGTTCAACGGATTACGTGGATTTCCTGCAGAACAGGCGTGACAGCTACTTCTGGATCAAGGGTGTGCACTTCTGCAACGTGCCCATGCAGATAGACTTGAAGCTTTCAACGATCGACGCGCCTAACGCTGGCTCAGTCTTGCTTGACGTGATAAGGGCCGTAAAAATGGCTTTGGAAAGAAAAATGAAAGGTGCTATCCTGCCAATCTGTGCTTATGCCTTCAAGCATCCGCCTCAACTCATGCCTATTGAAGCGGCTGAGAAAATCTTTGCAGATTTCATCAGGGAAGAAGACTAGACCACCTATTTCTGGGCAAGCTTTTCCAGTTCTTGCAATACTTTTTCTTTCACTCCGCTCTGTTTCAACTCTTTCTTCAGTAAATCTATCGTTTTCACAGGAGTGGGATCTATTCCCCGCAGCACGGCCAAATAGACGCTTGTGAAATCGCCTGTGCAAATGACCGACGACATTTTCGCCAGACTGCTCTTACCTTTGCTCCAGACTTCGAGGAGCCTTAGCTTCTGCTGGCACATCAAATCTTTTGTAACTTCGATTCTTCCGCGTATTTCAATAGGCTCTTCAACGTCTCGAATGAATATTATTGAGAAGCATTTTGCAAACTCCCTCGCTGCTTCCCAGCCTACAATCTCGTTGTGATCAAGCTCAGGGAAAAACTCCCATTTAGCAGGGTTCTTGCTGTTTTCGTTAAACTGCGTTTTAACACGTTGAGCAACAGCTCGGTATAGTCCAAAACCATACACCGCTGGCACAGTTCCATTGATGCTTGAGGCCAGTGTCTTCGAAGAATTGCTGGAAGACTGTCTGTTGGGGGAGTTTTCAGCACTGACTTGCCTCAAGATTTGAACCGTTTCAGAGATTTCAGCGTCAACTTTCGAAACTAGACCCATTTCTTGCAAGATGGTAGGCATGGGTATGAACAGGTATGGAAGCGTGGCGCGGGGCGCCATACCCGAGGGGACAAGTAAGTGCGGAAAATTCATTTTTTCGGCGAGCTCGTTCAGTTTTCCACCTGAGCTTATGCAGATGACCATGCACTTTCTTTTGACAGCGTCCAGAAGAACGCTTAAGGTTTCTTCAGTTTCTCCCGAATAGCTTACGGTGAAAACCAAGGTGCTCCTGTTGGCGTATGCTGGCAGATGGTATTCACGGCAAATTTCAACAGGGACACTTATTCTGTCTCTTGCCCAATCTTTCAAAAGTTCTCCGCCGATGGCTGATCCGCCCATGCCGGCGACTATAATCGTCTCCGGCCTAGGAAGATCAGCAGAGAAAGACTTGGCTAGTTTAGCAGCATCCCCATAGTGCTTAGGGGCTTCGACGCAAAACGAAAGCATGTTGCTTTTGTCGATTTTCTTGATTTCATTGAGCTCGTCCAAGATTGTGGGCTTAGGCAACTTCTTTCACTCTTTTAGTTTAGTTGTGGGGGTCATATGGTTCTCTTAGCTTTTAAGCAGAGTGCACCATAGGATTGTTTCACTGGTGAAGGCGGAGGGGCTATGTTGAGTGGGATGAGACTGTGTCTAGCCATTCCTGCTTCGGTTGTTTCTGATACTCCTCATCTGCGTGAAAAGACTTCAAAGATAGGTTTGATCGGACGAGCTGCGGCCATTTTCAGAGTGGATGAGATCACGATCTATCGAGATAACCCGAAGATTAGTCAAGAAGCTGATATGGATTTAGTGGCTATGCTTCTTGCTTACATGGAGACACCGCAGTATCTTCGGAAAAGATTGTTCAAGCTGAAGCCTGAACTGCAGTATGCTGGTGTACTTCCGCCTCTTCGGACGGCGCACCATCCCTTGAACCGAAAAATGGCGAACTTGAAGATTGGAGAGTTCCGTGAAGGGGTCACTCTGTCTAAGACAAGGGAAGGCACGCTTGTAGATATCGGCGTTGAGCATCCTGCATTGACGGCTAACGCACAGCTCGCCGCAAACAGACGGGTGACTGTGAAGGTCGTCAAAACTGGTGAACAAGTGATGGTGAAACTCGCAAGCCGCAGTGAAATACCCGTTTACTGGGGTTACATCGTTACGGCTCAAAAGCATTCCTTCGGAGGCCTTGTGAAACACGGAGGTTTCGACTTGACGATTGCCACTTCCAGATACGGTTCGCCGTTTGCCGATGTGGCTGAACAGATTACGACACGATGGAAAAGGGCAAAATCAGTCCTTGTGGCGTTCGGTGCACCAGCACGTGGACTGGGCGGAATAGTCGAGGAAGAAGGATTGCGTCTGAATGAAGTTGTAGATTTTGTTGTCAACACCATTCCAATGCAGGGAACTGAAACTGTTAGGACTGAAGAAGCATTGGTTGCGTCATTGGCAATTCTCAACGCTATCCTACAATCCAAGACTTGAACCTAGAGCATCCACAGCAGAATTGCGTATCGAGTAAAACAAGCGGGCCAAAGACGTAGTTTTCAACAATGCCATGTTAAAGGTTGAACGGGAGTTTCAGGAGATAAAGGAATAAATGTCTGTTCTGTTTATGTCCGTGTATGAATTTCGATCTGGGCATGCCCCTAACGCTGTTCTTGGTTACCTTGGTGTCTATGTTTTTGAATCAGAAGACCGAGGGCAAGCTGAAGGGAAGCTTGGAAGATAGGGAGTTTCAGACTCGGGATACTGCTTTGCTTGTGGGTCTTATGGCGGTCATGATTACGTTGGTAGTCTTTGTTCAGCAGATCAGTGTGATTATGATGGTGCTATTTCTCTTTGCTTATTCGATGCTTCTTTTCACGTTTACTTATCTTTTCTCGAAGAATCGCTGGTACCTGGGCATCTTGCCGCCTGCGGTTTTTATTCTTCTGTACGTGTTTCTAAGAGACACTGGCGTGTGGATCTATTACTTGTCCAACATTTATGGTCTGGTTTTTGCTGTGTTGATCACCCTTTATTTGGCGACGTTGTTCACGTGGAAGACTACCGCCGTTTTTGGTGTTCTGATAACTGTCATGGACATAATCTTGGTGTTAGTGACGAAAACGATGGTTGAAGCTGCAAACGCAGCTATACATCTGAGTCTTCCCGTGCTTGTTTCTGTGCCTCTTATTCCGCTGAACATAACTAGCAACGGCATACTCATGATGAGTCTGGGTCTTGGAGACTTTTTCTTTGCAGGTTTGCTTGCTATACAGACTTTCAAGCAGTATGGTAAGCGTTATGCCGCTGTATCCGCGGTTGCAATGACGGTTTCCTTCTTTATTTTTGAAGCCTTGATATTGACCTATCAGATAAGGGCTTTTCCAGGCACGTTAATGATCATCTGTGGATGGGTACCGCTAGTGCTTTTCAAAGAGTTACAGAAGAGGTCGAAGCTTTTCCAAGAGTCTAAAAAAGATGTTTCCTAGCTAAAAACGGCTTTTCGCCCGCTTTGCTGATCATTACATTCGTGAATCCTATTTCTCGGAGGCGTTTGGCGATTGTCTCCGAGTTTTGGGTGTAGGTGTTGATGAAAACTGATGGCCCAGTGTCGATGGAGTACCATCCTGGAATATTCTCTTCTCTCATTCGGATGATTTCCTTGATGACGCGAACTGTTTCCGGTTCCCAGAGCACCATGTGTGACTTCCCAGTCATTGTTATCGCGTGGAGATTCAGCGTGTCTTCTTCTGCAAGTCTGCCTATCGTTGCGGTGTCTCCCTTCCGAATGGCCCTTTTCATCGTTTCAAGTAAGCCGCCGATGTTTGTCAGTCTTGACTTGAACAAGCAAGAGCTGAGCACTTCGATGTGCGCTTCATCAGTTTTCACGTCGGAATGAACTGGCACAATGACCATCGAAAAATCTATACCCTCCGGGGCATGGAGCTGTTCAGCGTAAGACCTACCATTCCTATCGGCATACCAAATTGCGAAGCCTCCTGCAAGGCTTCTCGTTGAAGAACCCGCTCCCAGCCTCACAACTTCCGAAAGAGAAGCGGTATCGAGGTTGAGGTCGAGTGCCTTTGACGCCGCCAAGCCTAGGGCTGCAAAACCGGAAGCAGAAAAGCCTAGGCCTTTACCTGTTTTGAGGCTGTTTTCAGTGACCACTTTGAAGGCGCCGGTGAACTCTGCCAGTTCTTTCAGTTCGTCGAGAACGATTTCTACTCTTTTTCTTTCTTTTGCGGCTGGCTGTTTCCCGTTGATTGTTATTTCGTTTTTCCTTAACTCATGTAGTGCTTCCACAGTTGTTGTGGTGGAGAAGGCTTGGATGCACACGGATATGCTGTCGTGATAGGGGATTCTCTGCTTCGGATTTTTCAACCCGTGGTACTTTACCAGGCCTTGTATTGGGTGAGCCACAGCCGTAACTTTCAACGCTGACCAATCCTGAAGTAGTTAAAATAGGAACTAGGCCTTTCTCCGTATTAAAGTGTATAAAAAACAGATGGGCAGATGTTTTAGCCGAACAGTGCGCCTAGTCCTTCGAGTGCTGCTTCTTCTTTCTGCTTCTCGTCTTCTTTCTTCTTCTTTTCATCTTCCTTCGGCTTGGCTTCTGCTGCCGGTGCAGCTGCTGCTGGTGCTGCTGCTGGTGCTGCCATCATCGTTGGGGCGGATTTGATTGCTTCGTCAATCTTGACTTCGGCTAATGATGCCACTAACGCTTTAACACGTACTACGTCGGCGTTTACGCCTGCCGCTGTCAGAACCTGTGTGACGTTGGCTTCGTTTATCTCCTTTCCTGCTTTGTGAAGAAGCATTGCAGCGTAAATGTATTCCATACCTCTTTCACCTCTCAAATCGGCTATTTTAACTTTTTTCAGTTGGAGCGGTCTTTTCGGTTAACGTGGGTAATCTACTACTTAAACCTAACATTTCAACATGTGCCTTTCTAATCAGGTCTTCTATTGTCTCCTTTGTGGGTATTGCCGCATTGATTCCAAGTGCGTAAGCTTCACGATTGGCGATTTGCAGAAGTGTCACTATGTTTTCCTTCATCGGGTAACCAACGCTGAGCGACAGCGCAAAAGAGTCAGCATACGCTCTTTCCACGTCCTTCGTAGTTGCGTCTACGTCGACTTTGAGCTGCTGTTGCGATATGATCAAGCCGTCGTCAAAAACAAAGCTCAATGCGAGGCCCGATTCAACGGGTTTTATGCCAAGTTTGGATAGCATGCTGGCGAGTCTTTCATTGATGACTTCGCCCTTCTTAACGACCAGTGTGTCCTTGGTTATCCAGACGCTTCCAGACTCGATTCTTGTGGGTAAGCCCACGGCGTTTAACTGGCTGATTATCGGGCCGGGTGGTTGTCCCGTGTTTCCCTCGGGAACTACGACGTCGAAAGCCGCTATGTCCCCGGATTTTGCTGTTGTTTTGACTTTCCCCCTTTCCAGAATCAGTGCCAGTTTGAACGGGTTCAAGTCCGTGAAAACGTAAACGTTTGCTCCTGTCAAGTGTTCCTCAAGTCTTTTGAGTTCTGTTTTTTCCTTGCAGTTTTCAATTGCCATTTTCACTATTGTGTTCTTTATTACTCTCATGAAGACTTTGTCCGCCAGGTTCTTTTTGAATTCTTGCAGTTGGGCTGCTCTGACTTTCTGCAGGCTGGCTATGCCTATGATCTTGTACTGGTCGATTAGCTGAGTTATTTCGTCGACTTCCTTAATTTTTTCCTGCAAGATTTGTTGGGACGGCATCAGTTTCCTCTCTTCTATGGTTTAACTTTCACAGGTGGACCCATGGCTGTCTTTATGTAGGCAAACTTGATGTTTTTCATTCCTTTCTTAAGCTTTCCCTCTAGAACCCTTAGAACAGATTGAATGTTGTCTGCTATGTCTTCGTCTTTCATGTTTTCCATTCCGATGCGAGACTGTATGATTGGCTGACTGCGCATTCTTACAATGACTGTTTTACGATGTTTCGTTATCAATCCTGCAATGTCGGCTGACGGAGGAACAGGCACAGGCATTTTTCCTCTTGGACCCAGAACTGATCCCAAGGTTTTACCTACCAACGGCATCAATGGGGCTTCAGCGATGAAAAAATCGTAGCCGTTAGCTATTTTGCGCATTTCCTGTTTCTTGCCCGCTAGACCTTCGAGTTCGGACCTCTCAACGACGTGATCGGCGTTTGCTTTTTTGGCTTTCATCGCCATTTCTCCTGAGGCGATTACGCATATCTTGTTGGGCTTCTCCAGAGCATGTGGCAACTCGACGACTTCTTGGATCTTGGCTTCGGGCGCTTTCATGTCGATGTCTTGGAGTTTCAAGATAAGCTCTATGGACTGGTTGAATTTCCTCTTCTCAGACTTCTCTTTCGCTTCCTTCACTGCGGCAAGTATGGTTTTTTGGTCTAAGGGCATGTTAAAGGCCTCGTGCCAATGAGGGAATATGACGCGGTTATAAAAGTATTGTCTCGCCGTTAACTCTTGTCAAATACTTCGTCGTACTTGCCACCGTCAATTTCCCGTTGTACCTCGCGGGGGTCTTTACCTTCGGCAGTGACTCCCATGCTTACGCAGGCACCCAAGATTTCTTTGGTGGCTTCTTTCAACGTTCTGGATAGCAGTTCGGGGCGTTTCATTTTCGCTATGCGGACCACCTGATCTATTGTCAAGTTTCCCACTTTTGCCGTGCTCGGCGTGGCCGAACCTTTCTCGATTTTCAACTCGCTAACGATCAATGCGGATGTCGTTGGGGTCCCAATGGTTACGTCAAACTGCTTGGTGTCAGGGTCAACAGCAACCTTCACCGGAACCTTCATTCCCGAGTAATCCTTGGTAAGCTCGTTTATCTTGTTCACAATCATCATGACGTTTACGCCCATTGGACCGAGTGCGGGCCCTAACGGTGGCCCAGCGTTTGCCTGTCCTCCGGCGACGAGCAGTTCTACGATTTTTTTGTCGGCCATTCTACGTTTCGCCGCCGCTTTGGGCTTTTGCTTTTTCAACTAGCTTAACGTAGTCAGAGTTCACTGTGATCGGTAGCGTGAAAGTCGCCTCCAACAGCTCAAGCGTAACTTCGCCCTTGGTCTTGTCGATTCTGGTTATCTTTGCACGCATGCCTTTGAACGGTCCGCCCGTGACTTCGACTATGTCATTCTCGTTTAACTCCTCGATGATCGGCTTTTTGACGATGTATCTTTCAATCTCCGCAAAACTCACGATACCCGGGATTCTTGACCGTACGTGTTTTACGCCGGTTATTGCTTCCTCCACGAAGTGTGGGCCTTCTGCTTCCATGAAGACGTAGCCTCTCAGAGTTTCAGGTACGAGAATGGCTCTTATCGGTATCTTGTTCATCTCAACCTTAGCTGCAACAAGTCTGGCTACGTTCTTTTCTTGGCCTGTTGTCGTTTTTACGGCAAAAACCTTTGTCGGGTACTCCTCATGCTTCTCCATAGGATGTGTTCCTTCTAGGCTGTAGTAGTGGCACCGCCAGGCTGCAGAACAGAGGACAGTAGTTTAATGATGAAACCGACCATTCCGATTGCAGACATGCCCAGGAGACATATTTTGATTGATAACCAAAGCTCGCTTCTTCCCGGTTTGACCGATAGCTTTAAGGTTCTTGCACATTGAGCTATGAAATCTCTCAAGCCCATGTTCCTCGCACTCCCAACATTTCAATTTGTTATTAACGTTACTGTAAGCGCTGATAGATAAACCACGCGTTTCTAATAACTTTTCCCTCTATTTTCCCGATATCGTTCTTGGTGTTTAGTCAACGCCTAAGCCTTCTCAACTGGTATGCCTGTTGCTGTGAGCATTTCTAGCAACGGTTGTTTGTCTTCTCCTTTTATTCCTTTCCAGTCCAGAACTGCAGATTCGACCTTTTCCAGTGTTCTTTTGATGCATTGCTGGAGGATTTTTGAATTAAGGTTAGAAACGGCGTATTTTGGGATCATGTGCCCGAAAGCCACTTCGTTTTCCAGGGCCATCTTGGTGAATTTGCTGCTGTAGTGTGGTCCGCCTATGCCCAGCACCGTTTTCGCCGGGTGGTTGCCGAATTTTGAAATCGCTTCCATCGTTGCGCGTGCAACAACTTCAGCGGCCAACGAATCATTCCATTGTTTGGGCGAGCTTCCCAGTTCAGCGAACATCGTGGGCACGTCCAGCGACGGCCCATGGTGAGTGCCTTCATAGGAGACTTCGTAGTCAAGATGGGTCTTTTCCTTGAGTTTCATCATAGCCCTTAAGACGTCTCTCATTGCGTTGGCCGGGGAAATAGACACCTTTCTCGGGATTCCGCCTTTCTCTGCTTCGCCTAGGTTGCCAGGAGTGTGGACTGACAGGGTAGGGGTTCCGCTGAGGCTGCTGTGTCTTGAAATGAAGACGATGAGCTTCAGGTCTGTGAAGGAATCCGGCAGACTCTGGGCAAAGATGGACTCCTCGTTCAAGGTAACCAGCTTGACAGTGTTACCGTTTATTTCAGCAGTAAATAGTGGGGTTTCCTGAAACTTTTTCGTCGTTTCTTTGAAACCGTGATATTCCAAGACGTGTTTTCTTATGCTCAAGCTTGCCGCATCTTTGTTTGAAGCTACAATTAAGATCATTGTTACGCTTCCCTAAGCAAGATACGATGTTCCAAGAAATAGGTCTGCATAAAGCTTATAATTGTTGGAGTCGGTTGAAGGCTAGATCCGGTCGAGGGTGGAGATATGCATCTGATCAATTTCAAGGAATTATCCGGTCAAGAGCTTACTGAGATGATTGATAAAGGTGTTGAAATCAAGCATGATCCTGAGAAATATCGGAAAGCCTTGGACAGCAAATCGCTGGCTTTGATTTTCCAGAAGACCTCGACAAGAACCAGGGTTTCATTCGAGGTTGCTATGACTCAGCTTGGTGGTCACGGTTTGTTTATCGATTGGAGAACAACGAACTTCGCGTTGGCAGACATAAGTGATGAGACACAGTACCTCTCCCGTAATGTTGACTGTATAATGGCCAGATTGGTCAGGAACGTGGATCTTCAGGCGATGGCTAAGGCTTCACGTGTGCCTGTTATCAACGGTTGCGATGAGAAATATCATCCGAGTCAGGCGATTGCTGATTTGATTACAGTGAAGGAGAAGAAGGGCAAACTGAAAGGTGCGAAGCTTGTTTACGTAGGTATCCACAATAACACCTGCAACTCGCTTGTTGAGGGATGCACAAAAACCGGCGTAAAAATAACTACGGTAACGCCCATATTCAACGAACCAAGCCGAGACAACGCGCTGTTAGAAGCTGCAAGGACAACTGGCCTATGGGACACCAGTTTAGACGTCAAAGAGGCTGTTAAGGACGCTGATTTTGTGTACACCGATACTTGGATTGACATGGAGTATTTCGTAGACCCGAAATATTCGGCCGAGAAAGAGAAACGCCTCAAACTGATGATGCCATATCAGATCAACAAGGAACTATTGAAGAACAGCAACGCCTACGTGATGCATGATATGCCGATTCACAGGGGATATGAAATAACCGGAGACGTTGTCGAAGGCTCCAAGTCCGTGATATACGAGCAGAGCGAGAATCGACTCTATTCTGCGAAAACGATATTGCTGAAGCTGCTGGGAAAATAGCAGGCTCTGTTTGTTATTTGAGGATCATCTGGACGAATTTTTCTGGATTGAACTCTTCTAAATCATCGTACCTCTGGCCTGTTCCGATGAATAGGATCGGTTTCTTTGTGACGTATGTCACGCTTAGGGCTGAGCCGCCTTTTACGTCGGCGTCGACCTTTGTCAGAATGGTTGCGTCTATTCCGACACTCTTGTGGAATTCTTCTGCTTGTGTGACGGCGTCGTTTCCGATGAGTGAATCTACGGTTAGGATCGTTAAGTCTGGGTTTACGACGCGTTTGACTTTTGCGAGTTCGTTCATTAGGTTCTGGTTTGTCTGCATTCTGCCGGCGGTGTCGATGAGAACGACGTTTATTCCGTGTGCCTTGGCGTGGCTGATTGTGTCGTACGCTACGGCCGCGGGATCTGCACCATAATCGTGTTTGATCATCTTTATTCCCAGTCTTTTAGCGTGTTCTTCCAGTTGTTCGATGGAGCCGGCTCGGTAGGTATCGCTGCAAGCAATTACAGCAGAGTATCCTTTCTTGTTCAGGAAGCGGCAGACTTTGGCGATTGTTGTTGTCTTTCCAGTGCCGTTTATTCCGACAAAAACTATGATGTACGGTTCGCCTTTCTTCCTTTTTTCATCAACGGCTTTCAACAGATCTATCTTGCTGTTAGCTAGCATGGTTTCTAATAGTACGTCGTGAAGGTTTTTCTCCACGATTTTCTTGCGGTCTTCAAGCCGTTTGACTTGTACCTTGTCCAGGCGCTTTTCCATCTCGTCACATATTCGTTCCGCTACGGGAAAAGCAACATCATTTTCTACGAGGTTCATCTTAAAATCAGAAAGTATGGGGCGTAGGTTTTCAGGTTTGAGTTCGGTTGTAGTGACTTTGGTTATGAGTCCTTTGAACCCGGATTTCAGTTTCTCAAACATTTGCTGGGGCTTTCCCTTCTCTCATTGTGGCCACTAGTGCTTCAAACTTGTCTCTGTCTTCATTGGTCTTCCGGGCAACTTGGGAGAACTGTTGCTGCATTGACGTCCTTGTCTTGTCCAAGTCTTCTAAGCGTTTCTTGATGATGTCCTTTGCTTCTTCGCGGGTTTTTTCAACTGAAACTCCTGCGCCCATGCCAACGATTACCTTGTCTGGGTTGTCAAGTCTTGCCCTGATGTAAGAGGTGCCGCCTATTGGGACGAGAAGCTCTGTGTTTTCCTTTTCTTTGTCTAGGCTTTCAAGTGTCGTGCTTGCATAAGTCAGGTCTGTTGCGACGGCGTTTATCATGTTAAGCCTGGATTGTAACGCTTCGGCTGTCTGTTCAAGCATTCGCAATTCAACGCTTATTCTTCTGAGCTCTTCTTCGTCCTTACTCGCCAACTTGTTCTTCTCCAGTAACCATCTTTTTCAACAATGGGTTCTCTATTTGTTCCGGAGGAATCTCTTCAACACCTGTTATCTTTATGTGGAAGCGTTTAACCCGGTGCTTGCTGCCCAGTTCAGCGTAAACCTTCTCCACAGCGTGTTCAGATTTGGCCGCCATTATTTCTTTGCTGAAAGAAGTCTTTAGGTTCGGCTTCAGGATTTCACCTGTTACTCTGAAAACTTTCAACCTCTTCATCCTCTTTTACAACATCCAAGGCGTTCACTATTATAAACATCTCGGGTCCCGTTGTCAACAATCCGGCAATGGCTGCATGCCGATTTGCAATGAGCCCGGTGCCCACTTGAGGTATGCCACAGTTGATAGAGCCGACGTCAACAGGGACTCTTAATACCTCTTCCAACGTTTTCCTTTCCGAGTCTTTCAGCAAGGGATGCGCCAAGGCGCCTTTGTTCGTTGCGACTGCCAGCGACCCGACATACGGTAAACCGGCGATTTCGGCCGGCACCGTTTCAACGCATAACGTCTCAGATATGATTCTTAATTCAGGTTCTCTAAGTCGCGGGTCGACGATTGCACCGTGGTCGTTTGTCAGTACTAGGTTTCCATAAGCGGTTTTCTTAGTTTCCATTATCGTTATGTTTCCTTGAAAACAGTTCTTTATGCCTTCAAGTTCTTCTTCTCGAACAAAGCTTGGAAGCAACATGCCGCGTGAATTCGCACACGCTAGGGCGCCGACGAGAACCGAGCCTCCGATGCAAGTATGGATTAACTTGACTCTCAACCATTCGCTCAGTCTTTCCGCTTTTTTTAGCGGGACAGATTTTGGAACTATAAGCATTTTATCCGTGGCAAGCGAGTAGCGGCCTATGCTTGCGCTTCCAATGAGACTTGTCAGGTAAATGGCCAAGGATCAATCTCCTTCAGCCAAATAAACAGTGACATTACCGTCTTTGTCTTTTGCAGCTCTAACCCGTATTTTCCTAGGCGGTTTCTCCACGCCTCTGCCCCAAACCCTCTCGTTTACTTCGTTACTGATCACGAGTTTTTTGGGCTCTTCTTCCTCTTCCGCTTCTTCCTCTTTACGGGCTTCCATCTTCATGTGCTTGATCATGAAAGTTCTGAGCATTCGCATGGCTCTAGGCGATCTCTTTCTAGGCGGCATAATCCATGCTTTGCCCAGTGGAACTGTGTAAATCCTCTCTTCAACTATCTCTTCTTCCTCTTCCTTCTTCTCTCTCGAAGGAGTCTTCTTTTCTTTCTTCTCCTCAACGGCCTCAAGCGGTTTTTCTTCTTTTGCTTCCTCTTCCGCTTTTCCTTTCAGGGGTTTCTGTTCCGCTCCCTCTTTTTCAGTGACTTCTTCGGCTTCGGTTTCTTCTTTGCCGGTTTCAATAAGCTCTTCTTGCTCTTCTTCGGTCTTCTGTGCTTCTTGTTCCTTTTCTTTCTCCATAAGCAGTTGCCTCCTATGCCCTTATCTTACTCCTTCGCCATTGTCTTCTTTTGGGGTGTGCCCTGACTTTGCCTCCTGTCCTGGCCATTACCCATGTTGGCACTGGCTTGTGCGTTTTTCCTGCTTTTGCCAGTCTGCGTTTCTTTGCTGTTGGCTTGTTTCGAGCCATATTCATCTCCTTCTTATCGTCGTTTCCTTTTTGCGAGATTGGAGCTGGATGAGTATCTTCTTCAACTGTCCATCTGTCATTGGTATCGGTATTTTTCCCGCTTGTGCCAGCTGGATCAGCTGCAACTCCAGTTGGTCTATGAACTCAGGCTTCACCATTTTCAGGTTAGTCAATCTTTGCCTGGCTTCGGGTGTTAACATGTTTCTCAGCAGGGCTTGTTTCTGCTGTTCTAGCTGTTGGTCCATCTGGGCGTTTCTCTGTTCGTCAGCCACCTGCCTCTGGAGCGCTGAAAGTTTTCTTCTGCGAAGTTCTTCCAGCTCCTCGTCTGACACTTTAATCACCTTGCTGGTACTTTTCTAGTTCTGGAATCTCCTTCACCAGTTCTTTGATGAGTTCTTCAGTCAGTTCTTGCAGGAGTTTTCTTCCTTCGCGGGTTATTCTTCTGCCGCGGGGTTTCAGAGTTTCAACGTACCCTGCGGCTTCCAATTGTTGCAGTGCCTTTCTTATGGGTGATCCGCCTGCTTTTGCCACATGCTCTGGTTTGACGCCGTAGTCTTTTCTGCCGCCATAATCAGCCCTTAACTTCTCGATGCCTATCGGCCCGTGAACGTAAATCTTCCTCAGGATCGAAGCGCAACGTGTGTACCACCAGTCTGGGTTCTGCGGTTGTTGCTTGACGTGTGTACCGGTTTTCGCGATGCTTGCCCACGCGGGCGGGGTTACTTTATCCACATTATCTTTCAGGTATTTGGCTAGTTTTTCGATGAGCTTGGCTGCTGGAACGTCGTTAGGGGTTAGCAAGATTCTTTGTCCTCTTGGCGTTTCTTTGCAGTAAAATCATGAAGCCTCATATAAAGGCTTTCACTTCTTGCGGGACTTGTAAAGCATGAATGTGTGACCCCTGACTTCTATCAAGGATGATGTCGTTTGTTCAGCAATCTTTGAGGCAATTCGTTTGGCTTCGCCTTCGGCAGGGGCGCTTTTCAGAATTTTCACCTTTACTATTTCTTCTCTCTCCAATTGTTGTCCAATTTCCTTCAACAGCTCCTGCGAAGCCCCGCTCTTGCCGATCCATATCGTTGGCCTTTCGTCGCAGAGCTTACGTTTGATGCGTCTTTTCTTTCCAGTAGTCAACTTACTCATTGCTTCGGTCTACCAACTCTTTCTGTCAACGGTATTCTTGTCTGTTTTCCGCAGCTCAAACAGGTAATAACCACGTGTGGTTCTCTCCGCTGCTTTGTCCGAACACGACAGTTCACGCCAGGCAAGATAAAGCTCTTACAATGTCGACACACTTGGCGCCTGTATTCCTTCGGCAAACGGATCTTCGCTGCCATTGCTACCTTTCTAGCCATCCTCACATAAGATTGAGCCAGAGCTTGATCTTCGCTAAAGACGCCTCTTGCCAAACGGAAAAGCGTTTCAACTCGCTCTTTTGCTAAACGTCTAGTGTCACTGTCCATTAGCTACACTTAACCGATAAAGCAACTCTTGCATGCTTTAAAGAATTACTGTATTGATCTGAGCTTTCCCCTACTTGCTTTGGCATCGGCAATGCTAGCAAGAATGCAAAAATCTTTCGAGAACTGAAACACCCAAACTTTTCAGATGCAGAGAGTTCGCCCTAGGTGCGGGGGGTGGGATTCGAACCCACGGAGGCCTTCGCCAGAGGATCTTAAGTCCTCCCCCTTGTCTTAGGCTTCTTTCTGGCCCGCCTATTTAGACCTGGCTCGGGTACCCCCGCAGCGACCACTACAGTTGACATGAGCGCACAGTTTAAGTTTTTTGCAATGGATGCATTAAGTTAAAATCGGTATCGCGTCAATTACTACGATGTACTGTAGGCTGGATGTTGGGTGGGAAGAATCTGGGCGGGTAGAGAGAGTCTTCATGGCTCTCTACCGAGGCTCAGCACGCATAGAGCACCAGTCATTACTCTTGGTATTTTTTGTTTATTTTGTTGTCTGGTTTTCGCAAGCGGCGTTGGTTTTTTGAGGATGGTTGGCTGATTCTTGAAGCATTTTAGTGTTCGATCGGTTCCCAGCGCGCGCACTTCATTTTATTGTTTGCTTGTTTTCAACCAAAGGGAAATCAATGAGCATCTTTTGCCAGCACAGGGAATACCTCCTGACGAACAAATTATAGGCGGTTGGACGAACAATTTTGAAAAACAATTTAGAGTGTATTTGGCAATAAAAGTATCTGAAGATGAGAAAGTGAGCCAAAGCCTCAGGGTGTCTCGTTGTAGCACTTGACTCAGAAACTTTCAAACTATCCCGTAATTTGTAATAGAAGAGCGTTCCACAAGAATTAAGTGCTTGAACTGCAAGTCATCAATTACCTAGGGGAGAAGGGAGAAAATGATTCGTGAAAAAAGGGCAGTCCCGTTGCTGCTGTTCAATATGAAACATCACTTACGGAATACACTAATAGCGTTTTTCGCGTTGATTTTCGTCCTGTTAATAACTCGCTTTGCAAATGCTGCAGGGCCTTCCATGAACCTGCCACCAGGGACTGTGGATGCGACGTTCAACTATCCGGGACCTGTGAGCTATTGGAAGATAACCCTTTCCTCCGTGCCTTCAGGCTACGATGTGACCAACGGGATTTATGTCAGCTGGTGCTGCGATCAAACACACACTATCAATAACGGCGCAATGCTCAGCGTCAACTTATACTCCAGCTACGACCCGCTTCAGCCATGTCGTGGGGGAGACCCAGGTTGGAACAAAGTGAACTACGTAATCAACAACAAGCAAGGCACAGCAGATGATGTACAAGCGGCAATATGGCACTATATAGACAGCAATGGCGGAAACCAGGCCGACCCAGACGTAATCGCCATGGAAGCCGCTGCTGACGCGCACCCCAGTTTTGTCCCATTGCCAGGTCAACTCGTAGCAGTAGTCGTCTATCAAGCGGGTTCTCAGGGCACTTTCATCGAAGTCATCGTGCCAGCTCAGTTAACTGTTACTTCTGCTTACGACTCGCCCACTCCGATAAGCGGATTATACGCGTCAGGAACCAGTATTACGGCGTCGGTGACTCCTATAGTGCCAGGCCCAACTGGTACGCAGTATGTCTGCACTGGCTACATTGGGAGTGGAAGCGTGGGTTCAGGGACAGGAGCATCGGTGACTTTCACCATAACGCAGGACTCAAGCATCACTTGGAAATGGCAAACACAATACCTGCTGACGGTTAATTCGCCTTATGACACGCCAAACGCTGGAGGATGGTATGACAGCGGGGCCACGGCGTACGCTACTCTCTCCACTGGTATGGTCTCTGGTGGTGCAGGAATCCAGTACGTCTTCACGACCTGGAGCGGTGACGCTTCGGGCACGGGCTTGACGAGCATTGGCATCACTATGAACGCCCCCAAAACCGCAGCTGCAATCTGGACGACCCAATACTACCTTACCGTTGCTACAAACCCGTCTGGCATTGGAACGGTATCTGGAACGGGCTGGTACGATCAGAGTCAAACTGTGAAGCTCACCGCACCGATTAACCTTGGAAAATACAGCCTGATCACCATGCCATTCAGCTGGGACGCTGACGGCATCTCACAGGGCGTGGCAAACGCGATTACCGTGACGATGAACGCACCGCACACCGCAACGGCCCACTACTCCAGTAGCATATCAGTAGGTGGAGAATGGGTTCCAATGGATAAACTTCAACTATTGGCTCCTTGGGCGACTTCAGCCATATTGATGACAATACTCGCAACGTCATTCGTCTATGTTCGACGTAAAAGACGATCGATCTAAGCCCGCTTTTTTCTGTCATTAAAAACTTACACTATTAAAGAAGGCATACCCCGTAGGGTAGACCTTGTCCACGACGCAAACACTCAGAAGTAACGAGCGTTAGCTTTCAAGGAAAAGGAGAAGACTAGCGCTCGCGCCCTCTTTTTTTGGTGATTGCATGAAGCGGTTCATCTTCTGGGCATTCTATCAGTATACCTAAGCCAAAAAGCTTAAAATGTGTCTCAAATAACGTATTTTCAAAAAAGGAGGGAAGAATGAGGATGAATAGCAAAGAGTTTATGGACAAAGATGTTTATGCTCAAGACGAGAAAATAGGCAAAGTCAAAGAAATTGGAATAAGTCCAGAAAGTTGGAAAGTAACTCATCTTGAAATCGAATTGACCAAGGATGCAGCTGAATCTGTGCTTGGCGCAAAGAAAAGTGGAGTGCGAAACATGTTGGACACTAGAGCCCTAGAGAGTGGGGTTGCACGCTGGACAAACAAAGGGCTAAACATAAGGGTGCCAAAAGCAGAACTTCACGCATACCTAAAACCAATAGTCGAAACTTAGTTGGGTAGTTGGCTATGGACACGTTTTGGACGATTGTTGTTATTCTCGTGATATTGTGGGCAGTGGGATTCTTTGCTTTCTCGAGCATAGGTCCACTAATACATATACTGCTAGTGATTGCCGTAATCATAGTAGTGTATCGACTACTGACTGGAAGACATATCTTGAGCGGAGAAAAAAGATAGCGTTGACAGACTGTAATTTATGCCAAAACCCATACCAAAACCCAAAAAGACTACGCTTTCCCTCTCCTAATTTCTTTTTCTGTTCTACACTTTCGACATATTCTTTTTTTTGGTTTAGTTTAGTATGGGGTGAAAAGGTGGTGATGATAGAATGAAGAACGGAAAGAAATTAGTTATAGTAGCCTTAGTATTATTCTTATGCAGTTTTATCAGCGAAATTCTTGCTGTATATCCTGTTCTCTGCAATACTCTTTTTAATGCTAATCTCCCTACTCTTCTTGACTCCACTTACGCTATGCTTCTCTCTGAAATAGGAATAGTATTAGTTTTTGTGGCTCTAATTCTTGCTATAGTAGGAGTAGCTTTAAGCTAGAAGTAAAGTCAGAATCTAGACGTAACAAAAAAGATGTTGGGTCAGTCATGATAGATGATATGAGCGCGCCATCATGTATGATTACTGTGAAGTAGCATTCGATGATGTCACCATGACCGAAAAACTACTCGAATGAGGAGATTTGAAAAGTGCTGTCCTCAAACAACTCCACTTACAACCAAAGAATAGGGGGTGAATCAGAATATGTCTGAAATTTCTGTTTCGCGTATAGCTTATATCTTAGCACTTATAGGCGGAATACTGATGGTGATCTTCGGGCTACTAGGACTCATCCAATCTTCTTTTGGGCCGATGATCCTCTATTGGGGATATTCTTATGGCGGTATCGTTACGATCATTTGCGGTGTGATAGCAATCATCGGTGCAAAGCAGGCAAGTACTCTCGTTTGGGCCATCGTACTCATGATCGTTGGAATCGTTGGCGGTGGACTTGGCGGATTGCTTGTTACACTCGGCGGAATACTTGGACTTCTTACAGTGCTACTCAAAAAAGCGTAGCGCGCGCCTCCGCGCGCGCTGCTCTGGTCCTTAGTCGCACGGCCCGCGCGCTGACCTAAACTAAATCACCGTGTACCTTTCTTATTCTTTTTTCTCGATTCTTTTCTTTATTCCCTTCCCAAAGTCTTCTACGGCTTTAGCACTTTTCTTGAGGCCTTCCCCGACTGCTTCACCAGTTCTCTCAGCAGCCCCTTCAACTTTTTTCTTCTTATCCGGCATTCCTATCACCTCTGTTTCCAAGTCAATATTTGCGTATTTAAGCGTATGTAGCACGCGCAATCTTCAGGGAAATATTCACAAACAATCATAGTTTGTCCCTTTCCTTTGACTCATTTTTGAACCCCTAGTTTGGTTTCTGTTGCTGTGGAGACTTGATTCTTCTCATATTCTTCTTTCAGCTTGCCTATATCAAGTGAAGAAGTATTCTGAGGACAACGACCAAAACTATTACTAGTACTACTACGACAATAGCAGACCATAGAAATCCGCTGATACTACCCGCACGCCCACGATGCATTTGCATGTGTTCAATCACCTCTTAGGATTTAGGACGTTCTTAACACATATAAACTCGATTATCACGGAAAACCATGGGTAGTCTAGCCTTTCTGTTCATATTTCTCTTTCAGCTTCATGAAAGCTCTTTAGCCCGCGGTGTCTAAAGCGCGCGCGCTACTAGGAGGTAAAGTTTTATTCAAACAACGCGCGGTGGCGTTGGGTTGGAGCGCGAGCGTTATGCGAGCGCGACATGATGGTTAAGCATGATACTGAATAGAAAAAGAGAGAGTTGTTTTTATTTTGCGCGCGCACTACACAGAGCAAGTAATAAGGCATCAACATGGTATCTGTCTTCTGTTTTTCAGTATTCGTGAAGTTCTTTAATGATTTTCTCTTTTGTTTTTTCGCATTCAGACACCTTGTCTGCCCCTCCTGGACAATTGTGACCGAAAATAGGACATGATTGCTTTGTTGTTCTCATTTTAAGAGGCATGTGCTCAATGCAGTGTTCCCACTCGCAAACCAATCCTTGTTTGTCAGAATCTTCATTTCTGTAAAAGTTAATCGAATATCCAGTTGGGAAGCTCTTATTCAGGTCGTCTGCCAAATGAACAATCTCTGTTGCTTCATCTGTTGATACCTTATAGCCATGAATTGCTTTGTTGCACATGTCAATAATCTTACGTAGGGCAGTTACCTGATCAACGGATAACACATTCTTGTCCATTAGAATTTGAATGATTTCAAAGAGTCCTTTTCTCTCAGAGGGAAGCTTGAAGGATTTTGCAGCCAATCGCAGTTTTCTTTCTATCTCGATTCGTAACGATGCTAACGCTAGTACAGGGTCGGAGTTTAGCAGCCTTTTTACGATTTGTAGGTTAAAAGTTTCAAATGGCAACGGTTTTGATTTTCCGACAGTTCTGGATTTAGCTTTCTCGATGGATTGTTTCACAGATTTTTGCACAACTTTCTTTGTACTCTCAATTTCATCTCTGAACTCGAATTCTGCTCCAGGGACTTTTGCTCTTTTTAGGAATTGTGAAAGGGAAGGGATAGCTAGAATAAAGAGAATTATAACCGTGAAATAATCGACCTCAAAGAGGTCCTTCCAAAGACCATGAACAATTATCAATGCAATTCCTATTATTGTTATAATTTCCCACTGACTAATTCTCATAAGGCTCTCTTAGTACCTAAGATAACGGTCTATAATTATTTAGCGTGCGCTGGCATGTTGTTCGTTTTCAATGGATAATACAAAGAAAGGAGGGCTATTTTGGTTTTCTGAATAGCATTGTTCCGTCTGGTGTTGTGAGTTCGTATTTGAAGTCGTTTTTGAGTAGTTCTTTGGCTCGTTCTTTGTCTGATGTTCCTTCTGCTATCCATTCTCCGTTTGTGAATCCGAGTAGGTGTAGATACTTTTGTGTCGTGTTTAGTTGTTTGTGGCCCATGATTATGCGTACTGTTTCTGTGTTCTGTGTCCTGCGTAGTTGATTTGTGCAATAGTAATGTCTGAGGTCGTAGAGTCTTATGTTGTGTATGGTTTGCTCGTCAAGTTTTTTGGCTAGTCGGTTTCGTAATCGTCTGAAGGCTTTGCCGAAGTTTTTTGCACGGCCTGTGAATAGTAGGTCGTAGTTCTTGAGGTCGTGTCTTCTTATGTAGTCTTGGAGTCGTGCATTTAATTCTTCCGTGATTTGTAGTGGTGGTCTTGGGTTACAGCCTTTGGTGATTCGTGCGGTTATGGTTTTGGTGTCTGGGTGAATGTTGTTTATTTGGAGTCCTTTTTCGCCTGTTATTTCGATTGGTCTTAGTCCTGTTTGTTGTATGATGTCTATTTTTAGTGAAAGGTCGCCTCTTGCTGATGCTACGAACATCTGTACTTTTTCTTTGGTTGGGGGTTGAATGGTTGTGGGTTCGGGTGTGTAGATTGGCTTTTCCCATTCGATTTTGTAGAATTTGCAGTATGCGGCATAAGTGTCACATAGTTTAGATTTGTAGTTGTTTGTTATGGGTCTGCTATTCTTCTTTTTGTATCGGGCTATTGTTAGTTCGACTTCTTTGGTGTTTTTTAAGTCTGCTCGTAGTGCTAGGGCTTTGAGATTCTTTTTGTAGGCTGTTATAGTGTTTGGTGCTCGGCCTTTTCCTTCTAGGTGTATGAGTAAGTTTTCTATACTTGGTAGTTGTTGGATGTATTGGGGCGGGTAGCTCAGTACGGATTTGTGGGTGGTCGTGTGTTGTAAGGCCATCGCATCGGATAGAGCACCAGCCTCCTAAGTTGGTGGTCGTGGGTTCAAATCCCACCCCGCCCGCCATAGACGAACCAGCCCGGTCTTATGAAATTTCTTCTAGAGGGTTTACTTGCGTTTCTGGAAGACCTTGTTGCCACCACAGTCGCAGACGGATTCGAAGCATGCTTTTGTCAGCTAACAAATCTCCTGCCGATCGATCGGGGGGATCTTGGGGGATACTATGGACAATAGTGATTTCTTTGGGCTTTGCTGCTCGTGCCCGTACCAAGAATGAACTTGAAATCGCGCGTTTCGTACTAGTCAAGGACACGAAGATATGATGGCAACGGTCAGCCGCGCACTTGTTTCGAAAAGTTGATTAAGCCAAAAGGGAAGTCAAGTGTGTGAAGGTGTCTAATCATTGACAATTGCGTATGTGTTGGCAAAAGTTGAGGCAGGAAAAGACCAAGAAGTCCTTGGTGAAGTCAAAAAGAAACTAGGCGTGAGACAAGCAACTCCTACCTATGGCGTCTACGACCTGCACGTCGAAGTTTCATTTAACACGATGGATGAACTTGACAGATTCATATTCGATGATATTCGCCGCATCCCAGGAATAAAGGAGACTGTAACTTTGATAGCTTTCAAAGGGATATGAATGCCCAAGATTGGTTGCAGAGAAATTTACTTCATTAGTGCAATGCAACCGCGCCAAGTCGATTTCTTGATTGACAGAGTCAAAGCAGTTGTGAAAGAAATGGGTTTTCCCTCTGAGTACGACATAAGAATCTACAAAAACGTGTATTCATGCTGTGGAGTGGGAGGTCTTGGCATAATCATCGAAGTCGTTGGACCTGAAGAAGAGAAAATACGCGCAATTGATTTGAGGGCCGTGTCAAAAATCCTCGAGTTGTGCGAGAAAGAAGGCTATGAGGTAGGGCACCATTCTGTGGGACAATACGAATCCACATGAGAACATGTGTGCGCGGGTTCTAGATTCTTGAAGTACTGTTTCTTATGGTGGAGAATTAGGCGATTCTTGAAGACAGCTGCTCTTGGCGTTTGCCTTCTTCAGGTCCTCCAGATATACCTTTTCACTAGCCGTTTTCATGAGTTGCTGCTGGCCATTGACAAAGTTGATAATGTGATACAATGTTTCCTCTCCGGTTAGCTGCTGATCGAAGTAACATCCCTTTTTGACCTCGGTCAAGCCCTTTAAGTGGTCAAGGGCGTACCTGCAATGGCCAACGATTTCACACGAGCCGCATTTGCCCCAATCTTCCGGGTAAAGACAAGGCCCGCATGTCACGTGACATGCTCTTTTCCCAGGATACAAGTTTGTTTTGGCGTCACCTTCACAGCGGCAGCATTTGTTTTCCCACGATTCTTGCTCGACCATTACCATTCAACCTTCAAAAAGACTTATGCAATAGAATGATAAGAGCTTGGCTAATAAGCATTTGCATTATAAATAATAGTTCATCAAGCTCAACTGCTTATGAAACAGAAGCATTATATAACAGAAGTGCATACTCAGCATATTAAGAGAGTGAACCTTTTGGCGGAGAAGTATAACCTTGGCTAATGCGATTGATGACGTTGATAGGAAGATCTTGTGTCTATTGTCTAGTGATCCTCAAGTTTCTCAGGCTGAGATTTCTGGACGTTTGAAGATCTCGCAGCCAGCCGTGAGCGCGAGAATACGCAAGCTTGAAGAAAAGGGAATACTAGCTCGTCTGATTGGGACTGACGTCAAGAAGGCTCAACTCTTTCTGGCAAAAGTCGATATTACAACAAACCATGTGGAACAATTTCTGAAATCTGTAGAAGACTGCCCTCTATACCTGAACTGTTTCTTAACATCCGGAACACATAACATGACCTGCTTTCTGATGGGAGAAGACATGAGGTCCGTGATGTCCTGCGTTGACTCTCGCTTCAGACAAAACGAGTCCATCAAAAACATGGAATGCGACCTAGTAATGAGCCCAACTCGATCTTTGGTAGTGCCAATCAAACCACACATGGAAAAGAAGAAAGTCAACCCATGCGGCAAAGATTGTAGCACTTGCACTTTCTACACGAGCGATAGATGCCTAGGCTGCCCATCTTCAATCTATTACAAAGGAAAGATTCTGTAGAAAGGACACGCCGTATCAGCTGACAGACTTCCTGTTCTGACTGGCACGCTCTTGCAATCTAATCGCCGTTTTTGAAATTGAAAAGCGCACGCTACTTGAGAGAGTTACAGTTTCCTTGATTGCGTGGAAGGCAGAGTCTATAGGACTCTAATGCGTGTCAGTGGGCTGGCTCCATTTTTTGAGGAAATTTTCTGCTGTCACTCTGAGAGTTTTTCTTGGGCTGTCAGCATGTTTTTCAACGAAGGAGATTACTCTCTTCTTTTGTTTGACTCTTTCGAAGAATAGATCAAAAGAACTGATCGTCTTTTCAGCTATCACTCTCTTGCATTCTTCCGTCAAGTGAGGGGTTAAAGAGCTGTCATCAACTTTCAAAAGCTCATCCGTTATTCTATCAACTAGGTATGGTTTAGCTAATGCAATCTTGCCGGAGTTGCCGACAACATTAGCAACCGTTACCATGTATTCATCATTCAGGAAACCGTAGTACTTGCCAAATGCGGTGTCAAACTTCTTGTCCTTGTCAACTCTAGTCAGATTTGCGATTATGGCCATCGCGTTCCAAATGAGGATTCTGTATTTACTGTCTAGTAGATTAATGAAAGAGTCCATGTATCGGTACAGCTTCTCCGGATGTGCCTCACTCAAATCCATCAACACCCTCGCACAACCGTATCTGATTGAAGCTCTTGATGAAGAAACACCCTTGACTACCTGATGAAGCAAGGCAAAGTTATGCTCGACAAAGTGGAACAGTTCTTCTGCAGTAATTGACTTGTTCGCAAGCCTTCCAAGCAAATCGCTTTCCATGACCTTCTTTCCCTCTCTCAACCATCAAAGATGAATGGGCGCACTAAAAACCTGTTGCTGCCGTAGTCGCAGACGAATGAAAGAGATACCAAACGATTCACCCAGTCAACGAAAACCGGCCTCCCAACCTCTCGACCCAGCAATTCACTTCACACTCTCTACCACTACTAAGACCAAAACAGCACAAGACTTCGCACTCCAATATTTCCAGTCAATTTCCTCGTCGAACCTTTAATCCTTAAAACCTTTTTCCATAAACCACACTCTAGCGCAACTGAGACATATTTGGCTCCAAATACAGGGCCCTACCACCGTTGCACGCACGCAAACTACACAACGCAAGGCACTCTGTTCAGCCCTACTACGTACAACACTGAATTTGGGAACACACAAGCGCGCCCGAGGCGTCATCAAACGGAAATTCATATAACTCGCAACCCCCTCAAGAGGGCAAGTTGGTGATGTTACGTGGGTTCGAAAGTTGCCATAGTTGAATTTCGAAGTGATGTCTGCGAATCCTTCAAAAAAGCGGTTGAACTCATAGGAAAAATTAGCGATTTAAACACTTCCAAACGCTCCGTAGTCGTCAAGGTAGGTGTCTTCGACCATAATGCAGAGAACCATTCGAGCGTCGGTGTGGTTGGTGCCATAATTAAGAGCTTCAACAAAGCCCCAAGAATCTACTTGGCCGAATCAGATAATTATCGTGGGAAAGGCACTGAACGGCTACAGGTCTGGAAGGAGCTATTCACTGACCGAGTCATTCCCTTCAACCTTTCAGAAGACACTGACACCAAGAAAGTGAAAGTAGCAGACGAAGAGATGCAGCTTTCTCACATCCTGTTCAAACCCAACGTCTTCGTCAGTACACACGTTCTCCGCACTTTTGAAAGAGGAACCATCCTCAAGAACCTCTTCGGTCTCGTGCCAAGCGTGAGCAAGGCACCGCTTCACAAGAAACTCGACACTCTTCTGCCGGACATCTACGAAACAATAGGAGGAATAGACTTGGCCGTCATAGACGGCACTTACCTGTATAGGGGGGCAGGAGCCAACCCACATGCTACAAAGGACGCCTCCAGATACCGAGTGAAAATGAACACTCTAATAGTTGGCAGAGACGCAATCGCCGTGGAAACAGTCGGAGCAACACTTGCAGGTTTGAATCCAGACAAAATGCCCATACTGAAAGAAGCCATCAAGAGACGTCTCGGAGAAGGAAACATAGATAACATCGAAATCGTCGGAAGCTCCTTGGAGAAAGTCAGAGCGAAATTCTCCGCCGCAGCTAGCGGCTTGAAATGAAGGCAAAACAAACTATCGGCCCACATAACTTTTTTTGCTACTCACGGTTGTGCAGCACGTAAATTGTCGTAGTGGCGCACGAAGATGGCTTTCCTATGTTAGCTTCTTCAGAGTACGCTTCTTCACCATGTTGACTATTATCCAAGCCTCTCTCTTCTTCTTCCGTGGCTCCTTTGACGAGCCTTCGCAAATCACGAATCTTCTCCGCCACGTCCTCAGTCTGAGACTTCTCGGTTCCACTGCCCTCTTGACTGCAGCTTTCTCCAGAGTCTCTCTTTTTATTCGAATTCGTCAACGCGTCCTCTATCTGCCTTCGCAGCCCCGGGTCAGCCACTTGCTTAACAGCCTGAAGCAGCATATGTTCAACCGAAGCTTCACTTTCGTCTAACACCGTGATAAAGTCCCTGCCCCGCTCATACCAGTTCAGAAGCACCCTCGCGTACGCATCAAAACCACCGCTAGACTCACACCTGTCAAGCATAGGCAAAACCGTCAAGGCCGACCCGCACCGCAGAACAAATCTCAAAAACCCGTCAATGGGCTCCGACGGACGCAGCCTCTCGCGAGCACACAGATCCCTGTACTGCATCCAAACCGCCACATCAACCCGAACCCCAGCCTGCTTCCTCAAAACCCGTCACCACACAACATTACCACAGACCCGACCCCGCGGAAGCTCTCAACACGCATCACCCCGCACATCAAGCAACCTTCCAGCGGCACACCGGAAAACAGGAGCTCACACACCCTCAAAGGTGCGAGCCTAACCCAGTCCGCCACATATAACCATATATGACAGCGTCGATCATTCGCTTCTGTGATTATCATGAAAGCTAAATTCACGTACGTTGGAATAAGAGTAACGGACCTGCAGAGGTCCATCGACTTCTACACGAAACTGCTCGGCATGAAAGTCACGGGTAGAAGCAAGATCGAACAGACCAAAGGCGAAACCGTAAGCCTCCAAAGCGACAAAAACGGCTTCGTTCTAGAACTCAACTACTACGAAGAAAGCAGTCCTTACAATACTCGCTACGTCGTTGGCGAAGGACTGGATCATCTCGCCTTCAAAGTCGACGACCTCGACAAAGCCTTAGACGAAGCTCGGTCAGCAGGACACCGAACCGTCCTGAAAATGAAAGCCGACGGCAGCCGATGGGCCTACATAGAGGATCCAGACGGAATCTGGATAGAACTCTTCTAAACGCTCGATGTCACAACGCAACTTTTCCATTATCCCTAATGATTTGTTCACTCTCTTAGCACGAGAAAGACATTCGACAAAGTTAGATTTTGAACTTACCTCTCTAACTTACTGAACACGGCACAATTTTGAGCGTGGGCACTCATTCTGGCATCGAAGCTGCTAGTTGCAGTTGAGTGCGAGATCAAGGTGCGGTCGCCGGGATTTGAACCCGGGTCGTCAGCGTGGGAGGCTGATGTCCTAGCCAAGCTAGACTACGACCGCAATTTCAAGTCTTATCGTCTGTGACGAAGGCGGGATTCTGCTGTTATCAATGGCAAATAGGTCGGGGAGGGTTATTTGGATTTTGTTGGATTAAGAAACAAGGTCAAAGTGCGTGCCTTTCTCTTCAGACGTTCTGGCTTTGCGTCCATGCAATCGAGATGAAAGATAGACGGTGGTCATTATGAAAACTGCCGATACGCCCGCAAAAATGTACATGAGGTTTCGAAGGTTCTGCAAGCTGTCATTGTACTCAGATAGGTGATCCGTGTAAGAAGCGTTCAATTCAAGGTAGCGCTGTTGCAATTCGCTGTAGTTACTCATGATAGCGTTGTAGTTACTCAGAAGACCTAGATACGTCAGATTCAAATCGTGCAGATCATCCTGCAACGCGCTAAGACTTTGGGAAAGCTCTTGAAGCAGGTTCCACGTTTCAGAAGAGATTATCGTTACTATTTGATCCGTGTGCGGATAGGTAAAATACAGGTAAACTTGTGGAACCTGTGAGCCAATTGGCCCGCTAAATGAGGTTGGCACAACTTCGTTTCCGCTTACCAAGAGGAGTGAGTAATTCATCAGGCCAGTTGGGACTGAAACCCGGGAGAAGCCAACGGTGCCGTCTTTGCCGCTAATTGCGAATCGGATCACTTTGTTGCCTGTTTCAGGTCCGATTTCAAAGGTGAAATCTGAGATGGTTGAATTGCTGACAATGGTTATTTGGTAATCTTTCTCCGCTGAAACCACGTTGAAGCTGTTGAACATTCCCATCAAAGGAGCACTGTCCCCGTTGCTCGCGTCTATGTTACGCGGCTGATCACCTATTCCATCCGATTGATTGATCGATCCATTCTTTGTCAAATCCGAACCTTTATAATCACTCCAGTAGTTGCCTTCGCCGAAATTACTCCATACGTTGGGAGATCCATCAGTGGTAGCTTGAATCGGGTTGTTTATGAAATTATTGTCGTAGAAAGTGTTGCTGGTGCTGTAAGAGATGCTTACGCCTTGTTGGTTGTTTGAGATCGTGTTGCCTGTGAATTTGTTGCTTCTGGAAGAGGAGAAAAGATAGATTCCTTTTTGACTGTTCGAAATCGTGTTGCCTGTAAAACGGTTACCGATTGACAAAATGAGGCTGATTCCAGAATCGTTGCTTCCAAGTATGACATTGTCAGAAATCAAGTTGTTGCCCCAAGAATACAGAATAATCCCATCGTAAATGCCTATTATGTTATTGTGACTCACCTCAATGCTACTGGAAACCAGTCGTATTCCATTGTCACCGGCGGTTGGAACTGGTTTCATTACGGTGAAGTTCATGACGTTCACGTTACTTACTTCTACAGAAATGACGAAATCAGAGTTCGCGTCTCCGTTGATTATTGTTGCATCTCTGTCTTCACCGATGAGGGTCACACCCTTGTTGATTTTGACGCTCTCGTTGTACACTCCCCTGTACACTAGGATCGTGTCTCCAGGAACTACGTTGTAGCTGTTGAGAGCCTCCTGGATAGAAGTGAAGTCCGCAGGCCGGTCGTGCCCGACTGTCCACGTCCGGTTTTGAGCTTTCACAAACGCTCTGTATCCCGTCAAGGAAGGCACTGACAGCAGAGACAGGGTAAGTAGGAAAAACAGAATAGTTTTCTTCAATCTCATCACACTCTTTTCTGTTGGTACATGGAAATATTAAACATTGACGCAAGACCCCATAAATCACTCTTTGGACAGGAATCTGCCCAAGAATACGGAGGATACGACTGCTATAGAAAAAGCGGAGACGAAGATGATCGGGCTGACGATGGGTTGCGCCACGTCCCAAACGATCGTCACGTACGCTGCAGCAACGATCAACGAAAGCAGCAGTATGTAGGATCTGGTCTTGGGTTCGTTCCACTTAGTCAGGTGCGTTCCTTGTTGACTTGAAGCCGTGTCTAGCAGACTTTGGGCTTGTCGTATTTCCTCATCCGTTGCCAGAACCACGAGGTTCTTGTCGACATCTTGGAACTTGAAGCCCGAAACGGCATATCTCTGAAGTTCCCAAGGCTTTTTCTTCGGCAGGATCTTGACTATGCTGCTTTTCTCCATTTTCTTCAAGATCGTTTGGATCTTGCGGATAAGCTGGATGTCGGCTGTTTTCTGTTCTCCGTACAGTTTTTTCACGATGTCTTTCACGTCTGGGAAATAGAGTTCGAGTTGAAATGACGCGATTGCTTTGGCGAGGCCGTATTGGTGTTCGCCCTCACGGAGGCGTATACTGCTCGGTTTAAAATCTACGGTGAGGGTCTGTTGTAGGAACTGCATTTCAGTCGGCGTCAGTTTGTGCTCCGACACGCTGGTCATGCCTATTCAATAATGTCAGTTGAAACACCGTAATAAACGCTTCGTGCGGGGCATGTGGCATTTCAATTGATTCAACAGTTTGAAGCTAACGCGGGTTTGTTTTCAACTGGTTCTACGGACACAATCCGTAACTTATTCAATGAACATTAATCCATGTTGGAGACGGGTGTCAGTGACCTGTTCGCAGCAGTCGAGTTTCTATTATTTGCCTTTGCGTAAGAAGTACAGGAGCCATTTTGAGATCATAGCTCTGCTGCTGGAGGCTGTCAAGGGCGACGGTGCTCCTCGTTTTTCGATTATGCAGCAGGCGGGCATCAACTGTGTGCAGCTTAAGAAGTACTTAGGGTCTCTGCATGAGCTGGGTTTTCTTGAGAAGGAGTTGAGGGATGGCCGTGTTCTGTACAGGGCGAGTGACAAGGGGCTTGAGTTTTTGAAGCAGTATTATGTTTTGTTGACGATGCTTTTGAAAACATATGCAGATAACAGGCTGCCTCAACCGGAAAAGGGCATTGCGCACGTTCTGCCGAGACAGTTCATGACGTAATTGCTGGTTTGTAAGGCGACTGACCAGTCGGGGCTTTCGTTTTTTGTTTTGTCCAGACTACTAAGTTGTGGCGCACGCTTGTATTGGTTTCAAAACTGGACTTTTTCAATCAGTTCTGATGGAGAAAACTTTGCATTCTACGTGGAATCTGCGAGAAAAATCGTGTCTCGAGCGCATATTAGCTGCGCGTCTTTGGAACATTGGGTATGTCAATTTTGTGGGGTCTGGGCTTGACAAAATTGGTAGACCCCCTCCCGTATTCTTTCAGCCGTTTTAATCAGTGGTCCGACTAGCGAGATCAGTACGTGAGGCTTGGCTGGGGAACCCCCTAGTTCGTAGCGCTCTTTCACTGTTAAGAGTATGCTCAACGTCACCCAACATCGTACTGTCAATCGATAGTCATTGCTATTGCCACGCAAGTCTGGACTATACTGCGGGTGCTCGTATTGCCCACATCAAAAATCTCTTATACCACACTCTTAATGTAGAACGGGAGGTCAGCAAATTGGCAAGCTCATACCTTAAGAAGAAAGTCGAAGCTATAGACGTCAAACAAAAGAGCGTATCCCAACTTCTAGCCGAAATGAGCAAAACCGCCTTCCAAGGCAGAAAACTCGGCGAAGCTGTTGAAGTTTGGGAAGCAATGCTGAAAGAAAAAGACTTGACGATCATTATGGGCTTTTCGGGGTCTATGAGCACAGCTGGACAATGGAAAATGGTCAACTGGCTCATCGAAAACCGCTACATCGACGTCCTCGTCTCAACCGGAGCCAACATTTCAGAGGACATCATTGATGCCATGGGTTTGGGTTACTGGCAAGGCACACATTACGCTGATGACGAGGAACTCTTGAAAGCCGATATAAACAGGTACTACGACGTCTACGGCAAGGAAACCGACTACCGCGAAATGGAACTGCTCATGGCCGAAGGCCTCTTGGCACTCAAAAAGAATTACCCTTATACTTCAGCCGAGCTTCTCCATCTGTTCGGAAAATACCTCAGCAAAAAAGGTGTGAAGAGCATAGTCGCCGTAGCCGCAGAAAACAATGTCCCGGTATTCTGCCCCGCAATAACCGACAGCGCATACGGCGAAGCCTTCCTGATGGCTAAGAACGAGGGACATCCGATTGTGCTGGATCAAGTTAAAGAGTTCGACCAGTTCGTAGGAATAGGCGAAAAAACCAGAGATATCGGCGTCATTTATATCGGCGGCGGTGTGCCCAAAGACTTCACCCAGCTTCTGGCAATATCCGTCTCACCAAAAACAAAGGACCAAGGGGTGCCGGGAAGAAAAGGCTTCCTCCGCAAGGGGCTGAGAGAATACTATTATCCACACCGCTACGCGATTCAGATTACAACAGACTCACCACAATGGGGCGGACTCTCAGGCTGCACACTGGAAGAGGCGATAAGCTGGGGCAAAATCAACGAAACAGGCAAAAGAGCCGTCTGCTACTGCGACGCTACAATCGCATTGCCACTCATAGCACACGCGCTCAACGAAAGAGTGAAAACAAGAAGGAAAGCTCCAGACCTGTCCTGGCTGTTCAAAGCAATATCCTAAGCCTTTCCCAACCTCTCTATCAACGCACCTACCATTATCGGCAAGATCAGCGAAGCATCACCCTCAACAATAGTTTTGTCCGCCTTTTCACTTATTTTTCCCCACGAAACTGCCTCCCTAGGCCGCGCACCTGACAAACTTCCGTCCCATTCAACAGCAGTGCTCACGTACACTGCATAATCCAGCCCGTCCTTGAACTGGTTCCACCAGAGCGTATGATGCTTCGATATTCCGCCGCCAATCAGCAATGCACCAGTCTTCTTCGTCGAAAAAACTATGTCACTGAGCTCTCCAGAATCCTTCAACAGGTTAAACTTGAAATCGTGGTCCTGCGAAAAAAGCCAAGCCTGATACCCAACAGCCCCGTCAGTGAGACCCGGCACATAAACTGGCACATCGTTCTTGGCAGCCCAATAAAGAATCGAGCTTTCGTTGCAAATTCGTTTCCCAATCTCGCGGCAAAAGCGACTTGATGAGACTTCCCTGATGCCTTCCTCGCACAAGCTTTGAAGTAATCCTTGCACCTTTTCTTCGATTATCATGCCGTAGCTTTCGTTTGGAACCAGAACGTTACCCAAACGGTTTACGCCTTCTTCACGAAGCTTAGAGTCATTCATGACGAATGAACCCCTGTAATAATTCTTCCAGCTTCTAGCAATGTCATGATCCAACGTCCCGCAAGTCGTGACAATGACATCAACCAGCTTCCGCTTCACAAGCTCTTTCAGAGCGCCTCGGGTACCTGTCGCGACAAGATTTCCAGTAAAAGAAAGAAACTTCACACACTTCTCATCTTCAATCATATTCTGCAAAATCCTGACAGCGACAGCCAGCTTTCCCGCTGTGAACCCCCAAGCTTTTTCCATTTGCAGAACAAGCTGGTCAACCGACATTACTTTAGAAAAACTGTAGTCTTCAACCGTTTCCCTCATCAGTGAGGCGTTCCTCCAATGGCTTCACGGTAGGTCTGGTAGATGATTCCGGCTGCGGCTTTGATGGCTTTCTTCTCTGATTCACTTAGAAAATCCCACAGATCAGGGCTCTGGGATCTTGCGATCCTCGCGGGCACCGTAACGTACACGGGTTCAGGCGTCGTCTTGAACTGCCTCTGTCTGCCGTAGCTGACTACTTTGCCCGTGTTCAAAATGATTCCACGAATTATTTCGATGAAAGAGCCAGCCGGACCATATCTTGTGCCACCAAGGACTCGTATTATTTCGCGACTGACTTCTTTTACGTAGTCTTCGCATTTCGCTTTATCGAGTGTTTTCTTTGTTCTTTCAAGATAATTTTCCAGGGACAAACCGTCAATTCTGACGTTGCTCCAGAGTGGAACTGCGGCTTCTCCATGTTCTCCGCCCACGTACGCTTCAACCATGCCGACGGGAACGTTCAATTCTCTGCTGAGGATCGTTCTGAACCTTGACGTTTCAAGACAAGTTCCAGTCCCGATCACGTGCCTCTTGCCTCGTGCAGCCTCGTTGGCCAATGTAGCCATGGCGTCAACGGGATTCGTGATTACGAAATACCACGCCTTGGGGTTGTTGTCAACTGTGTTCTCGACGATTTCTTTCACGATTTTGGCGTTCTTTGTTGCAAGGTCTCTTCTACTCATTTCAGGTGTTCTTGGAAAGCCCGCAGTGATCACAATTAAGTCTGCATCATGAACCTGTTTGGCTTGGTCGTAAGCGTTTATCTTGATGTCGAAGCCGTGGCTGGCGATTGCGTGATACAACTCTTCTTTAGTCATCTCGGCAACTTTCGGTGCTACATCGACAAGGGACAGTTCAGTCACATACCTTTCAAAGATCAGGCTGAAGGCGACTTCGCCACCGACACGCCCAGTGCCCGCCACCGCAATATGCACCAATGTGACACTTCCTAAGGCAAGATAGATTCTGATGCTAATAAAACAATTGCGCGCGGAAGAATTCTATTGAAGCTAGTCAGTTAGGTATGCTATGATTTTTCCGTAGAGGTCCTTGTTTCTGGAGTCTTCGTAGCCTGCGTAGATGCTTGGGTTATCGTTGACTTCTACGACTATATAGTTGCCGTTGACTTCTTTTATGTCGACTCCATAAAGTCCGTGTCCGATCACTTCACAGGCTTTCAAAGCTACTTCCTTCAGTTTTGCCGGAGCATTTATCGTTTTAAGTGAAAATGTTCGGCCCCAAACAAAGGTCGGCTTGCCTCTGCATTTGACTCCATGTTTCCATCTGCCCTTCGGCATCATGTACTTGCAAACGTAGAGCACTTCGCGGTTCAGAACGCCGACTCTCCAGTCGAAGGCTGTGGGCATGAATGTCTGCACTGCAAGAACGTCAGATTTTCTGAAGTATCTTTTGGCAACATCCCGGAAACTCGTTTCGCACGCGACTTTTTCCACGTATCTTGAAAAACTCGTGTACGGCGCTTTTACCACGATTGGTTTTCCAAGGGTTTCGAAAACTTCCAGAAGCCGCTTGTGATGTAGCTCTTCCTTGTTCAAGAAGAGTGTTGGGATGTGCGGTACGCCGTGTTTTTTGAAAAGGTCGTAAAGGTGGATTTTGTTGCCGCAGATCTGTATCGATTCTGGATCATCAATGACCTTGAGGCCTAGCTCCCAAGCCGTTTTCGAAACCACGTACGCGGTGTATAGTGGGTCGGTTGTGGCCCTGATGAAAACGGCGTCGTACTTTGGGACTTGAGAGATGTCTTCTCTGAAAAGGAACCTGAATTCATGACCTCTTTCTTCTGCCGTGCGTTTGAAGGTTTGTAGTGCCATTGATTCTCTTTGATCGGAGAAATTGTATTTCTCAACAAAACAGGCGATACTAGCCAACTAGGTGTTCACCCTTGCTCGATAATCGAGCAATAGTCGCCGAAACCGTTTCTAGATCAGATGAGGAGATTTCCTCTCTTCTCAAAGGCTGAAGCCCGCACAAGTAGGCTTCGCCTTCGATGTGCTGGACGTGTAGTTTGCAAATGGGAATCTTGAAAACTTCGTAAACCCTCTCCGAAATCGTGCTTATCGCTCCGTCTAATCCGCATTTTCCGAAGATGGACTTAAACGAAATCATCTCTCCTCTGAGCGGCTGCACACAAACGGCAAACTTGTAATTCATGCTTAGACTCTTAACGGCTCGGTAGAGGGCGCTCTTGTTCTTCGCAACTCTGAAGCCTTCGTAAGAGAACGGATTAACGGCAAAGACGACGACTGGAAAGCCGAACTCAGCAATGATCTGTTTGACTGATCCAGTCACAAGGTAAGGTAGAGTTGGAATCCCGGCTTTTGAAGCTTGGAGCAGCAAGATCGGCGTTCTGTTGGCGTCAATTATGCTTTGGCTTGAAGGAATCACCGGGTTGCCCAAAACCTCTGCGTGCATGGACACGTAGTACCCTGTTTTCAAATAGCGATAGTCATTGTTCAGGTTGAGAGTAAAATCTTTAACTGTTGAGTTGAGGAAGTCTGCCGGTTTCATCGTCTGCAAATCTTTTGTCAGGTTGATGTTAGAGACAACCAGCACCCATGTTACACCAGATAACTGAAACGTTCGGTATTGCAGCCGGCGTATTTAAAACTAACTGTACGTTTATATGCAATTTTTGGGCAACACCTAGACCAAGAGGAAAACAACACGTACAAAACACTAGAAGTCCTGGGGCCAGAACACGAGTTCTCAGTGGTCAACGAAGAACTGAAAGCCATGCCTATCGTAGACGAGATATTAAAAGACTTTCACGGTCGCATCGTTAACTTTGTAAAGCAGCCTCGTTTCACTTTTGGAAAAGAGCTTCAACTGCACGTCTTGGAAATCAAGCCTAACGCGCCTTTCGGGTCGCCGGAGACTTTTGAAGAGACCATGCATGAAGCGGTCTCGACGCTCGCTGAGTATCTTGGTCGCAGGTACCGGGCGCGTCTTCTCGGCACCGGGATGCATCCGCTTTTGAAGCTCGAAGAAACAGGTGTCTGGCCGCATCGACATCGACAGATTTACCGGGCGTACAGCAGAGTCTTTGACCTTAACCGTCACGGATGGCTGAACATTCAAAGCTTCCAACTCAACCTTCCATACTCGAACGAACGAAGCGGCGTCTTGCTCCACAACCTGATTGCGAACATCTGCGCGTATCTGCCTGCCCTTGCTGCTTCTTCACCGATTTACGAAGGCAAGGTCGGAGAAGACGTTGACAACAGACTGAGTTTTTACGTGATGAACCAGAAGGAAGTGCCCTCGGTGACCGGCGAGGTAATTCCTGAGTACATCTCCTCCTTCAGCGAATACAAGACCCGAATAATCGAGAAGTACTCGTCGGACATGGTCGAGGCAGGGGCAGATCCGTTGATTCTGCACCGGGACTGGGTGAATTCTCGTGGAGCAGTGTTCAGGTTTGATCGAAGAGCTGTTGAAATACGAGTGATGGATGAGCAAGAATGCGTCAAGTCCGATGTCGCCTTGAGCTGTTTCATTAGGGCACTGCTACGAGGACTGCTTGAACGGCAGTCTGATCTTCTGCCTCACGAACTTCTAGTGAAAGATTTCAGATCGATCGTCGCTGATGGGCTAAATGCAAAGACCTTACATTCAAATGGGCAGACTGCACGTCAAGTCTGTAAACATTTTCTCCGAGTTGCCCTAGAAAACGCTCACGAAGAGGAGAAGAAATATCTTACCTTAGCGCAGAAGAGGATAGAACGCGGTAACTTGTCAGAGATCATACGTAAAGAAGTCAGGGAAAAATCTCAGAAAACAGATCTTAAAGAAGCGGTCGTCAACGTTTACTCGAAACTTACAAAAAGCCTTATGGATAACCGACCATACTTCTAAGCCGATGATGGAGAAGTTTCCCGTGTCTGGCGAGCAGGAGAGCAGGAGGCAAAACAACTTCCTCGATACTTGTAGTCAATGTAAGAGTCAGTACAGCTGTTGCCACGAGACAACGCCACCTATAACCCGTGAGCGCAGGAAGACGATTGAAGCCTATTTGAAGGCGGAGAAGATTCGCGTCGAAAGACCGTTTGTTGAAGAGGACTATGTTTTTCCGAGGCTGGATTCCGAGGGATACTGCGTTTTTCAGGATAAGAAGACCAAGAAATGTTTGGTTCATGCTGTGAAGCCGGAGACATGCGTGGCTGGACCGATAACCTTCGACATAAATGCTAAGACGGGGAAGATTGAGTGGTTCATAAAAACGGATAAGCTATGTCAGCTTTCAGGAATCGTCTACCGAGACAAGGAGTTGATGCAGAAGCATTTCAAATCAGCCAAAAAAGAGATGCTTAGGCTCGTTGATCAGTTGGATTCTGAAGCCTTGAAGGCCATACTGAAGAAGGATGAGCCTGAAACGTTCAAGTTTGATGAAGACAGCATTGACAGAAAAGTCTTGGAAAAGCTAAGAAGCTAGCTGGCCAATTTCCATGGAGCAATTGTGGGCTTAGGTTTTCTAAGGCTTCGTTCCGATTTGCATTCTTTGTAGGAGGTCGTCGCGTCTGCTAAGGAGTTTTTCGAATTGTTCGTCGGTGACGCGGTCTTCAATGAACAATTTAATGATGGACTTTGACATGCTGTCCATTTCTTGGTTGAATCTGAGGAGGTCGTTTGAGTACATATCATAAACAGTCACGAGGCTTTTGTACAGGCGGTGGTACAGTTTGTTCCGGTGCCATATTCTTCTGCCTCGGAGTCCTGTGAAGCTGAGCACCAAGAGTGAGGCGATTGCAGCCCAGCCTCCAGGTGTGAACAGCCAGAGACCGGCGCCTTCCAAGAAGGCTTGGCTGAATGATTTTGCCGGAGGACCACTTACGACAGTAAACGCTGTGGGATACTGGTCGTCTGTTCCTTTAACAAATGATGCTGTATTTCCTTGCAAGATAACCATGCTGGAAGGTGAAGCCTCTAACACTTCTGTGTCCGGAGGCATGTTTACGTCGATTACTTGTTGAGTGTTGAAAGCCTGTCCTGCATAAAGAGGCGAGATGTTAATGCTGAAGGTGTAATTGTCTCCGTGCTGAGTGAATATGTTGGCCGGCGCCCTGAAGTAGAGATTGTAGTGAGTTCCGTTCATGTTCCAGTTCTGGTTGAACTCCCAAGCCCTTAAGCTCCCTGTTGAAACCGGTGTCAGGTCGAAACCTGTGAGCCATCTTTGTAATCCGCCCTTGCTTACAAAATACTCTGGTATGCGAGTTATGTGAAAGTATATCCACATCTCCACTTCGGACGTGATGCCGTTGAAATTGCAGAAAACCTTCGTGATGTTCTCTGATATTCCGTAAAATTGAGTGTCGAGCCCCCACATGTAGCTGATCCACCAATTCGGGTTAGCAATCGAGTAACTGGCGAAGCTAGCGACAGAAAGGTCTGCAAAGGGCAGGTTTTCGATAGAAGGTACATACTGAGGATTGCTGATCACGTTGGACCAGTTGAAGTATTCATACCAAGAAACGAAAATGTCGCTTGTTGTGACGAGGCTCTGTTGGATTTGAAGCGTGTACCATGCACCGTCAGAAATCCATGTGGACGCCTGCTCTGACCCTCCTTCTTCAGACCATTTTACCTCATCCAAAGATGGAGAGATGATGTCATGCGCGTACCAAACACTGTTGTCGGCACAATAAGATGCCCTTTGTAGTGAAATCGCTACAAATGCCGCGACAAGAATTAGCAGAATCTGGATGCATAGAGCCTTTCTCATCTACTCTCTCCTAACCCTCAGTTTTGTGGCAGACAGCGGATTACTGAATCACGTGTCTTATATATCGATTGTTGCGTGGTCCCCCGCAGCGTGAAGTTGCAGAGGTAGCGATGGCCAACAATCTGGTCGTAATGAAAACGGAAGAAAAAAGTTGGAAGCTTGTTTGGCATGCGGTTCAGACGTATTTTTGTTCTTTGTCGCAGTACCATCTTTGGTATTGTTGTATGTATCTGAGTGGGGCGCCGCATGTGGGGCAGGTTTGGGCTGCCATTCCTGGAGGTGGTGGAGGGGTTGCAGGAGTTGCGGGGCCTCTTTGGAACTGGAGTCTCAAGAAGGTTGGCATGGGCGCTTTCATGCTGTGCATCATGCCGGCGAGGAATCCTCCTATTGGGAAGAAGATCAGAGCGAATACCATGAGCACGACCCAGAGTTCCATGTTTGTTCCGAAGTCTCCTCCCGAGATGCCAGTTTGGGCAAGTGTCATTATGAGGGTGATTATTAGGTAGGCAAGGAAAGACATGAAGCCGCCTGTCAAGCCTTCCATTTTTCCTTCTGCCTTGAGCAGCTTGTAGCACATGTATCCAGCTACAAAACCTGCTGGAAGGAATGCAAAGATGCCTATGATTACGTCGCTTCCTATTGTTCTGCCCCAATCGATACCTCTGATTCCCAAGCCTAAGAACAGGTTCTGGAATCCACCGACGGTTGAGATCGCTTGTCCGAGGGCGAATCCTAATACTCCAACAGCAATGTAGTCAATGAAATATCCTTCTTTTTCAGTCATACTCGCTTCCTCAATTTGCCACTGCACCATATTTTGGCTGTGAGTATTTAACGTTTTTTTGTCCTGTTCCGGGGTTAGCAGTGTGGCTGCTAAAGCTTAAATATTCTAAGTACTGAGGGGTGGTGGAAGGGAATTCATGCGCATGCAGAGGTGGCTTGAATGAGTCTCAGAGAAGGTTATCTGCATGATTATCTTGCGGCGAGCCTGATGGGATTTTTGTTTGGTGCGATTGCTTCTGGGATTGCCGGTGCAACAAAGGGCAATTGGCCTGTCTTTGTGGCGCTTTTTGTCGTAGGGGGTATATTTCTTATCATTCCAGGGGGTTTTGTCGCTGCTTACCTGAATTTTAGATTTCATCGCATGGGTGAGAATCTTGGGATGGAAGGTTTGAGCACAGGTTTCTTTACGGCATTCGTTTACACGGTTATCACTTTCTTCTTGGCATTGACGGATGTAGTCGCTGACTCGAAGTCAGCGGCAAATATCATGGTGGCGTGGATTCTTGGGGTGCTCTTTGCTTTCATGTTCTATTTGTTAGGAGGGTATCTTGCTGGGATTCTGGAGGGAAGACCGTTTGCTATGCCGGGGATTTTCAACCTCTCCAGGATTTCCAGAGGTCCTCCGCCTCCACCGGCTGCCGCCGTGCAGATGTGTCCCACCTGTGGTCGACCGATGACTTTTGTGCAGCAATATAACCGGTGGTACTGCCCAAACTGCAAGAAGTATGCGTAGCAAAACTTCAGTTGCGATAAAGCCTGAAAATAAAAAGTGTAGAATATGGCTGTTTTCTTCTCTGACTTTTTCGTTCTAAACGTATTTCTTGTCCTTGTAACAGTACCATCTTTGGTACTGCTGAATGTAGGTTAAGGGTCCTCCGCAAGTGGGGCAAACTGGTGCCTGCTGGCCTGGCTGTCCCATCGGTTGTGCGCTTGCGACTTGGGCTTGGGCGGCTGGGGGTTTTAATACGACGACGTCTCCTGCTGCTTGGATCTCGTCCCAAGCAATTTCTTTGGTCTCGCCCTGCTTCGTCTCAACTATCAGAGTCATGCCCACTTTTCCCACGGTGAACGCTATGTCCTGTACGGTTCCAGCTTCGTTTCCGTCGCTGTCGATTACCTGCATGCCTATGAGTCGGTCTTTCGTCATTGCTTTTTTTTCTTTTTCTTGTCTTGACATTTCAATCACTTCTGTCGTTTAGCAGCTAGTTGATTATAGGTCTTATAAGTTTTAAGACTTCTGAATGAATTTCGGGGTCGAGTCATTTTTGAGACTTTTAGGATTGAGATGTACTAATGGTATCTACTGGCTTGGAGACTGATCGAAAATGATAATAACGAATCAATTCGAATATGTAGGCGAGATGAAGAGAAATGTCAACAGGATATGAAGGTACCGGTGCTCAAACTGATATGGGTACTCATTGGCTTTTGAGAATCGTCGCTGCCATAATCGACACCATACCTTGGGCTATAGTAAGCTCGATCTTGTGGTGGGCTCTAATCTTAAACGGAACAGGAGCTCCACTGAACAAAGCTCTCGGAGGATTCTGGTGGTTGATCTGGCCTTTCTTGATACCGCTCTTCTACGGCCTGCTTTACGTTATCTATTGTGCCGTTATGGAGTCATCGGCATCTGCGGCGACTTTGGGAAAAAGGGTTATGGGTTTGAAAGTGCAACTGCTCAACGGCGGTAAGGCACCATCTGGCAAGGTATTCACTAGAAACATAAGCAAGATATTCTGGGTTATCTTTTTCATAGACATTCTCATCGGCATAGCGACTCCTGGGCCTGACCCGCGACAGAGATACTTCGACCGAATTGCAGGAACAACAGTGATTTCTGTGAGACAGGCTTTTGCACCTGCTCCACCTCCACCGCCACCACCGCCGCGTTGATCTTGGCAATGAGACCTAGCACTTCCTGCGTCTTGAAGAAACGCGCGTCTTATCTTCAAAACCCTCCACCTTTTATTCAAATATCTCATGTTCTTTTCGTAGTCGCTTGCTGTTTCCCTTCGGGTTTTGTTAATTGACATTGTCTCGTTTCTTCAGATTCTCCTTCGTGAACGCATTTCTTCTAGGACTTCTCTGAGTGCGCTCACTTCTTCCTTGAGGGTGGACAATTCTTTCTCTTGTTCCACGGCCTCCTTCTCCGCCTCTTCACTGAGTCTTTCTATCTCGTCTACAAGATTTGTTCGCTCCTTGTCCAGCCTCTTCAGTCTTTGAAGAAGCCCGCTTAACACCTCCGTAAGCTTGACGTCTTCTTCTTCCCTCCGTTTTCCAAAGTATTTGGATGCGCTTCTGTCTCCCTCATTTCTAGACTCCAAGTTGACGTCGCCCACCATCGTTCCTGAGCTCCCAAACTCGGTATCGACTTTCTTTTTTTCTCCAAACGTTAGAAACACCTTCTGAACAACATTCTCGCCATTCGCATCGCATCCTTTTCTTCTGAACATGATATATAAACTGTGAAGCCCAAATCAATATTCTAAGCCAAGAAAAAGCGTGACGGTTTTACAGAAACATTTTCCGCAGAAACCTGGTCGCTAACGTCAGTGCCCAAAGCGTGTGTAAGAACCCTTACATTCAACACATTTCACAAATCCACCGCAAGCCAAGCGGCGATCATACCCTTGAAGCACACTTCTTCATCAAGCTCTCCCAAGCCCGCGCCAATATTCCCGTCGAATCACGTGGCAAAGGACAGGCTCCAGCGAAAAGCGTTACCAAACAACATTACCAAAAACGTTACCCAAAAAGGGAGGGGGTCTACCAATTTTGTCAAGCCCAGACCCCACAAAATTGACATAACACCGCAATCAGAATCAGCCTGTGTTCGCACTATTTCAAGACGTTGCGCCCTGGAAAGTGGCGGGCCCGAGGGGATTTGAACCCCTGTTCTCCGGCTTTCTTCCATGAGCGCCCGGAGGCTTACGCACCTGAGGCGGTTCGACGCCTTAATCCTGACTGGGCTACGGGCCCACAAACAACAACAAGGCACAACCGAAATTAACTGTTTGCCGTGTTCAGCTACGTTTCGATCAGTTCCTCGTTTATCCACCAAGCCTTCTTCTTGCCAGACCTCTCCCCTCCACAGTACTCGATGACGGATTTTCCAAGCTGCTTCCTAGACAACTTCTGAATTCTTCTCAACCTGTTCAGAACAAGCCACCTGTTCGTTTTCAAAAACTCAGCCAACTCCGGCGTCGTCGCCCCTCTGTAATGGACGAGGTAATCTATCATCTTGTGGTCTATTTCATCCGTGCCAAAAATGTGAGGATTGGTTTTACCCCGCTCATACGTCAAAAGCTCCAGATCCGCAAGGTATTTCTTGATCTCCGAAAACTCCTTCTCAATCCTGCCCAGTCTATGCTCTAACTCAAGAATCTTGTCCGGTTTAGGTGTCTTTTCCAGTTTCTCCATTACGGCATCTCGAATGAAATTGCTGCGGTTACCCTCTGGAACGCGGAGAATCATCTCCTTGTAGACTTCTTCGGGAATCTTCGCAGAAATGGTTCTCAGCTCACTCATAGACCCGCCCTTATGCCCAATATTAGGGCTCTTATTATTTGACCGTTTCTTCCCCAAATCCTCATCGAGACTTTTTTAAAATCTGCACATAGACTCGAGTGCAGCTATTTTGAAGTGGTGCAGTATGCGCGCGCTTGGACTAAGAGACCCCAAGTGCGCAGCGTTCGATGGTCCGCCAAGAATGGTCGCAATGGGTTTTCAGGTTGCGAACGGCGAGATCGCAAGCGATGACACCAGAAAACCAATGATAGCCGACATGTTTGACGATCCAGCGTTCCGCCAAGCCAGATATGAAGCTAGGATATACGCCACTATGCTCAGACGTATGGAAGAGTTCGAACCAGCTCGCCTCGGACCTGAAGAGATAGAGTATACAAGTCTAAAGCGGCTACTCGAGAAGCTTAAGGGACGGTTCACAAAAGCCTAACGTTGCTTGGACTGTCAACCTGGGATGGGGCGCCTCTTATCTTAGCTAAGCCGTCGCACCTACTCTTCACAACTTGATACAGCTTCTTCCGCAGGTCTTCTCCAGCAATCTTCTGCTCTCTGATAAGCAAGATTTTCCTTGCCAGCTCAGCATCGCCCAATCCTGCAAACCACGCCTCAAAGTCTCCACGGTTAACATGAAAATCTATCGAAGACACATCAACCTTTAAGATTTTATCGCAAAAGTCCCCAGGACTCGCAGCATAAACGTTCAAGGGCTTTCCGATATCGACGTAAAAATGAAACGACCTCTGCGCCGGCAAGTACCCCAAGATTTCAGCCGCCTTCTCTTTGCCGACTTCCGGAAGACCCAGAGCCTTCTTACCGCCCTCAGTTATCGCGTAGGTTCCCTTCTCCAAGGTCTCAGCTAACCCCAACTTGGTGAGACCTATGATGTGCATCATAACCGGAGGAAAGCTCAATCCAGCTTCCTTAGCTATTTCAGTAGCCTTAGCAGGTTTATCCATCATCCACATAGTTTCAAGAATCAAACGTTTAACAGGAGAAATGCTCATACCGTTGCACTTCCTACACTTTTATCATATGTGCCTAATAGGTTTTTCACATCTCCAAGTGCCAGTCAGGCCTGATCGATCGATCGGGAGCTCTAAGGATACATTTGAAGTTGATTGAGAGGGAATTTGAAGGAAAATTCGGCCGCTGAATAGATCACTGCATGGATGTGAATGGAGTTTCTTAGGAAGGTAAATAAGTGTTTGTTCAGTAACCATTAGGGAATTGGCGAGGAAGGAGTGGCACTGGAAAATGAAGATGGCTGTGCTCGTTTACGAGTATCCACCGAAAATCGTGGGCGGTTTAGGAACGTATGCGGCTGAGATTACAAGAAAGTTTGTTTTGATGGACAACGATGTTACAGTCTTCACCATGAATGATGATGCTGGTGATCTGCCTACTAGGGAGATTTGGCGGGGCATAGAGATTCATCGTCCATTGCACATCGACATCTCTGATTCCTTGCCCGATGTTATCGCAGAGGACATTAGAAAGTGGGGCAGAGGTCTTCATCTGTTCTCAAAAATACTCGTCTACAATTACTTGAGCGCTTCAAAACTCGTTAACGAACTCATAAGGAAAGAAGACATAAAATATGACATTGTAATCGCCCATGATTGGCTTTCAGCGATCGGCGGGATAACCGTTAAGAAAGAGATCGGGTTGCCCTTTGCTTTTCATGTGCACTCTACGGAGAAGGGGAGAACGCTTGGAAACGGTTCGGAGGTTGTCAGCAACATTGAGCTTCATGGGGGAAAAGCAGCCGATTTGATCGTTACGGTTTCCTATGCTATGAAGGAGGAGCTTGTAAAACTCGGGTTTCCAAAGGACAAAATTCAAGTGGCCTACAACGGCGTTGATGCACAAAAATACGATCCGGAAGACGTGACAACTGAGCAAATCTGCAAGATTCGGAACCTTTACGGTGTCAAAGACGACGAGTTGATGATTCTTTTCATCGGTAGACTTGTCGGCGTCAAGGGAGTCGACAAACTCATAATGGCTATGCCTCACATTTTGCAGAAGATACCTAAGGCAAAACTTGTCATCCTCGGCTTGGGCGACTTGCAAGAATACCTCACCAACTTGGTTAACCACATGAGGCTGAACAATTATGTGAAATTCCGCTTTGAATTCATCCCTGAGGAAGAACGAATTCTTCATTACGCTGCTTGCGACGTTGCGGTTTTTCCAAGTCTTTACGAACCTTTTGGAATAGTCGTGCTTGAAGCAATGAGCATGGAACGGCCAGTTGTGGTTGGCGCTGCGGGTGTTAGTGGGATGCGAGAAATAGTCATTCCGAGTGGTGAGGAGCAATGCGGCTATCACGTTGATCCGAGCAGTCCCGCTGATATTGCATGGGGCATAACAAGCACTTTGGAAAACAATGAAAGAAGAAAATGGCTCGGAAAGAATGGTAGACGCCGAGTGTTACACGAGTTTACTTGGGACAAGATAGCTGAAAGGACATTGGAACTTTATGAACAGCTAGTCAAGCGTTAATTTTAATTCCCGCATTAAGACAAGATTTTGAAGGTGGTAATTTTGACCGCTGGTATTGTTAGTTCAAGGGAGAAAGTCGCAAGAGAAGCTGCCACTCTCCTTTATTCTGGAATTGAAAAAGAATATAAGCAAGCGAAGTTGAAGGCTGCAAAAACATATGGGCTTCACTATCTTCCCACAAACCTCGAAGTTGCAGTTGAGCTTGACAAGATAGCAGAGGAGAACGAAGGTTCAAACCGGCAGGACCGCTTGGTTTGCATGCGGAAAGAAGCTTTGAAAACTATGAAGCTGCTAGCAAAGTACGACCCTGTTCTAGTTGGAAGTGTCTGGCGAGGCACGATCCATCGTGACAGTGACATAGACATAATTGTGCACTACAGCGAACCTGAAGATGTTGCAAAGGCTCTGGAGCAAAGTGGTCTCAAAGTACTGAGGACGCAATGGGCGGCCGTGACAAAGCATGGTAAGAAGAAAGGGTCTTTTCACATATACCTGAAATCTCCGGTTGGAGAAGAAATCGAAATTAATGTGCACAGTCCAGAAGAAGCCTGTCTTAAGGAAAAATGCGAAATATACGGAGACGACGTTTCTGGTCTTCGCATTCAAGAATTGGAGAGAGCAATGAAAGAAAGTCCCACTCAAAGATTTGTGCCGTTCTAGTCTTCAGCCATAATCCTACGTCATCGTACGGTTAGTACCTGTTGATTAACAGTTCTTCAGTTTAAAAAAGACGTTTAAATATGGGTTTTTCCCTGAATAGACTTAAGAAACGTTGCTAGAATTGGAGGCGCGAGCGTGGAACGCGACAAAGAAACTGTCAAGAAGATGTTTCCAAACCTAGGCAAGGAACTACGATCTGACGAGAACAAAGTTCCGGTGAACTCTGTGCGAACTGACTCTGAAACTGCAGAAAAAGCGGCTGTCTCACAAAAATATGTTCATTACATGCCTGACGTGATAGATTATATTCGGCGTTGTGACACACGGAAGCAAGCGGAAGAGATCGTCGCGTATATGGAGAAAAGAGGCGAGATAAAGAAGCAGTATGCTACAAGGCTCAGAAGGCAACTTAGGGAAAAGGGTGTGAGAAGCTTCGGTTCCAAGAAGGAGGAAGGTTACTACCTTAACCACGGCGAGCTATGACTGAAATATGAGAAATGCGCATCGTAAGCCGATATTTGCATGATCTGTGATTTTTCGGTTTATTCTTGAACGCGAATGGTTAAGTATATACGTAAGCGACGTAGTGTAATTCTAAAAGTAAATAAATGGGCTGGTCAATAAGTAAGGAGCCTAAGACCTTGGCGATCTAGTGGAGGAGAATCGAGTGAAGAGAAAAGCGTTGCCATTCATTGCATTGACTGTTGGTGTGATAATCTTCGTGTCTATTTCATTTAACTTCAGAATTGTCCGAGCAAGTCCTGATTACAGCATACAGCGCGTTAACCACACCATACAGGTCTTTTACAATGGGTATATTCTCATAAATGACACTATAGAAGTATCCGGTCAGGTTTCAGACAGTTTTCTCATGGGGTTTCCACATGAATATGGTCCACGCATCCTTAGTGGAAAAGCCTATGATGCGTACGATAACACCTCGTCTTATTCAGTCAGTCTAGATGTGCCCTTGGAAGACCACACTGGTTTTTATGGCGTGAAAATTGATTTTGCACAGAAAACACCTCAAGCCTTCACGGTTCAATTTCTGTTATCAAATGATCTTCTCACCCAAAACCCCAATAACGTGACCATGTTCGCTTTGGATTTTCCAGCATTCCCCAGCTTAACACAACCAGCAGCTGTTTGCAATGCCTCAGTTGTTTTGCCTGAAGGCACACAGTATCTGGCAGGAACCGTTAATCAGTTTATCTATAGCACCGAAAACTTGGCTGCGTTTACCTACAACGCGTCTAGCGTGACTTTCATGGTCTCGGATGCCAACTTGATACAGATTTTTGATATAACCCAGCTGAACCGTGAGATAACCGTAAACGAGTTTGGCGGAATAAGCAGCTCAGACTCATATTACTTAGTAAACAAGGGACCGAAAACGGTAAGTCTTGTTGATGTAGTTCTGCCTTCTAACGCCTCAGATCTAAGCGCTCAAGATCAGTTCGGCAGAAAGATGAACACGCCAACACCGATTTACACAAGCCCAAACTGGTACGAGATCAATCTTACTTTGCCGATGGAAATAGGTAGGAACACCACGTTTACAGTCAGCTACGGCTTGCCGAGTGAGGTCTATTTTGAGGCACTGAAACAAGCTAACACTTTCGCCGTTAACATGACTCTGTTCCAAAACTTGGGATACTACGTCAATCAAGTAACCGTCGACTTCGTCTTGCCGGAAGGTGCAAGACTAGTGAGCTATACGGACACTCCAGCTGGAGATTCGTATGGCATTGGAAAAGGCGTTTTCCAGGAAACAGTTACCGTGGGCAGGCAAGGCGTGTTCTCCTTGAACAGCTTTACGGTCGGCATTGCGTATGAATATAACCCCCTGTGGCTGGCCTTTCGCCCTACGATGTGGGTTTGGGCTTTAGCGCTTGTCGGATGTGCAGTTGCCATGGTTTGGCAGAGGTCCAAAGCTCCGATCGGCATCGCTCTGCCTGTAGCTGTCTCAAAGATTCAACCAGAATTTATAAAATCATTCGTAGACAAGTATGAAGAGAAGATGAAGATAGTTTTTGAAATCGATTCACTTGAAACCAGAGTGCAAAAAGGAAGAATTCCTAGGCGCCGTTACAAGGTGCAGAGGAAGACTCTGGAAATGCGTCTCAACACGTTATCAAGAAGCATGACAGAAGTCAAAGGAAGGATGCGTTCGGTTGGAGGGCACTATGCTGATCTGATGCGACAGCTTGAAGTTGCAGAGACCGAACTTAGCGATGTTGATGCTAACGTCAAAAGCATTGAAGATCGTCACGGTCGTGGAGAAGTCTCGCTAGAGGCTTATCGGAAACTGTTGGGAGATTACCAGCGTAAAAAAGAAAAGGCTGAAGCAACGATTAACGGAGTCCTCTTGAGACTACGTGAAGAAATCCGTTAGGTGCTAGACTCTTTAGTTGAACTGTATTGGTCAGTAACAGAACGTTTCGAACGTTCGACGCTCGCGCGCATGGAGAAGCTGACCAAAGAAGGCAAAGTAAAAGCCGAGAAGCCGAAAGACGAAAAGTCGAGAGCTGCAAAGCTCTGCGGCTTGCCGTAATACGCTTGTTTGTAGCCCGCGCTTGTTGTATGTTTGAAATCTTGCGTGCCTCTAGAAACGTTTATACGCGCGTCCCTTCAATGCGATGTTTCAACGTTTAAACAACGTTTGAAAACTGAAAAATAGAGTAATAGAAGAAGGTATCGCAAAATGGTGAAAATAGTAGTTGATAATGCGAAATGCAATGGAGACGGAACATGCGTTGACACATGCCCAGTAGGTGTCTTCGAAATGAAAAATGGCAAGTCCGTTCCAGTCAAAGTTCAGGAGTGTCTAGTGTGCAGGGCATGCGAAGTACAATGTCCCGAGAGCGCAATTCAAGTAATCGAGTAAACATAAGACTTGACGAAGCCGCTTTTCGAAAAATCGCCTAGAATGCGAAACGATATGAAATTGTTTGGGTTTCACAAACCTGTATTATTCTATTGCATAGTCTTCGATCGATCGAGCGCTGCAAGTGCAATCCAGGTAGTCGAGTAAGCCCAATCCTTTAGCCAAAAACTGCTTTCTGAGAAATCAGGTATTCCAAAAACCTCTCTGAACTTTTTCTCTTTTTTCGGGCCCTTTCAACTTGCGTCCCGACTGTTACATTGCTCATCGGAGCGCTTCCGCTTACAGTGTATCGACTTACGATCATTTTTCCGATTGCCAACACAGATATTCCACCAACGGCCTTGGGGTCGTATCCTCCTCAAAGAACCGATACTGACTTGCCCTCGCATAGATGCTGAATCAACAATGATCTCGTAGACTTCGCAGTAGCATGAAGCTGGTCGCGCGTTGATGATTGCCTGAAGACCTGTTGCTGATCTCGGACGGTCAGAGCCCGGATTGTGCTGATAGTATTTCGATGAGAAGGCAATCGCTGTTCTATTCATACGAGACCATCTTTTTGAAGATTTTTCCAAATGCTTCGTGTAAGTACCCTTTCACAGATAGTCCTTCGCTCCTGGCAATGTTCTTAAGAGCGTTGTTCACGCCCGTTGCATACTGCACGGCCCTCTTCGGTCTATCTACTACCCGTTTTCTTAATCCTAAGTTTGCGGCCAAGTGTCTTACCACCAATTTTCTCTTGGTGTCGGTTTTCGGTTCTATTTTAAAGTTCAAGGGCAATCCGAGTGCGAATTTCGCTATTTGAAACGTTGCAAAAGGCAATCGCAATTCAACATTGTGAGCGCTGCAGATTTTAGTGTCTCTTTCGATGTTGTTCTCATACATTTTGGTTATGTCGTTAAAGATGATTTCCTGTACTTTCTGGTTGCCAGACTGCATGTAATCGTCTACATATCGTCTGTAGCCAGCGAAAAGTTCATCTGCGCCTTGCCCTGCCAGCATTACACGAAGCCCCAAGTCACTCGCCCTTTTTGCAGCCCAATAAATCGGTATGCCTATGCTTGTCTGAACCGGGTCCGGTCTCTCAATCAGCCTCAGAACGTTCGCAACGGTATTTTGCACGTCCTCTTCTGTGTAAACGTAGGAATGAATTGGGAGTCTTAGTTCATCTGCCACTTTCTTTGCATGTTCTGTTTCAGGCTGGTTTTCTAGGCTTACGTGTATCAGGTGAGCATCGACTCCGCAGTTCTTGGTGAGAAAGGCGATTATGCTGCTGTCTAGTCCTCCGGAAAAGGCCACGGCGCATTCTTTCAAGTCCGACACACGTTCTCTAACAGACTTTTGCAGGTGTTTCTGAAGTTTTTCAGATGCGTCTTGCATACTTATGGGTCTAGGTCTAGGGCTAACAAGTGTCCTTGCAGGCGTGAACTTAAAACCGCGTCCGTCAATGAGCGCCAGATGCCCCGGTGGAAACGAGTCTGACTTCTCCACTCCAATTGTCCATAATGCTTTACGTTCAGAAGCCAGAGCCACAAAATTCCGGTTTTCCCCAAAGTAGAGCGGGCGCATGCCAATACTGTCTCTGCCTGCAACAAGCCTTTCGGTTTCAGCAATTATGAAAGCATAATCGCCCTTTGTTTCCTTGATAAAGACCTTGGCGTTGTCTTCATGATTCAGCTGCAACTTTCCTGCTGCGACTTCCGCATCGAAATTCTTTGCATTCGCTGGATAGATTCTTCCATCAAAGGCCACCGTGGCGTTTGTCAATTTCAGAGGTTGCGGTCTGTCCCGCGGAAGAATTCTTGAGAAACTATATCCTATGACTGTTGGCGACCGTATTCTTCGAAGTCGAAGAGTTCCTGTGGATTCTGCCATCTCAATCATGGCAGGCGAGGCTATCGCGTAACATTCCGAGCCTCCCGGCATCCCTGCTTCAAGCATGGCAATTGCTGTTTCTGCTACATTTTCACCTGTTTTGCTAAGGACGGCTACCATTCTACTCATTTTGTAGAGCCTTCAAACCCAAAGTGCTGTCTAATAGTTTGGCAAAACATTAATCTTTAGTCATCTTATCTTTTTTTGCGAGGGACACAAATATGCCAATTCTTCCCATTGACACGGGCCGCTACGGAACCTCGGAGATGAAAAGAATCTTTGAAGAAGAGGCACGTATCCAAAGAATGCTTGATGTGGAAGCTGCTTTGGCTTTAGCCCATGCCGAGGTCGGTGACATTCCCCGGAAGGACGCCGAAAAGATCGCGGCTTTGGCTTCTTTGAAACACGTCAAACTTGGTCGAATCAAGGAGATTGAAGCCGAAATAAGGCATGACGTTACCTCTTTGGTTAGGGCACTGGCAGAAGCAAGCGGGTCAAGCGGAGGGTACGTACATCTTGGGGCGACAAGTTATGATATTGTGGACACGGCTAATGCACTTCAAATGAAGGACGCCTTGGAAATAATTGGAAAAAGGTTAGATGCTTTCGAGAAGATTCTTATGGAAAAGGCTTTGCGATACAAATCCACGTTAATGATTGGAAGAACCCATGGTCAACACGCTTTGCCTATTACGCTGGGCTTCAAATTTGCGGTTTGGATGCGTGAAGTTTCAAGGCACATGCAAAGACTCAATCAGTGCAAGGAGCGGGTTCTGGTTGGAAAGATGAGTGGAGCGGTGGGCACTCAAGCAGGTCTGGGTGACCACGCAGTTGAGATCCAACAGTTTGTCATGCAAAGGCTAGGCATCAAATCTGCAGATATTTCCACACAGATTGTTCAACGAGACCGTCACGCCGAACTCGTTTCTCTGATGGCCTTGGTTGCTTCTTCACTAGAGAACTTTGCCACCGAAATCCGCGAGCTGCAGAGACCTGAAATCGCTGAACTTTTCGAGTATTTTGAGGTGAAAAAACAGGTCGGTAGCTCGACGATGTCTCAGAAAAGGAACCCCGAGACGTGTGAAACAGTCTGTGGCTTGGCCAGAATCGTGAGAAGTCTCGTAATCCCAGCTCTTGAGAACGTTACAACGTGGCATGAACGAGATCTAACTCAGTCTTCTGCAGAACGTTTCATTCTTCCCGAAGCGTGCATCTTAACGGATCACATTCTTTATTTAATGTGCAATGTTGTAGCTAACTTGCTCGTTGATGAACAACGCATGCTCAAAAACGTTGATTTGACTAGGGGGCGAACCATGTCTGAGGCAGTGATGATCGCATTAACAAAAAAGGGCATGAGTCGTCAAGAAGCTCATGAGTTGCTCAGAAGGCTAACAATTGAGAGCGAAAAAGAAGCGCGACCTTTCAAGAGAATACTCTTGGAAGACAAGGTCGTGGGCAAGAAACTGAACAGAGGCGAGATTGACCGAGCCTTGAACCCTAGGAACTATTTGGGCACTGCAATAGAGCAGGTTGAATCTATGGTTAAGAAAACTGTGGAGGAGGGTAGAATCAGAGGATAGATATGGCTGAAAATTTGTATGATCGATCGGGGTCAAATAGCCAAAAACCAGCGAAGTCACAGCTTTAAGTCACTAGTATTCTGTCAATGCCTTTTGCTTCCATTCGTCTTCTCTTTCAAGCTTCTCCCAAGCTTCCTTCTTAATGAAGCCGCCGAGCTGTTCCTTTATTTTCTTCGCGAGCCTAGGTCCTATCAGCGGTAAGTTTGTCAAATCTTCGATTGGCGCACGCTTTATGTCTTCGACCGTTTTGTATCCCGAGTTGTATATTATGCGCCCGCGGACTCTGCCAACCCCTTCTAGTTTTACGAGTGGCAGGAGCTCTTTTTTCACGCCTTTCTCGACTCTTTGTCTGATCTCTTGGGTTTGAGGTAGCATCTGTCTGTGGCCGAAGAGCATCGTTAGTTCATGCGTGGCGTGAAGTAGCCATTTCGCGTTTTCAATCGTTCTGTAGAGGTCTCCGGGCTGCACTCTGAATCTTTCTATCAGCTCGTCCTCACTTATCTCTTCGATCCACGCCTTCAGAGTCATAGCTGTTTTCATTTCCCCGAGAAATTCTTCGTAGGCTATTCTGTCTTCCCATTCGTCAGGCACGTCGGTTAGAAGTTCTGTTTTGTGTTCTTCCATGAAAACTGTTACTTCATCCATTTCTCTCGAATAAGGCCGCAAAACTGGACCCATGTCAGGCGTGTGAGCAATCATATGCAGGAAGCTTATGTCTGTCAAAAGGTCAGGTTTTCGCTTCAGCGCATCGCGAATTATGACCGCTGAAACAGGGTCTATGTAGAGTTCACTTACCCGTTTTCCAAACTTTGTGGCGTTGATGTTTTCGCCCATGACTTCAATCATGTCTTCATCATACAGGTATTTGAGAATCTTGGAAATGATGCCCTTGATTGCCTGCGTATCGTATTGATAAGCGTAGAAGGTTTTGCCAAAAAACTCGTAGATGCCATTTTCTGTGTGGGCGAAATCCGCCGCGATTGTTGCGAGTACGTGAGATCTCAGGATCCTTTCAACTGCAAGTCGTGACCAAATGCGCTCTGGTCGTGCAAGAACATAGCTCTCAATCAGATAATCCGCTTCGTCATTGGTTTTAGCTATAAGTATGGCTTCGCCAGTCTTGTCGTATTTTGGTCTTCCCGCCCTGCCCGCCATCTGTTTATACTCTAGGACGCTTATCGGGTAATACCCGTATCCAGCCTCATACCTCCTATAATCTTGGATGACGACTGTTCTGGCAGGCAAGTTTACGCCGAAAGCCAGCGTAGGTGTGGCGGTTAAAACTTTGATTTTTCCCTGCCGAAATGAGTCTTCAATTATCCTGCGGTGCCCGCCGCCTAGTCCAGCGTGATGGAAGGCCGTGCCGCGTTTGACTAACTCTGCAAGCGACTCGCTGAGTCGTGTTCTTTCACCTGCTACTAGAATTCTGTTTGCTTCGTGTTCTAGGGCCCGTTTAACAGGTTTTGATAGAATCTCTTCAACTTCGCCTGCTAGCTTCTTTGCGAGCGTGGCTGCATTCTTGCGGGTGGACGTAAACACCAGTGCTTGTCCGCCAGTCTTAACAGTGCTTAACACGAGATTTATCAGTGAATCCCTAGTTCTTTTCTCAATTTTGCGTGCGTCCCCATCTTTGTACTGAATCTCCTCTTGTAGAAGCACTCCTTCCTTTAGGGCGACTGGCCGCCATTCCGTGGTGACGTAGTCTGCTTTAAGCCACTGAGCAATCTCATCAACATTGTTGATCGTTGCGCTTAAGGCCAAAATCTGCATGTCCGGGTTGACTTGCATGAGTCTTGCTAGAACAACCTCAAGTGTAGGTCCACGTTCAGCCTCATTTAGTAAGTGTATTTCGTCGGCAACCACGAGGGAAATTTCGTCCATCCACTTCGCTCTGTGCCTAAGAAGCGAGTCCGCTTTCTCATTTGTCGTGATGATGATGTCGTATCGTTCCAGCCAGGGATCTGTGCTGTCATAGTCGCCTGTGCTGATGCCTACCCTTATTCTTCTGTCGCCCTTCTTCATTATGGTCGTGTATTTCCTGAACTCCTCGAATTTTTCGCTTGCTAAAGCTCTTAGAGGCGTGAGGTAGACTGTTTTTCCATTTTTCTCCAGTATATGTTTAAGCGCGCAAAGCTCGGCTACCAACGTTTTCCCGGAAGCTGTCGGGCTCGCTAGAACAAGATTTTTTCCTTCCAGTGCCCCTGCTCTTATGGCTTCTTCTTGTGGAGGATAAAGCTCAACAATTCCAGATTTGATTACGAGTTCCTTGACTGCCTCGGGTATTGATAACTCTGCTATCTTCACTATGACGCGCCTGTTTGCTCTAATACAACAGCATTAGTGCAGTGATAACTTAAAGGGTTGCGCAAACAGCAATTTTGTTGTGGGGTATGTTTTTCTATTAGTAAGCATGATACTAAAAAGTGAAGAATACGATTTGCCACAGGGAAGCAGGGATAAGCATGATTGAAAATGTCAGAGAGCTGTTGAAGGCTCACGAAGGCTTGAAGCATGAAGTCTACTTGGACAACGAAAACTCTAGCCTTGTTCCTGAGGAAGTCGTGGAAGCAATGCTTCCTTACTACAACAAACAGGCATATGGAAACCCGACGCTCACGCATAAACCCGGCTGGGAAGCCTTTGAAACAATAATGGAATCTGCGCAGAAAATGGCGACTTTCCTAGGATGTAAAACGCTTGAAGAAGTCAACTTCACGCCCGGAGAGACTGAGGCCAACAACCTTGCCCTAATCGGGGCAGCTCATTTGATGAAGGATAAAGGCAAGAAAATCGTGATCTCAGAAGTCGAGCCCATAAACGTGTTAAACGTCACCGAGATGCTTCAAAAAACCGGGTTCACAACAACCAAAATCCCAGTTAGCAGTGAAGGCTTTATTGACCTCGAGAGACTGAAGGAAGCCGTAGACAACGAAACAATTCTCACAAGCATCTCAGCCGTAAATCACGAGATAGGAACGATACAGCCGATAAAAGAAGCGTTGAAGATAGTCAAAGACAAAAACCCTCAAACAATCTTTCACACTGACGCTTCAGACGCTTACGGAAGGATTCCCTTTAACGTACAAGATCTGGGCGTGGATCTGGCAACTGTAAGCAGCTACAAGGTTTTAGGACCGCGAGGAATAGGCGCGTTGTACGTGAAAGAACGCGTTAACATTGAAAGAATCTTGGAAGGCCAAATAGGAACACAACGGCTGTGGCCCGGAGTTGAGAACACACCTCTTATTGTAGGTTTTCTCAAAGCCTCAGAACTGGCTTTCCAGAACTTCGGGAAAAACGTTGACAAACTATCGAAACTGCGCGACGAGTTGATTGATGGAGTAGTTGACGAAGTGCCCGATGTCATACTTAACGGACCTAGGAGCGATAAGAGAGCACCTGACAATGTAAACATAAGTTTTCTGAGGTGTGAAGGAGAAGCGTTGACAATAGAACTGAGTCTGAGCGGGGTTTACGTTTCAAGCGGCAGCGCCTGTTCAAGAAGGTTGTTACAGCCAAGTCACGTTCTTGTGGCTATAGGCAGAAAGTTTGATGAAGCCCATGGCAGTATCTTGATGAAGGTTACGAGGTATCATACCGAAGAAGACATAAGCTATGTCTTGGAAGTTATCCCGAGAGCCGTCAACAGAATAAGGGGAATAACTGGCTCCACAGGAGTTGAATAGTAGTGTCACGTGCGCCTTTGCCTTATAACCCGAAAATACTGGAACTGTTCAGGAACCCGAAGAATCTTGGGAAGATGGAGGATGCTACAGTTGTATCTGTTGCGGGAAACCCCATGTGCGGGGATATGATAACCTTCTATCTGAAAATCAGTGATCAAGATGTTATCGAAAAAGCATCATTCGAGAGTTATGGTTGTGCTGCGAACATAGCTACGTCGAGCATTGTGACGGAAATGATCAAGGGCATGAAGCTTGAAGAGGCTTGGAAAATCTCCTACAAAAGCGTGGCAGAAGCTGTGGGCGGACTGCCCAGCATTAAGTTCCACTGCGGTATTTTGGCTGTCGGAGCACTGAAAAGAGCAATCAGAAAATACTATGAGAAGAAGAAGGCAACTCCCAGTTGGTTGATTGCAGAACCGAGTTTTGAAGAAAAGCAAGCACTGGAAGAAGAGGAGCTGGCGAAGGTACTCTCGCGCAGAATGAAATTGGAGGAAGGGAAATGATGCTAGACCCGTACAAGATTCGTGAAGACTTTCCGATTCTGAAACGGAAAATTAACGGCTATCCGTTAATCTGGCTCGACAACGCAGCGACGTCGCAGAAGCCAAGGCAGGTGATTGAAGCCATCAAGAACTTTTATGAAAACCACAACGCGAACGTGCATAGAGCAGTCCACACGCTTTCTCAGGAGGCTTCAGAACTTTACGAGACCGCGCATGAAGAGGTAGCGAAGTTCATAAACGCCAAGGGCATGGAAGAGGTGATTTTTGTAAGAGGCACAACCGAAGCGATAAACCTAGTTGCCTACGCTTGGGGACTTCGCAACCTAAAGAATGATGACGAGGTCGTAGTGTCGCTGATGGAGCATCACAGTAACATCGTCCCATGGGAAATACTTTCACGAATAAACAGGTTCAGAATCAAATACATTGACGTGAACGATGACGGAACACTGAACCACGAGTCCTTCGAAAAAATCATCTCTAATAAAACCAAGATTGTTTGTTTGTCCCACGTTTCAAACGTCACTGGAATTGTGAACGACGTAAAGAGAGTCACAAAAGTTGCGCATGACCATGGTGCCTTGATACTTGTGGATGGAGCGCAATCAGTCCCGCATATGCCCGTTGACGTTAGGGAGCTTGACGCGGATTTTTTGGCCTTTTCTGGTCACAAGATGCTGGGCCCAACTGGGATAGGCGCACTTTACGGCAAGCGTGAGATTCTCGAGGAAATGGAGCCGTTTCAGGGAGGCGGTGAAATGATACGGGACGTCTCCTTCGACCCCAAGTCAAGGCGTTGCTCTGTCGCGTGGAATGTTCTGCCTTGGAAATTCGAAGCTGGAACACCAAACGTTTGCGGTGGCGTCGGCCTAATGGAGGCGGTAAAATACCTGAACAGAATAGGCATGGAAAACGTGAAAGCACATGAGGAAACTCTAACCAAGTACGCTCTTCCACTCATGCAGAAATGCTGCAGGAAAATCAGAATCTACGGAACCAAAGACACCTCCGTCAAATGCGGCATAATACCCTTCGGCATCAACGGTTTAAGCTCACATGACATTGCGTTATTCCTTGATAACTACGGAATAATGGTCAGAAGCGGCTTCCACTGCGCACAGCCGTTACATGAGATATTCAAGCTGAGTTCGACTGCAAGGATTAGCTTCTACATATACAATACCTGTGAAGAGATTGATCGGTTCGCCGAAGTTTTGAAGGAGATTGAACAATTCTAATGGTTTCAGCAGAAGATTACGTGGCTAGAACTGAGGGTACATGCGGCAAAGAGCAAGATGTTATCGTAATGTTCAAGTTCGACAAGAAAGACGAAGCGGTAAAGAAAATCTTGGCGAAGGCAACTCTTAGAAAATCCATTGCAGGGATAGTTTTCGAATTGACTTTCAGAAAGTTTTCTTTTCGCTTGTATGGGAGCGGCAAAGCCATTTTCCGGGATTTGAAAGATAAGGAAGAATTGAACGCTCTTTTGTCCGAACTTTTGTCGTAGTATCTTTTAGCTGTACATGAAGCGAAGCTGTTCTTTCTGTATGGCACAAGCCCACTTAGAACGACGGAGGGTCGTAACCTCGATGGGTGTGGGAAAAGAGGGCGGCGCTCTGCTCTCGTCATCTATGCTTGAGGACCCTCAGTAAAGACCTGGGTAACGCTCTCGTTTCCTTGTCGATGGCCATTATTATAAGTAGGTAGATCAGTCCGCCAACAGCGGTTTCGGCTAAGATCAGGTATGTTCTTGTTGGGTGGGGCAGGACATATAGGATTGTTCCCATAACAGCCGCGGCAAGGACGTATTTTGCAATGGTTTTCCATGGGATGTGCATCTTAATCATTTTTCTAACGACGATGTACAGTATCAAAAACGTCGTAAGGCGAGCTACTGCATTTATTACGCTCACGTATAGGGCCGCTTGGAAAGCTTGGTTTCTGGCATAATTTGAAAGGACGTAAAGCGCTGTTGGAATCGTAATTAGCGAATGAAGGTATGGCAAGGAGAATACCACGAAAAGTCGACTCTTGGCTAGCTGTCGCAATGATAGTCGCGATCCTTCGTCGACATTTTCAACTCCAAAAAGGACAGTGGAATAGAAGCTCGAAATCACGACAACGAAAGAGTCCATTGCCAGCACGATCAGCACTGGTCCTGCGTCTGTGTATTTGTCCGTCAAGATTCTTATGTAGGAATCTGACAGCGCTATTGCTCCTACAGTCAAAGGAATGGCAAACATTAGAACCATCTTGAGAGCAGTCGTTATGTGTTCGCTTTTCTTTTCTGCCAAAAGCTTGGGGTACAAAGCGTACGCAAGGAATGAAGAGTAGGTGATTACGTTTACTATTGTTTGGCCAGCGCCAAGCTCGCCTCGACCATTTTCACCGCCGTAAGTGAACAACATGATGAATATGTAGGATGCTATTTGATTTCCAACGACATTGTAGATGTTGACTAAGGATCCCTTCAGCCATTCCGTTATGTATTCTCGTTTGATTTTTTGCTTCAGTTCCTCGGCGAGGAGCTTGAAGTAGTATAGTATTTGAGGAGCATAAGCTGCCAGATTTGCGACTACGGCTCCCAAGAGTAGCATGTGGAAATTTATGATTAACACATAACCTAAAATGACTCTGGCGATTTGCTGTACAATAAGTCCATATCCAATTGTCTGCGGCATCCTTGCTTGGAGGCCTGCTTCCAGAATGCTGATGGAGTACATCTCAACTATCAAGATTGCAACGATAAAATATACTCCTAGGTATGCTTGGCTTATGCCAAGCCCAGCGGTTATGAGGGGGATCAACAAAATGTATACTAACGCTGCTATTCCTGAAATCGCAAGGTTCGCCAGAATCCCGGTCTTGATTGATCCCTCTTTCCCCCTCGTAGCAGACCGCATTACCCAAAAAGGAAAAACTCCAGCCATCAATGTAAAATATGCCGGTACGTCAGTTGTGACGTTAAACCAGAGGTCATAGTAAGTTTTGTTCGTACCTGGCGCAAGTATCAGCAATTCGCGGGCCACCATATATGCGAAGATCAGTCCGCTGACGACGCTGACCATTTTGGCCGCGAATATTACGAAGCCTGAATATTCCATCCTTATGTCTTTCTTTTCCAATTCCAGCCCTTTCTGCTGTCTATGCCTAATGGTTTTGCATAATTAATCTTGTGCTGCCGATTTCTATATGCAATCCAGGCATCCGGGTTACACTGTCCTTCTTTGTCATTGGTATATGCTGACGTGTTTGGATGAGGAGGTGTCATCGCCGTGAGATGTGCCTTGCTTCTGTTATCGAGAGCACGAAGTTGATAGTTTTTATGTTTGAATCGATTTATATCACTGCGTCTCTGAAGAAAGCGCACATTAGTACTCACTGAAAGATGTGAAAAGTAAAGTGTCAAAAAATGTGCTGGTGTTAGCTGGTGGTGGTGGACACACTGGATACGCGTATGCTCTAGCGCAGAGACTGCACGATGCGGCTTCTTTACACTTTTTGGTTCCAGACGAAGATGTTTTGAGTTCGAGACGGTTGAGCAGATTTGGCGCTGTAGGTTTTCTATTGAAGGCTCGTGGAGCTAACACGCCGAATAGTGAACTGCTTCCAAGGTTGGCGAGATCATTCATCGATTGTTTCAGACGAGTTTCGCGCAGATATGACGCCGTGGTTAGTACTGGAAGTAATTTTTGCATTCCGCCAGCCTTAATCGCTTGGGCCAAAGGAATCCCGGTAATTAACATCGAAAGCTCCGTTCGTTTCACCAAGGCTTCCAAAACAGCTCTGATACTGCAACCTTTTTCCGCGATTACCGCTCTCCAGTGGAAAGAACAGAAGAAGCTTCTGAAAAGGGGCGTTGTCTTCGGACCATTGCTTCCAGAACCTGAGGTCACACCTTACAACGGAGGCTACGTTCTTGTGACTGGCGGAACTATGGGACACAGAATGCTGTTTGACGTGGTTTCTGAGAGCAGTATGGAAAACGTTGTTCTGCAGACAGGACAGATTGATTCGGAGCAGTACAGACAGAAGCATCCGAAGTGGAAGATCATAGATTTTTCAACAAAGTTCTATGAGCTCGTCGCTGGTGCAGATGTCGTCGTCACACATTTTGGTTCAACGGCTCTTGAAGCGTTGATTTACAGGAAGCCGATGGTGATCGTTCTCAATCCTGAGTGGAAGCGGACTGTGGGAAGGTCAGATGCTGAGATTTTTGCGGAAAAGGTCAATGCCAGTTTTATCTGGGACGTAACTCTCGAAAAGCTGCTTAAGGCAATTGAAGAGGCAAAGAGTAGGAAGCTTCCGGATGTTGAAGATGGCGCTAAGAATTTGGCTGAAGCCATTCTGAGTCTTTAGAGGTGATCTGATGCATATTCTTTACATTGCTTTGGATCCTTTGAAATATCCTAGAATAAAGAAACTCGCCCGCACCTTCCAGAAGCATGGAAACATCGATTTTGACGTGATGATTCCAAAGTTCAGGGTCGTGTACCGTGGAGGCAGAATCGGCCGTTTCTTGATGGCCGTCATAAACTATCTCGCTGTACTTCTGCAGATTTTTATTTCACGCGCTGATCTGTTTATGGTTGCAAACTGTCCTGACGTTCTCGTTTTTCCCTTGGCTCTGAGGAGGAGGCGGTACGTCTTTGAGTATCGGTCTCCATGGGCTGTTGAGGTTGAGGACGAGTTTGGAAGCGGTCCTTGGGTCCGCATCACGGCATTTATTGAACGCTTCGCTTTGCAGCACGCTTGGATTATCACGTTGACGACGAGCAAACTTCTGGTGAGGGTCAAAGGGTATGGAAAACCCGTTTTTGTGTTCCCAAACTACCCGTTCAAAGCGTTTGGAACAGCTTCTGTCTCAAGCGATGAGTTCAAGGAGTCTTTGGGCTACGGCAAAGATAGCAGGATCGTTTTGTTTGTTGGCAAGTTAACGCGGGTCGAAGGCGCTGACATGTTGCCCAAAATCGTGGAAGATGTGTTGGGCAAGGCTGATGTCTTCTTTTGGATCGTTGGCAGCGGACCACTTTATCCGACGCTAGAGGAATTCGCCAAGAGATTTCTGGACAATGTTAGACTGTTCGGTTGGCAGCCTCATGAGAAAATTCCCAATTTCATTTCTGCTGCGGATGTTTGCATCGCACCCAGACACAGATCCATTTTCTCCGATTTCTACAATGAAGAGGGAGTCACTAAAATCTCCGAGTACATGTACTTTGGGAAGCCCATTATTGCTTGTGGAGTTGCTGAATCAAGGGAGTATCTCTTGGTTGACGAAGAAAAAATGGCTGAAGGGATTCTCAAAGCCTTGAACGGTCAAGTTCACCCGTCAAGGCGCAGGACTTGGGAAGACTTTTCGGAAAAGCGGATTTCTGAAATGCTCAGCTTGATCCAGTCAGGTAAGATCTGATCGCTTCCAATATGTTTTGCGAGGCTCTTCCGTTGCCGAACGGATTCGGAAGTCCTTTCATTTTTTTGGCTACTCGTTCCTCGTCTTGGATGATTTGTCTGGCTACACTGACTATTCTTTGTGTGTTTGCCCCAGTCAGACAGTTCGCGCCGAGTTGCACGGTTTCTATCCATTCCGTATTTTCTCGCATGGTGATGCACGGTGTTCTCAGCCAGAAGGCTTCTTTCTGCATTCCGCCAGAGTCTGTCAGAACCAACGTTGCATTCTCCATGAGTTTTAGTGTTTCATGATAGCCTATCGCGTTGACGAGTTTTATGTGCTCTTGTTTCTCGAGACTGCTGAGAAGTTTGAATTTTCTGAGCTGCTTTTTTGTTCTGGGGTGCACTGGGAACACTATTGTCAAGGGTTTCAGTTTTATCATGGCGTCTGCGATGTTTTTCAGGTTTTGGGGATCGTCTGTGTTTTCTGGTCTATGCGTCGTTAGTAGTGCGTAGCTCTTTGGCTTTAGGTTGAGTTGTTGCAGGATTTTTGATTTTTCTGCTTTTGGCAGTTGCTGGAGCAGTACGTCGTACATGGGGTCTCCGCTCTGGAGAATTTTGTTTCTCTCTATTCCTTCCTTTACCAAGTTTTCTGTGCAGTTTTCTGTGGACGTGAAGAGCAAGCTGGAGCAGTGGTCTGTTAGACGTCTGTTTATTTCCTCCGGCATTTCCATGTCGTAGCTTCTGGCCCCAGCTTCAATGTGGGCCACGGGTACCGTGAGTTTTGCTGCAGTTAAAGCTCCAGCAAGAGTGGAGTTGGTGTCGCCTGGCACCAACACCAAGTCTGGTCTTTGTTTCTTCCATATTTCATCCAACCGTAGCATTATTTTCGCCGTTTGCTCTGCATGAGTCCCGCTTCCTACGCCAAGATTCGTGTCAGGATCGGGCAGATCCAGCTCTTCGAAAAATATCTTGGTCATCTCATAATCATAATGCTGGCCAGTGTGGACTATCTGCAAACGGATTTGTTCATCCTTACATGCAAGGTGAATTAACGGTGCAGACTTAATTATTTGAGGGCGCGTGCCCACGACAAGTGTGATTCTCAAATTATTTCTCCTCAGGGTGGAAAGCTATGCATCAGCATCGTCATTATGACTGCATCTTGCGTGGAACCCTTAAAAGGATTGCCAGCAGTCCTGCAATTGAACATATGCTTATCCTTTCCTGATAGTGCGATTCACGTCTCAAAATGGCGAATGTTGCCATTCTTCATGAACTCGACATTGTGGTTCGCGATCAGCTGGGCAATAATCCGCAAGACGCAATTCAACGAAGACTAGTCGGATCCTACTTATTTTGTATTCGATCGTGCGTTACGCACTTGACATGCGCTGATTTCCTTATTGGCACGTAGTTTCTCGTCATCCGTATCTTTGCCGTTTCGATTTGTCTCAGGATTATGCTAAAGCGCGCGCCCGTTAATTGATCTGAGCCCATGCGAATAGAGGTACAGTAGAAGCCAAAACCGCGCGCGTAATAAATGTGTCCATTGATTTTTCGTCTTCAGACATAACGGAAAGAATTTGGCTAGATTAGGAATAGATTTTGGTCTAATTCTGAAAAACAGTCTAATAGTTCGCAAATTTGATTGGTTCAACGTGAGCTAGAAAGGAAGAAGGAACTTGTGTCCAAGAGGATGTTAAGATTTTCAGTAGTTTCTTTAGGGTTAGTGATACTACTTCTAATATCACTGTTTGCCTTGATGGGTTCTTCATGGTCACCGGCACTTTTCGCTTGGAGAGTCCTAGATCTTGGTTCCAATAGCAACTCTTACGTAACTGCGTACAGTGTGGCAGGATGGAATGTAACTGAAATAGGAACCACAGGGACTTTCGCAAATGCTGCAATGGGTCAGGAGTGTTTCAAGGGAGTAGTCTTCAATAACGATTTGGTCTTCTGGAGAGTTATCAATTCCACAAACTTCGCTATTACTGCACTGAGCCTAAGCAATTACACCTTCAGAGACGTGTTTGACGTCACGAGCGTTGGGCATTCCCTCAGATCAGGAATGGTCCCTCCGACATGGAAATAATTGACGGTGCCGTGTTCGCCGTCTATGGCGTTGCGGCCCAGTACGGTGATTCCTACCTACAATACGACAATAATAGAATCAAGTGACTTGAACACTTGGACTCAATACTGCGTTTCTAATACCGTTTTTGCAGAGTCGATAGAACAGTACACAGGACCCGGGTTCCTCAATGGTATTCTTGAATACGGAGGCTATCGTTCAGATGGAGGAGGAACCTACGCAGTCATAAATGCATGGAACAGTACTAGCGGTTCAGAGATTTCTCTGTTTAGTGGAACGATTTGGGGCTCAGATGATGTTTGCTATATGAAAATGTTCAATTCTACGTGTATGATAGCGGGAGATGCTTTCCCATACGATGTTCTCTACACAAATGACGGCCAGAATTGGACTGTTCCAAATATTACAGGATCTTACTCCCTGCAGTATCTTTTCGATTGGGGATGGAATGTAGAAATCAGAGATGGTAGCGCATACATTACGGCAGAGCCTTATGATGTAGATATCGCTCATGGAGGACTCGTAAAGTGGAATAATACATCAGTACCCTTCGATTATGACCTGACAATAGAATCTATTGCCAACGGTTTGATAGGAGGGTGCGAAGGACTGTACAACACAAGGCTTCCTGACTTTCCCGGAGTAGCTTCAGTCTATCAGTACAATCTCGACGGGTCCATAGGACCCTTGATTTGGAAGAGCACTTACACAGGATCAGTCTCTAACTTGATCTACGATCCTGCTGATGCTGCATGGTATGGCCTGATCCTTAGACGAACCAATCCCCAAAGCGTAACGGTCATAATGATTCAATAGCCACATGATACTCAGAGCGCGCGTTTTTACTTGCTCATTATCTGAATCCACTTGGATAGGACTAAGATTCTCCAGAAGAGTTCAATATCCTCGGAGCGCCCTTTCGCAAGTATGCTCCTACATAGGTCTTCAAAACCTTTCAAATCCACATAGTTCTTTACGTACGTTGCAGTTTCGATACACAAACCTGTCCTTTCTTTTATCAGCCTCTTAGCCCATTCTTCACTGGGTGCGGGAAATCCAAGTTTACCTCGTCTCATTCTGATTCTCTCTGGCAGGATACCTTTCATAGACTCCCTCAAAATGTACTTGGTCCATCTACCGTTGATTTTGGTGCTCATTGGCAGTTTGAAGAGGTACTCAATCATCGGATGGAAGAGGAACGGCACTCTGCTTTCTATCGAGAATGCCATACTGTTTGTGTCTTCGTACTTCAGCAGTTCTATGATTGATCCTGCGAGCAGGTCGTAGCGTAGACGGTTTGCCAGATTGTTGGTTTCGTATTCTAGCGGTCTTTCTGGAGGACGATTTATAGTGATGACTTCTTCAAGTGTTCTTTGCCTGGTGCCGAACCTCTTTCTGAAATATCTCCAGAAGAATGGACCGGTCAAATCCAGAGTGCCAAAAAAGCCAACCAAGGCCCTGAAGTACTTTTTCTCCCTTATCAAGTCCCTCAAATAGTCGCCGACGTATCTCTGGTAACCGGCTAAGCACTCGTCTCCTCCTTGGCCGTCGAGTAGAACCTTGATGCCGTTTTCCTTTGCCAATTTTATTACTCTGTATTGCATGTAAACGGATGGATCTTGGAATGGTTCGTCGTGAATGGATACGAGCTCCTCAAAATCCTTCAAGAAATCGTCAAACGTTGGAGTCGTAAAATGCGGTTCAACTTCGCTGTATCGGACCACTTCCTCTACGTATGGGACTTCAGAGATTCGCTTTTCTTGGGGGGCAGAAGAGAACGTTTTTAATTTCTCTGTCCTTTCTAATCCCTTTTCTGCAAGCGCTCCTTCTCGTAAGAGTTTTTGCGATAGGCATACGATGCTCGAGGAGTCCAGCCCACCGCTCAGGCACGTTCCTACTGGGACGTCTGACCTCATGTGAAGCTTAATGGACTGTTCAAAGAGTTGGTAAAACGTCTTTGTTGCCTCGATGAGGTCTGTTTTTTCGTAAGACGTGTTCACTTCGGACAGCTGCCAGTAACGCGTAGTCTCAAGTCTTTTCGTGGCAACATCCATTTCAACATAATGGGCCGCCATAACCTGGTTTATGCCGTCAAAAAACGTTTCGTCGGATTTGTATGGTCTAAACCACAAAAATTCGGCAATTCTTCTATCGTTCATCTTTGCAGGATAGAGTACTCTTATCGCCTTTATCTCGGAGGAAAAAACAAGTTGTGCATCATCAAGATGGTAGTAGAGAGGTTTTATGCCAAACCTGTCTCGGACAAGGTAGAGTTTCCTGCTGCTCTGATCCCATAATGCGAAACCCCACATTCCTATCATTTTTGACAGGAGAAGATCCATGCCCCATTGCTCATAGCCGTGGACAATGACTTCGGTATCGCTGTCGCTCAGGAATTCGTGTCCTGCTTTTGTCAGTTCCTTTTTGAGTTCTCTGTAATTGTAGACTTCTCCATTGAGAACAACCCATACGGTGTGGTCTTCGTTTTTTTGAGGCTGATGGCCCTTGATTGAGAGGTCAATTATCGAGAGTCTTCTATTGCCAAGAACCACCCTCGATTTCAGCGTCGTTGGGACGTGAATATCTGCCAGTCCTAGCTCTTGAGGAGTATCCGCGCCGCCTCTCTCTTCAAACTTTCCCGTGTTGCTGTCGATGAGAACCATTCCTTCATCGTCGGGTCCTCGATGCTTCATTAGGCTTAATGCTGTGTAAAATGCTCCGGTGTCGACATCTCTTACGTCGAGTCTTACAACTCCTGCTATACCACACATATCGGTTATCACTCATTGAACTGCAACAATTGGTTTCTCAGACTAATTAATCTACCCAACAGCCTGCGAGAGGGTTTTTGAGGAATCGCGCGCCAATTTCTGACCCATGAAAGATCCAACGTTTGTAAGAAAGAGAAGAGCCGTGCCCAACGACGAAAGATTGGTGCTACGTTGGGTGGCAATGGGAACGGATTTGCAATAGAAAACGGGTAGATTTTCCACTTCAAGTCTTGAGTAGACGTTTGCTTTTTCAAATTCTATGCAGAGGACAATCAAACTGATACGCGGCTGAGTTTAAATATAGTGAACTTGATTATACTAATGGGCTTGAATGGCTGAATGATTTGTGTAATGTTCCATGTGTTTAGAAGAAACGACTGGCCTTTCGCTAACGTAGTGAATAATTCTTCTTTCTTTTCTAACCTTTATTTTTTCTTTGCTTTTCGTCTATCCTGAGGCTGAAATGTTGGAATCATTGAGAGTTTTCATTATTCCTTCATGGTATCCGAGCAGATATAGCCCGGTGGCAGGAATTTTCATTAGAGATCAAGTGCTGGACATTGGCGAGCTGCGGTCTAAGTGGAAGTTGGCTATTAGCTTATGGGGGCAAGACGAATTCAATCTCACGTTGCGGAATCCTCGGAAATTGTTTCAAATTCTTATCGATTATGCTCGGTCTGAAACTAGGACTAAGCAGATTCTGCGCGAGAACGTTGTTGAATATAAAAAACCAGTCTTGCACACTAGTGAACGAGTTCTGGGTGGAAACAGAGTTGGCATTCTACGCGCCAACCGTGTGAATTTGGAAAATAGCATTCGGGACTTGGGTGGTATTGATCTGATACATGCCCACATTAGCTACCCAGGAGGGTGGATTGCTATGCTCCTCAGCGAGGAAACCGGAATCCCTTACGTCATAACAGAACACATGAGTCCTTTCCCATTTCCGAGATTCTTAAATGCTGACGGTTCACTTAAGAACATAATTCGTGAGCCGCTGGAAAAAGCGAATGCCGTCGTTGCAGTGAGTCCGTCTCAGGCAGAAGAGATCGTCCGTTTTGGAATCAAAAAGCCTACCATAGTACCGAACATGGTGAATGAGCAGGTTTTTCGTCCTCCAAGCAAGGATATCGGCAAAGAGAAGTTCGTGTTCTTCACCTTGGCGGTCATGATTCCCCAGAAAGGCATTCCGGACCTTTTATATGCAATCTCACTTTTTGTTAAAAGCTTGGCCGTGGGCGATCAGGACAAAGTGATTTTTCATTTTGGAGGCACTGGGTTTGAACAACAAAAGTATAAAGCCTTGGCCAAAAAACTAAACCTAGATTCTTGGGTAACTTGGCTTGGCTATTTGACACGAGAGCAAGTAGTGGAGAGATTTCAAAACTGCGACTGTTTCGTGCTTCCCAGTCGCCATGAATCTTTTAGCATTGTGTGTGTTGAGGCGATAGCTTGCGGCAAACCAATCATAGCCACTCGTTGTGGCGGCCCGGAGTACATAGTGAGCCCCGAAAACGGATTGTTAGTCGAGGTGGCCGATCCGGAGGAGATGGCCAAAGCATTACATCAAATGTTCAAATTCAAGAACGTCTATGATGCGAAGGTGATTCGCGAACAATTTATGGCTCGATTTTCCCGAACTGTTGTAGTGAACAACCTGGAATTTGCATATCAAAAATGTGTTCATGTAAGATTTCCTGTGCGCGCGCTATGAAGTCACCCCATTAACAACTGTTGGGATATAGTCAGTCCCAGTCACTGGTTCAAAAATCCATATAACAACTGCAGCAAAGATTCGCGCGCGCTGTATATGTGAATTTGCATAAATTGACGCCAACACAGATTCAGCAAGCCTCCAAGAGAAAAACGACCACTCTTAAATATTGGAAGGACCGTAGCTCTTATGGAGGAAGGGCATTATTGTCTGTCAAACTTGTTCTGATCAATCCGCAAAATGTAGGCTCAGACAAAGCCCCACCACTTAGTCTTCTCTGCTTAGCAGCTTACGCTCGTAAAAGTGGGTATTCAGTAGCTATTATAGATGCTCAAGCTGAGAAACTTTCAGATGAAGAGATTAGTAGCAGAGTTCTTAGTTACGACCCAATCCTTTGCGGAATAACCTTTATGACTAGTCAAGTTGGAACAGTCAAACGGCTAGTTCAAGCTTTGAAGCCTCTAAGCTGTAACCTTGTTGCAGGCGGGATTCATGCTTCAATCTTGCCTAAGGAGACTCTTGAAATGGGATTCGATCTCTGCGTCGTTGGGGAGGGAGAACAGACTCTTGTCCAGCTTCTCAAAGCACTAGAGAACAAGTCATCTCTAGAGATCCCTGGAGTATGGAGTGAGAGGTTCAAGCCACGTGAGCTCATAGCTGATTTAGACACATTACCAATGCCAGCTTGGGATCTAGTTCCTGTAGAGAAGTATGCAGTCAGCCAACCTGAGCTACGCTATGAAATGCAGTCAGGAGTATGTCTAAACATCTCGACCAGCCGTGGTTGTCTTTATAACTGTGCCTTCTGCTGTTCCCATGGAGTGTTTGGTCACACCCATAGAGATAGAAGTCCTGCAAACATTGTAGACGAAATCGAAATGTTAAACAAAAAGTATGGCGTCTCAAAGTTCTTCATGGTCGATGAAAGCATACTCGGTAACAAGGAAAGAGCTGAGCAACTAGCTGAAGAAATACTGAGGCGAGGTCTAGACATCACATTTGCTTCTCCAGCTAGAGTTACAGATGCTGGCGTGAACCTCAATACCTTAACCAAGTTAAGGAAGGCTGGAATGGTAAGAGTCGACTTTGGACTTGAGTCAGGTTCTACACGCATTTTGAAAGACATTCATAAGGGCATCACTCGTGAAGCTGTTGTCGAGGCGCACATGGTCGCACATGCCGCTGGAATGACAACGTGCAGTCTAATGATAGCGGGTCATCTTGAAGAAACTTGGGAAGACATTTACGACAGCTTCGAACTAATCGCAGACATCGAAACCGACTTCTCAGAGTTCGGTCCAATGACTCCATATCCAGGCACAGAAAGCTATATGAAAGCAGCTCAAGAGGGATGGATAAGAAATTCTGAGTGGGATCTGTATGACATAAGCAATCCGTACAGAGTAATGCGAAACCGACACTTTGACTATCAGGAACTCTATCATTTAGGCTTGCTGTGTACTGACGTTGCCAGAACCATGATTCAATATAAGAGGTTCGGCAAGGAGACAGAGAGGAGTTTCAAAGAGTTTTGAAGTCAACGTGTATCGGGTTAAAGCCTATTGGTCGATACTATGTTGTTCAGTACATGATGACGAAAGATCGTGAATGGTTACGCAGACTTGGGCTGAAACAGTTGAAGTGGAGACCAGAAAAGTTTGCTCGTCCAGAAGAAGCGAGACTACTTATAGGTCTTCGACGAAATCCACTAGCAGTCTTTAAGAGACCCAATAAGCGTAGGCTTGTACGAATGTTGATTCCTTTAGGTTGGAACAGGGCTAAGGAAGGTACAGCTGCACGATGTATGGAGTTTGCTTATGCGTATAGGCTCAGACGAGTTGCGCGCGCGCGCTGACAAAATTGACAGCTATTATGGTGAAGTGGATATTGTTGGGAGATCGTTGAAGCCACTAAGTTGGAACAACGAGAAGGTTGTAGCGCATGCTATTTAAGCAGGCAAATACTTGAGCGTGAAAGAATGATCCTCGACGTAGGCTGTGGAAAACGGAAACGCGGAGACATAGGCGTTGATTATTCGCGAAACAGCCAAGCAGACGTAATATGTGACGCTCATCATTTACCGTTCATGGGCGCAGTTTTCGCGGAGGTCCGCAGTTATGTGTGCTTGGAGCACAGTCCGAATCCATTACATTTTCTCAAGGAGCAGAAACGAGTGTTAAGACATAATGGTAAGTTGACATGTGAAACTGATAATGCCCAATACTATCGCTGGAGTGTGCAGAAATATGCAGGTTCTCAGCATGAAAACTATCACAAAGACCATTACATGATATTCTACCCTGAAAACGTTTTTCGCCTGATGAAACTTGCGGGTCTGAAAATCAAGAAAATGGAGCTACGTGAAACAACAGTCAAACAAGCTGGATCTGCTGGCAAAACTGCTTATAGGCATTGGATTCTGGAGAAAAGAATGCATTTTCAACAGGTTCACAGTTGAAGCAGTGAAGATAGACTCTTCGACTCTAAAGCCGAAAACCCGTATTGTCATGACGGCGGAGGAACCCCAGATGTCGACCATAACGGTATAGTCACCCTTATCGACATCTCTATAGTGGCCGGGGATTCGAACAGCATCTGTAGAAACCTTAGAAACCATCTGAGTAGGGAGCTTGACTTGAACGGCGTCTAGACGAGGCATTTGGCTGCTTTTGTCAGTTCCTTCTCCAAGGCTTCTGCTCTTTTCTTAACTTTTTCGAGTTCGTTCCGGACGCTTTCATCCTTTACCTCTTCGACTCGTTCCCTGTTAGATTTCAGGGCTAGCTGCAGGAAAGCAGAATCATAGCTTCCTGACAGTAGCTCAACGTTCGGAATTAGACAGTGGCCTCCGATTACCCCTGGGAACATGATTGGTCTGTCCAGCCTTTCGCGGTGTGTGTCCTCTAAGAAGTCCACTGTGTCGTCGAAATCGGTTTTGAAGTGTCTGCTGATCCTGTGCATTTCTTGGAAGCATGTGATCATCCAGACTCTGTACGTGGTTTCGAACAGTTTGGCCAGTTCGCTTTCGGCGGAGCTTTTCAGAGCTTTGGTTTTCAAGCCTAGCTTTTCAAAGTGTTGACGTGCCGCTTCTCCGGCTTTGGCGTTTGCGCCACCGACGTATTTTGTCCAGCGTTTCAATTCCCACTTCATATGTTCTAGGCTTTCGTGTACTCCGCGAACGGGAGAGTGGGCAACGAGGCATCCGCAGCGCTTGTAGACTTCTTCTGTTGTTCCTGGCATGACTGTGCTGTTTATGATTACGAGTTTGGGCTTGAATTGCTTCGCGTAGTTTGCCACGGTGTCTACGAACTTTCTTTGATTAGCGCATGGGATGCAGACGTGCATGACGTCGGCCTTCTCAGGCAGGTCTTTTTTGTGTTGTCTAACTTCGCTCATCTTGGCTTCGTCTAGGTCACATCCGTGAACGATGAAACTTCCGCTTTCGTTTAGCAGTTCGAAGAGTGGGCGGCCGACTTCGCCTAAGCCAATGACTAGGACAGTTTCTTTTGGCAACTTTTTTCACTCCGGAGAAACAACATGTTAATCGCCAAACTATTTAAACCTCACACAGCTTATGAAAAACAAAACAAAGGGAAAAACCATGGCAGAGCCAAAGGTAGGAAAAGGAGTAATAATCGGCAAGGATGTTCAATTCGGAAAGGACATCGTGATTTGGAATTACGTGGTCATAGGGGACAACGCCCAAATTGGTGATGGAACGCGTGTTGGAAGTTTCTGCGATATTGGCCGAGATGTTGTCATAGGCAAGAACTGCATAGTACAGGCTCATGTGACGATTTCAAACGAATGCAGACTGGGCGACAATGTTTTCATAGGGCCGAACAGTAGCTTGTTGAATGACAAGTTTCCTCACAGCAAATGCTTAACGCCGTCGATTATAGACAATAATGTGATCGTAGGTGGATGTGTCACTGTACTTCCGAACGTGACGATCGGTGAAGATTCTGTGATCGCTGCAGGGAGCGTAGTGACAAAAGATGTGTTGCCACAGACAGTGGTAAAGGGTGCGCCAGCAAGAATCATGATGACAAGAAAGGAATACGAATCAAAAAGGAAAGAATTCATGGCTGCCAGAAAATCCTGAAAGAAGCTTGCTGAGCTACAGGTTCTAGTTGCGCGCATTTTTCATAATTGCTCTGCCTTGTCAGCAGATTTCTTCTCTGATTACCCTTTCTATAGTGTCTAAGGGATTTTCCAGATTGTTCAGAAGGTTTTCAACATCCCTTTTTTTGCCCAGTAGTCTTTTGGCGTAGTCAAGTATTTTATCAGAGGCTATGGTGAAGATTGGAAATCCTTTCTTGAGCAAGTAATCATTGACATGGATTCTTTCAAATGACGGAACAACTATTGTTGGAATTCCCTGTAAACAGGACTCTCTGGCCAATGTTCCACCGGCGCTAATGACCAGGTCCGCTTGAGAGACTAAACTAACCGAATCAACGAACCCTCTTTGGATGGTTAAACCCTTTTTCGGCGGTTTTCCGTAACGAGGCAAGAACAAGACTTTACCCATTGAAGCTAGTTTCCTTGCCAAGGTTCTTGTTAGATCTTCTCTTCCCTGAGCGTATGCAGCCTTTGTCTCAAGCTCTCTGATTATGATTAATGGTTTTTCATAGTCATGCTTGACGGTGGGTTTGAAGTCTTTGATCCAAGCAACCTCATCTACTCCGTCAAACCAGAATAACTTTTTTATCCCGTAACCCTCAACGGCGTACTTTGGCAAAGCCTTTGAAACCACCAGAAAATCGACTAACGGCAAGGTCAGCCTATTTGCAGCTTCAGCATGAGGCGTGTCATGCGTCACAATGTGTGGCATCCCCAATCCAAAGGCAACTCTGCATATCTCTATCGGGTGATGTGATATGGCCAGATCTGGTACGTCTTCTTCAAACATGTTGCAAAACAGTAACTGCCGCTTCGTGCTCTCTCTGAGCCTTGACAACAGTGAAGTCGGATCGTACCTGCCAACAGTCACAAAAGGCTCCCCGAGCAGGTTTGCTAGCGCTAGAGTGTCTGGATGTTTCCTAGTAGTCAACAGGACTTCATGACCCAAAGCTCTGAGTCTTCTCGCTATGGCAACACCATATCTCACTTGTTTGCCAGTACAGGCATCATACCAAACCTTCGTTTTCCCACCTTCAAAGATTGGCGTCACTGTGCAAAGCTTGGTTCATGCAAATCCAGTTTTGCTGTATTGAGAGATGACATCTTCATATTTATCCTTGATGAGTCAAGTTTTAATAAACCAAGTCATTCCTAGCGCGTGCTACGCGGCTCACCCACAAATTAAACGCAGTCAACTTCAGCAGTCGCCGTTGTAAAGCGTCCTGACTCAGACTTTTTCAGAACCGAGAGAACCAAAAACCGCTTCGAAACCTATAACAAGCAAACACAAATCCCTAGGCTACCCGTTCACGTGGCTTATCATCGGTATCCCTAAGCATTCAAAGAAACCTAGGGTGCCAGAGCATCTCAAAGCTCTAAGAATTACATAAAACAGAAGCCATATTACACAAAAGATTACACGAAAGAGTGACAGTGCAGAAAAGCTTAATCTAAGACTGTATATTGAAAGCAAACAGAAACTGTGAGGGCGGTCGTCTAGCTTGGTTAGGACATTGGCTTTACGAGCCAAAGGTCGCCGGTTCAAGTCCGGTCCGGCCCACTCTTTTATTGTTCAGGCTCAATGACGGCGTGATTCCTGCATGGCATCTGAATTTACATGCCGGTGTGTCAAAAGTATCGCGTGTGGAACAGCGTTCGGTCTGGCTTTCGCTTGATTTTCTGCTGGCCCTAGAATGTAGTCAGTTTTTCTTCTCATGCTCGGGTTTCTGAGCCTAAATTTGATGCGAGATAGGACTCCGTCTGTCTGCAGGCGATCCGTTTGGTTCTCGGTGTCCGAGGCTAGCAGGCTCGCACACTTGCGTTCTTGACTGCGAGGTTACATGTGGCTTTCATTTTGCATCGTTCGTAAACGAACTTCGCGTGCCTGCTCCGAAAATGGTCTAAAACGACTATCATTCGCCTGTGGCGTTTTGGAGATGCTTTTCTGTGGGTTCGCATTTGTTTTTGATTTCTTTGCAGTTGCAAACTTAATGGCAAAAAGGAACTAAAACCATTTTTGACCATTTGGGAACACGCTAGCGAATCGAACTGCGCGGGAAAACTCGCTCAAATTCGTCGCGATGTGCTGCACGATCTGCGTTGAAATGCGAGCAATATTGATTCTGAATTCATAATCATGATATACAGACTGAGTCGAATCCAGTCTACACACGGATCGAGACAGAAGACAGACAGGGTCTATATGCTTCAAAACATGGAAACACTCAGCATCAGAATAGAGATCGTCAAGCCTCGCCCGAACGTTCTGTTCTTGGCAAGCTGGTTTCCTAGCAGGACGAATCCGGTCAATGGTATCTTCGTGAGAAAGCATGCGATTGCGGTCTCGAAGTTCTGCGATGTCACAACGCTTTTTGTTGCCCCAGACACGGGCTTGACCGACAGTGAATTTGAGCTCGAATATGACGATGCAAACGGGATCCGCTCTGTCAACGTGTACTACCGAGTTGACGACCTCGGAGTTTCCGCAGTCTCAAAAGTTCTGAAATTCGAGAGGCACGTTACAGGCTATTGCGTTGGCTATGATTTTTTGTTGAGGAAAATTGGCGAGCCAGACTTGGTAATCGTTAATTCAGCCTATCCTGCAGGGTTGTTTGCTCTGCAACTTAGGAAAAGGGGATTAAAATACATCGTTGTTGAACATAGCTCCGCTTATCTCAAAGAGGATGGATCGTACGAAAATTCGCCAATATATAAGAAGCTGTTGATCAGACAGGTTTTCAAAAACGCTACTGCAGTTGGGACGGTTTCAAACTGTTTGCTTACAGCTATTAGAAGACACGGTCTTGCTAATGGCAATTGCTTCGTTGTACCAAATGTCGTAGGTATTCCGGACAAAGTAGTGCATCATCACAAGAACGTCGAAAGAATAGGGATATTGACTGTTTCAGCGCTGGACGATCGATCGAAGAACATTTCAGGGCTGATCGAGGCTTTTACTGAGCTCGTTCATAAGCATGGCAACATCGAATTACACATAGTCGGCGACGGAGAAGACAAAGAGCGCCTAGAAAGCCTAGCGGAGAAAACCGGACTATTAGGCTCTAAGATATTCTTTTATGGATATGTCCCCAACGAAAGGCTTCATGAATACTTCGCAAAAGCTCACTTTTTCGTTTTGAACAGCAACTTCGAAACCTTCTCAATAGCAACGCTAGAAGCCATGGCTCATGGGGTTCCAGTTGTGGTAACAGAATGCGGTGGACCACAAGAGTTTGTCACAGAGACCACCGGAGTGACTGTGAAGAGGAGAAACAAGGAAAGCCTTCTCAAGGGTTTGGAACACATGCTTGCTAACTGGCAGAGATATGATCCATTCGAGCTCCAACGCTACGTTAAAGAAAGATTCAGCTGCGACACAATTGGAAAGAGCATCTTCAAAATCTGCACCAAGTACATCGAATCTGAAGACGGTGTAACCAGGCGGTGGACTCATGAGTCTGGTTAGTGTAGTGACGCCGACATACAACATGGGATGCATGATAGAGCAAGCAATGTCAAGCGTGAAGCATCAGACCCATCGCCCGCTTGAGCACGTGATCGTTGACGACGGATCCACAGACGACACAGTTGAGCGTGTTGAAAGCTTCGAGCCGGAGGATGTTACGGTGCGACTAGTTCGACTGAAGAGCAATAGGGGCGCAGGAACTGCTTCAAGCATCGGTTTTTCAGAGGCCATGGGTGAATACATTTCATTCCTTGCAGCCGATGACGTCATACTCGAACCAGGAAAGACAACGAAACAAGTGGAGTCAATGAGAAGAGAAGGAGCTTCTTGGAGTTACTACAGAGATGTCTACTCAGGCGCGGACATTGGCCATATGTTCTTAAGAAAGCCTTCTTATGCTCCCATGCTGCGGTCGATGAACTGGTACTTCGAGGGCAATCCTCATAGACGGCTGATCGCGCTCCTGTTTCGTAATCCTATAAACTTCAGCTCGGTCATGATAGAAAAACAATGCATCAACAACTATGGACAGATAGACCCGTTCACGGGAAATGTTGATGGAGACGCGGACCTTTTGATGCGATATGCCGCTCTCAGACTGAAAGTCAAAGTTCTCTCCGGAGCGCCCATATTCTACAGAGATCATCCCAGACAGGTTTCAAAGAATACCTCGCTCATGATCCGAGGGGCAGAACTAGTGAGGCTAAGGCTTCTCACCATTCTTGAAGATGCTGACAAGTTGCTTGAGCGTGTTCAAAAGTCAACGATATTTCTCTCAACTTGGCTCTTAGACAAGCGTCTTCTGATTTACCCAGCTACTCACAAGTACCTCTGCGACTTCATACTGAAGAATAAGAGGAGCTTGAGTTGGGTCCTCGTTGGGGCTGCTGCAAAGGCAAGCAAGGCAGTTGGCAGGCTCGTGACTGCAAGTCGAACATATCAGCAGGAACTCAGTTACCGTGTCCAAAACGCGCTCGTCACTGATGAGGCAATTAGGTTCAGGACACTTCTGCAAGAAATACCCTGAGGTGCACCGGCATGACCACGATTGTCGTTGGAGGTAGTGGAATGATAGGTCAGGCAATACAAGAGGAAGCAATACGCCAAGGAATCGAGAAATCCTTCGTCTTTGCCTACAACAAAAACAAGTCTAGAATCAGACCTGAAGTGAAGGCCGTGCAACTCAATCTGTTCAACCCAGCGTCAGCCAAGCAAGCCCAAAAGTTTTCACAAGCCATTTATCTTGCAGGCAACACGGATCACGGACTCGCATCTAAGGATCCTGCTCGAGACGCTCAGTTCAACATTTTGGCCTTCTTGAACTTCGCGAGCAACTTCAGCGGCAGCTTAGTGCTATTCTCGTCGCAATCAGTCTACTACGGTCATGTTGGACCTGTTAAGGAGGACGCAGAGCTGAAACCTACGATTCCTTATGGCATATCGAGGCATGCAACGGAGATGTATGCCGAGTACTTCAGGCGTATCGGCAAGCTGAACTCGCTAATCTCGGTCCGCCCTACATACATATTCGGCAAGGGCGACAAGAAAAGAAGACTAGTCCCTCGGTGCGCACACGCGGCAAAATACAACGTTAAGTTGACCGTGTTCGGAAGAGGCAAATCATTTCTAAATCCTTTGCCAGTTGAGTTTGTCGCCATGGTTGCGCTCAAACTCAACGACATGACGTGCATGCATCAGCATCTGATGCCGGTCAATCTCAACCACCCAGAGCCGCTCACGGTTCTGGACATAATCAAAACTCTACACAGCGTAAGACCTTTCAGGTATGTCGTGAAGCATGGCGGAGAAGAATGGCCCGCCAAGCACTACGGTGACGCTACTCGGTTACAGGGTCTACTGAAAAAATGGGGAATGACAATGCCTGACGCTAAAGCTGCTCTCAGAGAATATTTCGTCAAAGTTCTAGGAGGTATGGATTGTTGAAGACAATTCTTGTAACGGGCGCTCTTGGACATATAGGAGTTTTCCTGACGGACTACTTGGCGAAGCATGGCTACAAAGTGATAGGCTCTGACATAATGATGAAAGACGCTGACAACTATGTCAGGGCAGACATTACTTCCTTTGAGGACTTGTACAAAGTCTTCAAGAAGAACAAGATCGACATCGTGATGCACATGGGCGCAGAAGTGGGCCGTATGAGAGGAGAAGAGTTTCCGCAGAAAATGGTTTACGTGAACGATGTTGGAACGATCAACTTGATCAGACTCTGCCTTGACAATTCAGCTAGGCTCATTTACTTCAGTACCTCGGAAGTTTACGGAAGACTCTACGACGACGGGCATGCCGTCGTGGAAGAGGATTTGGAGAAAGCCTCAGCCTTCACGACGACAAACGTTTACGCGATGAGCAAGCTGTTTGGAGAAGCCCTCGTGAGACACTACGTTGAAAACTACGGCCTGGAGGCCATCACAGTTAGACCTTTTATGGTGTACGGTCCGGGCGAATACCCATCGAAATTCAGGACTGCGATATGCAACTTCGTCTTCAAAGCGCTAGCGGGAGAGACGATAATGGTACACAAAGGAACGGAGAGAGCTTGGTGCTACATAGGCGATTTTGTTCAAGGAATTAGGCTTGTCACTCAAGTCAGATTCTCCGGAAAATACGAGGCCTACAACGTCGGTTCTGATGAGATCCACACCATGGAAGAAGTCGCAAGAATCATAATCAAGGAAGCAGGCGGCTGCGAGGATCAGATTGAAATCGTGGACCCGCCTTCACAGTTCCTATCCGCAATCAAACGGTTCTCCATAGACAAGCTTCGGAAACTCGGTTACAACCCTCATGTCAGCCTCAGACAAGGCATCCACAACGTTGTTGAATGGCAGAAAAACGAAGTTATTCCGAGTCGTCCTCGGATAAATCTCCGCGTGATTCATGGACAACCTACGCACGGTCTTCTTGCCCAGCAAAAAGAGGAGGTGGTGGTGAATGAGTAGACAAAGGGTTGACCCGACTGCAGAAATAGTTGGCGATGTCAAGCTCGGAGGGGGAGTCGTCATTGAAAGGAATGCAGTAATCTACGGTCCATGCGTGATAGGGAAGAATTCAATTATCAGCCGTGGCGCTGTTGTTGGGTACCCGAAAATCAGCAAGCCGCGAGGAAAAGTCGTGGAAAAGACCTCCATTGGAGATGACGTTTTCGTCGGCATAAACGTCGTTATCTACAAGGGATGCAGAATTGGAGACGGCAGTGGCATTTACCATGGAGTAATTATGCGCGAGAACACTAATATCGGGAAACAAACTAACATCGGACACTATTGCGTAATTGAAGGGTACAGCACAATCGGGAGCTATTGTTCAATATGTGGACAAAGCCACATCACTGCGTTTTCTACGATTGAAGACTATGTCTTCGCGGCTCCGTTCATGATGACTACCAACGACCCAGTCATGGATTACAGGCGACCATGGATAAGCAGAGGCTACAAAGGAGCCAAAATCAGAAGAGGTGCAAGGATAGGGGCTTCAGTGACTCTGCTTCCAGGCACAATTGTCGGTAGAGAAGCCATGGTCGCCGCGGGAGCTGTCGTCACGAAGGAAGTTCCAGACTATTCAATAGTGATGGGCGTACCTGCCAAGATTGTCGGTGCTGTGCCAAAAGAAGAGACACTTGAGGAACGTGAGGAGCAACGAGAGAATGGATGAGATACTCGACTCGCACACTTTCATCGGCGAATGGGCTGGGCTGGGTGTCCAATCAACCGCCGAAGGACTATTGAAGTCCATGGAAAAGGCAGGAATAGTGCGGGCTGTCATAATAGCCACTAACAAGGATGGGAATGAAAACGTAAAGCGGATTGCAGAATCCAATCGTGCTAGGTTCTACTTTGCTTTTTGGTTTGTTCCAGACAGGAAACATTTCGCCTACCTCAAAGAGCATCATAATCAAATCAAGGTCGTAAAGTTTCATCCTTCCCACGCAAAAACACGTTTGGACGACCCTAAAATGCTGCCCCTTCTAAAGTTCTGTGGAGACGAGCACATTCCAATCCTAGTTCACTGCGGACGCTGGCGAGAAATGGCGGGATATGACATCGCGCTTAAGGTCGCAGAAGAACACGAAGCCACCATTTTGCTGGCCCACATGGGCGGCGTCATCCCAGATCTTGTTAAGGAAACAGCATTCACCCTTAGAGACAAACAAATCAAAAACGCATACTTGATGACTTCAGGAATCTCGCGATCCCCTGCCGTCTATTGGCTAGAACCATGTCCGCCGCAATTGATCGACTACGTAGTTGATGTGGTTGGCGCTGACAAAGTCATTTTTGGCAGCGACTATCCGTTTGGAAAACAAGAGGACATGGTAAAATCAATAAACAAAGCAAACCTGTCTGCACATGAGCGTGCAAAAATCTTCTACTGCAATGCTCGTTCAACTCTAAATCTAGAATAGCACGCGCCTATGAAGCTATTTGTTCTTTCCTGTTCGTTTGACTCCTGTTCTGCCTATCATTCTCCTCGCTATCGGATGAAGGCACACACCCATTCGACTGTAACCAAAGAGTCGCTATGGTTCCGGGTCCAAGTTCCCTTAAATCATGCGGACGTCGCGCGCGCGTCAAGTATGCGAGCTTCTTGACAGAAGGGTCGAAAAACTTGACCGAAGTAACCCGACAAGAAACAGCTTAGCGGAAGAGCACAGAAGCATCGAGGCTATCAGCGTTAATCTGGAATATGCTTGGCAAGCAAAGGAAAGAGGCCTAGCTGAAATCACTATCAAACAGAGAGTCTACAAGCTCAAATTGCTCGCTAAAAAAGGAGCTGACCTTACTAGCGGTGACAGCGTCTTAACGGTACTCGCCACGAATAACTGGACACAGCAGAATAAGAAAGTCTTCATAGTTGCCTACCGAAGCTTCGCCAAGACCTTTGATATAAAATGGGAAGCACCTAAGACAACGGTTCAGCGAAAACTTCCTTACATACCGACAGAGGAAGAAATAAACCAGCTGATCGCAGGCTGCGGGAAAAGAACCGCCACGTTCCTCCAAGTCTTAAAGGACACTGCAGCCAGAACTTCCGAAGCGACAAGACTGAAATGGATCGACGTAGACGAAAAAACCTGTACAATAAAAATAAACAACCCAATAAAAGGCAGCAACGCCAGAATTGTCAAAGTCACGCCAACGACCATAGCGATGCTAAACAATATGCCGAGAACAGGAGAATACATATTCAACACTAGGGCAGATACGATACGGACAGGCTTCACCAAACAGAGAACCAGACTCGCCAGAATACTCCAAAACCCCAAACTTAGGCAAATCCACCTGCACACGTTTCGTCACTGGAAAGCCACCATGGAATATCACCGAACCAAAAACATAAAACACGTCCAGCAAATGCTTGGTCACAGAAAACTCGAAAACACCGACTTCTACACCCAACTCTTAGACTTTGAAAGCGACGAATGGCACGTAGCCCACGCGACCAACCTGGAAGAAGAAAACAAATTAATCGAGGCAGGCTTTGAATTCATCCGCTACAGTGAAAAAGACCAAGTAGCCATATACCGGAAGAGAAAGTAAAAAAAACAGAGAAAAAGTATGCTAGTTTAGGGGGCCGGTCGTCTAGCTTGGTTAGGACATTGGCTTTACGAGCCAAAGGTCGCCGGTTCAAGTCCGGCTCGGCCCACCAACAATCAATATTTCCATCGTTTCTAGTGTTATTTGAAGAATTAACATGTGAAAACTGCATTAACAAGTGTTTTAAGTGGTTTTCGAACGTTTTTGAGAGATTGAACCCTAATTCACGTGACTTTTCAACTAATTCTTTGTCGACATAGAGAACGACATTATGCTTGTTTGACATTTTGCATTCGCATCCGGGCGATTGCGAGGGGAAGTTCAATGTTATAGATCTGGTGCTTGGCCATAGAGATAGAGTGCGCGTTATAAGTTGGGGCTGGGGGAAAGTTATGTCCCAAAACCCATGCTTAAATAGACTAGGATTCTCCTATTAACAAAACTGAGAATAAACATGGTCAGGCTCATACAAAAAATGAGGGGCTTCTTAGAAAACATTAGGTATGCTTGGCAACAGAGGAAAACGCTTTACGTAGACAACATAGCTCTCAAGACACACTACTTAGAGAGCAGAGAGTTGTATCATGAAAAAATGAATAGCGCATTCGTACATCGCACAAACAATGATCCAGTCACAGCCTTTGATGAATTGTTCAGTGCTGTAGACTGTGGTGACACCTCAAATCTGTGGGAAAGAAAAGCGGGTCTGGCCAAAAACATAAACGATAACAGGGACGATCTTAAGGGAGCTCTCATAGGAACGATTACTGGCTATTTCACAGCTCTGGGCGCATCGATTCCCATAGCACTAGAAATTTACACAAAGAGTTTGAACGCGTTTTCCAACTTCTTTTTCTGGGCGCTACTCGCCGTGTTTGGGTTTGGAATTTATACTGGAAGTTTCAACCAAAATAGACTAAGAAGACTGGTCAAGGAACATAAAGACTACACGAGTGAATCCGAAGAAATCACAGATTTGCTCGAGAGAAAAAAAGACATAAGAATTCGATAGAAATCTCCAATCGGACTTCTAAACCGCGCGCGCTTAGCTTCATCGGCAGAATCATGGGCTTGCACGGCAAGAAAGGCGTTATCACAGCCAAATTCCACAAAGGCACACTTGGACAAGCAATAGGAGCAAGAGTCGAACTACTCAGCTAGAGCGCACTAAACGTTAAGGCGTTCCTCAGACGACTTCAATAACTATAGACAGGTATGCCTAGCAGCTAAGCTATATAAGTGATGTTGAGAATATTGAGGTGCACATTCCAGATCTATTATTTTAGCGATGGATTTGTCGAGTGAAAAAAAGCAGAGTGGAAACAAGTTAGATGGCTAAGCAAATTTGGAGAGGTAGAGGCAGGCGTCTTAGCAGCATGCCTTCCTACAAAGATGGAAGGATTCTGGAGAACCTTGCCAGAATCGCGATGCTGCATAAGGTTGATTCGAGTGAATTCTTCAATCGCATTGTCGAAGCTTGGAATCACGACGGGTCAGAATGTGCGCAGTTGGCTATAAAGTGTCGTAAGAGGACGAAAAATTCAGCGATTTTTCTCTTTACCAACGGTCGAAAGCGCGCGCCGGAGGTTATAGCTCAATTTCCGATATCGATTGCTATCTTGCAAGGAAAGAATCAGCTCGAAAGCTACACAGAAACAATTTTGGCCAGAACTTCCTTAGTCAAGAATTTCGAGGGTGTGACCTCGAAGATTGGTAACTTGAAAGTCGGAATGAGAAAAGTCAGCCTCAAAGCAGAAGTGCTCGAGATTCCAGAATCTAAACTCGTCTACACGAGATATGGAACGACGGCTTGTATATCAAACGCACTTATCAAAGACGAAACTGGTTCAATGAAAATGAGTTTATGGAACCACCAGATCAGCATGGTGCATAAGGGCGACGTAGTTGACGTCAAAAATGGTACAGTAGCTTGGTTCAGCGGTGAAAGGCAGTTGCGACTGGGGAGAAGCGGAAGCTTAAGCGTCATCGAATGCGCGCGCACTATAAGAAGTGGTTTTTTATGCCGAAGACTGAAGCCATAATAAAAATTCAAAACGTCGTTGCTTCTGCCACCTTAAACCAGAAGGTTGACTTGAACGCTATCGTGAAGAGTTATCCAGGGGTTGAGTATCGGCCGGAACAGTTTCCTGGGCTAGTGTTTAGGCTTAAGAGACCGAAGACGGCCACGCTGATTTTCAACTCTGGAAAAATGGTGTGCACGGGCGCGAAATCGGAAAAGGAAGCGCGCAGGGCTGTTATGAACGTTGTTAAAGAGTTGAAGAAGGGTGGAATAATCATCATCAGCAAGCCGGAGTTGAAGATTCAGAACATCGTTGCCTCCGTAAGCTTAGGCGGAAAGGTAGATTTGGAACAGGCAGTTGGCAAGCTTGTAAAAACCATGTACGAGCCGGAGCAGTTTCCAGGATTGATCTACAGGATGGACGAGCCCAAGGTGGTCATACTGATATTCGCAAGCGGGAACCTTGTTTGCACAGGAGCGAAGAAAGAACAGGACGTTTACGACGCAGTGCACAAGCTTCACGCAAGCTTAGAGGAACAAAACCTCATATTCTACGAATAAGAATCTCATGGACCAGGACAGCAAGCTTCATTGTTTTTCGTCGTTGCCCGTTCCTTAATAGTCCCTCACTATAATTGCGCGTGTGTTTCTTAAGGTTCTCTTACTCTTTTGCAAGGGTTATCTCTATTGTTGAAACCATCCGTGCTCTGTTTTCGCCTTCTCTTGCGGGCATCTCCTCTGTTCCTATGGCGATTCTGCTTACTTTTAGGTCTTTTAGGAAGCGGCTTCTGGTTATTTCGGCTGCGTCAACAGCTGTGGTAATTGCTCGTCCTCTGGCCTTCAAGGTTATTTCCTTAGCAGTGCTCGCGGATAGGCTTGTAATAATTGCTAGAACATAGTCCATTGGTGTTTTACTTCCAATGAAAACAATTCCCGATCTTTCCACCATTTTCCATCACTCCTTTCATCATTAATTGTAACGTGCAACGTTGTTGTGTTCTTCCGGTCTCTCAACAACAGAACGCTGTTGCCCTTATACTACGCATACTTCCTTATAAAGCGAAAAGACAACAGAGTAGCCTGAGGATATTTTCACAGCTCCCAAATCCTAGATTCCGGTCTTAGACGCAGCATTCACTTCGCATTTAGGTCAAGGTTATAATTCTTGTTTGTTGTTACTATTTGATTCTGGGAAGGAAGATTTGTTTGAAACGATCGAGGAAAAAGCAGGCGAAAAGAGAACGCTTTTTGAAAAGAATGAAAAGTCGAGGAAAATGGAAACATGGAAAGAGTAACGTTGAGAAAGTAAGGAGACTAGAAGAAGCACCCGCATTAGCCAGAGCGCGCGCAAAAACTTAATTCCCTATTCTGACTATTTGAGCGTGGTGATTGCACTGAGCACTGGAAGCACTAAAAAGAAACCAATGACCAAGAAGGAAAGAGAAGAGAAAAGAAGAAAGCACAAGGAGAAACGCTTGAAGAAATAATCTCAATCGTTGCGCATTATTCATTCTCAGCGCGCACTTTTTGCTGCAGTTGGGTTTTCATTGTGTACTTGTGTGTAAGGATACTGATTGATCGATCGATTTTCGGAAATAGAGCCTGATTCATGCTTTTCTGTTTGTTACTGTCTTGTCGAAATCGATTCATCAAACCCTCGCGTGATGATTCATTGCAGACAGGGTTCTCTCGGTTCCCGAAGCAACGGCGTAGCTAGGTGGATAACCTGTGGCTACTCAGCAAGGATGTTTTCTTTGCTAACACAAAAGCAAGCGTTATTGAGACTAAGGCTAGCAACAGGATTATGGTTGATGAAAACTCTGGTAACACTGTGTAGGCATTGTTCTCTCCAATGGCCATGTTTCCAGCATGGTCATAAGCTACAACATAAAACTGAACTGCAGCGTTGTGCGGCTGTTGCGGTATTATCACATTCCATAAACCACTTGCCTCATCATACGTCATCGTGGTGTTCCACCACTGACCGAAACAGTCCCTAAAAGAAAACAGAACTTTGCTCACTCCACTTGCATCAGCGGGTTCAGTAATGTTTGCAGCAACTTTCACCGTGTCATTTGCCGTAGGTTCCTCAGGTGTCCAGTTAACCCCAACAATCTCTGGAGGAAACACATCGGATACCGTGTATGAGTACGTTGATGAGGTATACCAGTTTCCGTTTGTATCATTCGCATAAATCCTATACTGAACAAGAGTCCCGTATGGTTGAGAAGGAATCGTCGCGTCAAAGGTACCATCAACTATCAGCCATCGAAATGTTCTTCCAAGTCAAATCATAAGTGTAAGAAAGCAAGACTCGGTCAACCTCTGCATCGCCACCGATGGCAACCGAAACAGCAACGTCTTCATTGTAATTCGGCGTCGCAGGCGTTATAGCAGGTCTTCCCACAAGAAGAATTGGCGACGTAAAGACTTCTACGTCATCAAAATATACTGGAACCTGGTTGTAGCATTGACTCACCGAGAACGCTTCGATTTCGTATGAAGGATTATTGGTTGCAGGCGGTGAGCTTGTTGTCACTTTGAGATTCTCTCCGCATAACACACCGTCAACCCAAACAGAATATGTATCGCTAGGTCTATCAAGAATCAAAGTGATCTTGTACCATTGATTGGCGACGTAAGACTGTAGAATTTTATCACCCGAAGCAATCATGCCGCCATCGTCGAAGCAAACTGGCGCAACTTCTCTGGATGTACTTGGAGACGTCCAACTCGTAAAACTCACCCGTGCATCGTCACGATTTCCCCCTCTTGGGTTGGCAACCATTACGCTCACTTGAAAACCGATCTCTGAGGCGTCGGTCGCAAATGGTTTGGCGGCGAAGGCAGCCCATCCGTCGAATCCTAAGAGTTGTAAGGATTTTGTCGGAGAGGCAGAGACGTTATCAGTGATAATCTGGTATTGACTTCCAGCTCCATCAAACCATAATTGCCACCCACCACTATAGGGGAAAGTGCCAACGTCGTATCCCTCAAAATCATCTTCAAACAACACGTTCGTTCCATTTGCTACCGTTGCGTTACCTAGCGTGCGTACTACGTTACCTGAAGTCTTCAAGGCTAACGTTGTCGCAGCGATTAGAAGTATTGTTATCACTACTCCAAAAACCGTTATCGTCTTCGACAACTTACTCCCCAAAAGATCTCAGATATGCAACCTGCTCATATACTTTTTCATTCAACTGTTACTGACAAGAAAGCTAGACATGTCTTGTTTCCGGAAAAGTTAATAAAACCATGGCAGTAAGAAGCGGCATCAAGAGAATTAGTCCGAAAAAGCGTGCGCTGTTATTTCGATATGTTGGAGGCGGTCTGGAATGAAAAATGGATATGTAAGTTACGGTAAACGAGTAAAGATAGGGCAGAACTGCATTATTGGAGAGAACGCGTCCATAGGTGACGACGTCGTCATTTTTCCTCATGCCTACATTGGTGACAATACCAAAATAGGAACCGGCAGCATTATCCAGTTTGGTGCTTTCATAGAGCATGACTGTAACATAGGAAGTCACACTAGAATAGGCACCAACGCTGTGTTGAGAAGGGAAACTAACATTGGCGATAACTCCATCTTTGGGTCATTGAGCGCCAGCGAAGGGAAGAATTGGATCGGCAACAACGTGCTCATACACTCCCAGTGTCACATAACCACAGGAATAATCATTGAGGACTGGGTGTTCATCGCCCCTGAATTCGTCGGCGCCAACGATCCCCAAATTCTACACGGAAGAAGGAACATAGAGAGGTTCATACCTAAAGGGCCTCACATCAAATTTGGAAGCAGAATAGCAGTAAACGTCACTGTCCTTCCCGGAGTAGTCATAGGTCGAGAATGCCTCATAGGCGCATCGAGCCTCGTGACTAAAGATGTGCCAGACTTCTCCATCGCATACGGCGTGCCTGCCAAGGTTGCAAAAACTGTGGAAGACAAGTGGAGACTGCCTGAAGAGATGTACGAAGAACTTGGAAAGAGAGCAAGCGAAGAGTATCTAGCGAAGTTTATCGATAAACTCCTTAGCGACTACAAATAAGCGTGTAGACCCACGTACAACTCTAAAAGTAGTTCAGACGAAAAGCAAAGCTCCTACCTCAGGAACTGCCCTTAGAGGTTTTTGCAGTGAATCTCATCTATTGCTGCAGGAGCAAGAAGTTTCGGGTCATTGGCTTCGGTACTCGCCTTTCCCGCAAGCATCAAACCCTCTCCTCGCACCTTGAAAGCGAAAAATTCACTTAAAAGATGTAATGAGGAGATCAGTTGAGAGATGGGAAACGATAAATAACCACTGACAGTTTCTCATGTCATTATTTGAAACGAAAAGGATAATCACATTGCTTAATTTCTAGGAATATGCTTTTTGGAAACGACCAGTTGTTAAGCTGGTCATCGAGTTTAGAATTAGGACATTGGTTTACGAAGCAAAGGTCGCCGAGTGTAAGATGTCTGGTCTCGGCCCGCTAATCGAGGAATCATCGAATCAGCAAAAAGCCCATTTGATCATAGAGACCTGCGCGTGTACGAGAAAAAATTCTGTGGGCAAGAACCTTGAGGATTTTGCCCTTCTTCATGTTTCGCCCGTGGTCTATTCGAAGGGGTGGGAGTACTATCGCATCATAGCCTTCAGGCATGAGGATCTGAAGAAGTTTTTGGAAAGGATGGAGGGACGTGGTTTCGTCTACGAGATCGTGCGGAAAGTTCCGTTCAACGGTTTTATTGCCAGTTCTCTGACGTTGACAGCGGACGCACTTTTCTCGGAGCTGACCGATAGACAGATGGATGCGCTCTTGACGGCACACAACAGTGGTTACTATCTGTTTCCGAGGAAAAATGATATACAATCGATAGCGGCCAAGAAGCGAGTGCCGAGGACGACTTTTCAAGAGCACCTGAAAAAGGCCGAAAACAAGCTTGTGTCTTCGCTCGTTCCCTACATTCAGCTTTACAGATATGCGCCTGTTGAGAAGAGGAATAGGCCTTTCTGAACAAAAATACTGCTCGGTAGGAGGAATGCTGAAGAACGCAGTTAGAATAACATCCTCCTATGAGATATTGAAAGAGTAACGAACTGGCGCTCGCGTTGATTCTACTTGTACAGTAACAGAAGCACTGTTTCGCTCAAAATCAGGAAAATGTCATGTATAGACCCAGACACCCGTTAGGGCATGAGTCCGGCCACTAGCAACACGTGCTTTTTGGGTTTTCAGCTCTAACTGCTTATTAGGCGAGGTAAGAAGAATTATCCGTCATGGCAACTAGGGTAATCAGCCCTTTAAGCGCGTTCCTGATGTTGTGTTTGATTACTTTTTGGGGTAGCTCGTTCGTGGTTGTGAAGGCAACGCTTCGGGAGGGGTTAACTCCGGTTGCTATAGCGACTTTCAGGTTTCTTGTCGCAGGAGCCTTGTTCTTGCTGGTGCTTTTACTTAACAGATTGAGAAGTCCGGATTATGCAGTTCTTGTTAAAAAAAGGGATGTTCCAACCTTGTCACTTCTGGCTCTTACAGGCGTTTCTTTCTTCTTCATTATCCAGTACACGGGTATTCAAATGGCGAGTGCTTCAATCGCATCAATTTTGGTTTGTCTGCTGGCGCCAGTTCTTATCAGTGTTTTTTCGGCTCGAATGTTCAAGGAGCAGTTGAGGAGAAAGCAGGTTTTCGGCATTGGAATTGCTGCGCTAGGCACATTCGCTGTGATCGCAGGCGGGACGCTAGGCCTCAGGAGCAGTATGGGTTTCTTTCTGGGAAGCCTCATCCTGCTTTCCACGCCGTTCCTCTGGGCTACCTACACTCTCGTGGGGAAGAAGATAATGGAGAAATACAGTCCATTTCTCGTCGTTGCCTACGTGAACATGATAGGTGGGCTGTGTCTGATCCCTTTTTCCTTAGCTGAAAACACCTTTCATGAAATACTTACGTTGAACTTTCATGAGTGGTTAGCTATACTCTATTTGGCCTTCACGTGTTCGCTTCTGGGATATTTCATCTGGTTCTACGTGATGAAGCAGGTCAAGGCCGCGGTGACAAGTTCATTCATGTTTGGTGAACCTTTAATAACCGTGTTGTTCGCAACCATTTTTGTGAATGAAGAAATGACATTGTTCACCGCTGCCGGGGGATTTCTGATTCTCATCGGTGTTTACCTCGTTTCCAGAAAATAAGCGGCACTCATTCTTCGCCGAAGAACTCAGTCACTTTTCTTGGGTTGAAAATGGTGAAAGCTGCTTTTCCTAGGTTCTTGCCGAGTCTCGGGATCAATCCCGCAGCGTCTGTTCCCAATTTGCAAACCATCGAGTATTCAAAGGTTCCCAAAGCTTCTATGGCCACTACGTCACGGTTGAATCCGGTCTTTGCCAAAGCTGATTTGATCTCACCATAGGAAGCACCTATGATTTGCAGTCTGTCGAGCAGTGACCTAATCCAGTCCCCATACTGATCCTGCTGGGCTTCGGCTAGTTCAGCCTCAACACGACTTCTGTCACTGTCAACCCTTAGAACTTTGATGCTTAATGGCAAGTTCTTGCACAGGCCAAAGAGTTCAACGAGTTTGCCGAGTGATATCTTTCTCCCATCGGCAAGCTGGGCCTGCAGGCGTGGCAATGTAACTGCCGCATCAACAGGGTCTGGCGAAAAGACACCTATGTCCACGTAAAGTTCGTTCTTGTTCTTGTCTAGACCTATTACCCGTCCATGTATGGTCGAGAATTTTCCTAACACTTTCTAAATTAGTTGGGCAGAATCCAATCTTGTCATCCATATAGTGCAAAGTCACGTTTTCGTCTTCCCCAGAAACCGACAGTTGGATCCAGTCACGGTTCGTTACGCCGCAGACTTCGAACTTGACTTTCAGGTCTTTGAATGTGGATTTCAGGGTAGCGTAGAGTTCCTTGAGCTGAAAACTATTGTAGGCTTTTGCGAGCAGTGTCACGGTAGGCATTCGCAGTCGCCGACCAGAGCCAACATTTCTTCATGCAGCCTCCATATGCGTTCAATGGCAGGCGGTGGCAGTTCCTCAGCTAATTGTTCTATGGTTTTCTTTATGGGCACTCGCCGTGAGCCTTCGATGAGTTTGTCAGCATAGGAGACGATTTTTTCTTCAAGCGCCAAAGGAACGTATATGTCCTTAGGCCATCCCAGTTTTTTTGCTTCTCTGATTGTTATTCCGCCGCCAACGTGCCGTTTGATTATTGATATGACTGCTTCTGGCAAACCCAGCGATCTGGCTATTTCTGCGCCTATAACCGCGTGGTGAACGCTGTGAGTTTTCGAACGGCCGATGTCGTGCAAAAGGGCTCCGACCTCGACCAGTTCCAGGTCAACGTCGTATCCTTTTTCTTTGCAGGCTTCAGCAATCTCAACAGCCAACGCAGAAACAGCTTCAACGTGTCTTATCACGTTGTCTCGGCATCCACTCTGCCTGAGAAATTGAAGAGCTTGCTCTCTTGTCGGGAGCTTTTCACTCACCAAGCTCCTTCCTTAAGATATCGACCTTCTTGCCTAATGCGTCACGGATCTTCTCGTTGTCGTAATGCATTAACGGTTTGCCGCATGTTGGACATCTGAAAACTAGTTCTACGGCTTCTTCAAAGGGAACTCGTTTGCATCCGGCTGTTTGGCAGTAGTAGAAGTCGTGATTTTTCTCGTATTCCAGTCGAACGTCGAGTTTTTCCAGTACTCTCCGTTTCTGGCTGAGTATGAATCCTTCCAGCTGATCTGGTTGCAATCTCCAATGAAATATGAACCATCCGGTTTTCGGATCACGCGTCCGTCTTAAGCTTACAAGGGAATGATCATAGAGTTTGTAAAGGATCTTGCGGACAAAATTCAGCCTTATTCCTGTTTTGTTGGCTATTTCGTCGTCTGTTGTTTCCTGCGAATTCTTCAAGATGTCGATTAGTTTGACGGCGTCCTCTTCGCCTAACGCTTCTGCAACTTTCAGCAAAGTTGCATCATCTATGTTAGATAACATGGTAAATCCTTTGCTTTGAATACACACTGATCTCTACACTATATATTTTGTGAGGTTTCATTTAAATCTCTTTACGAGAGACTTCCAAATGTCTTGAATCTCTGCTCATGATCTTTTTTCCACTACGTTGGGGTGCAATCTTGATCTTTGCCTCCTTGAAGCTTCTTGCCAGTTCCTTTCCCTCAAAGAAACGGTCAAGGAAAATTGCCAAGCTTGCACACTCTGAATGAGGCTGGTTTCCGATTGCAACGTTGAAATCTGAGACTCTCTCTGAAAAGAATTCTCTTGGAACTTTTTGGCTTCCCACGATAACGAGTATGTCCATGTTTGAACTCTTGATACGCTGCAGAACGTTGCTTGTTTCAATGTTCTCTCCGTAGGCTGTTAGATGAACGACAAGTCCGCCTCTTGTTTTCCACGCGCATACTGCTTTTTTCCATGGAGTTCCCATTTCGAAAAAGAACTTTCCACCCCAGTTCTGCGTGACTTTCTCAACTGTTTCTTCAATGCTCGGATCTCGTATGTCTGACAGTATGAGTCCAGCAGCTCCCAACGCGCGAGCTGCTAACGCAACGTGGGCCGTAAGTCTTGCATCTCTGCTCGGCCTGTGGCCCCATCTTAGCACTACGATTTCAGGCATTTGTTGTGCCTCTTTCCTGGATTTTCTCAACCTTGGCGTGGAACTCTTGTTCTACGCGGTTTCTAACTTTCTCTGCGAATGACGGGTTTGCTTCAAAAACCACGTGTACCGAACTTTCCATGTAATCGGCTGTTTGCACGTCAGCGCCTTTATACAGCCAGCCCATGAATGGCATGGTTCCTTTCGTTAATGGTATCGTGAACGAGGCTCTGACGTAGTTGCTGAGTATCTTCAGCACTTCTTGTTTCAATTGTTCAAGGTTTGTTCTGTGCAATGCCGATATGGGCACAAGGTTCGTTGCTTTCTCTTTCATGATTTCTAGTTTCTTTTGAATCTCTGTTTCTGGGATCAGGTCAATCTTGTTAAGAACGGTTATTATGGGAACTCCTGCGGCTCCTATTCGTTCTATCGTTTCGAGGCATATTGAAAGTTTCTTCTCCATAAGATAGTCTGGCTCGCTTGCGTCCAACATGAGCAGTATCAAATCCGAGTAGATGGTTTCTTCGAGCGTCGAATGGAAGGCCTCTATGAGCGTTAGGGGCAAACGGTCGATGAAGCCGACTGTGTCGGTGAGCAAGAACTTTTTGTTGGAAAAAGTCACCAGCCTCGTCGTCGTGGACAGCGTAGTAAACAGCGCCGTGTCCACCGGAACTGTTTCTTCTGCCAGAGCGTTGAACAATGAGCTTTTCCCGGCTTTTGTGTATCCTGCCAAAGAAATCGATGTAAAACCCAGTTCTTCCCTTCTTTCACGGTGTAGGACTCGTTTTCCCCGAATTTTTTTCAGTCTTCTGCGCATAGCATGCATTTCTCTCTTGACGCTTTCATAGTAGACGTCGACCTCATACGCTCCGAGCCCCATGAACCCGGGTTGTTCACCTTTCTTTGCCAGTCTCACTCTTTCTTTCGCTTGTGTCAAATCATAACGCAGTTTTGCCAGTTGGATCTGCATTTGGGCTTCTTTTGTCGTGGCTCTTTTCGTGAAAATCTCGAGGATTAGTTGGAAACGGTCGATTATCTCGACATTCGTGGCTTTTGCCAGATTGTAAGCTTGCGTAGGTCTTAGAGGGTTGTCGAAAATCACTTTTTCAGCGCCCTTTTCTTTCACAAGTTGAGCGAGTTCTTCGACTTTTCCGGAGCCTATCTGGTAGCGGGCGTCTGGGTCTCTGACTTGTTCCATTTTGCCTACGACGGTGTAGCCAGCTGATTCTGCCAGGCTTTCAAGTTCATCAAGGCTCAATGGTTCAAACTGTCGTCGGCGTTGAACTATGGCTGCCTTCGTCCGGACGTGTCCTCCTGTTTCCCCTTCTTGCCTAATTCAATCAAGTCTCCCAAGGTCAGTTCATGGCCAGCAATTTTGGCTATTTTTGTCTCAGGAACCTTTTCCTCCTTTGCCGGCACAATCAGTTTGATCTTCAAAGCGTGCTCCAGCATCGTTGCAAGCCTATGATCAGGTCTCATCTTTCCCGTTTCTATCTTCCTGAGCAAAGAGACTTTTTCGTTTATCCTCTTACCCAATTCTTCATGCGAGAGTCCAAGTTTCTCTCTGGCCTGCCTTATCTTGACGTCGAAATTCTCCACCAGTTCCAAGCTCGTATCCACAACAGGAGCCTGCGTTCTCCTGGTCTGGATTCTCGGAGGCAGAGGCGCCCTCTTAAACCTCGTAACAGTAGCCTTTGGTTTGGGCTCTTCATAAACTATCTTTCCAAGCTTTGCGCATTCGTTGCACACCGTCAGTTTTGCCCCTTCTATTACAACGTTGAAAGGTTTGCCGTTGATCTTTCGTCCGCAGACTTCACATCGCAATTGCCTGCACACCTGAACTGTTTTATTATTCTAGTTGTGTTTATAGTTGTCGAATCAACCATATGCCCTCCGTCGGTGCATTAGCTTGGAAGAAGCCTTACGCAGGATCAGAAGCGTAGCCGACTACCAGTTCGGCAAAGGAGTAAGTAAACGGCTCTTCCCAAAAGGCGTTGAAATCGCTTTTTCCAAAAGAACCGGAAGAATCCGCTATGTCTTCTTGGCTCGCAAGAGACTCGTAACCATGCGCCCAACAGACGGTCTGTTCTCTCTAAGCATTACGGGAGCGAAACGCATCGTTGAAATGAAGAAGTCTGCGAAATGCTTTGTCACCGTTCGGAATGACGTGTCGAAGTTTATCGCCGAAGGCGGTGACGTCTTTGCGGCACATGTTGTAAGGGCCGACGAAGAAATTCGTTCGAAGGATGAGGTCATCGTCCTCGATGAGGTCGGCAGGGTCTTGGCGGTGGGGCGAGCCATGTTGTCGGGCGACGAAATGAGAGCTTTCAAACGTGGTGTAGCAGTCAAGGTCAGACGTGGCTGCATGGAAGAAAGTTAAGTATTTGAAGCTCGCTTAGTACTTAATGCCGACTAGGGTGATTCTGTGCACAGACGCGTAAATCCCCGTGAAGCAAAACGAATGATGCAGCGCATGGGCTTAAACATGGATGCCATGCCCGATGTTCAACAAGTCATCATCAAAACAAGTAGCAAAGAAATCACGATAGAAGAACCGGAAGTCGCCATGCTTGAGATGCAAGGACAAAAAATCTTCCAGGTGACAGGCGGAAAGGTCACTGAAAAGGCAGCGGAACGGAAAATGCCCGGCGTAGCCGAAGAAGACGTCAGACTCGTGGCTGACCAAACGGGCAAAAGCATGGAAGAAGCAAGAAGAGCGTTGGAAGAAAGCCAAGGAGACCTTGCCAAAGCAATTCTGCTTCTGTAGGCATAGGCTTGTTCTCAGAAACCGGACTCCATTCTTGTCCCGCTCGTGAGATGTAGAGAGAGAAGCTCAAGGATTGCCGAAAAACCCCTGAAGACTAACGAAAAGCCTTCGGAAGTCCTTGGATAGCCATCTGCAAGAAGAAGCCAGTGAACAAGAAGATCAAACTCAAGCATCAAACGACATCACACTAGTTCGTCACGATGTTTCCTAGGCAACGTTCTTTGACTCTGTTCCCGAGTGTGCACCTGACATCCGCGTTTGCTAATTTCTTATGCGTGACTGCTGAAAGCACGCTCGAGTCGGACTGCCGATTGAAATGCCCTGAAAAAACGTAGGGGGGCTATCAATTATAACAAGTCGAAACCCGTTATAATTGACATACCTCGTAGGACCACCGCAAGCCTCAACCGATGCTTTGAGAAAGAAATACGGGAGGGCCACATCAATTTTGTCAAGCTCGAACCCCACAAAATTCAAATAGCTAACGGTCCCAGATCGCGCAGAACATCTATAAGCAGACTTTCCATGATAAATGATTAAGTGGAGATCTTCATGAAGTACCGGAACTTTGGCAAGCTGGACTGGAAGGTTTCGGCCCTAGGGTTCGGCGTGATGAGGCTGCCTGTCATCGGCGGGGACGCCGCAAAAATCGATGAACCCGAATCGATCGCAATGATAAGGTACGCGATCGACCACGGTGTAAACTACTTGGACACGGCCTATCCTTACCACAGAGGAAACAGCGAGGCACTCGTCGGAAAAGCCTTGCGCGATGGATACAGGCGAAAAGTGAAGTTAGCCACCAAAATGCCAACTTGGCTTATTAACTCAGAACAAGACATGGACAAATACTTAGCCGAGCAACTAGGCCACCTCCGACTAGACTACGTGGATTTCTACTTGCTTCACGGACTCACCAAGGAGCGTTGGCAGAAGCTGAATGAGATGGGCGTGCTCAAGTGGGCTGAAAGAAACATGGACGACGGAAAAATCAGGCACCTGGGCTTCAGCTTTCACGACGAATACACCGTTCTTAAGAAGATCATAGACAGTTACAACGGGTGGACCCTCTGTCAAATCCAGTACAACTACATGGACACCGAGTACCAAGCCGGAACCAAAGGGCTCAAGTACGCCGCGTCCAAAGGCCTCGCAGTTGTCGTGATGGAACCAATCGCCGGAGGAATGCTTGCAGTGACTCCACCAAAGGAAATCCAAGACATCTGGGATAAGGCAGACATCAAGAGGACGCCGGCAGAGTGGGCGCTCCAGTGGGTCTGGAATCAGCCAGAAGTATCTGTCGTGCTGAGTGGCATGAGCAATCAGCAACAGGTAAGAGAAAATGTGGAGAGCGCTAGCCGTTCGGGACCAGGTACCCTGACGGGTAATGAACTGAGTCTCATCAGCCAGATCAGGCAGGAATACAGCAAACTAGGCTTTGTCGGATGCACTGGTTGCAGGTACTGCATGCCCTGTTCGGAAGGAGTCAACGTACCCGAGATAATCTCTCTCTACAATGAATACTACACGAAGGATCGCAGCGACGAAATCAAAAGCAAATACTGGGAGCACATCACGCCCGAAAGCCAGGCCAAGAGATGCGCTCGATGCGGAAAGTGTGAAGAACTGTGCCCACAGCATCTACCCATAAGGGAGATTCTGAGCAGAGCTGCCATGATCTTCGAGGAGACTGCCTAAACAGGAACCGTTACAGGTGGAGCTATGATTAAGGCCGTTATCTTTGATCTAGACGGAGTACTCGTTGAGAGCGAGCATTTACACATTGAGGCAGAGAAGCAGACACTGCTAAAATATGGTGTACGAATATCCTCTGAAGAATTGCATAGATACACAGGAACAACAGCAAGCTTCATGTTCACAGAGCTCATAAAAAAATACAAGTTAAACACTACGTTCAAAAAAATGTTTGACGAGAAAGAAAAAATTCTGTTCAACCTATTGAGAGACAACGTGAAGCCAACGCAAGGAGTCATGCAATTACTCATGAAGTTGAAGCGAGAAAACATCAAGTTAGCTATTGCCTCGAGTTCCCACAAGAAGTTGATAAATCACATTTTGAAACAAATGGACGTAACAGAATATTTCGATTTCGTGGTAAGCTCAGAAGATGTTGCCTATGGCAAGCCAGACCCAGAAATATTCCTGAAAGCAGCAAGTGGGCTGAATGTCGATCCTGATGAATGCTTGGTCATTGAGGATTCGAAGTTGGGCGTCGAAGCTGCAAAAAAGGCTGGAATGAAATGCGTTGGATACAGAAATCCTCACAGTGGCAATCAAGACCTATCAGAGGCGGATATTGTAATTGATAATTTTTCCAAGCTGAACCTTGAAGAACTTCTCTCCTAAGCTTGCAGGCAGCTCGTAACGTTGGCTGAATTCTTTGCAGACAATTCATATTCTTGCAGAACTCTAAGGATACTAGCTGTGTTATTGCATTATGTGAGAACAAAATTTAAATACTCTTTCTTTAATATGCTTAGATCTTAAACTTTGGATTTAATCGAGGTGATAGCAAATGGTCAGTGAAGGAAGAGGGCGTTTGTTCAGGAGAAAAGACGGCAAGTACCTGCTCTATCTACCAGTAGACTTGGCTGAGGACAGCATGTTCCCGTTCAAAGAATATCAAAAGACAAAGAGAGGCGCCGACTCAATTCCAGTCAAAGTGAACTTCAAGCATGGAGAGAACAGACTGCTCATAGAAAAATGGAATGAACCAAGCAAAGAGTAAAACAAGCCAATAGCAGAAACAGATTCGTTCTAACAGGACCGTACTTCGAATCAAAATGCTTAACTTGTCGCTCGTCCAAAATCTGCCCTTCTCTTCAGATTTGATCATCGAGATTTCCATTGGTCTTCATCATTTTAGGCAAAATTCCAGATTCACCCATACCGATTCAACATGATTTATCTTCAATCTTCTAGGAAACGGTTACCGTGAAAGCTGCGCCTTTGCTAACAAGTCTTTCAATAGGGCCTCTACAAAGCGTTCATAATGAAAGAAGCTTCGGTACTTTTGAGAGTTCCTAAGAACATTCAAGTAGTAAACTTGACGAAAAAAGCTCCCAGGATCATGGTCGATGTCGAAAAAATGAAGAGAACTTTCGCTAACATGATCAAGAATGCTGTTGATGCCATGCCCAAAGGCGGAACGCTGACGATCAAGAGCAGGGAGTCAAAGAATGACTTGGAGATTGCTTTTGCTGACACTGGGATAGGGATGACGGAGTGTATGGTCGAGAAGATTTTTACTCCTTTGTTCACGACGAAAACGAAAGGAATGGGTTTCGGGTTGCCGATTTGCAAGCACTTCGTCGAGGCTCATGGTGGCAAGATTTCGGTAGAAAGCAGGATCGGAGAAGGAACCAAATTTACGATCACTATACCTATCAAACTTAGACCAAGGAGGTGAAAAAGTTTGGGTAAACGTGCCAGAATCCTTGTTGTCGACGACGACGAAAGCATGAGGAAAACGATGGCAACCATACGGGAAGGAGAAGGATATTCAGTTGACACCGTGGAAAATGGAAAAGAAGCTATTGCCAAGTCTAACATGAAGCTGTACAACTTGGCTCTGATCGGCATTCGGCTTCCGGACATGGAAGGAACACAACTTTTGACAAAAATAAGAGCCTCGACGCCCAGGATGCGAAAAATAATCGTCACCGGCTATCCGACAATTCCGAACGCAATAGAAGCTATTAACAAGAGAGCAGACGCATATCTACTGAAACCGTTTGATGTAGCCAAGGCCATTGAAGCAGTCAAGGACCAACTTAAGAAACAAGCGGAGGAAGCGAAATACAGTGAAGAAAAGGTCGCGGGGTTTATCGAAACAGGGTAAGAGGACTTGAAACAAAAGAGGTTGTGGGGAAATCCAGGTAAAATGCTTTTCTTATTCTTTCTTTAGTCGTCTGTATTTGGAGGCTTGTTTCCATTCTTCATATTTGGCTAGGGCTTCTTTTATTTGGATGTTTATGAAATCTTCGACATTGCGGTAGGACGTGCTCATTTCTTTGATTGCTTCGTTAAGCAAGTCGTATTGTTCTCGCGGAATTTCCACGTACTCATTTTCTTGGCTAAGCCAGGTCAGTCTAAACCGTATGGCGTCACGTATGAATTCTTCCCGGGTCGTGAAGCCTAATTGCTTGTTATCTTCCATGAAGTTCTGTATTTGAGTCAAGAGTTCTTCCGGCAGTATGACGGACTCGTTGATTAGCGCATTTATCGCGTCTTGGTACGTTTGCATTTTGCTCGTTTGAGCCATTAATTCCCCAAGCAGTGTTGTGAGTTTCTGATGAATATCCTCGGAGATTCTCAGTGTTTTCATGCTTTCACAGTGTTACTTTGTTGGAGGTATTACTTATGTCGTAAGGCTTTTAAATGGTTTGTGTATATTATGTATATAGAGTATTCTGAGTGTGCAACCCTCATGCAGCAAAATTGCAGCTTCGAATTGGATTCTGCTATTTGGAGTTGAATTTTATGCCCTTCGTTTTCCGTTGCGGCAAGTGCAGATCGGTGATACATGAAGACCCAAAGCCGGAGCTCGATGTAGGATCTTACAAGCACCAAACATATCTTGAAAGCGTTCTGACGAAGCTTGGCGGCACGTGTCCGTCTTGCGGTCATAAGCTGCAGATTCCACCTTTGGAAGTCGAAGTCTTAGCAGTGTACGAACATGCAAAACATGACGGAACGAAAATATACCGCAAATGAAATACTACTATGATTTGCGCTCCGGTAGTATAGTCCGGTCAAGTATAGCGGCCTCTCGACACAATGAGTGAAAGAAAGTCGCGGACCCGGGTTCGAATCCCGGCCGGAGCATCATGTATTTTCATTTTGCGTGTTTTGGATTTGTTCTGTTCGGCTAAGAACGCACGTTTCAGTTATTGGGGAGAGTGTTCACCCTTAATGAGCACAAGAGGATCCGTTTCTAGGTTCTTTTCATGTACTCGATTGTCTTTTGGTAGAGTCTCTGAAAGTGTTCTCCGAAAGTCTTGTCGCTCTTTTCTTTCCTTAGAGCCGTGATCCAGGGTTCCAGTTTCTTCCAGTTAGAGATTACATAGGAGCCCAAGCGGTCAACTACTACGTCGAGGTCTACGAATTTCCGGTCAACTAGGAAACCGACTTGTTCAAAAAAGGCAGCGACCTCATACGGATAGTCGCTTGCTCCGATATCGTTTCTTTCTTGTACTTTGTATTTCTCATAATCCTCAAATTGGAATTCTTGCTCAATCCATCTGAAGGCCTTACGAAGTCTGTCGCTTTCCGCCCACTCAAACAACGTCATGGATATCTCAAGGTTTCTATGTTTTTCCATGTGTCTGAGCTGGAGCAGGATGAAGGCCGTTGCAGATATGCCCGCTAGTGCTGTTGCGATGGTTGCCCACTCTATTAACGTCACCAATTCGGTCGGACCTCTGCTGCTGAGAATCGATTAACGTGCGAGCGCATATAAACTCGTACCCGGTTGGCTCTAAACAATATGTTCCACTCTTCTTTTTCAGTGAACGTTCTTGTTTTTCTGTGAGCGATTATGGGAGTGAGGCGATAATTATATAGTGATAAGGCCCTGCTTCTTTTACAGTGTTGATCTTGAAGCCTGCCCTTTGAATGAGATTCGATGCTTTCCTTTGACTGAATCTTATTTGCATTGGAGGGCCTATTCGCATAGGTTTCTTTTCCCAGTCCAAGTCCACTAGGCGACCATTAGGCTTGAGCATCTTTTTGGCGTTCACTAGAACTTGGGTAGCGTCTGCAAAATCGTGGAGGACAATGCCGAAAAAGACAATGTCTGCGCATGCCTCGCAAAAAACGGTCTCTTCTGCCGCTCCCGTTCTTAGGGTCAAGTTGTCTAGATCTTCTTTTGCTGCTCTTTTTCTCAACGTGGCGATAGCTTCATCGCTGATATCTAATCCGTAGACTCTGCCTATCCTCCCGACAAGCCTTGCTGCTGGTACAGCGAAAAAACCATCACCACAGCCTATATCTATGAACGTGGAGGCAGGCTCTAACCTCAAATCAGCCAGTATGGCTTCTGGGGTTTGCCATTTTCTCCTTTCTTTTTCATCATTGAGGCGCCTGTGAGCATGCAAGTGAGTCAGCCTCAAATATCCTCTGAAACCTAACTTATAAGTGATCCAGCAAGTCTGCTTTTTGCTGCTTTCGCGTAGTGTGAGAGTAATTATGGCGTTTAGTTATTTTCAAGGTCATTCAAGATAATGGTGGGATTGAAAAAGAAAAAAAAGAAGGAAGGTGAGACAAGTGCCCTACACTTGCTTCGATCTTGTCATAGCGAAGACTTCTTTAATGGCAATTATGACTGCGGCTGGTGCAGCGAACGCCACTATATAGCTCAGGATTGCCGTTGCCCAATAGTAAAGCAATTCGTGAATTTTGATTAGCGGGGTCCAAACATTCAAAATGCTGCTTGCCACTATCAGGGCGATCGTTGCTATTAGGAATGGGGTGACCTCTTTTGCAGTTATGCTAATGAGCCCTACTATTATCCCCAGGATTAGCAACACCAAAGTGACGTATGCATTGGCGTTTGAAACATCAGGATCCTGCCAGTGAAAATTCGCGTTGTAGGCCCAAGAACCGATGACTAGCCCCATGACAATTGCGATTATCACGAAGGCGATGAATGACCATCGTGCTACTTTTTCCGTGTCCATTTTGTACCACGGAATTTCATGTATTGTTGCTGGCATGTTATATAATTTATGCAAGTGTGCAGGATTGCCAGATTTTTTCACTACTTAAGCATTGTCTGTTCTCAGGAGTGCAGACTAGACTTTAGTATTGGACACTGTTCTCTAGGGTCTCTGGGTTTTGAGTTTGAGCACTGCAATCGAACGATCGAGCGTTTTTTCCGGTTCTGGTCTGGCTGAAAATATAGGTTCTTCGATTATTGACAATCTGATAGGTCAGTTTAACAGGTATTTGGCGCCGGATTTTGTCCAAACCGAGAAATCAACCATAATCAAGGGAGATGTGAAGGAGGGCGTTGATCCCGCAATCCTTTCGACTTTGCTTTTGTCGCAGGTTATTGCCATGCCAATTACCATTATGATTTTGCTTACTTACGCTATGCAGATAGCTGCGACGTCGGTGGCCCTGGAGAAGGAAGAAAAGACTTTGGAGACCCTTTTGACTTTGCCTACCGATCGTTTTGCAATTCTGATGGGAAAACTGTCAGGTTCGATTCTTGTGGCAGGAGTCGGAGCCCTTACTTATTTGTTTGGTTTCAACTTTTACATTGGTTCTTTCACTGCGGCAGTCACCGGCGGCACATCACTGGACTTGGCTTCGTTAGGGCTCGTTCCATCTTTTTTTGGATACTTGCTCTTGGGAATCTCGCTTTTCGTTACGTTGCTCTCAGCCTTGGCGTTGGCAGTGATTTTGTCAGCTTTTGCGGAAGATGTAAGAAGCGCACAATCCCTTGTTGGCTATATTTATCCACTGTTGTTCATTCCATCTTTTCTGCTAATGTACATCGATGTGAACGCACTGCCAATCTGGCTGAAAGTGGTCATCTACGCGATTCCTTACAGTCACCCAATGATAGCTTCTAGGGCGGTCACAATGGGGGACTACTGGACAGCTGCTTTAGGAATCATCTATGTTGCTGCTTTTACTTTGGTCATAATGTACGTTGCCTCAAGGCTGTTTGCAACAGAGAAGATATTGACAGCAAAGTTGAAGTTCTGAGGGTTGAGAAGAGGGGCGAAAACACCTGTTGGAGAATAAGATTGCTGACAAAGTCCCATACTAGGGACCCTCAGTGAAAGCATTGGCAAGACGACGTCGCCCGAGCACAAAACAAATAGAGCAGCAGTTGCTAAAGAACCATCGAGGACTTGCAGATTTGAGGGTGTGATGTTTGGTTTCGCTCAGGGCTTTGGCTCCTTCGTTGACTAGGATCACGGTTGCCGCGGCTGTTGGGGCTGCGTTGCACATTGGACAGGGTAACCATGACCTGATAGATGCGAAGGCTGTTGAGTTCTCAAGGGCGGTTTTGGCTCAGACAGATGTTGAAGGTGAGGTGATTGCCTGTGAAGGGCCTAAGGACAATGCACCGGCTTTTATGCGTCGAGAGAAAGTTGGAACAGGAAAAGGTCCGAAGGTTGAGTTCGTAGTGGATCCTGTTGACGGAACGACGGCTGCTTCCAAGGGCAGAAAAGACGCTATTTCGGCACTTGCTTGTGCTCCTGCTGGCTGCTTTCAAGTTCTTCCTGACGACGGATACTATTTCAAAGTGGCCACTGACCATCGTTCGGTTGGCAGGATTTCTTTGGACATGTCAGTCGAAGAAATCGTGAGAACAGTTGCCCGCGAAAAGGGGCTACCGCTTGAAAACTTCACCGTCATCATGTTAGAACGTGACAGGCACGTGGAAATCCTGCAAAGCCTAAGGAAGCTGGGCGTGAGAATTATTCTTATACCTGACGGTGATATTGCAGGAGCCGTTGTCACGTGCAGACCGAGTTCAGGTATTGATCTGCTCATAGGCGCAGGCGCCGGAGCGGAAGCAACTATCGCGGCCACAGCTGTGAAATGCCTTGGCGGTACGATGCTTGTAAAAGTTTGGAAGGATAAGAAAGACGATTCAAAGAGGTTAGATCGGCTAAGAGCGGAAGGAGTTGAGGTAGACAAGACTTATTGTGAACACGAGTTAGCTAAAGGCAATGAACTTGTTTTTGCAGCATCAGGCGTAACCAAAGGCGAACTTTTGGATGGTGTTCGCTTTGTCCCCGACGGTGCGATAGTCAATTCAATTTGCATGAGGCTTCCCAGCGGAACCGTGGAAAGATCGGAAACTACCTTGCGGTTCAAAGGCCACCCGGTTTATGACAAGTTCCTAGCATAAGTAAACCTGAGACTCGCTGTGGATAATGAGCGTATGAGCATGGGAGAAAAGGTGACAACGCTTCCCTGCGGATGCAAGTATCAAGACAATAGCTACATGGTTGTGAGGATACATGAATGTGCCTATCACAGACGAAAGCGCACAACAAAGCGTCCGTATCGACCGAAAGCTGAGTGCGTCAGACCCTAAACTCGTGTTTATTTTCATCGTTGCTTCTTTCATGTGTCATAGTGTCATTATTACCATCGGAAAAGGGTGGAACTTGAAGCTTCCATGTTAGTAATGTCTTTAGAGCTAAGACGGCATCACTGTTTCTGTGAGAGTGCAACGCATGCCGCGGAAACTCGTCAGGGTCTATCTTTCACGTGAACAGAAGAAGCTTCTTGAATGGTACTGCAAAAGCCTAGGAATCGGTGAAAGTGAAGCTCTCCGAGATGCCTTCATGGATTACACTAAATCAATAGGGCTAGTTGCCGAAAAAGTCCATGGGAGAATCTAGCTGATTTTACGTCATCTCTTCCCGACAATTGATGATGATCCTGTCTGAGCAGTCGCTTCCTAGCACGGATGGAGACGTTTAGTCCTTTTGTCCAATGATTTCATGACTACAACAGCTATCGACGTAGCTGCAAGAAGCATTGCGACCGGGTATTGAAGCTCAGGTATCGCGTTGGAGTCTCCTGTGACTGTGCCTGAGATTCTACCAGACTGAGCCGGTGGTATTAGCGATAATTGAAAATCAATATTTGCAGTCGTTTGACTCACTGTCACACTTACGCTGGTTCTATTTTGCTGCTGGTATCCTGTCGCGGAAGTAGTCACCGTATAGGCGCCCGTCCCTAAACCGCTTGAAATCACGTAGTTCCCGTTGCTGTCGGTGTCTGCTTGTCCGTACCCGCCGGGTCCCGAAGCGACAACGTGAGCATCAGCTATTGACTTGCTACTGCTGGCGTCGGTGACCTTGCCAGTCATAATTCCTGAGGGTGTCGGAGGAGAAACAGCAAGTTGAAGGTTGACGTCGGAAGTTTCCGCTCCTGCAGTGACGATCGCGGTGGTCTGATTAAAGCTCATTCCGGATATCGCATATACTGTGTAGGTTCCTGTTCCCAAGCCGGACTCGATCCTGTAATAACCTAAGGCGTTGGTCTGATTGTAACCATAGTACTGCACCTCGGCATTTGCGATCGCCGAGATGGTAACGTTCGCCAAGGGCGTACCGTCCGGAGTCGTGACCCTTCCCAAGATGATTCCGGACGGGTCCAGAGCAAGATTTACTCCAGTTATCTGAGCTCCTGCTGTAACTGTGACTGTTGTCGACTTAGTAATGTGCCCTTCTGGCATCAAGGCACTGACATTGTAGGTTCCAGTTGCAAGGTTCGTGGCTATGTTGTAGTTTCCATTCGAATCTGTGAACCCGGTCCATCCAAATGTTCCCCCTGTGAACGCCGTCATCACAATGTTTTGAAGAGGTAGCCCCGAAGCAGAGTCTGTGACTCTCCCAGAAATGCCTCCTGAAAGACTCAGGATGAGGTTTGTGCCTGTGGTTTCACTTCCAACTGTGACTTGAACGCCCGTGATCTGGGCGTTTAGATATCCTTCTTTTATGACGTTTACCGTATAGGTTCCTGTTGGTATCCCCTTATCGATAGTGTACTGCCCGGATGAGCTCGTCGTAGTGTACCCTGAGCCTGCCGAGCCCGAAGCTGCGACAATTGCGTTGGCAATTGGCACTCCGGTAGCAGCATAAACAGTTCCTGAAAATCTTGATGAAATCGAAATTCCGACTGCGGAAATCTGAACCACAGAGGCGATTAGAATCGCGAAAATCATTGCCTCAACGGCAAGTTTGTGTTTAGACAATTCACTCCTCCACCAAACTTGTATTTGCATTTGACTAAATATTAAAGACTTGTGATCACGTTTTGGCGTCCCGTATTGATAAGCTTCAGCTTAGCTACCAAGCATCAGCCAATATGCAATAAGTTATGCGTGGCCGACGTTGATCGTTCGCTGGGTTCCTCTTTACTAGGCATTTTAGCTGTCTAATATGCGGATATCTGGCTTTTTGTTCTGGAGAAAGCCTATTATGTGGCAGCATGCTGTCTGTTCTGTTCGCGGATGTGGTGTTGTGACTGTTTCGGTTCTTGACGTTATTGTGCGTGTAGGATTAGTTTTGGCCACGACGTTTTTGTTTGGAATTGTTGCTTCAGCATATTTCCGTTTGCGAAATCGGAAAATGCTTTTTATCTTTATTGGTTTTGCAATTTTCTTTGTCCATGCAGTCATTTCGCTGCCGGAACTGATCAATGAGGCTTACCATATCGCGTTGGACGAGAACGTGCACCTTCTTTTTCATCTGATAGGATTGATCTTCATATTGCTTGGGATATTGAAGGATTAACAGAGAATGTTCAAAGACGAAATCTTGGAGAACGAAAGAAGAAGAAGAATATACGAGATCATAGAGGAGAATCCGAGCATTCATCTGAGGGAGCTTCAAAGGATTTTGAACATGCCGTTAGCTACTCTAGAATATCATCTAAGCTACATGACGCGCAAGAAGATTATCTTTTCCGAAGCTGACGGGCATCATAAAAGATACTACACCAAGCCGCTTGGTCCAGAAGAAAAGAAGCTCCTGTCGGCTCTCAGACAGAAAAGACTGAGAGAAATCGTCCTAATAATTCTGACGAATGGCAAAGTGAAGTATCAGTTTTTGTCCGACTGTCTCAAGTTGCCACATTCAACACTTTCTCTTTACCTGAAATATCTTGTTGACAACGAGATCCTGACAAGAACGAAGATTGGCTATGAGAATCTGTACACGGTTCAAGATGAAGAGAGGATTGCCAAAGTATTGGTGGCATATAGATCGAGTTTCTTGGACAGCCTTGTAGACAAGACGCTGAACACATGGATGGAATTACACCTTCGGCAACAAAAAGAAAGATTCCAATGATCTGGTCCAATTCTTGTTCCACTCCAGTTCAAGGTTCGTCCGATCGATCGATAAAGTTTGAAGAAGTATAGCATGGAACTGAAAATAGACGCACAATATGCCGAACTGAAGAAGTTAGAAATTTCCTTGGAAAAGTGCGGGTTACACGTTAGGAGCAAGGTCTTGGCTCTTTGCACAGTTTCGGTTGTTGGTCCCAAAAAGAGGTCTCTGTTCGCTTTGCATCATAGCACGTTGATCTTCGTGAGTGTTGAGACACAATCCTCATCAGAAAGCTAGATCGTCACGCGCGAAGTCAAACTAAAGAGCTTGCAGAAGTTGTTGCACATCTGTGGGAGGGTGACCTGAATAATACTTGCTGAAATATCCGAAAACTTCTACTGGGGTCTTCAGGTATCTCCTTATTTTTTGTGCCCAGACTTTGATTTCATTCAACCTGTCAACTTCAATCTTTCCCAGTGTGCCGCTCACTTTTTTCCTATCTCCTTCCCATCTTATGGGGGTGAAATCTGTTGTCATTACTTCTATCTCTGGCATTGAAGAGCGATCCAAGATAGTTAGGGCAGCGCCGTTTTCTCTAAGGATTGAATAAAGTCTGTCGATCAGCAGCTTCTTGTTCCTTACTTCTACAGCGATACGATGTCCTTTAGGCAGGCTAGGTAGGAAATCACTTAGGAGGTGTAAGTGTTCAGTTTTGAATGTGGAAGGAAATTGTAGTAGCAGAGGTCCGAGTTTGGGTCGTAGATGTGAGATTCTTTCGATGAATCTATCCACTTCCATTTCGCAGTTTCTCAGCACTTTCTCGTGAGTTATGGTCTTTGGGAACTTTGCTGAAAAAAGAAAGTCCGGAGGTGTCTGATCTTTCCATCTTTCTACTGTGCTTCTGGATGGTGTTCTGTAGAATGTGCTGTCGATCTCGACGGTATCAAAGTGTTTTGCGTATTTACTGAGATATTGTCCGGCTGCGAGATTCTTTGGATAGAAATTGTCGACCCAGAATCTGTAGCTCCAGCCCATCGTGCCTACGTGAATCTTGTCCATTTCAATCCTTTGCCTTAAGCAGGAGCCAGTTGTTGCCTCCTGCTTTTTTGAATCTTGCGAGAATGTATCTGCCTCTGAGCTTTTCCCCGTTGAGTGTGAATTCGATCTTGTTCTCTTCCCAAATTTTGGGCTCGTATGTTCCTTTGTCCAATACTTTCACTGTTCCAGCTCCATACTGCCCTTTTGGAATTGTTCCCTCAAAATTCCGGTATTCCAGTGGGTGATCTTCGGTTTCCACCGCAAGTCTCTTAGTTCCTGCTTGTTCAGGCAGGCCCTTGGGAACGGCCCAACTCTTGAGAACTCCTTCTTTTTCCAAGCGAAGATCGTAGTGAAGCCTTCTCGCATTGTGTTCCTGTACAACGAAAGCCCTGTCTTCCTTGTCAGCCACTCCGCCCTTCGGCTCTGGCGTAGCGTTGAAGTCCCTCTTCGAGAGATATTCTTGTAGACCGATGTCTCTTATCTGATCCAAAGCACATTCAAACGGTGTCTTGTCGGCTCTGAGAATGCGGAACCTTGGCATGCGTAGCTTCCCGTCTTTTGTCACGACCTGATAATCTACTTCGCAAACAAGTTCTGGCTTCAGCCACGTTATCCTTTCTGGGACATCAACTACTTCAAGAGTTTTTTCTGATGCTCTCATTTCTAGGAACATTTTTGTCAGGAGTTCCGTGTCTTTCTGTGAGAAGCCCGTGCCTACTTTTCCCACATAGACTGGTTTGCCTCTATAGTACAAGCCTAGAATCAAGGCTCCGAAGGTGTCTGCTCTGCGGCCTTGTCCTTCGGTGTATCCGAAGATAACACAGTCGCATGATAGGAGCCTTTTTATCTTAAGCCAGTTGCCGCTTCTGAGTCCTGGTTGATATGGGCTGTCTTTTTTCTTGGCCATTATGCCTTCTACTCCCATCTTGATGGCGGCGTCATAGTAGACTTTTCCTTCTTCCTCTACGTACAGCGATAGGACGACGTGCTTTCCTTCTTTCACTTGTTCTTTCAGAATCTTTTTTCTGTCGATCAACGGGAGATTGAGCAGTGGTTTTCCGTCTTTTTCGAGTATGTCAAACACTACGTAAGTGACTGGATTTCTATCGGCTACATATTCAATGTCTCGAGCGGAAGTGATTCTGTTTCGTTCCAGAAGGGTCTGGAAATCCGCTTTTCCATTCTTCATGACAACTATTTCGCCGTCGAGAACAGCATTAGTGGTCAGGTTTTTTAGTTCATCTAACTCTGGAAAATTATACTCCAACTCTTTGTCGTTTCTGCTTTTTAAGCTCAGTTTTGCATTGATGTAGCTTATCGCTCTGATTCCATCCCATTTTATCTCGAAGATCCAGTCCTTAGAATTGAAGGGAGACTCTGCAGATTGAGCAAGCATAGGCTTGTAGTGCTGACTCATTTTTTCTTCAGCTGCTTGAGCGTTTCTTGGAGGGCAACCATGAGCTCCTTTGCTTCTTCTTTAACTGGCTTCTCAAAAACAATAGTTTCTCCCTTCATCTTCTTCTCGATAAGTTCTTCAATCTTTTGTTTGTAGTTGTCCGTGTATTCAGTGATGTCGAATTCTCCTGAGAGATCAGAGATTATTTTTGTTGCAAGGCTTAGCTCTTCTTTCTTCGGCTCCTTGAGTTCCTTTAGTTCTTCAAATTCGCTGGGATCTGCAACTTCGTACGGGTAATGTAGGGCGGTAAGAACTAAGGCGTTCTTGTATGGATACACGAGAACTGGATACTCTTTTGTTCTCAGGGTGATTCTTCCGACTCCAGCCTTGCCCATTTTCTCCAAGGCATTTAGAAGCAGACTGTAAGCGTCGTTGTTCTTATCCGGAGTCAGAATATAGGATTTTTCAAAATACACGGGGTCAATAGACAGGTAGTCAACGAATTTGTCGATGCGGATTCTCTGATCAGATTCTGGTCTGGCTGCTTTCAGTTCTTCTTTCTGGAAAACTACGAACTGGTTCTTGCTGACCTTGTATCCTTTTACGATGTCTTCCCATGGGACGACCTTGTCTTCCTTGATGCAGACTTTTTCATACTTCAAGGGTGAACCATCTGTCTTATGTAGGAACCTGAAAACTACGCCTTTATCAAATATCATGGCGTGAAGTTTGACTGGCACGTTAACCAAACCGATTGTTATGCTGCCGCTCCAGATAGATCCTTTGCGTACTCGAGTTTTTGACAATTTCATTTTGCCTCCAATTTCTGCCGGTCTTCTAACAACCTTTTCCAAGGGCTTTCCTCGATCCTCGGCACACTGAATATGTTGAACTCCTCCGGTTTTAATCCTTTCTTGACAGCTTTCCATTCCAGAGGAGTCGAGACTGTGGCTTGAGGTGTGATTCTCAAGCTGTAAGCACATACCATTGTTTTCCCGTGAGAGTTCTGTGCGTAATCCACAAAGACCGTTCCCGGGGCTTTTGATCTTGAAGCTTCTGAAACAATGATCTTAGACTTCTTGGCTAAGTCTCTTCCCATTTTATGGACAAAATCTCTGGTCTGCCTGAATATGTGTCCCTTGGCGATAGGGAGAACAACGTGTAGACCTTTCTTCCCCGAGGTTTTAACATAAGATCTGAGGCCTATGGCATCAAGCCTCTCCTTTAGCAGCATAGCAACATCGACGACGCTATCGATGTTGGCGGGTGGTTCCGGATCCATATCAAACAAGATCAAATCTGGGCTTTGATAGGAGTCCATTCTGGAAAGAGGAACATGAATTTCCAAGGCCGCCAAGTTAGCCAACCACATTAGAGTGTCAACATCATTGCACACTATGTAACTGATGTCTCGCTTGGCCGTCTCAGAATACGTTTTGAAGGTCTCTACCCAAGCTGGAGTGCCAACTGGCGCATCCTTCTCGTAGAATCCTTCTTTGTCTATACCGTTGGGGTATCTGGTCAAAACTATCGGCCTTGTGGCCATCAGATCCAGCATTTTTGGCGCCATCTTGATGTAGTACTCAATTACTTTGGCCTTCGTGATCCCCGATTCCGGGTACAGAATCTTATCGAGATTGGTGAATTCCACCTTCGTAAGGTTCTTTGACATTACTACCCAAGCTCCAAACAAACACAATCTTTCTCAGTACACTTTGCCAACGAAGAATATGAATTGCGCGTTGAGCTTGCATCTTTTTCCGTGGCTAGTGAGCTGGCGGGTTTTCCTGCATTGTTCCGAAAATGCTTCCTTCAGTGTCTGTGCAGTAAGCCATGTAGTCCACTCCTGGAACAGCTCTTCTTTCGGTAACTACCTTTCCGCCAGTCTCTACGATATTCTTGATGAATTTGTCCACGGATGGCACGTCTATAGCGTTGTAAACAGATCCTTTGCCCTCCCGCTCCACGTTAGTACCATTGATACCCGGTTGATTATCTTCGCTAGTGGTGACTAGCCAATAGTCGACAGGTCCTTCCCATTCTTTATCATCCAACCGAACACCTTCTTGTAAAACTTTACCGCTCGCTTCGGGTCATCTGCAAGAATCTCCAAATGAATAACTCTCGCCACGCCAAAACCTCCTATAAACCGTCATGCAAAGGGCTCTTCAAACCTCTATGAAACACTTTACATCACAACACTGAGGAGGTTCCAGACACCCAAGTCACTAACGCCAAGAAACGCTCTGAAGCTCTTAAACTCGCAGATCAGCACGTCTCCGCTAGCTCGTTCTTAATATTCTTCAACAACTGCTGGTCGCGGATATTGCCGCACTAAAACGTTAACTAAGCTGCGGTATCTGCCATTTTTCATACGAGCACAGAGCGCTTTTGGTATGCACTAGATCATGAGAATGGATGGTGCAACGTCCTGAGGAGAATCCGCTGGTTTTAAGTCTGCATTCACATAATATGTGAAATGGGGAGGCTAAATCAACAAGTGCTTGACATCGTTCCGGTAGGTCACTTGAGCATAGATTCAATTCTTCTGCCGAACCGGCAGGCGCCCTTTGTTGTTCTAGGCGGATCCGCGGCATACGTATCTTTTGCTGGCAGACGCTTAGACGCCAAGGTTTCTGTCATTTCAAAGGTCGGCGAAGATTTTCCAGAAGCTTACTTTTGGTGGTTGACCCAGGAAGGCATAGAGCTTTCCGGGATCGTTAAAGCTGGAAACGCGCAGACAACGCGTTTTGAGCTTGAATATAATAGTGACTTGTCCGATCGTGTTTTGCGGTTGAAGAGCAGGGCTCCGCCTATTACGGTCGAAGACCTGCCTAGTTCACTGAAAGCAAAAGCAATTCACGTTGCACCAATTGCCGGTGAAGTCACCTATGAAGTGGTAGAAAAACTTCGCGGCTGTGCTGACGTTGTGTCTTTCGATCCACAAGGCTTAGTGCGAAACTTCAGCGAAGGCGGAGACGTTACTCTGGGGCTGCTACCGGATGAGCGTATACTGGGGCTTGTTGACATTTTCAAATCTTCGTTGAAAGAAGTTGAGGCGGTAACAGGCCTGTCGGAGGTCGAATCGGCCGTAAAAGCAGTGCATGATCATGGCGTGAAGATTGTGGTTGTCACGCTTGGAGGGAATGGTGCTGTTGTTTCTGTTGAAAATGCAATCCACAATGTTCCTGCTTACAAGCCTGAGAAACTTGTCGACCCAACCGGGGCTGGTGACGCATTCATCGGAGCATTTTTAGCGGAATACGTTCGTGGTGAAGACTGTGCTTGGTGTTCGCTCGTGGGCTCTGCAGCTGCTTCTCTTGTTGTTGAAGCAATCGGTCCGACTTCTTTCGGCGACAAAGATGAAATCTATCGAAGAGCCCAGGTGCTTTATGAAAAGGAAATTAAGGAATAACGTGTAATATATTCAATTAAAACGTGAAATACGTGAGAGGGTCAACATTGGGACGTATAGACAAGGGTGCAAAGTGCAGTGTATCGGGCTGTGGTCGAGATGCTGTCCGCTCGCTCTCAGCTGAAAAAGTCAGAGCCGCCGGTTTGAAAGTCGGCAGTGAAAGGCGTGCATATTTGTGCAAGGAACACTACAAGGAGTACAAGAAGAAAACTAAAAAGGACAAGCAGCTTGAGAAGTGGCGTTATAGCGGCTGAGCTTTAGGAGGCAAACATTCTACGCGAATATTGCAGTTGCACTCAAACTTCATCGAGTATAAGCCGATCCAAAAAGAAATTGCCACAGCTGAAGATGCCGATAAGAAGGAGGTCCGGTTGGAAGAGATAATCGTGTTGTTCACTGCAGTCGAGAAAGGCGACGACAAAACGGTGAGCCAGAAGGCCGTGGACGAAGTTCAAGCGTATCTGGGAAAGCAGAAGGTAAATCGCATCCTGATCTATCCTTATGCGCATCTGAGCAGCGATTTAGCCAACCCTGCAGATGCATTGAAAATAGTCAAAGCCATGGAATCGTACGCAAAAGACAAAGGCATAGAAACATTCCGTGCTCCCTTCGGCTGGAACAAGCAGTTCATAATATCAGTAAAGGGACATCCTCTCGCAGAACAGTCACGAGTAATATTGCCCACAGAAAAAAAGGAGAAGGAAGAAGACAAGATCTCTGAAGCTGCGAAGGCTGAGGAAAAGCTGAAATCATTCTGGTACGTTCTTGAACCAAACGGCAAACTCATCCCCGTCGAAGACTTCAATTTCAAAGGACACGAAAATCTTGAGAAATTCGCAAAATATGAAATATCAAAGGTGAGAGCAAGCCAGCAGATGCCACCCCACGTAACGTTAATGAAAAGACTGGAGATTGCGGATTATGAACTTGGAAGCGATCCTGGAAACATCCGTTGGTACCCAAAAGGCCGTCTCATAAAATCGCTGCTTGAGCAGTTTGTCACCGCCAAGATGAATGAGTATGGCGCCATGGAGGTTGAAACCCCAATTATGTACGATTTTCACCACCCAAGCTTAGCCGACTATCTGAATCGTTTCCCCGCTAGGCAATACTTGCTGAAATCAGAGGACAAGGAGCTTTTTCTGCGTTTCGCGGCTTGCTTTGGACAATTCTTGATGGTTCATGACGCACAGTTTTCTTACAAGCAGATGCCTATGAAAGTCTACGAACTAACCAGATACAGTTTTAGACGAGAAAAGAGTGGGGAAGTCGTCGGTCTGAGGCGCTTAAGGGCTTTTAGTATGCCTGACTGTCACGCCTTCTGCACAGACTTGGAGCAGGCGAAAAAAGAATTCGTAACAAGATTCAAACTCAGCATGCAGATCCTAGACGAGATAGGTGTTCCCAAAAACGTCTACGAAGCGGGATTACGATTCACGGAGGACTTCTATGATGAAAATAAGGAGTTCGTCGCATCTTTGGCAAGAATCTTCGGCAAACCTGTTCTGGTTGAAACGTGGAAAGAACGATTCTTCTACTTTGTGCTCAAATGGGATTTCAACTTCGTAGACAATCAAAACAAGGCTGCCGCTCTCTCAACAGATCAGATTGACGTTGAAAACGCCAAAAGATACGACATAACATACGTTGACGAGAAAGGTGAAAGACAATTTCCACTGATCCTGCACTGCTCGCCGAGCGGAGCTATTGAGCGAGACGTGTACGCGCTGTTAGAAAAGGCTTACCGAGAACAGCAAGACGGCAAGGCTCCTATGCTTCCGCTCTGGCTTTCGCCGACTCAGGTTCGTCTGATCCCAATATCAGAAAAGTTTCTGAACGACGTTGAAAGTACAGCTAAGCAGCTGGAGACTCATTGCATTCGTGTAGACATCGATGATCGGACGTTGACCCTGCAAAAGAGGGTTCGCGAGGCTGAGATGGAGTGGGTTCCATACATAATTGTTGTAGGAGAGAAGGAGCTTGAGTCCGGTGTGCTTCCCGTTAGGGACAGAAAGACAGGGAAGATGCGGAAAATGAAGCTTCAAGAACTAATAAGCGAAATTGAAGGTCCTATGACTGGCAAGCCGTTCAAGCCTTTGCCGCTGCCTAAGTATATTTCAAAACGGCCTCAATTCTACGGTTGACAATGGTGAAAACCGCCAGTATTCTCCAAAAAACATATCAAACCTCGGTTCAATAGACTGACTCGTCCAGTTGGGGGGGTAGAGTGTTGGAAAAAGAGTTGCAGGTTTACATAGACGGGAAATATTATCCGAAATCAGAGGCAAAGATCTCAGTTTTTGATCATGGGCTGTTGTATGGTGACGGAGTGTTCGAGGGGATCCGTGCATACGGTGGCATAGTTTTCAGGTTGAAGGATCACATTGATAGGCTTTTCAGTTCAGCTCACATGATGATGCTGTCCATTCCTGTTAGTAAAGAGGAAATGTTGAAGATAGTTCTTGAAACTTTGCGGAAAAACAACTTTCGAGACGCGTACATTCGCTTAGTGGTTACTAGAGGAGTGGGAGATCTCGGTTTAAATCCGAAAAAGTGCCCAAAACCAACAATAATAGCGATAACCGACACGATCTCCCTGCACAAGAGCGAGGCAAAAGAACAGGGTGTCACTGCCATGATTTCATGGGTTAAGAGAGACCCTGTTGATGCGACATCGCACGAGATAAAATCTCTCAACTACCTGAACAGCATAATGGCGAAGATTGAGGCGAACATCAGCGGCGTTGATGAGGCCATATGTCTTGACAAGAACGGTTACGTATGCGAAGGCGTGGCGGAAAACATATTCATGGTGAAAGGCGGCAAACTGTTTACGCCTCCGAGCTGCACTGGAGCACTGCCAGGGATAACGGCACAGGCCGTGAAGGGGATTGCCAAGAAACTGAGGTATGAAACCGAGGAAAAAATCATAACACCCTACGAGCTGTTCAATGCAGATGAAATATTCTTCACTGGTACAGCGGCAGAAATCGTGCCCGTGAAAGAGATTAACAAAAGGCAGATAAATGATGGCAAGCCTGGCCCAATAACCAAGAGACTGATGCAGGAATTTACAGAACTGGTTCGAGACCCTAAAGAAGGAACTTTGATCTTCCAATGAAGCAGTAGCAGCAGAAAACCTGACGTTTAATCTCTCATCTATGATTTTTCATGAAACGTTCGACTTCATTACAGGCTTGTTCAAGAGTCTCAACTGGGGGTAACACAACTCCTCTTACGTGTCCCGCCCCGTAGACGGGGTCGAATCCAGATCCATGCACGAAAAGCACGCCTGTTTCTCTCAAGAGATCCAATGCAAACTCCAAGTCTGTTTTCCATTTTGATCCCACTGCATGAATTCTTGGAAATACGTAGAATGCCGCTTCGGGTTTTGCGCAGCTAACTCCTTCAATTTTATTCAACCGTTTCCATGCGTAACTGCTTCTTTGCCGAAGCTTCGCGACAGTCTCTTTGATATGGTCTTGCGGGCCGTTTAATGCTGCTACTCCAGCTTTTTGAACCGGAGTGTTTGCGCAGAGCCTTATTCTAGCCTCTTTCTCAATGCACTGCTTGAGCTCCTGAAGTCTGTCTTCTTGGCTGCAGAAGTATACGTAACCAAGTCTCCACCCCGTCATCAAATAGGCCTTTGAAAACCCGTTTAACCCGATAACAGGGACGTCTTTGGCCAAGTGAGCCGTACTTACGAATTTCTTGTCAAACACTAGTTGATCATAAATCTCATCCGATAGGACTGGAATGTCATATTCGCCCGCCAAATCCAGCACTTGCGTTACGACCTTTTGTTCATACAGCGCTCCGCAAGGATTGTTTGGATTGATAATGCCTATTGCACGAGTTCTCTTCGAAATCTTCTTCCGCATATCGTCGACGTTCGGTTGCCAACCGTTTTCCTCAACCGTTTCATAGGTTATCGGTTTTCCTCCAAAGAATCTGGCGTACGAAAGATAAGGGGGATAGGTGGGTCCCGGTAGAAGGATTTCGTCACCTGAGTCGATCAGTGCCGCCATGACCATTTGGATTCCTTCGGAAATTCCTGAAGTGACAATTATGTCATCGGCAGAGACTTCCACGCTGTTGACTCTCTTCTCTTTCTGGCTGATGGCTTGCCTCAGCTCGGGCAACCCTTCTGAGGGAGAATAGGCGTTTGCCCCTTCCTTCACAGCCTCGATGAGGGCCTGCTTGATATGGGGTGGGGTGTCAAAATCAAATGCGTTAGGGTCTCCGATGTTTAGATAGTAGATTTTTTTCCCGGTTTTCGCGACCTGTTTTGCGTGGACCATGATGTCGCGGATGGCGTATTCTATCGTGCGCACCCTTTCTGTGGCTTTCACCATGTTCAAGACTGTCCCCTTCTGAAGCCTAGGGTTCGTTCAGAAATGAAATAAAGATTGCGGAGGGACTACCCTACTTTTAATGTAATCGGCCACTGCAATCCATCGGCAGTCTGGATGACAACAGTTACGTCTTTACCGATGAATGGACTCCAATCCCACGGGCAAACTATCGTTACTCGGGTTCCTGCTATCAGCTTGAATCCGGTCGGGCTTATCTTCGGGTTGGTTATTGTCCCGTCAATCGAGAACGTTCCATTATCGGTTTTGACAAGAACCTGCGTAATATTCGCGTCGATCTTGGAGAACTGGCTGTTGTAAATCGTGACGTTCACGTATGGGTTTCCCAGTTCGAAATTGGAGAATGACGCGTTCACTGTCTTGAGGTAAGGCAATGTCACTTGATATGAGATTACTGACTCATTAGATCCGTAAAAAGCGTGAACCGTGATGTTGACGTCTCCTCCTACGAAGTTTGTCCAGTTGAAACCGCAGCTCAAAGTGGCTTGTCCTCCTATGGCTATTGGCGTGGGATTCGTGGCTGTCAGGTTCGAATTGAACTCTATCTTTGTGATGTTTATTTGTTGAAGAGAAGCCGGCTTATTCGTAATGTTTACTGAGAAATGCTGAAGGTCATCGAGGTCAAACCTGACGCCGTCGATGCTCCATATGACATTTGGCGGTGTGGTTGGAGACAGGCTGGACACTGCGAACCCTACTGTTGTGTATACGTTGATTGTGACTGTTTCGTTGCGGTAGGTAGTCCAGTTCCAGAGGCACTTGAGTGTTAGAGACTGATTGACTGGAACGGGGACCGGAACCAGTTTCAACGTGGGAATCGTGTCAAGAGTGATTGTTGTATTGTCCGGCAACGTCAAGTTCAAACTGTCTAGTGTCGCGCTGATTGTTGATTGTGGCAGGCTTGTTAACGTCACGTTGAAATATGAAGTGTCTGAGTAGTCAAACTTGACGTCACTTATGTAGATGTCTGCGACTCTGATCTGGCTTGTCTCATAGGTTTGTTCGAATCCTTCCTTGGTATCAACGGTCATCGTGATGTTTTGGTCTACCATGGCTGGCCAATTGAACCTACAAATTAATGTCTGCAGTTGACCAGGCGCTAGGACAACCGGAAGCAGTGGAGTAGTATACGTCGAAGAACCCTCTATCATTAATGCTGAAATCGTCAGGTTCATTTCGGATTCTGGAGAGTTCTCCACAGTCAAGTTGAAATGCTCTATCCTTTGAGAGTTGTCGAAGCCGTATATCACCAACTTCGCTTTCGGCGTGGTGGAGGGAAAAAGTGTCGTTGAAACATTGTCCGCAACTGGCTCTATCTCTACAGTTTCTCCGGCAAAGTTGCTCCAATTCGTCGTGCATGTAAAATCTTGCCTCGTTCCCTTGCTTAATATAAATGGCAGTTCCGGTGTGGCCGTATCAATTGTGTATGTTTGATTTGTGCTTTCAATAGTTAAGCGGAACGCCGTTATGTTTGCGTCAAGAACTGAGTTTGAGGGATTCAGGACTGTTACGTTGAAATACGTGAAATTGTTAGCGGAAAAAGTCGCGTTTTCAAGTACAAGAAATGTTGATGTTTCTGGCATGTTGTAAAAGCTTGCCATGACCCACATGTAGGAGATGAATGCACCGATTATCGTGAAGATCAAAATCAAAAGGACTGTGATCAAAGTCGAAAGTGCTTTTACCTCATTTTTCACGCGCAAATTTTTCCCCCGGACGTTATGCAATTGGTCTAAATCATATTTCTTGGTGGTAAATAAGGGTTCTCTTAATATATACGTGGACTAGGTTTGGCAGCTAGGTTTAAATCTCGTTGGATTCAATAGTTGGCTTCCGAATCCTGAGGTCATGTTATGGCAGAGTATGATGCAATTGTAGTTGGCGCTGGAATATTGGGTTTGGCAACTGCTTATCATCTTAAGAGCAAAAACTCTCGCATGAATGTTCTTGTCGTTGATAAGATGGGTGCTGCTGGACAGGGTAGTACGGCCAAGAGTGCCGCGGCGTTTCGTTGTCTCTTCGCTTCTCGTACAAACTTTGCTCTGGCTGATTCTTCAGTCGAGTTTTACAAGTACGTACAGGATGATTTGGGCTTGGATTTGAAGCTGCGATGGGCAGGATACTTGTGGTTTTTTGATGAGAACGGCTATCGCCGAATTCTTCCCGTTTTGAAAGATCTGGCCGGTAAGGGCTTCCAATATAAGGAGTATGATGAAAATGATTTGGCCAAGAAGCTGGACATGCGGACGAGTTTTGCTGACGATGAAGAAGCAAAGATGATGGGTTTGGGAAATGTCTACAAAGGAGTGTTGATTCCCAAAGCCGGTCTGATCGACGTGGATTCCCTTGTAAAGTTTTATGAGTCAGAGTACTTGAAACTCGGAGGAAAAATTCAGTATAACACCACTGTCCAGGAAGTGCTTGTTGAGCCACGGCAACCCTTAGGAATGCCCGGTGAACCCTACTTCTGGCAGGATGCAACGGTTACAGGATTAAAGACTGATAGAGGCTCGATAAGTGCAAAGAAGACTGTTCTTGCAGCTGGAGCGTGGCTTTCTCAACTCTTGGATCCTGTCGGAATCGAATGTTTCGTCAAGGCTAAGAAACGTCAGGTCTTCTCCATAAAAGCCAAGACTGAAGGGTTGAAAAAACTGTTGTTTTCAAAGGAATTCACAAACGCCGGGTGTTTACCTTTCACGATTCTTCCAAAGCCAAATGCTTACATTCGACCTGCACCTGAGGAAGATGCTTTGTGGCTTGCTTATGCTGACGAATTCCCAAGGGCCTTCAAGATTGAGGACGAGCCTGAGCCTGAAGAAAACTTTTACAAGTACGGCTTATACCAGGTCATGCTCAAATATTTCCCACAGTTCACCGATTGTCAGCCTTTTTCGGCCTTCGCCGGACTGTACGAAATAAACAGCATCGATGGGCAGCCTGTGATCTTTGAGGAAAACGGTTTGATGGTCGTCGGCGGCGCAAGTGGGAGCGGCATATTGAAGGCAGATTCCATCGGAAGAATAGCCACAGCGCTTCACGATGGTGAAGAATACGCCTTGCTGTACGGCGATCGAAAGTTCAAGGTCAGCGACCTAGGGTTGAAAAACAGAAGCGTTGAGCCTGAAAGACTGGTAATTTAATCATCCAATACGGGTAAATTTATTTACTTTCAGACAGATATGATTATCCTCTTATTTTGAGGGTGATCTGAGATATGTTTGGCTGGACCGGCAAGTTATTGCATGTCAATCTAAGCAAGGGCAAAGCAGTTGCCGACAAATATGAAGCAAGCATGGCAAAGAACTTTCTGGGAGGCAGAGGTTTTGCGGTCAAAATTCTGTGGGACGAGCTCCAACAAGGAGTCGATCCGCTGTCGTCTGGAAACAAACTTGTTTTTGCTGCAGGTCCATTGACAGGCTTTGCGTTGCCTAGTAGCGGTAAACTCGTTGTGGCGGCGAAGAGTCCATTGACAGGTGGTTATGGAGACGGGAACGTTGGAACCTTTGCCGCTGTTCATATGCGCAGAGCCGGTTACGACGCCGCGATTGTGGAGGGCAAGGCTAAGAAGCCGATGGTTTTGCTCGTGCAAGATGAATCTGCCGAGTTTCTTGATGGCAAGGACCTGTGGGGATTAAGTTCTTTTGAAGCTGAAAAGAAGCTGAGAGAGATTTACGGAGCGAACTCTGGCATTCTGTCAATTGGGCAAGCTGGGGAAAACTTGGTGAAGTATGCGACGGTAGTTTCTCAGGAGGGGCGTTCCGGCGGTAGACCGGGCATGGGTGCTGTCATGGGTTCCAAGAATCTGAAGGCGATGGTCTTCATCGGTTCCCGTGACTTGCCGGCTGCCAATCCGAAGGATTTGCGGGAACTGGGGGCTGAGGCTTTGAGAGAGGTTTTGATGAAGCCCAACTATGTTTTTTGGAAACGGCAAGGCACTATGAGCACTATCGAGTGGAGCCAGGAAAACGGTGTTCTTCCAACGTACAATTATAGTGAAGGCGTGTTTCCGAAGGCGGAAGCCATAGGCGGTTTCGCCATGGAGAAGATCAAGGTTTCTAATCGTGGCTGTCCGCAGTGTAACATGACTTGTGGCAGCATCGTTAGAGATTCAGATGGAAAAGAGGCAGAACTCGATTATGAGAATGTCGCGATGCTCGGTTCAAACATCGGTTTGGGGGATTTGAAGAAAGTTGCGGCTCTTAACAGGATGGCGGACGAATTCGGTTTAGACACGATTTCTCTGGGCAATGTTCTTGGCTTCGCAATGGAAGCTTCTGAGAAAGGACTGATTAATGAAAAGGTTCCATGGGGGCAGTTTAAGGCAGCCAAAGCTTTGATCAAAGACATAGCTTACAGGCGTGGGTCCCTAGGCGACCTGTTGGCTGAGGGTGTTTGGGCCGCATCTGAAGAAATAGGCAAAGATTCAGGCCGTTGGGCTATGCACGTAAAAGGCTTGGAAATCTCTGCATACGATTGCCACAGTGCTCCCGGTATGGCCCTTGCGTACGGAACCAGTTCGATAGGTGCGCATCACAAGGATGCTTGGGTGATTTCTTGGGAAGTCAAAGTCGGCCGCAAAGGCTATACTGCTGAGAAGGTTGACAAAGTCATCGAACTGCAGCGCATACGGGGAGGAGTCTTTGAGTCGCTGACTGTTTGCAGGTTTCCTTGGATTGAAGTAGGCTTGGGACTTGAATGGTACCCCAAACTCTTGCAGGCCGCTACAGGTTTGGAATTGCCGTGGGAAAGCTTGAACATCATTGGCGACAGAGTGTTTAATTTGACTCGTGCTTTCTGGGTGCGTGAGTACGGTAAGAAATGGACTAGTGAAATGGATTTCCCGCCCGCAAGATGGTTTGAAGAACCGTTGACCAAAGGCGCCTTGAAAGGAAGAAAGCTTGACTTGAAGAAATACAACGGCATGCTGCAGATGTACTATCGAAAAAGAGGTTGGGATGAACGTGGAATACCGACAGAATCAACGTTGAAGAAGTTAGGTTTGGAGTACGTTGAAAAACAGTTGAAGAGCCGCGTGAAAATCTCCAAGTAGCCCTGTTTTTTAACAGCCGAAGGAAGCAGGGGTTCTGTTGGCTTAGTATGCTCTGGCAAAGTAGACGACTTCTTTTGCTTCTCCACCGCAGTGTATGCATTTTGAAAATGGCTTTTCTTTTTCAAACGGCACTATTCTGATTGTCGCTCCTGTTTCTTCTTTTATTTTTGCTTCGCATTTGGAGTCGAGGCACCAAGACGCCCTGATGAATCCTCCCTTTTCTTTCAGGACATTCTTGAATTCATCATAAGTCTTTACAGCGGTTATGCTTTCTTCGAGAGATTTTTTGGCTTTTTTGAAGATGTTGTTCTGAATTTCTTCCAGAAGCTTCATCACCTTAGGCACTGTCTGCTCCTCTTTGACGGCAATTTTTTCAAAGGTGTCTCGTCTGGCCAGTGTTGCCTGTTTCTGTTTCAGATCTCTGGGGCCGATCTCTATCCTTATCGGTACGCCCTTCAATTCCCACTGGTTGAATTTCCAGCCTGGAGTGTATTCTGACCGGTCGTCTAAGACGACTTCGACGCCCTTTTCCAGCAGTCTCTGAAAGATTTCCTTGGCTTTTGCGAGTACCAGTTCTGGGTCGGCGCCTTTGTATGGTATTGGAACTATCACGACCTGCACCGGGGCTATTTTCGGCGGCAAAACTAATCCTTTATCGTCGCTGTGGATCATCACAAGAGCGCCTATCATGCGTGTAGTTATGCCCCATGACGTTTGCCAGACATAGCATTCTTTTTCTTGCTCATCAAGGAATTTTATGTCGAAGACTTTGGAGAAGTGTTGTCCAAGGTTGTGTGAAGTTCCCATCTGCAACGCTTTTCCATCTGGCATCATCGCTTCTACCGCGGTCGTGTAGAGGGCGCCGGCGAATTTTTCGCTCTCAGTCTTCATTCCCGCTAGCACAGGTATTGCCAAGTAATTTTCCATCAGATCTCTGTAGTCGTTCAGGATTTGCATGACTTCTTTGTCTGCTTCTTCTTTTGTCGCGTGGGCGGTGTGTCCTTCTTGCCAAAGGAATTCTCTTGTTCGCAGGAAGAGTCTCGTCGCTTTTGTTTCCCATCTTACGATGTTGCACCATTGGTTGAGTTTTATCGGCAGGTCTCTCCAGCTTCGAATCCACTTTCCCAGTGTTGCGTGAATGATGGTTTCAGATGTGGGTCTCACCGCGAGTCTTTCTTCTAGGGCGGTGTTGCCGCCGACTGTGACCCATGCGACTTCTGGGACAAATCCTTCGAAGTGTTCTGCTTCTTTTTTCAAGAAGCTTTCAGGTATGAAAAGTGGGAAGTACACGTTTCTGTGTCCTGTTTTCTTTATTTTTCCGTCAAAGATCTGTTGGATTTTTTCCCAGATGGCGTAGGAATGTTCCCGGAAGATCATGCAGCCTTTGACTGGTGCATAATCGGCCATTCCAGATTTTAGAACGACTTGAGTGTACCATTCTGAGAAGTCTTCGGCTTTTTTGACAGTAATTCCAGTGTCTGACATTTTATCTCACCCATTGTTCTTCAGTGGTTGAATATAATTCTGGCGTAGAATTAGTCTTCGCAGTGGTTAATTGTAACGAAAATTCAGCATTGTGGAACGTAGTCGCCCATTTCAACCACTTGCCATGACAATGTGCAAAGGAATTATTAAATATTTTCTTCATGCTTTCTCGCTGGACAAACATGCAAATCCGTAAGTGTTTTAACCGTAGTGGTCTAAACTTGATTCTGTTCTCGCAGCATGGAAATGGCGTGGATTGGATTTGAAGGCAATTTTGTTTATTGCTGATGGAATGGCTGACAGACCATTGAAGGAGTTGGATTGGAAGACGCCTCTGGAGGCGGCGCGTAGGCCCGCTTTGAACCGGATTGCGAAGACCGGGATTTGCGGCATCATCGACCCTATAGCACCCGGGACACCTCCGGGAAGCGACACATCTACTCTTGCAATGCTTGGTTATGATCCTTTGAGAGTCTATTCCGGAAGGGGCGCCTTGGAAGCTGTAGGTTCCGGTGTCAAGGTTTTGCCGGGAGATGTCGCTTTCAGGTGCAACTTTGCAACCGTGGATGAAAATCTTGTCGTTCTGGACAGGCGTGCCGGCAGGATTGCAAATGAGGATGCCTCTGAGCTGGTTGAAAGTCTGCAGAAAATCAAGCTGAAAAATCAGAAGAATGTGGATTTCTACTTGAAAAACACTGTCCAGCATCGTGGAGCTTTAGTTCTCCATGGTTCGAATCTTTCAACGGTCATCAGTGATTCAGATCCGGAAACAGCTGGAAAGAAGGTTTTGGAGATAAAGCCTTTGGACAAGAGTCCGGAGGCCAACCGTACGGCTGCGATTCTGAACGAGCTTTCGCAGGAGTTTCACAAGGTTTTGAGCAAGCATCCAGTCAATAGGGATAGGGATAAACATCGGTTGCCGCCGGCAAACATGGTTTTGTTCAGGGGTGCAGGCACGATTCCGAAAATTCTTCCTCTCGAAAAGGTTTTTGGCATTAAAGCGGTGTGTGTTGCCGCTGTTTCTCTTATACGGGGCGTGTGCAAGGTCGCTGGGATGGATCTGATAGATGTTAAGGGAGCGACTGGAACACCGCAGACGGATTACATGGCCAAAGCTAGAGCGGCGGTCAAGGCGTTGAATGAGTATGATTTTGTGTTTTTACACGTGAAAGCGACCGATGTCGCAGGCCACGATGGCAATTTCAAGCTGAAGGTCGAAATAGTGGAGAAAATTGATGCGATGCTGGGTTACGTGCTTGACAACATTGACTTGGACTCGACGATTCTAGCCGTGACAGCTGATCACACGACTTCTTGCGTTACCAAAAACCATGAAGGCGATCCTGTTCCTGTGGCGATCACCGGCCCCTATGTTCGCACTGACGATGTTGCCGAGTTTGGTGAGAGAACCTGTGCAATGGGTGGTTTGAACAGGCTCAGGGGCGTGGATTTGATGCACATCTTGATGAATCTCTGTGGACGTGTTCAAAAGTTTGGAGCCTAGCGTTCACTGTACGGGCATGAGTCGCCATTCTCTGTAGTCTGTGACTACTTTGATGTAGCCTTTGAGCATTTTGTCTGTTTCCGAGTCGCCTGTGTCAATTCGCAGGACGTTTCCTTCAATGCCCTGAAGTTTGCTCTTGGTCGCAGCGACGATGATCCGTTCTTTTCCAACATGCCTAATTATCTCAGGGCTTATCTGCTGGTTTCCTCTCCCTAAGATGATTCCTTGGTGCCCGATTGGTGAAAGGATGATCCAAGTGGTTTGCCAGTCCTTTATTTCCTTCAGGATTCTCTTCTCATCTGCGTCACGGATTGTCTTACCGTTCTTGTATATGTCTACGCCTAAGACCGTTTTCTCGGCGCCGAGTACTTCTGCGATGCGTTGGACCGTTGTCCCAGGACCGAGAATCCATGTTGCTTTTCTGGGTATTTCTTCTATTATGAACCGTGCTATCGCTGTTTGATTGTCTTTCTCATCGACTGTTTCAGGGCTGACTTGCTTGCTTCCTTGAATGTGAGCTGGAAGGAAGGGTCCTTTTAGAAGGCCGTGGAGCTTAACGACAAAATTGTCGCTTCGAACGGCTTTTTCATCTGCGTCCATTATTTCGAATTCCGTTACCTCGGCTTGTTTGTGGGCGAATGCCAACACAACGTCTACAGCGTCTGCAGGGTTGACGGCGAAGATGCCGCTGTACATTTTTACTCCCGAGGGAATGCCCAAAACTGGTGTCGTGTCGCAGCCTTGCAGAGCGTCGAGAATGTCCTGGGCGGTTCCGTCTCCACCGGCGAAGACGATCAGGTCCACGTTTGCAGTGATCAGTAAGCTGACGGCGGTTTTTGTGTCTTCAGCGGTGGTTTTCTCAGCGATTTTCATAGGCAGCAGCTCGGCTGAGAAGCTTGCGTCCCTTGCTTCTGTTTCGCCCATGATTCCAGGACAGGTCAATATTTCTATTCTTGTTCCGTCTTTGTTCTGTTTCAATTTTTTCAGGAATTCTGTCGCTCTTTTTGGAGATATCGGTTCAGCTCCTCTGGCGATGGCTTCTTTCAGGATATTATCAGTTCCCTTTAGGCCTACTTTGCCTCCCATGCCTGCTATCGGGTTGACGATGAGTCCCAATCGCATGATTTGTCATGGACAAGATTTGCTGCGTGGGGCTATAACTGTTTTTCATAAAGGGCAATTACTGCATGGGAATGCTGTGCTTGAGAATGATGTGAAATTCGCTTTTGTGTGAAAATTCTTATATCTTTAATTTCTGAACCGTTGCTTGCGTTCAGAGGGGTTGTCGTATGCCTGCGGGAAAGACTAAGAAGATTCTTGTGACTGGTGCGACTGGTCAGATTGGTTCTGAGTTGACGTTAGAACTGCGGCGAAAGTATGGTGGGGACAACGTCATCGCGGTCGGGCACAGTAGGAAGCCGAGTGATGAACTGTTCAGGTCGGGACCTTTCGAGTTTGTTGACGCTGGTGAGAAAGAGACTGTCGAGAAGATTGTGGAGAAGTATAGTGTGGACACGGTTTATCATTTGGCGGCGGTTCTTTCAGCTACTGGCGAACAGAATCCGCAGCTTGCTTGGAAGGTGAATATGGGTAGTCTTTACAATGTGCTTGAGATTGCGAGGGAGCGTAGCCTTTTGAGGGTTTTTTGGCCGAGTTCGATTGCTGCTTTCGGTCCGACGGCGCCGCGTGTCAAGACTCCTCAGGAGACGGTTTTGATTCCTGGCACGATGTACGGGGTGACGAAGGTTGCTGGCGAGTTACTCTGCAACTACTATTTCTTGAAGTACGCAGTGGACGTGCGGAGTGTGCGGTATCCCGGCATAATAAGCAGTGAGGTTCTTCCGGGTGGCGGTACGACGGATTATGCGGTGGCCATTTTTTATGAGGCGATAAAGAGTAAGCAGTACACGTGTTTTGTCCGGGAGGACACTGTTCTGCCGATGATGTACATGCCTGACTGCATCAAGGCCACTGTTGATTTGATGGAGGCTGATTTGTCGAAGATTGAGCGTCATGACGGTTACAACGTGGCTGGAATGAGCTTTTCCGCGGGCGAGCTGGCGGCTGAAATCAAGAAGTACATTCCAAGGTTTAAATGTGATTACAAGCCGGATTTCAGGCAGAAGATCGCAGATTCTTGGCCGATGTCAATTGACGACAGCGTCGCGCACAAAGAGTGGGGTTGGAAGCCCACGTATGATCTGGCCTCGATGACGAAGGACATGATTGGTAAGCTGTCGAAACGTTTCGCTGAGGGCAAACTTTGAAAAGGCATCTGTGAACGAGAAAGAGTTAAGTGAAAGAGTTTGAAGATAGGGAAAAAGAGGTATGAGAGGTATGCGTAATCCTACGTCGTTTTTGCGTGAAGAGTATCAGGAATTGGTGAAGAGTGAGCTCGACTGGAGAATTCGAGTCTTACAGGGTCCTAGTACCCCGTGGTGTGTGGTTGACGGGAAAAAGGTGCTGATGTTTTGTTCCAACAATTACTTGAGTTTGAGTAATCATCCGAAGTTGAAGGAAGCGGCGATTAAGGCCGTTGAGACTCACGGTGCTGGCTCTGGTTCTGTGCGTCCAATTGCCGGAACGATGGATATTCACATTGAGCTTGAGAAGCGGTTGGCGAAGTTCAAGCATGCAGATGCTTCGCTGGTTTATCAGACTGGTTTTGCGGCTAACGCAGGTTTGATTCCGCAGTTGGTTGGCAAGGAGGATTTGATAATAAGTGATGAGCTTAATCACGGCAGTATTATCGATGGTGTTCGGCTTGCGCATGCGGAGAGGGCGGTTTACAAGCATTCAGACGTGCTGGATTTGCAGCGTGTTTTAGGTGAGGCTGAGAAACATTTGCCGCCGTACAGACGCATTTTGATAATAACCGACGGTGTCTTCTCGATGGACGGTGACATTGCGCCTCTGGACGGCGTAGCTAAGCTGGCGGCTGAGCATGGGGCAATGGTTTATGTTGATGATGCGCACGGTGAAGGAGTGCTGGGCGAAGGTGGCAGGGGTATTGTTTCGCATTTCAAGCTTACTCGGGACAAGGTTCACGTGGAAATGGGCACGTTTTCCAAGGCCTTCGGTGTAGTTGGCGGGCATGTTTCCGGGTCCAAGGACTTGGTTGATTTTGCTTACAACAAGTCTAGAACTTGGTTGCTGAGCGGTTCACATCCGCCTGCGGTTGCTGCTGCGTGCATTGCTGCTGTTGACGTTTTGGAGAAGGAGCCGCAGCACGTGCGGACTTTGTGGGATCACACTCGGTATTTCAAGAAGGCTATGAAGGATTTGGGCTTCAATATTGGCAGGAGTGAGACACCGATCACGCCGATTATAGTGGGCGAGAGTGGAGTGGCTAAGAAGCTGAGTGCAAGGCTTTTCGAGGAAGGCGTGTTCGCCTTGCCAATCGTTTTTCCGATGGTTGCGAGAGACAAGGCACGGATAAGAACTATCATGAATGCTGCTCTGACTCGGAAGGACTTGGACTTTGCAATTGGCGCGTTCGAGAAAATTGGGAAAGAACTGCACATAATCTAGCTATTCAGATCGCCCCAGCAATTGTTTTTATGATGAGGGCATCGGATAGGTATCACAGTGCGTGCGCGTCAAGAAAACATCTAGTCTACTCCTGCGCTCCAAACTTGTTGAATTCCTTCAAAGGATAGGGAAGGAAGAGGAAATGAGTGTCCTCCACAACCTGTGGTGTTACTGTCAAAAGTCTCTTAGGCGAAAGTCACACTTCTTCGCGAGATTGGTTAGGGCAATGCACATCCCCCGACACGCAATTTCGAGAATCAGTTGGAGCCTTTCTCCTGAAAGGATTGTGGTTGCTATCTACGCTTGTCCATTGCTAGGGCTAGCTATGGCTGGAGCGCGCGCCCAAACCCAAACCTAGTTGATTTTCTTAACTCACGCTTCCTTCCTCTAACGAGAAACGGAGGTGCATGAAATGAGCGCGGCGCTGCTCCTTTTTCGCGAGAGACTAAGAGTGCAAAAGTCTTAAGAAGCATTCCTTTCATACGCTTTGGGCGAGCTGAATGACTCAGGAACAATATCCACCGTCTCCACCGCCGTCAAGCAGCCCCAAGGAGAGAGGCTTCCATGGCCCAAAAACCAACTTCTTCCCAAGAATCACTTCGCGCTTAGACGGCTTGGAACAGCAGACGCTTCACTCTGGACCCAGAAGAAGCGTCCGGTTCGGTCTCATCATAGCCTTAATATTCTCAGCGACCGCGGGATTTCTCATCGCGTCTGTCGTAGAATATCCAATTCCCCCTAGCATAGCTTTGCTAACAGTAATCGCGCCGTTGATAGAAGAACCGGTCAAGGCGATCAGCATGTTTATCGTTGCTTTTTACGTTTGGCGCGCCGTGCCCAGTCGCCGCTACGGAGCAGCGCTTGGGGCCGCGTCAGGATTAGGTTTCGGAGTAGCTGAAAGCCTAGTGTCCTACATTATTCCCTTTGCGTTGGCCGGCAAGGGCGAAGCAGTTGCAACCAGAATTCTCGTCACTCCGCTTCTGCACCCTCTCTGGTCGGCATTCGTCGGCATCGGAATCTTCACGTTGGCAGCCAAGAGATCCAAATTCATGAACGCGCCGCTCACCTTTCCCTTGCTTTTTTTGGGCATAGCATACCTCGACCACATCTGTTGGAACAGCCTTTCACTCGGGTTGGGCCTCGCGATTCAATCAAGCATCGCTCTAGTCGCATTCTTAACCGCAATAATCCTTTTCCCAATTTTCGCCCTAATACTGAGAGACATACTAGGAGGTCACTTCAACTTCCGAAACTTCCTCGAAAGCCTTCCCGAGCAAAAAGCGAGGTTCCCAGTTCCTCCGCCTCCGCCACCTCCACCTTAAATCGTTGACTCGTGCACCTCTCATGGCTTGCTCGAAAAGTCATTTTTCACAATCTACATTGACGCAGGAGCGCGATCAATCGGATAGTGCCGGGCATGCTGATGGCCATTGCAAGATTGAATGTTCCCTCAATCATCGCTGCAGGCTCAAAAGCTTTAAAGGGTAGAAGAATGGGATTGCAGGGAAACGGAATTACTAGTTCTGTTTGCAGGAATGGGGAGTTCCCAGTTCAGAATCCTTTTTCGAATACTCCTTCAACAGTGATTGTGAGTTTCCTGAAGATGCATAGGTGTTTCAAGTGCTTTGGCAAAACAAAACACTCCCCCGATTTCACGACTTGCCTTTCTCCACTCTCAAACACGAATTCGATTTCTCCTTCAAGCAACAACATGAAAACATCCCTTGGATTTCCATGCAGAGGATATGGTGAATTATGGAGGGTTTTCCCTGCCGTAATGTACATTTTGAAGCCGTCAGCATTTCCAATTTCTATGAATTCGTCGGCATCAATTCCACTAGCTAATTTATCTGCGGCCAATTCCTTTGCTTTTGAAATCACTTGCTCGAGAGACGCTACATTCAACAAGGTCTAACACAACCGCTACTGGGTCAGAACATACGTCTGTTCATCCTTAAATACGTCTTTAACCCTGTCCTCCTTAAGCTGGCAACGGCCAAGGAGAGGAATAGAGCGCTCAGCACTAAAATAATAAAAGCGCAAGAAAACATAGGAGCGCTGTTTGAAGTGAAGCTGAAGTATGTGTGCAGTCGAGGCAGGGTATCATTTTTCTGGAGGCAAGGATGAAAGTCATAGAAAAGTGAGAGTGATAGCTGACCTGCACCTTCATAGTCGTTTTAGTCGGGCCACGAGCGAAAGAATGTGTGTTGAGGAGATCGCTCGTTTTGCAAAGATCAAGGGTCTGAACCTTGTGGGCACTGGTGACTTTACGCATCCTAAGTGGATTAAAGAGCTGGGTGAAAGTCTTGTTTTGGAACCTGAGGAAAGTCTGTACAAGCTTAGGAAGGACGCGGTCTCGCCTGTGCATTTCATGGTTACGACGGAAGTCAGCACCATATTTACTTACAAGAACGAGGCAAAGAAGGTTCATCATGTCATTTTGACCCCAAACTTGGAAACTGCAACCCAAATAAACGATAGATTAGCAAGATACGGGGATTTGGCATCAGACGGCAGGCCAACATTGAGCATGAATGCAGCACACCTGGTTGAAGAAGTAATGCAGGCTTCTAGCGAGAACCTGGTTTTTCCGGCTCATGCTTGGACGCCTTGGTTCAGTCTCTTCGGTGCCTTCAGCGGTTTCGACAGTATCGAAGAGTGCTACGAAGACATGACGAGGCACATTTATGCCTTGGAAACCGGGCTTTCGTCAGACCCGCCCATGAACTGGCGTCTGAGCAAGCTCGACCGCTTTGTCTTGGTTTCAAACAGCGATAGTCACAGTTTCTGGCCTTGGCGCATCGGAAGAGAGGCCAACGTTTTCGAGCTTGAAAGACCCAGCTACGGCGAAGTCATTGAGGCTATTCGTTTGAAGGATCGGAACCGTTTCAAATTCACGATTGAAACGGACCCCGCGTACGGCAAGTATCATTGGACTGGCCACAGGAACTGTAACGTTTCGCTTTCTCCGCGAGAAGCGGAAAAGCTTGGGAACATCTGTCCAGTGTGCCGTCGTAAACTTACGAAGGGCGTTGAGCAACGGGTTGAAGAGTTGGCTGATCGTCCTGCGGGGTTTAGGCCTGAAAGTGCTATCGGATTTGTGCATTTGCTTCCGCTTTCTGAAATCATAGCGACAGTCTTAGGTGTTGATTCTCCGTCTTTGCAGAAAGTGTGGAGTGTTTACAATCCGCTTGTTGAGAGATTTGGCGATGAGTATTCAGTTCTTGTTGACGCTTCGAAAGATGCGCTGAGCGCGGTTGCGGGGGACGAGGTTGCTGAAGCGATTGTCAGGGTTCGTGATGAGAAGACCAAAGTTTTGCCTGGATACGACGGCGTCTATGGCCAGCTTATAATCTTCCCGGAACAAGTAAAAGACAAAGATCTGCCGAGAAGAGTTCAACAGATGAATCTCACCGATTTCACTTCTTAGACTTTCTTCCGTGATTTTGTTGTAGATGTGCTGTGCAGGTATACGCGAAGGCTTATTAAGTCGTAATAGACAAGATGTGTAGTGTCGCCAAATGACAACGGAAACAATAGTGCGAAAAACAAACAACGCTGACGAGCAAGTCGCAAAAGTAGTCGATCGAGTCTTGAACGAAGTATTCGGGAAGGAAGCCACTCTTCTCATATACAGGCATTTGGAACGCCACTACGGAGTCAAGCGCAATGAAATGTGCAAGAAAATCGATGCGTTTGCACAAGGACTCGAAGATTTCCTGAGATCCGGCGCCTATGTTATCGAAAAGAAAATCTTGGGAGACATAGCCTCAAGTTATGGCTCACTGCGCAAGTTGGAACCACCAAAGATTGATGATGACTGCAACTTTGCCAGTCAAATGAAACTGTACATGCACAAAGCCTAAACAAGTTTCACCTTTCACCCGCCGACTTCTTTAACAATTTCGTTTTCCGCGCGAGTTGGAAGCGGAACCATAACCATTTTATAATGCTGCTTCTGAAGTCATCCCTTTCAAAGCTTGCACGCAAATATTGGAAGGGTGAATTGCGTTTGAAGGACGTGTTAGGCAAAGTCGTTGATGCTGCCGTAGAGCTCGGTGCGGAATATGTTGAAGTTCGCGGCCAGAAACTCTCCAAAAGCATGGTCACTCTGAAGGAAGGCCGAGTTGAAGCAGCCAAACAGGGAATTGAAAACGGCGCGGCGTTACGCGTTCTCATGAGGGGCACATGGGGTTTTGCTTCTGTAGGGGCCTTGGACGTTGAAACGTTGACCAGTGCTGTTACAGAAGCGTGTAGGATGGCGAAGGCTGCAAGTGCTCGGCGGCAATCGCCGATAAAACTGGTTCCGACCGAGGCTGTTGAGGATGAAGTCGTGTTGAAGCCTAGGAAAGACCCGTCAAAGATCCCTGTTGAAGAAAAAATAGACATCGCCTCAAGGGCGAACAAGGTGATTTTGGGGTACGATAAGCGTATCAAAAGCTGTACAATTAGCTATCTTGACTTAACTGGAACAAGCTATTTTATCAATAGCGAAGGCACCTCCATTGAGCAGGGCAAGCTTTACATCTGGCTGGGCGTGGGCGCAACTGCAAAACAAAGGGATGTTTACACTTTTAGTCGAGAAGCGGTAGGGTCAACGTCTGGTTACGAGGTTTTTGACGTTGAAACACCTGAAAGAGTGGGTGAAACGGCGGCGAAACGCGCTGTTGGGCAGCTGGAAGCGAAGCCTCCGCGGGGCGGGACTTTTCCAGTAATTTTGGGTCCGAACGTGGTCGGCACATTTGTCCATGAAGCTTTTGGACACTTGGCGGAAGCGGACTTGACACTGTCAGGTTCAGTTCTGTGCGGCAAGCTTGGGAAAAAAGTGGCTTCGAGTGTCGTCACTTTTTATGATGATGGAACAGTAAACGGTGCTTTTGGCTCGTTCAAATATGATGATGAAGGAATTCCGGCGCAGAAAACGCTGCTTGTGAAAGACGGCGTCGTGGTTGGATTAATGCATAATCGTGAAACAGCGCAGCAGTTTAATGCAAAACCAACCGGCAATGCAAGAGCTGAAGACTTCAGGGTTGAACCCATAATCCGAATGCGCAACACGTTCATTAAGCCGAGGGACCACTCTTTTGAAGAACTGATTGAGGACGTGAAGTTTGGTTACTACTTGAAGAGTTTCAGAGGCGGGCAAGCAAATCTGGACGGTACTTTTCAGGTAGGCATCCAAGAAGCATACGAAATAGTCAACGGCGAAGTCGGTGGGCCGGTGTGTAACGCTTCTATAAGTGGCAATACGCTTGAAACGTTGCTCAAGGTTGACGCTGTTGGGAAGGAGTTTGAGCTGTGGCCAGGGGTGTGCGGCAAGGGCCAGTCGGCTTTCGTGTCCGATGGCGGTGCCCATACGAGGGTCAAGGAGGTTTTGATTGGTGGTAGTGCTTAGACGGGAAGGGATGTTGGGGTTAGCTGAAAAAGCTGTCAACATTGCTCTGAAGAAGGGAGCTGATGAAGCTGACGCATTTCTTTTTCACGGCCTAACTACCAGTGTCGGTGTTGAACGAGGACAGATATCCAAGAGTTCTCGCACAGTTGACAGAGGATTAGGGATAAGAACCATAGTTCGCAAGGCTGTGGGTTTCTCCTACACCAACGTGCTAGAGAACGAGACAGCAGTAGAAGAAACGGCGTTAAGAGCGGTGGGTTGTGCTAGGGCAAGCAAACCAGATAAGGCTTGGCACGACCTTCCAGGCAAAAAGTCTCTTCCGTCTGTCAAAGGAACCTATGACCGCAGAATTGAGGAGTTGCGTTCCGAAGACTTGGTTGAGACCGCTTCCAGAATGTTGGATGCGGCGACTGAGACGGATAAACGGGCTTTTCCAGTCGAAGGCGGCGCGGGAACAAGTAGCTTGTCTGTCGCGATCGCAAACTCGCAAGGCATTGCAGCCGCTGACCGTGGGACCTTGGTTGAATGTAGCTTGGCAACGATAGGGCGGCAGGGAGGTGAGGTGACTCCGGAATGTTTTGAGTTTAGTCTTGAAAGAAAATACGACATTGATCCCGAGTGGGTTGGTCGGGAAGCCGCTAGGCTTGCGGTTTCAGCCTTGAAGCCCAAGAGGATAGAAACAGGAAGCATGAACGTCGTGTTCACTCACTTTGCGTTGCAGCAGCTTCTCTACTTTACCTTGATTAATGCGGTCAACGCGGATTATGTGCAGCGAAACCAGTCTGCCTTAAAGGGTAAAATCGGAAGTAAAGTGGCTTCTGAAAAAGTGTCAATTTATGATGACGGCCTGATGGACGGTGGAATTCGTACCTGGAGGTTTGACGGTGAAGGGGTTCCTCAGCAGAAAACCCTAGTCATAGAGAAAGGGGTTCTGCGGAGCTTCATCTATGACAACTATTCGGCGAAGAAAGAAGGGAAAGAGAGCACCGGGAACGGTTCGAGACCAGGGTACCTGTCCACCCCCAGCGTTGACTCAACAAACTTTCACATTTTGCCCGGAAAGAAGTCAGCTGAAGAACTCGTTAGGGAGGCTGAAGATGGGCTTCTTGTTTATTCTGTCCAAGGTGCACACAGCAGCAACCCGGCCAGCGGCGAATTCTCGGTTGTTACGAGCCCAGCTTGGAAGATCAAGAATGGGGAAGTTGCTCATGCTTCTAAGGGAGTCATGGTGGCTGGTGACATTTTCCAAGTGTTGATGAATGTTTCTGAATTAGCTGGCAATGAAAGGAAGATTGGGCAGCTCGTTGCACCGTGGGTTCTCGTAGAAAACGTTAAAGTCATAGGAAAATAAATAACTCAGACCTTTATTAAACGCATGGAGAAGGCGAAATATTTGAGCGGAGAAAGATTCAAGCGAAGGTTGTTGAAGTACAACACGCCTCGAAGAATAATCCAACTGCTTTCATTCATATTCTTCAGCGCCGCAATATTCAACTTGGGCGTACTCCCGTTCTTGTTTCCCGTTCTATGGACGTGGGGTCTCAAGACAAACGTTTCCGGCGATGCTTTCACGGCAATTCAGCTGATGCTCAGCGGATGGAATGCTACAGCCGTTTTTCCATGGCTTGCTCTAGCCTCGTTTCTGATCGTGGGCATATTGATTGGGAAAGCGCTTTGTGGTTGGATCTGCCCGTTCGGTTTCATCCAGGATTTGCTTGGCTTTGTCAAGCGGAAGCAAACCGACGTGTCGGTGAGGACTCATCATTCGATGATTTACGTGAAATACGCCCTCTTAGGTATCGTACTGTTTATCAGCCTGACTTTTTCTGCCGCACAAGTCATGGGACGGGCGGCCGGTTATCAGACGGCTCTGGGCATTTTTGCCATCGCACCGTTCACGATTCTGAGTCCTTCAGAGACTCTGTTTGCAACCTTACCGAGAATGATTCATGATTTCAGCTTTGCGGTTGTACAACCCAATTTTGATTTCTTTGCCGGTTTTTCTTCTTTGTCACCGCTTTTCTGGATCCAAATAGCGATCATGGTGGGTGTTCTGGTTTTCGCAGCTTATGTCCCGCGGAGTTGGTGCAGGTATTTCTGTCCACACGGGGCTTTCATGGCGATTATGAACAGGTTTAGCTTCATTGGTTTACGTAGAGAACCTTTTAAATGCGAAAAAGCGGGTTGCGGAGCTTGTGTTCAGGTTTGTCCGACTCGGGTTCCAATATTGGATCTGCCTTGGGAAAAATTCAGCGACTCGGAATGCATCTACTGCATGAAATGTGTGGACGCTTGTGAAAATAAGGCCATTAAGTTGACTTATCCGTAGCTTTTTCCGCTGGGCTTTCTTGACCTTTTTGAGCCCAGAAGCTCTTTGAATAGTCGTTCAACACGGCCTCGTAGATGCTTTTTGTCTGTTGAGCTATTTGATTCCAGTTGTATTTCTCTCGGATTTTCTTGAGGGCATTTTGTCTTAACCGGTTTGCATAGGCGTCGTCAGCCAACACTCTTATTATCCCCCAAGCGAGTGATTCGGGATTCCCCGCGTAGGTTCTGACGCCGTCCACGTCATGATCGACTATTTCTGGAAGTCCACCAGCGTCTGAAACCACAACCGGGCTCTTAGCTGCCATCGCTTCGAGAGCTACGATGCCAAAAGGTTCAAAAAGTGACGGCACGACGGAGACATCGGCGCACCTTTGCAGCTTCCTAAGCGTTTCATCATCCACGAATCCTGTGAACAGAACCTTGTGAGCGAGGCCCAAGGCTTTGACAACGCTTGAAAGTTGGTCCTTCATGTAACCGTTGCCGACGATAATGAATTTCGCGTTTTCTTTCTCCAGAACTTTTGGCGCGGCGTTGACGAATACGTGTACTCCTTTTTCATAAACTAGTCTTCCAACGAACAGGACGATTTTTTCTTCTGGTAAAGCGAACTTGCTTCGGAACTGGCTCAGATCTTCGTTTTCATACTTCGCGAAAGCTTCTGCGTTCACGCCGTTTGGAATCATGATCAACTTGTCAGGAGGAAGTCCGAAAGCCCATCGGACATGTGAAACCATGTAGTCACTACAGCATATGACTTTCCACGCTTCATACGTAAGCCATGCTTCTGTTTCATGGATCATCCTTTCATAGTCAAAGTGTATACCGTTTCTTCTTCCGATTTCTGTAGAGTGCATCGTGGCGAAGAAGGGTTCTCTAAAGATGTGTTTCAGGCCAATCCCTGCAGTGGCAACGAGCCAGTCGTGTGCGTGAAAAATATCGATTTTTCCGCCTAGGCTCCGGGCGAGGGCAGCTGCTTCTTTTTGCATATTTACGTTCATAAGGTACACCCACGTGGCGAAGTCAGGCGCTGGGTTTTTGTAAGAGTCTATTCGATAGACTTCCACGCCTTCGATGGTTTCGTGCTGGGGTGCTCCGGGGAAATCGCATGTCACTACGTAGACTTTGACGCCGTTTCGCGCAAGGCTTTTGGACAGATTGTAAACGTGAGGTGAAATGCCACCGATGATTCTGGGCGGAAACTCCCAGGTGAGCATCATAACAGATAGGTCTCGACTCATTTCTGAGTTCTGCCCTCCGCAACGTTCTTGTAGGTTTCCAGAATTTCTTTCAGCCAACTCGCAGATGTTGGTGAGACTACTCTTATCCTGTCTTCTGGAACCTTGTGGCTTCTGATTATTTCATCTCGCATCCATTCAGATTTTGTAAGTACTTTTCCTGCTTCGTACATTCCCAGCCGCTCGATGCTTTCGATTGACATGTTGAAGGGTGATTTTGCTCCATGAGAGCGATGCTCTTCCAAGCTTTCCACCGAATAAACGTACGGTATATCAAGTGCCTTCTTGAGAGTGACCGCCGCCGGTATGAAGTGCCATTCATGCACGTCTATCAAGTCAATTTGTTTTCCCGCGTCGTAGTATATGTTAGCTGCTACTCTTTCGACCTCTTGGTTGAGCGTCAAAACCCATGTGAGGACGCCGATGTGTGTGCGTACAGGGTTGGTCACTCTGACTGTTTTGACGCCTCCCGTGCCCTCGTATTCTCCTGTTAGAAAGTCGTGATAGGTAACTACCCAGGTCTTCTCATTGCTTTTGAAAAGCTGTACTGCAAGCCGTTCCACGTAATCTGCAAGTTGGCCGACGATTCTGGGCGGATACTCCCATGAGAAGATTATGACTTGCATCAGGCGTTCACTATGTAAAAATCGCGCAGATCTTTATTATGCCACTTCCAGTCAAATAATACCGTTTCTTACCTTCGTTGTCTGTGAAGCTTTCTGAAAAGCCTTCCCGCTTGTAATTGTCAAGAATTCTTTCTAATTCGTTCTTGTCAATCTGCAGAATCTGGGCGAGTTCTTCACTTGTTCTCGCCAGGTCTGGCGCTGTTGCACAAAGGTTGTGCAGCGCTTGCAGGATTTTTTCGGAGAGCGGAAGCTCTTCTCTCATTGTCTCACCTTTCAAACAACTTGAACAGTACTCTTATCGCGTTTTTCTTATAAAGGCATACCCGAATTTAGATCAGAAATATCTGGTTGCTGACTGCATCTGGGCGCTCAGACTGTTCAGTCTTTTTTTGACGGCCTTGATCATCAAGTTTCTAAGGGTTTCTCCCTTCAATCGCACGAGTTTTTCCTTCTTCAATGCTCGTCCCAACAGTTCGTCTTGAAGTGATTTTTCAGCCCACTTTTCAAAATCGCCGCGGTCGTTGTGAAACTCTAGCGATTTTATGCTTATTTTCTTAAGAGCTCCTAGAAATCCTTTCAAGCTCCAAGCCGTTGTTCCCGTGTAGTATCTTTCCCCGGAGCCTGTGTAAAAGAGAAAAGGTTCATCCGCAACAACTGCGGCGAGTCTTACCCTGTTCTCGAAGTCCAGAATTGCTGCTTGTGCTGTTACGAAGGCGTCTACTGGTGTGCCGAACGGACTGAAATATGAGTGCACTTCGCCTGGTGTTCCGCCCGCTGTGAACATGTAGTAGAGATGGTCGCTCGTTTGGAAGTTACGCCAGATTTTCAGAAATTCTTCGTCCTCTGTTTCTCTGACGAGAGGTTCGAGTCGCCTCAAGGTCGTGTAGTAGGCCCATTGCATCGTGTTTCCGAGCCAGCAGCTTGCATCGCGTTCAAGATCTGCCCATGAGACTGTTCCGCCGAGTTCGGGTACGTCGATTTCGCCTGCGGAAGGGTATTCTTCCACGACTTCTGACGGGGTCGCCATGTGGAGGTTCCACCACTTCAGAATTTCGCTCGGCAGGTGTCTCAGGAATTCGTGGATGCCCGTTTCAGGCCAATGATGTTCCCCGAAGGTTTCGTAGTCTGGAAAAATGCTAACGCATTTGCCGGGCGTCGCTGCAAGCCAGCTTGCATACTTGTCGGCCGTGAGGGGCCATTCGTTCCACCATCTTGCTGAGAACCTGAATCCAATGTCGTCTGTCAGCTTGTAGTTCCGCAGAAGTATCTTGATCTTCTTCAAGTTCTTAGGCATGTAGGGGTAGTTGGGTGATTTTCCGTGCATTATTCTTTCGACACCTTCAGTGTAGATTCCTTTGTATCCTAGTTCTTCCACGATTCTTGCTACGGCATTGTTGTAAAGGAGCTCAGTGTTCTCGAACACAAGGGGGGATGCGTCAAGCAAGTCTCGCATTATCTGCTGATGCATTTTAACTTGTTCAATGAACTCTTCTCTTTCAGGATAGAGACTAGAGAGTGAATGATAGTAGGTTTGACTCAAGAATTCTATGTTGCCGGTTTGTGCAAGTTGCTTGAAGGTTTCTAAGACATCTTTGCTGTACTTTTCGCATTGCTCCAAGAAGACACCCGAGATACTGAACGAAAATTTGGGCTGCTTCTTCTCGCCTCTGTATTTATCAATTGTTTCGAGCAGTATGCTGTTAGACGGGAAATAGCATTTCTTACTTGCTCTTTCAAAAATCTCTCTATTCACCGCATCGTCAAAGTAGTATTCGAAAAACTCTTTCCTGCCTACCCGCTTGAAGATTTTGCTTTCCCAAAAGAAGTCCTTTTTTATTCTGTGTGGTTGATGAACCTCAAACACAAATACGACGTCTGTCAACACACTGTCCTCAAGTCTCTAATTGCAGATTGCGTATTTAATTGTGACTTTTAGTCGCATGCTATAGCGTAGGTCTAGCGGGATTCTGTTTGAAGACGCTCGGACGGAGCTTCTGGTCTGATTAGACTGCAGGAAGCATGTTTGAGTATGAGGTTAGGTTGTTCTAGCTGCTGCCTTTTCTAACGCAGTGACTCCTGGCAGCTTCTTCCCCATGAGGAATTCGATCAGTGCGCCGCCTGCGGTACTTATATAGCTGATCTTCTTGGTCAAACCGAATTCTTCTATCGCGCTTATCGTGTGTCCTCCGCCTGCGAGGGAGAACGCCTTGGAGTTTGCGATTTCTTCAAGCACTCTTCTGGTTCCGAAGCTGAATTCCTTGTTCTCAAACACTCCCATAGGTCCACTGATCACTATCGATTTTGCATCTCTTATTATCTTAGCATACATTTGGACTGTTTTTGCTCCGATATCGAACATCGAATAGCTAGTAGGCAGTTCGTTGACTGAGATTTCTTTTCTCTTTCCGTTGACCTCTACAGCGATGTCTTCTGGTGTCTTGATTTTGTCTTGATATTTCTTCATGAGTCCTTTTATGCCTGGCAAAAGATTCGTCAGTTCCTTTTTTTGCAGGAGGTCCATGTTTGGTTTGCCGAGGTCAACTCCTTTGGCTGCTAGGAAAACTTGGCCTACGACCCCACCCGTGAGGACGTAGTCTGCTATTTTCTTATCCAGGACGTATTCCGATATCTCAAGGGAATCATCTGCTTTTGCTCCGCCAAAAATGAAAACGCACGGTTTCTCAGGGTTTTCCAACACTTTACTTAGTGATTTGAGTTCTCTTTCCATTATGCGTCCCGCAACGCTCGGCAACACTGCCGTGAAGCCGATGATCGAGGCGTGGGCTCTGTGTGCAGCCGCGAAGGCGTCGTTGACAAACAGGTCAGCTAGAGGCGCGAGGTTCTTGACCAGCTCCGTTTTTGCATGTTCTTCAGGCGTGCCTTCTTTTGTTTCTCCTGCAAATGTTCTGACATTTTCCAGAACGAGGGTTTCGCCACTTTTCAACTTCTTGATTGCATCTTTGGCTTTTTCACCGTAAAGGTCATCAACGTACTTGACTGGTTTGCCCAGGATTTTGCCGAGGATTTCGGCATGCTGTTTCAGCGGAATGAAGTCGGGATCGCCCTTCCGTCCCTGATGTGCTAAGATCACAACTTTTGCGCCTTTTTCAGCCAATTCTTTTATGGTCGTTTCAGCGTGTGCCCTGATTCTTGCGTCTTCCAAGATTTTCTGGGTTTTCGGATCCACAGCGGAATTGAAGTCCACTCTCACAAGCACGACTTTGTCCTTGACTTCAACGTCGTCTAGGGTTAGGAATTTTGCCATTTGTTTTTACTCCTTTTAATAAAGAAAGAATGGTGGGAGGATTTTTTAGATTTAACTGTTCAGTTGGCTAGAGGCCTTCTTTTCTGCCTATCATTTCTATTTGCTCGACCATGCGGCATGAGAAGCCCCATTCATTGTCGTACCACGCGAGCACCTTGATGAAGTTTTTGTCGATGACCATCGTTGACTGTGCGTCGAACACTGCCGAATACGTGCTGTGGAGCACGTCCGATGAGACTATTGGGTCTTCCGTGTATTCCAGAATGTCTTTCAGAGAGCCTTCAGCAGCCTTCTTAAACGCCGCGTTCACCGTTTCTTTGGTTACTTCTTTTTTCAGCGATGCCGTCAAGTCAACGATTGAGACGTCTGGGATGGGCACTCGGAGGGATAGTCCGTCTATTTTTCCCTTGAGTTCAGGCATGATCTCGCCAATGGCGCGGGCAGCTCCCGTCGTCGTGGGGATTATGTTCACTGCTGCGGCTCTGGCTCTTCTCAGATCCTTATGCACCAAGTCTTGTACTCTCTGGTCGTTTGTGTACGCGTGGGCCGTCATCATGAACGCTCTTTCAACCCCGAAGTTGTCAGCCAGCACTTTCGTGACGGGACCAACACAGTTCGTTGTGCACGAAGCGTTCGATATCAAGTTGTGTTTCTTATGGTCGTACGTTTTGTCGTTCACGCCGATGACCATCGTAACATCAGGGTTAGTCGCTGGCGCCGAAATCAAAACTTTCTTGGCTCCTGCCGTAAGGTGTTTTGATGCACCATCTCTGTCCGTGAAGAATCCAGTGGACTCCACAGCCAAGTAGATGCCCAAGTCTCTCCAAGGAAGCTGTGCTGGATCTTTCTGCGCCAAAACCTTCAGCAGTTTTCCGTTCACTACAAGGTCATTGCCCTTCACCTGTACGTCCCCGTGGAATCTTCCATGCACTGAGTCATATTTCAGCAAGTGCGCAAGCGTTTTTGCATCCGTTATGTCGTTAACGGCCACGAAGTCGATGTCAGCCTTTCTTTCCAGAGCTGCTCTGTAAAGAAGGCGCCCTATTCTTCCAAAACCGTTTATAGCTGCTTTTACAGTCATTTTTATCACCACAATGTGCGATTTTTTCTTCAAGCATGCTCCTAATTAAGTTTCCGACCGAATTATTAAGGGATAATAAAGAAAAGATGTTGTTAGCGGAGTTTCATCAGAACCATTTCTGCGGCCAGCACTAGAGGTTCCCATGTTTCGCACACGGGCGGTGCATAGGCTGTGTCTGCTTTGGCTAAGTCTCTGGCGGTCATTTGTCTTTGTATAGCCAGGCTTATGGCGTTGATTCTTTGTGTTACTTCTTCTCCTCCAATGATTTGGGCGCCGATTATGCGTTGCGACTCTTTTTCAGCGACAAGCTTGACTTTAATCGGCAGGGCACCAGGATAGTAGTCGGCTTTTGTTTTTGAAGAGATTGTACCTGTTACGGTTTCAAATCTGGCTCTCTGTGCAGCGGCTTCGGTCAATCCTGTCCAGCCGCAATCAGTTTCAAACAGCCTTGAAATTGCCGAGCCAAGAGCGCCAGTGAAAAGTGAATATCCGCCTGCAGCGTTCATTCCTGCCACCTTTCCTTCTCTCACAGCCACCGTGCCCAACTGTGGCAATGCTGGTCTCTGAGTAATTAGAGCTATGGTTTCCGCGCAGTCGCCTATAGCATAGACATCTTTGACGTTTGTCTCCATTCTTGCGTTTGTCTTGATGGCTCTTGTTTCTCCCAGAGTTATTCCGGCGTTGGCTGCGAGTTGGGTGTTTGCTCGTACGCCGAAGGCACTCATGAACAGGTCTGCGTTGATCTGTTCACCGCCTGCGATAATGCCCGTGACTTTTTCGTCGCCGAGGAATTCTTCAACGCCTTTTCCGATTAGAATCGTTATTCCTTTCTTTTCGAGCATTTCCTGAATCATTTTTGCCATTTCAGGGTCAAGCGCTTGAGGCAGGACTTGGGGGAGCATTTCTACGACTGTAACTTTCAGCCCTCTTTCTTGGAAGGCAATTGCGGTTTCGAGGCCGATGAGGCCGGCTCCCATGATCACCGCGGTTTTTGCTCCTTTCTCGATGGCTTTGTCAATCTGTTCGCCGTCTGCCAGAGTTCGCAGCGAGTGTATCCCTGGTTTCTCTTTGCCTTTGATCGGTGGCATGAATGAGCTGGCGCCCGTGGCTATGATCAGGCTGTCGTAGAGGATTGTTTCTGTCTTGCCATTTTTGTCCACGGTTCCCACGGTTTTGTCCTGAGTGTTTATCGCGGTGGCTTTGGTTTCGGTTCTGAGGTCTAGTTTCATCATCTGGAAGTAGGCCTGAGGAAAAACGATGAGGCTGTTGAAGCTTGGGATGTGGCCGCCCAGCACAAAAGGCAATCCGCAACGGGAGTATCCTGGGTGTTTCTCTTCTGTTAACAGTGTGATTTCTGCAGTGCGGTCGGTTTTTCTTGCTGCGGATGCAGCGTCGACGCCTGCTGCGTGTGCGCCGATGATTACTATGCGTTTAGGCATTCATGGGCCTTCATTTTTGCAGGGTCTTGTGCCATTCGACTGCCTTGTTGAAGTCCATCAGGTTTCGTAGTTCTGCTTGTAGGTTTGAGGGTTTTATTATTAGCAACCAGCCTTTGATGTATGGGTCTTCGTTCAACAGTTCGGGCTTCGACTGAACTTCTGCGTTTACTTGTTCGATTGTGCCGCTTATCGGTGCCACTAAATCTGATACGGCTTTGACTGATTCCACTGTGCCGTAAGGGTCGTTTTGTTTTGTCGTTGTTCCGGGGCTTGGTAGTTCAGCGTACACGATTTCTCTAAGTTGTTTCTGTGCATAATCCGTAACGCCTACTCGAACCTTGTCGCCTTCAACCTTGAGCCATTCAAACTCCTTTGTGTAGTATAATCCTTCAGGGACTTCGTGTCCATCTACTTTCACCATGTTGGTTCACCTTCTCAGTAGTGCTGTTATTCTTTCATACTGTAACGTTTAAAACTAACTGTTACCTGATGGCCTGAACAATGTGAGTCTTTAGTGTTCTGTCTAGACGGCGAAATTTCAAATTGTCACAAAAGAATGTGTAGTTGAGTCTTCTGGACGTGGTAGCCTTTGCTCGGACTAGATCATCTTTGTCTTTCTCGCGTCCTTTTCACGTAGCGCTTTTCTCTTGGGGATGGTTATTTCAAGTACTCCGTTCTTGTACTCAGATGACATGCTTTCAATAGCCAAGTGTGTGCTTGGCAGGTTTGCGATCTTGTAGAAGTTTTCGGCTTTGATCTCAATCTTGTCTCCGGCGATGTTGACTTTTATGTCGTCTTTTTCTTCTCCGGGCAGTTCGGCGTAGATCTTGATGGCGTTGCTTTCCTCGAAGACGTCTACGAGTGGTTCGCGCACTTCCTTCAGTGCTGTCTTTGGGACTTCAAATGGGTTTTCTGGCAGTGGCCGTCGTTTCAAGGGTTTCAGTGGTTCAAACGGATCTGCCGTTTCATCTGTTCCGAAGCGGCCCTGAATCGCGTAGCCTTTGACGCCGGGTTCGTTGATTTCTTTGATTTCCCATATGCCCTTCATTGCTCCACTCCTGATTTTTTTGAGGATTTCGTCAAATTCGCCCTGAGACTTCTTCACGAATTTCTTGAAGATGTCAAAGTTACCGAATATTTCGTCAAAATCATCATCAAACGACAAGCTCTTTCACCTCCCTTACAGCTCCTCGATTTCTCTAAGATATTCCATCAAACGACGCAATGTGAGGCTCATCATCATGAAAGTCGTCTCGCCAAATTCTGAACATGTATATTTTCCTCTGCTGGTTTTTTCCAAGAATCCGCTCTTCTCTAGCTTCTTCGAGTTCTGCCAGACGATCTTTGGGTTCAGATCCAAGTCTTGCATAAAATCCGCAAAACTCAGAGTACGATCGTCTGCCTCCACCAGTCGTGTCATCATTCTCAAACGGGTCTCATGAGACAAAGCGTCAAAGATTTCTGAGAACCTTTGAAAGTCTTCTTCAGTCGTCTCCAACGCGTTTTCCAAAGCTTCCTTCGACCAATCTGCTGCTGAAAGTGGGATTTCGAACAATGTTTCTCCGTCTCGGACCAACTTCAGTTTCAACTTCATTTTGCGTCGCCCTTTATTACCGTAAGGTAATTACTAAAGAGTAATATATAACCTTGCCTTTCAGTAATATTGATCTCTTCTTAAAAGAAGTGGCACGCTTGCCGATCTTTCGTAGTTCATCCACTAGCGCTGACATAGGCTAACCTTAAAAGAAACAACGCTAAACGGATAATATGAGGCCTAGTTTTGGCAGTTACCGATGCAAAACGAGTAAAGAAACCCAAACTTCCCAAAAAACGGTTGCTCAAGAAACTCAAGAAACGATCGAAATCATAACCCCACATCTGACCCATCTGAACAAAAACGAGCCCAAGCACAAGCGCACGCTACAACCCGAGATTCACCAGCTCAACCTTAAAAACTCCTCACACATGTCAATAGGACTACTGATCGAAACGGCGTGAGAAAACGCGAGGGAGGAGAGGAAGACAGCTTTCTTTTCTTTCTGATACGCATAACGCTAAAGGGGATTATCAGCGTTCCTTCTTTCCTTGTATGTAATCCTCAACCGATTGCTTCGCCTCCGAATCTGGGACTTGAATCGGCGGATGCTTAAACGCGTATGATGAAACGCTTATCAGTTGACCGGCAATCTTCCGATCTAAGGCCAGTTTAACCGCTCTTATGACGTCGATTACGACGCCTGCACTGTTCGGTGAGTCTTCAACCTCCAGCTTGATCGTGACAGTCAAGGGTCTGTCGCCGAACTTTCTGCCTTTGAGCCAAATGTAACATATCTTCTTGTTCTCCAGAAAAGGAACGTAATCTGAGGGACCGATTCGGGTGGGCAACTCGTACGGAACAAGACTGGTGACCGCCTCTGTCTTGCTGATGCGTTTAGTCTTCAACCGCTCTTCTACCGTCATGTTCAGAAAATCAGTGTCCCCGCCAAGATTCAGCTGATACGTCTCATCAATAATCACACCTCTGTCGACGCACAGCCTAACCAGGTTCCGATGCAGAATAGTCGCACCCAACTGGCTTTTCACGTCGTCCCCGGCTACCGGCAGACCTTTCTCTTCAAATCTTCTGCTCCATTCACGGTCAGACGCAATGAACTCAGGCATACAATTAATGAACCCGCAGCCCGCATCCAAGGCTGCTTGCGCATAAAACCGCGAAGCATCATGGCTTCCAACAGGCATATAATTAACGAGAACCTCTGCTCTCGCTCCTTTCAAAACGTCCACAACATCAGCAGGAGAGGTTTCCTTGTCATCGTAGACTCTGAAGACTTCTTTCATGTGCTCCGCTACACCGTCAAGAACCCTGCCGGGCAAAACCTGCACCCCCAGATTGGGCACATCGGCAAATTTCACACAGCAATTCGGTTCCGTGAATATGGCTTGGGACAAGTCTTTTCCAATCTTGTTTCTGTTCACATCGAACGCCGCGACAAACCTCACATCTCTCACGTGGTATCCGCCAAAATTAACGTGCATAAGCCCGGGAACATTCACGTCTTCCCTTGCATTCTTATAATACTCAACTCCTTGAGTCAGAGCTGACGCAGAATTGCCCACGCCCGCGATCGCCACACGAATTTCCGGCAAGCTAACAATATCTCCTTAAATCTCTAGTTCAAGGCTCTAAGGAGCGCCTCCTCTATAACTTTTTCTAGAAGTATGGCAAGATTAAAAGGGAGCTTGAACCAGATAAGCACTGCAAGGAAAGGTGAACATCATGGGTGAAAAAGAATTGGTCGTCAGATACGAACCATTCAAAGAAGTCGTAATCATGGAAAAAGACTACTTTGCAACTCCTGACGACATAGCAAGATTCACGTCAATCATCGCCGGCGGCAAATCAGCAGGTCTCTACTGGGCTGAAGGCGTGGTTTTGCTGTATTTCCCGTTGCCAGCATCAACAGAGACCACGTCGAAAATGCTCGTTGAGAACGGGCGAGTCTACTGGACATTTCTCGGTTACTCATTCATGCCGAAATATCAATCCGTAATCGAAACTCGCGAGAAAATGATCGTGCCCGTAGTCGACATGACCTCCAACGCGCTGATCAAAAAAGTTGCATTATGGTTGAAAGAACAAAAATAAACCCATTTTTCCAGATTCTATCTTCACGTTCATCCCGACAAACTGGGCAAGGAGTCCTATCTCATTGGATGCTATATGCTTGAAGGGGAAGGTTTTTTCTGGAAAAGGTGAAGGAACAGAATTTCTCAACGTTCCATGGGTAAAAAAACAAATAAAAGAAAAGCTCGGCTTCACCCCCTATGAAGGAACATTAAACGTGAAACTGCACAAGGACAGCATCAACCTCAGAAGAATGTTAACATCGGCAAGGGGGATCGAAATCTTGCCTCAACCGGGGTTCTGCCGCGGAAGGCTTTTCAAAGCCTGTCTAATGGGAACTGTGGTGTGCGCTGTTGTTGTTCCAGGAGTTACCGGTTACCCCGAAGATGTGCTAGAACTTGTTGCATCAGTAAACCTGAGGGAGAAACTTCAACTCTTGGACGGTGACCCTGTCGACGTCAAAATCATGCTTTGACGGGGTATTTTTTTCTCTTGTTCTCCAGAAAACTGTCAGTGTATTCTTTTAAGCATTGTTTCTTCTGCAGGTACAGTCCATATCTTGCGAGAGCATTCATTGCTCTTGCAGCATCTTCCGGCGAAGAGTAGGCTGGAACGTTCAGCTTGTCAAACCTCGAGCGCACCATCAGGGCCATCTCGGTCTCTCCAATGTCACATGCAACCATGGGCTTCTCGTACTTGCTGGCAACTTGCACTACCTTATCAATATAATCCTCTTGCAAGGCTGGTGTATGGTGCAAGCCAAGCATTATTATGCCGTGAATCTCCGGGTCTTGAAAGACGATTTCTGTTGCCAGCTCAAACATTTCTGACGTTCCTGAACCAGTAACGTCCACAGGGTTAAGGTTAGTCGCAAACTTCGGAAGCTTGCCGTTTGCCTTCAGTTTCTCAAACTTGTCAATTGTTTTTTCGGAAAAGCGTTTGACCGTTAAGCCCTTCAACCCACATTCGTCAACCGCCATGATACCTGGGCCTCCCGCATCTGTGATTATTCCAATGTTTTTCCCTTCTGCGGGTATCTGCATCGACAAAGCCTTTCCAGCGTGGAAGAATTCGTCCATGTCTTTTGCCCTCAGGATTCCTGTCTGTTTAAACGCAGCGTCATATATTTGGTCTGAACCCGCTATTGCGCCTGTGTGTGAAGCGGCAGCTCGTGCGCCAGCTTCTGTTCTACCCGATTTCAAGGCTACGACAGGTTTTTTCTTCGTGATTTCTTCGGCTGCTGTGAGAAATTTTCTTCCCGACCTTATGTCTTCAACATACAGTAATATCACGTTGGTTTCTTCATCGTACAGAAGATAACGTAGCATTTCGGCCTCGTCTACGTCGATTTTGTTGCCAAAACTCACAAACTTGCTGACTCCCGTGTGCAAGCCTGCCAAATAGTCCAGAGCAGCTGCGCCGAAGGCACCGCTTTGGGTGACTATCGCTATGTTTCCAGGTATGGGACGGGGTGTTGCAACAACCTCGTCTCCTGTAATTAGGACCTTTGTCTCGGGCAGAAATAGCATGTCTACGCCTGTTCTGGAATCATAGACGCCAAGACAATTGGGTCCTAGCACACGTATCTCAGCTTCTTTGGCTATGGCTGCTACCTGGTTTTCAAGGTCGTGGTTTCCAACTTCTCCGAAACCCGCGCTGATTATTACCGCCGTCTTGACTTTCTTGACCGCTGCTTCTTTCATCACTTCAGGCACGACTTGCGCGGGGACAACGACCACAACCAATTCCAACTCGCCCGGGATCTTGGTTAGGTTCGGGTAGCACTTTACTCCAAGAATCGAATCTTCGTTTGGATTAACCGCGTAAATCTCACCCTTAAAGACCTGCCTCGTCTTGTTGTCGACAAAATTCTTGAAGATCACGTGCCCTGCCTTGTCTATTTTTTTTGTCGCCCCGACAACAGCGACCGAATGAGGTCTGAAAAAGGCGCCTAGCTTCTTTGTCTCTTCGTCCATCCGCCTATTCACCGCTTGCTTCTAAGAATCACTATGGGTTTATGTTTTACTGTATCCAGCATCTCCCAAGTCACGCCAGTCAATCCGACCTTAAATCGTGCGGCCATATCCCACACAGTTCTGCCTGCCCCAAAACCTCGCGCTCGGTTTGCAACTTGAGCCATCTCCAACGCCTTTTCAGCCGATATCCTGCATCCCGCCACCGCAATAGGCGTGGCTCTTTTCTTAAACTTGAACATGCGCCCGAAAACATAGGCCACGACGCCTCCACAAGAATGAATACCATTCATGGGCTTCGGCCGCGGCGTAAAATGAAAATTCCCGAAAGAGTATGTCTTGTCAGTGTCCACGATCATCACAAAAACCTTCTTTCGCAAGACAAACCATATTCTGCGGCGTATCCTTTCCGCTATTTCATCAGCATTACCCAGTGGCAAGCTTATGTATGAATATGGCAGATTGCTTCCATCAATGCCGCCTTCAGAACCAAACATCAACGCTTGCAACAGCCCTGCATATTGCAAGGCAATTTGCTTATGTCGGGCTCCCATGTCAATGGGGTACTTTCGAAGTTGTTCCAACAATCTTTCCCGAAAATGACACAAGTGACCTAGGAAATAACCCCAGACTGCTCGCATCCAGACGACGGCGATCAACTTAGCGCCTAGGCAGGGTTTAATTTTACTCTCATCTGCGATGTTGCTTATGGCAGTGGAGATCGCCTTTTCCGACGCGACCACAAAATCTCCATCGGCTATTTTTCCCTCAACGTGGGTGACTATTTCTTCTAGCCAATTTTCTCCGGGTCTCCAGTATTTGGTGGCAACCACCAGAACCCTATAGCCTGTCATGAATATCGCGTTGATCTTTCAAAACTGCAAATTCTCAGAGTCTTCGGAATCTTTCCCTTATCTCTGGAATACTACATTCTGGTGGTTTCATTTTTCCCTCTGTGCAAAAGCCAAGTTCGACACATATCGGTCCGCAATCCTCAAAAAGGACAGGTACGGCTTTCTTCGCTTGTCTCAGCATTTCCACTGCGACTTCTCTTATTTCCCACTGGGCCCTTGCACAGCATCGCAGGTTGAAGAAGTGCCGCAGTTCCCTAGTGTTCATCGTTACGATAATGTTTGTCTTCGCAGCGTTCGGGAGAATAAACCTTGCATCCTCTTTCGGGATCTTTAACTTTAGCAGCTTCTGATAGGCTTCGGAGATTTTTTCCAAGGTTTCATCAAAAACCTTTTTTGCATCAGCGTTGCTCGAAATGCTTTCCGGCGTCACATACTTCTCCAATGTATCATATGTGACGTAGCGTTGACTCTGCTGCGTGTACGAAGCTATGCGGTGCCTGACTAGCTGATGTGTCATGGCTCTCGAAACGTCTTCAATGCTGAATGTGAACGACGCATGTTCAATGACTGAAGCGTGCCCGTAGCCAGTCACTCGTTTGATTAACCGTTTGGCCGTTTCAGGGTCCATTTTTTCCATTATTTCCGATGGGCTTCCGCTCTTCGTTGATGTTGACGCCGCGGTTCCGCAGAGAAGTTCTGCGTCTGCCGTATGACGGAGAAGCTTGACCTTCATTTTTCAAACTCACTCTTCTGCCTCAGGTTGAAAGTGGTAGATAATTGGGAAATCAAGTATAAATCATCTGCCGAACGGGCTGATGATGTCGGAACCAAGAAGCCAATGTAGACACTCGCCATGACAGATTTTGATTGAGGTAATCTTTTAAAACCGGGGAACAGTAGAATATAATCAAGGATTATCTCTGGTGGATACTGTTGTCTTCGCTTGAACACATACAAAACGGTAGATATGCCCTTCTGAAGAAGCTCGGTGAAGGCGGAAAAGGCGTTGTGTACAAGGCTAGAGACACTGCGTTGAACCGTGTTGTCGCGATCAAAATGCTCAAAAGCTCGGGCTCAGGCGAAGAAGCATATTCCCGTTTCATCCGCGAAGCGCAGTCCGTGGCGAAGCTCAATCATCCGAACATTGTTTCGATCTACGACATTGGCAAGGAAGATGAAAGACAGTTTTTCGTCCTAGAGTATGTTGATGGAATGAGTCTGCACGAACTTACGAAAACATATCCGGAAGGCAAATGTGACATCCAAACAGCGTTGAGAATCAGCATAGATGTCTGCAACGCTCTGCAATACGCGCATTCTCAGGGTGTTCTACATCGGGACGTCAAACCCGAAAACATCATGATCACTGAAGAGGGTGTTGCAAAACTGATGGACTTCGGCTTGGCCAAAATGCTTGGTCAACCCGGCATCACGCAAGAAGGCATAATCGTGGGCACGGTTGCCTACGTGGCTCCGGAAAACGCGTTGGGGAAAACCGTTGACGCCAGATCTGACCTGTACTCCTTTGGTGCAGTGCTCTACGAGACGGTGACTGGAAAACCTCCTTTTCTCGGTGAAGATCCTGTGAAGGTTATCTTCAGTCATATTCATGACTATCCTGTCTTGCCTAGCAGGCTGAACCCGAAGGTTCCTCAAGCCTTGACCGACTGCATAATGAAACTTCTTGAAAAAGAGCCTGGCAAGAGGTATCAGAGTGCAACAGCCTTGCTTGAGGTATTGAGAGAGATTGGTGAAGAATTCTTACGGGAGACTCTAGTACCATCTCGAAAGACGAGCATGGTTGTTCCAACCCCCCGTCCTTCTGCCATCAAAGAGGTTCAGCTCATCGACAGAGTCGAAGAGATGACTCTTCTCAAAGAGGCAGTTGACAGGGCAGTTCGCAGCGAAGGTGGACTTGTTTTTCTTTATGGAGAGGCCGGGATCGGAAAAACACGACTAGCAAGAGAACTAGGTGCATATGCGCGTCTGCGCGGCATGCAGGTCTTGTACGGACGATGTCCCGCATTGTTCAGAATGGACGGCGTGCCGCCTTATGTTCTGTGGAATGAAGTGATCAAGGATTACCTGCAGGTTTGCACGCCGGAACAATTGTACAAAGTGATTGGCTATTATCCGGGCGAGGTCTGCAAACTGGTTCCCGAAGTCAAGCAGAAGCTAGGGACAATTCCCCAGTCTCTTCCCATAAGTCCAGAACATGAGCGTGACAGGCTGTTTGAAGCAGTCTCACAATTCATCACCAACGTTTCCAAAGAGGCCCCGTTGCTCGTTGTCCTTGACGATTTGCAGTGGACTGACCAGTCTTCACTCTTGCTGTTGCATTATTTAGCCCGAGGCGTCCACAGAGAGCGTCTGCTCCTGTTGGGTGATTACCGTGACACTGACATCGATGACAGACATCCGCTGACTCCAGTCTTGACTGAATTGAATAGAGAGCGCTTGCTCCAACCTATTCAATTGAAGCGCATGTCCTTCAACGACATTTCAGAGATGATCAAACAGATTCTGGAACAGGAGGACGTTCCAAAAGAATTTGCTGAATTGGTCTATGAAAAGACAAGAGGCAACCCGTTCTTCGCGGAAGAAGTTATGAAATCCCTGAAGGAAGAAGGAATAATCTATCGTGAAGATAACAGATGGAAGATCAAAGAAGTCTCGAAAATTGAGTTCCCAAAAACCGTCAAAAGCGTCATAAAGGCAAGAGTAGCCCGCCTAGACGACGAGTGTCAAAACGTGATGACGATGGCTTCTTTTGTTGGGAACGATTTCACTTTTGAGGCTCTTCAGGGCACTACGGGTGTTGAGGAAGACAAATTGCTCGAACTGCTGGAGAAAATGCTAAAGACCGGGCTGATTAAGGAGAGACTGGTTCGCGGGGAAGACGTGTATTCTTTCGCTGACGTCATAGTCAGAGACGTTGTACATGAGGAAGTTAGCCTTTTGAGGCACAAGAAACTCCACAACACTGTCGGATGCACATTAGAGAAAGTCTACGCCAAAAACATCGATGAACATCTAGGAGAGCTTGCCTATCACTTTCTTGAAGGAGGAGACAAGGACAAAGCATTGGACTATTTCTTGAAGGGTGGCGAGAAGGCCGCGGAGATCTATGCTAACGGAGAGGCAGTATCTTACTTCCAATCTGCCCTCAGCCTGCTTCAAGACAAGGCCGGCGAACTCCGGAAAAAAGCATGTGTTTTTGAAAAGCTCGGTGACCTCAAGAGACTGATTGGGGAATACGGCACAAGCGTAGAGTATTGGAATGATGCGATGCGGCTGTGGAAACAACTTAATGAGAAAGAAGCAGTTGCGACCCTGCATCGTAAGATGGCGAATGTTTTTTGGAACAACCTCGGCAACAGGCAAAAAGCCAAGGAAAATCATGAGGAGGCCTTGAAAATTCTGGAAAACGAGCCCGAGAGCATTGAGTTGGCGCGCCTCTACCAGGATATGGCAGGTATGGTTGCTATGGGAGCTAGTGGAGAATTGGCCGGAGCTCTTTCTTTAGGTGAGAAATCGCTTGAACTTGCCAAAAAACTGGATGCTCATGAAGTCATCGCTGGCTCATATATGTGGTTGGGAGAAATCTCGAATTGGCTTGGAGACAGAAAAAAGGCTCATGAATGCTTTGAAAGAGCGTTGAAAATTGCACTTGATAATGGTTACGTTGAGACCGCGGTATGGGCATATGATGACCTTGGACTTTTCGGATCTTCAGGAGAAAATGAAAAGCGCTTGGAATATCTTGAGAAAGGATTCGAACTGGCGAAAAGGGTAGGAACCATTGATTGGATATCCCTTATCGGCGCGCAACTAGCGCATCGCTATATTGGCATGGGGGACATGCGCAAGGGAATCACTTTGGCTGAAGAATCGGTTTTATTGAATAGGAAAGCAGGAAACATGGTTGTACTTTGTTGGTCGTTAGATGGGCTTGGAGTCTGTCACCAGACATTAGGAGAGTGGGACATTGCCGAGCGGTACTACGTGGAAGCCTTAAGCATTTCTCAGAAGCTAGACGATTTTCAGTCAATTTTTATGGCTTCCGCGTGTCTTGGGTTGCTGCATCTCGACAAAGATGAATGGTCGGAGGCAAGAGATTGCTTTGAAAGAGCGCATGAAGTCCTTGAAAAGCACGGGTCTAAATCCCGGGAACTCTGGTCCCAGTTTGCTATCTGGGCGTGCATTGAGCTTGGAGAGGCTGAGAAAGCCGCCAATTTAATCGATAGTCTGCAAAAGTCTGCACTCGAAGTAGAGGACAAGGACCTCTTTGCCACTGCAGATGCGCTGAGGGCAATGCTGCTTCGTTCACAGAAGAAATGGAAAGAATCTGTCGAGCTGTTCGAGAAAACGCTTCAAGAGTTCGAGGCTCTGGATGCACGACGATGGAACATGTACTGGTTCGCCAAGTTGGTGCTGTATCAATATGCTCGAGCATATTTGGAAAGAAACCAAGAAGGCGACAGAGAGAGGGCCAATAACCTCTTGAACCAAGCGCTGGGAATATTCCAGAAGATGGGTGCCAAGAAGGACATAGAGAAGATAGTAGCCAAGAAGAAGCTGTTGACAGCCTAAACGTCAGTTCAGACGTTATCGAAAGCAAAATCCTATGTTAAACGTGTGCGTAGACACGGTCGCTTGTGTATTTTCCGCTCTGCATCTCTTCCTCTATCTCGCGCAATAGCATTATTCGTTTGAAGGTCGGCGGATGCGTTGAGAACCAAGTGTTAATCGTTTTCCAAGTGGATTTGGCTTCTTTCTCCATAGCCAATTCTAGTTCCCTCTCATCCAAAACTCCGTCATGATCTAAATCGTACTCTTCTTTCTTGTCTATTATCTCCTGAATCTCCTCTTTAGCCTGTGCAGGATCACCTATGTAGAAAGCTCTAACGCCAGAGGGCGCTTTAGGCGAAAGCGAAAGGCCATAAGTGATTTTTGTCAGCGCGCTTTCGAGACTCCTGGGCGAACCCGTCACGTAGGCCGAGTAAGCATCAGAGTAATGTTCCCGTAGCCTGCTAAGCCTCATCACGCCCAAGAATGACACAATGTAGACCACGTAGGATAGAATTCCGATGATGAACAGTGCTGCTTGCATGTTGCCTTCATCCCTTTCCCTGCGGGCTCCTCCTGACAGCACTGCTGCACTCCATGTGCCGCGTGCAACTAGATAAGCCAGTAGCGGCAGTGCTGAAAGCACTGTCATCACGGCATAGTCTTTGTGTTTGATGTGTCCCAGTTCGTGGCCGATTACTCCTTTGACCTCATCTTCGTTCAGGTTCCTCAGCAGGCCCTCATGAACTGCCAAGGTCGCGGACTTGGCTGTTCTGCCAAAAACGAAGGCATTGGGGGTCTTGTCCGGAACGATAGCTAGCTTCGGCATGGGTATTCCGCTTTTGTCCGCGAGTTCCTTCACAGTGGATTCGAGCCACGGGTTTTCACCGGGCTTCAGATATTGCAGTCGTGTTGAGAGCCTTACGATGGCCGGTCCGATGAGACCTTGGAACAGGATGAAAACCAAGGGAAGTACTACTATGAGGAGCACGTCGTAGAACAGGTTGAGCTGGATCACAAACGCTTGAATAATGAAGAGTACGGCGGCCAGAAACGTGGCGAAAATGAAGGCCACTATGAATATGCTCGTTCCCATTGCAGCCTTCAACTGAGCTAGTCCGGCCAGACTGTTTCACCGCCGTATTCTAACTGAACGAAAAGTTGGTCGAATTAAAGTTTTCCATAATTTGCAGGGAACAAAATTAAGATAGATGATTCATACATAACCTAAAAGAAGCCGGCAAACATGCAGCAGATTTAAGGGTGAAAACCAGTTTGGATGCGAGCCTACTGATATTCTTCATGGAACTCGTAAGCTCCGTCATAAGCTTCATCGTCGGATACTTTGCGTTGAAAGCCTACAAAACCACTGGGTCAAAAGGCCTCTTGCTACTCTATCTGGGCTTTCTAGTCTTGGGGATTGGTATATTCCTCAGGTTTGTGACCGCAACCTACGTCGGCATGATACTGCGCTTAACGTCTACGCTGGACCATCCTCGTTTAACAAGGCTCGTTAACTTGACCGCACTGATCTACATGGGAACACAGTTGGTCGCCTATGGACTCTTTACGGCAACTTATGCTCTGCAAGCCGCGCACACGAGTGCACGCACGGCGGAGACGGGTGTTGTCGCAGCAGCAGCGGCTCCTGTTGTGGCTAAGCTGTTCTTCATTCCTCAGCTTGAACTGGTGGCGATCACGCTGTTAGGGTTCATCACCATCTACACTTTCACCAACTGGCTGCTGAAGCGGGGAAGCGGAGCGGCTCTGGTGTTTTTGGGTTTTGGACTCATGCTCCTGAGCCACCTGTTCTTCCTCCTAATCATTGTAGAGGACTTGTCCCTCGTATTCCTGGTTCTGGGGCAGACGACTCAGTTAGCCGGCTTCATCTGTCTACTGACGATGCTGGCTAAGGTGAGCAAAACAAATGCGTAGGGAGCACAAAGAGTACCGTTCAAAGGCCCGCATCTACGCCGACATCCTGGACTCACTATTGAAGCACGGCGGAAAATCCGGGCCCACGCGGATTCTTTATGGCGCCAACCTCTCGTACGACCGGCTGATGAAGCACTTGAACCAACTCATCGAGCTGGGACTTGTTCAAGAAGAAAAAGAAGGAAACGAAGTTTTTTTCAAGCTGACTGACAAAGGCAGAACGTTCATACTGGAGTTCACCAAAGTGGAAAAATTCGCTGAAGCATTCGGAATAGCCATCTAAACATGTACGAATCGTCCATACGAATCATGCGTCACTCCTTTTAAACACCACAACTTTACGGTTTGTTGAGGATGAAAACGTGTTGAGAATCACGTCACGAAAAAAGGCAATAGCGGCATTTGCCGTCGTAGCCATGGTGGCGGTCTTCGCAGTGTCAACGGTCGCGTATCCAGTGTTTGCCACTGCTGACCCAGTGACAGACCAGAAAACGATTGAACTCAAAGCCAAGGGCGAGGCATTCCAAAGAGCCGACAGTGACACCATCAACCAGTACAATGTCACGCTGAGCCTGACGCTTAAGCTTGGAGGACAAGGGCAAAGAGCAATCATGATCACCAATGCCAGCGGTTCAGTCAACGTCAATGGCATCGTCTACACCAGTGAAAGCGGTAAAGGCTTGATCGGAACCAAAAGCCATATCACAATACTCCGCTGCAAAGGCATTGACGCAAACGGCAACGAAATAACCCTAGGAATACAAGCCGCCTACTTCTGGTGGGGCGGAAAACTCTACGCTCTCAGAGGCCGAGGGCTACTTCGAACGAGTGAAAATCCTATGCTGCTATGGCTAAGAGGCGCAGCAAAAATACAATAAGCCTCTTCCCCTATTTTTCTGCCAGAAACGATCTCGTTTTAAAGTTTGTTATCCAAGTCCAAGTTCCTGTTAATGTAACGCGCATGGGTGTTCCTAAAATGGTCAAAAATGGTCATAATTCCGTTTTGCACGTTTCTGCCAATGCTCCAGAAGACAGCTACTCAAAGAAGTCAAGAACAGATAGGAAGCCCAAAACCTTCCTCAAATCATGAAAGGCGAATAGAAACCATTACAAACAATCAAAGAACTTGATTGCCCTCTAGATAGCCAAATAATGTCAAAATACCAAAAAAATTCTGGTCTCTGGAAATATTCATTGAGAGAGATGACAGATATTGGTCAATACGTAGCATGGCAAAAACAGTTAGAATTCATTGGAAGTGGAATTAGGTTGAGTCCCGATATCAAGACATACGATGCTCAGAGGATAAAGCGTTTCTTCGAATCCGAATAACACTATCTCCCGCAATAGAAGACTCTTCTATCATGGTTTTTCAGGCAGTTTTGGTTTTGCGGAAAAGTTATAGCTGAACCAACAAGATACTTCGTTTTCTACCGTGCTGAACGAATAGCAAGATGTGGAGGTGAATGGAAATATGAATATCATGTTTGTTCTAACGTATGTGATCAAATACGAAAAGCGAACAGAATTTCAGACATTGGTTAAACGATTCCTCAAACTCAAAAAAGAGAATCCTAAGACTTTTAACGGACTGAAATCATGGCGGCTTTTCCAACGAGAATACGGTGGAGTGGCTGGCTCATACGTTGAAATGTGGGAATTCAAAAGCATACAAGAGATGGAGAAGGTTACTGCAACGATGATGAAAAACAAAGAGATGAAAGATATTGACACAGAATTTCACAAAATAATAGACCACACAACGTTTACGGAGTCAATCTGGAATACTGCTGCGTAGGTTGAGAATACCATCAATAGAGGACTCTTCTATCTTCCTAACTCAGTTTTTGGCTATGCAGAAAAGTTATAGCAGAACCGAAAGAAATAGTCAATGAAGGTGCCAATAGTGGTTGACATTCAGACTCTCTCTATTGCTATTGCATCTGCAAGTGTTGTTGCTGGAATTGTCTACTATGTTTTTCAAGTGAGACACCAGATCAGAATTAGGAAAACAGACCTTCTTGCAAGACTTTATTCAATAATGGTCAGCAAAGACTGGCTGGAGGCTTGGCAGAAAGTTCAAGAAAGGGAAGCCCTCGGCTATGAAGACTACTTGAAAAAGTATGGTTTTGTTGAGATAAATGAAGTCTTTGTGTTCTTTCAGCAATTGGGCATGCTGTTGAAAAAGGGACTAATAGACGTTGACTTGATACCTCTTTCTTATGGGCAAATCAGTACTCAATGGGAGAAGATGAAACCTGTACTTGAGGGTGGTAGAAAGAAGTGGCACAACCCTAAACTTGGCAATGAAGTGGATTACCTCTGCAGTGAACTGGAGAAGAGAGAGCAAAGAGGTGTCAAGAATGGTTGACATACAGACAGTTTCAATAGCTGTTGCTTCTGCAAGCGTCACTTTGGCAGCTATCTATTATGTTTGGCAGATTAGGCATCAAACCAAGATGAGACAAACGGACCTTGTGATTAGACTCTCTGACTTTGGTACAAGAAAGGATTTCCTAGAGGCGTGTACGGACATCTTTGAAGCGGAGTTCAAAGACTATGATGATTTTGTTAGAAAGTATGGAGCATTTTTCTCAAAAAAGCCAATTCCTATGTCTTTCTTCCTTGTTGGCAACTTCATGGAACGTGTTGGGGTTCTCCTCAAAAATAAGCTGCTAGATGTTACTTTGGTTAGTCAACTAATGACTGTCACTGATTTTTGGGAAAAGATGAAACCGTTGATAGAAGGCATCAGAAAGGAAGAGCGCAATCAGAACTATTATGCATACTTTGAATACCTCTACAATGAAATGAAGAAGATAGAACAACCGCAATAGAAGACAATTCTGTCGGTCTTCGTAAGCCAGTTTTTGGTTTTGCGGAAAAGTTATAGCCGAACCGAAACAAAATGGTGAACACTAAGTCGCTTGAGTATGGCACGTTTGATCAACAAGACGAGGAAACACAAATGGTTAAAGTTCGCATGTCCGAGATGACTCGGGTTGATATCCAGAAAGCCCTGGACAGAGGTTTTAGCACGGTTGTAGTCGCCGTGGGCTCAAACGAACAGCATGGGCCTCATCTGCCTACCTGTACAGATTCGTTGGAAGGTGATGTTTTAGCCAACAAGGTGGTTGGGAAACTGGGTAGGGCTCTTCAGGCACCTTCCATAAATGTAGGATGCTCCGATGCTCACATGGTATTCCCAGGAGCCATCAGCCTTAGACCTGAAACGCTGAAAAGTCTGATCCATGACTACTGCGTAAGTCTGGCAAAGCAGGGATTCAAGAACATCATTATTCTCCCATCTCATGGCGGAAACTTCAATGCTGTACGAGAGGTAACTGAGGACCTCAACCAAAGTCTTGAAGGAACTAAGGTCGTATCTTACACGGATCTGAAAGGTCTTCTTGGATTCCTTGCTGAGTTTTCATCTAAATATGGAATTACAGCTGGTGAATCAGGGGCTCACGCAGGTGAATCTGAAACGTCAATGGTTTTGGCAATCCGCAAAGATCTGGTTGACATGAAAGACGCTGAAACAGGTTTTGTAGGAAGTTTCGATGATAAGATGATGGGTCTTATGTATAGTCAAGGCATCAAGGCTATATCGAAGAATGGTGTGCTTGGTGATCCTCTCAAAGCTAAAGCTGGTCAAGGAGAAGAGTATTTGGAGCGTTGGGCAGAGAAAATGGTAGACTTTGTCCGAAAACAAGTTGATATCTGAGCCATGTAGAATAGAAAACACTTCAATCAGCCTTTTTTGGTCAGTTTCTGGTTTTGCGGAAAAGTTATAGGTGAACCGTAGGCAACTGTATTGGTTGGTGAGCTGAGTTGTTAGCGCGCTTGCGGTCGGGTTCAAATCCGCGGGCGCTTTTTGCCGCTTGGCATAAGAAGTCACTAAGACTGCAAGAATCCTCCCGCTACCGCTGGAAACATTTATAGTAATCGCGAGCCATGTTGTGGAGCGTGACAAATGATGTTGCACGATCCTCTGGTGTTTTACTCCCAACCTGGCATAATGACTGATCCTGGGAAACACGCCTCTGTATTGGCAGGCCTCCCCGACGATCTTGCCTCGATTTGTTTGGCCGTTCAAAACAATCTGGTTCACGTCTTCTGGGCCGAGCGAATGGGACTGACTCTGACGGAGGATCAGCAGCGCAGTTTGCAGATTCGCCCAGTTGCTGAAAAACTTGCCCTCATAGCCGAAACAAGTGATCAACCTCTCAGCGTACCCAGACCTCTTAGTCAGCGTCAGGTTGGGAACTGCCGTGACTTCACCCTCCTTCTAGTTTCTATGTTACGCCACAAAGGCATCCCGGCCAGAGCCCGCTGCGGCTTCGGCACCTATTTCGACCCTGACCAAAACGTAGACCACTGGGTAGGCGAATACTGGAACCCTTCGAAGAAACGCTGGCTAATGATAGACCCACAGCTCGACTCCTTCCAAACAGAAGCCCTGAATATCAAATTCAACCCATTAGATGTTCCACCTGACGAGTTCCTCACCGCAGGTAAGGCTTGGAAGATGTGCCGCTCTGGAGAAGCTGATCCTGACAAGTTTGGCATTTTTGACATGCACGGGCTCAGGTTCGTCTGGGGTAACGTTGTACGGGATTTCTTGGCTCTAAACAAAGTCGAGATCTTGCCTTGGGACGGAGGCTGGGGCTTTCTAGACCAAAAAATCTCCGACCCACTCCCCGACAATGAAACTCTTGTGCTGTACGACAAAGCGGCTGCGTTGACCCTCGAAATCAACGAAAAATTCCCTGAAATCCGAACTTACTACAAGAACGAGCCTAGATTCCACACACCCTCCGAATGGGGTCCACAAAAAGAATAGCGCGCGCTGGCGTTTGAGGCGTCAAGTGTTCAGATTTTCTGAGTTGCGTCCAGAATCGTTTTCAGAAGTTCTGTTGCATTATCACATATCTTGTAACGAATAGAAAGCTGACCTGCCTTGGTTAATGACGGAACTTTTTCAACAATTCCTGCTTTCAGAAGCACTCTCAAATGCTTCTCGACGGTCGACCTGTGGCGATCAAGTTTCTTGGCGATTTCGCCAGGGTTTGCGACTTCATTCGGTATGCACTCTAAGATTTGCAGTCGTGATTTGTCAGCGAGAGCCTTCAGGAATCTCTCCGTTTTCTCGTAGTCAATCATCATCAACGCCTTTTTCGGAGGTCTAGTATATTGCTTTTGAGCAAATAAATTTGCCCTTTGGTAAAAAAAATCGCCGGAGACTTTGGAAACCATTATCTTTGCGACGGGTCATAATGATCGTGAGGGTGGGATGTGATGGCCAAAATGGAAGTGACATTGGATGCTATTCGAGTGATGTGGGTCAAGGCGGAAGGAGGTCTTTCCGGAGTTGGCGAAGCATGGTCCACGCTCGAATCGAAGCTTCCAAGTCTCAAGGGGCGCAAGTTCTATGGCGCCTATCACGATAACGTGTACCGTGCCTGCGTGGCCATTATTGACGAAAAAGAAGCTGAAACCTTTGGACTTCCAACATGGACGATCCCAGGAGGAAAATATGCCCGCGAAAAAGTCGCTGACTACCGAAGTAGGGTGGAAGTCATAGCCGAAACTTTTGAAGCGATGGCAAAAGAATGTGGCGCGGATCGTTCACGTCCAGAGGTCGAATTCTATAAGAGTCAAAGCGAAATCATTTTGCTGCTTCCCATTCTGTGAGCGCGCTCGCGAAATCAGATAGGATGCGCGATCAGGATATCCTCGTAGCGCGCGCTATTGCAGTAAGCGAAGGTTACAATTCGAAGGACGCATGCGTCAACGGCATTGAATCAGTGAAGAAGAACGCCCCGATTGCCAAGATAGTTGAAGCAAAAAATAGCTAACGAAGAAACGTAAGCGCGCAAAACTGCCATCCACCTTCCTTCCTTTTTTTCTGTAAATCTGTATCTGGATTTCATAAGTTTAAATAGAAAGTCGGCTCAATTGAAAATTGAGGCTACAATAGTGCCTAAAAAAACCAAAGGAAAAAAGAAGTCCGCTAAGAAGTAACAGCGGATCACTTGTAAGCACTAACCTCCGCCTATTTCTCTATCTTTTTGCGTAAGCGCGCGCTTCGAAGCAAGCAGAGAAGAACTTGACAAAATAGCGAAAAATATCGCACAGCACGTATAGGCGCGCACTTCTAGATCAAGCTTCTATCAGTCTTTAAATCCCAGATTGAGCAAGATAGTCATAAGGAGATATCCCGAATGAAAGAGGAGATTGCGGGAGATATCTCCGCTAATTTCCATTAGGCTAGGATCACTATTCTTGGAATCGTCAGACAATTCAAGTAAATGTAAAAAGAACCTCGAAAATAATTCTCCTACCGCTTTGCATCAAGAAAAGGACCGAACTGAACATCTTCCCCTCTTCATATGGTGATTCTAGGATGTGGATGTAGGGCTATCTTTTCATGAACCTAACCTGCATAGGGTTAAGTCTGTGCATGGTGTATCTCTTTTCCTAGTTTTTCTTCTTTCAAAGATAATGGGTATTAGAATAGAGAGTAGCAGACCAAGAAGCCAGCGTGTTCCTTGGCGCGCGCACACGTAGGTCGAACCACCGATTGAAACGCTCTGAAAAGAGCCTAGGGGATAGGGGCTATCAATTTTGTGACCTCTCGGACCCCACAAAATTGACATACTGCATGTTGCAGGCCCACTCAGTGAACATGGCTCGAACCCGTTTTTTCCCTCAGATTCACTATGTAAAACGCCGAATTTTCCATGTGGCTTCACACGTTTTTCCCAGGATCTTGCATACTAGGCGCCTTGAAACCACATGTCTGCCGAGGCAAGCTCAGAAAAAACGTAGGGGGGTATCAAATATAACAACTCGAAACCCGTTATATTTAACATACCTCGATGGCCCACCGCGGTCATCAAGCCAGACGCACGCCATTGTTCCGCATTTGCAGAGTCCCTTCGTAGCTCGGAAAATCGTTGCATTTCTTAAGAGTCAGGTATATATTTCTGTTTGCACACGCTAAAAGTCCGTATCGTCTTGTGTGGAGATACTTCGATGAGCGAAGAGCAAAAGGAGCCGCAGGAAGAAGGCGAACAGGCGGAAACGCTTGAGCATGCTTTGGAAGAGGAGAGGAAGCGTTCAGAAGAGTATCTTGCACGGCTGAAGTACGCGCAGGCAGACATCGAAAACCTGAAGAAAAGATACGACCGTCAAATCGAGGAAGTTCAAAAATACGGCAACGAACGCCTAGTCATCGAACTGCTGGACGTTGTGGACGAATTGGAATTGGCCGTGAAATCCGGTCGCTCCGCGAACTCCGCCGAAGCCGTCATCCAAGGCGTGGAAATGACCCTTAAGAAGCTGAAAAAACTCTTGGAAAACGAGGGAGTGTCTCCAATAGACTGCGTGGGCAAGCCCTTCGACCCGTCGAAGCACCACGCCGTCGCCAAGACAGAAAAAGAAGGCGTCAAGGAATGCACCATCGTTGATGAGATAAGGAAGGGTTATACCCTGAGGGAAAAGGTGATTAGACCGAGTATCGTTAAGGTTGTGATAAAACCTTCAAAATCACAAACGGAGATGAATTCAAATGAGTAACGTGAAAGCCGGAGAAAAAATATTAGGAATCGACCTGGGAACAACAAACTCCGCAGCCGCCATCTACGAAGGCGGACGAGCCACAGTAATCCCCAGCGCCGAAGGACCCACAATGGCCGGGAAAATGTTCCCCTCAGTCGTTGCCTTCACCAAAGACGGACAACTATTAGTCGGAGAATCCGCGAAAAGACAAGCAACCGCCAACCCCGAAGGCACAATATACGAAATAAAAAGAAAAATGGGAACCGACTACAAAGTCACCATCGCCGGGAAAGAATACACCCCCCAACAGATCTCTGCCTTCATACTGCAAAAGATAAAGAAAGACGCTGAAACCTTCTTGGCCACCACAATAAGAAAAGCCGTGATAACGGTTCCAGCCCACTTCAACGACAACCAACGTCAGGCCACGAAGGACGCGGGCGAAATAGCCGGCTTCGAAGTTGCACGCATAATCAACGAGCCCACTGCCGCATGCCTCGCATACGGAGTTGACAAACTTGAAAAAGAGATGAAAATCCTCGTTTTCAGCTTCGGCGGCGGCACCCACGACGTAACCATAATGGACTTCGGCAAAGGAGTCTTCCAAGTACTGTCAACCAGCGGCGACACACAAATCGGCGGAACAGACCTAGACAAAGCAGTCATGGACTACCTTCTGGAAGAGTTCAAGAGACAGACCAACATCGACCTCCGCAACGACAAAACAGCAATGTCAAGACTGAAGGAAGCCGCTGAAAAAGCAAAGATAGAGCTATCGACGCTGATGAGCACCGATATTGATCTCCCGTTCATATTCAACGACACGTCAGGACCAAAGCATCTTCACTTTACGCTGACCAGAGCAAAACTCGAGGCACTCGCTCAGCCAATAGTCCACAAGACCGAGCGCACGATCGTAAAGGCTCTTGAAGACGCAAAACTAACTCCGAAAGACATTGACAAAATAATCCTCATCGGCGGAATGACCAGAATGCCCCTTGTCCAAAGATTCGTCGAGCAGATAACGGGAAAACCCGCAGAAAGAGGCGTGGACCCAATGGAGTGTGTCGCGATCGGCGCAGCAATACAGGCTGCCGTCTTGACAGGCGAGGTCAAAGACCTACTTCTGCTTGACGTTACGCCGCTGTCACTCGGCGTGGAAACCCTTGGGCACGTGTTCACGAGAATTCTGGAAAAGAACACGACAATTCCGACAAGAAGAAGCCAGATTTTCACAACCGCCGCAGACTTCCAGACCGGCGTTACAATCCACGTGCTTCAAGGAGAGCGGGCGATGGCCTCAGACAACGTGTCACTCGGAATGTTCAATCTGGAAGGCCTGCCTCCAGCGCCAAGAGGCGTACCGCAAATAGAAGTAACGTTCGACATAGACGCGAGCGGTATACTAAACGTGACGGCCAAGGATCTGGGCACAAGCAAAGAAGCCAAGATCACAATAACCGCTTCGACAAAACTGTCGAAAGAAGAGAAGGAGAGACTCATCAAAGAAGGGGAGCAGTACGCTGATCAAGACAAGAGGAAACGCGAAGAAGCTGAAACAAGAAACAACGCTGACAGTCTCATCTACACTGCAGAAAAAACAAAGAAAGATCTCGGAGAAAAACTCACTCAGGACCAGAAGAACAAGATAGACACAGCAGTTACAGAATTAAAGGATGCTCTAGCCGGCACTGACTTGGATAAAATGAAAACAAAATCTGAAGAACTGACCAAGACACTTCAAGAAGTCGGTACAGCAGTCTATCAGCAAGCCGCAGCTGAACAAGCAAAACAAAAGGGCCAACCCAGCCAACCCGGCGAACCCAGTGAGGAAGGTCGAACCGCCCGGAAGCGAAAAAGTCGTTGACTCAGAAGACTACAAGGTAAAGTGAGAAAGACTCTGTTCTGATCTGCTAAGTGCGTTACGGGTCTGATGGTAACGGAATGTCCAGCAAAAGAGACTACTACGAGGTTCTAGGCGTTTCCAGAACGACGTCTAAAGATGAGATCAAAGACGCATACAGAAAGCTGGCCATGCAGTACCATCCAGACCGGAACAAGTCGCCGGACGCTGAAGAAAAATTCAAGGAAATATCCGAAGCCTACGCCGTGCTTTCTGACGATGACAAACGAGCCCAGTACGATCAACTGGGTCACGCGGGATTCGATCAACGCTACACGAGAGAGGACATATTCAGAGGAGCAGACTTCGAATCAGTATTCCGAGACCTAGGCTTCGGCTCTAACCTGGGAGACTTGTTCAGAAACTTCTTCTTCGGCGGACGCGACTTTCAAGAGAGTGTCAGCACAGGCAGAGACCTCGTCTACGATCTTGAAATCACGCTCGACGACGCAGCGCGGGGCGCACAAAAAGAAATGAGAATCTCTAGGACTGAAAAATGTGACCTCTGCGGCGGCACCGGCGCAGCTCCCAACACCTCGGTAAGAACGTGCCCGAGATGCGGAGGCCAAGGAAGAGTCCAGAACGTGAACAGGAGCGCCTTCGGAACCTTCGTCCAAGTCGTACAGTGTCCCGCATGCAGAGGAAGAGGCAGAATCATTGACACTCCTTGTCCAAGATGCAGAGGCACCGGGTTAACGGAGAGAGATCGCACCATCACGGTAAAGGTGCCTCCGGGCATTGACGAAGGGTTTCAACTTCGGTTGGAGGGAGAGGGAGAAGCACCCGCGGGCGGAGGCGTACCTGGTGACCTGTACGTTTCAATTCACGTAGCTCCGCACCCGTATTTCAAGAGACGCGGAGATGACCTTCTCTACATACTGGCAATAGGCTTTCCTCAGGCAGCGCTCGGCACCGAAGTCTCTGTTCCCACACTCGACGGGAAAACAAACTTGAAAATCCGTTCCGGAACGCAGCCCGGAGAGATTATCAAATTGAAGGGGAAAGGCATGCCTAGGTTGAGAGGATACGGCAGAGGTGACATGCTGATACGGGTCGACGTAGCGGTGCCAGAAAGGCTAACACGGCAACAGAAAGCCCTGCTTGAAGAACTCGCAAAGGAATTCGATCAAAAAACCCGGTAAAAGGCTCCACCACGCGCACATCGGTCTTGCTTTTCACCAATTCAGACGAGTACTGAGCTAGAAATTCCTCATCCCTTTTGTTTCTTCACTTACTCAGCACGCGCTTGTTCTGATGGCTGTGGGGTCCATCGAGGTATGTCAATTATAACGGGTTTCAACTTGTTATAATTGATACCCCCCTACCTTTTTTCAGCGCGTTTCAATCGGCGGTTCGACAAGCGTGTGCGATCAGCGTTTAAAGTCAGGCTGGAGAGCCCGTTTGGTTGTAGCGGTTTGTCTTAGGCTTTCAGGGTATGTATCTTAGAGCGGCTGCCACGGCGCCGTAGATGCCGGCATCTTTGCCCAGTGGTGTTATTGCTATTTTCGGGATCGTGTTCACGGCGTAGTCCTTGACGTATTTTCTGATGGGCGTCAGAATCATTTTCTTGTTCTTCAACGCTACGGTGCCCCCAACCGTGATGAGTGATGGGTCATAAGCGTTTATCACGTTTGCAAAGCCTATAGCGTTGAGAACTCCGATTTCATTGACTAGTTTAAGCGAGAGGGGATCTCCCTGTTTGGCCGCGGCAAAAAAGTCTGAAGCATTCAGCTCGAATAATTTACCCCTGACTCTCACGAAAAGTGAGCTCTGTTTCACCGTTTTTTTGCCGACTTCTTTGAATCTCATTCTAATGAAATTCGGTATGTTTCTTCCCGAGCAGTAGGCTTCCCAGTGTCCGCGTTTTCCGCAACCGCACGTTAGGCGTCCCTCGTAGTCGATAGTCAAGTGGCCGACTTCGTGTCCGTTTCCTTCCTTGCCTAGAAGCAGCGTACCGTTGACGATTGCCCCGCCTCCTATTCCTGTGCCTATGGTTATGTAGGCGTGGTTGTCGAACCCCTTGGCAGCTCCGAACAGGTTTTCCGCTAGTGCTGCTCCGACGCAATCATTGATCAAGCACGCAGGTGTCGCCAGTTCTTCTGTTATCGGCTTTGTAAGCGAGACGCGTTTGAACGGCAAGTTTGTCGGGTTGACGAGAACTCCTTCTTTCTGAATAAGGGGACCCGCTGACGCTATTCCTACGCCTCTCAAGACTTTAACGTCGACGTGGCTCTTTCTACACAGAAGGCGGGTGAGCCTCACTATTTGCTTGCTTATGGCTTCAGACCTGCTTGTGTCCACTTTCTCGGCGATTTTTTCTATGAAATTGCCGTTTATGTCTGAGAGAACGACTCTTGTCCATGTTCCTCCCAGATCAACTCCTATCACGTATTTTCCATTTGCCATAATGGTCATCTTTGAAGGTTAGTCAAATCGCTTGAAGGCTAGTTTTCTGTGCTTGTAGAACTCCAGATCCTCTGTGCAATTCTCACGCACAAAACGCTCCTTCATATACTGTTCCGGCCTTTCCCGCTTCACGTGTTCTACGTATTCGGAGCAGGCTTCGTCATCTTGTTCTTCAATTCCCCTTAGGATCACAGATCTCACCACATTGATGGCTATTGTCTTTGATGTCGTTTTGTCAGAACGGCCAAATATTCTGGTCCTTCAGTGTCTATGAATTCTTTAACGTTCCATCCTGTTCCTTTGAGTATTTCTTTCATTTCTTCCTTTGAGACCATAAGGTAATCGAACCATTTGGTGGCCATTTTTCCGAATCTTATTCTGATTCTCGCTTGCCCGCCCATTCTGTTTCTTTGTCTATTGAGTTTGTGATATTCTAGGTGTTCAGGGTTGTCTGTCTTGTAGGGGTCACGGGTGTCTGCGATAATCAGAGCATTCTCAGAAGTGATCTTGTGAAATCTCCTGAGTAGTCTCTGTGCCTTTTTGAAACTACCGAATAGTCCGAAGTTGTTTCCCATCATGATAATTGTGTCAAAAGAATTCTTTTTGAAATCGATATGCTCAATCGACATGACTCTGGCTTTTTTAAGTCCCCTTAGCTTACAGACCTTGATTGCGAGGGGAGACACGTCAATGCCCAGAACGTCAAAACCTTTTTTCTGCAAATACAGTGCGTGCCTACCCGCTCCACAGCCCACATCTAAGACTCTGCCCTTCACAAACTCCATAGCCCTCTGTTCAACATGAGGCCATTTTTCACATACCGAAAAATATAACTCAGGGCTTACAGCGTCGATGCGCCCATCATCTCTTTCAACGACCTCAAAGACGCAACACTCGCCCTTGTAATAACCCCACATTTCTCGGCCAAAAGCATCGCCGATTTCCAGGCTCCTAATCCTTGCCATGGCCAATAATATGATGCAGACTATTTTTAAATCTGAATATCAGCTCCTAGGAGATTTTTGGACCGAAAGGACAGAAAACGTACAACCCAAGCCAGTCTCCCCTTGCGATGCATGCTGTACCGATCGTCCCTTCTTAGCGCGCATTTCCTCTTGTTATATTTCAACGTTATTTCAACGTTATTTCAACATGCTTCAAGAGTCTTCTAGAACTCAAAACTGTTGCAAACGTAGTGGTCAAGAGAAATCTAGCGAGTGTGTGTTTGTTTTTTTTTGGGGGGTAAAGTTTTATCTTGTGTGTGTGCGCTACGATCGATCGATGGATTGTAGGCACTAGCCTATCAGACCTATAAGAAACAAGGGACATAGATAGACTCGGTAAGAACATGCCAAAGAAAAGAGCACACGCAGGACTCAAGAAGAAGAAACGTTAAGAAACATAATCAATGATCGATCGACGTGTGGCTTCCAAGCTTCAAAACCCGAGACTTGCACAGATATGATTTCGCACGTTGTGACACTGGATAGCTAGGATGCTGCACCACAAGACCCATGATCCCTACTGCGTCAAAGATTTCCTCAGATATAGAAGCACTCGTGACACGGAGATATACATAAACATTGAACGCACGCTATTTGAGATCGGTCGAAACGTTTGCTTGAGGAGAAATAGTTTTTATCTCAGGCATGGCATTTTTCGTAGACAAAAAAGGCTGTGAGCTGACAAAGGAAATGATGAAAAACGAGTTTAACGCAACAAGCTTACTCACTCTTGTAATAGTAATCATAAGCGCATATGTTCTCATGTTCTCATCGATTCCGTTTCTGTACAAAATAGTCATCATTGGTTTCTCCTTCATTCTGCTTCTCTTGGTCACCTTGGCGTTACACGGTCTTGAGACAATAGAAAAGCCTAGACTTCAGTAGAGAATTCGGCTCAAAAAGTCTCTTCTGAGAGTGAAGTTAGGAGTGCACCAGTCCAGCACGCGCGCTAACGTGATAAGCCTCATCTTTGAAAAAACCTGAAATTACCAGGGAATGCCTAAGAAAAGTGCTACGATCGAAAACGTTGAGATGTTCACCGAAAGCGTCGATCGATCGATCAGTCTCCTACCACATTGTTATATGGTCAGAGTGGCTTCAAAGTATGTGTATTAGAAGACGGATAAAGGTGTGAATACATTAAAAAAATAGTATGATAATTTTGTATGTATTTTTTAGCACTAATGGCTCACACTTTGTTTAATAAGGCTTCCATGACTTCATTTGCGGACTTGTATGTCTTTGCTGGAAGATTATTTTCAAACCATTCTTTTTCGGCACTGGGAACGTCTGAAAAGTTGTTGCATGCTTCCACTAAGTCTTTCTTAGTTGCTGGATATTTGACGTGTTTCTTTGAGTGCATTAGAACTGCCTGTAAAACACTTGGCACTTTATCACCTCCATACAATTCTGATTATACTTCCACTGACTAAAAAACTAGTCGATCGATCGATAAAAGTCTAGTTGGAATCGTCAAGATGACCACTGAATCTCTTGAATACTAACATCAAAGCTATGAGAGTATCTGCGTTCAGGGTCACGCGCGCGCCGCGCTAAAAAATGGGAAGATCTTTTTTCATTACCTCGCACGCGCTACTTCTTGGCAGCCTTGCTGAGGTATGCGCCTATTTGTGCTGTTTCTTTAGCGAAGGTCTCGTAGGAGTAGTGTTGGGCGTGAATCATGCAACTCCACCTAGATGTATAGCTGGCTAGGAACGCAATCTCGGCGAACTCTTCTGGTGTGGCTCCATACATTTGGGCAACGCTCTTGTGGAAGAGCTGGCAATACGGACATTTTATGTTAGCTGCTACCGCTAAGCCCAAGAGCTCCCTGTACTTTGCGGGTATCTTGCTCTCTCCTAGAGTGTACTTTTTCATCAGAGGCCAATCGTGGATAAGAACATCATGTGGCAGTCCTTTCATGAAGCCTGGAACAAATCCGAAGGTCTTCTCAATATCCTTTGACGTATCTTCATATTCTCCCATTTATGTCACCTCCGATTTTGAGTGACTTACAATTGTTCAGCAGGCTTGAACGCCCTTGCTTTATAAACATCGTCGGACAAACTCTGGACAGGATTAGAACAAGAATTGGACGTAAATCTCTATATACATAGCGCCTCAAGGCACATTGCTAAGAAAAGAAAGAGAGACTGGAAGATTCGTTTATGCTTGAATTTTCAACGTGTGCACGAAAAGTAAAAGGGAAAACTAGTGCGCGCGCTACAATTGTTCTGCCTACATCCTTGTGATGACTAACTTCGATCGATCGCTATGGTTTTACCGCTTCAAAGGCTTCTTCTACAGTGATTAGCGGAGAGATTTTTCCATTGTGATGTGTCAATATGGGTGGACTGAGAAAACCTGATACTGCTTTGAAGTCGTTAGATTCTAGCATCATATAGAAAACGTGTTCTATGGGGCAGACCCAAGCTCCGTGCACCTTTACTCCGTACTTTTCAGCTGAGGCTTTCATGTCAGTGAACCATCGTTTGCCTTCCTCGTTATACTCTTTATTCCCAAAACACAGCTCTGGAGAATGAACCAAAGTCACCAAAAACAACAATTATATCACCTCTTGCTGTACAATGTTGTCTTCTTTTCTTTAAACCTTTGCGCGCGCGCTCAAAAAGCATTTAAGCGTTTTGCCAAAATAAAATTATGACCACTAGTAAACTAACGAAAGCGCGCGCTGTGTGGTTTTGGACTGATTGGTTGTAGTTCGGAATGGAGGTGATCCTATGAGTAAAGGTAAGATGAAGATGACGACTTGCCCCGAGTGCGGATGGACTGTGAAGTCGCCTTGGGGAGAGAACGACGTAATAGACCATATGATGCTTCATGTAAAGAACCATCATCCTGAGATGCTGAAGCATAGCAAGGAAGATATGAAGAAGATGATAAAAAATGCATAGGTCGATTGCAGGCAGTTGGAATCATGCGCGCTCACGCAGCGTTTTAAGTCCAAGAAGTGAAAAACACTAGAGGGATGATAACTGTTCGCGGAGCGCACGCTACTTCCTTTGTTTTTTTGTGTGTGTTTGGGGGTTAAATTTTATCCCCCTCTCTATCGTTCATGTTCTTGAACGTGGGCTCACGATAATTTTATATGGTCACAGATGAGACACCATTAGGTGGAAAACGGGTGATAAGAATTGGTGGATCTTTGGCTGCAGGTGGCTCTGTCCCTCTTGAATTTTCTGCATCTTTTAGCAACGGTTACATGGATTGGTGGAATGTCAACTAACATTCTAGTTGTACTACCATCTACCAGGGAAGTACTGGAGCCCGCAGTTTCTGGCAGGTTTATTGGAGCGATAATGAAACGGTTCCGCCGTATCGTATACGGAAGTATCATAACTCTCGTTCTTTGCGGAGTTCCTTTGACACTGCTGAATGAGAATTATGTAAGTCTGGGGCAATTTGATAACGCTTGGAGCCAAGTTGTCCTAGTCAAACACCTATTTGTGACAGCTTTGGTTCTGCTCGCTGTCTACTCCTTCGAGGTATTAGCTCCCAAAGTAGCCAAGTTAGCTGCGAAAGGACCATCGCCCGAGCTGCTAAAGGCTCAAAAACTTCAATTGAGACTGGCTTCCACCGGATTCGTGCTAGGCCTTATCATTCTATTGATAACAGCAATAGCGCTCTCTCTTTGAGCATTTGCGTTTAGCGCGCCAAAATCATTCATTATTCATGGAAAGCAGCTCAATTCACAGAGAACTGATCGCAGTAACAAAGTTAGAGCAAAGGCCTCAAAAACAATTTTGCGTTTATTGTTTTTTTGAGAACTGGGAAAAACTGGGTTTGTTGCAGATTGTTACACGAAAATTGTTACATTTTCCCATGCTTTTCCGCTATTTCTCGCAATGCGCGCGCGATGCGTACGAGCGCATCATGTGTTTTCAGACTTTGTTTCTCTGTTCCTTAGCAAGTAGAGCAATAGAAGGGCTTCTACGATGATGTTGCCCACGGTGAACACAGATTCGGACAGCGTACCTGAGCCTAGCTGTATTGAAAAAATATAGAAGACAAGAAGACCGAGTAATACAAAAACAAATACAAAATTCTTTCCTGTCCTGAAAGCACTGGCTTTTTTCTGTGTATCCTCCTTGCGTCTTGATTTGCTGTTAATGAAGAGATAGATGCTGATGAGGGTGAGAAACATGGTGCTGAAGCTTATACTTAGGGCCCACCAAGCAAACAGGTCAATGTTGGGCATGTTCATTTGTCCTCCTTTAGTATTTGCATATTTTGTAGAAGAACACTTTGCCAGCGTCCACTAGGACAAGGTACGTCGCTACCATGAGCACCAGGAGTAGCCAGTACTCTGGTGGAAGCGGAGCGAAACCCATGAAGCTGCCGAGAATGGTAAAGGGAAGTATGGTTCCGAAGGCCACGCAAGACAGTGTGAGCAGGGCAAGCCATTTTCCGGGGCGGCTCGTGAAGAAAGGTATGCGTCGGGTTCTGATGACGAACATGACTAGTACTTCTGTCCAGAATGACTCTACGAACCATCCAGCTTGGAACAGGCTTTGTGCGTGAAGCTTCACCGCATCAGTGGCTCCCGGAAGTGCTGCCGCGGAAGCACCGAAAACGAAAAGCATTATGCCGAACGTTAGGAAGTCGTACAGTGAGCTGAACGGGCCGAAGAAAAGAGTGTATTTTCTCACGAAGCTCATGTCCCAGCGCTTTGGCGATTTGACGTATTCGTCATCGACATTGTCCGTGGGCAGGGTCATGTTTGAAATGTCGTAGAGCAGGTTCATGAAGAGGATTTGTGATGCCAGCATGGGCTCAAAAGGAAGAAAGACAGATGCGGCAGCGGCGCTGAACATGTTTCCAAAGTTCGAGCTGGTTCCCATCAGAATGTACTTCATGGTGTTTCCGAATATCTTGCGTCCCTCATTTATGCCGTTAGCAAGTACGAGTAGATCCTTCTCGAGCAGCACGATGTCGGCTGCTTCTTTTGCCACGTCCACTGCTGTATCGACAGATATTCCAACGTCAGCCTCGTAGAGAGCTGGAGCATCGTTCACGCCGTCCCCCAAGAAGCCTACGACATGCTTGTTTGCCTTTAGAGCCTTGATTATGTCGAGTTTCTGCTCAGGCGTGACTCTTGCGAAAATCGTGGTTTCTTCCACGACCGTCTTAATCTCGTTCCAGTTCATCTGCATTAAGTCTGAGCCGACCACAACTTTCTTGATAGGAATCTTGAGATCCTCACAGATTGTTTGAGCGACAAGTTCATTGTCTCCTGTCAATATTTTGACTGCCACTCCCATGTCATTCAGCTTGTCAAATGCATCGTGAGCATCTTTCTTAGGGGGGTCGGTGAATATGAGGAAGCCAAGAAGAGTCAGATCTTTCTCGTCTTCAACGGAGTAGGAAGTCTTACTTTCAACGTTTCTATAGGCTAGTGCGAGAATGCGGTAGCCGAGCTCTGAAAGATTGTAGAACTTGTCGTTGATTGCCTTCTGAACTTCAGTTATCAATTCGATTTTTCCACTCACGTCGGCATACTTGCACCTGCTGAAAACAGATTCTGGAGCGCCTTTGCTGATTAGCGTGTATCCCGCATTCTTTCTTACAACAACGGACATCATCCGTCGCTGATAATCGAAAGGAACCTCATCGAGCTTGCTGTAAGGCTCAACATCGCCTTGTGCATTGATTTGCTTGGCATATTCCCATATTGCAACGTCCATCGGATTTCCGACAATGTTGTCTCCTATTACCGCTGCATTGCACAGCAATGAATAGGTCAGAAGCTTGTGATCTTTTTCTTCACCGAGCGGGTAAACATCCTTGAGGGCTATCTTTCCTTCGGTAAGCGTGCCAGTCTTGTCGGTACAGAGAACGTTCATGTTGCCGAAATCCTCAATCGAGACCAAACGTTTCACGATGACCTTCACGTTGGACATTCTCCTCGCTCCCTGTGAAAGACTGATAGTCACGATTGCAGGCATCAACTCGGGGACCAGACCAACGGCGATTGCAAGGGAAAAAGTCAAAGACCAAACAAGGTCATGGCCGATTGCCGCATTTACCGAAAATATCGAGACTGCGAGAACAATAGTTAGACTAAGAAGCATGTTTCCATAGCTTTTGATCCCTTTTTGGAACTCGGTCTCAGGGTGGGTCCGGGTTAAGCTCCCTGATATCGCTCCCAACTTGGTGCGTTTGCCAGTGGAGACTACAACGCCCTGAGCGGTTCCGTGAACCACTGCTGAGCCCATGAACAAGTAATTCGTCAACTGTTGAGGCGTAGGGTTCTGAATGTCAAGCCTTTCGGCCGTCTTCTCGACCGGAAATGATTCTCCAGTAAACGTTGCTTCGTTGGTCTCAAGATCCTTCAGTTTCACGATTCGCATGTCTGCAGGGACTAGGTCACCGACGTAGACCGAGACCAGATCTCCTCGAACCAGCAGTTTCGAATCTATTTGGGAGGATTTTCCGTCTCTGGTCACCACGGCCTTGATCGACACAGCCCGGCGAAGATCCTGAACAGTCTTCTCTGCCTTGTACTCATTGTAGAACCCCAAGACGACAGCTATGACTATCATCAATAGTATTACTATGGACTGATCTGGCTCTCCAAAGAAACCCGCAATGGCAGCACATGCAACGAGAATAGCAAATATGGGGTTCTTGAGTTGTCTGAGAAGCACTTGGATTCGGCTAAATGGATGAACGGCCAGCTCGTTGAAGCCGCTGATCTTAAGACGACGTTGGACTTCCTGCTCGGTTAACCCCTGCTCACTCGTCTCAAGGGATGCATAAACATCCGTAGGAGGGATAGACCAATAATCCGTTTCGCTGTTTGCGGTATGTTCCTTTGCCGTGCTCTTGAATCCGCCTCAAGTATGGTCCTCTTGACATTCAACAAGGTTTTACTGGTAATACAATGGGGCGGTATTTAGGCGTTGCGTGATGGTTCTCATGTGCCAAGTTGAGCAGACGTCTATACTTGGTCGGGTTCCTCGTGGATGTCGATTCTTGCTATGCTGGGATAGGCCTTCTTGATGTCGCTTTCGAGCCTGTTGGCAATCTCGTGTGCCTTCTTTATGGTGAGTTTCGAGTCGAATCGACAGTTAAGGACGACGTGGATTATGTCGCCGAATCTTCGAATTCTGATATCGCTGACACTCTTGATTTCGGGAAATCTTCTTGAAACGTCTTCGATGTATGACACAAGCTCGGTTTCGACGCCTGCGAGTTCTTTTGAAATACGCTCTGACGCGGATTCAATGTGGACGGTTACTCCAGATACGTCTGCATTCAGTGTCCTTATCCTTTTTTCAACCTCATCAGCCACATCGTGCGCTTGCTTAACCGTCATGTTTGCGCTGACCTCAAGGTGCAAGTCCACGTACAGTTTCCCGTCGACTGTTTGTATGTGTATGTTGTGAGCGCCCCTTGAGCCGGGTGCTCCTTCTGCAGCGTCTTTGACTGCTTTCCATATGCTTTCGCGTTCAGACTTGACCGGTTCTGTGTCAACGGAGATTCTAGCGCTAGGATATTGGGTTCGAACTTCCTTTTCAATGTCAAAAGCGATTCTGTGAGCATCTTCCGTGCCGATGTTGCTGTCTAGGAAGACGTGGACATCCACATCGAGTCTCTTGGCGCTAAGGCGCACAGTGACGTGGCGGATCCCTTTCACATCTTTTAATGCTTCGACTTTTTTCCTTATTCTCCGTTCTATCTGTTGCGGGGACCGATCAACCAGCGGAAGAGGCAACGTCGACACCTCAGCTAACCTTCTGCCCGCTTGAGAATATATCTGTTAAGGTTCCATTCGGGTCGATACAGTCAGCGCGCGCCAAATTCTGCGACGATAGAGAAGGCAGAACAAAAAAACTGCGGGCGACGTCATCGGAAAAATCGTTGGGTTCAGCTTCTGGATACAAAAACAGCACGCTAGCGTGTTCCTAAATTCACCTGCGAGATAGCTTAGGGCACTAGCTTTGACGCGTTGACCATATTTGGATCCAAATATAGGGCCCTAGCACCGTTGCACGCACGCACAGCTCGGCCAAACCTAACGAAGACCCTTACACATCATACCTCCAAGAATCCATGAACAGACATGCGCGCAATTGATTGATCGATCTGAGACATTGGAGAGGAAGATGGAAAGCAGTTCTTTATCCTTGAGTTTGTTGGCGAATTGAATCGACGAAGCATCAAGTTGAGCATGGTAAGAGCCACTTAGTCAAACACTATCTTAGGCGTGGCTAGACATTTTCCACCCGAGGCTCATGAGCATGCTCTTCAACAGTTTGAGGCTCTTTAAGGCATCCTCTCTAGGGCGAATCTCAAGCGTAAAGTGAACATCTTGCGGAAGCAGCAGGTTCAGATAGCGAGAGAAGTCAATTCTCCCGGCCCCCAACATGTCATGCGAGTAGCTCCTTGGTTTCTGATCGTGAAGATGGCACTCCTTCACTATCCCTAGATGACGCATGAAGAAATTCTCAACTTCAACGATTGGTTCGCCATTCGCATCGTGGCTCTTCGGTATATCCCACGCAAGAAATAGATTTCCTGCTGGCAAGAGATCTTCCAATACTTCCATAGCCATTTTGCCAAGTCGATTATTTTCAACACAGAGACGCACATCTTTGCCAGCGTATTCAGCAAGTTCAATCAAGCTCTGTTTCATAGCGTCCCTGTAAAGCGCCCAGTGATCTTTCAAAAACGTGCCCTCTCTTCCCGCGAAGACAAAATCAAACGGAGGTTCAACGTGGACCGTGAATCTTTCTGCCCCAAGATCACGGGCAAAATCGACGCACAATTCCATTCGGCCAAGGACAGCTTGCCTGACTTCTGGATACAAAGATCCTAAGCTCAGATAATCAGATGGACCGTGAAACGAGATAGAGACTCCTTTTGCCTCTGCCGCTTCCCGAGTGCGTCGCCTTTCTGATGGACTGAAACGCTCTGGAAAGAAACGGTGAACCATCAAATCGGGCACAATATAACCGAAACCGTGTTTGCTAGCAAAGTCGATTGCATCGTAAATGTCCTTGTCATAAACTACATGATATCCAAAACGCTTCCAAGATATTTCCTTCATTTCTATCCCTTGCAGTATTCAACCCTCTTCCTTGAGTTCATATATATGGTGCACTCGCGAACCTATTTCTTTGAAGTAGTCCGTTGACAGTCGGGGAACGTAATGATTCGTAGAAGAACAAACTATAAAGACTTACAGTTCTCATTGAAAAATGCGGTGCAATGTCGATGAAAGAAGAGATCGGGAAAATCGCAGGTTTTGTGCATGACTATCTAATGGAAACAGGGAAAAACGAGATAGATAGCGTCTGGGGTCCCAAGTATCGGTGGGAACACACTCTAAGAGTTACTCATTGGGCTTGGCGATTAGCCGTCGATGAAAAAGCGGATCCTGAAAAATGCATGATTGCTGCACTGTTTCATGACGTCTCACATTTTGTTTCAGAGGACTACCGTAAGCACGGAATCAGAAGCGCAGAAATAGCGAAGGATTTCATGTTGAAAGCGGGTTTTCCTGAAGATTTCGTTGAGGAGATAGCCTACGCTGTCCAAAGCCATGTGGGTGAATTCAATCCAAGAACCGTTGAATCCAAGATTCTGCAGGATGCTGACACGTTGGACCGGTTTGGATACGTTAGAATCCTGCTCTTCGGAAAAACGGCAGAGCTCGCAGAGTTTTCAAACTTGAAAAAGAAGGCTCAATCCTCATTGCAGTACATTAAGAGACTTGAGAACGGAGAATTCGGTCCGATGTGGACGAAAACCGGGGAAGAAAAGCTCAAAGAGCTCGTCAGCGTCAACAAGGCAGTCCTTAACGGGCTGCTCATGGAGCTGGACAACACCAGATACCCTGAAGAGTACCTTGAATAAAGACTAGGCCTGCGAGACTGCGCTGTTATTCTAATGGGAGTTGCATTTGTCACAACATGTCTTCGGGACTGTTTTTCGTAAGCAACTTGTATGTCATAGCCACAATGCTCCGATGCCTTAGAGACTGAAGCTCGTAGTGTTTGAGGTCTCTTCCTTCGATCAAATCGTATCCTGATCAATGCTGATCCGCGCTTATGAACTGAAACACACCTAACTTGCGAAAAACCAGTGCAATAAGCTGCTGGCTAACGTGTAGTCTGAACGATTGAAGAATCGAACTGCTTGAGAATGTTTATATCGATTCGAATTCTATCCGTATGCCAAGATCTTAATGAGCATAGCCAAGCCTCTTCTGGATTTTGCTAAGTCGCTTAAACCGCAAAAGGGTCTTACTCAATCCTTTTCGACTTTCAAGAGACTGATGAAGTATCACACAAGATACTCCTGGTTCGTCGTGGCAATAGCCATTCTTGCAGTAATAAGATCCATTCTGTTCTCGCTAGAACCGTTGTACACCACGTTCATCATAATCAACGTTATTGGGCCTCCGTCCAACACCAGCCTTTTGCCGGGGTACTTACTGGTCATCATATTGGCAGGAATAGGTTACGCCATTTCAAACTTCGTTTTGACCTTCGTGCATGGAGTAATGTCTCAGTACATCGTGCGAGACATAAGAACTGAATATTACCGTTCACTTCAAGGTAAATCCTTCAGTTTTTTTGATTCTGTGGGCGTTGGTGATCTCACGTCAAGAGCCACGGTGGACCTTCAATTGGTTGACTCATTCCTGAGAACGTGGCTTGGGACTGTTCTCAATGCTGTTTTGACGACAATTATTATTATTGTAATAATTCTCCCCATAAGTCCAATCATGACCTTGATTTCCTTGGCCACGATGCCGTTCATCTTCTATTTCACAACACGCCTCTGGATAGAAACGATGCCACTTTTCAGAAACATGCAGCTAATCTTAGGAAGATTGAGTTCCTACATACAGCAAAACATCATTGGAATGAAAACGGTCAGAATATTCCGCCGAGAAAAAGACGTTGTTGAAGGATTCAAAGAGGTAGAAAACATATACGTGAACACGGCGATCACGGCGGGCAAGATACAATCAATCTACATGCCGCTCGGGCCAGCGATACTCACACTTGGAATAGCCTTTGTCTATGTATACGCAGGGTATACGCTAGGCATTCCGGGCTCAGCCTTGGCAGTTGCTCAAGTGGGCGATATCATCCTATTCGCCAGATACATGATGAGACTCACCTTTCCCATAAGAGACGCAAGCCAGACTCTGGGAACATGGATCGCCGCTTACGCTGGACTGGAAAGAGTCTTTGAAATGACAGACGCGCCTAGAAACGTTGAAGATCTGCCCGACGCCAAAGATATAAAGATAGAAAAAGGAAAACTTGAACTGGAAAATGTGACCTTTGGGTACGTAAAAGACAGACCTGTGCTAAAAAACGTCACTTTCACAGTGCAACCGAGCGAAAAAATAGCGATACTCGGCGCGACAGGATCTGGAAAGAGCTCTCTCATCTACTTGATTCCAAGGTTTTATGACATCCAAGCGGGCAGCATAAGGATAGATGGTACAGACATACGCAAATTCAAGCTTGCTTCCCTCAGACGGCAGATAGGCGTTGTGTTGCAAGATGTTTTCCTGTTTTCCGGAACAATTAGAGAGAATATTGCTTTCGGCAAGCCTGACGCTTCAATGGATGAAATAGTGCAAGCTGCCAAGGCGGCCAGAATACACGATTTCATCGAATCCCTTCCCCGCGGCTACGACACGGCTGTAGGAGAAAGAGGGGTCACGCTTTCGGGAGGTCAAAAGCAGAGGATGACCATAGCCAGAGCACTTGTAGGCAATCCGAGGATGCTGATAATGGACGATTCACTGTCTTTCGTGGACGCTAAGACTGAGCAGGAAATCCAGTCCGCAATCGAGGAAGCAACAAAGACAAGGACGACCCTCATTATCGCACAAAGGTTCTCAACGATAAAGACTGCCAAGAAAATACTGGTTCTTGAAAACGGTTCAATAGCTGAATTCGGCACCCATGACGAGCTCATAGCAAAGAACGGCGTCTACAAAAAGGTCTATGAGACACAGTTTGTCCAAAAAGCTGCTCCTATTCTAGAGGAAACAGGTGGAGTCTAATGTCAGGTTCGTACGGAACGTTTTCCACGAAGCAGGAAGAGAAGAGAAAGAGAACCGTTCCTGACCGCGTGTTGCTTGGAAGAGTCTACGACTACGCTCAAGCTCACAGGCGAAACCTCATAATCGGCATATCGGCCACGGTAGCTGGTGCGCTGACTGGATTAGCTTCACCGTACATGCACGCGGTTGCCATCGACCAGATAATAACGCCTAAGAACCTTGCAAGTTTCATATGGTGGATCCCATTGTTCGCTGCTATCATTCTAGGCAACTACGTGTTTCAGTACATTCAAACCTATCAGATGCGTGTGGTCGGAGAAAACGTAGTTGCAAAGATGAGAGATGACATGATGGAAAAACTGCAGGTCATCTCCCTCAGATATTTTTCAGAAGGCGAAACCGGCAGAATTATTTCCCGCCCGACGAACGACGCCAACACCGTCAGAATATTCCTAAGATTGGGACTTACAAGCATTCTCGTAGATGTCTCTTCAATCTTGGGTGCTTTCGCCATAATGTTTTACCTTGACCTTAGGCTGTCACTTCTTGCCATCACGGTTTTACCTGTGGCCATAGTGCTGGTCTGGTACCTTGGAAAATACTCAAGAGCCGCATATAGAAGAACGTTGATCACGACTTCAGGGTTGACGGCAAGGATGCAGGAAGACTTGGCAGGCATAAAAGTCACTCAAGCCTATGCGCAGGAGAAGGAAACAGAAAAGAAGTTCCTGAAAAGCCAAGACGAAAACGTCAAGGCAACCATCAGAGCCATCCTCATAGGCTCTTCATACACGCCGTTCGTGATAGGGTTAAGACTGATTGGAACCATGATAATTCTGTTCTACGGAGTCAATGCTGTTTTGACCGGAACAATCACGCTTGGAATTCTGGTAGCCTTCACCGAATACCAGTTCTCATATTTCATGCCACTTGTTGACCTTGTAACTATGTACGACCAGTACCAGTCAACCATGTCTGCAATTGAAAGAATGTTCGACTTGATAGACACAAAAGTCGAGGTCGTGGACGCACCGCCTGAAAGGAGCATCGTATTACCGTGATAGAAGAAGTGAAGTTCGAAAACGTCAACTTCGGATACGAACCAGACGTCCCAGTTCTTGAAAAACATAGATTTCACCTTGAAACGCGACATGAAACTCGCGATAGTCGGCCAGACAGGCGCAGGAAAGAGCACAATAATCAACCTTCTCGCCAGATTCTACGATCCGAACGAAGGCAGAATACTCATCAACGGGCATGACATAAGGGACATCCCCCTTGCGTCTTTGAGAAGCCGCATGAGCATAGTGCTGCAGGACTCTTTTCTGTTTTCAGTCTCCATAAAGGAAAACATAAGATTCGGGAAACCTGACGCGTCAGATCAAGAGATCGTAGACGCAGCAAAATCCATCGGTGCCCACGATTTCATAATCAAGTTACCAAACGACTACGACTACCTGATACAAGAAGGGTCTTCAAACATATCCATAGGCCAAAGGCAACTCATAAGCTTCGCCAGAACCTTAATCGCAAACCCGGAAATCCTGGTGCTGGACGAAGCAACATCCTCAGTTGACGCCTACACCGAACTGGTGATACAGAAAGCCCTCAAGACACTCATGCAGAACAGAATGACCATAATAATCGCCCACCGACTTTCAACCATCAGGCTTTGCGACGAGATTTTAACCATCGACAATGGATCAATAGTGGAAAGAGGCACACATGAACAGCTTATGCGCAAACGAGGGTTATACAGCTCATTCTACAGATTGCAATTCAGAGAAGAAACAGGAACAGAAACGTCATGATAGTCAAGTTGGACACTGTGGAGACTAGTTCGACTACCTGTCCTCGAGGATTCACAAGGCAAACCAAGCCGCCGGGCGCGTGCGTGTGTCAATCGATTGCTCGCTGACGTATTGGCTGCGTCTACGCGGTCTTAACGCTCTTGTCGTATGATTTCTGTCCGCGCTTTCGCTTTTTCAGAGGTTTATGTCAACCCTCTTGTGGAAGATAACGGGGGCTCACCAAATATCCTAAAATGCCGCGTATCTCCCTATCCATGTAGCTTTCAAGGTTGCTGGCAATATCTGCAGCTGTCAAGACGCCGTGGACGATCCCTTCCTTAACCACTGCCACTCTCCAAATCTTGTACTTTTTCATCATCTTTGCTGCTTCTGTCAGATCTGCATCCGGATCAATCGTTATCAAAGGCGTCGACATTATTTCGGCGACTTTCACACTCTTCGGGTCAAGCCCTTTTCCAGCAACCTTCCAAGTCACATCGCGGTCAGTTACTATGCCGAAGGGCTTACCCTGCCTCAAGACAATTGCGCATCCTTCTCTTTTCTTGTACATGCTCAGAGATGCTTCAGCAACGGATACGTCTTCTTCGACGGTGATTATGCTTGTTTTCATAGCTTCAGCCACCCTCAAGAACTTCGCCTTCTTAATGTTCAGAACAATTCGAACATAACTTAACAAGTTCCCAATAATTAAACCATACTATGCCGGCACGATCATTCCAGTCACACTTCAGCAGTCAGATGGCGACGTGAGCTTTATTGTACATCTCAGAAAATATCTCACGTCAGAGTCGAGATAGTCTCAAATCCCGAAGAGCCTTAAACTCGGTGCACTGTACATGAAATAGATTTAAAGTCAGACTCGTGGCTTGATGTATGCACAAAGGTACCTACTACAAAGACAAGCTTTCTGCCAATAGATTACTCAAATGCTATGAATTAGCTCCTCCTAGAATGAAAAAGTATCTCGACGCAGAAATCCAGTTCGTGATTTCCAACATTCGGGGTGCAGGTTTGGTTCTTGAACTTGGATGTGGCTATGGAAGGGTTTTGAGAGCGGTATCTCCTTTTGTTTCAATGATTGTTGGCAATGATATTTCACGCGAAAGTCTAGAGGTTGCAAAATCATACGTGAAACCTTATACAAAGTATAGAATAGCTGAGATGGACGCCTCTAGGATGGCACTCCGTTCATGTATTTTCGACGCCGTATTTTGCATCCAAAATGGCATTTCCGCATTTGGAGTGGATAAGAAACGCCTTGTTGCAGAATCTATAAGAGTTGCGAAAACCAATGGTTTGATTCTCTTTTCCAGCTACTCTCCTAAGATATGGGAAGATCGTCTTGAATGGTTTAGAAAGCAGTCACATGTCGGTCTTCTGGGAAAAATAGACGAAGAAAAGACGCGCGATGGGATAATAGTGTGCGAGGACGGGTTTAGAGCCACCACGGTCAGCAGTGACGAATTTGTTGAGCTCTTCGGCAAGTTTGGACTGAATGCATCTGTCACAGAAGTAGATCAATCCAGCATTTTCTGTAGAGTTATCAAAGATGAAAACGCTCCTAGCTCAGACAGGGGACAGTATCTGGAATCCACATTTTCCAACTGAAAGACAACAAGATGATTGAGCATTAGGTGGAGAATTATACGCTGTCAAACTGTAGCATCTTTCTTGAGAATTTCCACTTTGTCGGTTCGTTCCCATGTGAAGTCTGGATCATCTCTCCCAAAATGTCCAAACACAGCCGTTTTTCTGTATATTGGTCTGAGCAAATCCAAATGATCTATGATTGCTTTGGGTCTCATGTCAAAATGCTTTTTCACTAATTCAAGAATTTTCTCATCCGGTATCTTCCCAGTGCTAAATGTATTTAGCATTACTGAGACTGGTTGTGCTACACCGATTGCGTACGATATTTGGATCTCGCATTGATCTGCCAAACCCGCAGCCACAACATTTTTTGCAATATACCTTGCCATGTAACAGCCAGATCTATCGACTTTCGAGGGATCTTTTCCGGAAAAACATCCTCCGCCGTGACTTCCAACGCCTCCATAGGTGTCGACGATGATTTTTCTTCCTGTCAAACCTGAATCTGCAAGAGTTCCTCCGACTACGAACCTTCCAGTCTCGTTAATGTAGTATCTTGTTTTTTCGTCTAACATAGCCGGAGGTATGACCTTTTTTATAACCTGACTTATTATGTCTTGTCTCATCTTTTCTCTGTCAATATTCTCAACGTGTTGAGCAGCTATTACCACAGCGTGCACTCTTTTTGGTTTTCCATCAACATATTCAACTGTGACCTGCGATTTACCATCTGGTCTCAGGTAGGGTAAGATTCCTTTCTTCCTGCATTCGGAAAGTCTTTTTACAAGATTGTGTGCAAGCATTATTGGGAGAGGCATCAATTCCTTTGTCTCATTTGTTGCATAGCCAAACACCATTCCTTGATCCCCAGCTCCCTGTTCATGAGTTTCAGTCTCATTAACTCCCATTGCGATATCCGGGGATTGCTCTGTTACCGAAACCAATACACCGCAAGTTTCCCAATCCATTCCGTCTCTGGCATTATCCAACCCTATTTCCTTCAATGTTTCTCTAACAATGCGAGGTATGTCCACGTAGCAGTAGGTCGTGATTTGACCAGTGACTACTACGTTGCCTTGCATTATCAATGTTTCACAGTCAACTCTGGCTTTAGGATCCTTACACAAGATAGCATCTAGCACAGCATCTGATACTTGATCTGCGACTTTGTCAGGATGGCCTTCTGCCACGGATTCTGAAGTAAACAGATATCTTCCATTGTTTATCATGAGAATCCTTCAGTTGAATTTGTAGCGCAGGTTCTTAATGTTTTCGTAGCCTCGCATTGCTTGCAAAGAACGTCGTTTGAAAGCAGAAGCAAGTTCCTTGTTTCCGGCTTCTTCGCCTTTGCCAAGTCAAGCGCAGCTATATCTTGGCGTTTACGCGTTTCTTTCACACGCAAACTTAAAATCTGGAACCGGTTTAGGGCGGAGTATGGAAGGTTCGCAGAAGGAGTCAAAGGGGCTTTCTGAGGTCGAGGCTGAGAGGAGGCTTGAACAGGTCGGGCCAAACCAGTTTGTTAGACCTGAAAAGATAAGCTTCCTCGGTATCGCTAAGGAAGAAGTAACCGAACCTATGATCTTGCTCTTGCTTGTTGTCGGTGTAATGTACACTGCTTTCGGAAGCATGCAAGATGCGTTGACAATTTTCAGCATCATCTTCGTTCTGGTTTTCGTCGAAATCTGGAATGAATATCGTGCCAAGAAAGCTATATCGGCGCTTTCTGAGCTTGCTGCTCCAAGAACTAGAGTTGTGCGAGACGGTGCGATGGTTGAGGTTGAAACCGAGAAAGTGGTTCCCGGCGACATTTTGGTTTTTACTCAGGGTACGCGAATTGCTGCTGACTGCAAGCTTGGCGTGGCCTTTGATGTTCAAGTTGATGAGTCAGTTTTGACGGGCGAATCTCTTCCCAAAGAGAAGCGAGTTGGAGATGACGTTTTTGCTGGAACCCTGATCGTTTCGGGCGAGGGAAAAGGGGAAGCATACGCCACCGGCGGAAACACTGGTTTCGGCAAGATTTCAGCTCTAGCTCAAAGGATCAAACCTCCGAGAACACCATTACAGTTGGCGATGAAGTCGCTGTCGAAAACCCTTGCATGGGTCGCTCTCTTCTTCAGCGTAATCATACCGCTTATAGGCTTCCTGCGCTTCGGATCACACGATCTTGTCCAGCTGATCCTGACAGGGCTTGCACTTGCTTTTGCCGCTATTCCAGAAGAATTGCCAATCATAATCACGATGATCTTGGGCATAGGCTCCTACAGGCTTTCGAAAAAGGGATTTCTGGTTAAGAAGCTTAAAGCCACAGAAGTTCTCGGTGACGCAACCGTCATACTCACTGACAAAACAGGGACAATCACCGAGAACAAGATGCAGGTTGCCACCGTTTATCCCCAGAACGAAGAGGCTAGAACGCTTCGAGCAGCTGCCGCCGCATTAACTGAGATGTCACTGTCTCCGACTGACAAGGCAGTTCTGGAAAAGGCTAGCGAACTCGGAGTCAGAGCAGATTTCGGGAGAGTTCTCCGCGAACGAGGTTTCGAGAGTGGCAAACGGACCAAAGCCGTTTTACGTGCGGGAAATGGTGGTTTCCTGCTTTCGGATATTGGAGCGCCGGAGGAAATTCTAGGCTCATCACACGACAATAGCGCCATTGACGAAGAGCTCAGGAATGAAACAGCGAAAGGGAGAAGAGTGATTGCTGTTGCGGAAAAAGCAGTCTCCGCCAAAGAAGCAGATTTGCCCTTTTCAGAGTTAGAGGCAAACTGGGACTTTGTAGGGCTGATCTCTATTGAAGATCCTCCACGTCAAGGCGTGAAAGAAACCATAGAGGCCACTCGCAGAGCGGGGATTAGAACGATCATGGTCACTGGCGATCATCCTTTGACTGCGGTCTACGTCGCGAAGAGCGTCAGCATTCCTTCAGAGAGAGCGGTAACCGGCGAGGAATTGGACCGGCTTTCTGATGAGGAACTGCAGGAGGTTGTAAAGGAAGTCTCCGTTTTTGCGAGGACCACACCCGAGAATAAGTATCGACTGGTGAAAGCGTTACATGCAAACCATGAAGTCGTTGCGGTCACTGGTGACGGTGTCAACGATACTTTGGCCCTCAAGGCAGCGGACGTTGGCATTGCGATGGGCGTAAAGGGTACTGACGCGGCTAGAGAAGCGGCGGATGTTGTGTTGACCGATGATGATTTTGTGACCATCGGGCAGGCGGTGTTTGAGGGCCGCAAATTCTTTGACAACCTCAGAAAAGGCTTGAAGTATTATCTGTCTGTTAAGGCTGCGCTGATCTCCATTTTCCTTTTGCCCCTGGTTCTGGGGGTGCCTTTACCGTTTGCCCCGATACAGATAATCGTTCTCGAACTTTTCATGGACCTGGCTGCGTCTGCCGGATTTGTCACGGAGCCCGCTGAAGGAACGATTTATCGTCGAAGGCCAAGAGACCCGAAAGCCAAGTTCCCCGATTCAAGAATGATAATTGAAATTGCAGTCTCCGCGGCAAGTCTTTTCGCAGCTGTAATGCTTTCGTACTTCTACGCACGCTGGCAATACCCTTTAGATATTGAGACACAGCAGACCTTCGCTTTTTCCGCCTGGATAATGGGCCACGTAATCCTTGCTTTTGTTTCACGCTCAGAAAACGAACCGCTTTACATCTTAGGTCCTCTGTCAAACAGGGTAATGGACGCGTGGGCAGTTCTTGCCTTCTCTTTCCTTCTCGTTGCAGTTAGCGTACCTTCAGTAGGTCTGCAGCTCAGGCTTTCGACGCTCACGGCCAGTCAGCTAGGCTTGATCTTCGGCTTCGCTCTTCTCACTATCGTTTGGCGAGAAATTGCGAAGCTCTTGCTGTTCAAACCAGATATGAAACAGATGCACAAAGGTCCGTAACAGATTTTGCAGGTTGCTTGTTGGAAATGGGCAAGGTTCTTTTTCTGAATCGCGAAATATGCTGGTGGGGCTGGCTGCGTTTTGACGCACGTTTAGATTTGACAATTGAGCACTAATGATACAAAAAGAAGATGCGCAGGGAGTAAACTTAGAATAGCTCAAGGATTCTCTTAGAACTGGTAATCCTAAATTGGGTGAACTCAAAACAATAATCACGAAGATCGAATCTGACGTCCTGCATGTTCCAGAAGAGGCGAGAGAAATACTTGGCCATGACACGAAACTCATCATTGGCACGGCCGCAGTCATCGCGTTTTCAGCAGGTACTTCTTACGCGGATATCCTGAGAAGTCTCGAATTAATACAGGATGACATACAACTTCGCATGTCCAAAGAAAAGTCCAAAGCAACAAAATCAAGAAAAAAATGAACAATACGCCAGGACTCACACATATTCTGGCTATCTGAATTATGTTGCACGAGACTAGCTATTTGTCTTTCTCAGCGCAGGCTAATGCGTGGCGGTCAATCTGGACCAAAATGACGCTGTCGATTTCAGATGATTCTTAGAAAAAAATCGACTTGAGCCACAATTCGTAATAGAATGTGATTTCTAAGTCAAGCTTAGAGTGATGGGCATGACGACCACGATTGGTACGGAGTTTGACAACATCTCCGAGATTTATGATTCTACGAGACGAGCCGCCACAGAGGCAGAACTCAAAGCGGTTTCAAGCGAGCTCAGCGGATGCCGTACAATACTTGACGTGGGCATTGGGACGGGCAGATTCGCAAAGCCTCTTTCCGATCTTGGGTTTGAAATCGTGGGAATAGACATCTCTCGCAAGATGATGTCAAAGGCAAGGCAGAAGGGGGTTCGGAGCCTCATCCTAGCAGATGCGCACGATATGCCTTTTAAGGATGGATCATTTGACGCGTCAATCATTATTCACGTTCTTCACTTGATTCCGGATTGGCTGAACGTTGCGCGTGAGATGGGCCGCGTAACGAAGAATAAAGTTGCAGCACTGTTGAGAAACAGGCAAGCAGAATGGAACAACGCACCCAATGTGTCAGGCAATTCGTCGGCGACATCTCCACTATTCCCGGAACTTTGGACGCGATATGCGCAATTAAGGGAGGAAATGGGGTATCCAATCAGGCGGAATAAAAGAATGTGGCAGAACGAAGAGGAGATCCGGTCACAGTTGCCCCCGATGAAGCTTGTAAAGATGAGTGACGAGGTCATTGTAATGAGCATCAGCGACCTCATAACAAGATTTCAGACAAAGATCCTATCCTATGTTGCAAGACATACCTAATGATGTACATGTCAAGATAATGCAAAAACTGCTCTCGTCTATTGTTGACGCTGAAACTAATGGTAAAGAGACAACATCGACTCTACAAGAGAAGCAAATGAAGCGACGGATAGTCGAGGAACTTGCCATCTGGCGACCCGATCAGCTGCGCCAAAGATGACGTGCAGTGTTCTGAGTTTGTCTAGACTGTTCAGAGTGGCGAAGAGTTGCGAAATTTAGACGGCCGTTGACAGGTTCGCGCTGAAATTTCTAGGGTGAAGCATTGAAAATTTGGTGAATCTACATTGAAAATCTGCTGAAATTCTTGCTCTAGGGCATGTTGGCTCCGCGTCCTGGCAACATTGTCTACGTCAATTTTGTGGGGTCTGAGAGGCCACAGAATTGATAGCCCCTATCCCCCTATTCTTGAGATGTTACACTCTGTAGTTCAACCGCCGTGTGCGGAGGCCTCCTTCTCGTCAGGCGGCGTCAGTATGTGCTTCTGCTAGCTACGTGCATGCGCATGCTAGGAGCCGGGGATTTTGAGGTTTTCTGTTCTAACGCGCCCCCTTTCTATGCAAGCTGGTTTTGCCAGAGCAGATTGGATTGGTCGTCAGAAGACACATAAAAGTCGAAGGACAAAACAAATGGATGACCCTAATTCAGAATGCTAGCAAGAAGAATTGCTAGTGTTTTTGCTTTGTTTGGGAAGCAATTTTCCCAGTGCTTCCTTGATATTTCTGTATTCATCTACAAACTCGGTGATTCTTTCTTCCGAGGATGATTTGCCCTTTTCTAAGGATTCAACCCAAAAACGTGAGGCAATGTTCATTAGAATACTAAGTCTAGTCATTTCGTTCAAACTAAGCCAAATATTTCCAGTCTCGCAAGATTCTCCTGAAGTTCGATCCTCAGATTCCATATGCATATAGAAAATAGCGTTAGGACATGAGGAATCTGGTTCCGTGTCGATACCTGCAACCAATCTTATTTCTCCAAATTCAGAACTGTGTTTGATGAACTCATCAACTAATTTTCGTCTGGCTTTTCTTTGCAAAATTTCCTAACCACACCAACTGTAGAGTGTTCCTTTTTATGGAACCAGAAGATAAATAATTTATGAACCCTGAATCAATTTCTGATCCTGACACCATCCCACGACAGTTAACAAGGACTTAAATCCCACGAGAAGTTAACAGAACCTCTGATAGTATAATAACTGAAAAAAGAAGAATTTTTGTCTTATTTAGAATGTTGGCTGTTTTCAATCTTTATCGTATTCGTCGTTGTTAGGGTTCTCTTGGTCTGCATGATTGTCTTGGTCGTATTCTTCTTTTGTTTTTTCTGGGTCATCGTCTTTATGATGACTCAATTCTCATATCACTTAAATTAGAGACAAAGTACCTAATAAGCATATCTCCAAATTGCCCTAAGAGTTACCCGAACCGAAGGCAGAAGAAGTAAAGACTATCACCGGACTGTTAACATGGAGAAGTAGAAGGGCTGTTTTGTCACCCGATTGTTAACAGGAAAATTTATCGCCTATGAAGTTACCAGAACCCTTTTGATCGGATTCGCGGGCACAATCACTTGACGGATTCCGAAGATGAAATGGGCAACAATGGTTCGGTTCATTCCTTTCAGATAGATCCGATCGATCGATCGCGAAGGGTGAACCCCAAGAATAACGAAGAATGTTTATGCATCTAATAATGTACAAACATACTAGGATGAAGAGTACAGATTCATAAATGACTTGGATCATTAAATTCTTCCACAATAAGCAAAGCGCAGTCAACGAAGCCAAAGTCGAGGCAATGGGCACAAGCCAAAAGATGTCTGTCCTTCTTTTCTTGCTGGTAAAAGCGTAGATGGTTATGACGGGTGGTTCTACCACCAAAAACCAGAAAATTGTATCGAAGAGAAGATTCCCAAAATCAAAAAAGTAGGCATCCTTGTAAAATGATCTCCATGTGATCGGGAACCCGTAGTCAGAACGTCTGAAGACGAATTGACCGTAAGAATAGCTTTCAATTAAGTAATATTCCATTTCATACGAGAAACCTAGTACAAAGGATGTGTGCAAGGCAAAGATTAGAACCATCAACACAAGCAGAATGGGCAGCTTTTTCATAGTGCTCCATTAATAGATAGTTGAAGGTCAATCTAATAGTTCTACCGATCGATCGTATTTTGTTTGTGTTTCGTATGGTGCATTTGGTGAGTGCGTCGTTTTCCATTTTGATTAGTACGTTGAGGAAAGGGGCGGGCTTTACTTGGAAAAAGGATGGTGGGGCCGGCCGGATTTGAACCGACGACCTTTCCCCGGAAACAGTGCTTTTGGCGCTGCTCCTACGGGTTTCTTCTGACAGCTCCAGAACCTCTTCATCCCATTTGAGGTCCGTAAACCCGTCACTACCTTCTGGAGCCCGTCGTCATACCTGCCTAGACTACGACCCCCCAACTGTCTTCAGAATGACTTATCACATTTTAAATATATGCATTATTCCTTGGCAACAGAATTTGTCGGCAAGACGGAGAATTCGGAGTAGAAATACAGTCGCGGAGCGATAAGCTTATGAATATAGAGTTGACGTGTATCTTGGGGTTTGCCGGCCATAGGGCGCGGGTCCCACCTGATCCCATACCGAACTCAGAAGTTAAACCACGTTCCGTTTCCGGTTGTAGTGTGGTCTTCGGCCATGTGAACCCGGGAAAGCTGGTAACCCCACCTAAAATGATCTACCAATTCGGCAGAGAATTACCCAAGATTCTACAGATTCTTGTTGAGAATTATGAACTTGATACATAGACCTCTTTTTCTCTAAGTTCTTCTCTTTGTTCGTAGTTATCGTGGTTATCCATGTTGTTTAGGATAATGAAGAAGTTGGTCAAAGTAGTCCTGAAAAGCATAGCTTTCCAAAAACTACCTTCCTCACTATCTTTCTAAACTCTTCCAGCACCCTCAAGGAGTGAAAGACATTTATCCCTTATCTCTTGGCGGGTTCAATCTCTACTTTTTCTAGATCGAAACCACAATGTAGACAATCTCTAGTTCCAACTGATACAGGACTGGAACAATTAGGACATTTTCTAATCGTTGATTTGCATAGAACACATTCTGAACCTTCCAGTGGAATACTCAAGTCTTTCCAAGTAAGATTAGATTCTAAGTATTCTCTGTATCAGTTCTAGCACTTCTGAGCTTTTGCTTCTCTTGGCATTGTCTCCAAGTTTTCAAGTTCTTTCAGTCTTACCATATTCTCACCACTTTGTTGTTCTCATAATCTGAGAGAACTGTGACTTAACATCTCCTATCCATCATACCCACGTTCTTATATGATACGGTCTTCAGGAAAAGAACGGTTCATTGGAACTTTGACTTGGCGGAAGTATCGGATATCCAAACATCTATTCTTGATGCTAAATTCTCTTGTCTCAATTGTGATTAATGAGAATCCAATATAATTCTCCTCTATCTCAGACCATCAAGATGCATGGAGTCAACTATCTGGGGGAAAACAATCCATATTTGAAAAGAATGAGAGACTATGATTCTTGGTTGTCTACCTTTGGTATACTGATTCTTTCGCTTCTTATTTCTAACTTGCATGGAGTTGTTCATTTTCACTTCTATTCTAATATTTCCATGTCGATTCTATATCTTCAATTTGCCGATTATGAATTCTTGCAATCCTATCTTAATGTTAAGTTGGTCACGTGCTTTCAGATATAGAGTATGTGTGCTGTCCTTATATTCAAGAGTTACAAGCTTTTTGAAAACCAGTATCTCGCGGTAAAGGTCTTTACTGTTTGTTACAAAAACCAGAAATCTCATGGATTTGTTAACCATTGTCAAATAAGCAAGCATCCAACTACCAATCGCATATTTCCTTCTTTCCATTGCCCTGCTTCTCGGACTCAAATATTCAATCTCAAAAATAGCTCTGTACAAATGTCTTTCTTTCCAGACACAATCTGGCTTGTATGATAATATGTGTGCTTTTCTTTCTGGAAGAGCATGATCATAGATTAGAGCTGAACCCCGACCCTCTATCGAATAACGGAACATCCTAAACTTAGAAGCAAAAGTGATTTCCTTCTCTGATTCAGAGACATCATATCCTCTCTCTTTTCCGATTTCCTTCAGAGCTTTCTTAACCATTTCATGCCAACGATCTTCATTAGGCAACCAAATTCACGCTTTCTGAATTTAATTAGCTCTATTGTTTAACACAAAAACCTATCGCTCTTTGAGATATTCCTATTACTATGCGAGCTTTGTTTCATCTGAGGTCTATGCTGTCGCCTAGTTTTTGGATTGAATTGTTAGAAGCATGGACTTGGGCATCTTAGAAAGGAACAAGGAACGGAATTAATGCAATTAATAGAATACAATAGAATACAATAAGCCATATATAATGTCATTGAAGATAGTCCAATACTGGAACTTGGAATGTCACAAATCCCTAGAAAACTTGATGGAATCCGCAAAACAAGTCAGAAGCAATACTCAAAATGGTCAAGACATATGAGGATAGCACTCGTCTGCCTCATCTTCTCATTTGTGTTCGTGGCTTCGTATACATACGCTGTTCAAGGCAAACCCATTACAGAACTACAGACTTCTTATGCGATTTTTGGGGTGGTGATGATGGCTTTAACGGTAGTCTCACTCCTAGCTTTTGGTTTTCTAATTGGAAAATCTAAGCCAATTTCTTATGAAAAAAGACTTTTTTTAAGAATTCTAAGAGCTTATGAAGGCATTGATACCTACATTGCTCTTTCCGAGTCTCCATCTCAAGAAAGAGAATCAAATCTGCAAGAGGCTGAAGAACTACTTGAGAAAGTTTCAGAGGAGTTGTTAGCGAATAAGACAGACATCACCACTTTCGATCTGATTCGAGAAGCAAATTCCAAGTACGCCAAGATTGGTGAGCTTCTTCAGGCGAAAATTCTATTCTATTTGAGAAACAAGAAGGAAATGTCAATGATCAAAGGGAAGATTTTGCTTTTGGCAAATGCGTTTGCTGAAGCTAGCAGTAATCATCTTGATTCATGCATAACAAGTATCAACAGCATTCTAGGAGAAGGAGAATTCAAGCTTAAGCCAAGCAGGACAGAGACCTTTTTGACATCGGTTCGTAACAGCAAAATTGGAAGAAGTTTGATTTCGTTATTTCTAGGTTTTGCCGTGATTTTGGTGATTTGCTTTGTATATGCTCTTGGAACTAATCAGGATTTCATCACTTTTCTGAGAGACAGACCCGACATTGTTATTATGGGAGGTCTTATCGCTTCAGGGGTTACCATTCTGGGCTTGTCTCCACCAGATTGGAAGAGGGGGTCTCACAGAACTTGAAGTTCACTTGCAAGGTCTATTGCTATCACCTTGTTTCATCTGGAGTCGTAGAATGGGGAAGAAAGACACAAGACGGCAATCTTAATCTGCACAGCAAAACAAAAGATAAACTAAGGGCTAAGTTATGGAAAAAGAAAAGAAGACATTGCTAGAATCTAAAATCAGAAAACAACTCTCAGCAATCATGAAATTACCAAATCGTCAACATGTCCTAGCGACCATTGTGAGTGTGTTGGGAGAGGATCCTGAGAGCAATAAAGATCTTCGGATATTTATTGAGCTACTTCAGAATGAGAGTAGGAAAAAGGATCATGCTGACCTACGAAAATCTTCTGTGTTTTCAATGGCTGGATTTCTCTGGCAATATGAAAGTACTTACATGCTATGTGTAGACATTCTTTGTTATATGCTCGTTGCAAATGACCATGACCTTCTTGACCCTATTAAGAGACAATACGTTGATTTGATTGAAGAGATAAACGAGGTTGACACTTCTACTAAACTCAAATTTCTAGAGAGACATGATTTCGCAATAATCAGCCCCAAGCAAGACCAAAAACTCAGGAACAAAATAGCACATCACGACTATCGCTTTGACCAATCTGGAAAAGTCCGTTTGGGCAATGAAAGCTTAGATATCCTTTCAAGGTATATAGATTTTGCCAGTTTCACGAATGACGTTTTCATAACAATATGCCATTGCTTGGAAGATTATTTGGGAATATCGGCAAAATCAGACTAGTAATATACGCATGAAACTCTTTCTAGACATTCCTTCAGAGATTCCATCCAATCACCTTGATACAAGCTTCTTTTGACAAACAGACCTCAATATCAAGCGAATTGTTTATAAATGTGTACTCTACTTGTAATACCATAGGATTAAATTTAGAAGTGAACAATCAATGACAGAAGATCATGGAACTAGAAAAATGGTCTACTTCAAGTCTGAGAGGAGATACAAGCTCTTCAAGGAAATCTGTGCAGAACTTGATACAAATATCTCCGAGAGATTGAACTTTCTGATTGAGGAAGATATTGAAAGAATGATAGCTTGTGTTGAAGCTTACAAGAAATCAGAGATAAGAAGGTGAAATATGATGACAGAAGATGCAGAAGAAAACTACTACCAGTGTCTTTATTGTGGAGCTACCTTTGACACTGAAGAGGAAAGAGATGTGCTCACACATTTGAGAAGCACATGGATGCTGTAGAAGAGAAACTTGGAGAGATATCAGAACTAGCACAAGAACACAAACAGACAATTCAAGAATGGAAAGATGAAAAGAGGAAAGAATTCCTTCTCAAGATTAGTCAAGAGAGGCCTCAGTTGCTACATGAAATACAATGCTCTCCTCATGCTGATGAAATGTTAGACAAGATGGTTGCAGAGGATCTATTCAAGAGAGCACTAAGGACAGAGACTCTTTCAAGTTTTGATGTAATGTGGCTGAGACATCCACGATTTGAAGAGATATACAAAGCTTCCAGAGAGAAGCCAGAGCATCAACCACAGACAGGAGATTCAACTGGTCAGTCAGAAGAATTCTTCGAGAGTGTCTCTAACCCTTGTTCCCCTTCAGCACTCTCTATTTCAACCAGATTACTAGCTGCAAGTGTATACACCAAGCTAAGAACTTCGCTGAAGACATCCTTGCTCTCGGCATTTTTGTTTCCGGCCCAACGTTCAGACAAGTCATACAAAGACGACTGTTTCAAACCCACAATTATCTTTAACAAGATCAATGCGTCTTGGTTCATTTGTCTCACCCTGATTGATTCAAAGTAGAGTAGACAGCAGGTAATATGGATTTTTCTTCTTCCAACCCTAGGCTGTCTAGTATTAGAAAAAAGGAGGGTATTCTTGTTCCTTGCATATAAGAATAGATAAAGTTCGATCGATCGAAAGGGTATCGTCCAGACTGATATTGTGCGCTAAAACGATAAACTCAGTTCACTGAATCTCTATTTTCGATTCTAATTGTGAATGCACAACACTCTTAGTTCAAGATACCTAATAACAGCCAGTGATAACCCCGAGAACAGAAAAGGTGAAAGCATGAATATATGTGAGAGATGCGGACACGAATATCGCTTCTTTGTGGACCACGGTGGACATAAACTATGCCATAACTGTTGGGATAGATGCTCGATATGCGGTCAGAAATTGCCTATGTCCAACAAGATAGGTGCAACCATGACAGCAGGCACAGCATTGTTTACACCTATGGTAATGCTTCCAATCGCAGGAAAACTGGAGAGAGAGACAAAACCATGGTTGGGCTCAGGGTTATGTATGAATTGCTATCATGCCAAAGAGAAGAAAGAAGTGGAAGAGAAAGAGCTAATCAAGGAAGCACAGCTGAGACAAGCAAGGGACATAATTGAAACGCCTTCGACATGGGATTGTCCCTACTGTAAGGCAATTAACAAGGGCAACTTTTGCCAAAATTGTGGTTCGCCAAGAAAAAGAACTAAATCGGTCGAGGAAAACAACACAGATAAGAACATAGACATAGAGGAAATCAAGTTCAAAGATGAAAACATAGATGAGATGATAGAAAAAGGCTACATTTTCAACGTAACAACGGGAAAATGGGAAAAACCAAACCAAAAAAAGAAGGCTTGAAGCCATCGACACCCATTAAGGTGGAAAAATGCCTACAGGCAGAACTCAAGAAGGTTATCCGTGCAAATATGCACCATACTACAGGGGTCACTATAAGAGCAAATATATTCCAGACACATTAGAAGAGGAACAACGATTAACAAGACACATACAGAAAACCATCATGGAGATTAACAGAAATCTAAGGACGCTTGAAGAATTGGCATTGCCGAACGAAAAGTATTGTAAACATTATTTTCACGAATTGAGAGAGAAATTCAAGAAACGTGCCGAAATTGCCACTATAGCAGACGCAAGAATGCGTGACCTTTGCCTTGAAGAAACAAGAGAAGCATTGGAGAACCGCAGAGAAAACAAACCGTAAATTCCCTTCTTTTCACCTTTGTGTTTTCCTCCGACACCCATTAAGTTCCTTATCTGATAGTATAATAACTGAAAAAAGAAGAATTTTTGTCTTATTTAGAATGTTGGCTGTTTTCAATCTTTATCGTATTCGTCGTTGTTAGGGTTCTCTTGGTCTGCATGATTGTCTTGGTCGTATTCTTCTTTTGTTTTTTCTGGGTCATCGTCTTTATGATGACTCAATTCTCATCACCACTTAGATTAGAGACGAAGCACTAAATAAGGGTATCTCCCCATTGCCCTAACAGTTACCAGAACCGTCAGCAGAAGAAGCAAAGAGTATCACCTGACAGTTAACATGGAGAATCAGAACGGTTATTTTGTCACCCGAAAATTAACAGGGAAAACCATCGCCCATGAAGTTACCAGAACCTCTATTTGTTGGATACGAATACACTTCGATATTGAAGGAACATGGAGACATAATTCTTAACAAAGTCGCTGAGAATTACCCAAGATTTATAGGTAAGCGTTGATAGTTTGTCGGAAAGGTGAGTTTGTGAACGTAATCCCGACGCTAATAGATTTACAGGTCAAGGTTGCCCAGTTAGATGTAAGTTGGGTTCTGAACGTGCTTTTCTACGTTGTCTTCATAGTCTTCATATTTTACGGACAAAGAATCCAAACGTACGTCATGCTCAGGGAGGTCGAGGCCTCTCTTTACAAGTTGAAGTACATAAAGGAAGAAGGACGCAAAATCGCAGTGGAAACCATTAAGGAAATTGGAAAAGCACAAGCAGATCCAACGGTCAGGGTTGACAGGTTCATGGAATACTTCACGATAGGCCCGCAGGGTCTTGACCCAGCGGGCATCGTTTGGAAGCTCGAACACATACTTGACGTTCGGGACGTCCGTTTTAAGGACGAGGTGAAATCGATGGCGCCCGCGGCTGATGAGATCCAAACGAACAATTTGGAGAATACGCTTGAGGCGGCGAGTGCGCTCAACTTCATCTACAAGGTGATAAGGCATTACTATTTGCTTGGCAAGAAGACACTAAGTCTGTACATCATAATGCAGATTCAGATGATTTTGCCGATGGTGATGCGAGAGGCAGAAGCCTATGCAAGCGCGTTGAAAGCCTTTGCTTACGGTCAGCCGATCGGTGACGGAGCGGGTGCGCTCGTTGCGGCGAAACTCATGCATGGGTACGAGACGAGAAAAGTAGCTAAGGATTGTGTTGCTGCGACTGTTCCTTTTGAGGGACGCACCGCGTTTGTGATAAAGGCTGAGGGACCGGGAGGAAATGTGGGCAAACCTGGCGACGCGATAAAAGCGGTTATTGATGAGAATGAGGGCAGGATTGCTACCGTGGTGATGATTGATGCAGCTTTGAAGCTTGAAGGAGAAGAGCTTGGTGAGGTGGCTGAGGGTGTCGGCGCGGCAATCGGTGGACCTGGCGTTGACCAGTTTAAAATTGAAGAATCGCTTGTGCAGTATCACATTCCGATAAATGCTGTGATAATAAAGGAGGACATTGGCGACGCAGTTTCTCCTTTACGCAAGGAAATCTTTGACTCCATGGACAAGGTTATAGAGAGGGTGAAACAGGTGATTCTGGAGAGAACAAAGGAAGGAGACAAAGTGATAATCGCTGGAATAGGAAACACAATCGGAATCGGACAGTAGGAGAATGAATGAAATGAGTGGAACTTCACAATCAACAACCGCAACCAGAATCTCGTCATTCATGCTTATGGTCGTACTCGTGACTCTGGCCTTATCGTTAGTGGCTCTTATATTCGGAGTGTCCGTTCTTGACCAGAACTCGGAAGCAGCGTGGGTTCTGGTGCTAGTAGGCTTCTTGGGTGTAGCCACATCTACGTACGTGCTGTTTCAGACAAGAAGGCGCCTGTCAAAGCTGAAAATCGTGGTTCCCCCTGTGATAACAACCATCGAGTGCAAGAAATGCGGGGTCAAGGACACCAGAGAATTCCAGCGCGGCGACTACATGTTCAAAGAACTCGGGCCATGCCAAAAATGCAACGACAAAATGATGATAACGGCAATATACAGAGAAGTCAAAGACAAAGATAAAGAAAAAGCAAAGGTCCCAGTCTAGGTCAGGACAACACATCCGTTTTCAACTATCAGAACGGTATGCTCTGCCTGAGCCACTGTTTTTCTGCTCACCTCGACGAAAATTGGGTACTCCATAATAGCCTTGGACTCCAAGAGTTCATGGAACGCTTCCCGTTGGTGCTCGTTGGGCACAGCGTTCTGCAACCAACGTTCGGCAAAAGGCAGTGTTCTGAAATTCTCTTCGATGTACTTCAATAGCTGTTTGGCGTACTGACCCTTCAATGATCGGGATTTCACGAAACGGAAAATCGTGGATCGATCACCGTCCTCGACTTTGCCGACTGCATCAGGAAGAGTAACGAACGGTTCAATCGCGTAGACGCCGCCTAGCTTGATTTTCGCAAAAGAAAGCTGCGTTACGTTGGGTATTGACGTGCCGGTGTGGATAATGTATCTTCCTATTTGGTGTCCAGTGAGGTTGGATATCGGCTTGAATCCACGGGATTTTATCGTGTTCTCTATTATCGTTCCCAGTTTCGATGTTTGCATTCCTGGCTGAATGCTTTCGATAGCCGCCTTTAGAGCACGTTCTGCTGTTTCCACTAGGCTCTTGTGTTCGGGGTCAAAGCATATCGTCACTGCCGTGTCAGTTACGTAGCCGTCCACGTGCGCGCCAATGTCTACTTTGACCAGAGAGTTTTCGGGTATTCTTGTTGTATCATTCGGCGGAGAAGTGTAGTGGGCTGCTACTTCATTTATCGAGACGTTGCATGGAAACGCTGGTTTCCCGCCCTTTTTCCTTATGAGGCCCTCAGCTTGGTCGCAGACTTCGATTATTGGCATTCCCTCGTGAACAAAATGTCTCATCTCTTCACGAGTTTCCCTCAGAATCTTTCCGGACTGTGAAAGTTTATTGAACGCTTCTTTGTCCACTTCAGTCATTCAAGTTTCACTATTTCAAGTTGGAAGCATCATTGCAGCTTTCTATGATAAGCGGGACTTAAATGTTTGTGTCGAGCGTTCTGTTAACTCTTTGGGACTTGAATGATGGAAACTTTTCCTGAATTACTAACACATCTCAAAATGAGAAGAATAAAGACTTGCTATGAAAAATAGGGAAGTTGTTGTTTCTTAGAGTTATGTCAGTCTACAGGACCACGAGTAATCTTTGTGTGTTCAGGTAGTATGTCGAATATTTTTACTTCGATAGCGTTCAAGGCTGGATTCTTCTTTAGCCCTGCAACGATTTCTCCTTTCAGGAATGCCTCTACAGAGGCTTCGTCTTTAAACAGGTAGATTCCACCTGCTGATTTTTCAGCCTCATTCACAAGCCAGATCTTCCATAGAAGTCCCTTGACATCGCCACTAGGACCAAATCTAGGGGCAACCTTCAGAAAGGCTTTCTCAAGCTCGGATCTTGGTACCTTGAACTTAAAGTTTATCTGCAGAATCTTCTTCATTTTTCTTTCTCCTTCAATCTGTTGTTTACTGGCAAGTTATATTTAACATTTCAGAATACCCCTAAGAGTTAACAGAATCTGAATTTCTTATCTTCAAAATTCGTGTGGAAAAACTTCTTCATCTACTTTCAGTATGAAGCCTTGCTCGACAATGCTCTTAATCATTTGTATGGCTGTCTTGAGACTGCTGCCATTAGGGGATTGGTGTCACGCACTACTTGTTATTGCGCTTGGCATCAGCCTTTCATCGGTCCTCCGATGGCAAATATCCCGCTTACGTTCTCGGTTGCGAGGTCTTTCCCTAAATGCATGCGGATGCTCTTCGAGTATAGTTCAAAACCAAATTCTTGGAAGGCCATGACAGCCTTTTCGTTTGTAGCCGGAACCCCTGAATAGATTGCGACGTTTGGGCCAATCTTCTCCAAAGATCTTGCTAAGAGTTCTCTGGCGACACCTAGGTTCTTGGGGTTGCACACAAACGGTCCGAGCTTGTATCCTCTTCTTGCTCTTCTGCACATCACGTAGCCGACAACGTCTGAACCTTCATAACCTGCAAAGCACAGTTTTGGATCTTCCTGATAGAGGCTTAGAAGAACTCTTGTTCTGTCTGCTCCAAAATATCCAGCATCAAACCTCGCAATATCCGCCATTTTCCCTCTCTCTATGCCCTTTGTAGAACCAATGTGCCTTGAGACAGTCTTCCGGGAAGTGCCGATAAATCTTAGCGAATCAAACTCGTCGATGAAACCGAGTCTACGATACAGATCTGATATTTCAGGGACGGCTTCCAGCTTGATCGTTTCATCGCCGCAATGCAAAAGATGGTCAACCGCCTTTTTCATCAGCAACGTGCCTGCTCCTTTCTTCCTGTATTCGAGTTTGACGATGAGCAACCCTATCCACCCAAGTCTCCCATAGTTCACTGTGAAAACGTGGCCCACAGGCACACCGTCAACTTCAGCAACAAGACTGCCATCAGGTTCATAATTGAACATGCGCCTAATGTCATTTATTCTGTCGTTCCAATTCTCTGTCGCATTCATTTGGTACACGAATTCAATGTCTTTTTCCACGAGGCGCCGGACGGAAAAGTCTTCCATGCGGATCATCAGACAAAAACTGGTAAATCCCGGGGAGAGCTACAGTTACATCCTTCTGATTCTCGTGGTTTAGGCTTGAAAATCTTGGGGTTAAGCGTTGCGAACTCGTCTCCGCCCAGGTGGAATGTCATTTCTGTTTTTTCTGGCATGTGTAAATCATGCCTTAACGTTTGATATGATACTTTTCTATTATGTTTCTCGCTTTCTCTCGTTTTTTCTGGTGTTCTGCAAGGAACCTGTTGATTCTTTCAGTCAAGTCTTTCTTGCATTCACCGCAGAGTACTTCGCCGGCCTTGCACTGCTTTTCTCTTTGCGCCAGTTTCTTGTCGTCTTCTTCGAACAGGTAAAGGAAATACTGAAAGATTGAGCACACGTTCGGGTCTGCGCCTTGCTTTCTCTGCTCAGCCGCCGTTCCTTTCCCTCCCGTGAAAGCATTCCAGACTTTCCGCTTGACCACTTCAGGCTTGTCGGTCGTGAAAATGGCAGTGTCAGGCTCTGAAGCGCTCATTTTTCCGCCTACTCCCAACCCGGGCAAGAAGCGGTTGTGAATTTGTGCAGGTTTGAAGTAGCCGAGCTTAGGCGCGATGTCCCGAGTGATTCGCCAGTACGGGTCCTGATCTATGGCTGCGGGAATCAGGGCTGGAACATTTTCCCCTGTTATTTTCTTATGTATGAAGCAGGGCACTGCTTGGATAGCCGGCCAAAAGACCCAGCCCAGGTTTGTGCTGTCTTGGAATCCGAAAGTGGATTTCGCGGTTGAAAAGGTTATTCGCTTGGCCACTTCTAGCGCGATGTCATAGAGTAAGTCAATGTCTTGAACATCGTAGATTATGAAGGTGTTCTTAGGTTCAAAACCCAGGGCTATCAGGTCTAACGCGTTTTCATAGGCCATTTTCGTGGTTTCTGCGAGCTTTCGCCCGTCGTCCACGACGAATTTCTCGTCGTCAGTCATCTGAAAATACAGCCTGGTGTCAAACTTGTCCTGCAGGTGTTTTGTGAAAATCCATGGGACAAGATGTCCGATGTGAACAGGGCCTGATGGACCTCGTCCAGTGTACAGTACGAATTTAATCCCTTTTTCATACAGGTCCAGGACAACATCCAGGTCTCGGTGGGAAAAGAACAGTTCTCTCCGCAGCTGCATATGAAGCCCGTCGGTGTATTTTGCCAATTTCTGCAATAGCTCTTCAGTCAGGGGTTGCGTTCCGAATTCGCGGATTAGACGTTCATAGTCAACCTTGCCCCGGACTTCCCATGGAGTGACGATCATCTCGTTCTTGTCTTCATCGGTCAAGCCTGACGCCGCCTGCACAGTCAGCTTCCTTATACAATTCATGAAAACATATTAAATCTTGTGTGAATGGAAGGTGAGCATCGATTGCAGCCGCGCCTCGGACAGGGTCCAGACAGAGTCTGCTTTGCAGATGTGATTCAAAAAGTTTAAACATGTCTATTCACTTGTTTGTGTTGGGTAATGCCTTGGACTGGCAATAGTCTCCATTAATGATTCACTGATTTTTCTAATCGTACCCCTGAATTTTGCCGGTCTTCTGCGGCCGCAGAATTTTCTAAAAAGAAAGGGAGGAAAGACCCTTGCATTCAAATTCTGATAAAACGGCAGTGCTTGACCCGTTTGGAGCAAGTTCAGTCACAGATTATGAGCGGTTGAGTAAAGAATTCGGGATCGAACCGTTTGAAACGGTGTTGCCAAGAGTGCCTGATCCATCGTTCTACATGAGACGCGGAGTGATCTTCGGCCACAGGGACTTCGGCAGGATCTTGGATGCTCTGAATGCGGATGATGATTTTGCAGTTCTGAGCGGTATAAAGCCGACTGGTGAATTTCACCTAGGCACTTTGATGACGGCGAAGGAGATCATCTACTTTCAGCAGCACGGTGCTCAAACATTCTACTGTATTGCTGACATAGAAGCCTATGAGGACAACAAAATCCCCTTCGAGAGAAGTGAAAAAATAGCTGTAAACAATCTTGCAGACATGTTTGCCCTTGGACTGAACCCTGAGAAAGCCTACATTTACCGTCAATCTAGGGAAAGCAGGGTCAAGGACTTAGCCGTTATTCTTGGCAGACCTGTGACTTTGGCTACGGTGAAAGCGATATACGGCGAACGACGCATCGGTCTGTACTTGGCGGCTTTGATTCAAGCCGGAGACATACTCTTGCCGCAGTTGGAAGATTTCGGCGGTCCCAAGCCCACCGTGGTGCCTGTTGGTGTGGATCAGGATCCGCATCTTCGCTTCACTAGAGACCTTGCTCAGGTTTTTCATCGGAAATATGGGTTCATCCCTCCTTCCTCAACCTATCACAAGCTTATGAGGGGATTAGACGGTTCTCCGAAAATGAGCAAAAGGCAGATGAATTGCTTCACTTTGCATGACAAGCCTGAAGCCATTGCACGCAGAATATCAGACGCTTTCACCGGCGGAAGGGCAACCATCAAAGAACAACGTGAACTCGGAGGGGTTCCTGAGGCGTGCCCGATCTATGAGATGTGTCTTTTCCATTTCATAGAGGATGACCGGAAAATCGCTGAAACCTTTCATGGCTGTAAGACTGGAAGACTGTTGTGTGGAGAACATAAGAAGCAGGCAATCGATGCGGTGCTGAAGTTTGTAGAGGATCATGCACGGGAAAAGAAGAAGTTCATTGCAGAGGCACGGGAAGTGCTCGGAATTGACGATGATGGAAAATAAGTTATAAATAACCCGGTTGCATTTCACTACTTGGGCTAAGTGATGTTCTACCAATTTACGTAGAAAGGCAGTTTTCTTCTGTCCAAGAGCCATCAGAGGACATGCATACTTTTATTAAAACCTCAACAACTACATTACAAAATCCTACTTACCTTATTCACGCAGGGAAAAAAAATGGTTGAGCTAAGAGAGCAAGAACGCCAAACCCTTTCAGTCTTGAACAGACTGGGCGGGAACGCATCATTTGAGCGGCTCATCAGCAAGAGCAACATGCCTGACGCGGCAATCATGCGGGCGGCACTGTCGTTGCAGGAAAAGGGATTTGTGACGATTCAGGAAGAAAGGCAGACTGTTTTGAGGCTGAACGAGGAAGGGAAACTGCATGCCAAAAAAGGTTTGCCCGAGCGACGCCTAATACTCGCCCTCACCAAGCTTAGAGGAAGGGCTACGCGTGACAAAGCCTTCGAGAAGGCAGGCTTGGAAAAACAGTTTATCCCGATAGCATTGGGCTGGGCTCAGCGGAAAAAATGGACAACGCTGGATACGAAGACCAACACTTTGCAAATGATGCAGGAGCCGTTAGAAGGCGAGGATGAAAAGTTACTCAAAATCTTGGCAGAAAAGGAAAAGGTGTCCTTGGAAGAATTGACGCCGGGGCATAGGGGAGCCGTCAAAATCCTAAAGGGCAGAAAACTTCTTGACGTTCAAGAGAAGACCAATCGTGTCATCGAGTTGACGGCAGCCGGTCAATCAGTGCTTAAGAAGAGCGTCAGGCTGGTTCCAGAGGTAACCCAGTTAACGCAGGAAATGATTGTAAGTGGCAAGTGGCGGAAGGTGAAGCTTCAAAAATACAATGTTGAGGCTCCGGTGGCAAACACATGGCCCGGCAAGAAACATCCTTACATGCAGTTTCTCGAAGAAGTCAGGGACAAGCTTGTAACACTAGGTTTCAAGGAGATGGTCGGCACCGCCGTGGAAACCTCGCTGTTCAACTTTGACGCGCTCTACACGCCACAGGATCATCCGGCTCGAGAGGTTTCGGGCATATATTTCGTTAAGTCTCCGAAAGAGGGAAACATAGACCCTTACAGGCGAATAGTCGCTAACGTGAAGGAAACTCATGAAAACGGCTGGAAAACAGGGTCAACAGGCTGGGGATACAATTACTCGCTGAAAGAGGCTAGGCGTCTGATTCTTCGCGGGCACGGTACGTGTTTGAGTGCTAGAACCTTAGTGAGTAAGGATCTGGAGATTCCGGGCAGATACTTCTCAATCGTACGCTGCTACAGGCCGGAAGTTGTGGACAAGATGCATCTGACAGAGTTCAATCAGGTTGAGGGCATAGTCATCGACAAAGACCTAACACTGCGAGATCTTCTAGGCGTTTTGGGAAAATTTGCAATCGAGATGGCTGGAGCGGACAGGGTTAAGTATAGACCGGACTACTTCCCGTTCACAGAGCCGAGCGTCGAGCTTGCCGCTTACAAGAAAGGGTACGGCTGGCTTGAGTTCGGCGGTTCGGGGATTTTCAGGCCTGAAGTCACGTTGCCCCTAGGAATTAAAGACCCCGTCATAGCTTGGGGTTTAGGCATTGACCGCCTGTTCATGATGAGGGCAAGAATCGAGGAGATACGTTACATTTTCACTCAGGATCTGGATTGGCTGAGGAAGGAAGGCGGTGGTCTAGGATGCCGACGATAGACGTGGATTACGCTGAGTTTGAAAAGCTGCTTGGACTGGAACTGCACAAGGACGCGGAGAAAATCAACGATGTTCTGGCTTTTGTGAAGGGGGAAGTGAAGCTTTTCGATGAGAAGGAGGGCACCATGAACGTTGAGATCAAGGACACCAACCGTCCGGACACTTGGAACGTTGAAGGCTTGACTAGGGCTCTGCGCGGATTCCTCGGTATAGACGAAGGTTTGAAGAGGTACACGATCGGCAAACAGTCGGGTGAGGTCTATGTTGATCAACGGTTGGACGGCATCCGCCCCTACATAGGCTGTTCACTAGTGAAGGGCCTGAGGCTTTCGGACACGACGATTCGCGGTTTCATGCATATGCAGGACAAGCTTGACCAGACTTATGGGAGAAACAGGCAGAAAACCTCCATTGGACTGTACAACTTGGACCTGATCAAACTGCCTTTGCAGTACACTGTTGCGAAACCGGATGAAATTAGTTTTGTGCCGTTAGGCTTCGCTGAGAAAATGAGTCTAAGAGAGATGCTGAAACGTCATCCGAAAGGCTTGGAATATGGTCACATCGTAAGCAGACACTTGATGTATCCTGTGCTGTTGGATTCGGAGAACAAGCCGCTCTCTTTTCCGCCGATAATCAACTCAAACGACTTGGGAAGGATCGCAGAAGACACAGAGAACATTCTGGTCGAGGTCACGGGCACGTTGAATGAAGCAGTGCTCAACACGTTGAAGATCGTGACTCTGTCTCTGATCGACCGAGGAGGCAAAGCTTACTCGGCTCAGGTTCATTATCCACATCGGAAGCTGGATCTTGTGACGCCCAGTTTCGCCACGAGAACGATGGATTTGGATGTTGAGTACACCAACAGGATTCTGGGCTTGCAGCTGAGTGCCAAAGAGGTTGTAAAACTGCTGTCTAAGGCAGGTTATTATGCTGAGGCTTCTGGGAAGGGCATGGTGCAGTGTAGGATTCCGTGTTACAGGGTTGACGTGATGCATCAGATAGACATCGTGGAAGATGTAGCGATAGCTTATGACTACAACAACATCAAGCCGGCGTGGCGCAAAATCCCCACGACAGGCGGCGTGAGACCCGAGCAGGAATTGATCGACGTTGCGAGGATGTTGATAGTCGGGCTCGGCTATCAAGAGATTCTGACATTTACTCTGACGAACCCAGTGAACCTATTCGAAAAGATGAACTGCAAAAAGGAAAGGATAATTGAAGTCTCGAACCCGAAGGTCATGACCTACACGTGCTTGAGAAACTGGCTTCTGCCAAGCCTCTTGGAGTTTGTAGGCAATAACCTTCACGTCGAATGTCCCCAGAGAATCTTTGAACTCGGCAAAGTCACGTTGCTGGACGAAAAGAAGGAAACAAAAACCAGGGACGAAGAAAGGCTTGCCGCCGTTGTTTATCATGCAAATGCGGGGTTCAGTGAAATCAAATCGGCACTCGATGCTTTCTTCATGAACCTCGGTCTGCGATGGAAAATAAAAGTAGCTACACATAGAAGCTTCATAGAGGGAAGGACAGCCGCAGCAATAGTCGGTGAAACAGAAGTCGGCATCTTGGGCGAGATCCATCCCAAAGTCTTGGCTGCTTGGACGCTCGAGAACCCTGTGGCAGCGTTCGAACTGAACATTCAAGAAATAACCAAAATCAAGCGCGCCCTTTGATATGTTCGGATTTAGATGATCGAGACATCTCTCGGAGTCTGCTTTTCCAAATCAGAGATCTTCATTCTTCAAAATAAGAAACGCGAAAAACCACTTGGAACCGTTGTTTCTGAACTGTTCAAGATGAAAATACGCAGTGAACTGTTCAAGCATGTTCGATTAGGAAAACTTCAATTCGTCATATTGATTTTCGCATGGTTTTCCATACAAGACTTTTATGGTTTTTCTGTTAGGGTAGAAGACTACCGAACGTAATGTGCTAACGAAATCGGCATGACGGCAAATGGTCAGCATAGACGGCTTGTTGTCTTTACCATGATCGCGTAAAATCGCGGTTATTTTGGTCTCATCCACTTTTTCTTTATCTTTCAGCAATTCCTGTGCTCGCTTCAGTCTTTGCTCGCTAGACTCATGAACTCTGACTCCGAGATGTTCTTTCGGCGTGCCTCGACCAAAATTGACAGCGTTACGTGGTATCTCATATCTCTGCATCTCCTTTGATTTGTAATGGTTTGTGTTGATGGCTTGACCATCTGTCACGTTGCTCGTTGCAGAATGGTTAGAAGTGATTTCAACGGTTTTTATGTTGCCTTCCGCGTCAGCCAGTGTCAAAATGGCATCATGCCCGCCGCGTTTCGCTTGCACTATGAACTGAGTTGCCTCATTGGCATTTTTGCATGTTTCGAGCATCTCTTGCAAAGCCATGGATAGTGGTGCATAGCATTTTGGTTCATCGAGCGTGTATGCGAGGTTGTAAGTGACAGTCAGACCGTGCTCGTTCATGCCGTCCAGCATCCCAGCCAACGGCGCCATTGTGCATCCGAGAGTTACGTATCCCCCCTTCGGCTCAGTTTCACACGTCAGCTGGTACGGTTCCAAAGCGCTCACGTAGTCGAAGTTTTTGCCAACAATAGTTTCCCCCGTCGTCGTGCGGCTGGGACCGAATGCCAATGTCGTGCAAGCCTCAAGTCGATAACTTGGCTTGCTTACCAGTAACTCCATCGCTTGCAGGAACAAGATGGAGGCCATGTCCGTTTCTGCCCCTTCAGCTATGCCACTCATGCGCTCTGCCTCTTTGGGATAATACTCAAAAACGTCATTCTTGAGCAGCCTTGCAGCTTGACGCTTAGCCATCCATATGAAAAGCGGCGTCGGCAATAAACGAGGCTTCATGAGTTTTACAAACTCATAATTCGGGATTTTCTTGAAAGCTTCACGTATTTGCTCAGAACCAGCCTTTCCCTGTTGAACGCCTATTTCATGAGTGTTCATCCTGCTAATAAGGCCTGATTGACCTGGACTGTGCTTTTAGTCCGTCGTTGTTCCCTTCGTTTCAGCAATGACTTTTCTCAGAGTCCAAAACTGACTTATGAGAGCTCATAGACAATACTTGTGATAGAAAATGAGTAATGTTAAACCATTAAGATGCCAGAAGTGCGGAAAACCTGTAGGTTATGTAACCGTGCTTGCAAAGGGCATAACGCCCTTGTTTCAACCACTTCAAGACGTGAAGCTCATTGCTATTTGCATGGAATGTTTCGAGAAGAAGAAATAGTCGAACGGGCAAGACTGGCTCAAAAAGACTGCTAGAGGACTGCTTCAGTTAGAGGTAGCCGCAGTTAGATTTTTATTACGATATATCAAATCTTATCTTGACGCTCCTTCGAGTGCAGTTGTCATTTCTCTCCCACGACTCAGGTTCACTTTCTTGCCTTCAAGCAAGTCGAATAGCCAATCCGAATAGTCAAGTCGGTTGACTGTAACTTTTGTGCGGTTTTTGAATCGCGGTTTCACCGGTTTATATAGACATGCGTTTATGAGAAATGTTAAGTCATACGTTGTCGTTAGAGGTGGGAGATGTGAAAATAGAGGCAAAGTACCCGACGGTTGAACATGAACGGGCTTCAGAGGCTATTGTGAACTTTTTCTCCAAGCTTTCTGATGTCGAAGCCGTGATACTCACTGGTTCTTGTGCACGTGGGAAAGCCACTCAAGACAGTTGTTTGGACATTATGGTTCTCCTGCCCCACAAAGCGTCAGCGAGCAAAAGATCTGAGTTGGAGCGACGATGGGTCAACTTCTATGAAAATGATACTGTTTTTGATAAACTGCAAAGAGTCGGTAGATTTTCGCATGTAGATCTGGATTTTGTTGACGGTTGTTTTGTGCCCAAGCCACGGGGTTGGACCTCTGGACCCGATGATTTTGAGCTGGAGATAGGCAACACACTTGTGTATAGCGTGCCACTTTTGGAGACGGGTGACTACTTCAAGCGTCTTAGGGCCAGGTGGCTGCCCTATTATAACGAGAGGCTTAGGAAGGAAAGATTGGCTGGAGTACGTGAATTCTGTCTTAATAACCTCGATCATATTCCATTGTACATAGACAGAGAGCTGTATTTTCAGGCGTTCGACCGCTTGTACAACGCCTTTCAAGAGTTCCTCCAGGCTCTCTTCCTTTCGCGCCGAACCTATCCCGTTGCATATGACAAGTGGATTCGGGAACAGATTGAAGAGATACTCCGTATGCCCGAACTGTACCGGCAGTTGCCTAAGCTTTTCGAAATCAAACATTTTGAAAGTCAAGAAATTGCGCAAAAAGCAATAAAACTAAACTGTCTCTTGGACGAATATGTCAAGGAAATAAAACCAGAGGAATGCAAAGATGCGAGCTGTTAAAACTGAGAAAGCACCTTCACCTGTTGGATCATATTCTCAGGCTGTGAGAGCAGGCGATTTCCTGTTCATCTCGGGACAGGTGGCTCTCTCTCCTAAGACTAAAGCAATTGGCAACGGTGGCATTGAAGCACAGACGAAGCAAACCTTAGAAAACGTAAAAGCAATACTTGACGCTGTTGGCTTGTCCCTCGAAAAGGTAGTCAAAGTAACGGTTTTCCTGCAGAATATCGAAGATTTCAAGAAGATGAACGATGTCTACGGTGCGTACTTCAGAACTAACCCTCCAGCTCGGACTACGGTTCAGGCACAACTGCCCGTGGAGGGCGCGCTTGTCGAAATGGATGTCATTGCCTGTTTTGTATGAAAACGGAGTTCCCGCGCGCTGAATTTCGTACCACTGCCACGAACTTCAATGCCTCAAGCGGTCTATAACTTTGACTAGCGATTGTTATGCTTCATCAGACTATTTGCGGAGCTTCCTGAGAGCTTTATCAACATCTCCCAATTCTAGCTTCTTGAGAGTCTCCGACTTCGGTATTCCGTTCTCGTCCCAACCAGCCTGCTTATAATACTTCTGTACGCTCTTTCTCACGCTGGTTCTGTCAGCAGCTTTGCCCTTGCACGGTCCCGAAGGCAATGGCTCGTAGAATCTGCTCGGATTATCGTCATCAACTCTCGGGTTCCACTTCAGATCTGGTCCTCCCAAAAGCAATAAGGCCCGTTGTATCTGCAAGATCTTTAGTCCACCGCCTTTTGCCCAATCTTCTCGCGTCAACTCTAGGCCTGTGACTGCGTTGTAGAAGTCAAACTTGAGATTCCTAGGCAAACCAAAGCCACCGGTGAAACTGCACAAGACTGCTGAATCATTGAACGCTTCCCACACTTCACTTCCAGAGCCATCTATGGGCAAGTCAGTTATTGATGTATGATCGCCACATTGAACCGAACACGCGTATCCTATCTCAGTCGAAAAGTCTTTGCCGCTGCGAATGCCATGGGCGCCGATTCCGATGCCTTTGCTCTGAACAGCGTATTGCAGCACGTCTCTGCCTTTCATCTTTCCTATCTTCATCGCTGCCCGATATGTACCCTCAGCCAACAAGTCTCCTATGCCTTTTCTGAAAGCGATTTTCTTTGCCAGACTCGCAAAAGCTTCAGCGTCTCCCCATTTCAATTCTATGCCGTCCAAATCATCCTTAGATAGAATACCTCTCTGAAACAGTTCAGCAGCAAAACCCATCACGTTACCCGTCTGTATTCCGCACAACCCCAGATCATCAATCAGCGAAGACATGAACACGTTTTGTTCCGGAGTGAATATTCCTAAGTTAGGACCAAGGTACGCTTGCATTTCATAGTCGGGATTGTCGGTTATTGCTCCTTTAAACTTGCCAGACTTGACAAACGCGATCTTCATACAGTTTGTGGGACAGCCAAAGTCACTCCAAGACTGTTTCACCCAAAGCCTGTTCTCAAACTGGTCAACACCGTAACCTTTCTCATCATGCCACTCTTCCTGCCAATTTCTGACAGGCTCAGAACTCGACTCTGCACCAAACGAGTAACCGCCACCACCTGTTCCCCACCGTCTCCACAACACATTATCGTAAGCACTTCTGCTTACAGCGTTAATCAGCCGCCTGACTTTTCCAAGGTCAGCAACCTCAGGCAACGGGCCGGTGCCCTTGACGGCGATCGCCTTAAGCTTCTTCGAACCCATAACCGCTCCGTAACCGCCGTAGCCTGCGGCATGCGTCCACTTAGCCGTAACCACCGCAGTTCGAACTCTATTCTCGCCTGCGGGACCAATGTATACTTTTGCAGGCTCCTTCCACTCACCATAACGCGGATAACGCTCACTCAACAGCCGCCTGCATTCCTTGTTAAGCAGCGTATTGGTTTCCTTGCCATCCTTACCCCAAATGCGGCTTGCGTCTCTGATCTCAACGTCCGAGTCCTTAATGAGCACGTAAACGGGCTTCTCAGCTTGGCCTGTAACAATCACGCCGTCGTAACCAGCGCACCGCAATTCAACTCCGAACTCGCCACCAACAGTCGAACCCACAACCCCATTACTCTGCGGAGACTTTCCTGAGACACAGACTCTGCCGCCTGGGAAAAACCCTGTAAGCGGTCCAGGCAGAAAAAGCAGAACGTTGTCAGGGCCAAGCGGATCCAGCTCCTCCCATTCGTCGATCAATCTGTCGCAAAGGATTTTTGCTGCAAGTCCCCTGCCCCCCACATAATCCTTCAACAACTCATCGTTAAACGTAACCTCTTTGAAAGTGCCGTGTGAGAGATTAATCTCCAGGAATTTTCCCGCATAGCCCAGTATCAAATGAACTCCTCCGCCTTCTCTCCATACAATTTAGTCGCAAGATCCCTCGTCTGCTCCTCAGGCTTTCGCGCGTAAAGCCCATACGGGTGTTCTCTCCTAGTAACAGTTTTCAGAACGTTCCACCCTCCCTCTTGGCAGACCTTCACGCACTGTGGATTGCCATTGCACAGATCACATATTACAATTTTCTTATTGGCCGGATGCATGTGCGGGATTCTTCCGGGACAGGCCTCTATGCATTTTCCGCAGCCAGTGCACTTATCATCGTTCACCAAGACAGCGCTGGTTTTCTTGCTTACAGACAAAGCCTTAAACGGACAAGCCTCAACACATGGATAGTCTTCACATTGAGCGCACAAATGCGGAAAATCTGCGCCTGGAACCAACATGAAGACCCTCACTCTTGATGCTTCAGGCCAGATCCTGTTCTCGTGATGAAGCGAACAGGCAATCTCACATTTGCGGCATCCGCTACATTTTGAAAGTTCTCTCGCTATCCAAATAGGCTCCTTCTTTTTTGCCAAACTGATCTGACTTCCCTAAAAGTCCTGAGAAAATGTCTTGAAGTCTGCCTCGATTTAAACGTGACGTTTTCCCACGTCCAAAGCTCACCCTGACCCATTCAATGCTAATTGATGGCAAAACGTGCACGCCAAATCTGTGCCTTAATGAAGAGCGCTTCTTTTATGATTTTGAATGTCAATTCATGCAGAAAAGGCCAGCAACTACCCGCCTCATCGTGGCGGGGTCGCTGGGATTTGACCCCCCGATGACGTCATCCGCAGCTTCCACTTTTTTCTTTAGCTCATCTGCATTCGCTATTTTATTTTCGCAAAACTGTACGTCCTTTTTCCTTTTCTCAACAACCTAAATAACCTTCTGTTCGCCAAGTTTGATACCATTTCGTTCTCCTTCATGTGATGGTCATTAAATGATAGGATTCCATCTGGCTTCAGAACCCGATGCAGTTCTTCTAAGACGCCATTAGGGTCTGTCAAATCGTGAAAGACATCGTACAGCAGGACTACGTCTATGCTATCGTCTGGCACCCCAGTCTTACGGTCTGATATGATCGTTTCCACATTCGTCAGTTGGTTCTTGGCAGCATTTCTCTTAACCATCTGAATGGCAAGCGGATTAATGTCCAAAGCATAAATCTTGCCTGACTTTCCAACCAACTCAGCAACAGCTGTTATGTAACTTCCTGACCCACAGCCATAGTCCAGAACGTGAAACCCCTCTTCTATCCCTACCTCTTTCACAATATCCTTGCGTGGCCTAAAGAAATCCCGAATCTTGAAAGTGAAAGCCATAGCCCTGAAACCGAGATCAGACATTTGCTCGTCCCCGGCTATTCTGTCAAATCTCTCGGTTCAGCTATAACGTTTGCGCATTTCATAACAACTCGATTTTTTGGGTACGGGATCTGAACCCGAGACAAACAGAGAGATGTCTCTCCGCAAACCGGATCATACATAGCTATTTTTCTTTTATTGTTTCTGCGATTTCATTGATTTTCACCGTGGTCTGCTCTCTTTTCGCCAAGTCTCTAACGGCAACTGCGTTTTCCTTCAACTCTTTTTCTCCCACAATCACCGCGAAGTCGATCTTTCTTCTGTCTGCGTCTTCTAATGCCTTGACCATTTTCCGCCCCATTACCTCAACTTCCGCAAGCACGCCAGCGTCTCTGAGCATCTGTGAAATCCTCAGTGCATCACTCCTTAACTCTTCTTTAACCGGAATAACCATGACTCTTCTTTCTTCAACAGGTTTCTGATAGTCTTTTTGCGTTTGCAGGGCCAGCATCATCCGGTCCAATCCGTGAGCTACGCCGACAGCGGGCGTAGGTTCTCCCCCGAATAATTCGATAAGTTTGTCATATCTACCTCCACCGCCTAGAGCAATATCCAAATCCGGCACATAGATTTCAAAAATCATGCCAGAATAATATTCTAAGCCTCTGGCAAACCCCGCGTCAACCCTCATGTCGATCTTGCACCCGCTCCTCTGAACCAGGTCAAGGATTTCTCCAAGAGTTTTTGTGGCTTCAACGGCTTTTTCGTATCCTTGAACGTGTGCTTCTATCTTGTCCATGATCTCAGCATTGTTGTTGCCCTTCAAGTCTACTAACTCACGAAGAATTCTCACGCATTTCTTCGATACGAGCGCATCCTCGACAAGCTTGAAAGCGGCATCATACTGCTTCTTATCCATTAGCTGCATAACCGCATTCTGGACTTTTTCTTGGAGCTTTTCTTGGTTGAAGATTCCTCTTAGAACTCCGACGTGTCCAACTTTGAAGGTGAACTTTTTTATTCCAGCTTCTTGCATGAGCCTGTCTGTGAGCATGAGGATTTCAGCATCTGCTTCAGGTCTGCTGGATCCCATCAGTTCGTAGTTTGACTGCCGGATCTCTCTGTAACGGCCCCGCTGCGGCTCATCGTACCGGTAGATGGTGCCCATGGAGAAGAGTCTGAAGGGTCTGGGCTCGTTTCTCAGTGTGGTAGCAACAAGCCTGGCCACTGACGCTGTGAATTCAGGTCGAAGGGCAACATCGCGTCCACCCAAGTCTTTGAAGACAAACATGCGGCTTCTGACTTCTTCGCCGGCTTTGGCTGCTAGAAGCTCATAGGATTCTACGACTGGTGTTATGATCTCTTTGTATCCGTAAAGCTGAGCTACTCTTCTGGCTTGGGCTTCGATGTGTCTCATCAGTCTGGCTTCGTCAGGCAGGAAATCCCTCATGCCTCGAACTGTTCTAAACTCGGACATTGCTCGTCTTTCTCCACTGTTATTTCAGGGTCAACTCTGAGACGGAATAGTAAACTGTTTCTCCTCTTCGGTTCATAACCGCCAGGATCAGTTCTTTCTTCAGGCTTAGGCTCTGTGTCAAAGCGTTGGTTAAGTCTTCTATTGAAATCGGTTTTCCTTCCTGCATACTCATTATCAGATACTTGGCCGTGCCCTTGGTGAAGTCTCCCCGGTCGTAAACTCTGAAATCAACGCCGGAGCCGAAGCCTTCTCGGACGACGTATCCACGGCTTCTTAGGTCTCGGTAGGTCAGGTATTTCACCCAAGCATTTTCGTCCGCAGCTTCGCAAATTTGCAACAGTTTTTGGAAATCGGTTTTCTTGCCTTTTTTATCTTTAACTTCCAGCATTCCTTTGTCCGACAGGTACAATGCCTCATAGAAACTTAGTAGGAGCTGTTTTTTTTCAGCCACGCCGTATCCTCTGGCAGACAGCTCATCGAGCGACGGTTTGTCAGGGACTCTGACTCCTTTTTCAGCAAGAATACCCTTAATCCTAAGCTCTGAGGTGATCGGCGGTTTTTCCTTATTGTTGTTCATTTAAACACTCAACTATCGTATTGACTGCTTTTTTGGCTTATAGCGGTTGGGTTCCGAATTTGTTGAAATATGATTTTCGTAGGATGCCGTTTTCACAGATTATTGCGGTCACGTACTTGAGCGGTGTTATATCGAAGGCTGGGTTTAATACGTTGACGCCTTCTGCAGCGATTCGCTGTGAGCCGATGTGCGTGACTTCTTCAGGCTTTCGTTCTTCAATAGTCACGTCTGTCGCTGTGCGAGTCAAATCGAACGTGGTGGTCGGTGCTGCCACGTAGAATGGGATTTTGTGCTCTTTGGCTAGGACTGCAACAGTGTAGGTACCTACTTTGTTTATGACGGCGTCTTTGACAATGCGGTCTGCGCCGACTATGACTTTGTTGACTATGCGTTTGTACATGACGTAGCCCGACATGCCGTCGGTGATTAGGGTGACTGGTATGCCGTCTCGCTTCAGCTCGTAAGTTGTCAGTCTTGCTCCTTGTAACAGCGGGCGCGTCTCGTCAACGATGACTCTTATGTGTTTTCCCTGTTCCCAGGCAGCTCTTATCACGCCTAAAGCCGTGCCATAATCAACCGTAGCCAACGCACCAGCGTTGCAGTGTGTGAGGACAACGTCTCCGTCGCTGATTAATTCGGCCCCGCACTTGCCGATAAGCCTGTTTGCCGCCACGTCTTCGTCAGCGATCTTCTTCGCCTCCTCAACAACGAAAGCAGCGAGGTCTGGCGCGGTTCCGGAAATCGCTTCTGCTTTTCCAAGAATTCTGTCCAGAGCCCAGAAAAGGTTGACAGCCGTCGGCCGCGTTCGCCTTATGACTTCCGCCGCTCTTTTCAACTCGCTGATCAATTCCTCGCGGCGTCCTGCATTCGAATGGTACGCCGTTAAAGCCAAGGCAAAGCCTGCGGCTGCGCCCAACAACGGTGCTCCCCTGATCTTCATCGTCCTAATGGCATCAGCCACGTCATCACAGTTTTTCAAGTTGATGCTGACCACTTCGTTCGGGAGTCTTGTCTGATCTACGGTCGTGACAGTGCCTTCACGCCATTCTATTGTCCGCACAATTTAAGCCTCGTAAACCGTTTATGCTTTGAGCCTATAAGATTTGTTAGGAAGTCAAATACTTTATGAAAAGGGAAGATTTGAAGAAGCTTCTCGAAGATTGCGGACAAAGATATTCTACGGTTCTAGGCATAGACGTTTCAGGAGGGAAAGATGAGGAGATTTTCAAATGGTTCTTGGCGTCTATTCTCTTCGGAGCTCCCATAACCGAATCTTCAGTCATCAAGACCTACAAGTGCTTTCAGAAACACGGGGTTTTGACGCCTAAAAAGATTCTGGAAACAGGCTGGGACGGCCTGGTCAAGATTCTCGATGAAGGCAGCTACACACGCTACGATTTCAAAACTGCAGACAAGCTCCTCCTAGTCATGCAGAACCTAACCGAGAAATATCATGGAAGCCTGAGTGCAGTTCACGGTCGAGCGTCCGATGAGCGTGATTTGGAAAGCAGGCTGAAAAGTCTGGGCAAAGGCATAGGCGACGTGACGGTGAGCATTTTTCTGAGAGAACTGCGTGGTGTTTGGCAAAAGGCCGATCCAAAGCCGACTGCACTCGTAATTCTTGCGGCTGAAGAGCTTGGGCTCGTGAAGGAGCAGGCCACGGCAGAAGAAACCTTGAGGCAGTTGAAGATTTTCTGGAAACGAAATGCTGTTGCAGGGATGTCTTTTGTCAACTTTGAGACTGCTTTGTTTAGGGTAGGCAGGGACTTGCGCGGAAAAGCTAGGAGTGAGGGCGGCTAGTAGCGGGTGCCTGATTCATAGGGCGCCTTCACGTAAGTAATGACTTCCACTGGGCATTCGCCTGAAAGCTTCAGGACTCTCTTCCACTCGTCCCCAACAGCTATCAGCGAGAAAAGCCCCGACATCTCAGCTTTCGCTTTCCGAACTAGATTGACTAGGGCGGCCTGTGTTTCTCCCGTTTTGATCATGTCATCGACGACTAATACACTGTCACGTTTCTTGATGGCCTCTTTGGGAATGTAAATCGTCATCGTAACTCCTGAGCCTCTGAGCACGTAGGTCTCTTCCAAGAAAGCCTTGACGCCGACTTCCTTGTTCCGTTTAGCAACAACAAGGTTCACTCCTAAAGCGTTTGCAACCATCGTTGCCAACGGGATACCATCTACGGCGGCTGACAAAACTTTCGTCACGCGTTTCCCCGCGAAATTTGCAAGTGCGTGATTGGCTGCCTGCTGTAGAATATTGTAATCACCTACAATCTCGGTGTTGTCGAAATATCCGTCTTCGTCAAACTTTATTCTGCTGCGAAGCTCAGTTTCTAAACCGACAAGTTTGGTCAGAACCTTCCAGAGCTGTTTGGCTCTGGACGTGTTGGGCAAAACGTGTCCCTTAGCGTATCTGCTTAGAACAGTAACGGGCAAACCAGTTTTCGAGGCCAGCTCGCGGTACGTGATGTTCCGCTTGTACTTCGCGGTTCTGAGAAGTTCGATCGTCATTAACCGAAGTTTTAGATCTTCTGCGTGCGTGCTCATGGTAATCATCTCTTATACATCGATAAATCAAACTCTGATGCGACTAGCAATTATTATTGCATTAGTATTATATATTTTGCTGGTGTGAAACCTTCGTTTCTTATTCAGCACAAACAGGGAATGTCTGGATTATATTTGTGTGCGTTGCACAAAAGAGAGAAGGCGGGTTTTTGTTTTCCTCTGTTATGGTGGATGGGTCCAGACTGTGGATGTTTTGCCGAATTGTTTGGCTGCGATTGCTATGTCGATAATGTTGACTGTTCTGTCGTTGTTGGTGTCTGCTCTGAAGTTCCATCTTGGATCTGTTGGCGGCCCGTAGGCGGAGCCGAATGCCATGGCTACCGTTGCTAGGTCGATTATGTTGACGTCACCGTCGTAGTTCACGTCTGCTGGTAAATAGCTTGATGTCGGTTGCGTTGAGTCTTCTAATAGAGCGTGCGGAACGTAGTACCATTTCCACAGGCTGTACGCGTAAATGCCTGAATAGGTAGGGTTGTAGTACCAGCCTGCAACCCAGTCGCGTTCGAAGTGACGCCCAATAGCAGTGTCCAATGCTACGTTTGGGCAGTCCTCGATTGCTAGCGCTTGTATGTCACGGTAAATTGTTGCTCTTTTGTTGGAGTCGGCTTCTTTGATGCCCGCGTCGATCAGTGCATCCATGCTTGGGTTCGAGTAGTTTGTGAAAACTGAGAAGTCACCATGGCTACAGTAGAACGGCACGGCGAAATCATGAGGGTCCGGGTAGTCAGCCAACCAGCCCAGAATGTACGCTGTGAGTTGACCGTTTTTTCTGGCGGACAGGTAGTCGCTCCAGGGTATACCTACCAAGGTCACATGGAACTTCGGGTTCAGGTTTTCGATCGCATTCTTCAGCTGTTGCTGGAGGTAGTATAGTGGAAGGCTGCCTGAATTGTGCGGGAGTTGGATCGTGAATCCTGTTTCCCATAGGCCCGGTACCTGCTTGAACTCTTCTGCAGCACGAGTGAGATTGAAAGTGTAGCCTTTGACCGTCGAGTCATAATATGGCAAGATCGGTAGTATTGCTGTAGGTGGCTTCGTGGCTTCTCCTTTGTACGTTTGAGCTATGTAGGTGTCGTAGTCGATGGCGTATGCGAAGCCTTTTCTGACATGAACGCCCCAACCTGGGTTTCCGAAGAAGTCGCTCGGTATCCCGGTTTCGTTGAAGGTGCCCGCCGGAAATATGGGGCCGTAGGGATTCACCGCGTTAATCTTGAAATTGAAGAAAAACGCGTCGACGGCGAGGCTTGGCAATGGAGAAACGCATCTAACGCCAGTCTCGTTAAACATCGTTTCTTTGTATTGTCTTGGAACGGCGCAAAAGTCAATGTCTCCGCTCAAAAACAGCGCTGATCTGCTTTCCCATGCGAAGGCCCATGTTTCCACGAAGTGTTCAATGTAACCCGCTGGCTTCGCAGACCCAAGCTTTGGAAAGTTTGCCGGCCATCCTCGCCAGTAGTCGGCAAACCTCTTAACAGACCAGAATTTCGCGTTCTGATCCAAGGTTTCAAGCGCAAAAGGACCGGTTCCCATCATCGCTGGAGTCGGATCGTCTAGCGGAGGAACGGATGGGTTGTGGAACGTCCACCAGTCTGTGTAATCGCCCCAAGTGCCGTTCCAGCTTGCCCTGCCGAGGCTATTCACACACGCTTTGCTGTAAATGCTCGACCACGTTTGGGCTAGAATCTGCATGAATGGAGGGTAGGCGCCTGGAAAGCCAAGGTTGAACCACACGTGTGTCACGTTTGATTCCACTGCGTGGTCAATCATTTTCCCCACCAAAACGCGTTCAGTCACGTTGTTTTCAGGATCATATGTTCGTTGGTTAACGAACTTGGCAGTTACACCGTTCAGCAGGGGTTCGTAGAACATCCACTGTGGGCCGCCATCCATGTCCATGACCATTGCGCGTTCAAAACAGTATTCAACATCTTCTGGCGTCAAAACGCCAAATGTTGAGTTCTGGAAAGGCACGCCAGTTCTTATCTTGAACGTGTATCGATAAGACCAGTTTAGGCCAGTTTCAGAGTCACGGGCTCCCGTAATGTTTTCAACAGCCCAGTCTGTAGCCAGTTGTGGAATGTATCTGTCCAATCGTTCTCCATCAAAGGACACCAACGTGTCATAAACGTTCATCAGGAGCTCGCCGCTGGCGGTGTCGTAGCAAAACGCTGGGTCAACCGTCCCCGGGCTGCTGCCTTCAATGTTTGCCTCGATCAAATCGTACGGCCTCTTTATCGGCGGCGGAGCGGAAAATCCAGGAGAAAACAAAGACACAATCAATATCACGCTTCCAACCAGAATAAGCAAGGCAGTCTTTCCAGCTCTACCTTTCCCCACCAGTCTCACTTCTCGCAAGAATTAGCTGCTCAAATATAATATTAGGTTCTATTCCAGATAAACGTTATGAAAACCCCAATAGCCCATCGAAGAATTCCTAGTTCCACACGTGTCGCCTCCACTGCTCCAGCATACATACGACGTGAAAAGCAACGACGCACTATCCAACGAAAAACGTTACCAAACAACATTACCGAAAACGTTACCGAAGAACCGGGGGGGCTATCAACTTGTTAAGCTCGAACCCCACAAAAATTAACACGGTGCCACTATCAGAACTGGCGCGCGCTGCCGGCATACTTAGGGTTTGCATCTAAGAAGTGGCGGATCCGCTGGGATTTGAACCCAGGACTTTCGGCTCTCTTCAGCTTCAGGCTTTAGAAGGCCGACGCGCTTTATGGCCCGAGCTGTATCCATGCTGCGCTACGGATCCCCGTTTCCGGCAATAAAAGAAAGCCTTAGGCTGATATATTTTATTCTATGAAAATCGCCGGCCGATAAGGCTTCGCAAGTGCAGCCCTGGCCTTCGGATCGTAGCGCTTCGTATCTTCTTCCTCGTATACGTGGATTTCGGCTTTGATTTCCTTCTTGAGAAAGGAAGAAGCCTCGTCAAGGGCTTGTTTTTCGCTTATAATTCCTATCTGTAGCAGTCTCTGTTTTCTTTCTTCCGACATGTGGTTGACTTCATCGATGATTTGTCCAACGAACCTTGCCACTTTTTCAGCTTTCGCTTTCAAATCAGGATCTGCCATAATTTCCTTCATCAAATCCTTTTGCTGAATCTTCCCTGAGACGGATCCCTCCACGGCCTTCAGATAGGCTTTCCATTTCCACGGACCAGCAGCGTAATAGCATATCTTCTTCGGCTTCACGCCCGTTGCTTTCATGATGTTCAGCGTGTCTTCTAGCACACGTGTGATTAAGGTCTCACTTTCCTCTGTATCAACGTCGGTTTTTGTCGCGTCTGGCTCGGGCCACGAGGTTAGTGAAACAAACCCTTTTCCACCCATCATTTCCCACAGCTCCTCGCATATGTGAGGAGCAACTGGAGCCAGCATTCGTATTTGAGCATCTAAGACTTCGTTGAACACGTAGGCTATGGCAGCTTTTTGATTTCCTTTCCTGTTCGTTGCGCGTCTCTGGTACCATTGAAAGTCCTGATCCAATTCGTACAGAATACTGTGCACAGCTTTGCGCACTGCCAGCTTGTCCATGGCCTCGGTGGTTTTCTTCACGTGCTCTTGCAGTCGGCTCAGCATCCACCTGTCAATTGGTGCCAGCGATTCTTCTGAAACTTTTTTCCGCACCGTCTTGGTGAGTTCGGAAGCAAACCTGTGAAGCCGTCCCAGCCTGTCACGCATCGCCTTGGCTATCGTGGGGCTGAAGTCAGCGTCTTGCAGCAACTCCGCCGTTGACAGAACACTTAGTCTCACGGGGTCAGCGCCAAACTTGGTCAGGGCCTCGCGCAAGGGAATGATGTTTCCGAAGGATTTGCTCATCTTGGCGCCTTCCATCATCACGTGTCCATTAGCAACGATCTGTCGTGGCCACAGTTTTTCCGGGAATATCGCGGTGTGGTTGAAAATCATGAAGGTCAGGTGGTTAGGGATCAGCTCGCGGCCGGAGTGGCGGCTGTCCAACGGATAAAAATAGGTGAACTCGTCGCGCATCTGCTGCAAGACTTTCTGGTCTAAACTGGTTTTTCTGTTGATTTCGGCTGCTTTTCCGATGCCGAGAAATATGTAGTCGAAAGCCTCGTCTGTCAACTGAGCGGGCTGGATCTTGTTCTGCTTGAGATGCTTGACTATCGTGTAGTAGGCCATGTAAATCGTCGAGTCTGAGAGTGACTCGATGATCCAATCTTTGTCCCACGGCAGCCGCGTGCCCATCCCGGATTTTCTGGCGCAGGCTTTTTCGTGCAGCCAATCGATGACGTTGTTGAACTCTGGACGCACTTCCTCGGGCTGTACTTCCATTTCGTCCAGGTTCTTGTGAGCGAGTGCTTTCCACTCTAGCTTGCCGTAGTCTATGAACCATTGATCGGAAACGATTTTGACGACGCACTCTGTCTTGCAGCGGCATCGCACTGGCCTGTTCAGCAACTCGTACATTGTCGTAGCTTTGCCTTCTGCAATCAAGTCTTGTTTGACCTTGTCTTTTGCTTCAGCTACCGACAAGCCGAAGTATTTGCCTGTGTTCTGCTTCATCTTGCCGTTGTGAAACTCGTGCCGGTACACTTCTTTGGTCGCGTCTTCCAGTTTCGGATCCAACTCGCTCTGGATGTTCATCTTCTTCACCGCGTCGCCCGCGGGAATCTCAGAGTAGCCCGGTACGTCGATGAGGGAAACGGGCTTCACCGATTCGACGGCTTCACGTGTGAGTCCGTACTCTTTCAGTCGTGAAGCGGCTTTTTTGATGTTTGCAAGTGCAACGTAATCGTATGGCGCGTGTCCTGGAACCGACATGACAACGCCCGTGGCGTTCTTCGGGTCGACAAAATCCGCTGGCAGAATGGGAATCTTGCCCTCGTTCGCCGGGTTCTCGACGCATTTGCCAACGTACTCTTTTCCTTCAAAGGTTTCCAGAACCCTGACTTTTCTGTTCTGGTGAATCAGTTTTTCCACGCTTTCTTGGCTGACGATCCACTGTTCGCCGTCAACGTCGGCTTTCACGTACATGGTTTTCGGGTTCAGCCAGATGTTTGTCACGCCGAAGATTGTTTCAGGGCGCAGCGTTGCTGCTGGAAACACAGTATCGTCCTGTTTGAATTTTATCAGGGTGAATTCGCCTATTTCGGGTTCCACGTCACCGACTGTGTCGTGTTGACCCACGGGGTTACCGTCTTTAGGGCACCAGCCCACTGGGTGGCTGCCGCGGCTTATGTATCCGCGTTGACGTAGTTTCTGGAACTGCCACTCTATGAAGCGGTTGTAGGTCGGGTCTATCGTGGTGAATTCGCGTCTCCAGTCGATGGAGTAGCCTATTTCTTTCATGCCGCTCTTGATTTCTTGGTGGAAGTAGCGTGCCATGGCGATTGGTTCGGTGAGTTCTTTCAGTTTTTCTTTAGGAATCTTGTAGACCTTGGTGAAATCGTTGATCAGGCCTGTGTCGTTGTCTGCGAGACGTTTGGCCATGGCGAGAACGGGCGTGCCGGTGTAATGGAAGGCCATGGGCAAGAGCACGTTGTAGCCGCGCATGCGCATGTACCGTGCGTGCACGTCAGCTAGGGTGTAGGTTCGTCCGTGACCGATGTGTTGGGGAGAATTCGGGTAGGGGTAGGCCACGGTCACGTAGTACTTGGGCTTCGCCGGGTCGGGGTTTGTGTCAAAAATCTTGGCGGTTTCCCATTTTTTCTGCCATTTTTCCTCGATTTTTTTCAAAAACTCCATGAAACTTTCTGAGTTGATCCGAGGGGTATTAAAGGTTTCGTGTTCACGAACAGAGAACGTTATCCCTCATGTTTAGCACCGCAAGCAACTGTGTGCAAACTTGCATTAATCCTTTGCTGTGTTAGGTTCGAGCCTAACAAAATTGGTAGACCCCCCCCGTTCTTCGGTAACGTTTTCGGTAATGTTGTTTGGTAACGTTTTCTTGTTGGAGCTCGTCGTTGCCGCGTCGTTCGACGGAGACGTTAGCGCGCGTTTCGGAGAGTCTGATGAAAGAGCGTGTTCACGGCGTGGTCGTTGTGCGTTATGGGCCCACTACGCGTGCTAGTCTTGACGGTTTTCTGCTTGTTATGATTCACCCGCGGTCCTGTAGCACGCGGTGATATCGTGAGCTACGCTGATTTTGTGGAGTTTAGCGTGCACACCTGTGAAAATGGATTGGGTTCTGGAAAGCGTGTGAAAAGATTAGGAAAACGTACAGAGTCATACTTGGGCATTCGTAGCCCGTGGCTTCAAACTCTCGTTCAAACATTTACCTTTTGCTTTCAGGTCACGAGTAAAAACGGGCAGGTTTGCTATCGAAAGGCGATTACAGCATTCTAGATCTCTACGAACAGGTAGCCTCCCTTAATCACGCTACTGTACAGCTGCAATGTTTTTCTGGCCGGGCCTTCAAGGACCACACCGTTCTTTATGTTGAATCGGGAGCCGTGCCAAGGGCACTTCAGTACATCATCTAGTAGGTCGCCTTCGGCCAGAGGAGCTCCAGCGTGGGTGCACCGGGCCTCAAGGCAGTAGAACTGTCCATTGCGGTTAACGACTAGAATCTCGACTCCTCTGAGACTGAACGGCTTGAGCTCGCCCTCGGGCACTTCGCCCGTCGCACACAGTCTATAAAGAGTCACGGCCAATCCTCCACCACTTTCAGACTCAAGCTGAGATCAGGGACGACAGTTCCCTGTACTTATCAAGATATTCGCATACGGCAATAACGAATTCAGCGTGGCTCCAGACCAGTGGGGACACGGAGATAGGTACTCCGGTGTAAGGGTCAATTTGCTCCGCAAGCACTCCCGACAGCAACGCGCGCTTGGCCGTCCAATTAAGCAGTTCCAAACCTTTGTTAAGCTGCTCCACTGTGGTTGCGGTTGTGATGTACCATCTGGCAAGCCACAGAGTGCAGATAAACCAAGGGTTTCCAGGGGTTTCTCTGGATACTCTGTGATAGTCATCATTCTCGTAACGGGCTAAGCCGCCAACGTCAGTCCGATTCCAAAGTCTATCAACGATTGCATGCATGGTGTTGCTTACTTCCTCGGCCCCGCCGTCGAATACTCCGCAGGTGAAGGTAAACGATAAGCTACTGTCGACAGTCAAGTCATCAACGCTGTGAGCGTAGACCGCTTTCTTGAACCTCTTAGCTTTTCGGTCATAGAGTTGTGCAAGTATTGACTTTCTCATCTGGGTGGCCGCCTCGTTCAGAGTCTCTTGGCGTTCACGGTCGTAGAATACCTTGGCAAATCCAGCTGCGGATTGGAGAGCCGCGACCACCGTGGCCGCTGTTGAGGTGAACACCCCTGCTCTTTCCTCCCAGAGGTCAAACGAAGGCCTAGGCAAGCCAGTTTCAGGGTCTCGATAATCTAGCAAGAACTCGGTGGCCTTCAATACCAGTCTCGGATAAACCTTACTGATGAACTCCAGATCTCGATATTTACGAAAGTGCTTCCACAAGGCATACAAAACGAGTGCCGTTTCATCCTCCTGAATTGGCAACTGTGTGTGACCAGTAGGATCAACCAAAGCATGCCAACTGCTTCCTATCGACCCGTCAGGCGAGTACTTGTGACTAAAGTATCCGCTCCCGTTTATTGTGCGGTCGCAGAACTTGAAAAACATTCGCGAAACCTCGGGAAACCCGGCTATGTCAAATGCCAAAGCGGCCACCGCGCTGTCCCGTGGCCAAACATACGAATACGTGTCACGGTTGAACTGAAGGATGTCAGAATCGCAGGAAGAGATTATGCCTCCACCGTTGTCAACATGTGTGCGCATTACAAGCAACGAAGTTTTGAAAAGTCTTATTATTTCACGCGGCAACACGCTAAGATCTGTGTTCTCCCTGTTGACCCAAGCGCTCCAGTAGTTCTCAGTTTCCAGCAACATCTGCTCGACTCCTGTCTCCTTCACTTTCAAGTCTAGGTCTTCGACTTGATTCAGGTTTCTGCCGCAAGCTATCCAATAGTAAACCGTGTTTGACGACCTAGGTTGCATTTCCAGCTTAAACGACACCGTTGAGTCTACAGAACCTTGAGCAACTGGATTTCCCTGGAGGACCCCGTCTTCCGCGTCTCTCCATGTGCCTTCTTTGCCAAGGGATTCCTTGTGGCCTGTTGCGAACTGGTATATCCCATGATTCTGGTCGGTCAAGCCGTCGATGAGGAAGTAGCGTTTGCGTTTGTAATGGACGATGGATTTCAGCTTCGGGTCGTAGATCACTGTATCTCCACTGTCTTCGCCGTAGACGTGGAAGTCATGGGAAAAGAACAGTCTGACTTGGCGAGGGGTATCATAGGCGTTATTGACGACCACTTTGCGGAGGTATATGTCGAGAAAGCTGTGAACAGCATCGTTCACTTCTAGCTCCAGATCTAGGTCTGGACTTTTCGCTAGGCATCTGCTCACCAGCGTTTCAGGCATGTATTTCATTAGTACCTGCCAGTTGTCGCCAAGCCACAAGAACCTATCATTCGTCCAGACTCCAAACTTGATGTCATGGCCAGCCAAGTGATTCTCCAAGCCCACGTGCGGATAGTAGAAGTCTCTGATTCTCATTCTATTGTCAAGGGCGACGACAACTTTCCCATTTCCCACGACTATTTCTCTTGGCGTCTCACTCATCTCCTCAAAGAACGAAGCACCCGCAGCTGCATTAATAGTTACTCAGGACATGGTTTTAAAATTATCCCGTAACACTTCTATCAAAAGTGCTCTACGAGAAAACAAAAAAGGATAGTGCCTCATCGAGTGATTGAGCCTAGCAAGACTGCGTTGCATCTCAAAGAAAAGAAAAAAGGGGATTTGCAGGAGATATTGCCCAATCTTAGGGTTTCAGTTGTTTCTTTACGGTTTGTTCCGCTTTCTTGATTGCTCCTAGCAGCTTCTCTACTCGTGTTCCGCCGCCTTGGGCAAAGGTGGTTTTTCCACCGCCGCCACCGCCCAGAATTGACGAGGCTTCTCTGACGATCTCATTGGCGTTCACGCCTTTTTCAAGCGCTGTCTTTCCGGCCATAATCATTATTCTAGCGTTTTTCCCGTCTGACCCGTAGAATATCGTGACTGTTGCTTCGTCCCTTTTGATTATTTCGTTTGCTGTTTGAACCATGCGGTCCACATCGATTGACTCTTGAAAATCTCGTAGCACGACTCTCACGCCGTTGATTTCTTCAGTTTTTTCTGCAGTTTTCGTTTCCATTGAAGTGCTCTCTTTTGTTGCCAGTTCTTTGATGAGTTTTCTTCTTTCTACGTTTCCTTCTTTCAGTTCTCTGACAAGTTTCTCTGCAGTCTGATTTAGTTTTTCAGTAGGTGCGCTCAGAGTTTCTGAAAGCTTTACAAGCAGCTTCTCGCTTTCTTGCACAGCCTTCACCGCGGGAACTCCGATAGAATACTCGAGTCTTTCCACGCCATCTTGGACTCTTTCTGAATGAACAATTTTGATGAACCCGATCTCGCTTGTGCTTTTCAGATGGGTTCCAGCACAGGCTTCAACATCCCAGTCTCCAACTTTCACCACGCGAATCTCCTTACCCGGAACGGCTCCGCCTTGATACAGCCTGAAACCGTAGCGGCTTTCAGCTTCGTTTCTCGGCATCCACGCAGTCTCAACCTGAATATTCCGCAAAACTGCCTCGTTGGCCAGCATTTCTATGTTTTGCATTTCCTCCAGTGTCAGCCTGCGGTAGTGTGAAATGTCCAGTCGAGAACTTTCAACGCCTTTTTGTGTTCCGTACTGCCATACGTGCTGCCCAAGCACGCGTCTCGCGGCTCCACCGACCACATGAGTTGCCGTGTGATTCTTCATAAGACTGTAACGTTTGTTCCAAGCAATGAAACCTTTGACGACACTGCCTTCTTTCGGCGCTTCGCCTTCGACTTTGTGAACGATTACTCTGCCCACTTTTTGTACGTCAACAACCTCAGCCTTTCTGCTGTCAAACGTGAAATAGCCACTGTCGGCTGGTTGTCCTCCTCCTTCTGGATAGAAGCAGGTTTTGTCCAGAATGACGAATTCTTTGTCAATCACTTTGAGGACTTTTGCTTGGAACTCCTTCATGTATTGGTCTTGATAGTAAAGTGCTTCAGTCGCCGGAAGATCCGAGACTGCTGTCTCTAAGCGCATTTCAGGTTTGGTTTCTTCTTCAATTGGTTTGGAGACTTGCATGTGTCTTTGGGCGATTAAGGCGTAGAAGTTGTCCGGTATCTCCACTTTCATAGCTTCTTTTTCGGCGACTTGCTGGACGATTTCAGGTGGCAGTCCGTGAGAATCGTACAGCTCTGTCAACGTTTCTACCGAAATTTCTCTTTTGCGCTTCGCTTTCAGTTCAGTGGAGATGCGTTTGACCATTCCTTCGCCGCGTTTGATAGTTTCCTCGAATTTTTCTCCTTCAACCTTGAGCATCTCCATTATTTCGTTTCGCATCTCTTCAAGGTGCGGGTAATCCTTGGACCACAGGCTGATTTGCATGTTCATGATGTCATACATTCTGTCCGGTATGCCGAGCATCCTCAGCAGTCGGTAGATTCTGCGGAAGATCAGCCTTGCCAAATAGCCTTCTTGGATGTTTGAGGGAACGACGCCTTCAGAGAGTATGAAGCTCAAACACTTTGTGTGGTCTGCAACTGCAAAAGCGTTTTCAATCGGAGCCAGAAACTTGTCCAGCTCGTTTACGCTCATTCCAACCAGTTCCGCTTCCTTCTTTTTGGTTTCGACTCTGCTTGCCATCTTGTCAAAGTTTACCATGCCAGAAACTTCGGCGATTCTCTTTAACAGATCCTTGTCGATTCTGGTCAATCCAGCCATCTTGAAGATTTTTTCCAGCAAGTCGCCGTATATTGCGTGGAAGCCGCTGGGTGCACCTTGAGAAAGCCACGCGTAACGGTCCATGCCGTAGCCCGTGTCAACCGTTCGGATTGGCATCTTGACGAACTCGTTATTTACCACTTTGAACTGCATGAAAACGAGCGTGTCAACCTCTAAGCCTCTAATTATGGATTCAACGCAGGGGCCTGCGTTTCCGCCGCCCGACCACACTTCCTCTTTGTAGACAATTTCTTCAGGCTTGACTCCTAAAACTCCTGTGACAAATTCATGCTGATACCGCACGGTCTGATCTTTCCAGTAAACCTCCTTGTCAGGATAGTTAAACGCGTGCGCTCCACCCATTTCAAAAATCGTCCCGTGCCTGCCAAAAGTCGGACCCGTGTTGGCTATGTCTACCAAACGAATGCAGGGCTGGGAAATCACCAGCGGATTCGCAGGCGGTGGCGCAATTCCGTCAGTCACGTACGGCTGAAAATCAATGATGCTCGCATGCGTGAGATAAATGTCGTCCCGCCACCTCGCCACGACGGGGTAAGGCTTTATGCGGGTGTGTCCGTTCCTTTCGAAAAATGAGAGAAAAGCCTCGCGCATCTCACGCAGATCATAACTCTTCTTCGTAGGCGGGTCGCCTATGAAAGTGTAGGCTGCGCATCCTTCAGAAGTTGCTTCACCGCAGGTTTTTTGATCTGGAATCAGCGTCCAGAAGTAACCCCCGCATTTGGGGCAAAGCTTTCTAACATAACCTGACTCTTTAAAAAATGGAAGACTATACTCTTCCGCTGAAAATCTCTTCAATTTCTAAGCGCTCCGACAATTCGATGATATTTCGAGTTTTCAATGGTTTAACGAGGCACAAACATTTAAACTATTTCGCTAACCTCTTGATTCCATGCGCGCGCAGATCGATCGATCTATAGTCAGACAAATAACAAAACAATGGTTTTATGATTCAAGCAGCTAGGTTCTTGGATCTCTTAGAATCTTGGGACTTATAGACTGCCTAGTTAGGATCCGAGAACGTAAAGGAATCTTTTTGTCACCCAAGTGATCGATCGAGTTAGTTTTGTCGTCTTTTGCGTTTGATATAGACGAATGACGTTACAAGTAGTGTCATCAATGAAATCAGGCTTATCCATGGAGCCAGTAGTTGAAGCTTGTCTATTGGAACCCATTCTCCGCCTACTGGTGGTGCAGGTGGACATGGTGCGGGTAGAGTCCAATGACTCATAAGAGGGTAGTGATCTATGTTGTTTGGATCGATAACATAAGGTTTATCTCCTATTCCATCACTGCCCAACTGATCTTGGTTTTGACCGGTCTTCAAATCTACACCTGTATAGTCGCTCCAGTAGTTTCCCCCAGAAGGATAACCATCATCCCAAACGTTGATTGAAGACACAATCTCAGGGTTGCCCCATGCATCATCGTAAACCTGCTTAGCATTATCGATGAAGTTGTTATGGTAGATGCTATTGTATGAAGAATCATCAAACTCGATGCCGTAGGGGGAGTTTGCTATGTTGTTTCCAGCAATGATGTTATAAGAAGAGCTGTGATTTGGTTCGTCCTCCCAGAGATCGACGCCATACGCTCCATTTGCCGTTATATTGTTTTTGAGGAGGTTATTGTATAGAGAGTAGCAAAAGTCAATGCCAAGCGCATTGTTTGCTATGTTGTTTCCAATAATGCAGTTATGCGAAGAGTAGTCAAGCTCGACGTCACCACCATTATTTGATACGTTGTTTCTAGCAATCATGTTGTATGAAGAGTTCGACAGCCAGATGGTAATAGCTGCGTTTCCCGTCAGGGTGTTTCCAACTATTTCAGTGTCGTTTGTATTCCGGAGCTCCACACCTGCTGTTGTGCAGGAGATGTTGAGCCCCTTCCACTTTTATGCGGTTGCAGTTGATGAGTATCACCTGCCCAGCATCTTCCACAACGTAGTCCGATACGCATTCAAGGTAAACAAGAGGCTTACCATTTACCAAGTTATCCCTCACCAAATTCTCATAGGAATCTTGAACGAGTAATCCATCATTAACAAACATGTTCTCCGAAATATTATTACTTGAAGACTTGTACAGCGAGATACCACACCAGCTGTTTGTTATGTTGTTTTCGGAAATGATGTTATACGAAGAAGAATACCAAATCTCCATGCCACGGCCGTTTCCGGCTAAGTTGTTTCGGGAAATGTGATTGTTTGAAGAGCCTTGGAGCAAGATGCCACACCAGAATGCTCTAATCTCCATGTTCACGATCGTCACGTTTTGTCTTCCAAACAAATTCATTCCTATTTGATGGCTTCTAAAGGCCTGTGTCTCTTGAAGGGTGAAGCCTGCCCCATCAACCACAATGTTATCCCTCTCCACAATAATTGCGCTTGACCCGCCCGGAACGTCTCCAGTAATGTTGTCTGTTAACGTGTACGTAACTCTGTCAGCCGTTGAAATAGGTGCATCTGACGGGTCAACGCTTCCATCGGCACGTATATAAATGGTTCCAGTCCAAATCCAATCTGACTTAACAGTTCGAATACTAAATGCCAACGTCAACATGCCTATTAACAGCAATGACAACAACATTCCAGAAAATATCCTCTTTGACATTTCTCCTCTCTCCTTTCGACAATTAAGAAGGGATACAATCAATTAACACTTGTGGAACGCTCTTCTATTACATATCACAGCATAACTTGAAGAAGTTAATCGCTTTTCTGTTCCAAAGTTGCTCGATTGTGGGTATATTATCAGTTGATTAATGAACCATTTTTTCATGTTTAACCGTTCAGCTGACCCCTAATTTCCGTCTGTGAGTGGTAGCACGCAGTCGCTCACCGAATGAATGAATAATTTGTCAACAGATTAATTTTTCTTGAAGGTCAAAAAGCATTCATTCACTTTTCATTCACCTGACATCATTGGATCAACAGGTGACTGTGAACTCATTCTTTTGCCCTGCATAAAGACCGGATGAGGCGAGACCCTTGCTGTCTGACTGATCGAGCGATGCCAGAATCAAAACCTGAAGTAGTAATTCCGCTCACCCCAGATTTTGTCTGGGTTTAAATGACGATCTTGACAGAAAAAGAGGGGAGCTAGACGGTCTTTCCGTATTCTCTGGCTACGATAGTTATGTCGACGATGTTTACGATGCCGTTCTTGTCTACGTCTGCTATAACATTCCAGTTGGGGTCTCCTGGCTTGTTCATGTACGCTCTTGCCACTATGGTCACGTCCACTATGTTGACGACCCCGTCGAGGTTTAGATCCCCCGCTGCAACGGTTAGCACAGATTCCGCCACGACTTCTTGATACCGAACGCTCGGATTCCAGACTGCTCTCACAAGATATTCTCCTGCTTCTGAAGGCTTCCAGTTGTAAGAGAACCTCCCGCTAACATCGGTTGATAGCTCTGTAAGCAGTGACCAGGTTTTTCCGTTGTCTAGGCTGTATTGTAACGTGACGTTTGATGCGTTCACTGGGGAGTTGAGTTGACCTGACACTGCGATAGCGTGGCCTAAGAGTGTCTCTGTTCTGTTTGTTGACATGACCGGTGAGAAGGCTGGTGCTGTGGCGTTCTTCGCGATTCTATTCACGCTGTCGCCTTCAGTCCAGTAGACGTAATCTCTGTCCAATGCGATGCCACCGACCTCTCCCAAGCCGTCTATGAGCGTTGTTGTCGGACCACCGTTCTTCGGCATCCTCTTTATGCTTCCTCCTCCAGAGTTAAGGCCCAGTTCGTTCCAGTAGACGTACTCATCGTCAACGGCAACGTTGTTGGGATAGTCTAAGCCTTCAGCAAGGGTCACTACGTCACTGCCTGCCAACGGAACCTTTCGCACGAAGCCATCAATTGTGTTGACGAAGTAGATGTACTGAGAATCCATGACCATCGATGGAATGTAATCAACAGACTCGCCGCCGCGCGCGCGATAATAAAAACTTCTTCAATATATTTACCACCTATTCTTACTTTTCACCTATTTTCTCCCTTTTCTTCATTCGCCTTAACGTAGGCTCATTGCGGCCTCCGCGTTCGCTGGAAACGGCGCGATTGTCCTGATTCAAATAACCTTTCTTCAAGGAACCGGACAATAAACCAGTCGCTCCCAAAAAGGGATCCCAATCTCCACCTTCATACGATAGACTCCACAGGGACAACTCTGTGACACTGAAACGAATGAATTCTCCCATTATCCCTCCTCCCAAGAAAACCGACAACGAGCTCTTCAACAAATGTTCAGTGTTAACTGATTAATAACTTTAGTGAAAGAATGTTTCACTCAACCAATTCTGACCTGAAAAATGTCATTCAACACTCCTTCTGGCCTAAATTCGCTCGATCAGATCGATCGCAGAATTTCTCCCGAATGTTAAGAGTGCAAATGTACACGCAGTAGAATTGGTTTCTACCAATAATATTCGATCGATTCGCTAGTTTCCAATAATGGCAGCCAGAATATTCTCCAGTAAACTGTAATTCATTTAAACTATTTCGCTAACCTCTTGATTCCATGCGCGCGCACTCGGCATAGAAATGGCCTCTGTGACTTATGAGTTTCGGGTTGGCGTTTACGTAGATCCTAATGACAGAAAATTCTTTTTTCGGAAGACCTGTAATTACTGCTGTGCGATCTTAAAATCACAGTAAGCGTAGATCTAGGTTTGCCCTAGCTATGCTTAGATAACGTTGTTTTTCAGATGATGATAATTGAGAGCAGGGATTAGAACGTCCGGCTGTGATGATAGGACTTGGGTTCTGATGATTTCAGTCCCCCTTTTTTCTTTTCACGTACGAGAGCATCGCTTGTTTTGATAGTGGCGGTGATCCCACGAAGTATGTCAATGATAGCAGTCTTCGGCTTGTTATTATTGATAGGCTCCGTTATTTCTTTCAATGGGTTCGCTGAAGCGTGCTTTGCGTCAAGTTGGCTTTCTAGCTTTGAAAAGAATGAAGATGGGGATTCTTTTTGCTCTCACCTTGTGCTCTCGACTGACTTGATTGATTGTTTGGTTCTCGTTTGCCGGTTCGGGTTCAATCAGTCTCTTAACCACGAATCCTGATTTAACCAATGCGCCAAAGTAATCTTGTGTGGTTCTGTGGCGTGAACTGGTTTCGATAACGTTCCCGCTCTGCGTCCTCCATTCAATGGTTCTGACTGAGCGCTCAAAATAGTTATCTATGTTCCAATGGAGTCGCTTGCCTTCGTTGTCTTTCTCCCACCATCCTTTTAGAATGGGATGGTTCTCACTGAAGGCAAAAACACCATTGGATCTCAGCACTCTGAAAACCTCTGAAAAGGCTTTTTCAATACCATCGAGATAACCCACGACAATACTGGAGATCACAATATCAAACGTACTTGAAGCAAATATGCTCAAATCCTGCATGTCACAAACTAGGAACTGGCATTCGACTGAGGCTTTGCTCGCGTTGTTTTTAGCAAGTTCGATCATTTTCTCGGAGATATCAACACCAGTCACCACCGCGCCCTTCTTGACCAGAAGAATTGAATAGTAGCCGTAGCCGCATCCTGCATCAAGGAGCCTCTTCCCTTTGACATCCCCGATCAAGCTCAGCATAGCAGGAACTTCAACCAGTTGATTATAAGACCCCGGTTCTTGTCGAAAAGCCTCATAGGCCTCCGCCAACTGATTCCAATCTTTGCGTGCCTTCTCTCTCAAAATTCTGTCTGACATTTCGAATACCCATCAATCCCCTCTCGACAATGCCGTATTTAAGATCGATCGACCCACTAGAGCTGCTACCCCAGTTCCAACCCTAGTGGAAAGCCGACGATGAAGCTGCCTGCGAAAGGCAGAAGAGAGATCACGCCAACAAGCCAACTAAAAGCTGAGCCAGCCGAACCTATTAGGCGACTCAGCCCATCCCAGAGGGCGCCATAGTTAATGTTGAGTATGCCTTGTGTGCCCAGGTAGATAAGTGCGAGTATGAATAGCCCTATTAGGATTAGGATGAGTTTGCTCAGTCTTTTGAGGGCGTATCCAACTACGAAGCCGCCTATTCCACCGACACCCAATTGGAAAACAAGTGGTGAAATGACTTCGCTCATCTAGAATCCTTCTCCTCTTCTGTGCTATTGTGGGCTTGATTTAAATGCATTTTACTCGTAAGATTCCAAACAAGAGTCGAGGGGAGGTGAAAAGCCACGGACGCGATACTTGAGCTGTATTTGCTGAATCTACTGCTCACCCTTGGTATGTTCACTGTTCTGGTTTTCCGCGCATGGCTTGAACTAAGAAACTACCGCTTGATGTGGAAGGAACTGGAATGGCAACAAACATACCAAACGATGGGACGCATCCTCAAGGCTGAGAAAGACCTATTTTCAAAAATGGAAGGCGGCGACGAACTGTATCAGCTCTTGATGGAAATATTCAAGGTTAAGTAGAAAAAGCCTAGGGAGAATGCCAATCGTCAATCAGTTTGTCAACCGTTTCGTGGCTTTTCTCCATTCCGTAACGACTAGTAGGCTTGGTCAAGTGCCGCTGAGATCTCGTCGAAGTGATGTAAAGACCCCTTTCGATATCACGTTTTATTCTGGTCTCAGCCTTTTTGAGACTTGTCGTTCTGAAACCACATCTCTCACATCTGAAACCCTTGCTTTTGCCCATAGATTTGAGACGTCTGCCACATTTTGGGCAAACTGGATTCTCATAAACAACTTCGGGTGCAAGCTTTAGCAACCGGACTTTTTCAAGGTTAATCGTCAACGGTCTACTCTGTGAGGGAGCCCGGACGGCACCATACGTCTCCACATAATCCCCAATGATCAGTTTCATCGCGACACGGCGGAGAAAGCCTGTGGGTTCATAAGCCGCGCAGTCGACCTGTCCGCTTTCGTCTTTGATTGGAAAGATCACGTGTCTTCTCGGAACGATCTTCGGACTTGCCGCTACGAATCCTTTGACGATCACCGAGGTATACGGCTTTATCAGGTTCAGTTTGACGGCTCGCTTGAGATGTGCGTCTGTTCCTTGATTAGTGCGGAAAATTACCCATCTCTCCAAGGGTTCAAGGGGCTTGACGATATGAAATGCTTTTTTAACGATTTCCGGGCTCTCACCCCTGATGCCGAAAAGGATCGGGTCAGGTCCTCGAGGCGTAATGATCACTCTGCCTCTTTCTTCGTCCACGTTGTTGAAAGTGCATGGCGCTGTTGCCTTGTCCATTTCAAAGATTGAGGTTTCATCGACCTTCCGCTTGAGACCATAATTCTCAGGGGTACGATACGCAAGAATTTCATACGAATGATCCGCTCGAAGCGTTTCGCCGACAGCCGCCAAGGCACCGATGATTCCCCTACCATTCTTGAAACCTAAAGCTTCACACTTGAACTTTGTCAGAAGCTTCAGCGCATCTTTCAGGCTTACAACATCAGCTATCGCATTTCTGGCAAAAATCCTGATCTCTTTCGGAATTGTAGCCACCTTAAAGAAGACAATGCCCGGATCCGTTCCGGCATATTCAAGGTCAGCGTTTTCTTCTACCGTGCTTATGACCGTTTCTTTGATTTTCTCCTCGGAATTTTCACCGTACCGGATTCGCAGACACAGCGCGCCGTTTCCTCTGGTCTTCCAAGGCACATTCGGGTTTAGTCTGATCAAATTCGGATAATCAATGAACCTTGCTCCGAGTCCGAACAGTTTTTCCACAAGAAGCGCGGCAACATACGTTGTACATCCCTTTCTTCTCGAATCTGTATCGTCAATACCTATGTGCATCGTTTTCAATATCATCTGCAACAGCCATTCTGTCTGAAAATTAGAAAAGAAAGTGGAATATAAAACAGTGGATGGAGCTTAAATAAAAAAGAGGGAATGCCTATTTTTGTCCTTCTTCCACAACGATCATCGTAAGCGTTGATCTGACCTTGTCAAGCCTTCTGACTTTCCACGTTACAATTTCCTTCAGCTTATCCATCGTGTCAGCCTTGACCCTTGCAATTATGTCATAGACTCCGTAGACAGCGTGGGCTTCCTCGACTCCTTCAACTTTCTTCAGATCTTTCAGAACATCAGCTTCTGAACCGATCTCCGTGTTTATTAAGACGAAAGCTGTTGGCATTCAAATCTCCACGACTAGTCTTTGCCCTTCATGCATTAAAATATTTTGCTACACTTTGAGGTGAACCATCAAGCGGCTTATCGTTTTCAGGCGCGCATGTTTCGATTTGTTACAAATCCAAGGACTTTTGATGAATACGCCTACGCTTCGGTTCTCTGGAATCGTTACAACTAGGATTAAGAAAAAGGATTAAGTGAAGGGTTTTTCGCGCGCGCTCAAATGCCTCTCTCGTATTTCGCTAAGGCAGCCACTTCGATGGGCACTACTTTTCTGTACACACACTCTGGTCTTCTTATGACCCCATCAACATTCAAAAGGTCTTTAACTTGTATGCCCAATGACTTTTCGTTTTCTTTCAGCAACGGTAAGATTCTTTCCCAATCTTCTGTGGAAATTGCGCCAATTTTGCTGCCGTTAAGCTGGTCTTCACCGACTGTCTCTTTGGGGTCTCTCAAGTATACAGCGCCTGCCGCAGCGAGAGGAAACAGGTTTCCGCCATGATAGGGGGTTTCTTGCTCCACCATTTTTCCGCGGTCATCAAATGTCATTCCATTCAAAACAATAAATCCCTTCGCAGCCATACACGATTCGCCCATATAATCTTTGCATGAACCATTAATTACAGCCGTGGCACTTCCGACAGCATTAATCAATGGTCTGTCAATTAGATCCCCTAAAACGAACGTCAGTCCACCCTTAGCTCCATATTCAAATGCTTTTCCTACATCCCCAAAGATTACCAATTTTCCTGACTTGAAGCAATAAGCTACGGAGTCCTGAGCGCTTTCATGCACATAAAATTCTGGGCCGTCTGCAAAAGCAGCAAGGCAGTCCCCAACTCTCCCATACACGTCGATTCTGACTTTGTCCCTAGCGACCAGACCAGCTCCGAAATTTCTTTGCCCTCTGAAGTCATAGGCAATAAAGTTCTTCCAACCTAGTTTGTAAGCCCTTTCAAGAAACTGGCATGTTCCTTCTTCTCCTTCAGGGTGAAATTTGGAGGCGTCTATGACGAGGGTTTGACCTGAGTGCGTTGGACTTTTCAGCTTGTTTCTTTTTTCAAAGTCGGTCAAACAATAATCGCTATTTATGATGGATTCTGTAGAATGTAGTAAACTGAAAATATCGAAGAGTTTTTCTTCAAATAGGGAGACGATGTCGCTTCTTCTTTTGCTACCAGTATCATATCTTCTATCTACAAGCAGGGTGAGTGTCTCTATGGCGATTGACTTCTCTTCATCACCTTTATCAGCGTATTCTTTCATGGTTTCTGCAAACGAACATACTTCGTCATAATTCCAGTCTCCAATGTTCTTTGCAGCATATGCGAACAGGTCGACGGCTTTCGGCCTTTCTTTTAGTTTTTCTTCAATGCTTGAAGAGTGAAGTGTTTTATCCTGACTGTTTATTCTCTTGTAGTGCTGCTGACGTTTTGTGGCTGAGATAGGCTTGCCAAACTTATCAGCACATAGAAGGTTCTTTGATTTGTCGATGGTGAAAACAAAGGCACCACCATCAGTATAGCTACCTCCTCTGGCATACCAATATAGGTCGCACATTGGATAGAATCTTGAATCATCCGCCGACAAATTTTGCATCATTGTGTCTATTGCCTGTTTCTCAGAAGCTATGAATCCTATCTTGACCTCTCCTTCTTGGAGTGCAAAGACTTGTGGCCTTAGCATTGAAGTGTCAGTTATGCCAATTAGCTGAAACTCTTTTCTGTACGGATTATTTCTGGCAATGATAAAGAACCATGGTCCATCGGGAGAACAATGAATGTGTGTTGCTTGGACAGCTTTGTAGACTTTCTTCTTATCTTCTGAAAGCATCGCAAAATCTCTTTCAGTCGTTGGGGCAATAGCTTCAATTGCATATTCCAGCGGATATCCGTAAATCCTCGTCAAGAGATCCCAGTGTAAGGCAGCAACTTCGGTGTCCGTCAAGAACAAGGGAAAAATGTCTCTTTGCCTCAGATACTCTGTTATTGAATGGTAATTTGCAAAATCGCCATTGTGAACCAATGCATCATGCAAGCCTATGAATGGGTGGGAGCCCCCAGGATGCCAAATCTTTCCTTTGGTCGGATATCTTTGATGTCCAATCCAAATGTGGGCTTCAAGATCTTCAAGCTGATAGTAGCGGAGAACTTGCTCAGCGTATCCTACAATCTTGAAAACGATGATGTTTTTCCCGTGAGAGAGAACGAAGGCTTTCTTATCGCCTAGAGAAGCGTAGTACTTTTTGTTAAGAGCAAAGCTGTTTCTATAAATGAACTCGTCCTCAACTTTTCTTGGTTCGAGCCCTTCGAATCCATTCTTTTCAATGAATTGCCTTAGTTTGTCTTCTTTTGCTCTCACGAAATATCTCCAAACGTCTGGAGGTTTGACTTCTAGACCTATGCTTCTGGGGTTCTCAAGCACGGGGATTCTTTCTACATGATCAACATTGAAGTTGGGATTTATGAATTGAGATTCAACTTCCACTCTTGATTTTGGATCAATGTAGGCTACCTGCATTATGTAGTCTTCTTCTAGGATCTTCTCTGAAACGCCTAATTGCTTCGCAGAAAGACCGACCGCTGCTATGCCGCCGCCTTTGCCGTTTCCCCTATTATGCATCTGGATAAGTGGTTGTAGTAAGTGTCTTCCTTTTATTGGGGTAGAACTAGCTACTCCAAGGACGCCGCATCCGCCTTCTGCCACGTTCTCATAGATCGAATTATTGGAATTGTCGGTTACACATTCTTTCCCTGAGACTTTCGGACTTTGAGTGTTCCTGTCCAAAAATGTCACCTCAAATGGTCGAGATGCACCATGTGATTGAATCGACCTTCTCTGAATTTCACTTCATCACGGGGTCGAAGTTCTCGAATATTTTCTAAATCAAGCTTCCTCAGAATATAGTTCCATTGCCCCTTCCATGAACTATAAAGGTTGATTATCCTTTGAGAACCCCAGTTTATGTCGATAAAATACATAAGTGCCGGATCTGTTGTGGCTATACCAGATGGACAGCCTTTTCCTCTTTCACAGTTTTCACACCTTTTACATCCGAGTCCAACCAGTTCCGCTGTTCCAATTACCGCTCCATCAGCTCCTAATGCTATGGCCTTAGCGACGTCGAATGCTGTTCTTATCCCACCGCTGGCCATTATTGTTATCTCGTCTCTGACTCCTTCCTTTGTCAGGTAGTTGTGAACAATTGGGATTGCATATTCAACTGGCATAGCAATGTTTTTCTTGGCTATGTCAGGGGCTGCTCCTGTTCCGCCACATCCACCATCTATCTGTAGAATGTGGGCTCCTGCGTAGTAACTTCCAATCGCTACCATATCAACATCTGTAGGAGTTGAAACTTTCACAGAAATCAAGGCTTGGGGATTTATGTCTTCCATTAATTGGACATGTCTGTAGTGGTCTTCAACAGAGTAAACGTTGTGAAACGGGAATGGAGAAAACAAACTTATGTAGGGAACTACCTCACGTATCTTTGCAACGTCAGGAGTGACCTTGTCAGCAAGTAAATGTCCTCCCAGGCCGGGTTTCGCGCCCTGTGCGTATTTTAAAACTATGATCTTTGTCCTTTTGATAGTTTCAGCGTTCACCCCGAAGTGGCCTGTAGCAACTTGCGTTATGACATGATTTTTGTATTGGACTAACTCATCAGGATAGCCTCCCTCGCCAGTGCTGGTGAAGGTGTTCCAAGCCTGAGCTGCTTTGGCTCTCGCAAGCATCACGTTCAAGCTTACGGAGCCAAAGGACATATCTGCGCCGTAAACTGGAATTGGAATCTTGGTTTCTGGTCGTCCATCCTTCCTTTTGTTTAGAACTATGGACGTATCCCTGTCTTCCTCGTCAAGTAGTTCATCTTCATGGATTTCTTTACCATCTATTTCAAAATCAAATCGTAGCTTGTCAAAACCTCCTCCGGAATCCCCAACTCTATGCTCGTATTTTCTTGATATCCTTCCCACTTCAGCCTGTTCCCAGATTGACAATATTAGGTCAGCAGTCCATCGTAGGTCGCCGAGGGCAATGTACTGTGGGCTGAGTTTGACGGACAAAGCATTATTTGGGCACTCGTTCACGCATCGATTGCATGAAGGACCCGTGCAAGAAATGTTTGGAGCAGCTAGGCGCAGATATCCATTCGGCTTTTTGTAGGCTTCATAGTCGATCGGTGAAGATCCTATGTATGAAGGGCAGGCTTCGGCGCAAACTCCACACATTGAACATCTGGGCCTGTCGATGATAACTTCATACTTTTCTATTGAGCTTGGATACTGTGAAGGCGCGGGTTTTATTTCTGGCGTTTGAAAAAGGAGTTGCTTCTGCATCATTCTTTATCACCAAAAACTTTTGTTTCAAGTTCCTCATAGAACATCGCTCTGCCAACTTCGCCTGTTTGCCTTCTCACTTCGCGCAAGCCCATTCCCCCGAGCACTTCCAACAGTTGGTCCCTCCATGCGCCAATCATGTTTGTAATTCTCTGGGTTGCCAGTTCGACGTCTCCATCTTCCAGATTTATCGGACAGTCTTGGCTGTGCATATTTCCATGGCAAACTTCGCACCCGAGAGCAATTTGATACGCTATTCCGACTGCAACAGCATTGGCCCCAAGTATCAAGGATTTAGGAACATGAGCTGCTTCAGCTATTCCTCCACTAGAGATTAAAGTGATCTTGTCTCGATCGTGTTTATCAACAAGGTAGGAGTGAACAGAGCGGATGGAGTTTTTGATTATGTCAGGGTCTCGCTCAACAGCTACGTCGTCAACGTGAATGTGAACGATATCGCCTCCAATCTTTGCAATTGCGTCTGCTCTTTCAGGAGCCTCTTTATCATAAGGAAAGTAGAAGGAGACTAACGCTGAAGGGTTAGTCGATTTAACCTTCATTAAATGATCTCTTATATCGCCGTGCCTAAGCTCAATTTCAACGATTTGCGATATTCTGACCAGATCTTCAAATTCGTCTATTTCGTCAGAGTTAATTCTGGGTATCAGGTTTGTCTTATGCTGAGTCAGATCGGACGAATATTCTTTTGCGTTTATTATAGCAAAAGTCTTGAGCCCAGCGGCAGACTTGGCCAAAGCCAACTGGAGGTTGCCGCTGGTTCTACAATTGAGTGGGGCATCGAAAATTATGGGGATAGGAATCTCTATAGTTTTTGGAACGTCGGAAACCAGTTTCTCATTGTCATCAAATTCAAGGGATTGAAGTCTCCTTCCCAAGTCTACCGAAGTCGAAATATATTCTCTGCCATGAATTCCATCCCTCGTTGGTCTAACTATCTCTGAAAAATCGAACCAGATGCTGTCAAAACCCTCTCCCGCAAAGGGACCGGTATACCCGGCGCCAGAAACAGGAACCCTACCGGTTTCTGCTTCAAAATATATTGTTTTTATCCTGTCTGGAGAGAAATAGGAGTTTCCTAATTTTTCGAATTCAGGGTTAATTCCAATTGAAATGGCACCCTTTGGACACTTTAGGACACACATGTAACATCCCCTGCAAAGATCTTGGATGGGCTCTGCAATCTGACCGTCCTCGGTGGCCTCATGAACACCATATATACACGCTTGAGTACATTCCTGAACGTTTGTACAATTATTGTAGCGATTAACTACAAACTTTGGAGGCAATTTGATTTTTGCTGGGGCTTCTTTAACTGCTATATGATATCTTTCGTAAACGGCTTTCACTGAAAACACCCGACTTTCAAATCGTAGTTCGAGATTGTTTGAAGCTTGACGTGTGCCACGTTGTTACCTCGGTGTTCAAATCAATAGTACAGTCAAGTTGAAATGAACACATAAAAACTTTGTTACCAAATTGAAAGACAAACGTTAAATAAAAGAGACTAATATTGGATGAACGTTTGGTAACGGTGCTTAGGTATCCATTTGGACGAAACAGACGTCAAAATCTTGAAGACATTAACTGCGACGCTAGACTTTCGTCAAGACAAATAGCGCGCGTGCAATGTACTTGTTTACCTTTACATTCCATGGATATGCTTATCTTCTGTTCCCAAGCATTAAGCTACCAGGGCTCTAAACATGCCAAGAGATCCCATAACGAGCCGTGAAATGCGTGCACTAGAATACAACTCAGAATATTTTGGCGTCTCCAGGCTGTTGTTGATGGAGAACGCAGGACATAACATCGCGTTGGAGGTTGCCTCGAGGTTTAAGGGAAAGAAATCGATCGCGGTTTTCTGCGGTCTGGGCGGAAACGGCGGGGACGGATTCGTAGCTGCACGGCACTTGTCATCTATGGGTTTTGAAGTCAAAGTTATGCTAGCCGGCAGAGGTAAGGAGATTTCCGACAAAGCTACTTTAGAGAATTGGCAGGCTCTCCAATTCCTGAATGAAACAATTCCAGTCATTGAGGTCTACGATAGCACGCTTGTACCAGAAATAACTGCAGACGTAGTGATTGACGCATTGCTTGGAACTGGCACCAAAGGGGAGTTAAGGCCGCCCATTCTGCAGCTCGTCAAGAAAATCAACGCTATGCACGCTTTTAGACTCGCGATAGACGTGCCCACAGGGATTGACTCGGACACCGGCGAAGTCCTAGGAGAAGCAGTAAAGGCTGATCTGACTGTAACTTTTCACAGGACGAAGAAGGGACTTGAAAAAGCCAAGAAGTACGTGGGCAAACTAGTCGTAAGGGACATTGGCTTGCCGAATGAGTTTCAGAAATTCGCAGGTCCGGGTGACGTTTCACTCGTAACTAAACCCCGTCCGTCAGAATCCCACAAAGGGGACTTCGGGCGTTTGATGGTTATCGGTGGCAGCGAAACCTTTTCTGGTGCACCGACGCTCGTAGCTATCGCTGCATTGCGCACAGGCGTTGATCTGGCTTATGTTGCTGCTCCTGAAAAAACTGCCTATGCGATTTCCTCGTTGTCGCCGGATTTGATCACAATAAAACTTGAAGGAAAACACTTGAACCCACAGAACCTGACCACGTTAAGACCATACATAGAAAAATCTACCGCCATTGCTGTCGGTCCCGGTCTCGGACTGAACGCGGAAACTGGAAAAGCCGTGAAGGCGGTTATCGAGGCTGCTGAACAAGCAGGAAAGCCCCTGCTGTTAGACGCAGACGGTCTGAAAGCTTTTGCAAAGTTCAAGAGAAGACTGAAAGTGCCGTTAGTGCTCACTCCGCACGCTGGAGAATATGCCATATTGACAGGCAAAAAACCGCCGGAAGCCGTGACGGAAAAGACATTAGAGGTGCAAAAGGCAGCTGCAAAACTGGGCGCGGTGATTCTGCTGAAGGGGGCTGTCGACGTGATTTCCGACGGAAGACGTGTAAAGCTCAACTTCACGGGCAATCCGGGCATGACGGTGGGCGGTACGGGCGACGTGCTTTCTGGGATTGTTGGAGCGTTTCTAGCTCAGCAGGTTGAGCCGTTTGAAGCCGCTGTGGCAGGCGCATTTGTCAATGGTGCTGCTGGAGACTTTGTCTATGCGCAGAGGGGGGCTCATATGGTTGCCTCAGACCTTATCAACTGGATTCCAGGCGTTTTGAACGATCCCATGAGCCACCTAAAGGTGCGAAAAACAGGTGCAAAGACAAATTAGGATAATCGTTTACAATGCGAGACAATGTGACCCCAAGAAGTGCACGGCTCTGAAGCTGAAGCGGCATGAGTTGGTTCGTCAAGTATCTCAACTAAGGTTCTTGCCGAAGAGAGCCGTCGTGCTCAATCCCTTCTCTGAAAGAGCTTTTTCACCTGCAGATAGGGAGCGCATTGAAAACCACGGCTTAGTGGGGTTAGACTGCAGCTGGGAACACGCTGAGAAAGTGCTGCTGAAGCACGTGAGAGGGACGTCCCGCTGTCTGCCCATATTGATCGCTGGTAACCCGGTCAATTTTGGCAAGCCGACCAAGCTCACAACCGCAGAGGCCCTCGCGGCGGCCCTCTACATCGCTGGATTCGAGGAAGAAGCGTCGCAGTTGCTTTCAATCTTCAAGTGGGGCCACACTTTTCTAGACATAAACCAGGAAAGACTGGAAACCTATGCACGCGCGAAAGACAGCACAGAAATAGTGCAAATACAAAGGCGGTTCATGCCAAACGCTGCAGACAGATGAAACCCTGGAACAAACGAGACACGGAGGTGAACGCGAAGTGAGTACAACAGAATTCAATATTGGCAAAGCTAAAATCCGACTGGTCCAAGGAGACATAACCGACATCGAAGCCGACGCCATAGTAAACGCAGCAAATTCAACTCTGATGGGCGGCGGCGGTGTAGACGGAGCAATCCATCGGAAAGGTGGACCGCGAATACTGGAAGAATGCAGACGAATCAGGGCCACGCAATGGCCAGACGGACTTCCGACGGGGAAGGCTGTGATAACCTCAGGCAGTAATCTAAGAGCAAAGCATGTGATTCATACTGTAGGCCCTGTATGGCGGGGAGGCGCCAATCACGAGCCGGAACTATTGGCAGAAGCCTACCGCAACTGTTTGGAACTGGCTGTTTCTGAGGGACTTAAAACCGTAGCGTTTCCGTCAATAAGCACCGGTGCATACGGGTATCCAATAGAAAAAGCCAGCTTCACAGCCTTAGCAACAGTAAAGGAGTACCTGCAAAAGGAAGACAAGCTGAACGAAGTGACATTTGTACTGTTCTCAAGAAGCGACTTTGAAACATACAGGCATGCAGCAAAGGAGGTTCTGTAATCAGCCGTGGCAACACTTGCCTCCGCGGCGGTCGTCCTGTGCCCAGTTGGGGTTCTTTGTACAAGAGATGGGTCGAGAAAAACTATCAGGGCCTATATCCGTCGAGAACAACCAAGGCCAAGGCAGCAGCAATAATGTCTGCGGTTGTTCCAGGGTTCAGTAGATTGCTTGATTTTCTAAGTTGCTGATCAAATCTGCTGAGACTTTTTCTTCCGCTGGAAGTTTCGAATCCGCCAAGCTCCAAGATCTGTTTAGCTTTTAACGAAATTTCTCGGGATGTCTTGAAGCTTGTCTTTCTGGCTATGAAGGTATCTGGGCATTCTGATAGGACTCTTAAGAACGTGTGAATTATTGCCACGTCTAAGTCATCGCCGTTTCGGATCTGTTTGGTTAAGGTTGGGTAGGCAAGATCAAATGTTACTGGGTAATTGTTAACCCATTCAGAGCAAATCGTGTCATATTTTTCGGCTATTCTAAAGACCTGGTACAGTGAAGTCTTTTCACGAAGTATTCTGTTTGTAGAGGCTGGATCGTTAATGTCGAGTTTCGGAGCTGTGCCAAGCCCGCTGGGCTTAGCGATTTTTATGGCTTCATAAACGTCAACGGCATCTTCGGGTGTGGTCGATTCTACAACAAGCTTGATGTTCTCTCTCAACTTTGCAATTTCAAGGTCGTCCTTTGCCATACTCATGCCGGCAGCAACCGAAATTGGTGAAAGCAGAATCACTGCGCCGAGCAATGTGTTGCCACCGTGTTGCCACGCATTGATGTCTGCTACACAGTTCTTTATGATTTGGCCGATCCCAACGTCAGCCAAACTGATCCTGCCTTCGGAAACCGCAACTCCCCGTTCAGCCGCATACTCAAAAGAAGGTCTTGCAGCGACGGCGGAAGCAAGGAAATGTTCATAGCGTGTGCTTTCAAAGTTGGTAACAACGCTCACATTTCCAGGTTTGTGAGCACTGGCTTCCAGAAGAACGGCCAGTTCCAGACAGGTGGAAATATGGTTTGAATGTTTGGGCGGATGCGTATCCAATGGAGATCCCTTGTGAAAGTCACTCTGGGAAAATCTTATTAATGTTGTGTAAAAAATTACACAGCAATGGAAAACACGACATTACCCCGGTGAGCGTCGATGGTCTATAAGTATACTAGTGTAATATTTCTAGCTTTGGCAGGCGTCTGGGCCGCCCTAGTGCTTGCATGTTCTCCCTTTCCGGTTTACCCGATTCTTGGGACGCCTGCTGTCATTACGTTGTCAACCGTGCTTCATTCGGGATTGACAGCACCCTTGTTGGGGCCCTTATGGGGCACGCTTTCAGGTTTTACTTTCGGATGGCTTGTTCCATATGTAAACCCGCTCTCAAATATCGGATTGCTTACTTTTTTGACTCCAACTATGGCCGCTTTGATAAGCGGTCTTGTGTTGTTTAACAGGTGGAAGGAAGCTGCAGTGATCTTCGCAGCAGAAATGGCAATATGGTTTTCTCATCCTTTTGCTTGGTATCAGGCGATGCCCGTCATAACGTGGGAGTACTGGCTTGTTTTGATATTTATCCTCGTACATCCGGTGAGGAAGTGGATGATCAATGCCATAACTACGAGGAACCCGTCCAGTCTACCTTTGGCACTATGGTGCCTTGCTTGGATTTCACGGATGGGAGATGTTGCGACTGGCAATAATATTGGTGTATGGGTTAATGGTTGGGGGGTTCCAGGAATGTATATGTTTTGGGCTCCTTTGACCGTCTATTACGCCATTGCGGACTCTCTAAGCTGCGTTGCAGGAGCAATTCTTGGCACAGCGGTACTTCTAGCCTTAAAGAGAGCTAACACAAGAGTGCTTGCGGTAGATTTTCTGAAGGCAAAAACGTGAAATCGCAAAGAGCGTGCGCTATCAGAAACCAAACTCACATTCAACGGGTGAAACGCGTGCCCGTTTCTCCCCGCAAGGCCCGTTCAATGTTTTCCGGGTTAGTGATCAACGCCTCTTTTCCCCCGTTTTCAAGATAACTGATAATAGCCTTAATCTTCGGACCCATACTTCCAGGTGGAAACTGTCTTTCCGCATAATACTTCTTCGCCTCAGCCAAACTGATTCTGTCTAGAAACTTCTCGTCAGGCTTACCGAAATTCAGGGCCACCTTCTCGACAGCCGTCGAAATCAGAAACAGATCAGCCCTTATCCCGATAGCCAGCAATGCCGAAGCGTAATCCTTGTCGATCACGGCCTCAATGCCCTTTAACCTGCGACGCTCTTCAACAACCGGAATGCCGCCACCGCCAACAGCTATGACCACGATCCCTCGTCGGGCAAGAGTCCTGATCACTTCCTGTTCAACGATGTGCACCGGCATGGGAGAGGGGACCACACGCCGCCAGCCCCGGCCAGCATCCTCAGCTATCTTCCAGCCCCGCTCATCACGATACCTCGCGGCCTTCGCCCTACCGTAAAAAGGTCCAATAGGCTTCGTAGGGTTCTTGAAGGCAGGATCATTCCTCTTCACCAGCGTCTGCGTCACAACCGTAGCCACCTGCCTCTTGATGCCCCGCCGTCTAAACTCATCGTGCAGACACTGCTGAATCATATACCCCAGCCCTCCCTGAGTCTCAGCCCCACAATAATCAAGCGGCACAGTATGCACAGACTTGCTCGTCAACTCGGACCGCAAAAGAATGAAACCCACCTGTGGCCCGTTGCCATGAGTGATAATAACTTCCCAACCCTGCTCCACCATGCTGGCAATGTGTGCACAGGTTTCTCTCGCGGCTTCAAACTGATCAGCCACAGCCTGATGATTCTCATCTTTAACCAGAGAGTTGCCGCCGATGGCTACGACTGCCGTTTTCCTCCGCAATTGCCGTTCCTCTGCTGCCCCAGGAATAACCTATACAGAATCTCAAACGTCCTATAAATACGAAGCGCGCTCCCGACAACAGCGCAACCCACATAAGCTCTTCGGTACGATAAACAGGCAGCTTTCGCAACGTGAAGAATTACATCAATAAACTTTTTAGAATTAACATTCCACAAATAAGGGTTTTCCGTGCTTGATAACAGACTGGGGAGAAGAATAGAAGGTCAAATGACAAGACGACAAGTTCAATCTCTTTTGTTGAAAAGAAAACAGCGCGCGCCGAGCTAGTCTAAGAAATCTCTTGTAGTTTTGCAGAGCCACACTAAGAAGAGCATAATGGGGACCTCCGTTAGCACACCGACCACGGTTGCCAATGCTGCTCCCGAAGTGAGACCAAAGAGAGTTATCGCGACAGCGATGGAAACTTCAAAGTGGTTGCTGGCAGCAATAATCGCGGTAGGTGCGGCATCCTCATATCCCAGATGAATGACTTTTGAGACGAGATATGTAATCGCGAAAACAAGTAAGATGTTAACGAATATGCCTGTCGCAATCATGCCGATGACTGCGGGTTGCTCAACAATGAGATATCCCTGCAGAGAGAAGAGTATAACTAATGTGATCAGTAGAGCGGTGATTGATGCTTTACCTAATCGCGGTGCGAGCCTTGACCGTAGCCAATTTGCACCCTTTTTCTTTACTGCCTGTCTTCGTGTGAAGTAGCCAGCTATCAGAGGAATAATGATGTATATCGCTACGGCAAATGCTATCGTATCCCAGGGCACTACTATGCCATTTACGCCCAGAAGGAACGTTGCTAAGGGAGCGTAGAGGATGACCATGCTTAACGTGTTTATGGCGGTCATCACGAGTGTATGACCCATGTTTCCATTGGCCAAGTAACTCCAAACCAAAACCATGGCCGTACATGGGGCAACACCCAACAGAATCAGTCCTGCAGCATACTGCGCGGCGAGTGTTGGGGAGAGAAAAGGGGCGAAGACAACTTTGAGAAACAGCCAAGCGAACAGTGCCATCGTGAAAGGTTTTACTGCCCAATTCATGAATAGTGTAGTTGCCGTAGGTTTGAGATTTTTGCCGGCCTTTATCACTTCCTGAAAATCTATCTGCACCATTATCGGATATATCATGGCGAAGAGACAAATGGCAATCGGAATGGATACGTGAGCCACTTCCAATGTGCCGAGTGCATCTGAAATCTGTGGGAAAGCCCTCCCCAAACCTATTCCCGCAATTATGCAGAGCGCTACCCATAAGGTGAGATACTTGTCCCAAGCGCCTAGTTTCGCTTGTTTCTCTTTTACCATCTTTTCGTTTCTCCCGCGAAATCTTCTAGCTGCTGAGTGCGGAACTGCTTGTGATTTAGGGGAATACATATTCAAATATTTAAATATGTTGCTATGATTCTCTCTTTATACGTTGACAAACTGGTGCTTTTATGGTCTCATTCACGATGCATCAGTCTGTCCATATTTTCAACTAGCCGAGGGTCAGCTATGCTGTAGAATACCCACTTCCCGTCTTTTCTGTCCTTCACCAATCCAACATTTTCCAGAATTCTCAGATGATGAGATGCTGTAGGCTGAGTTAGGTCCAAAGCAACCATGACTTCACACACGCACATTTCACGGGTTTTCAGAAGGCTTAGAATTCTCAACCTATTCTCCTCAGCAAGGGCCTTGAAAACCTTGCTCTTCTTCTCTGCAGTCTCAACCGTCATGAGCTTATCCGCTAACTTTTTCAATTCGCCCGCATATTTCGAAGCGTCCTCAGCAGAACAAATTCCCGAGTCTGTCAGTCGTTTCAGTCTTTTGCTTATTCTTGACGCAAGCATATACCGTTCAAAAGACCAAGAACAAGAAACATATTTAAATACGTTGTTCCATCATTCCGCTAGGCGCGCGGTCAAAACATGAAGAAAATCCTTTTTGTCTGCGTTGAAAATGCAGGGAGGAGTCAGATGGCAGAAGCTTTTACAAAACATTATGGCAACGGTATTGTTGAGGCTTTGAGTGCTGGGACGATGCCATCAAACAAAGTCAATCCTATGGTCGTTGAAGTCATGCGGGAAAAGGGAATGGACATCTCTAAGAATAAGCCAAAGCTCATCACCACACAAATGGTTGAAGAAGCGAATACTATAATCGTAATGGGATGCAGTGCTCAAGGATTCTGTCCAGCACCATTACTCGGCAAGGTGATAGACTGGAACATTGAGGATCCGAAAGCAAAACCGATAGAGAAAGTGAGAGAGATTAGAGACGAAATTGAAAGAAGAGTAAGAACCCTTGTTGAAGAGGGCGCCCAGTCCAGGCTTCAACCTGCCCGAACTGAAAGAGATGCAATCCTGACATCTGACCTGAAAAAATACCTTGAAAAATTCGAAGCTTGAAACACCCGGCGTGCACCATCCTCATAATCTCGAAATCCTTCAGAATCGAAGGGATGCTTCAAAAACAACTGAAGGAATAAAGACTTTTCCAATGCTTGAAAATTGACTGTGGAGAAGGAATCGAGGGCAATATAGCGAGACAGCAAGTCGAATCTCTCCTGCCCAAAAGGAAACCAATTGAACGTGAGCACGGTTGTTGTGCTCTATTTTACCCTCCATTTTGCCAGGACGGTTGCCAAGAAGACTGCGATTCCTGAAAGGACCACTAGCGGGCCCGCTGACAAATTTAAGTAACTTGAGAACAGAATCCCTGAAACCGTGCTGACCACTCCGAAGGAAGCGCTTATCACCGCGTACTTGAACAGATCGGCGCTCACGTTTTTTGCCGCAGCCGCCGGAACGACCACTAGGAAACCCACCAGAAGGGTTCCCACGATTTTGATGCCTACAGCCACAACAAGAGACACAAGCAGAAGATAGAGCAAGTTTATTTTACTAACGTCAATTCCTTTCGAGATCGCCAGATCTTCCGAGATCATGCCCAACACGAGCTTTCTGTAGATCATCCTCGTCAAAAACACCGCTATCACTGACACGGCTATTGCAGCTACAGCGTCCAGAATAGCCACCGTCGTTATGTCTCCGAACAGTGCTTCAAGGAGGTCAGGTTGCGGTATGATCAATATGCCGATTGCCAAGGCAAGAGTGAACATTGCGCCGACGATTGTTTCGAAGGGCAGTTTAGTGACTCTCCCTAGATGCCAAATGACGACGGCTGATGCAAACAGGAACGCGAAGGCTCCTAGAAAAGGAGGGAAGTTGAACAAGATTCCCAACGCGAGCCCTGGCAATGCTACATGTGAAAGGGCGTCACCCACGAGCGCCATTTTTTCAAGAACCATGAGAGAGCCTAAGTAACCCGCTGAAACTCCGACGGAGATTCCTATGAACACGCTAAGCGCCAGCGTCTCTACCATCGACAATCACTTTTCTTCGTTGGGTGTTCCGGCGCAAACTGTTTCGCCGTAGATAATCTTCTGTATTGACGGGTTCATTATTTCCTTTGAATCGCCAAAGAACGTGATGCACTTGTTCAGTGCCAGCAGAAAATCAGAGTATTCTCTTACGATGTGGACATCGTGGGTGATGAGAAGTACTGTTATCTTGTTTTTCTCCTTTAGCTCCTTGAGTGTTACGAATATGGGTTCTTCGCTGCCGAGATCAACGCCGGTTGTCGGTTCATCAAACAGCAGAACGTTAGGATTGTCGGTCAAAGCCCACGCAATCAGCACTCTTCGAAGTTCTCCTCCAGACAAAAAGCCCAGAGTCTTGTCTGCGTAATTCCTGTCGTTGAGTCTCACTGGACTAAGGGAAGTCTCCACGTCCACGTGGTTTTTGAACGACAAAAACTCCTTCACAGAAATAGGAATATCGTCTACAGCGATGTTCTGTGGGACGTAGCCTATCTTCGCCTTTGCCGCCCACTCAATTTTTCCAGTGTACGGCACTATGTTCAACAGGGCTTTGAAAAGCATAGTTTTGCCTGCACCGTTTGGTCCAACAACGGCTAAGGCTGTTCCTCTCTTCAGCTTGAAACTCACGTTGTCCAAGATTACATGATTCTGAAGCCTCACGCTTAGGTTTGACACCTTTAGCACGTAATCGTCGCTATTTTCCATAACTCATGTGCACAATCTCTATCAATATAGGCTTTGCTGATGACTCAATGGTCTCCCACGCGACAAATAATATGCAAATAGTGGGGCTGGCGTGTTGGTCGTTCTTTAAATCGAACAGCTTATATGATTATTGACTCAACCATTCAAGAAGGGAGCTCATTATGACATGCATAATTGGGGTCATTTGCCAAGATGGTATAGTCATTGTCGGGGACAAGAAGGTGAAAGCCGGCGAGATGACCTACTATGAGAACAAGATCATCTTGGTTGAGAAATACGAGAATTTGGTGGTTGCTGCTGCTGGTTTTCTTGATGTACGTGAGAAATTTGTTCAAGACATAAGAAACTTGCACGTTCTGGAGAAGAAGGGCATAGTGAAGAGGGATCCCTCGAGAGGTTTCGTGGGATTAACTGAGGACATTGCTCACAGGCTGTATGAGATCTATGGACCGCGATACAAAGCGGAGGGAATCGACTATGAATCCGAGGCTTTTGAAGCGCTCGTGTGTCACAAGCCCAAATTGGCTTGTCCTTTCTTACATGTTGTCGATGCAGTGGGAACTTCGAGTAAAATAAATGACTATAAGGTAATAGGAACCGGAGCACAGTACGCATATCTTTTCATCAAACCTTCTTATTCAAAAGGAGCTTTCATGGACGACATGGCAGTGATCGCCGCATTCATAATTCGTCTGATAGACGAGGATAAGATAGACGACTCGATCGGAGCAGACGAACAAGGCAAAGTCCAAATCTGGGAATTTCCGAACAAATCTGATCCCTACGAGGTTGATGGCCCTCATCTTGAAAGGATCTTAGAAAATGCCCAAAAAAGGGTAAAGAAGTTCAGCGATTTCTTGATTCTCGGAAAATAGACACAACACGGATGAACCTCCAATTTCCAACATTGCACGAGGGATGGAATTCATAGCCGGGGTCGAGTAGCGACATTTCCCGCAAGTCTCCTAGTGCGCGCTGCTTTTTTCTAAAGCGTTACGTTTTCTTTGGTCCATTAACTTGGTGAGCGATTGTTGTATGACAAAGTATGGACCACAATTTGTTGGAAGGTGTTGTTCATAGATGGGTTTTCAAGCCATATCGCGGGCTAGAGAGGAGGAAGCAGTCCTCCGAAATTCAGAATACCGGTTGCGATTTCTCCTTGCACCACACTTACGTTTACAGATTTCACAACGCCATTGTAAGTCCCGGAGACAGTGTACATTCCAGGCGTCAAATCCAGTGTTAAGGGGTTATACCTGTCGGTAGTCGTCGTACCTGATGTGCTGTGCGGGCCATAAACCGTCACCTCGATAACCACAAAGCTCCCATTCCATCCTTCAGCATCAGAACCCGTGGCATACCAAGCCAAAACCCGCAGAGTACCGCTATTTGAGTTGGGTAGTTCAAAGTAGACCCGTCCGAAGGCTCTGGCTACGCAAGCCATTTCATAGATGTCGATTTGCCCGTCTCCATCAATGTCCAACCACAAGGGACGAAAACCGCCATTTCCAAAGGCTTTTGCCATTATCGCAAGGTCCAAAATGTTGATCCTTCCATCACCATTCAGATCCACGCACCACCAAGTAATACTTACTGCTTCGCCAACGCAGACGTTGTCCAAGGTGTCTGCCTCACCGGAAACCGCGCTAGCTTCGGCCCACACCGAAACATTCGCGATCATTGGCCCGTCAAGGCTCCACGGTGGTGGGAAAATCACTGCCCTATAAGGGAACAGGTCACATTTCAGTTTCAGTGTCTCGTTTGACCCCGGTGGCAAGTCAATGACCCTCGTCGATGCGACCGTGAGATTATCTGCTCGCAGAGTCACGTTAAACGTTTCATGACTGGTACCTTGGTTTTCAACAGTAACATTGACGTTGACATAGGAAGGCAGGGTCAAGACTGGCCATACAGTAACACCCGTAATGGCTACATCGTGAACCTCAGAAGCCACACCGGCTTCCAATTCAGCAAACAGTGGAATCAACAGCAATGGAAGCAGAGCGAGAGCGCATTTCCCTTTCAAGGCCAACCCATATATCCACTTGGGATTAGAATTATATATCCCTGTTGGTGTCGTTCCGTGAACTCAACACGCAGGCTGAACTGGTTCCACCTCGTGGTGCTGTGAGGAACCCATCGAGCGCTCATCACATTGTTACTGATTTGGCCAACACTCTTGATGAATACATGACCCGCTAGCGAAAAAGCGGCAACTTACACTCATACTCTGACACGATTCTTCTTCTCCTTTTCTGTTAGGACTATGCAGGTTTTCAGAATGTATGTAGAATGTTGCTATCCTACCAAATCGAAACGCGCACACATAAGTCAAGGAGTTTTTCGTAAACCGTTTGAGTGACAGTGATAACATCTCCCAAGTTCTTGCTGCCCGATCTTATTGGAGCGCAAGATTAGGGACAGAATTGGGTGTAATTCTGAAAAACAGCTTAATAATTCGCCGACAATGACCAACTTGGAGGTTGAGAACAAGCCAGAAACACCCTATTCTTCAAAACGGGACTCGCCAAGGTCCGAAAAGATTTGAGGGTCTCCTTTTCTTCTCCCTTTCTCCTTTCTCCCTTCAGCTTCTTAGGACCTTGACGAGAACCAAAAAGAATAGGAATAAGACAATGGAGGACATTGAGGTGAATAAGAATGGATGCACTATTACGGTTGGAAGAAAAACATGATTTGTTGAAGAATGGGCTTACTGAAAGCCTGCAGAAAAAACATGTCTTGGAACTTCAGATTAGTCAGCAATTTGAGGAATTGAAAAAATTGGAGATTTCGTTAGAGAAATTTGAACGCGGGCAGCAATTACGGAGGAATGAGGTGCAAAAAACTTCGCGTGGATACGATCCCGTGTTACTGACCTGCTAGAGTCACAGAATCATATTCTGAAATAACCTCAAAAGCTCATAAAGTGAACTTACACGAGGGCCGAAACATGGATCCGAGCGTAAAAGCAGGAGTTGCCGGCCTTTTGCTGGCTATCGTCATCAATCTACTTTCGCCAGTGTACCTTTATTTTATTCCCTCTTTTTTGGCTGCAATATTGGCAATTTACATTTTTAAGCTAGGGACGCTCAGAGAGGGGCTAGTGGCCGCCTTCATGACTTACATTTTCTGTGACGGAATTTTGGGCACTATCGATTTGGCGATATTATACTCGACGAATGAGCCCTACCCATCATTCAACATTGACATTTGGACGATGTTTTCCCCTATAGTTTCTGCGGTCACCGCTGTGATTGCGGGCTATATAGGAGTACGGATTGTTCAAAAAATGAGACCAGCCCAAGGATTGCCGTTACTTACCACGCAATAGTCGCCATCTGTAGATGTCGCGAAGCGAAATACCAAAAAGCTAGAATATTGGAGCTGAAAAGTCGAGTGAGCTACTCCTCACCTTCAGATTCAACGAGCCAGCAAGGCAAGATTAGGAATAGAATCGGGTCTAATTCTGAAAAACGGTTTAATAAGCGCGTGGTTTGCTGTCTGTATGGTGATGTAAAAGCATGAGAAAAAGTTTGAAGATAGCTACTGTAGCTGCAGTGTTGTTCTTGGCATTGGGTGCCGTCGTCTTCGTGTACGCAAGCTCGCAGAACGGTTTGAAAGCTAATGCTGATGAGCAGACGGACGTACAGAACATGCAGAACTTTTTCTGGGCGAACAACTGCACGTTCCAGGGTCATATGAGACGTATGCCGCAAATACAGGGGAACGGTCTTCAATGGATTGAAAGTCTCTCCGAGAATGCAACGCTTTCGACGGTTCAGGGAACGGTGGTTTCAGAGGTTAACGGCATGCTAGTCTTGGACACTGGTTCGGGTCAAGTACGGGTTTTGGTTCCTAAAGACTGGACCGTAGGCACCGAAGTCGTGGACAGGGCTGCGCTGTTTAACGGGACTTTTGCGAGCTCGGGTCAAACCGTGACTGTTAAAGTGTTGGAGAGCGACGTCTTCAGTAACGCGAACTTCAGCATTAACGTGATGCTAGGATATGAAGCAATCAACGCAACAGCCACGCAAGCGTACGCGGTGCTGCCTTTCAACATACAACCCTCCAGCTAAGCTATCATCTCTTTTTTTGCGCGCGCCTTTTCTGTTCAGAGAAAAGTTGTTGTTCTGAGGTGTCAGTTTCCTGTTTTCTTTTTTGTTAGTTTTCCTGCAGAGTTTTCTTATCCGTGTCTTCGCGGGCCGGCTGCCCGTATTTGAACCGTGGCCTAGAGAGACCAAGTCTCAGAACTCGAACAAAGGCACACGATTCGATCTAAAACGTGCGAACCGTAGAGCCGAGCTTCAATGACGATTTCCAGTTGCACAGCCCGCGTTTGTCACCTGACTAATCCGGATGTTCGTGGGATTCCTCTTCAGATTCTTCTTCGTACTCTTCTTCTTCCTCGAGGTCTTCTTCCCCTGCAGCTTTCGCTTCTTCTTCAGCTTCTCCTTCTGCTGGATAAGCCTCATCTAGCCAAGCTTTAAATTGTTCTTTGCCTTCAGGGTCAGAAAATCCCCACTCACACAGTTCACTGACGACGGCGTTGAGATCAATTTCATGATCGTCGGCCAAACGTTTCAGAAACTGTTCCCACTTTGCAGGCAGAGATACCGTAAGCCCAACCATCTTGCCCTTTCACCATCGTCTTGTATCATTCATGTCCTATTTAAACTTCAAACATACGCGTGCGTATTTAGCTTATCCTAGTGATTTCATGCTTTATTCGAGACTTATCACTGATTTTGTCTCACTCATGTTCCAAGCCATAGGATTTAGAGGTTGTATTCTTCCATGTATGTTGGTGCGCTCACTTGCCATCCGCCCTTAGAACGGAGATAGTTCTCTAAGCTTAGGATCGGTTCTTCTTCGCCATGGGTCAGGAAAACATGTTTCGGCGGGGATTTGAAGTTGTTGAGCCAGCGTTGCAGGTCATCCATGCCGGCGTGAGCGGAAAAGCCATCGATCTCCTCGATCTTCATCCGCACTGGATAGGACTGTCCGAGGATTCTAACGGGAGAAACGCCGTCCAGGATTTGCCGTCCCAGCGTCCCAACCGCTTGGTAACCCACAAAAAGAAGCGTGGATTCTGGACGGGCTATCTCTCTGACCAGATGATGCTTGATTCGCCCTCCCGTAATCATCCCCGAACCGGCTATGATGACGGCTGAGCCCTTGATCAGGTCAATCGCCTTGGACCCTTCAACAGATTCGACGAGCTTCAATCCCGGAAAGTCAAAGGGCGATTGGCCATCCTTGAAGAGCTCCAGCGTCTCTTTGTCAAGACACTTTTCGCATTGTTCAAAGACCTTCGTAATTTCAACGGCCATGGGGCTATCGAGAAAAGTCACAATGTAAGGGATTCTTCCAGCACGTGCCAAGCGGTTGAAGTGATAGAGTAGATCTTGGGCACGTTCAATGGCGAAGGTGGGGATGAGGACATTGCCGCCGGCCTTCACCGTGTCATTGACCACTTTGCAGAGTTTATCATCAGTATCTTGGGGATTGTCGTGGTTGCGGTCTCCGTAGGTGGACTCCATGACCACGTAATCTGCTCGATCGAAAACGGAGGGATTGCCGAGAAGAGGCTTGTCCCACTGGCCTATGTCCCCCGAGAAGATGATGTTCCGCGACCCGTTTTCATCTTGGACAATGATTTCAATCATGGCCGAGCCGAGGATGTGGCCAGCATCGTGGAAACAGACCTTAACTTGGTTGTTCAGCGGAAGAAATTCTTCATAGGGAACTTCCTTTAGGAGTGGAAAGCATTTCTCGGCATCCTGAACCGTGTACAGAGGAGTTTCCAGGTACGGTCCCTTTTGGCCTTGTCTGTTGTGGCGTTCTTTCTTGAAGGCAGCATCTTCTTCCTGCATCCGAGCAGAATCCAAAATCACGATAGGAAACAACATTTTAGATGCAGATGTCAGTAGGATGTCTCCGGCAAACCCTTCGTTGACAAGCTTAGGAATAAGTCCGGAGTGATCCAGGTGAATGTGGGTGAGAAGGAGATGATTGATCTGGTCTGGAGGAATGGGAAAGGCCTCCCAGTTTCTGTAGGAATAGTCTCGTTCCTGAAACAGTCCGCAATCGACAAGGATCTTGACTCCGCCCGCATCCAGAAAGTAGCTCGATCCCGTCACTTGACGCGTTGCACCTAAGAATCTTATCTCCATGAACCTTTCCCTTACATCGACATTTCTTATTTCTACTCTATCAGTTCTTCGTCTCATTACTCGCGGGGGCATAAATTGGTTTGGAAGTGTTTTATGCTTCTGGTTTGTGCGTTGATGATGGCTTGGGTTGTGAAGAGCATGGTTAAGGGACAGAGTTTCGTCTGGAGCGTGTGTGGAGTGTAATTGCAGACAGGCATTGGCGCGTGTGATCGATCGATTTTCTATCTTGCTAGCAGTCCACCTATGAGTCCGCCGATCGTTGACGCGATCGCTCCGAAGACAGCAAATATGATCGCTACGATTCCGACGACCACACCGGCTAAGCCGCCAAAAAGTCCGCCTAGGATTCCGCCTGTAAACGCGCCCGCCGCCACGAGGCCTATGAATGCGAGGATTGCAACGATGATTCCGCCGAATATTCCTGCAAGGAAGCCGGCTAAAGCGCCTTTTCCCATCCCTCCGTGAGCTATGAGCCCTGCCACGAACCCGCCGATGAACCCGCCGATCAAGTGCCCAATTCCCGGAAACACCCAGCCAAGAGCCACCGTTACGAGAAAGCCCACGAAAGCTCCCAGCCATAAGCTTCCCATGCTATCACCTTTGCTCCCTTGGATCAGCGCAAGAGATATAAAAGATTTGTCTGAATCAGTTCCAAGAGAAAAAATCTGCCGAGTTTGCTGACCTGTTTTCATGGATATCGATTCCGACCTAGATTGTCCGCCTTTGCCTTAGAGACACGGGGGCGCTCAGTGCGCGTTTAATAATGCCCAAGCGATCGAAGGAAATCGGTATGCGCACCCAGATACAAGTTAGTTTAATATTGAAATGTAGCAATTAGGTATAGATAAGAATGATATTGATTTGAGGAGTTGAGGCGTCATGGCAAGAGGATCGTTTGATGTTGAAAGAACCGTAATGGAATTGATTATGAGCGATGATTTGGCGAAGAAGAGGCAATTAGCCAGCAAGATTTTTCACTTTGCCTACGAGGAAGGGATCCATCCGTCGAGTATCCACGAGTTTTACATGGCCCGGGGCAGGGGCGAATTCGGCGGTTTCACGGTTCCCGCGATAAATCTGAGGAGCATGACTTATGACTTGGCTCGCAGGATGTTTAGGGTGGCGAAAAAGAACAGTTCTGGCGCATTTGTCTTTGAGATTGCCCGGTCCGAGATGGGGTACACCAATCAGCCGCCGATAGAGTATTCAAGTGCGGTTTTGGGAGCAGCGATAAAGGAAGGCTATTGTGGTCCAGTCTTCATCCAGGGAGACCATTTTCAGGTCAACGCCGCCAAGTTTAGGGAGGATCCTCATAAGGAAATGGAAGGTTTGCAGGCTTTGATCGCAGATGCAGTCAGTTCGGGTTTCTATAATATCGATATTGACTCATCCACTCTGGTAGATTTGTCCAAGCCCGATTTGAAAAAGCAACAGCTTCTGAATTATGAGGTATGTGCAAAACTCACACAGTTCATTCGAGGCATTGAGCCGAGGGGGACTACGATTTCAGCGGGCGGGGAAATCGGTGAGATCGGGCATAAGAACTCAACGCCTGAAGATCTGCACGCATTTATGGCGGGCCTTAGAGAAAGGTTGCCAAAGGGGTTGGTTGGAATAAGCAAGATTTCAGTGCAGACGGGAACGACTCACGGCGGCATCGTACTATCTGACGGCTCAGTTGCACAGATAGAGCTTGACTTTGAGACGTTAAAGACCCTTTCTGAGATTGCCCGAAGAGATTACGGACTGGCAGGAGCTGTGCAGCATGGAGCGTCAACCTTGCCTCCCGAAGCGTTTCACAGATTTGTCGAATGTGAGACCGCTGAAGTGCATTTAGCCACGGAGTTCCAGAACATGATTTATGAATCAAAGCATTTTCCAGCCGATCTCAAAAACAGAATTTACGAATGGCTAAGAGTCAATGCCGCGAACGAAGCTAAGCAAGGTGAAACTGAGGAACAATTCCTCTACAAGACCCGGAAAAAAGCATTGGGCCCATTCAAGAAGGAGATCACGAGTTTACCGCAAGAGACACGCGATGCGATTGCAGACGATGTCGAGAACAAATTCGATTTCCTCTTCAAGCAACTTAATGCCGTGAACAAGATAGATCTAGTCAATGAATATGTGGACACAGGCTCCGCTTCACAGACTTCTAAGAAGTGAAGACCGGACGCCGAAACCCGGTTTCTCTCAAACTGCACCTCTAGGTCGATGTTTACCTCAGAAAAAACGCTCACTATCCAAGCGCGCGCCTAATATCTCAAAGCGCCCGTCTACTGTTTAATGGTTCTGGCTGAAATCAACGCGGGCTGAAGCCGTGTTACAGAATCTATTATAAGTGCTGACGTTTTCAGATTTATCGTGAGGAAAATGGTGGAGCTCAAGAGAACTCTGAATCTTTTGGATGCCACAGCAATTGGCATCGGGGCGATAATAGGCGCTGGAATCTTCGTTGTGCTGGGTATCGCGGTGGGCTATGCGGGGCCGGCTGTTATCATTTCGATGGTTATTGCGGGAACTGTTGCCTTGTTCACCGCGCTTAGCTTTGCCGAACTGGGTTCGGCAATTCCAAAGCAGGGAGGAACGTACGAGTTTGCTTATGAGTTGATTTCTCCCTTTGTAGCGTTCGTTTCGGGTTGTCTGTGGCTTTTCGGACAGACCGTGGCTGGAGCAGCTGTGAGCATAGGGTTGGCAAGCTACTTTGTGGCGATGTTTCCTTTTTTCCCGCTGAAAGTCGTTGCGGTTTCAGCTGCATTGGTTTTGACGGTTTTGAACCTTGTGGGAACGAAACATTCCGCCACGGTCAACAACATTTTGGTTCTGACAAAAATCGTGATCCTCTGTCTGTTTGTTGGTTTCGGAGTTTTTCAATTGAATTCGAACTACTATGCACAGTTTGCACCGAACGGCTTTCTCGGGATCCTTCAAGGAGCGGGTTTCATTTTCTTTGCTTACGTGGGTTTCGGAAGGATAGCAGCGTTGGGCGAGGAGGTGAAGAACCCAAAGAGAACGTTGCCGCTGGCCATTTTGCTTGCTTTGGTCATCTCTGTGGTTTTGTATGTTGTAACGGGTCTTGTTGCAACGGGTTTGCAAGACTATCGTGTCTTGGCAGGGTCGGGATCGCCGCTTGCCGATGCTGCAAGAGCGACAGGAAACTTTACGTTGGTGGCAACTATCTCCCTTGGAGCCTTGGTTGCCACTGCGAGTGTCCTTTTGACGAATCTGATCGGTTTGGGCAGAGTCTCGTTTGCGATGGCGAGAAACGGGCAGCTGCCGAAATCTTTGGCGAAAATCCATTCGAAATTTGGAACCCCGTACATTTCAATTCTGTTCACGGGGGCGCTGATGGCCGTCTTGGCCTTTGTTTCTGATCTGAGGCAAACAGTGGCGATAACGAGTTTTTCACTTCTGTCGACCCATATCATTCTGCACGTTTCAGCAATAAGGCTGAGAAAGAAAGTTCCTGATCTGAAGACGTTTAGAGCTCCATTTTACCCTTTGATTCCTTCACTTGGTTTGGTCAGCTGCATCATTCTGATGTTCTCATTGCCTGTCGAAGCATGGATCGTTTGGGCATGCGCCGTGGTTGCCTTCGCAGTCTACTATATGCTGGTAAAGAGACGACAACACGGTTTTTCGTAGCACTCACTTTTGCAGGTTTTGGCTGAAACTCTCACAGTTCTTCTCTTTTCAACGACTTCATAGAACTCTAATCCGGTCTACCCTTTCTTAATCAAAAAATCGTAGCTTCGGACATAACCGCCCGCTGATAAAAAATACGAGCAAAAGTTATTAGCAAGCTTTCTCCATCTAGCTTCTTTGAAAAGTTCTGGAAAGAGGGTTTTGTAGGAAGATCAGATAATTAGCAAAATGAAGAGTGTGAAGAAAATGAAGGCAAAATGGTTTCTTGCCACAATACTGGTCGTTTTCTTGGTTGCAGTTGTGACTGCAGCACAGATTCACAGCGCAAAGGGAGCAACTCCCCGCAACTTCACTTTGTACGGGTCTTACAATCATGGTTGGGGTTTCACAACATCAAACATAACAAGTCCTGGCCCAACAATCGTAGTCGAACAGGGCGACACTGTGAACCTGACTCTGATAAGCAACGATGGATTTACTCACAGGTTTTTCGTCAGTTACACAAATGTTTCATCGCCTAACTCGACCGAGCCACAATCCTCAGACTTTACAGCTACCCTGAGCTATCAGTTCGTAGCCACAAACACTGTCGGAACGTACACATATGGCTGTATTTACCACTATAGTATGGGGATGAAGGGATACTTCCAAGTCATGCCGACAGGAACGATCCCGGAATTCCAACCGTTGATAATGCTGTCACTGCTCGTGGTAAGTGCTACGGCCGCTGTTCTAGTCCACAAAAGAAAACGGCAGATTTAGTCAGCGATTTTCCTCCTTTTTTTAGGGACCAGAGTATAGGTGGTTCGGTTCCAAAGACTGTTCTGCCTATAATATTGCGCGCGTGGAAAGGTTTAAGGTTATCCAGATGGTTTGGCTCTAGTCTAACGTGAGGAATTTGGACTCGAGTCTCGTGGGAGAGTCGGCTGCGATTCTCACTTCATGCTTCTGGACGTTCAGCTCTATCTTTTTCACGTCGGCTGGCAGAAGGTTTGGTTCGTTCAGTGTCAATGTGTATCGCACGATGATGGCCATTGGACTCTTGGTTTGTGCGCATGCCGTTTTGCTGGGTACGTTATTGCCTCTTGCAAGTAGCGGGCAATGGTTCTGGATGGGTTTGAGTGGAGTTGTTGGGCTTGGCATTGGTGATTTCGGGTTGTTTGCAGCGTACGTGACGATCGGTCCGCGACGTTCAGTGCTAATGCAGGCCTCTTCTCCGATATTTGCGTCATTAGGCGCGTACTTGATGTTGGGAGAGACGTTCTCGGCAGTGTCTGTGCTTGGAGTGGCGGTCACGTTGTCAGGTATTGTTGTGGTCTTGCTGGAAAAGGAAGAGAAGTCACAAGAGAGGCTTGCGGCAAAGAAGCGGAAGACGTGGGGAGTGTTGTTTGGTTTGATTTCGGCGATAGGTCAGGGGTTCGGCGTTGTTCTTTCAAAAAAGGGAATGTACCTAGACGTGAGCGTGGCGATGAATCCGGTGTCCGCAGCGTTGATACGGATGATGCTGGCAGGCGTTTTCGTGTGGACTTGTGCTCTGTTCGCGGGAAAACTGCCAGAACTACACCGGGCTGTAAAGGACAAACAGGGAATCAAGTACACTGCAGCCGGTGCACTGGTCGGGCCGTTCGTGGGCATGACGCTCTCCATGGTCGCTGTAGCCGACACTCAAACAGGTATTGCGCAGACTTTGATGTCCTTGATGCCCGTCCTCATCATCCCGGTGATATGGATAATCTACAGAGAAAGGACCAGCTGGCGCGGCATACTGGGCGCCGTTGTTGCCATTATCGGGGTTGCCATTCTATTCCTAACTTGATCAATTGATAGGCTGAATTCGCTTCTAAGTGGCGAAATCTACCGGAACATCCTTCCTTTTTAAGTGCGTAATTTTTTTTATTCTGGATATTCAACTTTGCGCTTGTGGTATAGTTTGCATTCTTTGGTAACTAATGTCTTGTATTGCCGCGGATATGGTATGCCACCGATCCCGGCCTGCAAAACGAGCTGCAAAGTTGAATCGGGACGTGATTCGCTGTATTCCGGGCATCCTGCGCATTGATCTGGGAACTCGTTGAAGCAACGATGTTGTATTTCCAACACTGTTCCCCATAATTAACTGAGTGAGACCCAGCTATTTAAAGCCAGCTAAATCGGGTCGTTTGCATTTACGGGACACACAGTTATCATACTCCATGCTATTCAAACCCTTCACGTCCCGAACCAGTTTTCTCCAAACGCCATAGGATACTGTCAAAGTTCTGCCTGCAAATATGAACATAGGGGAACGTGCTTCTCGATTAGCTAACTACTTTTCTGAACAGGTACAGTGTCGCTCCCAAGGTTACAGCTGCGATGAGTCCAATTACGCCGAAAGCTTTGAGCACCGTGCCCCAATCGTATCCGGTGACCATGAGTGCTCGGGCCGCGTCTACGGTGTAGCTGATGGGGTTGAAGTTTGAGACGTTTGATATCCAATCGGGCATGAAGAGCCTCGGAGTTAAAGCCGTGCTCATGAACAGCAGCGGAAATGTGAGGAATCCGCCTATGGCGAACACGGTCTCTGAGGATCTTGTCTTCAGTCCTATGGCTAGAGAAATTCCGGACCAAGCGAGGCCGAAGAAGGCTACGGTGAAAAGCATGAGCAGTATTCCGACAATCCCGGTTGTCACTGTGGCGCCCAGGGCATAGGCTAAAGCCAGAATGATTGCTGACTGAACGACGACTCTGAAAGCGTCGCTAGTCAGTCTTCCCAGCAATATGGCGTATCTGCTGACTGGTGTCACGAGCATTTTCTGCAAGTATCCAGTGTCTAGGTCGAGCACTATTGATGTTCCAGATTGCAGGGCGCTGCCGAAGGCGTTTTGGAGGAGGATGCCGGCGGTGGCGAACTGAAGATAGCTGCTGGCGCCGGTGGCAGCCAAGAATCCCGGTAAGGAAGAGAACCTCGAGAACAACTGCGTGAAAAGAAGCAAGAATATTATGGGTTGAAACAGCGAGAAGAAGAGCAGAATCGGGTTTCGGATGAGCTTCTTCAAGTACCTAACGAAGAGGTATCTGGTGTCGGAGAAGAGAGTCATGTTTTATCGCCTCCTCCCGCCCAACATGGTGCTGGGGGTCTTGACGAGTTCCTCTGGTCTTATTCTCCTTCCCGTGTGTTGCAGGAAGATGTCATCAAGAGTCGGCGATGAGAAGCTGACCGATGCGAGCCGAATGCCGTTGCTGTCAAACGCTCTAACGATGTCGGCGATGATGAGTCCCGCATTCTTCGCGTACACGGTCAGGCACTCTTCAGAATCGAGGACCTTTGTAACGCCTTTAAGGCTGCCAAGGATATCCTTTGCATTCGGTTTATCCCTGGCGCAGTTCTCAAGTGACAGTTTGATGGAGTCGGCTCCGACTTGACGTTTGAGCTCAGCTGGAGACCCGCTGGCGACTATCTTCCCTAAATCTATTATCGAAAGTTGCCGACAGAGCCTATCGGCCTCTTCCATGTACTGTGTCGTCAAGAAGATGGTGGTGCCTTCTTCCTTGTTTAGCTTCTCAAGGTAAGCCCATATCGCCGCGCGCGATTGAGGATCTAGGCCCGTCGTCGGCTCATCTAGGAAGAGCAATTTCGGTCTGTGGACGAGAGCCGAAGCGAGGTCAAGCCTCTTCTTCATGCCACCTGAATAGTTCCTCGCGCGCTTGTTCGCGGAGTCTTCGAGTTCCACGAGTTTCAGGAGTTCGTTGACGCGTTCTTTGAGTTCGGCGCTGGGCAACTGCTGAAAATGGCCTTGAAGCATCAGGTTCTCTCTGCCGGTGAGGTCTCCGTCGACAGCCGTGTCTTGGCTCTGAACGCCGATGAGCTTTCGAATCTCCTTGGGCTCTTTGTCCAGGTCATGGCCGGCGACGATGGCCGAACCGGATGTTTTCCTGAGAAGCGTTGTTAGAATCTTGATCGTTGTGCTTTTTCCGGCTCCGTTGGGACCCAAAAATCCGAAGAACTCGCCTTCCTTGACGTTGAAGGAAATGTTGTCAACAGCCTTCGTTCCGTCGGAGTACACTTCGACAAGGTTACTGACGGTGATTATGTCTGACATAAGCCTCGCGCGTTATTACTTCTTTTGAACGATAAAAGCATTGTGTGAAAGCGCGCGCCTTTCAGAAAGCGAAAGCAAGGATAATCTACTTAAAGGGAAAAGTATCTGCCTAAGAGTTTAGAATGGCAAAGTGGAGATATCTGCCGCACCTTCTCTATTTCTGATCGAATACCTTGGAGCACAAAATCTTTAATTTAAATGGGTCTATCGTTTGTCGATAAAAATGAGTTTGATTAGAGCGTTGAAGATTACGACCCTTGCGGAAAATACGGCCTCATGGTGTCTTGGTCAGTGAGGGCTTTCTTTCTTTCGATCGATCGTACAAACAAAAGAAAAAGCAATTGTCCATTGTACGAAGTAGAATAGTTTGCTCTGGCTTGATTCTTACAATAGGTTCGCAGGTTTTATATGATGGAATCTCAACAAATGGGATGAGTGGTGTCAGTGAAGGAAATCGAACTGAGGCTTGTCGGCGAGCTATTGAAAGACAGTCACAGAAGCGACAGGGAACTGGCCAAAGCGCTTGGAGTTTCTCAGCCTACCATCAGCAGATTGACTGGGCGACTGAGGAAATTGGGGGTCATAAGAGAGTATACGATCATTCCAGATTTTAACAAACTCGGATTTCAAATATGTGCTTTCACTTTTGCTGATTTTGTGACTCCCAGCGATTTGAAGGCCATGAGGAAACTAATCGAAGAATACGGGAAGAGGCTGTCTGAAATTCCTCAGGCCGTGATGATTGAACGAGGTTTGGGAGAAGATGCAAACGGAGTAGTGATTTCTCTTCATAAAAGCTATTCTGATTATTCGAATTTCCAGAATTGGATGAAGCAGTTTATCCCTCAAAGCAAGTTCGTGCTTCACAGTTTCCTGATTGATCTTAATGACAAAATCCACTATCGATACCTAACGTTCTCAACGCTTGCGAGATACTTGTTGGAGATGCAGAAACAAGAATGAAAAGCGCGCGCGTTTCTGCTGAAATTTCTAGGGTGAAGCATTGAAAATTTGGTGAATTTGCATTGAAAATCTGCTGAAATTTTTGCTCTAGGGCATGTTGGCTCCGCGTCCTGGCAACATTGTCTATGTCAATTTTGTGGGGTCTGAGAGGTCACAGAATTGATAGCCCCTATCCCCCTATTCTTGAGATGTTCAATCTGTAGTTCAACCGCCGTGTGCGGAGGCCCCCTTCTCGTCAGTCGGCGTCAGTATGTGCTTCTGCTAACTACGTGCATGCGTGCGCTATTGTCGTCCAAAGCATCAATGCTAGGGTCGTAAACGCCTTCTCCATTGACGTCGAGCGCGAGGCACTTTTTTTATATTGGTTCCCAATAACTTTCAGAGCACATTGCCGGTGTGTGGGATGAAAGCTACTCGAAAAGTGAGCATTGAGTCAATGCCAGCCTATCGCAAGTTCTTGAAGTCCGATTTGTGGGAAGAATTGGACCGGATCGAAACAGATCAGAGAAAAGGTATTCCACCTCCTCCCACTCAGAAGCCATACCCGCAAAATGCCAAATTGGTTGCTCTAGTTTCGCCGGAGAACCTGACGGTTGGAAACATGCCGTTGATAGAAGCGATCAGACGCCGAAGAAGCCACAGAAAGTTTGCTGCGGAACCTTTGACCCTAGAAGAGCTCTCCTTTCTGCTTTGGGCTACACAGGGTGTAAGCATGATTGCAACACGAGCCGTCAGCAAGAGTTCTAGTGGCCCCTCAGTCATGGTTGCCCTGCGCACAGTTCCGTCCGCCGGGGCGCGTCACCCCTTTGAAACATATTTGCTTGTGAACCGAGTAGAGGGACTTGAGCTAGGACTCTACAGATATCTACCACTGGAGAACAAGCTGTGCTTCTTGTATGCAGATAAGGAGCTGACAGAAAGAGCCCACGAAGCATGTTACGAGCAATATGTGAGGGGCAGCGCTGTAACGTTCATTTGGACAGCTATTCCCTACCGAACAGAATGGAGATACAGCATTCTTTCTCCAAAACTGATAGCACAAGACTCAGGTCACCTTTGCCAAAACCTCTATCTTGCATGCGAAGCCATCGGTTGCGGAATGTGTGCCATCGGTGCATACGACCAAGAAAAAATGGATTCCGTCCTAATGGTAGACGGGGAAGAAGAATTCGCCATATATGTCGCTACGGTAGGAAAGATCGAGAGCAAGGTCAGCTAACGCGCGCGCTAGTCTGGGAATTGAGCAACACGCGGCTTCTAGGTCGGTCTTTCGTCTCTGATTGATCGATTCGATCCCAACAGCTACTTCTGTATACGCTGCCCTAACTGCGGGCCAACTCTCGCTGGGTCTTGCTTTCAAGTGCGTGAATATAGGGGGCTTCGTCGCAAAGACCGGTAAACAGTCTTCGGAGAAAATCTGGTTATCTGTCTTCTGAAGAAATCTTCCATAAGTAAACATTAGTAGTCTATTTATTGTCCACTAACATCTGATTCTTTCCTTCAATAGAAATCGTAGTCAAGACTCATGCTTTCTGCTTAGACTTCCATGCGTACCAGACAACCAGTGCTAGGGCCGCGATTTTTGAGAGAATCGTCAATGTCATCCATGCAGATGGTTGTGTCACAGCTTCAATGAGATCAATGAAGTTAAGAACAATGAAGACTGTGCCCACGATGATGTTTGCCCAGCGATTTGTGGGATTCTCTAGGGCTACGGACAGGAAAGCCATTGTCAGTGGTACCAATATTAAGATTGCGAATAGTAGCAACAGCTCAGGTGTTATTTTCAGGCCTCCTATTTCTCCTGTGTTTAGAAATTGATGTAGTGCACCTGGCTCCAAACTCCCCAATGTCATGTAAGCTAACAAAGCCACTGCCTCAAAGAGCCATAGCACTGAAATCTTGATCTTCCAATCTTCCAGAATTTCACCTCCCCACGATAATGTTTTGAACATTTGTGGTTTCAAAGCATATAAAAGTTCAAATCTGCTTCAATGCTCTTAAACAGGCAATCAAAGAATTTGTTTCAACAATGAAGCCCTTATTTCTTCTCTTTCGGTTCTTATGGCTTGTGGAAGACGACTCAGCTTGATAGTGTCATATGAAAAGTGGTACTGCTATAGCTGTAAAACTCACGTCTAGGATGGTCGAATCTGAACCATCTACGAGTGATCGCAATTTGCTTGTCAATTGCTTCATTGAAACGATCGATCGCTAGAACGGTTCTGATTCACGGTTATTGATCATGCATTCATAAATGTTTAATGTAGTGAAAAACCATGATGTTCGAGGAATACTTAGATGGATGGTTCTGTTACCGAATCAGCGAGCATACTTGAACGCGTCTCTGATGGCAGGCAGGGCAAGGTTGAGCTTTCGGAATTAGCCGATCTGTTGCCCGAGATTGTTTTCGAAATCGACCTCAAGGGAAGATTTACATTTGTCAATCAGAAAGGATTTGAAGTCACGGGCTATACGCAAGATGATTTCATAGAAGGTTTGAACATTCTTCAAGTTGTCGTTCCTGAGGATCGAGACAGGATTGGAGGGAACTTCAAAAGAGTGTTGAAAGGGAAAAGGGCAAGCAACAATGAATACACTATACTGAAGAAGGATGGTACTACTCTTCCTGTTGTCGTTTCTTCTATTCCTATTGTTCACAATAATACGTCAGTCGGTGTTAGAGGCATAGCCTTAGACATTACTGATCGTAAGATAGCCGAAAAAGAACTGCGTGAAAGCGAGGAGAAATTCAAGAACCTCGCAGAACAATCACCGAACATGATTTTCATCAATGAGGGAGGCAAAGTTGTCTATGCCAACAAGAAAGCAGCAGAGACCACGGGGTACAAGAAAGAAGAATTCTATTCTCCAGACTTCAACTTCATGTCTCTTACAGCTCCTGAATCTCAAGAACTGATGAAGTCATCTTTCAACAGCCATATGAACGGCAAAGATGTTCCCTCAATCGAATACAAACTTGTCACCAAAGAAGGAAGAATAATAGACGCAATACTGACTACAAAACTGATAATGTATGATGGAGAACCTGCCATCCTTGGAACCGTAACAGACATTTCCGAACGCAGAAAAATGGAAGATGCTTTGCGGGTCAGTGAAGAAAACTATAGAAACATTTCCAAGAAAATGTCAGCTTTGATGAAAAGCTCTGCAATGCTGATTCATATATCAGACCTGCGTGACCAGCTTAGAACTATTGCAGATGCCGTTTGCGAGCAGGATTGGGGAAGAGCTGTCATAAGCTTGAAGGATGAGAACCTGAACACAACAGACCTCGTGACTGCAGGCCTGACTCCTGAAGAAGAAGAACATCTGAGAAAGCACCAAGCGTCTGGAGAAGTATGGCGTCAAATCCTGAGCCCCATGTTCAAACATTATCGCTTAGGAGAGTCCTACTATCTGCCTTGGAGTGATCCGCTCGTTCGAAAACAGTTCAAAGACGCTGTTCGAAGCAATGTTTCCAAGGAGGAGACGGTTGATTGGGACCCTGACGATTTGCTTTTCGTTCCCCTGCGATTGCCTGACGGTCAAGTAGTGGGCATAATGAGTATAGATGATCCAAAAGACGGACGACGCCCAACAAAAGAGTCGTTGGCTCCCTTGGAACTGTTTGCTCATCAGGCCGCTGTAGCAATCGAAAACGCCAAACTGATCCAACACCTAAATGAAGCAAAGAATCAGCTCAAGGAATACGCTGAACGTTTGGAAGACAAGGTAGAGGACCGAACGACACAGTTGGAACGTGCCCAGCAGCAGCTTCTGAAGTCTGAAAGGCTCGCTGCGATAGGAGAGTTAGCATCTATGGTTGGCCACGACCTGCGCAATCCATTGACTGGAATTGCAGGAGCTGCCTACTATTTGAAAACCAAGTACGGTTGTAACATAGATGAAAAAGGCATTGATATGCTGAAGATCATTGAAAAAGACATAGAATACTCTAACAAAATCATAAACGATCTGCTTGAATACTCGAGAGAAATGAAGCTGCAATTGCATGAGGCTACACCTAAATCAATGCTAAAGGAAGCATTGACCTCCCTGAAAGTTCCAAGAAACGTGCGAGTGATAGATAGGACACAGGAAAAGCTAAAGATACAAGTTGACAAAGAAAAAATGCAAAGAGTCTTTGTCAACGTAATCAGGAACGCCATAGACGCCATGCCGAAGGGTGGAACACTAACAGTGACAAACAGAGCATCGAACGGTAGTCTGGAGATCACTTTCTCCGACACGGGAGCGGGCATGTCAAAGGAAACCTTGCAGAAGGTTTGGAGGCCACTTTTCACGACAAAGGCAAAAGGAATGGGATTCGGCTTGGCCATCTGCAAACGAATAGTGGAAGCGCATGGGGGCAAGTTGTCCGTAAAGAGCACTGTTGGGAAAGGTTCAGCCTTTACAGTGTCTATCCCTATGAAAACTCCTTAGAACCCCACTTGGCAATTGGGACAACCTGCAGGTATAGCCTTCATGTTGATCAGGCTTCTCTTAAAAACCGCTAAACGCCTCTGATTCGCGCGCTAAGCCAAACCACCAACTTTTTTGGTTGGTTGGGGTAAAGTTTTATCCCAGACCCAAGCTTTTCAGTTGTCTTTTCCGTCTATTCATAGGCTTTGAGACAGGCTGCCATCATTTTCTTGCATTTTTCTCTCATTTCGGGTTTCATTTCTGTCATCATTTTTCTGCATTCGTTTTCATCAAAATTCTTCATCATATTTGCCATCATCATGCTCGGCTTCATGTTTTTCATCATCATGGGCATCATTAGTTGAATCATCTCCGTTCTTTCCTCCTCTGTCATGCTGTTCATAAATTCTTGCATCATTTTCTGCTTGTCTTCTTTGCTCATGTTCTTTATGAACTGCTTCATCATGTCTTCCAATGCAAACAGATCTCCAAAATCATAATTGCCTTTTCTTTGCTTAATAGTTTGTGCGACAGAAAGAGCAACAATATAGGGTAGTAGGAATCGGGTATACGCCTGCCAAAAACAATCTGATTTTGGTTGGTTGGAGGAAAGTTTTATCTCAAATCTTGTACAGGTGAATCCTATGGATAACCTTGCAATTAGAAGAGCAGCTTCCTCGGATGTGGAGAGAATTGTTGAGCTAAGGTTGTTGTTGCAGGAGCACGCTGAAAAATCGAACCCTTTGATTTGGCGGATGACTGAAGAGGGAAAGAAGCTTCTGAAACAGAAGGTTGAGAATGACCTAGCGGACAGCAACATTTTTGTATTGCTTGCTGAAGCAGATGGCGAGATAATAGGGTATGTCCAAGGCGAAGTTACGCGCAGAGTTGACTATCTGCCAAGGACTGTTGGTCATGTGTCGCTTATGTATGTCGTGAAGCAGTTTAGAAGAAAGGGCGTTGGAAGACGCTTGATGAAGGAACTCTGTAAATTCTTTAATTCAAACAATGTTGAGGACTTGACTGTGAGATACATTATCGGCAATAAGGAAGCTGGGGGGTTCTGGAGAAAGCTCGGGTTTGAGTCAATAATAACGATGAGTAGCACGTATCCTAAGGAATTGGATTTCAAGCTGAAGGTCATGGTCAACTAAATAGATGGTGTTTGGGTTTGGGGGTAAAGTTTTATCCCAAAACCCAAAGACGGCTAACGAGGAATATGTCGAAAGCGTAGAACATGAAAACGCTAAAATCAAAGAAAAACTAGGGGTTCGACCGTGACAATTCCACATTTCACACCTGTCTTACTCGAATTTTGTAACGAGTTCTCCAAGGACACCGACTGGCGTTATTCTTAGCGTTCCCAGTTTCGCAATCGGTTTGAAGAAATCCACAATTTTCCCGTAATCGTTCGACTCGATGATGAAGAAAAATGTGTGTTCCTCCGGTGCCATATAGCTACCGAGCACCTTAACGCCGCTCTTCTCAGCATGAGCCTTTGAACCCATTACGCCGACTGTTTTCTTCACTAACTCCGGCTTATCGCCTGGGCACAATTCCGGCGGATGCACATGAGTCACCACAAATAGCATCGTTTTTCACCTCCCTATTAATTCGTCATGCGCCGTCTGTATGATGTTTCCAGTTAATAAAAATTGTCTGAGTATAGCATGCGCACACGGTGTCCTTCGGCTCAGCTATGACTTTTCCGCAAAACCAAAAACTGCCGACTCAGACAAAACTGTGAGAGGAATTCCTTTTCGAGTTGGAGATACGACTCTGACATATAGGAACAGAAATTCTTAATAATTGTTGAAACTTTCTAATAGGCGAATGTATCGAGGTGGAAAGATGAGTTCGGATCAAAAACATCATGAAGAACTTGTCAACGGATTTCATAGTCAACTGAAGCAAATCTTTGATTCGTCGGAACAGGCAATTTACCTTTATCTAGACGACACCCACAAGGTGTGCAATAAAAAGTACGCAACCCTTTTGGGTTACAATTCACCAGAGGAATGGGCTAAAATTGAAAATCCCTTGGAGACTACTGTTGATAAGACGAGTCAGCAGACTGTGGTTTCAGCATATAGAGATGCCATGGAAAAAATGGTCGGTTCCAAGATAGATATAAAGGTTAAGAAGAAATCCGGAGGCACAGTTAACGCTACTGTCATAATGGTTCCTGTAGCATATCAAGGACACTTGTTCGCACTTCACTTCATCTCAGAAAAGAAGTAGACAAACGACTCTTCTTCCATTTTTTTCTAGTTCTATATGACTTGATCGATCGAAAAGTGCTCTTTGCTAGGTTCGGCTATAGCTTTTCCTCATCGTCATTTTGGTTGGTTTGGGGTAAAGTTTTATTCCTTCCTAATGTGCAACCGAGGATTCTGCTTCTTCTCTGCCCGACCTGGTTGGTCTGAAGTCGCGTCGTTCAATTTTTCCAACTTTTTGCGGTGCCCTGTCGCAGACGTAGTGAAATCCTTCGAGGACAGTCAGCAATATGAGCGCGTAGAAGACAAATACTCCTGCAAGGGTGAAGTTCGCCAGAATGATCATGCCGGTTAACCCTAGCCATATGACCGTGGGCCAGAAAGCGCACAGCATAATCATCACAATCCATGTGCTTCCCAGTACCCGGTGGCATGGGTCCTTCTCTTGGAACAGGAAGAACCGCACTTCCTCGATTATTTTGTCCTTGGTTTCTTTCTTCATCTTCATTCCCAATCACTTCCCGCTTTGAAAAGAGGGGCGTTGCGCGCGCGCTCAAGGCTTGTGCCTCGCTCTTCCCTTAGAAGAGACCTCCGCAAAATATATGCTTGTCTACCAATCTTGTGTTATTTTGGCCGGGTCTTCAGTCGCTAGTGCGCGCTGTGTATAACTTGGTGCGTTTATCTGAATTTGAAGTCGTCGTTCGTTCGTTAAAGTGTTTGGGTTTGGGGTAAAGTTTTATACCAACCAACCAAATCACGACGACGGTGACGTGCCGTGGAAAAGACGGTGATTGTCAAGGCAGTATACTGGATTCAGCACAGGTATACAGGTAGTAGAATCAAGTCATTATAGAGTAGGTATATAGGTAGTATCGGAATCGAGTACACGGTCGCATCAATTCCTTTTCAAGAATCTATCATAGGAAGGCTGTATCTTTTTTGAGACGTCTTTATTTTCTCTTATTTGCTTTCTTAGCGCATTGGGCACTGCAATATTTGTTTTTGTTATCTAATGTCGTAAAGACTTTTCCGCAAATCGAACATTTCTTTTGAATGATTCCCATTCAGTAGACCTCATCACTACAGTTACGATTCAACAAATATAAGATTGCGTTAGTTGGGGGAAGGTTTTATCCTCAAAACTGGGAAGCATTCTGTTTTTTGTGACTACAGAACCGCAAGAACACGTTCCATGTCCCTTAATCGAACAGAATCCAAGAACATATCATTAATATACTCGGCGCAACTTTTCAAATGTCGCGGTGAATCTTTGTCTGGACCACTTGACATAGTGCGTTCTATTCATAATGCGTTTCGTCGTGATGTTTCCCAGATTGATGATTCAGTCTTCAAAATGGCACGTAGTGGTGGGGATCTGACTGCCGTTTTGGATCGACTTCATGTTATGGATGAGGTTCTGGATTATCACGCTAGGGGTGAGGAGGCGGCGGTTTTCCCGGCTGTCGACAACGTGGCACCTCTTGTAACCAAAGCTTACCTAATGGATCATCGTGAGCTTGACACCATGGTTAGTGGGCTGGAAGCAATGCGGAAAACACCTGATCCTCTAACAACAGCGAGGGCAACAGCAGTCTTAGCTTCGCATTTAAGAATTCATTTGGACAAGGAAGACGCTTATCTGTATCCGATCCTGAGAGAGCGAACAACAGAGAGCGAGCAGGCCTCCATCGCTGGACTCATGTCAAAAAAAGTGCCGCCTGATAGATTTCCAACTCTAGTTCAGTGGCTGTTCCCCTTACTTGACTTTGATGATCGGGTTGTGATTACAAAGGGTTGGATGACTCTGATGCCGCCACAGGTTTTTGCTGGTCTCAAACCGCTAATAAGAAAGATCGTTGCTGAAAACTGGGTCGAGCTGGCTCGGCGAATTCCAGAGCTCGACGACAAGTAAATCTGCACGACTTTCCAAAACGTTGGTTGGGGTAGAGTTTTATTCCAAACCCAAACTCACGATCATCTATGTGTAATTCGGTACTATAGCGAAAATTCCTCATCTCTTCATATACGAGAAGTGTGTTTTAAAAATGTAAGCCCAATCACTCTATTTCCAAAGAGACCAAGAGGACTGGCATCCATTATGTGGAGGTGAAAAAGATGAAGTATTTAATAACTCTTGATACACCCACGGAAGTTTCCAGTGCTTTAATGAAGAATTCAAAAGAGGTACAAAAAGAAATCAAAGAAGTCATGGCACAACTCAAACCCGAAGCAGCCTATTTTTCTACAATAAGAAGATTTTCAATTTTCGTAGTAAATGTGAACGATCCTCATGTTGAACTTCGCAGGATATCTGAGACTCTCTCGAAATATGGAAACGTAACTGTTGACCCTGTATCTACGACAGAGGAATTTCTCCGCTTCTTGGAAAGGTAGTCTACGGACCTTGAATAATCCAAACCCAAACTAATCTATCTTTTTGATCAAATCTTGTTGGAAAGCGTATACTCGATTCCGATACCCCCTACGTATATCTACCTATATGATGCTCTTCCTTCCTACTTACCCCTCTTTTCACCAGCACAAAACACTAGCATACCTGAATTGTGTATACTCTTGCCTCATAGCTATTTTTCCAAGCAGCATTTCCTCAAGCGATCGATCGATCGAAAGATGGATCAAAGGTGGAGTCTATCGAGCTAATTTTGACGGAGCTCGCGCGCGCAAGCTTGAACAGGCCTGCGATTTGTCACTCGCTGATTTCTTGTTTTTCGTGTTGCCCATGACCCGGGATGAGAATGTTCCTTTTCAGTCCTACGCGTGCTTTTGCCTTTTCTCGTTGAAATATGCTTTTAACAAGCTGGGAGTCTATGTGTACTTTGTGTGGCGTGTGTATGTCTGCGGAGATCTCTAAGAAAATCGCCGAGTTTTTGGACTTGAAGATTGAGGATGATGACGTGGGTCAACCTTATTTTGGCAGTCCGGACTATGAGCTTTTGCCTTTTCCTCCTACGAGCTTTGTTCCGATCAAGGATGTCGAACCGGACATGTGCACGGCTTACGTGGATGGGGGGAATCAAGAGATCTTGGGTGCGCCTAACTTCTCAGTTCAGATAAATAGGATATACTTTAACATCTTGAGGGGACGGAATAGGCTTGTTCCGAAGTCTTTGCCGAGGAAGATAGAGTTCTATTCTGCGACAATGTCGGATTTTAGGGATGGGGAGATTTTTTATGATACTAGGATTTTTCCTTTGAAGGATGAATTCGTGGGTCTTGTTCCGGACGAGCGTCACTTGTCGTTCAGTTCACGTGATAGGGCGGTCACGTTTGGAAATCGGAGGGCAGATATAAGAATAGTTGCTCCGATGGCGAGAAGGTTTGCCGAGTGGGAATTTGCTAAGCACATTATTGAGAATGAACTTGAAAGGGGGGATCTGATCGTGCACGATGGCACTCTCCAAACAAGTCACGCGAACGAGCAGATATACACTGCGAGGGCGTTCCGGGCGGGAATTGAAAGAGGAGTTGTCTTTGCCGGAATTTCGAAAACGAGCACGCTTTTCACGACTACGGGACTTTCGCTCTTGGGCGCCGTGCAGAAGTTGGCTGAGGATTACAAGGTGAAGGGTCCTTGGTGTCTTCCGATTGCTAAGGTTGTGAATGTGAAGCATAATGCCTTTCTCTACGTGGTGAAGCTGCATGAAAGTGCCAAGTATGTTTTCAGGTGTGAAATATGCGGTGAGCAGGCAAGGGGAATGAGTGAGGAAGACTTCTGCAATGTCACTTCGGCTTTGGCGAGCAATTCGAAGGACATTAGTTTTCCAGGGTATCCTTATGGCCTTATTGATGCGGACAGTTTTGCTCGAGTGAGCGGGGACGAGATAGATAAGTATCGAGTACTGTTGATGTCGGAGATATCTAAGTTGGGCAAGTGGAAGAAGGTTTCGAGGCATATTTGCTCGGGTGACGCACATAGCGTGTTAGACGTGTTGAAGGGTTGATTTGGAATGGCGTTGGAAGTTTCGGGTCAGATAATTGCGGGAAAAACCGGACAGATTCTGGCAAGGGAAAAGGCTGGTGGAGAAATAGAGATAGGAGACTTGCTTGTGGCTGAGGAAGATGGGGGATACGTGATTCTTCAGGCTTACGAGCTTGTCTATGGAAGCCAAGTGCCGCAGCTAGTGCGGGAGCTTCTGGCGGGCATGAAGCTTGAGGGCATGGGTGCTGACTTGGATTTTCTTGAGCCGCAGCTGCGGAACTACGTTATCGCTCAAATTAAGGCGCTTTTGCGGGTCGGCAAGAACAATGAGCTGAAGATACCTAAGACTCTTCCCAGATTCTTTTCTACGATCAGGCACGTTGCCGAGAAAGATCTTTTGTTTCTTACTAGGCCGGGAAGCCCTGTGTATCTTGGAAAAGTCAGGAGCGGGTCAAAGGTGCTTGACGTAGACGTTTATGTTAACGGAAAAGACATGTTCACACATCACGTACTGATTCCGGCTACGACTGGAAGGGGAAAGAGCAATCTGGTCAAGGTCATGCTTTGGAGCGTTCTCGCCCAGGACGGTCTTGGCATATTGGTTCTGGACCCTCACGACGAATACTATGGCAGACATGGCAAAGGTTTGAAAGACCATTCTGAGGCGAAGCGAAACTTGCTGTACTATTCTACAAATCCTGTTCCGGGGACAAATACTCTTGTCATTAATCTCAGGTCGATTTTGCCTTCGCATTTCCAAGGGATAGTTGACTTTACCGACCCTCAACATGATGCTATATCTCTGTATTATAACCGGTTCAAGGACCAGTGGATCGAGAACATCGTCCGGGGAGCCGATATCGGTGATGCTGTTGCTCCTAGAACGCTTGAGGTGTTGAAGAGGAAGTTCGATAACGTGCTCGGCGTGTACATAGATGACAGCGGCGATTTTCAGTGTAGAAGCGGCGTCTTCAGCGACACCGCGGGTTTGGCCACTACCAGGGAGATTACGAAGGCTCTGGAAGATGGGAAGAAGGTTATTATCGACACGTCAAGGCTGCTTGACGAGGCTGAACTGCTCATAGGAAGCATAATTTCAGGCGGAATCTTCCATCGGTATCAAGCCTACAAGTCTGAAGGAACGTTGGAAGAGAAGCCCGTGATAAGTGTCGTGATTGAAGAAGCGCCGAGAGTTCTAGGCGCAGAAGTGCTTGCTGCGCGTGGAGACAACATTTACAGCACGATTGCCAGAGAAGGCAGAAAATTCAAGGTAGGATTAATCGCGATAACGCAGCTGGTCAGCTTGATTCCGCGAACGATACTTGCGAACATGAACACAAAAATAATCCTCGGAAACGAACTTGCGGCGGAAAGACAGGCCGTTATGGAGAGCGCAGCGCAGGATCTGTCATCGGACGACAGAACCATCGCAAGCTTGGACAAGGGTGAGGCCATCGTGAGCAGCAACTTCACCAGGTTCGCCGTGCCCATTCAGATACCGTTGTTTGAAAAGTACGTTGAAGAGAACGTGCAGCCGAAGGAGAAGAACAAGACGGTTTTTGTGGGGTGAGGGGGCTTGTTTCGCTTTTCGGTGAAAATCTCATATAGGCGTTTTTTGTAAGAGTGAATTGATTCACAGAGTGGGCATCATCTCTCTCTTGAAGTTTGCTGACGTGAAAAGGGATGTGCTTGATCAGGTGCTGAGGGAGTATGATACTCAGCATAAGCTACGAGATGCTGTCAAGCGAGCAATATCTGAAAGCAGAATTGAATACAGGTTTCTTGGACTTGCGTATGAGAAGGATGGAGTTCAACTGAAAAAGTGTTATGAGAACTTGTGAGTCAGATTCGGATCGGAAAAAAATGTTTTCTACACGTAGTCTTCTAGGAAGATTATCTTCAGGTCAAACGGTTTCTTTTGCATCTCTGTGATTAGTTCTTTTTCCTTTCTTGCGAAAGTTGCAGCCGAAGAGGACTTGTCGGCTAGTGCCAAAGTGAAGCAGTCGCATAAGGAAATGGCTCTTGAGCATTTGTGCATTGACGCTTTAAGCATGAGAGGTGAAATGTCTTCAACAATTATGTAACCAGACGCCAATAGTTTGTCTACAATGTCGTTTGCCTTTTGACTGCCTAGTTTTCGGCAGAGCACGTATCTCAGTTCAGTAATATTAAGTGTCGTTGTGGATGTTTCAACTGATTCAGCTTTTAATGCTTCCCTGAGTTTGAGGCCTGACGTGGTTGATAGGACTAATTCAATCAGCGCGCTTGTGTCGAGGGCTAGTCTTCCGCTCAAGTCTTTCTTCATCCAGTTTTCTCTCCGCATATAACTCCTTCAGAGCCTCTTCAGCGTCAGTCAGGGGTTTGCAAGCCTCGTCGAGCAAGTGGGGGTTTCTCTCTTTTTCACTTATTATGAAACGAAGCGCTTCGTTAAGATCGACACGGCGTCCAAGTTTTATCTGGAGCCTAGAAGCTATTCTGAGCAGTTTCTGCTTTACATCATCTGTAACGGATATAGTCGTCATAACAACCATAGACGCTATGGTCATCAAGGAATATATGTATTTCGCTGACATGCATGGGTGATGGTAAAAAGAAGTCTTCTCATACCAGCAATAGAGGATTCTCATAATGCGTTGAATATGCAGACATGGGAGGAAACGAAACAGGAGGATACGGAGTAACAAGACTTATCCAATCGTTTCACAAAGATAACGCAAAGATCAATTCTCAGGGTGAGGGAGAACATTGTTCAAGTTTGCTCACTTTGCCGACTGTCACATAGGCGCGAACAGAGGGCCCGTTCTGGAGAAGCTGGAGTTGGCAGCGTTCAGCAAGGCCATGGACGTTTGCATGCAGGAAAACGTTGACTTTGTTCTCATCGCTGGAGACCTTTTTCACGCCAATCTTCCTGACATGTTCGTTGCTAATGAAGCCGTAAAAAAGATGAAGGAAGTCAGAGACGCGGGCATTCCAATCTACGTTATCTACGGAAGCCACGACTACAGCCCGAATGGCACGTCGATTATCGACATTCTTGACAGTACGGGCCTGATTAAGAAAGTGGTGAAGGGAGAAGATGTCGATGGCAAGCTTAGGCTGGGAGTGTTCACGGACCCGAAGACAGGGGCGAAGCTTGTCGGAATATCAGGTAGAAAGGCAGGGTTGGAACGGAACTATTTCGAAATGCTTGACAGGGAGTTTTTGGAGAAGGTAGAAGGGTTCAAGGTTTTCGCGTTTCACAGTGCAATCTCGGAGCTTAAGCCGGAGTTTCTGGCGCAGATGGAGTCGATTCCAGTGTCTCTTGCTTCCGAAAGGCTTTGACTACTACGCGAGCGGGCACGTGCACCGGAGGACTGAGTCAGGGTTTGCGGGGTATGAAAGAGTGGTTTTTCCAGGGGCGCTCTTCGGCGGGTATTCAAGAGACTTGGAAGACAGTGCCAAGGGGGAGAAGAGAGGTTTCTATCTGGTGAGTTTTGACGATAAGGTGGAAGAAGTCAGGTTCATGGAAGTGTCGGTTTGTGATTTTGAATACTTCGAGTATGATGTTTCCGACAAGAATTCGGTGCAGGCCAAGAAGGATCTGTTGGATAAGCTGAGTAAGATTGAGGCTGAGAACAAGATTGCCGTTGTCAAGATAAAGGGAGAACTCTCTGGGGGCAAGACTTCGGATATTAGCTCAAGCGAAATCAGGGACCTGCTGAAAGAGAATGGTGCGCTGGACGTTATCATAAATCGTTATGGACTTACATCAAAGGATTACTCGTCTGTGAGAGCCATGGGTGAGGATGTTCCTGCGATTGAGAACAGGCTCCTGAGAGAGAACATTGGGGCAGTCAAGGTTTCAATAGAGGAGTTGAAAGCGGACAAGGGTGCCAAGCTCGCGCAAGACTTGCTGAAGGTTCTGAGGCAGGAGCAGAAGCTGAACGAGACTAAGAAGGACTACGTGGAACGCATCCAGAAGCATGCGTTGAACACGTTGGGTTTGGGAGATGAGGGCTAGTGATTCTGAGGTCGTTGAAGCTTGAGAACATCAGAAGCTACACTGAGCAGACGGTATCATTTCCTATGGGGACGACTCTTTTTGAGGGTGACATAGGTTCAGGAAAGTCAACCATTCTCATGGCGATAGAATTTGCGCTTTTTGGTCTGGGCTCAGAGAAGGGAGGAGCCTTGCTCAAGGCAGGGGCAAAGAAAGGGTTGGTAAGTCTCTGTTTCGAGGTTGAAGGGAAAGAGTATGAGGTGTGCCGAAGCTTGCAAAGGAAGGCCAAAGGCGTCCAGCAGGCTGATTGCACCCTCAAAACAGAGGGCACAGTACTGCAACTCTCGGCCTCTGAAATGAAGGAGAAGGTTCTTGATATACTGGCTTTCAACGAGCCGGCAGACCCCAAAGCACAGAGTTACATCTACAGATACGCTATTTTCACGCCGCAAGAAGAGATGAAAGCAATCATTTGGATGAGAGCAGACGCTAGGCTTCAGACGCTTCGAAAAGCATTCAGAATAGAGGACTATCGAATCGCACTGGACAATTCCTCAACTCTGGCGAAGTCTATCAGGGAAAAGTCGATTAGACTAGCTTCACATGCTTCTGACCTTGAAAGCCGTCTGGAAAAATGCAAGGCAACAAAAGGCGGAGATCGGAAAATGCGAGGAAGAATTGGCAAGCCTCATCTGGAACAAAGCCGGTCTTGACGAAAAAGCGGTCAAGTTGCGAGAGAAGTTGGATTTGCTGCGGAAAGACAAGGACTTGCTTGGAAAGGCAGTAGGTGAGGTTCCTCTCTTGGAGAAGCAGATGAGAGAGAAGAATGGTGAAGTGGTCAAGCTTGAAGCTGAGATGGAAGAACTTTCTGCGGAAATAGGGAAGCTGCAGCCTGAAGCGGAAAAGCTGAGCAAGGTTCAGCAGCCTACGCCGAAAACTGAAGCTGAACTGAAAGAGGAATTGAAGAATGTTAGAGGGAAGGAGCGAGAACTTAGATTAGCGGAGAATGTCATAGGCGCGAAGATAAGTGACTATGAATCTGTGGAACAAAATCAAGTCTGTCCAACTTGCGACCGGCCTGCAGACCCAGATGGAATTTGAAGAGAAGATCAAGCTGAAAAAGGAGGAAAAGCGCAAAGCTTCAGAGGAGGTTGCTGCCTGCGAAACCAAAATCAAGGAAATAGAAGCCCTACAAGAATCACAACGCCAATACGAAGCTGCGCAAGTGAGGCTGCAGAATCTGAATGAGCGGATAGGGAGAAATAACGAGGGAATAGAGAAGGATCGTAAGAAGATCCAGGAACTGAAAGGGCAGGTTGAAGAGGCCAAGGAAAAGCTTGAGAAGGCCCAGCAGCAGGCTGAGGAATTCAACAGGATCTCAGGCGAGACTGAGGGCGTCTCCAAGGATTTGAACGAAGTCGAGTCGCAGCTCAAGGAGGTCGAGAGAAGGATTTCGAGAACCCAGACGACTCGTGAAATGCTCGCCAATCAAGTGGAGGAATTGGAAGGAGAAATCCGGAACAAGGAAAAAGAAAGGAAGGCTGCTGAGAGGCTGAAGGAATACCAGATGTGGCTTGAAGAGTTTTTGGCGCCAACCTTGGAGGCAATTGAAAAGTATGTTATGATGAACATAAACCAGGAGTTTAATCAGCATTTTCAGAAATGGTGGGGAATGCTCGTAGAGGATCCTAGCAAAGAATCCCGGATCGATGAGGATTTCACGCCATTAGTTGAGCAAGATGGCTATGAGCAGGACTACAACTATCTTAGCGGCGGAGAGAAAACTAGTCTGGCCCTTGCATACAGACTCTCGCTCAACACCATCGTACAGAAAGTCTCAGCAGGAATCAAGTCCAACCTTCTGATCCTCGACGAACCCACAGACGGGTTCAGCAAAGAACAACTATTCAAGATCAGAGAGATACTTGACGAACTTAAATGCCCACAAGTGGTCATGGTTTCGCATGAGAGAGAGCTGGAAAGCTTCGCTGACCAAGTAATGAGAGTGGAGAAGAAAGACGGTATTTCTCAAATAAAGGCAATCTAGAGCGCACTAATCGAGGATTAGCGGAAAAGCATGGGCTTTTGTAACAATTTTGCTGTAACAGTGCGTCGCAATTCCAGTTTTTCGGGAATTCTCAAAAATACAATTAACACAATGGACTTTTCTGGTCAGTTGTGACACTTCTTTGAAAGAGACTAGTTCGGCATTTTTGTGTTCCATTAGTCAGGGTCTAGATCTGAAAAAACAATGTTTCGAAGAAGAACCACTATTATTGTACTGAATAGATTGACAATTATCTGCTGTTTTCTGGAAAAGGTTGAAGAAAGATAAACCCGGGGTTATGCGGATCCGTGATTAATAAAGTTCTTAAACTTGGTCAAAGTATAGGTGGTAACTGGAAGTGTTGGAATTCCCAGGGATTGATATTCAATCCATTGAAATACCCGATCAAAGAAACAGTAGACTCCTTTTCCATCCTTCGTTTGATGAGACTCTCGCTGAATTGAAAAAAAGAAAAGTGAAGCTGCCTAGTAATTCATCAGATATGGAATTGGATTTTGGTGCTTATGGATACCCTCAAAGCGGCAAACTAGTAGAAAGCATTGGTGAATTTGGCAAGTTCAAACTTGATGCTAGGAAAGGGCAAGAAGTCTCCAACTCTACCCTTGTCTGCGCATATGATGAATCATTAAACAAATTCGAAGGATTAGAAGGAACTGCTTATTTAACTTCGCATTCAGTGATTATTCACGGAACGTCTGATTTTATTCCGCTAAATCTCTTGACGTTATATTTCTACACTAGATCTCAAGTACTTTCTCAAAACTCGAAATACATCAAATACTCAGAAGAATCCGAAGCAGATTCAAAAAGAGATTACATTGTCGACAGGAAGAAATTATTGAGCGAAAATGTTCCAGAAAATTCTGTAATCTTCATAGATGGGCCACTCATTGGAGGAAACATGGCTTCAGCGACGATTGATATGAACAAAATATTGTCTACAAAAAACATAGTTCCAATCTGTTTTGTCAAGAATAGTAACAGCAACATGGTTACGGACAATCTTGATCAACTAAAGGGCAGATTCAATTCAGACATGCATTGGGCATATAGCTATTTGAAAGCGGGCGAAAGAACAGGGCTGTTCAGGTATGTTGACGGCATAAATCCAAACTTGACAAAGATCTTTTGTTATCTCAAAACATTTGATGTCAGCCCGAACAGGATTGAATTTGATGTGGGGACCTATAGAAAATACTCAAACAATATAAACGATTTCTTCAATCTAGCGTACTATTTGTTGTTGGCCCAAGGGGACTTGCAAAATCCTCAGATCAGGTCAATAGCAATCGCCGAAAAGTACGCAAGGGCAACTCTGAAGCTAATAAATTTCGCACAAATGATGAAAGACTTGGGAATAACTCCAACAATGAATCAAGAAAGGTTTGCGTGGTAGAAAATGTGGATTGTGTTAGGTGAAGAAAAAGGAAGAATAAGACTCGTTTCCTCGAGCAAAACAGGCGGGCTATTGCCCAAAGGATCATTCCTTACCGTCGAAGACAAAGAGAACGGCCAGAAGCATATTCTGAGAGTTATCGACAGTCAACAAACTGAACCATATTCGCCTGCACCTATGTTGGCAGATATGGACCTCTCCCCGCTTAGGCAGGATCAGAAGTGCCAAAACATTGTTTACGCATATAGAGTTGGAGATTTAATTGAACGAGCAGATGGACTTATTGATTTTGTTCGACCTCAATTATCCGCTAGACGCTCCAGCCAAGAGGAAATCGACTTAACACTTGGCCTAAAGGAAGTTGGGCCTCAAGTATTCTTGGCCACCGTCCAAGCGTCTAAGAACCAAGTTTTGCGCGACGAACAAGGCACCCCAATCAAAGTCTCGATTCCGCCGGAGATTTTCTACCATCAGATTTTGATTTGTGGCAAAACCGGAAGTGGAAAGACAGTTGCGTCCAAGTACCTCGCTCAATATTTTGTTGAAGAAATGGAAGGGTTTGGCGCTGTGCTAGCTGTTAACGTCAAAGATGTCGATTTCTTAATGATGGACAAACCCTCTTTGACCATTAATCCAGTTCTGTTGCAAGAATGGAAAACACTTGGCAAAGGCTCTCACGGAATCGATAACTTCACCGTCTATTACCCAGCAAACTCTATGATCGATCCTGGTCAGGGAGTCAACCTCGACGTCTGCAAAAAGATAACGCTCAATGTCCACACGCTTGACCCTGAGGCACTGTCAGGTTTACTAGTTGGAGTATCAGACATAGCAGCCCAGCACTTACCAAACATTTTCCGCGCTTGGCAGGATAAGCGAAATCGTTCGGCCAAAGAGCAATACACTTTTGGAGATTTTGTTCAGTATTTTGAGCGAGGAGCTGAAGACAGATATTCCTATGAAACGTTAACCGCACGAGGAGATCCGTTCACAATAACTCTTCCATGGGGCACGTATCATAATATCCTGAGAAATCTGGAATACGCAGTCGAGTTCTTTGACAATGAAGATGCCGAGAATATAAGCGCACAAGACATTCTTGTCCGAGGAAAAATGTCCGTCATTAATGTTGCCGGAGAAAAAGGAATACAATTCGGTTCAGTAGTTTTGCGGCATTTGCTGAAAAACATTGTAGACGAGAAAAGCACTGGAAGATCCAAAGTTCCTATCTTGATAATAATAGACGAAGTACATCAATTCTACGACACAACCAGTTCTCGAGAAGCATTAGGCGAGCTGGACACAATTTGCCGTACCGGGCGAAGCAAAGAAATAGGCGTAGTTTTCTCTTCACAGAACCCGTCTGACATACCCCGAGGCCTTTCCAACGTTATTAACACAAAGATATTCTTCAAGTCGGATAGGTCTTCAGCCAAAGACTACGACATGTCTGTAACTTCCGAAGAAATGCAAAACCTTGGAAAAGGTTACGCGATCGCCAACATTCATGGCCTACCCCAGATCAGAGTCCTAAAGTTTCCATTGGCAATGGCGGGTGTTTTTGAAAAAGGAGGATAGCCAGTTGAACGAGTACTCAATAGCAGAATTTCTGGAAGTATTAACCGATGATGATCTAGAAAAGAAAATGATAAAACTGATTTCTGAAGGATATGCAAACGAAGAGTTGCTGGAGAAGCTTTTGGAGATTTTGTTGGGGAGGAAACAGAAATAATAACTTATGATTACACAATTGAACGGAAATTAGGCCCAAGCGAATCTCGGAGATTTGTCCCTGACCGAATACCAACTGAACTCAGTAATGTGGTGTGCATAGAGGGACCCAATTCTTCTGGGAAGAGTACCCTTCTAAACATAATCGCATTGGGACTTTTCGGGACAAAAAGCTCGCGGATAAATCCAATATTGCAGAGTAAAATGCATTCATTGCTGGATTCAAGTCACCAAAAACTAAAGTTTTCTTTCGAAATCATCTCAGGAGACAGAAAACTAAGTTTAAAGTCAGAAAAAGCCGACCTTGACCGAACTGAAATAGTAGTCAAGGAAAGCACAGATGGGAAACCTTACAAGCCTCTGAGTTTCGAGAATTTCGAAAAAGGCTACAATTTAATTTATGACATTCCCAACAACCCGACAGAAAGGTTATCTGAACTATTGAAAGAACTGAAAGAAGAACAGCTCCAATATGGAAATCGATTCAAAGACTTTGGGTTTTTCCTTCGGACGACAATCACTCAAATAACCAATTCCAGAGATCCAAAACGTTTGAAGGAAATAAAAAGTAAACTGGCAGACGCCCGGAGCAAAAAAAAGAAGATAGATGAGGAGCTACCTGGGTTACAAACATTCCTGGACTCATTGGAAAAAAGCGCGTACATCCGATACTATTGCTACTATACGAGCGAATGCGAAAGGCTGCTGATAGAACACGATAAGGCTGAAAAGAAAATAAAACAATTTGATAAAAATGGCAGGAAAATAACAACCAAATTGAAAGAGGATAAAACAAAGGTTGGGACACTCCAAACCTCGTTTACTGAAAAGTACAACAAAGTCACTCCACTAATCGAGGCTGCATTGCCAAGAAAAGAACGATCGCGCTTCAAGATATGGAAAGATATTAACCCGTATTGTACTGAAAGAGATGACCTAAGTACTGCTAAGATTGAAGTAATTCATTTTGCAGACCTATTCGGGCGCGAAATTGAAAAAATGGAAAAAGAAAGCTCTTTCAAAGACGCCAGTATGCTTGAAAGAATACTGCAGTCATTGAAAGAGTTTGAAGATTCTGCACTCATGATTCCTAAGTTTAAGGTAACTTTTGGCGAATTTGTTAGAATGCTAAAAGACCAAAGTAAAGAAAGTTCTTATATGGTCCAAAGGCATGAGACCCTCAGCGAGATAGTCGAAATGCTGGATGAGCTGACAGCAATTATTGAGGGACTTCAAGAAACCCTGAAAGAAGTGATGAAGAAGTCAGTTGAGACCGAAGAACTTTCTGAAAAAGCTGTAGAAACATTCTATGGCGGAAAACTTCAGCTCAAAAAAATAGACGAAGATCTCGAGCTTAAGTTAGCAAAACGGAGCGAATACCTCCAAAGGTGCTTATCCAAGAACGTAGATGAAAAAAAACTCCAAGGAAGCCCGTATTTAGAGATGTTCGAGGAAATTCCGAAAGATGACCAGGTTGAAAAGTACCTATCATTGAGCGAAAATCAGATAATTGAGAAAATAGGCGAATTAAGCCAAGAAATCAGGGACAAACGAAGCGAACTGATAGCACTTGGTTCATTTATTACTCTTTATGAAAAAGAAGAACAGCATCTTGAGAGACAAAAGCCCCATAAATACGAAGCCCACCATGAACTCTTAACTTCTTTGCTGCAGACAACGGAAGCTGTGAGCCAGAGGCTTTTAAATGAGTATAACAACTACCTGAAGAGCCTAATCGATAAAAAAGTGAATGAAAGCGACGTCGGGAAAGATGCATCCAAAACGAAATACTACAATGAGGTATCAAAGTATCTAGCTTACAGAATTGGTTCCTTTAGACACATTGAGAAGGTTTACAAAGCCAGAATTGTCGACCTAATATCTGGGATCATAATCACTGATGAGGACACAACAATCCACATCGCCGACATGGGCACTGGCCAGAGCCAAAGCGCGTATATTCTAAGCTTACTGAATGTGAAAAACGACAAAAGAAAGATAATAGCCCTTTTTGACGAAATTGCGATGATGGATGATACTTCCCTCGAACCGATTATCTCGAAAATGCAAGAACTCTACAAGAAAAACAGGCTTTTCCTAGGAATCCTGGTTCAAATGAGCAACGAACTCAAAGTGAGAACGCTAGCGTAGATGACGAGAAATGAGTGCAAGCGAAATAGACTATCTGAAAAAATTTTACAACTTGTTACGAGATAACCTCAGAAGAGAGAAGAGCTTGAAAGGCAACTCCGTGTTGATATCGTTCCTGGAGACTAGGAGTGCATCAAGGTATAAGTTGCTAAACAACTCGACTGTATCCTCAGGCCTTGTCCCTAAAGACGTACTAATGTCCCTCTTGTCAAAAGGTTACATCCAAGTACTTGGGGATATCAATGCATATGCAATTGCGGCCAAAGGCGCTTGGCACTATGAAAAAGAACTAGATCTTATGAACGAGGATAACCTGTTATCATATATAAATGAAAAGTTTTTCCGCGCCGAATATCCTGGAACCGACGGTAGGAACGATTTGGATGACAGAGAAGCGGTGATTCTCCTCGCAATGATCGCAGCAAGAGCTTTTTCACAAAAATCTTCTGTAGATCTGAAGAAAAATGACGTCATCAAAGGAAAGTGGCAAGAGGTTCTTGAAAAATCATACGACGTTTTGAAAGGTTTGCGAATCATAACCAAGTTGAAAAAGGAAGATTTCCTCGGAAAAGCTGGAAACGGACACATCGTAAGCAGCATATTCAGACACAATAATCAAATGGTCCAAAAAACGAGAGGTATATACGAGTACTCAGGAAGACAGGAATACTACTTAAATATCTATGAGAATTCAACTTTCTCTCAAGAAAAATTGAGCTATCTATTTTGGAAGATTTTCAAGGGCAACATTCCTTTCGACACTGTCGACTTAATAATAGAATTCTGTAATGAAGTCTCTAGCAGAGAAAGCATCTACCTATTTGAGATGAAAGAACATATTTTCTCTATGCCCACTTACGACTCACTTGTAAAAGATAGTTACCTCGATTCGATAATTTCAAAAGCCAAATGGGCAAAAGTTTCGTAGCTTGACGCATATGCTTAAAAATGGTTAAGAAGCTATACTAAAGAGACGTTATGACAATTATCACGACTCCCTTGAGATATCCTGGTGGAAAAGCAAAAGCACTAAAAGATATCCTGCCACTAATCCCAACCGGATTTTCCGAATATCGGGAACCTCTTCTAGGTGGGGGGTCGGTGTTTATCGCTCTTAGACAGAAGTATCCAAATATGTTTTGCAGAATAAATGACCTAAACCAGGATGTTTACTGTTTCTGGAAGACTCTCAAAGACAACCCGAACCAACTGGTCAATGCTATTGCGCGGATCAAAAAGGGATGCAAGGATGGTCGTCGTCTCTATGTGAAAATGGCGAGCGCTGAGACCTCTGGAGTTTTTAGCCGAGCACTTCGATTCTACATTTTAAATAGAATCACATTTTCGGGTACAGTAGATTCTGGTGGATATTCTGCAGAAGCTTTCGAGAAGCGTTTCACCCTATCTAAAATCAAAGCCTTGCGACCTCTGGCAGGCCTGCTAGAAAATGTTGAGATAACAAGAGAAAGCTATGAGCAACTGCTCTCCGAAGGAGGCAAGAACGTTTTCATTTTTCTGGACCCACCTTATTGGAACGCAAGAAAATTTCCTCTATACGGAAAAAACGGTGACTTAAACAAATCCTTCGACCATACGGCATTCGCTGAAAACGTCAAAAATTGCAGACACAAATGGCTCATTACTTGTGATGATTCGCCCCTAATACGGAAGTTGTTCTCATCCTTTGCTCATATTAATATTATTCAGTGGGAAATGCAGTATGGTATGAACAAGAAAAAAGCAATCAAAGGAAAGGAACTTTTTATCACAAACTACGAGCCTCCGCATGTCCAAACGAAAATGGTCCAATTAGCGTTGTCTGCGTCATGTGGAACGCAGGTAAGACCCAGTCCTATGGCTAAAGCCTGAAACCTCGGTTAGCCAAAAATCCTTTAAAGTCATAAGACTTGTTCAGAGCAGAGAAAACATGCGGAAATTTCGTATTAAGGGTTCTCACGCAAGATATGATCCGCGTGAAAAGGCATTTGTTTGCCTGATCTGTGAAAAAAATGGATTTAAGCAATGGGTTTACGACGTTTGGGAAATACCAAAACATTGATCGATCGAGACCACTAAAGGATTCCTAGAAGAACTTCAAAGGTCAACGCAACAATGTTAGGGGTTTGTGTTGGCTCTTCTTTTCATCCAGTCGTGTGGAAAGATTTCTGCTTCTCCGCTTTCTATTCCTTCCAGTATCTTCTGCGCCACATACTCTGCCGTGTCAGCTGGAAAAGGAGGGCCACCATCCTGCTCCCCTCCCTCTGGAACAGCATCTTTAATCGTGTTCTTCTCGAAATCCGTGAGCGTCATGTACGGGTACACGACGCTGACAACGATGTTGTCCTTCTTCAACTCCTCCCTTGCAGTCAAGCTGATGTTGGCAAGCGCGCGTTTCAAGCCCGAGTATGCACCGTTGTACGGCAAATACATCAGCGCAGTGCCAGAGCTAACGTTGACAATCGTTCCTCCGCCTTGCTTCCTCATGATAGGAATCACCTGCTGCATGGCAACAAGCGGGCCCACCACGTCTAAGTCGAAGATACGATGAAAAGTGTCAACGTTAGTCTTCTCAACCGGAGCATCATACCCTTGACCCGCACAGTTGATCAGAACGTCGATTCTCCCGAAATGCTCCATCGTCTTTCTAACCATCCCCTCGATTTCATAAACTCTCGTCATGTCTGCGGGAACTGCCAACGAGTTAGGAAGCTCAGCTGACAGCCGCTCCAATTTCTCTTTCGAACGAGAGACGAGAGCAAGTTTCGCGCCTTGTTTAGCAAGAAGCTTTGCGGTCGCAAGGCCGATCCCCGAAGAAGCACCAGTAACAATTACTACCCGATTCTGAAGATTCACAAGATCACTTCCTACTCTTTGCCTCTCACCGTGAACAGATACTCTCAGTCAATCCGTTTAAGGATTTAGGGCCATTGTCTCATTCCCGCGCTATCTCCCGATCAATCGACTTCTGTGACAAAATACTGTAACATATACTGTAACAATCTTGTCACGATCCCTTTTTTTCGCTGTTTCACAAGGAGGCAATGTGTGCAATGGCGTTTCTGGCGTGTTGTGTGGCTCCTGTTACGCTGGAATGTTTCCCGCGGGCGCGTCTGGTTTAGTATCCGAGGTTTTTGTCTACGACGTTGATTAGGGGTTGTTTGTGGATGAATCGGTTCAGGTTTTCCGTAAATATGTTTGTTAATCGTTCGGGGTAGTGTGGTGTGTCCCCAGCGATGTGAGGGGTGATTATGACGTTCTTGAAGTTCCAGAGTTCGCTGTTTTCTGGTAAGGGTTCGGTTTCAAAAGTGTCCAAGCCAGCGCCAGCGATCCATCCCTGTTTGAGGGCTTGAACGAGTTTGTTTTCTTGAATGATTTTTCCTCTGCTCACGTTGATGAGTATACCCGTGGGTTTTATGCTCTTCAACTGCCTTTCTCCGATCATTCCTTCTGTTTCCCTAGTTAGGGGCAAAGAGAGAACGATGAAATCAGACTCGGCGAGCAACTGGTTCAAATCAGCGGGGGCGAAGAGCCTGTCAACACTGGTCGATGCTGGACTGGTCGGATCTCTTTTTGTGGCGATCACTCTCATTCCCAGGCACTTCGCCTTCTTGGCTATCTCCGTTCCGATCCTGCCCAGTCCTACTATTCCTAAGGTTTTGCCTGACAATTCCTCGATCATCGGCGAGGTCCATGTTTCAGGCCGTTCCCACTTCTTCTCCGCCTGATTTCTGATGAACACGTGCACTCTTCGAGTGAAGCAGAGCATCATGCCGATGACATGTTCCGAGATGGGCGTCGGATGGACCCCTCCAGCATTCGTCACAATCACCCTGCTGTTTACCACTTCCGGAATGAGAATCCTCTCAACACCCGCCCCCCAAGATTGAATCCACTTCAATTTCTTGGCAGCTTGGAACAGTTCCTTCGAGAAGAAACCAGCAAACAGACCATCCACATCCTTGGCGAGGTCCACAGCTTCCTCTTTGTCATCACTCTGCACCACTTCAACATCAAGCGAAACACTCCTGATCTTCTCAACATAAATCTCGGGCAAATCGAAAGAAATCAGAATCTTTATCTTTTCCATATTAGGAACCTCCAGTCAGGATCGACCAGCCAACACATGTCAACTCAGACAAGGGGACACAACGGTATTTAAATCTTGGAAACCTGGATTCTGTTCGATTAAGGGACATTTGGATATAAATTCAGCATCTGCGCGTGTTGCATTATTACACGCGTGGGTTCGTTGATTCTTGTTCTTTTTGGATTAGCTTCTTAATTGTGTTAAGCAGTTTATCGTAGTTCACTGGTTTTACAAAATAACCGTCTGCATGCTTGTTCACGCATTCGATGGCATTTTGCACTGTAGGATAGCCCGTAACCATGATCTTCACCGTTTTCGGAGTTGTTTCTCTGAGTGCAGTCAACAGTTCTGTACCCTCCATGTCTGGAAGCCGAAAATCTATCAACGCAACGCTGTAGACATCGGCATTCGACCTCCTTATTGCCTCTTTTCCATTTTCAGCCGTGTCCACGACGTATCCTTCATTCCGCAATATTGCAGCGGTCGTTCTTCTTATGCTTTCGTCGTCATCGATCACAAGGATTCTAAACCCTTCGTCCAAAGTCTCTCACTTTGCGATATGCTAGTGATCAGATCGAATGGAGGAAGGCAGTAAAAAGAATTATGAATATCCAGTTCAGATTAAAACGTGAGGAGATCTATAGCATGCATACTACGACACGCCTCTGATTCATGAATGACTTTAAAGCGAAGCGAAAGGCTAGCCATGTCCCTTAATCGAACAGAATCGAAACCTGAGTGTGCGCATACGACATCATCAAAGTCCGCATTAGAATATGATTCGGCATGAAAAATTGTCGGATTTATTTAAATCTCCTCACTAATGTCGCCAATTTTGATAGGCTTCGAAGAGAAAAGGCCATCGTTGAATGAGAATCGTGGTCTTGTCTTCCTTTTTTCTGTTTTGAGGTGAAAGGGAGAAGTAAACTAACAAGCGGTTGGCCACAATATGGACTTCTATGGTCCGTAAACCTTCCCCTGCCGTCTTTCGGTCTCGGGAACTTGACGATTTTTTGAAGGATCATAACTCCACGTTTCAGCGATGGATTGAGGACATGGAAACTGTCCTCAAAGAGAACATGTTCGCAGGCGAACAAATCAGTAAGAAACAGATTCCATCCCACTACATAGAACGCTATGGTGTGAGCAACTTGTTTCGTTACGCTCATCGTGAGGGATATCGTTTGTGCTACACAATCTTCTGTGAGGAAGGATTTGGCGTGTGCCCGCACATTCTAGACTTGTTGTCCCTCGAAGAGTACGACAGGATTTTTGGCTACAGAAAAAGGTGATTTATCTAACGCGAACACTCGACTTCATGAGGGCTTGGAGCTTGGGGTTGTTTACCCCCGTGTAGATGATCATTTTCCCGTTGAATGTTATCTTTCCAGAAGCCTCAAGATAGTCCAATATACGCTTGAAAGTCTGGTACTGGACCTTCCGAGGCAAGCTGTTCCACAGTCCTGTCCTTGTTGGATAATCCTCAGCGTCCATGATAGCTTTCTCTACCATCAGTATTGTGTCCAGCTGAGGCTCATGAAGAGGCTCACGAATCACTTCCATTGCAGGCTCCCTCGGAATAATACATCGAACAACTATTATATAACTTTATATGATAAATACCTCTAGATTTGGAGTTTACATTGGTGCGGGGTGTGGGATTTGAACACGTCAATAATCAGCGGGTCATTTAGTATCGATCGTTTCGGCGGGTTTTGTTTTGAGGCGCGCGCAGCTTAAGGAAAGGGCAAGAAATTTCAGGTTCAGACTTTTCCTTATACTACCGATTTTGCGAGCAGAGACTCGCTCGATTGCAGGTTGGCTGAACAAGTAATCTGCCTTCGATGTGTCCCTTCTGAAACGTGCGCGCTAGCTTGGGAATCGTATGAATTCGTTGTTGTTTGAGTTGACTATTACGGTTACTGTGGTGCCGATCTCTAGTTTTTCGATTCTGCTGACTGTTGCGAAGTCTAGGTTCTGCGTGTACACTGCGTAGTCGGTCTGGTTGACTGTTAGGACGTAGATGGTGTTGCCGCTATTGACGTATGAGAATCTGTTGGTTAGTGTTCCGGTTATCGTCGTCTCGTTCGAGGGTTGAACTGTTCCGGCTTCGAATCTGCGTTTTGCTTCTTGAACAAGCGTTGCGCCTTGGTAGCCTTCGCCGGTCATGACGATCGTGTAGTGGTCCAGGTTTACGGCGTCGACGATTCCGAGTCCGGCCAGTTTGATAGTTTCTTGTGCTGAGGTGGATTCGCCCTGTGCGGTTCGCCAGTATAGTGGCACGAACCAGGCGTTCTCACCGTTTATCGGGTAGATTAGGGGCATTTCTGCTTCGTAGGCTCCGGTGGTGGGCATTAGAATGTGGGACTCAATGACGTTCTGTGCCTGCAGGCCGCTCTTGATGTCCAGCCCCGTCGTGTCGTAGTACTCTATTCCCGTGTCGGTCGTTTTGAACATTCCCGCCATAGTTTGAGCTTCGCCGACGAAGTCAACGGGGACTAGCGCGGTTATCTTGTTTGTGTCGGGGTCGATGATCCATCGGACGTCGTCTGAGATTTCGACTCTGTTGGTGGATGCGGGTATCCAAGCGAAGCCGCCTGCGAAGATGTCGAAGCCGTTTCCTCTTCTGGTGCCGCCCCACACGTTGATCATGGTTTTGAGCCAGCCTTCATCGTACCGCTGGGTGACCCAGCCTGGCGTCTGGTTCATGGTGTAAAAGTTTTCGACTTGGCCGACATCGTTGTAAATGTACACTCCCTTGGGCTGGGCGATGAAGGACCATGGTTGAACCTGAGTTGTGGTTAGCACGTATTTCCAGTTGCCGTTGTCATCGGCTGTCAGGGTGGCTCTGCCGTAGGCGTCGGCGGTGGATTGGCCCCAGTAAGCGTTTCCCTGTATGTTTCCAGTTAGGAACGGTGGAAAGTACAGGAGTCCTTCGGCGACTTTGAAGGGTTTGTCGATGATCTCAACGTTGAGTTCGGGGTTGTTCGCGTCGACGATGACCAGGCCTTTAACAGTGTTGTCGCCGTACAGGTTCTGCGGGACCATCGTGACAATCCAGACGAGGCGGTCGTTGTATATGGTTATGTGGGAGGAGCCGACTTTTACGCTTCCAAAGTGTGCGGCACTTCTCAACGCGATGCTTTCGGCAAGTTCTTGAGTTGTTAGTCTTAGCATGTTGTCGGGGATTTCATGCTGGAACAATGGTGTTCCCGCATGTTCGAATGTTAGCATCTGGTTGAAGGCACTTGCGTTGTTGACTCTCGACACGGCTTGGGTTTGCCACAGCATTAAGGTTGAAAACACGATTATCACGACTAACGCAACAGCGGCCAGCCACTTGTACACCTCCTTTCCCCTCGCTCCCCCAAGGACTGGTCTGAGAACTATCCTGCCATACTTGAGCCGTTCCTCGTAGCCAGAAAATCTAAAGTCGTTAACGTACGCAAGCAGCCACTCTACGGCTGTAAGGGACAGTTTGAAGAATATCAACCACAAAACCATGTACACGTCGAGCGTGGCGACTGCGATGGCGATGAACCCGAACAGCGCGCCGAACAAGCCGAAGACCAGGTACCGCCACTTGTTCATTATCCAGCGGTCGGTCGTGGGAATCACGAACACCACTATCCACGTCAGCCACCACAGTAAAGGGAACAATTCCTTCAACACCTCTTCACGTTCTTGCTTCCTCAGCCAGGTTAAGTAAGTCGTTCAATACTAATTTGCACCATCCAATATATACCATGCGAATAGTAGATCGATCGATCCAACAATCATAAGCTTTTTACTAGACTTACGATAATTGATGTGATAATGAGAAGCCCCCCAATACAATTTCTTATTCCTGTAAGCAGAAACCCAGAACTTTTGAAGGGTTTCATGAGGGCTGCGTACAAAAAGTATGTTCATTCACAACTGGACTACCGAAAAAAAGACGGAAGTAGCAATTCTCTTTGGTTATTAAGTCTGAGAATTACACATCGTTGTAATCACAGATGTGCGATCTGTGGGCAATGGGGAAAGAGTGGATACAATGCAAGAGAAGATACGCCGAAAGTCACCGGAGAAGTTCCTCTTGAGGTTTACAAAAGAGTTGTGGATGAGGTTGCTCCAAAAAAAGTTCATGTATACATAACTGGCGGAGAACCTTTTCTTTACGAACCACTTGTCCCCCTTGTTAACTATATAAAACAGAAAGGACTCACTGTTCAGATAGTAACCAATGGTGTTGGATTAGAAAAAAACGCCGACACAATAGTTGAGAATGGATGGGACATGCTCTGCGTGTCTCTTGATGGACCGAAAGAGATCCATGATAAATGCCGAGGAGTACAAGGAGCATACGATACAGCAATCAAAGGAATATTAAAGATTCAAAAACTAAAGGAAAAGAAAAAAAAGACAAAACCCGCATTTTTCATTCTCACAACAATTTCCAAAAATAATGAATCCGTGTTGATTGATACAGTAAAGGAAGCGGAAAAACTAAACCCCGACGGTATGGTAATCTATTATTCATGGTTCACCAAAGAATGTATAGGTCAAGAACATACGAAAATCGTTCAGGAATTGCTGGGCATTACGCCTTTTGCATGGAAAGGCTACGTCCGTGACACCACTGACTTAGATATAGGTAAAATTATCGAACAAGTACGAAGAATAAAATCTGGAAAATTCAAGATGCCTATTATGCTTGTTCCAGAACTCAAACTAAACGAGATTCGAAGGTATTATCATGAACCCGAAAATTTCCTCGGATATCGAAAATGTGTTGCTCCATGGTTTCAATTAGACATAATGCCCAATGGGGATACCGTCACGTGCAGAGACTTTCCGGATTTTGTTACAGGAAACATCAAGGAATCAAGTATTCTCGACATATACAATGGCGAAAAACATCGAGCATTCAGACGAGCCCTGAAGAGCTGCAAAAATGGTGTTTTTCCAATATGTTCACGATGTTGCGGCTTGATGGGTTATTGAAGATTCTTTTTTCACCACGATAGCCAAAATCTGATTTCGGTTTGGGACCAAAACTTTCATAATTAAATAGATTTGAAACTGTTTGTGTTCTAAATACCGTAGCGCGAAAGATCGATCGATTGACATTTAATGATAGCGTGCACTAATCAGCGCAGTTGCTCGTTCCGACAATCTTACGCCAGTAAACAAGGCTCATCGATCGATCGAATGCGTTCAGAAAGCTTTAATCTGCCGCCGGCAAAAACAATGATTAAGGGTAAGGAGCTATGGGAGAAACCGGAGAGAATCACCTGCAGAGATTCAACCGTCTGCTTGTGTGGCCAACGTTGGTCTTGTTCATATTCTTGGCAATTTCAGGATATGGAACCTTGAACCCAGGGCTGGTGAGTGAACTGACCGGAGGCCTGTTTACTCACGCCTTTTCATTGTACCTACACACAACTTTGGTCCTGCCTACTTTGACGTTGCTCATGATTCACATCCTGATAGCAATCAGGTCGACCCTGACTCGTTGGGGCATAAGAGAGGGCAAACTTCTCGATGCTTTTCTGCTTCTTCTAGGAGCCTTCGTTCTGACCCTTATCGTATTGATGCAGTATCTCGTGATATAGGGGTTGAAGAACATGCGCAAAACCCTAAGAATGGCTTCTCTGGCCTTGTTGTTAATCTTTGCTCTGGCTACTTTTCTGCCCGCGTCGAAGACAACCGGTGCTGCCCTTCAAACACTTGGCGCGTTGGAAATATACGGGTCTGTGAGCACTCCCTTGAACTTGACCTATGCTGAACTGGTTTCTTTACCGTTGGTTTCAGAGGTAGCCGAGCTGAGATGCGTCACAGGCTCTCCAGATGTTACTTACAACTGGACTGGAATACCCCTCTTCTATCTTCTGACCTTGGCTCAAATCAAACCCGAAGCCTATAAGATTGTAACGCGATGTTCAGACGGCTATACCTCAGACCTCCTTGTAGAAGACGCTTTGAAGCCCACGACAATTCTGGCTCTAGAATCAAACGGAACAAGCCTCCCGCAACTGACTTACGGCCCGGCAGGTCCTAACAGACTGGTTGTCCCGGGCAAGTATGGTTACAAATGGTCTAGCGGCGTTGAAGAAATGGAAGTTGTCACGACTGATTACAAGGGAGAATGGGAGAGTTCGGGATACAGTGATACGGCCGAAGTGCCTAACTACGGCCCAATGCCGACGCCAACCCCTGCACTGCAGACGTTGGATCTGCTCTACGGAAACAGAACCTTCGAAGTCGGAGCGTTCACAAACGCTTCAATTACGGCCTCTTCATTTGACCCTTCCCGGAAAGCATTGAACATGAATGTCACTGTTCCGCAAGGAACATCGGGTTTCACCGACTTGATCCTACAACAAGACTTCCTCAGTAGACCGTACAACGTCACCCTGGACGGAAAGACGGTCAGCGCGATTGAAGCTGACACCAACACAAGCTCGTACATATACCTGGCTCTTGAGGAAGGCTTTCACACCGTGAGCATATTAAGCGCAGAATTTAACCGCATCCCTGAAGTCATCGTATACTATCCGGCAGCCGTTGATGTTGGACAAAACGTCACTTTTGACGCACACCATTCCGTTGACGTCGGATTCATAGTCTCGTATGAATGGAGTTTCGGCGACGGTACAAACGGAACCGGACCAGTTGTGTCACACTTGTACGACAAAGGAGGAACGTACCAGGTGAAGCTCAATGTAACCAACGATGAAGGCATAAGCAGTTTGAAAACATTCACGATAACGGTTGGAAGCCCTCTGGGGGACATCCTTCTACTCTCAAAGGTGCTTCTGGCAACAATGCTGACCGCGCTCATCTTGATTTTTGGACTTCTTTTAAGAAAGAGGAGAACAACGCGTCCGCCAAGCAGCGGAGATTCAGTCCGGACGCTCTGCGTAAAAAGCAGTCTTCGGCACCTGCGAATCTGCGCATCTTGATGAATTAGCTGACTTTCCCCTCGTGTGTGCGATCGATGGATCAGTCTATGACGAAACTTCTGATAAATGCGCGTTTCACTTGTACTTCAGCTTGAACATCAGGATGATAAACGCCTGGATGAAGGTCAAGAGATTCGCAATAGTAACAGGCAAGTCGCCGATTGAGATCCCATACACAAACCACAGAAAAACACCAACAGAGAACGCTGAAAACATCCCCAACGAAATATCTTTCGTAGATTTCGTCTTCCACGTCTTCATCAATTGAGGAAAAAAAGCAATTACCGTGAGCGCAGCGGCTACCAAACCAAGTACGGTTATGTAATCCATTTCCACACATTCCCAACGTTGCTAATTCACGTCATGTCATACTTAGCCTTTACTTGATTCATCAAAAGCATCTGTTGGAATCGATCAATCGGTGTGGGATTTGCACCCGCCAAACCGTAGAGACATCACCCGCAACTCCCCCTTTTTCTTTCTGGAACGTTTCAAGCCTACACGCGCACATCTGTATTTGACCTTTTGGGAAGGAGGTTTAAGTTGACCTAGGCTCGAAGGGCTATAGTCTAGGTGTAAGAGCCAAGTCTAAGAGCCAGTATCTAGGCTGGACTCAAACCTAAGTGGTGGTATCTCCCGTATTCCCGACTATCATGGATATCGCAAATTAATACCGTGTTGAAACGAGCTCTTGAAGGCTGATAGAGATTTGTTCTATTCGCCACGGGTATTTCTAGTGTTAAGTCTTGTCAGTATTTTGGGTTCTTTTCCATTCTTCTCTTAGAATGCTGTGGAGATAGTAATCGGTCCATAATCCTCTCACGAAGTATAATTTTCGGATAGTTCCTTCTATTCTGAAGCCTGCTTTCTCCAAAACTCTCTGTGACGCTTTGTTCCTCACATTTGTTGTTGCTTGTATGCGAACGATGTTTTGGGAGAGAAATAGATAATCAACCATTAGCTGAACCGCCTCTGTTCCGTATCCTTTCCTCCTTTCGCTGGGAACAAAAAAGTAACCAATTTCCATCACCCTGATTGGCTGATTAATCAAATGATAGATAATCCCTATTCTAGTTCCGTCCTTCTTCTGAATGATGAACGTCTTCCTCTCAATCAAAATCGCCCAGTTCGAAGGATTATCAAATCGTTTCATCTCTTCTGATTTCGAAATCTGCACTTCAATAGGGGTGTATTCCCCACGGAAATTCATGTCATTAAAGCATTCAACTAGAAAATCCACGTCCTCTCTTTCCATCACCCTCAGATTCACATTCTTGCCTTCAAGCAATTCAATCCACCAATCCACACAGTCACTTTCGGTTCAGCTATAGCTTTTCCGCAAAATCGAAAACTGGTTCAAAGAGACGGATAAAGGATAACACGCATATTTTTTGCTACTTGCTCGATAGATATGTTGCTTGCTGAATTGTCAAAGTAGTTACGTAGCCTTAAATTTCTTCTCTTTGCTAACTAACTGCGGAACGGTCCAACCTTCTACAACCTTGCCATTGGCTATGCGAAAGATTGTAACAGATGTTAATTCAATCTTCTTGCCAGAAGGGGCTGTTCCAGTGATTTTAAAACGAACCCACACCTTATCCCCTTCAGCGATCATGTCCTCAATAGTCCTATGGAAATCTGGAAAGTCCTTGAAAGCCCCAGTATAGAACTGTTTGACATCTTCCCTGCCTCGAAGTTGATTGGTATGGTCAACATAATCTGGTGCCATGAACTCGTCTAGCATGGTTAGGTCTCTTCTGTTCATGGCTTCAATCCCCTTGCGAACGAGAGCCTTAATCTCTTCTAAAGACATAGAACATAGCCTCTATTATCAATCCTACAAGTTCAGCTATAACTTTTCCGCAAAACCCAGAAAACTGGCTTGAAAAGATTGATGGAGGAATGTTGCAACAGAAAATGCAAAGACTTAAATTGACTGATTTTTATTTTCAAATCGAAATGGATTCTTCAGAGTTAATGTTGACTGCTTTGAGGTTCAACGAAAAAATTAACCAGCAAGACCTAGAAGGCTTAGCTGAATTAATGACTGATGACCACACCCTCATAGTCATAGCAAACAACAAAGGAGAGACGACTAAAGGCAAAAATGTTGTGAAAGAGGGTTGGAGAGAATTCTTCAAGAAATACCCTGATTACAGAAACATATTCACCTGTATAACAATTCAAGACAACGTTGTCGTTATGGTTGGCCATTCTACGTGCTCCTTCAAATCACTTGATGGCCCAAATATATGGACTGCCAAAATACGTGGTGGACGCATCTCTGAATGGAGAGTATGCTGGCTGGACGAAAGATAGGAACACATCCAACGTGCGCACTCTTGTTAAGGGCAAGATTCAGAACGGAAATCAGTCATCACATGACCGACTGCTCCCGCAATGCAAAGTCTGACTTCTGATTTCTACTTTCTCCAAAACTAAGCCAAGAACAAAGCAGCTTATGTGGACTACAGAAGATAGCTCCACTTGCCTTCTTCCTTCAGATACGCGAACTGATCAATGTAATATCCACTTCTTGAAATCTCGTCAATGCCATTGAGCAGCCTTAACTTCATAGTGCTGCGAACGTGCATCAAACCGTGAAAGCAATTCTCTCGCCTTTTGAGGGACAACCGCAACTTCATAGTCTTTCCCTGCAAAAACTCGAACTGCATCCATTGAGTCAAACCACATGACCGTAACAAACTCTACCTCATCCCCAAGATTCCGACGAAAAAGATGAATCCCCCTGTAACCCGCAATCTGACGGTTCTTTATGCCAGTGAATATTTCGCTTTTAAGAAGTGTCTCATAAGCGTCAGCGTTCGCAGGCATAGCCCAACCATGCCAAACTCGACTAATCATGTTCAGCCTTTCATTCATCATTGGACATTTGAACTATTATTTAGGTTTTCTTCGGAAAGAGAGCAGCCAAAGTTAATGATAAGCAGTTCAATCTTTGTTCGAGTTTCACCATTTGGACATCAGATAAACACGGAGATATCTCCCGTATTCCCGATTGACATAGATATCTCCAACAAATACGTGGGTCACGGTTGCATAAAAAGACTGATAGAAGACTCTTCCGCCAGAAAAATCCCATCGGATAAAGATTAAGGAAACAACGAAAGAGTTAACGGACCTAATCCCCTAGTGCGTGCACGAGAAGACCCTCAAAGGAAGCTAGGGAAGCCGGCGAAAAAGGCTGTAAGGAAACTGGAGAAAGAAGGGTTCGTCGTCAAGTGGCGAAAAGAAAAGCATAAAGCCGATTTTCAGCCTAACAGTAATATGCAGGAGGAGTTGGTATCGCCTTTACAAGTCTCAAAGCTTTGTTGCTTGGGATACTATTAGTTGCTGTCGGCTTAGCACTAGTTGCGGGAGACGTTTTGATCCCTGGTTTCCTCTACGGGGCTTCATTCAGCGGCTTCTGGGGCTTAATCGCGCCCTTCCTACTCATCTTCCTAGGCGTTATCCTGATACTCGGCAGCATCGCTGGCGTTCGGGGAAAGACCCGCTCGAAGAAACGAAAAGAATCACCTCCACCGCCTCCCTGAAGCCTTCGCGCCTTTCTGTTTCTGGGCTCTGCGCCCTTGGCCAAGCTCGGCGACCTCCGTAGCACGATCGATCGCATGGATTAGAATTGAACGATTAAGGTTTGACTCGTCTGAACGCTACCGTGGCGACTGCGAACGCGATGAGGCTTTCAGCCGTGAGCAACGCTATTTCGACTGGCAGAAGCGGCACGTACACCTGCAGCAGGCCGGCTCTGAGCATGTCCGCAGCATAGGTCAGGGGATTGGCCAGTGAGACGGCCTGGATGATGACGGGGGCTTTTTCCAGGGGATAGTAGACCGAGCTTAGAAACATCAGTGGAGTGAACATCACGTTGAGAATGGCGTTGAAGGCTTCGTTGGATTTAATGAACACCGAGATTGCCAACGTCAGGGAACCGAAGAAGAGAGACCCCAGCACCAACGAACTTGCAATATAAAGCACGCCTTCAATGGAAACGTTTAATCCCACTAGCAGCGGAGAGGCGATGAGGAAAACAAGAAACGCGTTCAACATTCCCTGAAGCATTATCGAAACCAGCTTGCTCAGTATGTACTGCCACCTGCTGAACGGTCCAACGACTATCTGCGCGAACATGGCCAGCCTCTTGTCAAGCCATAGCATCGCTCCCGCAATGGAAGCGGCAAACATGATCTGCATGACCGCCACCCCAGGAGCGAGAAAAAGGACGTAACTCACCTGCTTGTCCCCGACGGGCATCGTCGGAATGATGGATGCATAAGCGAAACCGGCCACGAAAATGTAGAACAGAGGCGTGACCAACTGCACGACTAACATTGACTTAGTTGACCAAAGGCCAGCCTTCAAATCCCTGTACAACAGCCTAAGAAAACTGTTCACCGTGATTCCCTCCTTTCGAATTCACCATCTGGACGAAAACGTCATCCAACGACGGCTCCTCAATCCTAAGCTCCGTTATTCGCACTCCCAGAGCCGTCGCCGCGTCGATTATCTTCGGCATCACCGCGTTCACATCGTCCACAAACACCTTCAAAGGCTCCTCCTCCTGCGGAGGCACCACCCTCTGAACACCGAGCAAACCCTGCAGCACACGCTCAACGTCGCTCTTATACTCAGCAAATCGCAGATGAATCACGCTCACTCCTCCAAACTTCTGCTTGACGTTCTTCACCGTGTCCAAAGCCAAGATCTTGCCGTGGTCGATTATGGCTATCCGATCACACATGTACTCCGCCTCCTCCATTATATGCGTCGTAAAGAAAACGGTCACGCCGCCCCTCACCTTTTCCCGCACGAAATCCAACGTCACCCTCCTGGCCTGCGGATCCAAACCAGTCGTAGGTTCGTCAAGAAACATGAGCTCACAATCATGCATAAACTCACGTGCAACCTGCAAACGTCTCCTCTGCCCAATCGACAGCTCAGGCGGAGCCGTCTTCCGCGCCTCCCTCAGCCCAAACTTGTCCAAAAGAAGCTCAACCCTCCGCCTTCTCTCACTCTTCGGCACATTCCACAAAAACCCATACAAATCAAGATTACCCTCCACGCTCAACGCATGCTCGTAGCTCGGCTCCTGCTGCACAACCCCAATCCTAGGCCTAATCTTGCCACCCTCAGAAACAACATCAAACCCAAAGACCTCGGCCTTACCACTCGTCGGCCGCAAAAGCGTCGTCAAAATCTTAATCGTCGTCGTCTTGCCCGCACCATTCGGACCCAGAAACCCAAAAACCTCCCCCCTCCGAACCTTGAAAGAAACATGATCAACAGCAACCACACTACCGAACCGCATCGTCAGCTCACTCGTCTCAATCGAATATTCCGACATCCACTCCCACCAACATAAAACACGCATGGTCTCAGCTAAATAGCATTGTGGAAAAAAGTGACCACCTAAAACACAGAAAGAGAGACATCCACTTCCTTACAGACTGACACGAAGGAGATTTTATTCGCTCATATGGTTTGTGGAATAATCCTGAAAAATCGTTTTGAAGGTCTATTTAGCTAGAAATGGTTTTAGAATAAAAAGAGGGAAGTTTGGTCTTGATGCTTCTTTCTACGGTTCAAGGCCGTTTCCATACTCTTTAGCTACTATGGTTATGTCTAGAATGTTGACTGTTCCGTCACCGTTTAAGTCGCCGTTGAGATTGAATTGTGCTATGATTTGAACACGGTGTGGAGTGGAGCTTTGGCATGTGAAGTATACTGACGTGCCTGAGCCATTCCACGTTAAAACAGATGGAACTGGGCTATTGTCGACTGAGACATTGAAAGAACCATATGACAAGTCCTTAGGAACCGTGAGATTGCAGTAGCCGTGTCCAGTAACGTTAAAGGTTATGATCTTGGTTTTTTCGTCTAGATGGAACCTTGACACAGTCAAATTGCCGATCACAGTGCAGTTGGACCATATCTCGCCTTCTGTCTTCTCTTTCCAGAAGACTGGAATCGGAAATGGAGGAACAATCAGCGGATAATTGTCTCTGTTGGTGGTTTCATTACTATACGAGTCATGAATTATGTACGGTTTATCACCGAAACCATCACCGTTAGAGTCTTCATATTCATAATCATGCCAATAGTTCCCTCCTGTCCTGTTACCCATGTCCCAGGAATTCCCAAACTCTTTATTGTCATCTGCAGCAGAAGAATTCAAAAACATATTGTGGTAAATGAAATTCGTGCTTGTACCTGTCATGGCGTGCAAGCCGTATGGGCATGACAAGAAAGTGTTCGAAGCAATATTGGTAGTGGAATTGCCATCTACCCCAACTCCTTGCCCACAATCCTCAAAGAAATTGCTGACCACACTAACGTTCGATCCGATAGATCGATCGATCCAAACGCCTGTATCTACGCGTTGCACCCTGTTATCAGTGATGTTGTCGGAAGATCCCTCTACTGAGATGCCTCGGGACCAATTGTCTGTGATATTATTAGAACGTATGTCGTTGAAAAACCCTGCCACTGAGACACCAACATTATTGCCGGCTATGATCCTATTTTTGTAAGCACTGCTGAAATTTCCATTCACCGAGATACCGGATGCCCCTGTGATCGTGTTGTAGCCTATATTGTTGTTGGACCCGCTCTCCGCGATACACGTGTCCTTGACATCTGTGATACTGTTGCCAGTGACATCGTTGGAAAATCCATCCACCGATATGCCGTAAACGCCTATGCCCGTGATCGTGTTGTTGCTTATACTGTTGTGAGACTCGCCCACCTCGATACCATTGGTTTGAATTTCTGCGACTGTATTTTCGGTGACATTGTTGGAATATCCCCCTTCCAATTCTAGCCCAGTTTTTGCGCCGGATAAATAGTTACCAGAGATTTCGGTTCCATTCGCATGTACAAGGTGAATTGCGTACGCGCCGGGATTGTCTTTCACTGTATTCTCACTTATCAGAAAATTAGTAACATTAGACAAATACATCCCCTGAATTGTGGATCGCAAGATCGTGTTTTCGGTGATGTTTGAGTCACTCGCGGAGTAAATCCGTTCAGACTGTACTTCAGACTGTATATATCCAGCGTCTATTCCTATGTCCAAGTTCGATATCGTGTTTTTGTGAATCACGATTCCATTAATCGACATCAGGTCATTTCTTAGCCTTATTCCAGTTCCATAGTACCCGTTTCCAATCCGGAGACCAGTATGCTGTATTGTAAAGTTTTCTACCCTAACATCGGAGCTTTTAATAGTGACTACGACATCAGTGTCGTTGAATCCAGCATCAATTATTGTTAAGTTGCTTCCATTAACCCCTACTACATTTAGCTTTTTGTTTATGGTTACAAATTCATAGTATGTTCCTGCATAAACTCGAATGGTGTCTCCATCGATCACCCTAGGATAGTCTATGGCGTCTTGTATCCTAGCAAAATTATATCTGGGCGGCCCTCCAGGACCTACAGTCCAAGTTGTAGGCCCCACTTGTGTTACAGGTCCAGCTGACCAAATAGTTCCGAACACTGTTGATAGCAAGAGCACAGAAACGAACACTAACCAAACAATCTTTCTGTTCACTTCTCTCCTTTCTCCCATTTTCATCTTATCCCGATTTGGAAAAGAGAAACGGCAGCGACGATCAAAGTCATCAAAGGAAACGGTCAAAGAAACATTGACAAACTCTCTTCCACAATGTGTGCAAAAGTGTACTTCTAGATAAATTTTGTGGAACAAAGTTTCAGATAATAACAAAACTAACCGGTGTCCAACCCGGATACCATAAGTCATACCCTGTATGCTGGTTGACAGAACCCTTTGACGTCACGCTAGGCACCCTACTGGACACGGTTTTGGGGGTAAAGTTTTATCCCCTCCTCCTCACTATGACGAGTGACCTGCCCGCTGAACTGAGGCTTGACCTCTTCCAGAAAAAGCGTCTCTATCTCTTGCTTCTTTCCCGTCCTGTATCCAGGAATGTGTTAGAATCGTTCATGAAAACCTTATATGTAGAGCGTTGGTTCACCCACTAACATGGGCGATGTTGAAGCTTCGCAGGCGCGAAGGCATATGGCGAATGCGCTTGTTCCGGGTGTAAGCCAGGACTTTGCTTTGCAGGAGCTTACACAAGCAATAGAGTTAGACCCGACATTTGCTGAGGCTTATGCGAAGAGAGCGCTGTTCGATTTATTTGGAGGATTGCTAACCTTACCCAAGTATGATGATCTGGCTGATGCTGAGAAGGCAATCCAGCTTAATCCTGCCCTAGTCGACGCCTACTTCGTGAGAGGGTGGATATTTTCGGAGTATACATTTTCGGGGAGTACAGATGTTGAAAAAAGAAAGAGGGCGATAGAGGATCTTAAGAAAGTGTTGGAACTCTCCCCTGGTTTCTCCATCATACTCGCGGATAGGGATGTGGTTACGGGCAAGAGAAGGGTCATCGGTCCTAAGGAAATCAGGCAGAAAATATCAGTGCTTGAAACTCAGATTCAGAAGCGTACCATGAAGGAGTTGGTTGAAGCCTTGGTAAACGCCACGAGCATAGAACAACGCTGGCTGGTAGTAGGCATCTTAACCCCGCAGGGGCGCCCGAGTCATGAGATAGTCGCTGATGAAGAGGGGATTAATATGCTGATCGAAGCTCTCGGAAGTCAAGATTCAGAGATATGCCGAGCTGCTGCCTACGTGTTACGATTTTGGCCTGATGAACGAGCCTTTAAGCCATTACTCAGATGCGTGGGCGTCTACGGTGAAAGGGGTATGTGGGTACCTCAGCACGCCGATTTGGCTCTAGACAGCGTGGAAGAGAAGATTGGCAAGCTTTCGACAGTCAATGAACTATATACTCAAGCGCTCGCGGACCAGCATCCAGCGATTCGAGAGACAGCCGCTAAGAGGTTCCCGACTCGTCCTAAAATACACATAACCTGGCTTGACCGGGAAGGCAAACCTTTAGGATACGCTAGGAACAGAGAGCATATTAGGAGAGATGGAGTAACAAAGGACACGAAGCCATCCATCCTCATCGACAGGATTGCTCGAAGCCTTAATCTCCCTACGAAAACAAGCAAAGGGCAAAAAATCGAATACCTGATACAGGCCGAAGACGATAGAGCCCTTAATTTGAATGAGACCTTTGAAGATAATTTCAAAAAACTGGGAATTGATAATCTATCCGTTAATCTAAAGATAGTACCACGAGCGTAGAGAAAGTTCTGGACTCATGGTCTTCTCAAGCGTGCGCGTCATACAAAATAAAATTTACGATCGATCGATATTTCCCTCTTAGTCTTTTCGATTCATCAGCAAAACTGAATCTCGCTTTCCACAGTCTAACTATTATGCAACGTGCGAGCTGCATTTTGCTATTGCAGTGTCGCTGCGGGACCGTTTGCGGAGGCGAACATCATGGCGTAGGTTTCGTTCTCAAAGGAGAACTCTTCCTGGCCAGTGAGCTTGACGGGCCACTTTATCAGTCCTTGAGGTCTTATGATGTAGTAGAGGAAATACGCGGGCATTGCACCGAAAATTAGGGCAAGCGCGGTAGAGAATTCCGGGGGTGCGTTGCGGAGGTAAGCAAGAAGGAGGATTCCCAGCAATATCAGGCCGGTTATGGCAAATCGCCTCTTGAAGGGGGTCCTGATCCCGCTCACCAGAGAGTTCAAGCATGACCTGCAGATGGGTACGTCAACTCTTTCCTTTTGGGTAACGTACTTAGAGGTCCTAGACCATTTGTCGTATCGAGCAGAATATCTGGATTGCCACTTGGTCATGTATGTTGTGAGATCTCCGGTCCCTAGACACTTGGGGCATAAAGATGGGAAATTGACTGTTGTGAGGGTTGTCCCCTTGCGATATGGAAATTCTGTAGCATTCGACTTGATGCGAACGGTGAACCGCTTGCGATGCACACCCTTCAACTTCTCTGCAGATGTAAATGAATGTTATAAATAATATTAAATTTTCTTAATTACATGACGGTGTTGAACCGTAAAATTAGACAGAATTGATTCTGTCACGTTCTAGGTTTTTTCTTGGTTGACGATTCCTGCTCCCCAGGATTATTACTTCGACTTTCGGTGGGATCTCGTTTGGGTGCTTAGTGCGGGTTTGACACCTAGAGGCGCAAGCATAAGTTTTAAATATTTATCTAATCACGAGCAGTATTGGGAAGTATCCTGAAGGCTGAAATTCTTGGGTTGTCAGAGGTTGCCGGAATGACCAGAGTGACCTTTGAGATTAGATCTTTCATTGTGTGTGTCTTTGTTTGTGTTCTGTGGTTCGGGACGATCTTTCCATTTTCGACAAGTGCAGTGGTCGCTTCTACCAATAAGTACGTGATTGGCGAGGAGGAAACTGTCTTGTATGCAATCGCTGACTCTTACGTGGATTCTGAAACCCCAAGTCAGAATTTTGGCAGCGAAAATCTGTTGGAGACGAAAAATGAGACGAGTTTTCAGCTTACCTATATCATGTTTGTCCTTTCGGACATACCCTCGGGTTCCATGATAGCCTATGCCCAGCTCATTATCGGCGTCGAGGACATGAGCGGTGAAGGGCCCATGGGGACTATTTCGATCTCGACTCACTACTGCCAAGACGACTCGTGGCTCGAAAGCGGGATAACATGGAATACGAAGCCCGATTTTGCTAGCAATGCATCAGACAGCTGGGGGTTCTCCATGGTCTCTTTTGCCGAAACCGCGAGGTTTGACATTTCGGAGGATGTACAAACGGCATGGAGCCAAGAGAAAAAGCTGACAGAGGTCATCGCTTGGGGTACGGGGTCGGGTTCGGCCAAACTGTATTCAAGGGAGCAAAGCCAAGCTGAACGTCGACCGAAGTTGGTTGTGGGATATCTCGCTCCTCCTTTTTACACCGTTAGTTTTGAGTCGGCCTTGGATTCAGGTGAATCCGAAAACATGGGGTACATATCCATTTCAAAAGATTTTGGCAGTGGGTTCAGGTCGGATCTTCCAGTGGAAGTCTATGCGAGGCCAACGAATTATAACGTAACATACGCGGAGGGCTACGGCTTCCTCAGATGGGAAACGAGCGGCGGGGTCTCGGTGTCCGATCCTTCCAGTAAAACGACGGAGCTGACCGTCGGCGACAATGGAACATTAAAAGCCGTAGGATCATCGTCAATCATCGAGTATGGATACGATAGTGGGGCTGGCGAAGCTGCTTCCGAGGAAGTATTAGCGGTTAAGTTTACGCCATTGTTCTCCGGCTACCTCAGAAAGGCTCGTTTTTACTTCGTTGATCTGTCGTTGACCACCACGGAGAACGATTTCAACGTCAGCATCATGGACGACAATCGGGTCAACGTGACCGTGCCGCTCGTTGTCAGAGCCAGCTTAGAGGATGAATGGCTTGAAGTAGACTTGACATCATTCAACGTCACAGTGTACAAGGGGGTCGATTTCTATGTTGGCATCGAGAAGACGTTCAGCGGACCATCTCTTGGAGCTGACCACAGCAAACCTGATGGAAAAAGCTGGCGAGCGTACGCCGGTTCCGAATGGTATCAAACTGCTGACATGGATTACATGATCAGGGCGGTTGTTGAACGTGCCGAAGTACAGCCGCCGCCCGCTCCGTCTCCGATCTTAGACTACGTCGTGATGGGTGCAATCGTAGCGGTGATTGTTGCAGTGATTGTAGCAGGGGTTGTGCTGAGGTCTAGAAGAAAACACGGCTCTGTTAAATCTTAGGGGAGTCCTATTATTCGTAAGACTGTTAGGTTATTTGTGATCATAACCCCGCGATAGTAAGTTATGCGATAGTAAGTTATATATCCGCAAAAAGAATTGACAGATCATGACTCGGTCAAAGCATATTTTCCTTCGAATAGCCAAGAAGAACATGACTAATAGTTCGAGAATCATCTCCGCTCTCGGCCTCGCCATAATTCTGGCCAGTTCGCTCTTTCCTCTTGCAGAAGCTCAGACCGGCGGTTGGACGAAGGACAGTGGGGTAAGGCTGACTGGCGGAGTTCCTTTCGTACTTGCACTTCCGGATGGGAGATACAGAATGTACTTCACCATCGGGGGCGGCGGCGGCATTCAGAGCGCTATTTCATCAGACGGGTTAAACTGGACTGAGGAAAGTGGATTGAGAGTCGCCAACGGTGCACAGGGGAGCGGAGAGGATGGAGTAGGCGACCCCACTGTGATACAGCTTGACGATGGTAGTTACAGAATGTATTATTCGGGCAAGGCGGGATTTGGAGGTCCGAATACGGGTTCGATAAACAGAATCTACAGCGCGATATCCTCCGACGGCCTGAACTGGCAGAAAGAAGGACTCCGTGTGGAATCGGTCGGAACGCCTGATAACGGGTGGGCGAGCGTCTCCGAAATAGTGCGCACCTTTGATGGAAGATATCGCCTTTACTACGTTGGCAACGCCGTCCTCCACCCATACTACCTAGACTACATAGTAAGCGCCATTTCTGATGACGGCCTAAATTTCACGAGGGAAGGGATAGTCTCCGGCCTTCCGGTACTGGCACACGATCCTTCAGTCATCACCTTCAGCAACGGGACGTACTGGCTTTTCTACGCGTGGGGAGCCCATGACCAATACCTCGATCTATACTGCCCGTTCCACGGACGGAAGGAACTTCACTCTCGATTACGTTGCCCAAGTGGTTCCCGGAGGAACCTATGATCCGTCGGCAATAGTCGACCCGGCTGTCGTCCTCTTTGCTGATGGCACATATCGAGTGTACTACTGGGATGTGACTCTCGATCCCCCGCTCGTTGTGAGCGCGAGCTGGAAGCCCTCGAATCCTTCCCTCAGAGGTTTCAACCTGACCCTTTCAAACAACGAATCGAACCTCACGATACCCTCCCAGGAAACTCTGGTGCGGACCTATCCCCTGGAGATTTCCTGGCCGCCGAACTTCCTCGGAAACATCTCAATCTCTGCTTCTTGGCTAGGGGCGACGCCGAGCGGAATCAATTATTCCCTGAGCTCCGACCATGTCACGGCTCACTGGAAGAACCTCCTTTCAGAGAGTCTTAACCTGACAGTGAATATTGACTCGTCAGCCGCACAGGGGAATTATTCCCTCAGAATCTTGGGGAGTAGCGGAGGGGTAACAGAATCAACAACACAGTCGATCAATCTGCGCATCGCCTTCAACCCAGACATTAACAAAGACGGAACAGTCAACATTCTAGACATAGCCATAGTAGCCAAAGCCTTTGGTTCTAGGCTAGGGGATCTAAACTGGAATCCAGTAGCAGACTTGAACAAGGACGGAGTCGTAAACAGACTTGACCTCACAATGGTTGCAGAGGACTTCGGAAAAACGGTATAGTGCTTCCTCTGTTGCTGTTACTCTGACAGTGATAGCGGCCAAGTCTGTTTAACTATAGGGGTTTGGGACGAAACTCAATTCTCGCGTGTTATTCCGCTTACGCAAGGCACTATTTCTCGTAGGCTCAGCTAGGCCATTATGCAAAAGTCACACGCACGAGGGTAAGGTCTTATTCCAAATCAAGCGTCTTAACTTATGAATTGAGAAGGTTGCAAGCTCATTTTAGTTCCTTGCCCATATACATTTGTTCTGGTTTGAATCCCATTCTGTTGTAGAGTCCTATTGCAGAGTCATTTGGCGTCGCTACCATCAGCGCAATCCTGGAATAGCTTTTCTCTCGACAATAACTTACAGCTCTTTCCAAAAGCGTCTTCCCGATTCCCATGCCTCTAGATTTTTCCTCAACAAATATGTCGTATATGAAGCCAAAATTCCCGAGCCCAGTCATCATATCGCTGCTTTCCCCAACAAATACGTATCCAACAAACCCTTGCCCTTCATCCTCTGCGACAAATATCTTGCTATTCTCTCTTTTGTAGAAATTCTCAAAGACCTCCACCATGTGCCTGTTCCACTTCTCTCTATCTAAAAGTGTTCTCTGACTTTCAGGAATGCCTTTCCAGCCAGTTTCCACCGTAAACTTCTCTATTAACGGCATGTCCTTCTTTCTTGCTTCTCTCAAGACAACATGCATCAACAGCACCATCGTACGTCAGATAACCCGCGTGTATATTTCCAATTTACATTAATAGTTTAGGGCGCACGCACCAAAATCGAATTCTGTGTGGCCGGGGTAGAGTTTCATCCAACCAACCAAAATTCTAGACCTGCAATTCCTCGCCTTCTTTCAGTGCCACAACCCTTGTTTTTGAGTTGGTTTCCACCTTCATTTTGAAGTCACCAATGTCTTTTCCCTGAGTGTGCATCGGTATCACGATTTTGGGTTTTATAGCAAGAGAAGCCTCGGCAGCGTCGACATTGTCCATAGTGTACGTATCCCCACTAGGAAGCAACGCAACGTCCACCTGTCCAAGCTGCTTCATCTCAGGGACGAAATCCGTGTCGCCAGCATGATAGATAGTCTTTCCTTCAGCTGTTATCAGATACCCGACACCGAGACCCTTTGGGTGCCAAGGATTTCCAGGAGACTTGAAACGCTTAAGGTTGTAGGCTTCAACAGCCGTCACGGCTATGTCCCCGATGATTGCCTGTTCTCCAGGTTTGAGTTTTCTGACAGCCCCGCCGATTTTCGTGACGCAGGAAAGGAAAAGAGGAAAAGGAGCAATTATCACAGTGTCAACTTTGTGAGCTTTGTTGATTTTCAATGTGTCACAATGGTCAAAATGTGAATGAGTAACCAGAATCAAATCTGCTTTCTGATTATATCCACCTTTGAACGGGTCTATGTAAATCGTTTTCCCTTTAGTCTTGATTTGAAAGCTAGCATGCCCCAGCCACTTTATAACCACGGTCATTCTGACATCGCCTCTCTCGTCTAATCATCGCCGCTTTTCTTAATCATTATGGTGGTTGGGGTAAAGTTTTATCCCAAACCCAAAGTGCGCGCTGCCAACTTTGATGCAAGAATTTGGTATAGATTGTGGAAAATCCTTATGAAGGGAGGTCAGACTAAGACCTGATTTTATCAACTGACTGCCGCTGCGAAGGTGAAGGGTGCGAAAAGAGATACTGTGCTTAAGAATAAGCCCGACGAGGCAAAGCCTGATAATCGATACTTTCGGGCTTTAAGTATTGCGCTTCCAGCCGCTTTTTCACTGACTTTGCTCAGCTTCTGTCTAGCATACGGAGTGATTCCTGGACCTGAAACACTAGTGTTATGTTTCTTTATATACGCTGCCTACAACAAACGAAGTCGTCGTTTCGTAAAGGATTGGTTTCCATTTTTATCACTTTTTCTGTGTTATGAAACTATGAATACGATAGTTCCCACTCTTTCGAAAGTTGTCCATGTTGCTGAGCCTATAAATATGGAATTAAGACTGTTCGGTTCAATTCCAACTCTTGTACTTCAACAGTTATGCAGGACTCCTTTTTTGGACTATCTGGGAGCCTTTTTTTATTCTCTTCATTTCTTCGCTCCAACAGTCTTTGCGTTCTTACTGTGGAAATATGCTCCTGAAAACTATAGAAAGTACGTCCTAGCCCTCGGAATCGGCACTTATAGCGCCTTGATAACATTTCTTGTTTATCCAGTTGCGCCTCCTTGGTATGGAGTACAAGCCACTCGAATCTTGACTCAGCTGGATCACAACTTGGGCGTGCCGTTCTATCGCAGCATTTTCGATTTCGTTGAATCCAACCCATTTGCGGCTTTTCCTAGTCTTCACGCAATGTATCCTATGTTGATTTCACTGTACGCATTAAAGATTAAGAAAGCAAAAGCACTTCCAGTGCTCGTGTTTCCAATAGGAGTGTGGTTCAGCACAGTCTACCTAGGAGAGCATTACGTGATAGACGTGATAGGCGGAATCGCCTACGCCATATGTGCATTCCTTCTGACTGAAAAGATAATTCCACTCGTAATACAGGCTCGTACACGCCATTCTGCTTGCTAACGCCTATTCATATATCCCACCATTATACCACTGGTTCTGTTCATCGGGATTCCCTGACTGCCAAGCTTTGGTTCAGATACAAAACGAAGAACCCAATTATCATAATTGTCTCTATTGATTCGGTCGAATTACAATGGAAAGTCGAAACGGCTCAACTGGGCAGAATCATGGTTTCTACGTCATTTCAAAGGGTGGAAATGCCCTCGACGTTTCGAACAGAGCAAGGTTACCTAGAGCAGGCGCCTAAGAAATCTTGGGAAGGACTTGCAAGCATATCATATCTTGGAAGAGACTTTCCAATTGCCTCTTCATATTGTAGGGCAGTTGATTCTCTCATCGCAGAAGAAGAAACCAAGAATGCTCTGCTCGCCTACGTATCTGGTGCCTCATATGTTGACTGTACTATCAAGTCGAAGACATCCGACATAGAGAAGAATCTTGGCAAAATTCAAGATAGGGAGAATGGAGATCAAGATCGATCGAATGGTTTTCGCGAAGTCGCTCATTCATTGTTTATCAACGTTTTCTGGAAGAATGTGACGGGATATTGCCAACATGCTCAGAATTCTGTAGTTGTTCTTGTCGTTGAGATCCACTAAGAAGCTTTCCACGCTATTAATACTGACATGTGGGATTTGCTTTGCCAGTAGCATGGCATTTGCGTATGCCGCGTAGTTTCTGTAGAACGTGATGAACATCGTGTCTTTCCCTATGCCGCTTCCTCTCACAGCCATCAAATTTGCATGGGGATTTAGGTGTTCTGTTTCAAGCACAGCTTTCCTAGATTCTTCAGAAATTCCATCCTCCTGCGGTTTCTCAAGTCTAGCGAAGGAGACACCCATGATCTGGTATCCAAGCTTTACAAAATCAGGAATAATCGTGTATTCCTTAATTATCCCTTCCTTCTCTAGCTTCTTGATGGTTCTAGTTACAGTTGGTTGAGAAACGCCAATCACCTTTGCCAATTCTCTATCGCTTCTGCGACTGTTCTTCATAAGTTCAGAAATCAGCTTCAAGTCAAGATCTTTCACGCCCATCCCACCTCCACCAAGGTAGACTACCCCAACAGATTAGATTTTCGGCAATCACGATATGACTGAAGCCCTTGTTTTGGTTTGGGGGTAAAGTCTTATCTTTCTCTCTCTCATTTTCTAACTATCTCTCTCAGACTAACCCTCTCACTCACTCTCTATTTAAAAAAAACAAACAAATAAAACACACAGACAAACAAATCACACATGGCACTGCTCAGTTTATGATCGATCGATCAAATACGAAAAGCAAGCAGAATTTCGCACGCTAGTCGGACAGTTCGCGCGCGCATAGCAACTGCAGTCTATGACTACAATGTTTCAACTTTGTTGGAGTTGATTTTCACCATAGAATTCGTTTGTAAATCGATTTTGGCGTCAACAAGTAGATAGTAGTCAAATACTTTCTTGATTCGCCGGGGGGCAAGCCCTGTGCTGAATATTTTGTACATTTTGATGAGTTGGGGTTGAATTCGAAGAATATCTGTCAGCGTTACTAACCCAAGCAACTCGCCTTTTCTTATGACGGGCATCTTTTTGATGTTCTTCTCGAACATTAGTTTTGATGCATCTCCGATTTCAACAGTTGGTTCCACAGATATCAATGGCGTTGACATCACTTCCTCAACTCTAATTCTCTTGAGGTTTTCGGACTTGGCGAGAATCCTTTTCAGAAGATCTCGCTCTGTGAGTATTCCTACAGCCTTCTTGTTTTCCGTGACAATTAAGCACCCTATCTCATTGTCATTCATCAGCTTAACGGCTTCTTCCACTGTTGAGTTCTTCGTTGTTGTTACCACTTTCGTTACCATGATGTTACGCATTTGAACTGACATTTTGAATTTCCCTGAAGGTTCTATAACGTAAAGAAGGATAAACCTTGTGAAGTCGCAATAAATATCCAAAGTTCAAGCGTGCGCGCGCCTTGAAAAATCTTAAGTGAAACGTAGTGGAAAGCATTGAATGGAGTTCGATGAAACATGCCTAGAGGAATTCCTGAAGTGCAATGGGAAAGATATATTGAAATTGCTGAAGGAGACAAAACGTACAAACTGCATTTGGCTCTTTTCAAATCCAGACTAAATGTTGAGGATGGAGAAGGCAACAAAATAGCTGTTGACAAACGAGATGGCAAAATCAATATCGAGCCGTGGGGGACTGTGAAATTCCACCGACAAAACCGACACCCCTAATTGATTATGTTGGGCAACCTAACTTAACAGTATCAGATGGACATACCCCTTATAGCGCGATTGATCGATCGCGCTTCTTTTATGCATTTTCGACTCAATTCATTGGCTCGGGGTTTAGACAGAATCGCTATCTTGGATTCATAACGTTTTTCTTTCGCGTGCGCAAGATGGCTTTTTGGTGATCTTGCTGTCTCACAGTGAGGAGAGAGTTGAGAGAATAGCTGAGGAAGAGGCCAACGTGACTCTAAGAGTCGAGGACGTGATGGTGAAAGAAGTGATAAAGATAAACGAGGACGTGACCACGGACGAAGCCGCCAGGTTAATGAACAAGAATGAAATCGGCTGCTTGATAGTTGTTAAGAAGGGCAAGGTCTCGGGAATTTTGACAGAGAGAGACTTGTTGAAGAGAGTGGTTGCTGAGGCGAAGGATGCGTCCAAACTAAGAGTCAGAGATGTTATGACGAGTCCTTTGGTTGTCGCTGAACCCAAGATGGATCTTGGTGAAGCTGTGAGACTGATGTTTCAGATGAAGATAAAGAAGCTGCCTGTGGTCGAAGACAAGCGCTTAATAGGTCTAGTGAGTTTGACCGACATTGCTCGTTTTCAACCTCAAATGATGGTGCTGATCAAACAATTCGCCGCCAATCAGACCACACCAAAAAGTATGCAAAAAGTAATCGACCGCTACATTGTCTAAACTGCGCGCGCTATATGTGGCAAACGGCTTGCTCGCATCGTTGGGAGTTTGGCGAAGCCCCTGTCTAACTTTTTCTAAGCTACGTGTGTGGTTTTTTTTATTTTTTTGTTTTTTTAAATAGAGTGAGTGAGAGGGTTAGTCTGAGAGAGAAGTTAGAAAATGAGAGAGAGAAAAGGGTAAAGTTTTATCCCAAACACGCACTTCCCCCTTTAGAACTCTGAAGGAGCATGATCAACAGCGACCAGACTACCGAATCGCATCGTCAGCTCGCTCGTCTCAATCGAATATTCCGGCATCCCGCTCCCACCAACATAAAACACGCATGGTCTCAGCCAAATAGCATTGTGGAAAAAGTGACCACCTAAAGCACAGAAAGAGAGACATCCACTTCCTTACAGACAGACATCTCGACCCAAGTCAACGAAAACCAGCTTCCGCGCCCTCTTGGCTCAGCAACTCACTTCACACTCCTCACCGCCACCGAAACCAAGAAGACACGGCCCTTCACGCACCCTAATGCGGATAGAACATATTTGGCTCCAAATATAGGGGGGCCTACCACCGTTGCACGCACGCACTCCGTACACCAAGGGCAGCGCGCTTTTGCCCTTCGAAATTTTTATATAGTATTCTGCATCGTAGCCTCAAAGGTTCACTTATTGTCCGGTCAAAGCGTCTTCAGATCAGTCTCTGCCAAGTGGCGAGGCAGATTCTATCTTCCAGGAAATGCTTGGATACTCGCGGTAAGCGCCACTGTCTGGAACGTTGGAGGCGCGATGGCAAACCCGTATCAATCGATCTATTTCTCAGCCGTGGGAGCGGACTCGGTTTTCATCGGGTACCTTCTGGCCATGAACTCCGCCGTCACGGCCTTGATGCAACTAGTGGGTGGATACGTCGCTGACGCCTGGGGCAGAAGAAAAGTCATCGCAGTCTTCAGCTTTCTCAGCGCCGTTTCCGCCTTCGTCTTCATCTTCATATCCCAAGGCTTTCTCCTAATACTCCCAATCATACTCGGCGCAATCTCGGGCATCTACGGCCCAGCGTTCAATGCCACCCTAACTGACTCGATGGAACCGGATCTCAGAGCCAGAGGCCTCGTCTCCTTCACGCTCGTCACTTCACTGCCCTCCGTCTTCTTTCCGTACATCGGAGGGTTGATGATGCAGGCGTTCGGAACAATTGAAGGTCTAAGAATAGCGTTCTTCATGAGCGGTCTCCTCGGAGTCATCGGCGTCTCGTACCGCGCTCTCAAACTGAAGGAAACATTCGCAGGAACCAAAACCAAGAAACCAAAGAAGACTCTCAAGCTCATCGCAGACTTCTTCAGAGACAATTCCTATGTTCTGCGAAACGCCAGCGACGGAGCGAAAAAACTTCTGATCTATTCGGCACTAGCCAGCGCCGGAACAGGAATGACCGTGCCCTACACATCCCTCTATCTCATCAACACACTGAACCTGCCACCAGAATTCTACGGCATCCTCACAAACATCGCCGGACTGATAAGCGTGCTGCTCCTGCTGCCAGCCGCCAGAATCATTGAAAGAGTCGGTTTAACGAAAAGCGCCATCTACGCCTCAATCTCAGTCCCCGTGAACCAGCTGATATTCGTCAATGCAAAAGGAAGAGACGACTTCGTGACGTGGACCGCAGTCGGCGGCGCAAGCGGCGCACTCCTCGGCCCTTCTCTGACCGCCCTCCAAGCAAACCTCTCGCCGCAAGAAATGCGAGGCAGAATAATGGCACTGTTCAGCGTGTTCTCCCTGATCACTGCGATCCCGGCACAAATAGTCGGAGGACACCTGTACAGCACAATCGGTCCACTCTCACCCTTCATCGCCTCAACCCCAATCTTCATCCTAGCAACACTGACACTCATCCGAATAAGAGAACCCAAACCCTACCCGCTCCCCAAAAACCAGAACAATGCATGAGTAGACACAGCATGACATTTGTAGATCAGACTCAGTGATCTCCGGAAAAAGTGAGAAAACGTCTACGCGCGCCTCTTTTTGGGTCAGACTACCGGTCCTTTCTGCAGGCATGTAAGGCTCCACCAACACTAGCGCGCGCTTATGTATGGGTGGCGTGTTGCCAACACGCTGATCTACACGCAGCTAGTAGAGTTTGAAGAAGATGACAAATATTGCCCTGCTGTTGCAGATAACGTTGAGGCTGCTCAGAAGTTATTGAAGACTGGATATGAATATCTGCTCTCACAACGGGCAAATGCTGTTCAGAAAACGAAAATAGGTAAAGCGCGCGCAATCCGGTCGTGCTATATGCAATTCAGTACTATAGTTCCTGTTCGATAGGTGGTTAAAAGCGAGTTATCAGAGGTAAATCACTCAAGATCGGAGGTGAAATATGATGGGAGAATATGAAGATACGCTGATTGACATTAAGAAAAGCCTCGGTCTTGTTCCCGGCTTCATGGAGGCTCTACCAAAGGATGTCCTTATACATGACTGGCCTCTTTTCAAAAAGTACACCTTGGGGGAGAGCAAGATACCCGCGAAGTACAGGGAGCTGATGGGGTTAGCAGTTGCAGCCAACATAAAGTGTCCATACTGCGCGCTCTTCCACATGAACGCAGCCAAAATGTACGGTGCCACGAAGGAAGAACTTGCAGAGATTGCATTTCTGGCCAGCTACACTTCTAGGTGGAGTGCCATGATCCATGGTCAACACTATCCGTATGAGACCTTTGCTAAAGAGACAGAACAAATAGGCGCATACCTTAGCAAGGCTGCCAAGAAGTAGTGCGTGCGAGGTAATGAAAAAAGAACTTCCCCTTTTTGGCGTGGGCTTTCTTTTTCACAGTATAGCCTTTACAGGAGTGTCCTTAGAAAGGAAAGTGTGACATTAGATTTATCAGTGGTACTGAAAAGGCATTGGCTTTTTCTGTTTCTGTAGATTCTTATAGTCAGAGAATGGATGCGGTTTAGCCATTTGAGATTGTTTTGGCATATGTTTCTTGTTTTCTTTGAAAACTCTTCTTAACTCGGGCTCAAAGAAATTCCAGATTCGTTCAAATGCTTTGGTTCTGAACTCTTTCCAAGTGTCTCTAGGTCTATAAGTTCCTATCAAGAGAAATCTGACATGAGGACTCTGACCATATTCGGTGAGTATTCTTACCTTTGCTATTTTGTGAAGATTCTTGTCAAGAATTGAACTACCAAAAGAGCTATACGCTTACGAACAGATAATGTTGAATGGGTGGTTTTGAATGGCAAGATTTTTGATACTATGGGACAGGAATCCGCTAGCACCATGGCCTAAAGACCTTAAAGAAACGACGAAGATTCTGGAAACGCTGTGGGCGGGCATAGATAACCTCATGAAGAAGGGCGAGATAAAAGAATTCGGATGGTTTCTAGACGGGAAATCAGGATACGCAATTGGCGAAGGAGAATCGACAACTGTCATACGAGACGTGAGCATGTTTATGCCCTTCGAAGAATTCAAGGTACAGGAGATAGTTCCCTGGGAAAAAGGAAAAGCAGCCGTAAGAGAGGCATGGAAAATCCTCGCAGAAACAACTAAGTAGCTTTCCAAACCTACTCAATATCGAATATCCCTTTTTTTGTATGCTCTTTCCCGCGCGAGCTAAACCTGAATTCCTGTCTTCTTTGGATCCCTCTCCCAAGTCTTTAATACAACTCGCGCGCGCAGTTCGCCATTTCATGACAGCGCTTAGATATGCTGGGCGTCGGAATCTTGACAGAGTTGAAAGGATGTCAGAACCTAAGATGGTCACGACGGCAGTCATCATCTCACTGGTTGCTGGTATCTTGATCGTTCTGGGCAGCCTCTATGCGACGATTGGGGGGATCGGGATGATTCTCGGAATAGTGTCAGGGATATTCGTATTGATTTCTGCCATCATGCTCAAGGTTCGTCCTGGAGAAGGTGTGCGCGGCTTATGCGAGTGCTGTAGGATGTGGGGGACTGTGATACTGGCCTTCTCCATCGTTAGCCTCTTCGCAGGATCTGTGGTTGGATTCATTGGCGCGATGCTCATTGGCGGGATGCTCGGCATCGTCGGCGCTGCACTTGCACTGGTCGTCAAAGTCTAGCGCACATGTCTGTTCCTAAATTCTAGGAGGTATAGTGTCTAGCGGTCTTGGTTAGGTTTGGCCGAACTGTGCGTGCGTGCAACGGTGGTAGGGCCCTGTATTTGGATCCAAATATGGTCAACGCGTCAAAGCTAGTGTCATAAGCTGTCTCGCGGGTGAATTTAGGAACACGCTGGCACGCTATTGTGGTGTCCCTTGAATTCTTTTCTGTAGTGCCTTCCAAGAATTTGTGGTCAGGAAACTTTCTTCTATGTTGCGAACCATACGCTCGAATTTGAGCATGGATACAGAAAACGAAAGTGTGTTCTCTGGAATATAGGGGCGCGCTGAAACATCAAATAGTCCTATGACAGCTCTTGGACGTACAGAGTTTTTCTCAAGAAAGGGATACGTTACGATTGAGCCACATCCTGAAGCCCACGGAGTGAAGACTTCGTTGGGTTCCGCTTCTTCAAAACTTGCCAATATGAAGAGGCCTGAGAGGACATCTGGGCGCGCGAAGAAGATTACGACTTCAGGTTCGTCCGACTCGTTCAATGAGTCCCACCTCTTGAATACTATGAACCTTGCTGGAGCCTTGAACGACGGCAAAAGCTTCACCCATTCGGCAGCAATCTCGGGCGTCTTCTTGTACCGCTCACCTTCAACTTTTCCAGGAATTCCGGAGGAGACAGAGTATTCAGCGTCAGGTTCTAGCGTTTCACGAAAACCCAGACACCATTGTCCGCCGGAACAGCCGATTGACTCTGCGTCGAAACATAGAGCTCTCCCCTTTCTTACGAGTGAAAGTGCTGGGAAGATGCATCTTCGGATTGTGTCGGGGTTCACGAGTTCCGCGTGTCCTTCTTCATCCGTGTAATAGAAGGCGATAGGAAGTTCCGCTTCACCGAAAAATCTCTTCCAGAGAACAATAAAATCCTCTTTAAGCTTGATGTCCAATAGAGACTCCTTCTTGGTTGCTCAACAAAACGCAGGGCTAAAATAGTTTTCCGTTGGCGCGCGAATTGGCAGAGGAAAGTCAGTCTTTGGTTTTGCAGAAAAGTTATAGCCAAACCAGATAAGATACTTGGGTTTTGGCTTAGCGTGAACGAATAACAAGATGTGGAGGTGAACATAAGTATGGCTGTCGTCTCTGTTTCAACATACGTAATCAAATATGAAAAGCAAACAGAATTTCAGGCTCTGATGAAGCAGTTTCTCAAATTCAGGAAGGCAAACCCGAAGGTTTTTGAAGGAGTGAAATCGTTTCGACTTTTCCAGCAAGAATACGGTGGAGTATATGGCTCATACGTGGAAATGTGGGAATTCGAAAGCAAAGAAGAGATGGAGAAGTTTAATGCAAGAATGATGAAAACAATGATGAAGGACAAAGAGATGAAGAAGTTTGACACAGAATTCCAGAAAATGGTAGACCACACAACGCTTACGTCGTCAATATGGAATACTGTTGTGTAGGCTGAGAATAGCGAAAAGGTGATAGAACAATCCTCTACAACGCTTTTTAGGCCAGGATTGACCGCGTTCTTGACGATGTCTATGCTTATCGAGAATACGAGCGATCCACTGAGGAATCAGTCTTTTCTCGAAACGAACACTAACCACTCCGCTTTGGGTTTCTTAGGCGGCTTGGTGTTCCAATCGGGGTAACACTTGATCTGCTTGAAGCCAGCTGCCTGAAGATAGTGAAGGATGTCCCAGTAAGTGAGGAGCCTTAGGTGTTCGTGTTCCCTAAATATGTGGACTCCATCTGGAACCTCGATTACGTGTGTCTCATTCCACAAAGCTGCACCTTGGATTGGGTCGAAGTCTTCGACTCGGTCAATGCTGATGGAGCGCATGCCTGGAACAACGGTTTCTGCAAAATAATGTCCTCGGTAGATTGATTTGAGAGAAAACCAATTTTCGCCATCATAGAAGGGGTTGGCGATGTTGCAGACCATTGTTCCTCCTGATTTTAGTGTGCGGTGAATCTGTCGCAGACATGTCAGTACGCTGTCGTCGTCTGGCAGGAGAAAGAGTATTCTTATTGCGAGCACCGCGTCAAACTTGCTCTCATACTTGAGTTTCGTCGCATCTCCCTGCAAGAGCTTCATGGAGACTCCCTCGCGTTTGGCTCTGGCTTTGGCTATCTGAACTTGTTCAGGAGTATAGTCAAGCCCAGTGCATTTGTAACCGCGGTGGGCTAGTCCGAGTACGTGTCTGCCGCTTCCACACGCAACATCGAGTACGTCTCTAACTTTGTGAGCTGCATGGGTGCGGAAGGCGAATTCAAGGAAGTCGAGCTCACGTCTGTTGGTGGTTTCAGCGTAGGTGCGCTCCTCGTAATAACCCAGATGGGCGTAGTAGGAACGAGATGCGTTTAGAACAGTCTTTCTTGCATTTTCCAAGCGAGTCATGATGCTGAATCTGGTTTCGCTCAGGATTTATGATTTTTCTTTTCTCCGGTTTTTGATTAGCGCGCGAAGCTTTGGAAAAAAGAATGGGCTAGAACCAACCTTAGAAAAGCTGATATATTGCTCTTGACAGTCTAGCGATGCAAGCATGCATATAACTAATCTATCGAGGGGTTCTGCTAGGTGAGTGAACTGAATTTGCGAGAAGCGGACAGACTGGAAGTTACGGTCTTGGTAGACAATTACACTGATTTCCTATTACTTCAGAACACAGACGTCGTCAAGCGACCAAGGACTCTTCCTCCGAATCTACCTTTAGCAGAACATGGATTATCGTGTCTTCTCAAAGTTTGCTCTGGCTCAGAGGAACACGTAGTACTAATGGATGCGGGTGTGTCAACGACCTGTCTCTTTCACAACGCAGATGTTTTGAAGGTAGACTTGAGCAAAGTTGAGTCGGTGGTTCTAAGCCATGGTCATTTCGACCATTTTGGAGCTTTAGTAGAATTTCTGAACCGCGCCACAAAAAGAATACCCCTGATTCTCCATCCGGACGCTTTTCTTGAGCGCCGCGGAAATGCCCCAGGTATCGGGATAATAGATATGCCTAAGTTGGATGAAGTAGCTGTAAAGAAAACCAACGTGACGCTTCATAAAGCTAAAGAGGCTTCTACGTTGGCCTCAGATCTTATCCTTGTTTCAGGAGATGTGCAGCGAGTAACGGCTTTTGAGAAAGGTTTTCCTTGGGCTGAAGCGAAAATTGATGATAAATGGGTTGTGGATCCTTTTCATGATGACCAGGGGGTAGCAGTCAAGTTGAAGGATAGAGGGCTGATAGTTATCGGCGGATGTTCCCATTCTGGCATCATCAACACGGTTAAACACGTCCAGAAGGTTGCACGAAAGAGCAAGGTTCACGCAGTTCTGGGCGGGTTTCACCTCACTGGGGGGATTTTTGAGCCAATCATCGGACCAACCATTGAGGAGATGAAGAAGATAGGACCCGATTTTGTAGTGCCCATGCATTGCACCGGGTGGAAAGCCATCAATCAATTTGCCGAGGCGATGCCTGAGCAGTTCCTCCTCAACTCAGTGGGGACAACATATATCTTCCAATAATCACGAGTGCCGCGCGCGAGAAAAATCAATACTGCGGTGAGATACACGTTTGTCGCTATGGAAGTGGTCACAGATGAAGGGTAATCGTCTATTGGGAGCATGGAAACTGAAATCGCTCGAAACAAGGGCATCGGACGGATCTGTCTCCTATCCGTGGGGGAAAGAGGTTCTTGGTTACGTCATCTTCAGTCCAGAAGGCTACTTTTGTGTCGCAATAATGAACGCCAATCGCAAGAAATTCTCCTCACAAGACATGAAGGGAGGCACCGTGGAAGAAAGAGCGAACGCGGCAGATTCATACCTATCGTACTGTGGACCTTATGAAATCGAGAGAGACAAGTTTCGAGTGAACGTAGAAGTCAGCCTGTTTCCCAATTGGATAGGCGGAATTCAGGAGCGCAACTTCAAGATCAAGGGAAAAACGCTGTCCGTATTGACCGCCCCAACTCTTGTGAAGGGAAAAGAACAGGTAGGCTACTTGATTTTCGAACGTGTCGAGAACTGATCCGAAAGCCCCTAGCGCGTACGTTCAGTCAACTCTTCGGCGCTTGAGTGAGGTCTGTCAACTGTCGGCACTTTGTCATGGTTATTGAATGGGTATGATAAAGAAAAAGGAGGGGTATCGTTTTGGCTTATTTCAGTAGTTTCATGCTTTCTTCAAGAGTCATTACTGGTCTGGTTTCGGTCGTGTGGTAGCTTGACCAAGCCATGACTTCTGGTTCCATCGAGAATTTTAGCATAGCTTCCATGCTTGGCGCATCGTAAACCACCACGAAGAAGTGGTCTGGCGGCGAATGCCAACCTCCGACCACCTTGATTCCGTGTTTCTTTACCAGCTGATCCATTCTTGCCATGAGGTCCACGCTTGCTTTTTTGACTTTCTCATTATGCATCGGACAGCTTTCAGGTGCATGTCTCGAGGTCTGTAGAATTAACATGTTGGAACTCTCCAAAAAGCTATTCCAGAAGTGTCAGATATAAAACTTTCATGGAGACTCTGCTCTTAGCTCGCGCCGAGAAGATCGATCGAACCATTCTGGTATTAGTGTTGGTGCTAAACGTGCTGGTGTTGCTACGGGGTTCGGTGTTTGCGGTTACCGTAGATTGAAGGTCAAGATCAAGAGGCGTAAGCATCTGTTTCCTATTTGTGGTGAGGAGTTGGTGAAGTTGCATTATCTAGGTGTTAGGCGTATTGTCAAGGAAAGGGGTTCGCCTGACTATGTTGGTTCTTTCATTGACGACTTGGTTAACAGTGACGGTTCGCCCAATTGGTGCGAAGCGTCTAGCGGTAGCTATGGATAGTTTGGGCGCGTGCCGGAGATGTGTTGCTTTGCAGAAAGTGAAACGGTTGTTTCACATAATCTCTTTAAACTTTGTCAGTACTTATGTTGATGGTGGGAGGTAGAAAGATGGACAAGCCTAGTGTTGTATTGTTGTTGTGTGTGATGATTTGCTCATCAGCTCTGGGAGTTGCGGCGACAGGAATCAACTACAAGCTTCTGCCGTCAACCACGATTTCGGTGAAGTCGCAGACGGAGGTAAACGAGACGAAGCCACTGCTACAAACGCTTAACGTAACCAATTTGATGACTCTTGGAATCGACAAGGAGCCGTACGCTCACCTTGTGGCGCACGTGGACGGGTTCAAGCAGGGAGACCTGATGGGAATCGAAGTCTATGTCTCGTTTATCTGGAATGAAGTTGCTTCACAAGGGACTTATCAAAACGCGACCATCGATCAAAATGGCGGTTACATTTACATTGATGACACTTTGGCGTCTCGTTATTTTGAGACGATTGAGATATACAATTCGACTGGAACACTCGTTGGTGACAGTAACAGCATTCAAAATATAGGTGGCGCCAGCACTGTCTCCGGCAGATACTCGTACCAGGTTGACAGGTATGCGATACAGATTCCCCTTGCTTGGGCTCCAGGGAACTACACGATCAGGTTTCACATCGAGGAATTACTTGCCAATTTGCAGGATACGAGAGAAACAACTGTTGAGATATGTGAAGGTCAGCCCTTAGCCGCGAAGTATCCGTCTCCAGTCTCGGCAGGACCTCAAGATTTCGTGGTTAGAATCGAGGACATGCCAACAGACTGGATCTACAGAAGCGAAGAAAACGTGTCTACGTTGCTGACAGACTGCATCTCTATATACGACGAAGTGTTCGACAAGATGTCAGACAATCTCACCGTAGGGACGACGATAATTATGATACGACAATATGAGAATCCTAGTGCGGCGAATGGCACGTTTGAAAAGGAACTACAGGATAGAATCACGAGCGAAACATTGGGAGATCCAAGAAAAGTAACGATCGAAAACATCGGGGATAAAGGATATCTATTAGACAATGCGGAAAGACGAACGACGGCTTGGAATGGATGGAACTACTCCACGAGCGCAACGGGTTCTGCAGTGATATTCCTGAAACAGAATCTCATAATCACCATCAGCGCAACTTACAGTTTTGAAGCGATAAACTGTGGTCTCTACGTGACAAACGAGGAGCTTCTCCAGATCGCACAAATCCAGCTCGAAAAAATCCCTCAGTAGGCAGGGTTGCCTTGAACATTCAACTCCCTTTTTATCTATCCTTTTTGCTAGTGATACTTAGGGGCTATGTCGTTTGAAGCCTCTAAATGCAAAGACAGTACTCGCTGGCGTGGTATTAGCAGTATCATGTTTTGTCGTTGCCAACACGCTCATTCAAACGCGACCCGTCAGCATCATAATCCAGGACAACACGCAGACCGTCATTGAGGCACCCGCCATATACGGAATCACCGAAGCCGTAACGCTTGTCGTCACGTCATGGCTAGCAGGCATATCTGCCGCCTACTTGTATTTCTCAGCTCCCACTAGACGTACAATCATTCCCAGAATACCAACGGCACTCGATCCAAACGCTGGTCAAGTTCTGAGACTTGAAGACCTTGAAACTGTAAACACGGCGCTGAAGGTTTTACGGGAACCTGGAAAGAAGATACTCGAGGTCATCATCAGCAAAGGAGGAGAGGTGTTGCAGAAAGACTTACCCCTTGAGACGAACTTCACGAAAGCAAGAATATCACGCACTTTGAGGGAACTTGAAGCGAGAAATATCGTTCAAAGAAAACAGTACGGAGGCACAAAGAAAATAGTGCTTTCAGACTGGCTGAAAAGAGGAGTAGACGAGACGAATATCGCAGCTGCATGATGACACTCTTTCTGGTTGATGAGTAGCCCGCCCTCTTCGCGTGCGCGTAATCGATCGATCGGTTTTGAAAATCGAGAAAATCTTTTTCGATCGATCGCGCACGCTCAAGTTTCCAGGAACTTTCCATTCTCGTAGAACAGTTCTTTGTCTGCGTAGATTTCGCTGCCTTTCTTCATGTCTTTGAGGATGTCCCAGTGGATGGCTGATTTGTTTAGTCCTCCTGTTTCTGGGTAGGAGTTTCCGAGGGCCATGTGGATTGTTCCGCCTATTTTCTCGTCGAAAAGCATCTCCTTAGTGAACTGTGTTATGCCGTAGTTTGTTCCGATGGCGGCTTCGCCGATGCGGTTTGCGCCTTCAATCTTCAGTATCTCTCTTAGTAGTTCTTCTCCTTTGGCAGCTGAGGCTTTGATGACTCTGCCTTTATTGAATGTGAGCGTGATATCCTCAACTTCTTTGCCAGAGTATATTCCTGGGTAGGTGAATCTTATCGTACCGTTCAACGAGTTTTCGACGGGTCCAGTGTACACTTCGCCGTCGGGCATGTTTTCTTTTCCGCTGCAGTTTATCCATTTTCTGCCTTGGACGTTGAAGGTCAATTCCGTGTCTTCACCTACTATCCGAATTTGGCTGGTCTTGTTCAAGAGGTTGCAGGTCTTTTCTTGTTGTTTCTGGATTTTCTTCCATTCGAACTCGGGGTCTTTCTTGTCAAGCAGGCAGCTGTTGTAGACGAAGTCTTCGTATTCTTCGAGGGGCATTGCGGCTTCTTGTGCTTGAGCATTGATCGGGTAGGGCAGAACGTTCCATCTGAGTTTTCCTTCGGCATAACGTTTGTCGAAGATTTCGCCGATTTCTTTCTGGGAGGCCCTGTGCTTCCTTATTTTTGCAGAGTCTATGGTTGTCAGTCTCTTAGGGTTTGGGTCGCACCTTACGCTTATCATCACGTCCGTGTTTTCCACGAGGAACTTCGAGAAAGGCGAGACAAATTCCAGTTGGGGTCCTCTTGCGTACTTGTAGAAAGCATATTCGAAATCGAAAGCAGGCAAGAAAAGTGGATGGGCACGACGCAGCAAGCACTCTTTATATAATTCGCGAATCAAAGGCACGGCTGATGTGCTTCCCTGTATCACCACTTGCTCTTTCGGCTTGACATCCACACTGTAGTGAATACATAGTTTCGCGAGTCTTTCAATTCTCTGGTCCGCCACATTAGCCACCTTGAAAGAATATCACACAGGTTTGGCTAAAAGCTTAATGCGACCGCGCGCGCAATCGTCTGGAACGTTCGAGTGAGCCGAAGACTCACGAGTCAGGATCATTGTGGTATTTGCGTCTGTTCCTCTTCGGCGGTTGGTTGAGTTGTCTGGTTTTCGTAAGCGTTGTTGGTGTTTTGAGGATGGTGGTTGATTCTTGAGGCGTTCTAGGTGTTGGGTTGTGGTTGGTTTTTTTGGCGCGCGCTCTTCGAAAGAGTGTTAACTTGGATTTTTTATTAGTCTATCCCTCTTGTCTTTCAGGGCCTTCAGAACTTCTCTGTATTCTGACTCTGGACGGCCAGCCATAGCATCCTTACAGAAGGATGATAGCAGTCGGCCTTGCGCACGGGCAATCGCACGCGCCTCTTCTGAAGGAGTTTTCTCTTTAAGAAATTCCTTCATAGTGATTTCTAGTTCTGAATAGAGTGCCCTTTCAAAGTGGTCTATTAGTAATTGCACTATCTCATCAAGACTCAGGTTTCTTCCTTCAGCCGAAATACTAACTTTCGGCTTTATGTCAAATCGATCTGAATCGATCAGAGAATAGACTACTTCTTGGGAGCTTTTCTTTGTTCTTGTTAGAAACCTTCCGGCCATGCCTTCTAAATGACGTTGCAACCTGGGAGCTGAGTATTTTGGATCTATTCTTTGTTGGCATACTTTGAGCAAAGCGTTGAACCTAATCGATTCTGCCTCTCTGACAAAGAGCCATATGTCGATACAGTCTTGGCATGTTTCTATTCCGTGGATAGTTTTGCGAACCATTATGATGCCACTAACTAACGCGTACTAGTACGTACACGTTAGTGCCTTATAAAGCGCGCGTTAATAACATCATACGGAGATTAGCGTTTATTCAATAACAAAATAAGAGCCCCCGTAAATAGTCAGGAAAGTGCTAGTCTGCCGAAAGACTAGAACCCCAGTTCAAATCTGGGCGGGGGCTCCCTCCTCTTGTCTTGGTGGCGTCTCTGAGCACGCGCGATTTCCTGTTGCATTTGAGTTGTGACGGTTATTGTCGGGGCGGTGCTGATAGAGTTGTTCGCGAGATTGCTTCGATAATCTTGAATTCTCGCTGAGTTGCACGCCCGCCAAAGTCTACGTTTTCCCTTTAATCCAACTTTTGATCCCGAGTTCAGTCTTCTTTTCTTTCGATTCAATCTTCGCATTCTTGGAATGAAATGTTATTCCCCAGCTGCTGAAGCCGTAAGTGTATGGTTCTTGCATGAGATTGGTGAATGACATTTCGCCGTATGCCAAGAACCCTATCACTTGTGATGATGCAAGCCCTTCTTTGAGTATCTCAGCCTCGGTTCCTGATCTGCGGCCTGCCATCAGCTCAGCGAGTCTTCTGTTGATGCAGGAAATCAGGAACGTGGCGTCAGTTTTGTTGAAGCCTTGGTCTGTCCTCAGCATATCAAGCACGCGGCGGGCTCCTTTTTGTACTTTCTCATGGTCTGCCCACACAATATAGCCCGGCATCTCGGGCGTGAAACTTCTGATCGGGAACATCAGCTCAATGTCCTCTCCGACCATTCGTATGCCAGCAACACAAGTATAGTTGCCAAAAGGGAAAGCAAAGGCGTATCTGGCCGAGACCGGGTTAAATATCAGCAACATTTTCTGCGCTCGCGAAAGTTGAACAGCTTCCTGAATTGCCGCTTGAATTGCTATTTTATCAGGTATGGGAAGCCCTTTTTCCTTCGCCATTTTGACTTCATTTTCAGAAGCTACTTCGGCAAACTTAACCGAGGGGATTTCTTTGCCAATACGCTTAACATATTTGAAGTGGGGTTCCTTCTCAGCGTTAAAATGAAAAATGTGTTCTCTTCCAACTATGGTTATGCCACTTGTGTCCAAACCCATCGAGGTTTCGCAGAGGTTGGGAATCAGGGCGCACACGGCTTCTCCATCAAGAGCTTTTGGGAGTGAATGCTCTTTCAGTCTTCCATAGAATTGATGAAAATGCTTGGCAACCGGTCCGTCACCGCTGCTTCCGCCTATTACGTTCATTATTCGTGCCTCACGGGTGCTGCCCATAAAATTGGCGATTCCCTCTGCCAAGAAATGCTCGTGCCCTGGAGTGTCGACGTTCGATCCCTGAGTCAACACAAGCAGAGTCTTTCCCATGTGAAGTTGCTCTTTGCTTGTGGCTTGCTGAGAGAAGTCGACCCATGCGTCACGCGCCATTTCCTTCCCCTGTTCTCCTGCTTCTTGCGGCGTTCGAAGCCCCCATGTTCGTCCGACACCTATTGGAAGGTTTGTCACAAGGGCCAAAACAGACAAGCCGTTGTATCCAACGCCTGTAACTTCTTTTAGGACAAGGTCTTGGTTTTCCAGCTCACCGGCTGTCGTGTGCCCGACTAGTCGGAGTTGGGTTGAGCCAGAACGTTTCTCAAATCTCTCTCTTATGGTGCCCAGAACAGATTCACATACTATCGAGTCCTTCTCTTTGGGTTCTCCTCTATAACTCTGGTACAGGACTATGAGTTTTACGTCGTTGAGTCCATGACCACTTTTGGATATGTCCTTTTCGAGTTTGTCCATGACTATTTCTGTCAATCGCTGAGCTTCCTCTGGGGAATTCTCCCTCCTCAGCTCCCCTTCTTTGACCTGATCAAGGCCAACCTCATTCTTAGTATGCGCATGACCAGCAAACCCCAAAAAGAAATCATTCTCGTCCATTGTACAAGTCCACCCAGACTCTCAACTGCATAAGAAACATCGATCAGTGAACCTTTAAGTCTTTTTGGTTTTTGGGGGTAGTGCGCGCTAGGTTTTATCCCTAGACGATAACGGGGCGGTTTTGAGAGTGGCGGTATCTTGGCGTATCGTCTGGAACGTGCGAGTGACGCGCGCGCGTCTTCTAGGTATAAGCTTCTAGATGGTTGCGATAGCTCCTTTAGTGGCTTTAACGTTTCTTGCCCTTGGCAGGAAGTTGCTGTCTCAACTGTTTCTTTTTCGCTTCTTTATCCCGTTCTATCTTTTTCTGTTGTGCGATTTGAGTATTCTTTTGTTTACGTTTCATTACACTCGGCATAAATCTCAGCTACAAATTAACGATAGATAAACAAGCTAAACATATTTCTTTCGCATTAATGGAGGAAGCCAATAATATCCAAAGCTGACGCGTCTTTCTTTCATTTCATTAAAGAAGCCAACTTTATGGTAATAAGAGAAAAAGAGTTTTGCAAAGCTCTTTCTTGGGGCTTAAGTCTGTGTTTTGCTTTGCTTTTCCTTATGTTTCTTCCTTTTCTCGTCTCGCTCTTTCTTAGTTAACGGTTTTTCTTTTTTCGGCATTTATGTTCCCAGAAGGAATGATGTGGGTAATAGTGCTTTAATAATTTTCGAAGTCGCGCGCGCTTAATCTCCAATTGGATATCTTACTCATATCTTATTTTTTTTCATTCATTCTTTTTCCTCCTATTGTTTTATTTTATTCTAGACCTCAATGACTGAATGACATCTAGGACAATTCCTAGGATTTCCTTCTGTCTTAAACTCCAGCCCACAGTTCTTACATCTGCAGTTCTTTGCTCTACCATATTTTCTGTATCTTTCATTCATTCTTTTTCCTTCTTTCTTTTTATAGCGCGCGCGCTTTATTCTAGAAATTGGATGGTTGATTTTCTACTATTATCATAAGTTGTATAACTGTAACCATCAACAGCACGCGCGTTGAATTAGGTGGTCAATAACGAATGCAAGTTCCTTGTTTTCTTCGGTTACCATGTTAGAATATCAGACTAGTTGACACAATCTCTTTAACCTTTTCAAGGTTTGTAGCGCGCATGCGTGTTCCGAAAATGGTGTAAAATGGTTTTTATTCTTATTTTTTGATTTGAGGGCAGTTTTGAGCTGTGCATCCCTTTTTGGCTTGCTTGCAGTACCCGCCTTTCTCGAATCTGCAGAGGTGTTTGAGGCGACTGAAGGGTAGAGACACGATTTCAATGAATGGGTCTGAGAGGGCGGCGGAGACCTGATGTCGCACTCTTTGAGGGATGACATAAGCGAATTTGGGCCTTCCCAGTCCCGCAGCAGGCGTCTTCTCCCTAACCACGAGACCTTGGCTTACCAAATTCTCAAGGTGCAGCCTCAGCGTGTTATGGCTAACTCCCGTTCTATCCACCAGTTGGGCGAAGACCCCAGGCTTGCCGTCCTGAAGCGCGGTCAAGATGGCCTCATCAATCGGATCCACGGAACCGCTTATGTTGAACCAGACTTAAAACCATTTTTTACCAATTTCGGAACAGGCATGCGCGCTAATCTTTTGCACCGCGGACAGACTTGCGGAAACATCATTTCATCTTTAGGAATGACACTTCTTCCACAATATAGACATGCCTTCCATGTTGCATCAAGCAATCTTTTACAATGGGGACAAACGCGACTCGGGACAACCCCTTCCTCTTTAGACATCGTCTATCCATGATTTATTATCCAAACGATGCTATAAAAGATGCGCGCGTGCTGTGCTCCGTGTGGAACGGTTTTTCGAGTCAAGAGACGACTTCTTAGGGCGACGAGACACTCGAATTTTCTCGGCAAGTTGAGGATACTCTTTTATGTGGCGCAAGTGTAGCACGTGCCATGTCGATCGGTGTTCAGTTCAGTCCAGGCTGGTATGCACTTTTTGTCGCTTTCTTTCTGGCTTGGCTGACGTTGGCGTTGTCTAGAAGAAAGGGCGTTGAAAGAAAGGAGGCGAAGGAGCAGTTCATTTTGGGTCTTCTCGGGTCGTGTGCGTTGGTTTCGATGGAGATCTTTGCGACCTCGACGAATCTGTGGACTTATGTTCCTCAGAACTGGCCTGTGATGCTCTGGCCCACGTATTTTGTTGCGATACTTTTCGGTTATCAATTGCTCAGACTCGTGGAAGGGTTCTTCTCCAAGAATACGCGCGCGCTCTGACATTCGACGTTGATTAAAATAGGGGCGTTCATTCCTTCGAGATTCAGCCACTGGAGAAACATACTGCTCTACTTGAGTCGGAACGACTTCAGCACGCGTTGTTCTCATTTCCTCTGAGAGTCATTAGCACGCGACCTTTTCAAACTCTTGAACAGACCTGCCACTTTAACCTGATCGATCGATAACGTTATCGCGCGCTAAGTATGGTTGTTCTTGTGATGGTGAAAGCTGTTTGTGTTCGCGGAATCCTAAAGCAGGTTGTCAGACTGAGTTTTCTTACGATTGCGGTTGTGTTGTTCCTTTGAAGAATAATTGTTGTTGCCATTTTAGGTGTTTGTCACGAGGCCTTGTGAGCTAGCGCGCGCTTTAAAAATTTACGCCCAACAAAGCAAGCCGAATCAACTTCGGTCAATTCTTCGAACTGTATCAAAAGACCTATTCCTGACTTTCTATACAGTGTGGTCTAGGTGTTGATTAGGGTGCGTGCACACGGTGTTCCTTTTTCTCTTGTAGCGATAGTCTTGACTGCCTTGATAGTCGCACTGATTATCTCCTACATCTATGGCAATTGGGCTCTCTTTGCTGTCGCCGCATTATTGCTTATGATTCTTGCTCTATTGTTGAAAACCATTGTGGTCGTGGACAGTTTCAAACTAGGAAGACACAAATCGTCGCATAGTTGACCAGTGGCGATTTCTTTCGCGTGGCGCGCTATGAGAGTGTCGGTTTTCTGGGCGTATCGTCTGGAACGGTCGAGTGAGCCGAACGGCTCACGAGTTAGATTTGTTTGGTTTAAAAAAAGGAGGGGTTATTTGCGTTTTTTGAATAGTCTTGCTCCATCAATTTCGGTGACGTACTCAAAGCCTGCTTCGATCAATTGTGTGGCTTCGTTGACGTTCTTGGCGATCTTGCAAGTCCATTCGTCGTCGTTGAGGTTGAGTAGTTGCGTGTAAATTAGCGTCGTTTCTATTTTTTTGTGTCCCATTTGGTTTTTGACCAAGAGGATGTCTCTGGTTTTTGCGTATAGTGTGGTCGCAAAATAGTGTCTGAGGTCGTATAGTCGTATGCGTTTTATTGTTGGGTCGTGGAGTTTCTCGGCTAGACCGTTTCTCACGTTTCTATAATGCTTGCTGTAATCTTCGGCGTTTCCTTTGAATAGTTTGTTGTCTGGGTTGAGTTTGTGCGTGTCTATGTGTTCTCGGAGTGCTTCGTTTAGGCTGTTGGTAATCTTTAGTATTTTGCTTGCTCCGTTCTTGGCTGTGGTAGGGTAGACTAGCCTCTGTTCTAGGTCTATATCTTTGACTTTCAGGTTACATAGTTCAATGGGTCGTAATCCCAGGCTATGCAGAGGTTTCTTTTGTATCCGTTCGCTACGTTCATTTTCGCTATGAAGGTCTTGACTTGCTCTGCGTCTTCCAGTTTACAGTGTTTGGCTAAGAGGCTTAGTGCTTTGTATGTGAAGTGTATGGTGTATTGGCTCTTTGCGTCTTTTTCCATTTCCATGAGTACATTCAAAAAGGGGGCGGTGTGTCGTTGAAAAGGGCTGGCGTGTTGGCCGTAACCCGCCTTTTGTTCTTTGTGGCATTCGGCTAATCGGGCTACCCGCACTTCAGGTAGATTCCTCATCAGCGTCTGTTTGCCCTTTCCACTTGCAGGACGGCCGTTTCACCGTTTCACACATGGCATCCTCAGCAACTTAACATGCATCATAGCCATTTGCCAAGCGGACGTTCCGTTTCTGCTCCGTAGCCAAGGTTCTCACCCTGCGCCCTTACGAACGCTGCAATTCTACACGTGGGCGGAGTTTCCTCAAGCCTCTCAAATTCAAGGCCCGAAAGCCACACACCAACTCGCCAGCCCAAAAACACATGCGCACTCCTACGCAATAAGAATTTTGGAAACCTTATTCAGCTACGCCCTAACCTATGATAAACAAGGACTGCAAAGCAATGTCCAAACGTGTTATCTTGATAACCGGAACACCCTGCGTCGGAAAAACCTCAACCGCCCACGCGTTGGCAGAGAGACTAGACGCCTTGTACATCGGCCTGACCGATCTGGCTAAACGCGAAAACCTAATCCTCCGAAGAGACGAGAAACGCGACTCACTGATAATAAACGAAAAAAAGATGAAAAAAAGAATCAGCCAAATCATGGAAAGGAACGACAAAAAATACGTCATCATCGACGGGCACTACGCTACGAGCGTGGTTCCCTATGAACTCATAACACGGGTGTTCGTGCTTCGAAGAGACCCGGTTGAACTGCGAAAACTCATGAGAAAATGCGGCTTCTCCGACCAGAAACTGACGGAAAACCTGGCTGCAGAAATCCTAGACGTGTGCTTAGTGGAGGCTTTAAACGTGCGTGGCGAAGCAAAAGTCTGCGAATTGAACGTGACCGGCAAGACCGTCGAAGAAACAGTAAAAGAAATGCTAGAAGCCATAGACAACCCGACCAAGTGTTGCGTAGGCATCGTGGACTGGCTCGGCAAACTGGAAAGCGAAGGACTCCTGGACGAGTACCTGAAAATCTAGCTGCTTTCACCGCAGACTCAGAGTCATCTGCCGTTTCGTCAGCAACGTGATTTTCCTTCGGTTCGCATAAGACTTCGCGTGATCACTGAACTTTTCGCCAACAATTATCGGCCTCGACAACCCCACGTCATCAGACGCCTTATCAACGTTAATAATCACGTTCACGCCTATCGTCCTGTTCCAGTCTCTAATCCACACTCCCTGCGCCACGTGCCCCTTCTGAACAATCAAATCAAACTTCGCCGTAACGCCGCTGAAACCCTCAAACGCCGTCTTGCTCTGATCCACCTTGAAACCCTCCTTCTTGAAATACTGAATCACAGCATGAATCAAGTTTGACGACGGCTTAGACGCAGCCTCCGGTTCAGAACTCATCCATTGTCCCCCTGTTATGCTAAGTGTTATCTAGTCCCACGTGGAAAAGGTTTTCGATAGGTGCAAACCATGGCTCTCACCTTAGTAATCGTGTGCAGCAGATGCGGCAACCTACTGCTGGCAAAGTCTGAGCAGAAAACAAGGGCCTGTCCACACTGCGGCTTCACGATCATCGTCGAAAAAGCAAAGAAGCTGGCCTCAGCCAACACGGCCAACGAAGCATCATTGATTCTGCGCAAAATGAAAAGCGACGCAGGAGCGAGAGGAAAAGGGCTGAGCAAGTACTAGTCATTATTCCAACTGTTTCCGCATCTGACACGTTCTGCACACCTCATCAGTCGTCGGTTCTCCACATTCACTGCATTCATGCAGTCCCTCTTCCTTGGCAACCTCCTCCAAAGCAGGCCGAATTTTCTCTATCGACTTAAAAATCGTGAACTTTATTCCCGGATGCTTCTCCTCCAACTTATTAAGCATCACACGAGCGTCATTTCTCAACGCCTCCGAAGCATAAGGACAGGGCCTGCTCTGAAACTTGATTCCTCTAACATAAGCGTACAACGCCGTTTCTTTCTCAGGAATCTCGCAGAAAGGCTTTATTCTCCGCACAAGCTTCGGGTGCACCTCGTCTGTAACAGGCTTTTCCTTCGCGATACGCAAGACGTCACCATGGAAAATGTTCAGCAGAATCGTCTGCGTCTCATCATCAAGCGTGTGAGCCGTCGCAAGTCTATCCGCCTCAACTTTCCTAGCCGCCAAATTCAACGCTTTCCTCCGAAGAACGCCACAGTATGCACAAGCCGTGAGCATGTCATCACCTTTGTTCTTGAGCCGTTGAACCATCTGATCAAACGTGAATCCGTACAGGTCTTTGAAAGACACGACGAAATGTTCAATCCCGAGCTCTTTACAGTTTTCAGCTGCAATTTCCAAAGCTTCATCTCTGTACCTCTCAATTCCCTCATCCACACTAATCGCAACAAGCTTCGCTCTCGGATATTCCCGCTCTATCTTCGCCATAACATGCAGCAGACTGACACTGTCCTTTCCCCCTGAAACAGCCACCGCGATCTTGTCATCAAACCTAACCATCTGATACTTCGAAACGGTCGCCCGCGTCTTCTCCTCAATCGACCGAGCGAAGCATTTCCTACAAAGCTTCATCCCAGAGTATGGCCTAAAGAAGAACGCTTCTCTCAGGTCGCAGACGTCACACACGACGGTATTGGTAGCCATTCCCGTTCACGTTCTCGACTGAAATCATCTGAAATAGAAACAGGTCTCCCGTATATTTCTGATGCCACATGCTCCAACTATACGTTCCTAACAAGGGCTCAAACCCTAAAATAAGCCAAGCGCAATAATCCCAAGAGAGGCTTTGCATTGGCGAAGAAGCCATTGGTGCATTCTGAGTATCGGGAGGTCATCTACAAAGCCGAACACTGGGTCATGCTTGAAAAGTTGAGAAACAGAGCCACGATAATAATGGAGTCATTGGCGAAGGCACATCTTCAAACAATAGTTCACGGCAGCATTGCCAGAGGAGACGTATCCAACAAAAGCGACATAGACATTTTCATCCAAACTCCACCATCCTCCTTTGTCGTTGAAACCGCCTTAACAAAGGCAAACATACCGATCGATGCCCGCACTGTTGTGCAAGCCACGCCAAACTACGCGATGAAAGCACACATCGAAATCGACGAAACCACAAGTGTCACTTTCCCATTGATGAGGCTGCGCAAGGTGGAACGAGAATTCTACAAGTTCGGTGGTCAAGTCGATCTGCAAAGCCTAGAAAAACGTCTGCGAGTGCCAGGCGTTGACAAGCGTTTGATGCTCATCGAACCAACCGAGAAAGGCCACAAGGAAAGTACCATCGTTGGTCATGAAGAGCACGTTGCAAGACTGCTTGAAATATCGGTTGAAACCGTGTCGGACCGGGTTCACACCCTGCTCAGAAGAGACCAGGTCGGCAGAACCGGGGTCTTCATAAAAAAGCAATTGTCCCCCGATGAAACTTTCGAGATGGCCCTGAAACGTTTCGCAGACAAGAATCCTGCTGTTCGAAGGCGTCTAACAAGTCCGCCCTAGACCGTGTCAAGCTTCTTTTCGCTCTGGATAGAATATGAGATCCTTCTCTTCCAGTATCGCCTGAAGCTTGTCCACGGCTTCGTAGACGTCTCCTTCTTTCTTTGCGCCCACGCACACCAGTTTGCCGGCTGAAAATATCAAGAACACTACCTTCGGCTCGTCCATGCGGTAGACCGCTCCTGGAAACTGTTCAGGCTCATACATTACTCTTCTCAGCTTGCCCACAACATTTTCCAAATCTATCTCGCCGTTTAACTCCGCAGAAGCAACAATATTCTGAATTTTGATCGCCGGCTTGTTAGCTATCGGAATCCCATGACTCTTCAGTTCCCTCGTTACCTTGTTCACGGCCTTTATGGCCTCTTTCTCTGATTTCGCGCCCGTGCACACCATCTTGCCAGTTTCAAATATCAACGTGGCCGTCTTAGGCTTCTTCAAACGAAAAACAAGTCCAGGAAAAACGCGCGGGCTATATTCTGCGTGAGGAAACTTCTCAACGATTGATTTGAGACTTATCTTCTGATTCAACGCTGCGGAAGCAACGATGTTTTGGAGGTGTATTGTAGGTTTTCTCTTCCCCATTTTGTTCATCTCAAATTCATAGGTACCAGTATTGTTTGGTTTTATATAATACAGTTTTCATTAGGCACGATAACCTTTTCGATTCACAAGCACGCATAGATCATCATTGAACATAGTTTAGGGAGGGGCGAAACGAAGCAGTGCAGCTATGCCGCCTAGACCCAGAAGCTTCGTTCCGGCCTCATGCTCCGTGCCTATGACGATTATCGTGCCTCCCCTCTGCTCGGCTGCCTCCATAATCTTCTCAATGCGCAAACGTTTCTCGTCGTCAGATTCGCGCAGCATCGTGTCTGCTAAGGCAAGTTTTTCAACGGCCCCAAGCTCCGCTGCTTTCTCGACCTGTTCAAGCCCGTAAGTGACGTTTGACTCGCCTTTTCCAAGCCTTTTCAGAATCTCTTCAACAACTTCTGTTTCCTCAGCGATCCGCAGCTGTTTCAGCGTTTTCAGCAACACACCAGAACGCAGTGCTTCATATATGCCGGCAACCCCGCCATTGTTGACGCCTTTTACGTCTGCAACTGATTTCGCAACGTCAGACGCCTCGTTCTCCACGAACTTTGCAAAATCGTTTTTCATGAAACCCACACCGATGATAGCAATGGGACAACGTTTCGCCGTCCAGACTTGCCGAAGACTACTCAAAACGTTTCTAAAGTACTCGTTTGTGGCAGCGCTTCTCTTGCCGGTTTCAAGCTTTCCAGGAAGCTTCACCCTCTCCTCAACTTTCACTTCGATACCATACTGCGCAGTCGAGGCAATTGCATAGCCTTCATCGTCTATTGAAGCTATTATTATGGGTTTTTCAGAAGTCTCACTTGCCCCGCGAAGTCTTTTGATCAGATGCTCAGGCCATTGCTTCTTAACAATCGTCATCGGAGTGTTCAACGTAACATTAAGCGTGTGATGAGCGCCCCCTGGAACCGTTTCGGGTCCTTCACAAATCGTACCGTGAACCCTGAGTCTGCCCAACAGCCTATCCCACCCCACATTCTCCACCTTAACTCCTAGAAAAACCGGAATTCTCTCCCCACGTTTCGGTCTACCATACTTTTCGTCAGTCTTCACTTCCCTCGTCGTGCGTGCGTAAACCTCATCATTCTTGTAAATAACATTGTACAGATGCCAAAAATCGTCAGGACTCTCTGGAACTACCTTAACGAAGCCTTTCTTCAGATTTATTTCCAAAATCTTCAAAACCCAAACCTCAGGAAGACACATGCTATAACTAGATAGAACACAGTCGGCATTATTGAGTTTTACACGTTTTCCTGCAGACTATTTCTCTGATTCATGTTGCTTTCACGATTGGCATCGTTTGTCGAAAAACCTATCTGCACGTTCACAGTAGATCTTGCTTCAAAACCACGTGAGAGTGACGACGTTGGTAATCGTCGAATTCAAATACAAACCGGGCAAAGTTGAGAGAGGATACAACAATCGAACACTGTACGTGGATCTTTCAAACATGCGTATCGCCAGTAAACCCGTGTCAGAAGAAATGAAAGACACGTTCACAGGCGGACGCGGTTTTGACTTATGGTTACTTTGGAATGCTCTGCCTAAAGACAGAATAGTCAGGTGGGATAACCCGGAGAACGAAATCTGCATTTCCTGCGGCCCTTTAGGCGGCACGCCTGTATATCCAGGCAGCGGCAAAAGCATCGTGGTTTCAATATCTCCGTTAACCGGTAGCGTTGTCGATTCAAATGTCGGCGGCTATTTCGGTCCTTACTTGAAATTTGCAGGATGGGACGCACTTGAAGTTCAGGGAAAGGCAGACTCTCAAGTAGTCATCTTCATTGATGGCGACGAAGGCAAGGTTTACGTTGAGGACGGTTCTCAACTGCCATCTGAAACCAGCTTGATCACGGACCTGCTAGCCAAGAAATACGCTGGCAAAAACGGACAAAGCATTTCTGTCATTTCCTCAGGTCCAGGAGCTGAGCATACGCTCGTTGGATGCCTTAACTCTTCATGGTATGACGTTGCCCGCAAGATTCATCGGTTCAAGCAGGCGGGAAGAGGAGGGATTGGGACTGTTCTGCGCAACAAGAAGTTGAAGGCGATCGTCGTGAAATATTCGGGCAGAATATCTGTGGAGACTAATGGTCCTGCTGATGCAGAAATGGTTAAACAACTTGGCATAGCTCACGCTCAGGAAATCAGAAAGCTCGATCCGAAACAGAATGAAATGGCAACGGTCGGCACCACGCATCTTGTAACGATCATGAACGAGTTCGACCTACTTCCCACGAACAACTTCAAGTTCGGCAGCAACCCTAAAGCCGAACAGTTAGGCAGAGAAGTCTACAGAAAGAAATTTGACAAAGGCTTCGACGGATGCTGGATGGGTTGCGCAATGGCCTGCGCGCACGGCGTCAAAGACTTCGAACCTAAGACAGGACCATACAAAGGGCAGAAAGTTTTCGTGAGTGGTCCAGAGTATGAAACGATCGCCGGAGTGGGCAGCAACTGCGGGATTTTTGACGCAGATCATGTTGTTGAAGTGAACTTCTACTGTGACATATACGGTTTGGATACGATCTCAGTCGGCACGGCGACAGCTTTCGCGATGGAATGCTATGAGATGGGATTGATCGACAAGAAAGCCACGGGCGGATTGGACTTGAGGTTTGGAAACAAAGAGGCAGCTCTTGAACTCATCCATCAAATGGCAACTGGCGAGGGCTTCGGAACGGTCGTGGGTCAGGGCATAAGAAGAATGAAAAAGCTCTTCGCAGACAAATACGGTGCGAAACCGAAAACAATGCAGGACATCGGAATGGAGGCGAAAGGACTGGAATTCTCCGAGTACGTGACCAAGGAATCGCTTGCACAGCAAGGCGGTTATGGACTTGCCTTGAAAGGGCCTCAACACGATGAGGCGTGGCTCATATTCCTGGACATGGTTCACAACCTGATGCCGAGTTTCGAACAGAAAGCCGAAAACTTGCACTGGTTCCCCATGTTCCGCACGTGGTTTGGCCTAAACGGTTTGTGCAAGCTTCCTTGGAACGACGTCGTCCCAGAGGACAACAAGAACACAAAAGAACCAGCTAAAGTGATCTCTCACGTGGAAAGCTACGCCAAATTCTTCTCTGCCGTCACGGGTCAAGAGCTCACCGTTGACAATTTGATCTTGATGAGCGAAAAAGTCTACAACTTTCAACGCATCTTCAATCTAAGAATGGGCTTCGGCACACGGCAGCACGACACAATACCTTACCGTGCAGTTGGCCCTGTGACGAAGGAAGAATACGAAAGTCGTGCAGAACGCTATGACAAGCAGCTCAAAGAAAAACTTGGCTATGACTCGAAGGGCAAATCAACCGAGGAAAAAATGGCAGTCCTGAGGAAACACCGAGAAGCAGAGTACGAAAGACTGAAAGACGCCGTCTACGCCCGGCGCGGATGGAACAAAAACGGCGTGCCCACACTTCAGAAGGCAAAAGCCTTGGGAATCGATTATCCCGATGTCGTGGAACTCCTGCAAAAGCACCAATGAATTGAAAATCAATTTGCCCGTTCATTTTCCCCTTTCGAGTCTCATCTACTGCCTTTAAAAAGGCTGTCAATTATTCATTTATTCACAACAACGGAGACTGCTTTATGAAAGTCACTTTTTGGCTACTAGACTTGAACCATGAAGTCAAAGACAACACGCCAGAGATTTGGCTCTGGGGCATCGACAGTTCTGGAAAACGAGTGCTCGTTATTGACCGAAACTTTCTCTCATATTTCTACGCTGTAATCGAAGAGGGTGCAGACCATGCAGGGCTCGCGGAAGAAATCAGGAAAGCGCAGTGTGCTTCTGTTGAGAAGCTTGAGATCGTTGATAGAAGGTTTTTTGGAAAACCCGTGAAAGTCGTTAAGGTTTACTGTAGAAATCCTGATCTGACGTTCAAGTGTGCAAAGGAACTTCGAAACATCGAAGGTGTAAAAGAGTGTTTCGAAGACGACATTCGATATGCTATGCGCTACCTGATCGACAACAATGTTGTGCCCTGCGGATGGCACGAGGTGGAAGCAAGTGAAGAGAAAAACAAGACAGGCGTCCAAGTTGACAAAGTTTACTTGGCAAAATCGTTCCCGAAGCTCCTTGAAAAGACCGAGGCTCCCAAACTGAAAATCTTGGGTTTTTCAACAATATACTACAGCAAAGAAGGCTCCCCTAAACCCGAAAGAAACCCTGCGGCAATCATTTCGGTAGCAACCAACAGCGGCGAGCAGAAGCAGTTCTTGGCAGACGAAGATAAGAATGACAAGCCCGTTCTAGAAGCTTTCATCAACTACATCAAGAACTTCGATCCAGACATGATTGTAGGCTACGGTGTGAATGGACAAGACTGGTCGTATCTCTGTGAACGATGCAAGAAGCTTGGACTGCGTCTGCGCATTGACCGATCGCAAACAGAACCTCACACCAGCGTCTATGGCCATGTCTCGCTGACTGGAAGGGTCAACCTCGACTTGGCTGATTATGCAGAGGAATTTCCAGAAGTCAAGGTAAAAACCTTGGCTAATCTTGCCGACTACTTGGGCGTAATGAAAATCGAAAACCGAAAAATCGTTGAAGACATAGATTTCGCAAATTATTGGGATTCCAAGGAGAAACGGGAAACACTGAAAGAGTATTCCGGGGAAAACACTCGATGCATTATGGGCATAGCTGAAGCAATCATGGATTTTGCCATGCAGCTTTCCTATCTGGTAAGCTTGCCCTTGGATCATGTTGGCACGGCGGCCGCAGGTTTCCGTGTTGAATGGTTCCTGATAAAACGCACGCATACTCTCGGTGAACTCGTTCCCCGAAGAATTGAGCAGCCGTATCGGCCCTATGCAGGCGGACTGGTGCTTCAGCCAAAACCTGGACTGCACGAAAGCATCGCTGTCCTTGACTTCAAATCCATGTACCCCAGTCTGATGATAGCTTACAACATTTCCCCGGACACTTATGTGTCAGCCAAAGAGCCTATTCCATCAAGCGGGGTCTATGAAGCTCCTGAAGTCAAGCACAGATTTCGAAAGGAACCGCCAGGCTTTTACAAGGAAGTCTTGACCTATCTCATCAAAGTGCGCGACGAGATCCGCCCGAAAATGAGCAAGCTCAAACCTAAGAGTCTTGAGTATCGAGTTCTGGACGCTCGTCAAAAAGCCGTCAAAGTGATAACAAACGCCTCGTACGGCTACGCTGGGTGGATAGGCGCAAGATGGTACGTGAAACCTGTTGCTGAAGCAGCCGCCGCGTGGGGAAGACACACGATACTCACCGCAATCGATATGGCTGAAAAAGCTGGTTTAAAGGTTGTCTACGGCGACACCGACAGTATATTCATGGAGAATGAGGCGGGAAAGATCGCCAAGCTTTCACTGGAAATCAAAGGAAAACTGGGTTTAGAGACAAAACCGGACAAAATCTACGTGAGAATTTTCTTCACAGAAGCAAAGAAGCGCTACGCCGGTCTCTTGCCGGATGGAAGACTCGACATCGTCGGCTTGGAAGTTGTACGCGGAGACTGGGCGACCATAGCCAAAACCGTGCAAGAGAGAGTCTTGGAAATCATCTTGAAAGAGCAATCACCCAAGAAGGCCGCCGATTTCGTGCATCAGTTCATCTATGACCTTCGCCAAAAGCGTGTTCCGTATCGGGATCTCGTTATTTGGAAGACACTCACAAAACCCGCTGAAGAGTACGCGGTCAAGGCTTCTCACGTTGAAGCCGCAAAGATGCTGAGGGACAAAGGCTGGGAACTCGCAGTCGGCGACAAAATCGGCTATGTCGTGATCACTGGCACCGGACGATTGTATGAAAGAGTCAAACCCTACGTACTCGCCTCATACGATGAAGTGGACATCGACTACTACGTGACCAAGCAGATCGTGCCTGCAGCAGCCAGGATTCTCGAAAGCTTCGACATAACCGAGGAACAACTGCTGCAGTCTAAGACGGAAGGAAAAGAAACTAGGAAACTCACGGACTTTTTCGGAAGCTAGCTCTGGGCAACTTCGGCGAATGTCATCAACTGCACGGTCAATGATGGTTTAACAGCGTCTGATATGCGAGAGGCCACAATCCTCTTTATGTTTTTCTCGCTTGCAACGTCGATGATTCTTTGTGTTATGATACCGTCAAAGACTATCGTGTCCACGCCCTGTTCCTGTTGGAGCTTTTCGGCAAGTTGGCTCACAGGTAATTTTTCGATTTGCTCAAGCTTCTCGTTCAGCAAAACTGCTTCCAATGTGCCTTCCAACGCTTTTATCGTCCCAACGATTTCCGTGGGCAACTCGACTTTCGCCTTCTCTCTCTTCGGAGGCTTCGGTGCCTCTTGCTTGTTTGTTTCTTGAATCGGAATCTTGGCGTCTAGGGCTTCGAATATTTCCTTGCAGTTTAGCTCTTCAACCTCTTTTCCTCTGGGCGCTCTAGCGATGTATCTTACGTCAGTGACCTGTAGAAGCTCCTTGAAAATTAGGTCTCCGCCCCTGTCCCCGTCGAGGAGAGCTGTGGCTTCCTTTTCTTTGCAGAGCTGTTTGATCGATTCCGGGACTTTTGCTCCTTCCAAGGCTACTGTGTTCAGCAGTCCGCACCGCATTAGGTTTATTATGTCTGCTCTTCCCTCGACAACAATTATTTCCTTTGAATTTCCGAGTTCCGGTCCAGCGGGCAAATCTTCCGGTCCATATTTCTCCACTTTGCCAATCTTCAGTGTTTCCGAAACTTCCTTGAAAATCTCATCTACGGAAGGCATTGACTCAATTGTCCACTTGTGAAGAATGTCTTTGGCCCTGTCAATGATGATCTTTCTTCTTGCTTCTCTAACGTCCTCGATTTTGTCAAGGGTCACTTTTGACGCGCAAGGACCTACTCTGTTTATGCTTTCAATGCTTGATGCAATTAGGGCGGTGGAAACTCGGTCCAGACTGGTTGGAATCGTTATCGTGCCCGTTGTTTTGTCATTCTTAGAGTGCAAATCAATTTCTATTCTTCCGATTCTTCCGGATTTCTGCAGTTCTCTGAGGTCAAGCTCCGGTCCGAAAAGTCCTTCTGTCTGCCCGAAAACCGCTCCTATAACGTCCGGTTTCTCAACTACTCCTTCTATCTCGAACTTCGCATGTATAACATACTTTATGGTAAACGTCTGTGCTGAACCCGTAAACGTGCACCTCCTAGTGATCTAGTTAAGGGTTAGTGTTAACCACGTGACTCGAGGATATAGTTCTCGAATCACGAGATTATGTCTTAACGTCTACTATATATTACGTTTATGAATTACAAATCATCCTCTTTAAGTTTTTCTTATTTTCAATTCCTTTCCATGCTAGCATTACGTTTTCACTAATGACTTTTCATAGTCAACAACCATGCATCTGTTTCCTTTTTGAACGGCCCGGTGTCCTTCTTTTTCCAGAAGTTTCTTTTGTTCTTCAACTCCGCCCGGATACTTCTCGTTTATTACTCCGCCCGTTTTCAAAGTTCGCCAGTAAGGAGTGACATTCTTTTCCCCGCGCTGTTTCTGCTCTTCAGAGGCGTTGGCTGCAACCCAAGCAAAAATGCCAGTTGTGATCGGACAACCGATCGTCGCATCGTGCTTTCTAGCTAGAGCCGCGCGAATTTCGTTGATAGTCACAAGTTTTCCTTCAGGCACCTTTCGCATGATTTCGTCAACTTCCAATGGCGCCGGAATAACCACGGTACCTGTGCCCAATCTTTTGCTCATTTTTCCGGTGATCTTTTCAACTTTCGGCAGGCCCTTACTGTCATTCAACTTTTCAGACCAACTCTTTCTCTTGGGCATAGCATCCACCAAGATCAGTCTTGAACAATTCCTAATAAGCCTTGAGATACTCATGGCAGCCTTTCATTTCCACGACAGGAAACAATGCCATTCTCAGCGATCGTCTTTCGGGCCGTCCGGCTCCTCATGGTTGTTCATAAGAAAAAGCGGGGGTCAGGTGATGTGAAGATATTCGCCGATGAGGTAGCTAGCTACGCTGGCCCGGCTGAATTTCGGATCCGCGCGCGCATCTAAGAATGTTCTGATTCTGAAAGCCTATCCTTCGTTCTATTCTCTGCAGCCGCCGCTGCTTCTTCCAGAATCCTTTGCACGTCGTCTCCAACCGTCTCCTTAACCTCAGCTTCTAGCAGGTCTCTCATAATCTCTGGGTACAGAAGCTCTTCCAGGCTGATGTAGACCTCAGGCGGCTTCAGCTTGTTGTGAACGATGCGGTAAATCCTGCCCTTGATCACCATACGATCTAAGATTTTCTCCATCTTAATCGCTGAACGGTCAAGATGCTGAACACCATAGCTTATCAGATCGCTTTCCTTGGTGTTTCCATAATTGGATAGATATGAAACGATTTCTTTCTCTACATTCATCCTTGTTCCCTTTGGCTTGTGCTTTCTTTTCTAGTCACTGATTTAAAAGTTAACGAGCCAAGAGATGCAAAGTGAGGTGCTGCCTGTTCCAGTTTTTGCAGAATTTGGCAGAAAAGCGTTGACTATTTTACGTTACTTGCAGGGCAAGAGCACGGTTTGTGATTTATCTATCAATTGAAAGGTTCAGGAAAAAGGGGTTATTCGTCTTAAAATTAAAAAATAGAGTAAGACAAAAGAAAAAAAGGGTTTTCTTAGTCTTCGCTTTCGGGCATTTCGCCTGGTGTTTTTCCTGGTCCTTCTTTCGGTTTTGTAGCCGCAATTACGTCATCTATACGGAGTATCATTGCTGCGGATTCTGTGGCCGATTTGACTGCTTGTTCTTTCACGACTAACGGTTCGACGACGCCTTTTTCACGCATGTTTTCAACCTTTCCGGTGAAAACGTTTACGCCCTTGTACTGTCCGTCTGACTTTTCGTGAGCAGATCTGAGTTCGACAAGTATGTCTATCGGTTCCAGTCCCGCGTTCTCAGCCAAGGTCTTCGGTATAATCTCAATAGCGTCGGCAAACATTTCAATTGCAAGCTGTTCTCTTCCGCCAACACTTGTTGCGTAGTCTCGGAGTTCTTTAGCGACCTCAACTTCAACTGCACCGCCACCCGCCACTATCTTGTTGTTTTCTATCACATCTGAAACAACTGATAGGGCATCAGTCATTGCTCTTTCGGCTTCATCGACCATTCTTTCAAGTCCAGCTCTGATGATGATAGCAACTGAGCGTGGGTCCTTGCATTTTTCGACGAAGACCATCTTGTCCTCGCCCAGTTTGCGTTCTTCCACGATGCCTGCGATGCCTAGATCCTCGGTTCTCAGGTCGTTTAGATCTGTCACTATTCTTCCGCCCGTTGCTCTTGCTAGCTTCTCCATGTCAGACTGTTTGACTCTCCTAGTTGCCAGTATTCCATCTTTAGCCAAGAAGTGCTGCGCCATGTCGTCAATCCCTTTCTGGCAGAAAACGACGTTCGCGCCTGAAGCCTTTATTTTTTCAACCATTTCCTGCAGCATCTTGTTTTCCTGATCAAGGAAGGCTTTCATCTGATTTGGATCGCGTATCCTTATTTCAGCGCTCATCTCTGTTTTCTCAATCTCTAACGCGCTGTCCAGCAACGCTATTTTTGCTTTTTCAACCTTCTTAGGCATTCCTGGGTGAACGACTTCTTTGTCTATCACAAGCCCTCTGACGAGCTGCGATTCGAAGAGACTTTTACCAGTTTTCTTTATCACTTGGATATTATCTATGTCCGCGAGCATTTTGTCTCCGCGTGTTTCAACTATTTGGCTCACAGCGTCAATTGCTATATCCGCCAAGTGGTCTCTGGCTGTGCCAACAGCCTTGCTTGCCATGGATGTTATTGCAACTTTCTTGAGAGTTGCGCGGTCTTTGATGTCCACTTGGATTGCGATGTTGTTTATGACTTCCACTGCTTTTTGTGCTGCTTTGCGGTAGCCGCTCACAACTATTGTTGGATGAATGTTCTGATCTAGAAGTTCCTCAGCCTTTTTGAGTAGCTCGCCCGCGAGTACCACGGCGGTCGTTGTTCCGTCGCCGACCATGTCGTCCTGCGTCTTGGCGATTTCGACCATCATCTTGGCCGCTGGGTGTTCGACCTCGATCTCATTCAGTATCGCAGCGCCATCATTTGTTATTGTTATGTCCCCCAAGCTGTCGATAAGCATTTTGTCCATGCCGCGTGGCCCCAAAGTCGTCTTCAATACCTCGCCTATTACGCGGGCCGCCATAATGTTGTTTCTCTGAGCTTCTCTTCCTCTGTTTCTTGACGTGCCTTCCTTCAGAACTAACACTGGCTGTCCCGACGCTGTAGTTGTCAAGTATGCCATACAAATCCTCCATTCAATGCTAAAATCTTACCAATCGGAATAAGCAAAAATACCCATAAATATAAATCTTTACCTCGGACTACTCCAGTTTGACGTAGTCCCCCAATTCCGAAAAAGCAGACACCTACGACTTGACGAACCACTCTCTTGCTTCCTCCTATTCTTTTGCACCCCTCCACCCCGAGTGGATAAGATGGGCTTCTGTACACAGTCTCAGCGCGCTGTTCTCTCAGAGCATTGAATGAAAAACACGGTGACTTGGGTGGGGTCAGCGTTGTTCATAAAACGCTTGAACTGTTTCTCGCGCGCGCTTCAAATGTCAAAAACCTGTTTGATTGCAGAGCCAAGATTTTGCAGCCGATGGTACTGTCATTTTGTTTGTCGTCCGGATTCCAGACCAGTTCGTACTTTCCGCCTACTCTTGGTTCAACATGTGCCACTTGAGCCAACCATTTTTCGATGTGCTCGTTTAGGGAACATTTCAAATGCTCTTTGAGCCTCGCGTTCCAAACGAATCGATTGGTAGATGATTCTGTCCATGTATTGTTCTCCCAGTCTGCTATGTGTGTCAAGTACATATAACTCGTTGATGAGTTGCGGCACCGTAACAGTTTAAATTTCACTTGATTGTTTTAACAATTGGTGGACGCACGTTGCGGATTTCGGTTCGGTTCTTTACGATTCTGAGGGAGGTAACGGGCAAAAAAGAGGAGACCTTGGAGTTTCCAAAAGGCGAAACTGTGACTGTCAACAGTGTGCTTGGAAAGCTGGCTGAGCGTTATGGCAAGGGTTTCAAAAAATACGTGTATGACAGTAAGACAAAAGAGGTTAAGGGTTTCCTCCAGTTTCTTGTGAATGGCAGAAGCGCGTCATCATTCGATGGATTGGACACGAAGCTTGCCGATGGCGATGTGCTGGCGATAATACCCCCCGTGGGCGGGGGTTGACGAGAAGCCCAAATTAACAAGACTTTTGTATTTCAGTTGTCACCTAAGCCTTGTGGCCTAATATGATCTCTCCAAACGTTCTGTATCTTTCCCGGACTGACATCGAGAAACTGACTATTCCCATCGAAGAAGTTATTCAAGTTGTGGAAGAGGCCTTCAATGAAAAAGCGAAAGGAAAAATCGAAGCGCCACCAAAACCTGGAATACACCCTAGAGAAGATGCCTTTATTCACGCGATGCCAGCCTACCTATCAAAGACAGGAGTCGCTGGCGTTAAGTGGGTTAGCGGCTTCCCACAAAATCCAGGGCGCGGCTTTCCATACATTTCCGGCTTGCTTATCCTGAACGACATAGAAACCGGCTTTCCTACTTGCGTTATGGATTGCACTTGGATAACAGCCAAGAGGACCGGGGCAGCCACAGCTTTGGCGGCCAGATATCTGGCTAGGGAAGACTCAGAAGTTGTGGGCATACTTGGTTGTGGAACTCAGGGAAGAAGCAACTTGGAAGCCTTGAGAGCTGTGCTTGAAAATTTGGAAGAGGTCAAAGCCTACGATACTAGTGAGATAAACCTCCAAACATACGCGAAGCAGATGATGTCTAAGTATGAGTTGCGGATCGTCCCTGTCAGTTCCCCCAGAAAGGCTGTTGAAAACTGCGACGTAGTAGTCACTTCAGGACCGATCCTCAAACATCCAGAACCAGTAATTGAAAAATCATGGTTTAAGGACGGTGGTTTTGCATGTGCTCTAGACTTCGACTCTTACTGGAAGGCAGAAGCCATGCATTCAATGAACAAGTTCTGCACCGATGACCGTGATCAGTTGGATTACTATAAAACGCAGGGATACTTCTCCGAGATACCAAGTGTATACGCCGACTTGAGCGAGATCGTGAGTAGACAGAAACCTGGTCGGGAGGGCTCTCAAGAACGAATCATGTCTATGAACTTGGGGCTAGCCATTGAAGATATCGCTACTGCTGCTCTTGTTTATGAAAAAGCGAGGAAAGCAAAAATCGGGACAATACTTCCGTTGTAAAGCAAAGCGGCTATGCTCCCCAGAAAGGCACTTTCTTTCTCATGACATTGACGTAATCGTTCAGTGCTTCTTGCTCTTCGGCTGTGAGCCTTTCAGTGAAGGTTGCCTGTAACGCTTTCACATCTTGTTCTGGGACCTTCACGTACAAGACGTCTTTTTCGAAAATATGCCGGCCAAAAATGGGCTTCTCCATAGACACTGCAATCTGCATTCCTTTCTCAGCGTAGGGCAACGCTTTTCCCTGGTCCTGAATCTGTTGAATCTCGCCTACTTCTTCGCCGTCCTCGGCCCTGATCAGCGCGTACTTGGGTTTGATGCTTCCAGCCAAAACTTCAACACCGAATATCGCTGGCCTTGCCCTGCGGAAAACGTATCCTTCCATTATCTTGATTTTGCCAGGTTTGACGAGCACTTCAAAATTTTGCTCAAGCCCAGCTTCGCGTTTTCCTTTCGACCATGTGAGATAGTTTTCGATGACGTGGTAGATGATTTTTTCACGGAAAATCTGCACGCCCCTGCTGGTAGCTTCTTCTTCAGCATCTGGCAGCATTTTGACGTTGAACGCTAGGACTGCACCGTACAATGGTTCATGTTCCTTGACAGCAGCTGCTTCAACGATGTCTCTCTTTGAAATGTCGCCTACATCAGCCAGTCTGATGGGTACATTGTTTTGCTTCAGAATGTCTGCTATGGCTTCAAGTGAGCCGAGAGTGTCGGCCTTCAGAACAATCCCGTCGACATCCGTTGCTATCCTGATCTTGCCGATTTCTTCAGAAATGAGCTTCGCGTACTTCTCGGGGCTCCCGCCATGCGGAACAGCATACAAGGTTGCTCCGGCTAGAACTCCTTCCAAGTCACGTGCAACAATCTTCACACCAGCTGCAGCAGAAACAGAATCGACAGTGGAAAACTTGTCCCTTGGATCTCTAATTTCATCTAATGGTTTGGGAACCAAGATTGCCCGTATCCGAGTTACTATAGGTGTTTCTCTAGCGCCCACAACGATCAAAGAATCCTTCTTCAAGACTCCATCATAAATTATAGTGTTAAGCGTTAACCCCAGCCCTGGCTCCTCCTTGACCTCCAGAACCGTGCCTTTCGCTGAACCTCTTGTTGTCTGCAATCTCTTCTTCAGGAACTGTTGGGTCAAGCCGACGAGAACCATCATGAGCTCGGCAATGCCCTCACCCGTCTTGGCACTCGTAGGTACTACAGCCACGGTTGAAGTAAACTCTTTTATGTGATCAAAACGGTCTGCTTTAAAGCCTAAACGAGAAAAAACACCAATAATGTCATATATCCTGTTATCCAAATCCTCCCTAACGTACGGATCTTGCAGTGGATATGCCTTCGAAAACGGTGTATCTGGGTGAGAATTCCAGCCAGGAACTCTGTCTATCATGTTTGCAGCCACTAAGAAAGGAGTTTTCCGGGTTTTCAAAATATCAATGCACTCGTAAGTCTGGGCTTCAAAACCACGTAGGACGTTAACAACAACAATCGCTATGTCTGCGACGCTACCGCCTCTCCTACGCAGGTTCGCAAAAGCTTCATGTCCCGGAGTGTCAATAATGAGCAACCCTGGGATCTCTATTTCACCCTTAAGCCTTGAAAGCAGAGGACCGATTAACTGTTCAAGCGTTTCAACCGGGAAATAACTTGCTCCAATGTGCTGCGTGATCCCGCCAAATTCTCTAGCTTGGACGCTTGTCTTGCGGATCTTGTCCAAAAGGGAAGTCTTGCCACTGTCAACGTGACCGAGAACGCACACAATTGGCTGACGAGTTGGCATTCCAAGCGCCTCCTTTAACCGAGCTAAACAAGCCGACAATCCATTGAAGTATTTAAAAATTAATAAACTATTGCCTTAATAAATGCTCAGTTGGAGAGCGAAACGGTTTGCCCTATTGTACGAAGTGCGGAGCAAAGTTGAGGGAAGAGGACAAGTTCTGCCCTGCATGCGGTGCCACAGTTGCCAAAGTGACAAGAGAAGAGTTCACGGTCTCTTCTGACGATCTTATCGAAAGAGTAAAGCAGTTGCTTCATGAGGGAAATGTGAACAGGATTATTGTTAAGGATGAAAAGGGAAAGGTCATGCTTGAAATACCGGCAACTGTAGGAGTCATTGGCGCTTTTCTGGTCCCTTGGCTTGCAGCTTTAGGCGTGATAGCTGCGTTAGCCACGAATTGCAGAATAGTTGTCGAAAGGAGAGAATAACCCTACTCTGTTTTGGCCGTCATTAGCACAAATCCAATAACTATGACGACCACGCTAAGAAACCCGAAGAATCCTGTGAACACCATCAAAGCATCAGCGCTCGTAATCGTAAAATACAGGCCAACGATCCCCATGATGAGAATTATGAAACCGAAGAATTTTTCAGCTACATTCAGTCCGAAACTGCCTTCCTCACTCATGCCAGCCATTTCCTTTCAATATGCTTTTAACATACAACGGTGAACGGTTATTTTAAATTTCCCTTGTTTCTACTTCGTCTCCTCAAGCTTCGCAGGCAAGTATTCATCAACGATATATGTCAAGCCGTATCTGCTGAAAGCCTCTTGTTCTGCCTTCTTCTTGATCTTCATGAAGGTTTTGATCTCCCTGCGCCAAAGCGGATCCTTGTAGCGTGGATCTTTCTGCAGTTCGTAGAGTCTCTTCATGTCTACTTCATCAAGCGGATCGGTTGGTAACTTGTAATTAACGATGTCTGTTGCCCAGACGCCGCTCCACTTCGCGTCGGGAGTGTTTAACTCTCTCAAGTGTGCAGCGTTGGCTGAACCGGAGATTATTACCATGGCTATGTGCATGCCCCACGGATCGCCATCGGTGAATATATAGACGGGAAGGTTCAGTTCCTCACTCAGTCTTCTGATAAAGTGTCTCGTCGCCCTCGGTGCCTGTCCAGCGGTCATCACCAGAATGGAATTGAACTTTTTGTGGACGTTTTCTTCTATGAACCGCGTGAACAAACCGCCTTTCTCGATGGCAATTACCTTGTCTGCGGACGTCCTCACAAACTCGGATGAAGTCAAAGCGGGGCCGATCAGCACGCCGTCTGGATGCGAGGTCAAATCCAGCGTTTTTCCCTCGTAACCCGGAACCGTGTACTCAATCGTCAAGTCGCCGAAAACCGCCGAACGCTCCTCTGGGAAAATGCTGAAATCCTCTCGCGAAAACCCCAGAATCGTCTCCAAATCTGTTACGATGTTGTTTGACTCTTGCTGGTCTTTAAACGTCATCTCATACGCCTGCGCAGAATAATAGACATCCCTCAAGGTTGATGTTTTGCGTTGTGAGGACAGTTCATTCGAAAAAAGCGCAGCCCAAACAAGCTGCGTGAAAGGTTTTACGTGGCGAATGTTACGGGCGCTTCTCCGAACTCTCCTGTCGCCAAGGATGAACTGCCGAAGCTGTTCATCATAAGCGATGTTGTCTGTCGAGCGGCTTGGCATGTCTATCGAAGGAAAGTTTCCCTTATCCATCTGATCGTAAATCTTGCCACCAAGGCTCCTTAGGCCTTCTAAGACTTCTTTTCTTCTTTCCATTATACTGATTTTATGCTTCCTCTTCTTCTCCATACTTACCCACACTCGTCAGAAGTTTTTCTATGTCAGGCGGTTTTTCTTTACCTGCAAGCTTGGTTGAGAACTGGGCTATTTTAGGAAGGTACTTGCTGAAAACGCCCAATCGTTTGCGTTCCCTGTCAACGTGCTCTCTTTTCGACATGAAATGCTGGATTTGACGCGCAACTTCCCTGAGCCCGTTAGCGATCTCCCTTCTAATCTCAGGTCGGTCAGCGATGAATTCTTTTCCAACGGTTTTGTAAGGCACTTTCGTGCTGCAAATGTGCACTAGAATTGCCACAGGCATGTCAGGCAGAACCCTGTATCGGCGCCAGTTCATGGCCGTTATGACCCTAAACGAAACATCGTTCGCCTCATCGTACAATAACGGTATTCTGTTGGCAAAACGATAGACCAGAAAAACCCCTTTCTTCGGGATCTCGCCTCCGTAAGCAATGCCTACTTCTATGATGAATGGGTGCCCCGCGTAGGTTGCTGGTTTGCGTTGATGGACGGCCACAAACTCGGGTTTCAACTCTTTCAGGATGCCCGCTTCCAAAAGGTCTTCGCCTAAGGGGGAGAGACAACTGGCATCCGGGGGCAAGAATTCTCTGTATCTCTTCAGCATGTGCATGAGTCTGACGATCTCTTCGTGAGTAAGTTTCTTCGGATTCTTAGATGGGCTTAAGTCGCTGAACTCCAGAAACTTGTGTGCGGTGATTTCTCCGACCCTGTGGAAATGGTATCTTAGGAACTCACTCATGGTCTTGTATGGGGTTATCTGTATGAGCCGCTGAAGAAGCTCCACGTCCACGCCGTACGGATGTGGCAAAGTTTCTTTTGGGGGTTGGGGCATTTCCTTGGTGATCCGGGTGAACTTGTAAAGCCTGCCTTTAGGATCGACAAACGTCAGGTTCGCATACGGGTTCACCATCGCCGTCTGCTTGAAATAGTCCAAGATCTTGGGCATCGCTCTGAAATAGTCGCCTTCGAGCGTGAACTCGACTATTGTTCCCCGCCACATGTCCTTGTTGATCAGAACTTTCCTGTCAAGTATCAGCGGTCGGTTCTTCTGGATATCGATCATAAGCTTGTACATGTACGTCTTCGATATCCCCGTGCTGGAAATTATGGTAGCTGGCTGATGGGTTGTGATTTGTCCGTACAATATCGCCATTTTTCCGCCCAGCCCAAAGGTTCCTCTTTGTTGCTTCAGCTTGTACTTTGAACCAAAAAGTATCTGCCCAAAGGCCGAAGGAATGTGCCTGGGCGGAACTCCGATGCCGTTGTCCTCAACTCTCAACTTGTAGATCTGCGTGTCGGCGCTGGCCTCGCCTTCATAGGAGAGACGAACATACACGTCTGGAGGAATCTGATGACTCTCAGCAGCGTCTAACGAGTTTTCCACAAGCTCCCTTACCGCTACAAAGATGGCCCTAGACGGATTCGTAAAGCCTGCTATGTCCCGGTTTCTGTAGAAAAAGTCCGCAGCGCTTATCTCTTCGAACGTCGCTTGAGCCACTTGAGCTTCCCAACCCTCTCTCCAAAGTAAGTTTATCTGTACGATATACTTTGCTCATTCTTTAATTTAACTACGTCCGATAACCCATTTTTCATTTCTTGTAAGGGAACGGGAACAGCTCTTCAAGAGCTTTAACGTTAACAGTCTCCAAAAGTATCTTTCCTTTTTCAGCCTTTGCCATGACGACTTTGACCTTGGAATTCACAGCGAAATCGCGAATGTACTGCAAGCACGCTCCACAGGGTCGAGGCTCGGCTTGCTTGTCTGCATTCATTACTATGGCTATTTCCTTGATCTTCCGGTTTCCGTGCAGAACAGCATGATTAATCGCACATCTTTCAGCGCAGGTTCCTAGGCCAGAAACCCAGCTTTCCACGTTGCACCCTTCATAGATTTTTTCATCGTTTGCGCGTACGGCTGCGCCAACCCTGAAGCCCCAGAGCACGTAAGCATTTTTCATGGCTTTCAAACCTGTTTCCAACAGCTTTCTTTCGCCCTCTCCTATCGTGACCATTGCTATTCCTTGCCACTTTACTTTCGTTGCGTGCGCACGTAGTAGTATTCGCCGATCTGTTTTTGAAACTTGTCGAGTTTTGAGTTTTCTTTGTTGACTCTCGGTCTCTTGGTGGCAGGATCTCTTCTGAAGGTTACCTGCATCTCTTTGAGAAACATGTTCATCCCTTTCCGTAAGCTCATTAGCGGATTGGCTGTGCCGCTTTCTCCAGGCTTTCCTGCGAATACCATTAGGTGATCCGCAATGAAGTCCTGTGTGACCACGTCGTGCTCAACGACGAAGGCGGTCACGTTGTGATTTTCAACGACTCTTCGTATAGCTTTGGCCATGTTCAATCGTTCTTCAACGTCCAAGTATGCGCTTGGCTCGTCAAGCAGGTAAAGTTCAGCGTTGCGTGAAAGGCACGCTGTGATGGCGACTTTCTGTAGTTCACCGCCGCTTAGTTCAGTTATACTTCGATCCAGCAGCAAGTTTACTCTCAGGGGTTGAAGGATCTCTGTCCGGTACCAGCCTGAAGAAAAATTCTCTTTAGCAACGCTCATCAGAAGCTCCTGAACTGTGCCTTCGTACTGTGCCGAGATGTACTGCGGCTTGTAACTGACTTTCAGCTCGCCGAATTTTCTGCCATCGTCAGCCTCTTCGACGCCGGCTAGAATCTTCACGAACGTTGTTTTGCCTATGCCGTTGGCGCCGAGAATTCCGATGATTTCTCCTCTTTTGATTTCGCCTGGGTGGACCACAAGCTTGAATCCTTTGTAGGTTTTTTCAATCTGTTCCCACTTCAACAGTGTTTCGCCAGCTCCTGCGCTCACTGTCGGCGGTTTTTCATGGAAGATTATGGCTTCTTTTCTAAACCGGACGTTCTCGTCCGGAATATAGCCTTGAAGATAGATGTTTATGCCCGTTCTGACGCCGTGAACGTTCGAGACTACACCGTAGACACCTGGCTCTCCGTAGAAGAGGCAGATCTGGTCAGACAGGTAGTCGATTATTGCCAGGTCATGTTCTGCCACAATGACTATTTTCTGATCGTTTTTCAGGCTTCTTATGACCTTAGCCGTTTCAAGCCTCTGTTTTACGTCTAAGTAGCTTGAAGGCTCGTCGAAAAGGTACACGTCTGCTTCGCGACATATGGTCGCAGCCACTGCTACGCGTTGCAGTTCGCCACCGCTTAATACGTCAAGGTTTCTATCCCAGAACTGTTTAAGCTCTAACTGTTCAGCAATTTTCGGAAGGATTTTTCTTTCATCAACTCTTTCCAGCAGTTCTCCGACTTTTCCTGAAATAGCTTTTGGAATTTTGTCCACGTACTGTGGTTTGTGGGACACTCGAAGTTTGCCCTCGCCCACCTTTTGGAAATAGTCTTGAAGTGTTGAGCCTCTGAAATGCTGTACGATTTCGTTCCAGTCAGGCGGGTTCTTGTAGTTTCCAAGGTTCAGTTTCACTTCTCCGGACAGTATTTTAAGAGTAGTTGTTTTGCCTATTCCGTTTTGTCCAATAAGGCCTAGAACCACCTCGGGGGAAGGCGTTGGAAGCCGGAAAAGCTTGAAGGTGTTCTCTCCGAACCGGTGACTGCAGTCCTTTTCCAGTTCGTCAGGCAGGTTGACTATGGAGATAGCTTGGAAAGGACATTTCTTGACGCATATTCCGCAGCCCGTGCACAGTGATTCTACGATTACGGCTTTGTTGCTTTCAAAGCGTATGGCCTCTATCTTGCTGCGCACCATTGGGCAGAAACGATAGCATAGAGTATTGCATCGCTTCGGCTTGCACTTATCAGCGTCTAACACAGCGACTCTGGTCAAGGTGAACCCAACAACGAATTGTCTAGGCTAGTAAGTTATCAACGTGAACTTAAAAGCAATGCCGAAAAATGTTTCAAAGCGGAGGTAAAGAAAGAACACAAGAGTGTTCACTGCTACATCATGTTTCTACCATTCTTCCTCTTCGAAGTCTTCTTCTTCGTCCCAGTCTTCATCTTCGGTGTCTTCGTCCTCGTCTCTCATTTTTGTTCACCCCCAAACTTTTTAGTGCATAGTGAAGACAGTCTCGGAATCTTTAAGGATTATCATTCGTCAGTTGTCGAGAAATAGAAATGAAAGCTATGGGCAGTATCGGTTTTTACAGGTGTTCTTTCACAATCTTCGCGGTTAAAGATGCTCTTGGATCTTTCATTTCCGGCGTGAGGTAAGCCCAGCACATGTTCCTTGAATTGTGCGCTGCACCGATTCTTCCATGCGTGTCCACCGTGATCATTCCCATCGAATTATATTCAGCGGACATTCGCGTGTTAACAAGTTTTACGGCAAGTTCAGCCGCGTCTTGTGCTGCTTTTCCGTTTTCCATGTAGGAACAGGTTGTCTTTGCAAGAACGAGCCTTATGGCTATTTCGCCGACGCCTGTGGCTGAACATGCTCCTACCTGATTGTCCGCGTAGACGCCGCATCCTATCAAAGGTGAATCTCCGATTCTTCCAGGAAGTTTCAATTGGAACCCTCCTGTGGACGTGGCGACCGCAAGATTCCCCTGCTTATCGAGGGCCACGGCGCCCACGGTATCAAGGGTGAACAATTCAGGATGCTCTCTTACTAGTTCAGCCAATTTAGGCAACTCAGACTTGCCTTCGAGCAGTTGCTTCTTCTTTTGCTCATAGTACTTCAGCCTGAGCTTAGTTACAGGATTTTTCCTTTCGAGGTGCTCCATTTCAGCCAGTTTTTCTGCACCTTCGCCGACGATGAAAACATGGTCTGTTTTTTCCATGACGATTCTTGCAAGACGCACAGGGTTCTTGATGTCTCGCAGAAGCCCGGTGGCACCAGCTTTCAATGTTTTGCCGTCCATTATCGATGCTTCCATTTCCACCTTCTTTTCACTGTTCAGGCTCGAACCGTAGCCTGCGTTGAAAACGCCATCATCTTCCATCACGGCGACGGCTTCCATGACACCGTCGAGGGCGGATCCACCTTTCTGCAGGATGTCAAAACCCGTTTTGGTTGCTCTTTTGACTCCTTTTATCCCAGGTTGACTGCGCTCAGGTTGCCAGGTTCCGGCCCCACCGTGAACAACGATCACCGGCTTCTGCTTCTTGTTCAATTTCTATATCCTCACGATTTGAAGCTGGATATGTTGAACATGTTTATTTGAATTTAAGCGTGACGTTTCAAAACGTCAAAACGGATAAATCTCTGAGGCGTGACTGTTTCTCCTGGGATGATGTGAGGCGACGGCTGGGAGCCATTGGCAATGAAAAAGCCATTTACCTACACTGACCCCTAAGGTTGCAAGGATTTTCAAGCGGTTTTCTAGAAGCGTTAAATCACTCGTCGAACAGATATTGGCGTGGTGCAAATCATGCTTAAGGAGTTTAATCTTCTCGCAACTACTTCGCGCGGGTACGAGTCCTGCGCCCGAACTGAACTCCTGGATCTTTTTGAAAAGATAGGTGACAATGCGCCGACTGTTGAGAGAACCGGAATCTCAGGCTTGATTGCTGTTAAAACGGTTCTGAATCCGTTTGAGGTCATTGAGCAGTTTCGGCGGATATTGCATGAGCGTCCGTATGAGTTTAGATACATGCTTCGGATAATTCCGATCGAAAGGGTTGTCCGCACGGATCTGAATGAGATTGAACAGGTAGTCGCAGAGCTTGGTTCCAAGATTGGCGAAAAGGAAACTTTCAGGCTGACGGTTGAGAAACGGTTCACGGGAACACATTCGCGGGAAATCATTGAACGTGCCGCAGCTAACGTTAAGAGGAAAGTGGACTTGGCTAAGCCTGACAAAATATTATTGATCGAGGTTGTTGGCGGCTTAACAGGGCTTTCCCTGATAAAGCCCGAAGACGTGCTTTCAGTATTGAAGGAGAAACTGCTTTAGTGTTAGCGTTGAGTCACCAAGAGCGCCATACGCTCAATCACAAGATCGATTAAGGCTTTTTCCAAATTGTTCTTTCCTGCAACCGTTTGAAGCTCAACTTCAGAAACGTCAAAACCCTTTCGAATTACATTCTCTTTTTCTTTTGATAACTCAAGGACAGAGTCATCACGCTCTCCGTTGATGCGTCTTGAGACTCTTGAAACAGCGCCTTTCACGGCTTCAGTTCTTCCGCCTATCGCCAGCACTGCCACATCTGTGGAATTGGGTTTTATTCCGATGAGTTCCGTGGCTTTTCGGATCTGCCGTTGTGCGGAAGCGTAAAGCAGCGTCTCCATCGGCAGGGTTTTTGAAATGTTCTCTTCGTTCTCAAAAGCTGTGAGTGCGTTCAAAGCTGCAAAGTAAAGATGCTGCCAAGTGGCAATAAGCTTCGCGTCGAAGAATTGAATGTCCACGTTTTCTGGTTTTTCTTTGCTCATTGCCTTCAAGAACTTTTCAATATTGCTCATTCTTACGTTTCTGAACCCGGTTATTTCAGCATATTTCCTGAACTCTGGAATTTGCTTCAGCACTTTTCTTCCTCTGTCTCCTTCTTGAATCTTTTAACCAGTTTGGCTGATACTCCACTTTTAATGAGATTCGCTATCAATGCTTCACGTTTCCCTTTTTCCCTAGTTTGCTGAACGATGTTGCGAACCGTTTCTCTGATTTCCCACGGGAAGACAATCCATTTCCGCGTTTCTCTTACGCAGTGGTCTGGCTTGATAATACTGCTTGGCTTGGTGTAGATTGTGGCAATTCTTATTTCCATTGCTCCTCGCTGGGCAAGATGTTCCTTTATAAGTTTCAAACTTTTTCCTATGTCTGTCTGGATTCACCCGAGAGTGGGAAGGCCTGCTGTTTCTCCGAAACACACTTATCTTTTACTGGTGACTGTGTTAAAAGCAAGAGGGGTAAGATGGTCGGAATTGTTGAGTGTGTGCCCAACTTCAGCACTTCTGACCCTGATATCGTTAAATCGATTCTTGGTGAACTCAAGAAAACCACGAATGCCTTTCTGCTTGACTGTACCTATGATGATTATTACAATCGGCTTGTGGTTTCTTTCTTCGGCACCAAGAAATCAGTGCTTCAAGCTGCGTTGAACATGGCTTTCAAAGCGGTGGAGCTGATTGACATGCGTAAGCATAAGGGTCAGCATCCTTGCATCGGCGCGGTTGATGTCGTTCCATTTATTCCGTCAAAAAACGTCACGATGGAAGATTGTATTGAGCTGGCCAAGGAATTCGGCAAGACCTTAGCCGTGAAGTGCAAGGTGCCAGTTTACCTGTACGGCGTAGCCTCAGCCAAGCCCGAGCGGAAAGATCTGGATTGGATACGCGAGGGTGACCATGAAAAGCTGGCTGAGATGATCGCTAGGCCTGAACGGAAGCCAGACTATGGCCCAGCCAAGCCTCATCCAACAGCGGGAGCTACCATCACTGGCGCACGTAAAGTCATGGCTGGCTTCAACGTCAACTTAGGTACCGCCGATTTGAAGATTGCCAAGAAGATTGCGAAAGCTTTGCATGGCAGCAAAGGCGGGTTCACGAATGTCAAGGCTATGGCCGCTTGTATTCCTGAGAAGAACATCACCCAGATAGGCATGAGCATAAGTGATTTCGAGAAGACGCCGCTTTACCGCGTGTTTGAAGCGCTTAAGGTTGAATGTGCCCGTTACAACGTACCGATAATCGGCTCAGAGTTCTGCGGCATGGCGCCTCTCAAGGCTCTGATTGACGTTGCCGGGTACTATCTTAGAGTTGATAATCTGACTGAAGATCGCGTGTTGGAAATAGCCATACAGAACGCTATTGAAAAAGGCGGGGCATTTGAGTAAGGCTGTCAAGGCGAGGGCTCGAGAAAAAGTAGATTTGCTCATCGTCAACGCTGATGAACTTGTCACGCTCTCCGGCGACAATCACAAACCACGAACAGGCAAGCAGATGCGGGAAATAGGAATCATACGCAACGGCGGTTTAGCCATAAAAGACGGGAGAATTCTTTCTGTTGGAAAGACTCCTGACGTCACCAAGGGGTTCAAGGCCGAAAACGTGATAAGCGCAAACGGCAAAATCGTCTTACCCGGATTTGTTGACCCGCACACCCATCTGGTTTTTGCTGGTTCTCGTGAGGACGAGTTTCAGATGCGGGTTGAAGGTGCGTCTTACATGGAGATCCTCAAAGCAGGCGGAGGCATATTACGCACTGTTAGGGAGACGCGGAAGGCAAGCGTGGAAAAGCTTGTTGATTACGGCACTGAAACGTTAAACGCCATGCTGGAGCATGGCACAACAACGGTTGAAGCCAAAAGCGGCTATGGTTTATCAACGAAGGATGAGTTGAAGATGCTCGAAGTCATCAAGCGCCTGAACCAGATGCACAGTGTGGATCTCGTTCCAACCTTCCTGGGCGCACACGCTATTCCGCCTGAATTCTTAAACAATCCGCAAGGCTATGTCAGTCTCGTCGTTGACGAAATGATTCCGAAGGTTGCTGAGAAGGGACTGGCAGAATTCTGCGATGTCTTCTGTGAAAGAGGAGTTTTTAATCTCGAACAGACTAGACGCGTTTTGGCTGCAGGAAATAATTCGGGTTTGAAGCCTCGACTTCACGCTGATGAAATGAGTTCACTGGGCGGAGCGGAGCTTGCAGCGGGCATCGGCGCAGTTTCTGCAGACCACCTACTTCATGCTTCAGACGAAGGAATCAAAGCCATGGCTGAGAAAGGCGTCGTAGCCACCCTGCTACCTGCAGCCGCATTCAGCTTGATGAGCGGTCGATATGCAGACGCCAGAATAATGATCAATTGCGGCGTTCCCGTGGCTTTGGGTACAGACTTCAATCCGAACTGCTGGGTTGAGAACCAACAACTCGTCATAGCCTTTGCCTGTTATCTCATGAAGTTGACGCCAGCCGAAGCCATAACGGCCACAACCATCAACGCAGCGCACGCAGTTAGCAGAGCAAACGAGATCGGCAGTCTAGAAGTTGGCAAAAAAGCCGACGTTATCGTTCTAGACGTACCTAATCACAAGTTTCTCGGCTACCGATTCGGCGTAAACTTGGTTGACAAGGTCATCAAAAGCGGAAGAATCGTTATTGACAAAGAGGCAAGCCGAAGCGAATTTCGTCTCCTAGAAGAACAAGAAATCTGACAAGTGTGCGCTGATCGATCGATGAGAATTAGTTCTGTAAAATCCTTGTGCGCGCTTATTGTGATGACGGCACTCATGTCAATTGTATCAGGTAAGACAGCTGTTATATTTGACAGGCTCGCTCGTTTTTTCTGAACGCCGTGGGTCGAGAAACGTGCCGTGGGACTAGGCGACAGTGGGCAAAGGATTAAAGCGTGTTTCTGTATTTTTGCTTCGTGGTGAAACCTGTTGGTCAAGCTTGAGAGGCCTGTCCACTGTTTGACTGGGAACGAGTTGCACTGCAAGAACTGGCAGATTGAAGGGATCCTGCGCATGCTTTGCAACGTGGTTGACCCTGAAGTGGCTAAAGATCCGGACAGGCTGATTGTCTACGGTGGAACAGGTCGGGCTTGTCGAAGTTGGGAGTGTTTTGATCGCATAGTCGAAACGTTAACAGAGCTTGAACCTGACGAAACCATGCTTATTCAAAGCGGCAAACCGGTTGCCGTTTTCAAGACGCACACGTGGGCGCCAAGGGCTTTGATTGTCAACGCCATGCTTGTGCCCAAGTGGGCTACTTGGGACTACTTCTACGAGCTTGAACAGAAAGGCTTGATCATGTACGGACAGATGACCGCGGGCTCATGGGCGTACATTGGCACACAGGGCATACTGCAGGGCACTTACGAAACCTTGGCAGAAGTCGCAAAGACACACTTCGGCGGAAGCTTGCGCGGAAAGCTTGTCTTGACGGCGGGCTTGGGAGAAATGGGCGGCGCTCAGCCCTTAGCAGTGACGATGAACGGCGGCGTGGCTTTAGTCGTGGAGATAGACAGGTGGGCTATTGAGCGCCGGCTTAGGCACAAGTACTTGGAAGCATGGACTGACAGTTTAGATGAAGCTATCGAAATGGCTTCAGAAGCTAAAGAGAAGGGCATACCGAGAAGCATCGGCCTGTTAGGGAACGCTGCCGAGATTCATCCTGAACTTCTGAGGCGAGACGTAATTCCGGACGTTTTGACTGATCAAACCAGCGCTCATGATCCACTCAACGGCTACTATCCAGCTGGCTTGGGCAAGAAAGAGGCTGACGAGCTGAGAAAGAATGACCCTAAGGAGTACTGCAAGCGTGCCAACGCGAGCATGCGTCTGCAGGTTGAAACCATGGTCAAAATGATGCGAAAAGGCGCTGTGACCTTTGACTACGGCAACAACCTACGAGAACAAGCCTTCCAGGCCGGGTTCAAAGATGCGTTCGCCTATCCGGGCTTTGTTCAGCGGTACATTAGGCCTATGTTCTGCGAAGGAAAAGGGCCATTCCGTTGGACCTCGCTTGTAGGCAGCAAAGAGGACATCTACCGGCTTGACGACGTGATTTTGAAGGATTTTGCTTACGACAAGGAACTATGTCGGTGGATAATGAAAGCTAAAGAGCAGGTGAAGTTTCAAGGTCTGCCGGCAAGAGTTTGTTGGCTGGGCTTCGGCGAACGGGCAAGGTTTGGAAAGATGATCAATGATATGGTTGCCGACGGCAGCCTTTCCGGACCTGTCTGGATTGGCAGAGACCACTTAGACGGTGGAAGCGTAGCTTCTCCCAACCGTGAAACAGAAGGCATGAAAGACGGCAGCGATGCAATCGCAGACTGGCCGATACTTAATGCACTGATAAACGCTGTCGGCGGAGCCACATGGGTCAGCGTTCACCACGGAGGAGGCGTTGGCATAGGCTACAGCATTCATGCTGGAATGTGCTTGGTAGCGGATGGAACCAAGGAAATGGAAAAACGAATAGTCACCGTGCTGACAACTGATCCGGGAATGGCCATAGTCAGACACGCAGATGCAGGCTATGAGAAGGCACAAAAGATCGCGAAAGAGAAACATGTAAAAATGCCGATGCTGAAGTAGGAGAGCATCTGCCTCGGAAAATGTTACTATGGCATTTGCTGTGACGTTTGTGCGCTGAACAAGAACCAAGGCTGCGCATGCCGGTCCGGTGATGAAGAAAGTTTCGCTTGTCATTGCGCCGCGCAAGTGTCAATCCGTCAGATGCGCATAGATAGGGTCTCCATACTTGTCGCAGCTCGCGTGCTATGTTTAGAGCTAAACCTTGAAAATCCTGTATCCTGAAGCCTTGCGCAACCGGTTCATAACTGCTAACCCAATGCCTTCAGCGGGCACGCTTTCAGCGAAAATGACGTCAACTCTGTCCAGATCGAACTCTCTCAGAAGCCTGAACAGGTTTCGGGCAACAGCACTTAAGTCATTTCTGCTTCCGAGGGTCTTGACCACATTTGCTCTATAATGTTCTGCGGTTTCATCGGTGCAGAGAATCCCGACTCTGCTGCCTTTTCGCATTTGGAATGTTGCTAATTCATTTATTTTATCGATGACGGCTGACGGTTTTCCCTCTACGACAATCACATCAGCATCAGGAGCATAATGCTTGTGCTTCAAGCCAGGCGAACGGGCCTTCTCAATTGTTGTAGGCTCTTCGGCTGTCACAGCCGGATTAAGCTCCACTCTGCCCAGCGCCTTATTCAGCGACTCATACGATGTTCCACCTGGGCGCAGTATCTGTGGAGGATTAACAGTCAAATCTAGAACAGTGGATTCAACGCCAATAACAGTCGGTCCAGCATCCAAAACAACGTCAATTCTGCCATTCAAATCCTCGATAACATGCACGGCCGCCGTGGGGCTTGGTTTTCCGGCCAGATTTGCGCTGGGCGCAGAAATCGGGCGACCGCTTTCCCTGATCAGGGCCAGAGCCACATTGTGCCTAGGCATTCTGACTGCAATCGTGTCCAAACCTGCCACAGTTACGTCAGGAACTGTTGCCGAGCGCTTGAAAATCAGTGTCAGCGGCCCAGGCCAAAATGCCTTCATCAGCTTTTCGGCTACAGTCGGAATTTCCATAGCTAGTCCATAGACATCCTTGACATCGCTCACGTGGACAATGGGCGGATTGTCTAATGGACGCTTCTTCGCTTTGAAAAGTGCCAGAACCGCTTCTGCGTTAAGAGCATCTGCTCCTAAGCCGTAGACTGTTTCTGTTGGAAAAGCCACCAGTCCGCCTTTGTTGATGAAATCTGCGGCAACACGGATGTTTTCTATTTCAGGGTTTTGTGAATCGACTTTCAGTAGCAGTGTTTTCTTCATGGATTATTGATAGAACAGAATTTGAACATTTAAACTTCGTTGAAAAAGAACGAAAAGAAGTCGGTAACGGGCTTAAACCACGTAGCGGTCAATGACTTTTTTCATGCTCTTCGGTGTAGCTTGTCTTGCAGCAAGCTGTTTGAGTATGGAGATCATCTGAGGCTGGAAACGGGCGATGTCTGTCAGGCTCACTAAGCCTACGAGACGTTTTCCATCTACAACCGGAAGTTTCTTGATTTTCATTTGAAACATCAGTTTTACCGCTTCTCCCAAGTCCATGGTGGGTTCAGCGACAAACAATGGACTCGTCATAATATCCTTCACTGTTGTCTTGGTCGCGTCCCTTCCTTCAGCAACGACTCTCTTCAACAAGTCTCTCTCGGTCAATATGCCCATGGCTTTTCCATTCCTGAGTGCAATCAAGCAGCCGATCTCAAACTTGTTCATAATGTCAGTTGCTTCTTTAACTGTAGAATTCTCGTCAATCGTTATGACGTCCTTAACCATGACATCTTCAACTTTCAACGTTACTTCGCTTTCTTTGTCTTCTTGAGTCCCCACTAAATTCACCGAACCTTGTGTTCTTGCGTTTCCTGAATATATAAACTAGTGCGCAGAGAATTACTTTACTTTGCTCACGATCCGCGCAACCGTCGGACAAGCGTTTCTACATGTTTATCAACCGGGATTTTCGCTCTATCGAACTTTTCCTTGGGCTTGGCAGAGGGTCTGGTAGCGTCCAAACCAACTTTGGTCGTCGAGCCTGTTTCCTGATCGGCGGAAGAGTCCAACGTTGAACCACGCGCGTTCTTTACCACGATCAGGTCTTCATTCGCCTGAAAACGAGTAGCAATAGCCCACTCCACGTCGGAAGCCTCAAACACATTGATATCGGGATCGACGACAACCGCATGCTTTAAACTCGGATGCGCAGCGAACGCCGCCAGCAAAGCATTCTTTCCATCGCCTTCAAGCTGTTTTTCAATAGATATTACAGCGTGAAGCCACCCGCTTCCGCCTGGTGAAAGGTTAACTGCGCAGACTTTGGGCACGACTTTGGAAACTGCTTCCCAAATCAAAACTTCATGGGGTAGTCCCATGAGAAGCCTGTGTTCTGCTCCTGACGGCAACAACGCATCGTAGATGTAGCCTTCTCGTTCCATGGCGCCTACCAGTTCCACAACTGGCTGCTTCCTCTGAACATCATAGGTCCCGGTAAGATCCACGAACGGGCCTTCAACGACCTCCTTCGTAACTGAAATTCTTCCTTCCAAGACCAATTCAGCATCAGCTGGAGCGCAGGCATCAACGTGCTCACATTCACAGATACGAAGGCAATTACCCATCAAAGCGTTTGCAACGTCAAATTCACTGACGCCAAAAGGTACAGGAGAAGAGGCTGCAAGCAAGACCGCAGGATGAACTCCAACACAGATGGCCACATCCAAATCCTTGCCCTTTTCTTTTGCCATCCGCCACAATTTGAAAAGATGGCGGGGAACCAGACGAATTGCCACGTGGTTCCTGTCCAAGACTTGAATACGATGCACTGAAACATTCTCAGTCTTTCCATCAACACTTCTTGCCTGGATAACCGCTGAAGTGACATACGGACCAGCATCCTTTTCAAAATGCGTTAGAACAGGAATCCTGACCAGGTTGACGTCCTTCTCTTGGTTCTTCTTCAGCAGGCTATCTTTGACGATTTTCGGTTTCTTGGGATATCGCCAAGCGTCAGTCAATTTACTGTAAAGTCCATCTTGTCCAATGTTTAACGCTTTGCAGACCCTCTTCCTGGACCCACAAACATTGGCAACGACCTTTGTCTCAAATCCCTTCACCTTTTCAAAAAACAATATCGGGCCGTTGTTGTCAAAACTTTTCATGACTTGAGAAACCTCAAAACGCGTGGACAGCTCATCCTTCACGTGCAGGACATCTTTATCCTTGTCCATCTGCTTGACAAATTCTCTGAGGCTCACGCCGTCACGCTCTCCTTTTGAGGTTCGTCGTGAGTGACTCTTTCAATCAGTTTCCTAAAGGCTGACTGTGCTTGCCGCTCCTCCATCGTTTCCAAGTAGATGGAAACTAAAGCTATCTTTCCCTTCATTCCAGCTACGTACTCGGCGAACATGCGGGCTGAGACAGCGTTCTTGTCGCCTACAAGAATAGATGATGAGGGCGGTCCGAGGAGATCCTTCGGTCTGGGAACGGCGATAGCCAGTGTTCCAAGTTTGTCTTCATTCTCGCTCAGCAAAATCAAACAGGAATTCTTTGCTTCCATGTACACTGCAAGAAAATGCATGTTCTGCTCAACCAGTTCCTCTTTGACAACTTTTGCGCGTTCCATTCACTGCGTCTCCATGGCTTATTAATAGCTTCGTGCATTCACTATTTATCACTTTCAAAGAACGAGGCAACAGAATGGTTGAGAGCCGCGCTGCAAACATCTTGAAAATACTCAAAGAAACATTCACCATGCCTAAGTGGGTAACCTCAACCCGCGACCCCTTCAAAACCTTGATCGTGACCATAATTTCACAAAACACGGCGGATAGAAACACTGCAATAGCCTTTGAAAACCTTTCGAACAAGTTCGAAATAGTCCCCGAAGTACTCGCGAAGGCTAAGACAAGTGAAATTGAAGAATGCCTCAAAATTGGCGGCTTGTACCGGAACAAGACCAAGACAATAAAGCAAGTCTCAAAGATAATTCAACAAGAATATCACAGCGACTTGAAACAAATTTTGTCCCTACCACTTGAAGAGGCGAGGAAAACACTTCTGCAGTTTCCCGGCGTGGGACCTAAGACAGCTGATGTCGTCTTGCTCTTCTGTGCAGAAAGACCTACGATACCGGTTGACACCCATGTGAACTGCGTGTCAAAGAGACTAGGCTTGGCGCCAGCGGGCGGAGGTTACGAGGCGGTTCGCAAAGCTCTGCAACTACTGTACGATCCGAAGGACTACGCAGCCGTTCATGTGTTGCTTATTTTACACGGCAGAAAACATTGTAAGGCAAGAATCCCACTTTGCAGACAGTGCCCGATAAAAGAGCTTTGTCCTTCAAGACACTTGTGGGATAAAGATGATTGAACTGCCAAAGAAAGTTGCAGGTTTCTTTCCCTATGCAGACGTAAGACCGTTCCAAGATGAATTCATCAGAACAGTCTCCGACGCAGTTGAAGAAGGCCGTTCCGCGGTGATCGAAGGCAGTAACGGATTAGGAAAAACGATCGCAGTGCTTTCAGCGTGTCTTCCGAAAGCCATTGAAAAGAACATGAAAATCCTCTATGTTGCACGCACACATCGTCAACACGAGCGTGTAATCGAGGAATTGAAGGCGGTTTCTAGAAAGCAGAGAGTCTCGGGTCTTTCAGTTCGTGGGCGACATGAAATGTGCCTGAACCATTTTGTCAGAACTAACGCGCGAGACGCCAGAGCAGTCATGGAGATCTGTGAGCTTCTGAAGGCCAAGAACCGATGTCCATACTACCGAACCATTCAAGAAAAGAAGAGGGAGTATTTCGAAACCCAGGAACGTATCACTTTCCAACCACACACAGCGTCAGAAATTCAGAGAACCTGCAGGAACAAGGGCTTCTGCCCGTATGAGCTTGTGAAAGATTCGCTTGAAGAAGTGAATGTGATCGCATTAAGCTATTTGTACATCTTCGACCCAGTGATACGCACGGCTTTCCTCAAGAACCTAGACACAGCGCTCGGCAAAACGATCTTAATAATCGACGAAGCCCACAATCTTCCAGAAACGGCAATTGAAATTGCAAGCAGCACATTGACTCTTTTCGCTGTAAAGCAAGCAGAGGCCGAAGCCAGCCAGTTCAGACACAAAGACATCGCGACCTTTGCTGCGACCATAAGAAATGAAATTGAAAATATGGCAACGAAAGTTCAGAAGGAAGCCCTCGTTTCACCAGAATCTCTAATAGGTGTGATCAAAGAAAAAGCCGGAATAGATGAACCTAAACAGTTCTTCGAACATCTGTATACAACCGGAAACGCCATTAGGCGAGACTTGCTGCTTGCTGGAAGGTATCCGCGTTCTTTCATTCACGGAATAGGGGATTTTCTCCTAAAATGGTTGGAAACGGCTGAAGATGAATCGTTCATCAACGTGCTAAGCAGGTATAAGTCCCGAAGAGGCGTTGAGGCGGCGAAGCTGGAAATATTAGCCTTGGACCCTTCGGAGATCACTGAGCCTGTTTTTTCTGAAGTTTATGCCAGTATCGTCATGTCCGGTACGCTCCAGCCGCTAGATGCGTACGTGCAGATCACAAAGTTGCCGGAGAACACTGTCAAGAAGGTTGTGCCATCACCATTTCCGAGGGAACATGTTCTCCCGCTGATATGCCGCGATGTTACAACCGCAATGGACAAACGGACACCGCAAATGTACCGCACAATCACGGGGCACATATCGGAAGTCGTCCGTAACACTCCTGCGAACACAGGCATATTCGCTGCTTCTTTCCAAGTGTTAGAGGATCTGCTGGCAAGCGGACTGGAGGAAAAGCTGGACAAACCGCTTTTTCAAGAACGCAGAGGCATGAGTTCCAGAGAGAATGAGAAAGTAGTTGCCGAATTCAAGGCATCCGCGAAGAGTGGAGGAGCTGTCCTCTTGGGTGTTCAGGGCGGTCGCTCCTCGGAAGGCGTAGATTTCCCCGGGGATCAGATGAATTCAGTGGTTATCATAGGCGTTCCCTATGCTGAGCCGACTCCGAAGGTTAAAGCTCAGATAGGCTACTTTGAAAAACGTTTTCCCGGGCTCGGTCGAGAGTACGGGTATGTTATTCCGGCAATGAAAAAGGCTTCTCAAGCTGCAGGTCGTCCAATAAGGGCTCTTGAAGACAGGGCGGCAATGATTTTCCTTGATTACCGTTTTTCCACGTATTATTGCCAGCGATTCCTTCCACAATGGATACGCAGCAACATAAGGGTTCTGCCAGATTCAAATGAAGCAATCGGCCGTGAATTGTCTCGTTTCTTTAAAAGAGCTTCCTGAAAGCTGCGAAATCTATCTGGCTTTCTTCCGTAACTGCAGGAATTTCCTTCATGTTCTTGTCAAGTCTTACTTTTCCTAGGGAAAGAATGGAAACTTCCTCGGACACGGGAGTGCAGATCTTCAAGGCTTTTCTGACATAATCAACTTCCTGCACGATACCTATTCCAAGGAACTTTCTGTTCGCATCGTACATGCCTGTCAGCAGTCCTTCTTCGTCTCCCTTCCTGGTTACAATGACTTTCTTCTTTGTGAATTCCTCAACCTTCTTGATGTTCTCTGATTCGATCCAGCGTCTTCTGCCAATTACTACGTACACTTTATCACCGAACTCTGAAAGATGTAGCGGCCTCATCCCCAGAAGTCCGTAGACTTTGCTAGACTGGTTCATGCTCATGCGTGTCTTACGTATGCCAAAAAGTTCATTTCCTTCAACTTTCAACCAGTTCAGCGAAAGCGACAACACCTTGGCATTTCTCAAGTACTTTATGTAGCCAAGCTCTCGCAGGCTCCTGCGTCTTTCAGTGTCTCTCTGCCTTATTGCAGAGGGAGATTCAACAAGCACTTTTCTGAGCTTTTCAAGCGCATTAGACAAAGGTGTCAATTCGTCTTTTTGCTGAATGCAGAAAAGCACATCAGGGCTAAGCTCGCCGATGAGCTGAACCTTGTAGGAAACGGCGCATTCCCCTTCAATCCAGCCATCCGTGTTTATTATTACAAGCTCTGGGTCGTTAGCCAGAATCTCTTTTTTCAGTGAGGTCAACCCCTCGATTACTTTACCTGTAGCCCCACTTGGTGAGGTCTCACCGATGAAGAAGGCATTCTTCGCTCGCAGATTGAACAGGTCAGTGAGAGGTTTGGCGACGAAGGAATAGGCAACTGTGGACGGTGGCCCTATGTCTGATTGACCTAGATCTCCGTCCAGAACTGCAACCTTCCGTTTCTCACGTAGTGCCTTATTTGTCAGATACGTGCAGAAGCTTGATTTTCCAGAATCAACCGTTCCCAGTACCAAGGCTGTAACTGGCTTTGCTTCAAGATTCAGAAGCTCCTCGCAAGCCTTATTCCATGAAGAAGGAATCGTATCTTCCTCAACCTCCTCGGCAGCTGCGTTTTCACCAAGCGAGATGTCGAACACAGCCGTTTCTTCCACTTTAAAAGGCAGCCTCTTGCTTTCACGTATCACAACTTTGCCCGTTGTTGTTATGGTTGATCCGAAAACTTCCACTTTTCCTGAGGTTAACGTAACGGAGGCTGGTCCATCAATTAGCAGAGTCTTGCCCTTTTCAACTGTCCGATTCACAAGTTCTCCTCCGTTGAAATCTGCTCCCGCTCCTTCCGGCTATCTGTATGGCAGAGACAATATCTCTCAACCCTCTTCTGTGTTTCGCTTCGTTGAGAGAACGGTTTGTTCCGGCTTCTCTTACACTTTCCAACACGACGCCAGAGGGTAATGCGTTATCCAACGCACGTAAAAGGCTTTCCTTGCAGACTGGCACGCCATCGCCTATTTTCACCGAGATTGACGCTATGGGGATGTTTGCAAGGCTCTTCAAGACATTTTCTATTTTTGTCAAGGTTTCTTCGACGCTGAAACAATTCATCGTTTCAATGACTTTTCCGTCTGCTAACACAGCCAACCCGAAAACGTGGCCCGGATCAACGCCTATGATGACTCTTTCAAAGGACTCCTTACCTTCAACAATTTTCAGCGTCTCGTTTATCAATGCTTCCGGATCCGTTCCTTCTTCGTAGATCAGTGTTCTTTCGTGCTTTATCAGGGGTCTCTCTTCTTTTGAGGTGATAACAGCTTTGATCTCTATAGGTATGAACTCATACGGAGTTAGACTCAGAAAAGGTATGTTCTTCCTTTTCAGTTCGTTGACAATCAAGTAGTAGGCCTTCCCTGAAACCGTTACGACCGCTATTTTTGCTTTCATACCGCTATCCTATTTGCTAGAATATGTGGACGCAAAACAAATTATTAGTTTCGCCGTTTATATCTGTTGACGTGCATAAGCGTGCTGCGTAAGATCTCAACAGGGTGCAAGGCAATTGATGCATCCTTGACTGGAGGTATCCCACCTGAAAGCATTAGTCTTGTCTATGGTGAAGCCGAAACTGGAAAAACAACCTTGGCCATCCAATGTGCGGTGGCCTGTGCACGCCAGGGGTACAAAACGTTGTTTATAGACTGCGACGGCACGTTTTCCGGTCGGAGACTTTCTCAAATCGTGTCCGAAAAGTTTGAGGAAATAGCTCAGCAGATAATTCTGATGAAGCCAGGCGACTTCCATGAGCAGGCAATAGTCGTTGATCGGTTAACCGATTATGTTACGAAGAATTTTGGGCTTATAGTTTTTGACACAATTACTTCGCTTTATCGGTTGCGAATTGCAGAAGCCTCGTCAAAGACTTTCGAGCTTAATCGTGAACTGAACAGGCAATTGGCAGTCTTGGCGCAGATCACTAAGATTCAGAAGATCGCGGTTTTGATAACAAGCCAGGTTCACAGCGTTTTGAACGCGATGCCTGTGAGCGTAGAGCCTGTTGCCACTAGGGTTCTTAGGTTTTGGGCTGACACAGTGATTGCGCTCAAACCTACGGAAGACCCGACAGTGATTAGGATGATTTTGGAGAAGAATCAGCGAAAACTCTCTGCAAAAACCTTTGATTTAAGAATAGAGGAAACTGGAATTCACGATTGCTCGATTCATTGATGGAGTTGCAGAGATGGAGATAACACAGCTGTTAATTGAAGCGGTGAAATTCATATTCCCAGCTTACTGTGCAAACGCGTTGCCTGTAGTCGCTGGGGGAGGACTCCCGGTGGATTTTGGAAGAAAATTCTTTGATGGAAAACCGATCTTTGGGAAGAACAAGACTTACCGAGGTTTTTTCTTTGGGTTGGCTGTAGGAACGGTTGCTGGTCTGGTTGAGACTGTGATCTTTCACTACCCTGTTCTGTTTGGTTTGCTGCTGTCTTTAGGCGCTTTGCTTGGCGACTTGGCAGGTGCTTTTCTGAAAAGAAGGCTGAATATTGCTCCAGGCGGTTTGCTGCCGGTGGTTGACCAAGTAGATTTCATCGTCGGCGCGATTGTTTTTTCACTTCCAATATTTATCGATGCCTTGTCGTTCGAGCTTATAGTAATAGTGCTGATTATTACGCCGCCTATTCATCTGTTGACAAATCTCGTGGCTTACAAGTTGGGGCTAAAAAGCAATCCTTGGTGAGGCTCAACGGCCCAGCTTTATTCGTATTGCGGCTTCAAGGAATATGTAGGCTATGAACAGTAGGATGATCCCAACCATCAGCATCATGTAGGCCTGCCTTGGCTTGTAAACGTATTTCGTGCTCTGATATATTGCTATCAGACCCACGAGGCCAAGCGAGTAGACGCTAATGGCGACTATGCTGTCGCTTATGAATTGCTCTCCCAATTGTGGATAGAGGAACAAGAAGTTTCCATTGTAGTAGACTGCTGGAAGCGGCCTATTTATTAAGTCGTATAGGCCGCCTCCGAAAAAGAAAAGACCAACCGCAATTGCGATTATTGGTATAATAAGGTTTGATGGTCTGGACGTTGAAATTGCGCGGTAAAGCTTGTTCAGCGAAAAGGAAAGCGATGAAACGCGTTTCTTAACTGATCTTGACATTTATCTTTTCTCCGATTTTCTCAGGTGTTCCGCCACTTCTCGGGTCCATTCTCCTGTTAATGGATTCTTAGCAATCTCGCTTAAATACTCTTTCCAAGAGATTCCCAGTGCCTCGTTCCACCGTTCGTACTTTCTAGTAATGCTTTCATGGGCCATACTGTGCAGATCGCAATAACCGCTTTCCTTAGCTTCGCGGCTGCATATTTGGCATTTCAACTCGTCTCATCCTCTTTTCTTTTAAAGAACATCTGGGGTTGAAGCACAGTGTCCAAGGGCGTTTTCCATAGACAAACACTTGAACAGTGGGCCAACCGCATCCGCGGCAGTTCTTTCCAGGGATTCTTATAGTGCCTCTTTGCGGAAGTGGAAATGAGGTTTTGCAAGACCTTTCAAAGTAGTTTGTGCATCCGATGAACTGTTTGCCAGTTTTTCTTGAGCGTAGTACCGTGAGATTCCCTGTTTTGCAGGTCGGGCACGTTCCGATAATTCTTTCTTGAAGTTTCGCTCTTCTTATTGCATCACTTAGTTGTTCACCGATTTCTTTCTGTTTCTCTTTGAATTCGTTCATTATTGGTTTAAGAATTTCAATCACGCTGGCCAGAACGTTTTCTCTTTTTTCTTTGCTTTCGCGGACTTGGTTCATTCTTCTTTCAAGTTCCCTTGTCAACTTTATTGAAACAACTGTTGGCGAGTGGTTTTTTAGGACCTCAAATACTTCAAATCCTAAATCTGTCAGTGCCATTCGTTCATCTCGAATGTACTTTCGGTCGTAGAGGGTTTGTATAATGTCTGCCCTTGTGGCTTTTGTTCCGATTTCGACTTTTTCCATCTTCCTAAGGAGACTGCTCGGATTGTACCATGGTGGTGGCTTAGTGAACTTGCCTTCTAAGAACACCCTGTTGACATCGACCATTCGGTCTTCTTCTAGTCGTGGTAGCAGGGTCTCTTCAGTTCTTGCATAAGGTTCGTAGAAGTGTAACCATCCTGCCTTCAATGTCTGGATTCCTTTGAGGAAAAAAACGCGGTCATTTATGCTAACCTGGACTTTCATGGTTTGTCTGATTGCGGATTCGCCGAAAACTGCCATGAACCTTCGGACAACGAGGTTCCAAATGTTCCTTTCGGAACCGTCTAGGGTCCTTTGGGGGAGCTTTCCAGTTGTGTATATGGCTGGATGCGCTGGGTCTTCTTTGTTTCCTTCGTTTGGCTTGAGTTCTGGCTTGGCAAGAAGTTCCGCCGCGAGTCCCTTGTGTTCTGCAACTTTGCTTAGATTCTTCAGTATATCTTTGTAGCCTATTACTGGTGGAAGTTTTTGGCTACTGGTTCTCGGATATGAGATCAAAGCGTCTAGATACAGGCGTTGAGCTATTTCGGATGTACGTTTCGGCGAGTACCCAAACAGGCCGTAAGCCTCACGTTGCAGCGTGCCGAGATCAAACGGCGGCGGAGGCAATTGCCGGTATTGCTTAGTCTCGATTTTTTCAACGTGACCATTTCTTCCTTGGCATGCACTCTGAATGGCTTCGGCTTCTCTTTTGGTTTGGATTATTCGCTTTATGTATTTTGCTTCAAGGAGTTGGCCGTCGATCTTGAGCTCGGCACTGATTTCCCAGTACGGCATCGGTACGAAACTTCTAATTGATTTCTCTCTTGTTACTAGGAACTTAAGGACTGGACCCTGGACCCTTCCCGTACTCAATGTTGCATAGTTGCCGCTCCATTCCTTTGCTGCGATTGTAAGGGCTCTTGAAAGGTTGACACCATAAAGCCAGTCAACCTCGTGTCTTGTCCGTCCGGCTTCAATAAGTGCAAAATCCAAGTGTGGTAGCATTTCATCATAGGATTTTTTCAGTTCTTCTTCGGTCAAGGTGGAATATTTCATGCGTTTTGATACTGTTTCCTTATTGTCACATGCGTATTTCAATATGCTGTAGCCGATGATGCTTCCTTCCAAGTCGAAGTCGCATGCGTCAATGAACGTCCCTGCGTCCCTTGCTAGATCCGTGATAACTTGAAGCCATTGCCGAATTCGGTGCGCTCCTTTTTCAGCAGCGTATCGAGGTGCCCATTTGAAATTGAAAACAGGATAAAAGCTTCTTCTACTTGTTTCGCCCACAACGGTGTACAAATGTCCCAAGGCTGGGACCACAACTATTTCTCTGTCGCGTTTGGCCACGTAGTATGGTACACCGTTTTTTTTCATTCTCTTTGCTTTTCTTCCTAGGTCAAGCGCTGAAGCTATTCTCTGAGCAGCGTCTGGCTTTTCAGTGACAATCAACGTGTACTTTTCCACAATTGACACAAACCGTGTTGTCATTAAGAGAGATTTCTTTGATGTAAGCTTTTTAGACAAAGTTAAGATTTTCTATGTGCTGTGGCAAATATGTGCTTTGAGTTCTCCGGATTTTCCTGAATCTGCTGCCTCCAGCTGGTTTTGTCGTCTGTAGAGTTCATTTTATCAGGTATTGGATTTTTCTTCTCTCTGGTTTTCTTCTGCGCCGATATTTCGGAGCCCTATTTCTGACACTCGAGGTGCCCAAAGCATTTCAGCGTCTTAAGAGAGTTTGCCTTATCTCCGCACGCCATCTTGAGAGCAAAGTTTCCATTCTTGGCCTATTCATTTGCGGCTGGAATATCCTAGAATCGTTGGATTTTGCGTAGAATATGGAATCGAGCACCTTGACGGCTTCTTCTATGTCTTTCCATTGTTTCTCAGGGAGTTCTGGTGAAGCCGCAGGTTGCGGCGGCAAGGGCAAAGGAACGATTTGCTATAGCACCCCGCACGAGACAGAACTCATCAGTCGTTTATAGGCAAGTTATCTCTTTTCGAAGAGACGTTCAGGAAACTGTATTTGGAGCGTTAATTCAGTCTTTCGCAACCAAAAGGCTGGCTTGAGCCAGATCGGATCGGAGAAATCGCTTTGAAGAACTGTTTTGTCCAGCAACCAATAAATACGTCAAGAATGTTTACTTCCTTCGTTGTCAAGCGGAGTGTAGAGTTGATGCCTCAACGTGTCAGTTGCCAGGGATGCGGTCATTTGTTGTATGAAGGCCCTGAACTCAAGCCACCCGATGAAATCTTGCATGAAAATGAGGGCAAGTGCCCGAAATGCGGCAAGAAACTGTCGTTCGTACCGATTGATGTAAACGTAAAACCGATGAGGTAGTTGCCTGCCGAGGAAGGAGATTTGACGGAAAGAATCCGGCGAACCCAACTTTATGAGGTGCACCGGAAAACCGCGAGACTGACGGTTTTCGCAGGCTTTGAGATGCCATTATATTATAAGGACATAACACCCGAACATTTAGCCGTTCGTAACAGCGTAGGGATCTTCGATATCAGCCACATGGGTCGAGTGATGGTTACAGGCGCCGATTCTGAACGTTTTCTGAACTATGTCATAACAAACGATGTGACGATGCTTTTGCCGAACAGTGCCCAGTACTCCGTCATGTGTACGGAAAAGGGAGGAATCATAGACGACTTCATTGTGTACCGAATGGAAATGGAAAAGTTCTTAGTAGTCTTCAACGCGAGCAACCGAGAAAAAGATTATGACTGGATAGTAAAGAATTCCAGAGGCTTCAACGTGAAAATTGACGAAGTCTCTGATAGCGTGGCAATGTTCGCCGTTCAAGGCCCGAGCGCCGAGAAAACTCTGCAGAAACTTTCAACAGAAGATTTGAGCAAAATTGGAAGATTCAAATGTGGGCATTCACGCTTAGCAGGTGTGGAGGTTTTTCTCTCCAGAACAGGATACACCGGTGAGGACGGCTTTGAAATTTTCATATGGAATGCAGCATTGGCAAAGCCTGATTACGCTGTGAAATTGTGGAGTGCTGTTCTTGAGTCAGGCAAGGCCTTCGGCATAGAACCTTGCGGTTTGGGGGCGAGAGACACGCTAAGGCTTGAGGCCGGTCTGTGTCTTTACGGGAATGACATAGATGAAAACACAACTCCGCTGGAAGCCGCACTTGGATTCGTGGTAAAGCTTCAAAAGGAGAAATTCATAGGAAAAGAAGTCCTAACGCGGCAGAAAGCAGAAGGAATAAAACAGAAACGTGTCGGTGTAAAAATGTTGGATCAGGGGATACCGAGACCTAGCTTCGAAATCTACACCGACGCCGGTGAAAGCATAGGTCACCTGACCAGTGGTACATTTTCGCCTCTGCTCAAGTACGGGATCGGAATGGGCTATGTTCAAACGTCTCATCCCCCAGAGGGAAATGCTGTAAGCGTTAGGATACGTGAGAAGATGGTCAAGGGAAGAATAACGTTGTTCCCATTCTACGACACTGAGAAATATGGTTTCAAACGAAAGATTACGATGAGGTAGACGTAACAAGTTTTTTGCTGCTTATCTTCTCTTTGGAAAGGTATATAACCGTGACCCATGTCATGTAAACCATCTTTCAAATAATCACTAACCGCAAGTAAAATAAGGGAACTTCAATGGAGTCTGTGTGAGGAGTCAACCAGCATGAAGCTCTCCGACGCTTTGTCCAAAGAAAACGTGATTAACGGCTTAAAGAATCTAGGAAAGTTGCGAATCAAAGTCAACCACAGTACAATAATAGCCTACTCAGGTCTGCTGCTCATTCTAGTTGTGGCTTTCACAATACGCATATTGCCAATACGCTGGGAGATACAAACTGGTGCAGTTCATCTCACAGAGTTTGACCCGTTCTATCAATACACTCTTACGAATTACATGGTGAAAAACGGTCTGCTTTCGCCTTACTGGCCCAAACTTTGGATAGACACACAGCGTTGGGCTCCAGAAGGAATAAATATGGGCATTTCTCTGTCGTCACTACCCCTGACCGCGGCAGTGCTCTACGACATCATCACAGCTTTGGGCATAAATATTGACTTAATGACTTTCTGTGCGTTTGTCCCTGTGATATTGGGCACGTTGGCCGTTTTAATAATATACCTCATAGGAAAGGACATTGGAGGAAGAGCAGTTGGAATGCTCGCAGCTCTCTTCTTAGCGTTGAACCCAGCTGTCATTCAGAGATCTAACCTCGGTTGGTTCGACACTGAAGTGTGCATGTTCGCCTTTTTGTTGTTCATCTTCTTTTTCCTGAGAGCTATTGAAGAAGAAAGACCTATCGGCTCATCAGTGAAGTATTCACTTGGGGGAGCGGTCGCCTTGGCCTACTTCATAATGGGGTGGGGCGCCGCGTATTATTTGGTTGATTTAGCTGTTCTCTTTGTTTTCGTTTTGCTTCTGATGAAAAGATATTCGCGCCGTCTCTTCTTTGCATACAGCGTCAGCTTCGGCCTCGGATTGCTGATAAGTGCCATCAATCCTGAGATTTCTGCGAAGTACGTGATAAACTCCCCTATCTTGCCTGTTGCAGGCGTGTTTGCCCTGCTTTGTCTAAGCGAGATTGCCCGTAACCTAACCTCAGCGAGAGACAAGTTTCTGTCCTTAGCTGCATTCTTAACCTTATTAGTCGGAGGCTTCGCTGCACTCTGGACGTTGGGATACATTGGAAGTGTGGCTGGAAAGTTTCTGGAGGTTCTGAACCCGTTTTTGCGTACAAGTGATCCGCTCGTACAGTCTGTCGCTGAACACAGAATATCCGCTTGGGGTTCAATCTATTATGATCTCGGCATAGGGATAATCTTCTTTCTTGTTGGCTTATTCTTTATTTCACGAAACCTTTCCACGAAAAACCTGTTCCTGGTGATTTTCGGTTTGACCTCTCTGTATTTTGCTTCGTCGATAGTGCGTCTGCTTTTCATCTTTGGCTTCGCGTTTGCTCTCATTGCGTCCGTTGGCATAGTGGGCATACTGAAACCTTTTGTTACGTTGCTGACAGAGCCCCCCAAAATCACCACAAAGAGGAAGTTTGGTTTGCAGCATGTTGGGAAAGAGTTCAGCGGAACGGCTGTTTTCTTAATATTCTTAATTCTCATGACAAACCTTGCTTTTTCACCGCAGTCTGGTGGCGTTCCTAGCGTATACGTACAGTCCTATTCGCCAACTACGCTTACTGCAGGAAGTCTTCCAATAGTTCCAAATCAACCCGTTAAGGAATGGCTAGATATGCTGCAATACTTGAACAACTTCCATGACCCAACTATCGTCGTTGGCGCTTGGTGGGACTACGGATACTGGCTCGCTATAGTGGGCAATGTCACATCGCTTGCGGACAACGCGACGATAAACTCGACGCAGATAGAAAATGTAGGCTACGGATTCATGGCTAATGAGACGCAATCGTTGACCATGTTGAAAGCGTACAAGGCAAAATACATTCTGGTGTTCACGACGCTGGGTTTTGCTACGCCTTCGGGCGGATCAACTTACGCGACCGGAGCTGGCTACGGTGATGAGGGAAAGTGGACTTGGATGGCTAGGATCTCAGGAGAGAGCTCGTCTGAAAACAAAGCAAAGTATCCGGGTTGGGATTGGACTAATGAGACCGCGTTTGGAGCACTCAACAGCACCACGAACCAGTGGATTTGGAATGACCGAGGACTAAACACAACGATCTACAAGTTGATGACTTGGGTGCAGTATCGATGGTGCACAGTGAACAATGTCGCGTATGGACCGAGTAATCAAAACGCAGCCAACGTTACGGAGCCGATATACTTCACAGAGGAATACTTTGCTGGGCTGACTCTGAGTCCGCAGGATGCGTCTAGCAAGTACGGTGGACTGGTCCCGCTCGTCGCCCTCTACAAGATCAATTACCCAGACTGAAAAGGAAGGCGGAGCTTGTTTCCGAAAGTCCCTGACCAGCACAAGCCAAACAAGCCTTTAGTTCCAAACGGTCTAGGCGCCATTTACGTTATGGTCAGCGTCGTATACATTTTTCTTCTGTACTCTTTCAACGTCGTAAAGATTGAAAACGGCGTCTCCCCACCTTTAACATTGGCTGCTTGCATCCTGTTCGGCGGATTTATGGGCCTGCTGGATGATTGGATCGATCTCAAATGGCGTTACAAAGCATTCCTCCCGCTCATAGCCGCTATACCGCTGATTTCCTCATCATATCAGCTGGGAGCGCGTACCTCAATAGCCCTTCCAGTCTTGGGAACCGTAGATTTCGGCTTCTACTACTACATCATCATAATTCCAATACTCGTGACAATAATCACAAACACTGTGAATCAGCTTGGCGGATTGAACGGTCTAGAGACTGTTTGCCCAGCCATCGCTATGGCCGGATTGATGGCAATGTCACGCTATGCAATTCTTCTGCTTTGCCCATTAATCATCTGGGTTCTACTTGCCGCATGGAATTTTCGGGGGAGGATTTTCGTCGGCAACACAGGGTCTTTTGCCATAGGGATAACGTTGGCCTCTTTTGCGATGATTTCGGACTTGAAATTTGATCTGGTCGTCTCTATCCTACCGTACATATTCAATTCTGCACTAATTCTGTTAACATTTTTCTTCTACAAGGCAAAGGCGAATGTCACCTTTGATGGCAAGCGGCTCAAGTCAGACCACAGAAGAAGCTTAATCACGCTTGTCACGTTCCATCGTCCCCTAACGGAGCGCCAAGTAGTTCTGCTAATTTCACTTCTGGTAGCGACTTCGACAGCTGCTGCTTTACTTTTGCGGCAACTAGTGCATCTGTAGGAGCATTCTCCAGAGATGCCTCGAGTGATTTGCAGCAACGCTTAATAACCTTCGACCGTGTGCACATACGTGTTTGGCGGGTGAGTGGGCCTCCACCCGTTCCGCCATGATAAACCCCGGGAGTAGGAGTGCAAAAATGGAGCTTGACAGTAGAGACTTGGCTTTGGCGTCAGTATTTGCAGCCTTGTACGTGATAATCAATGTTGTACAGATGGTTTCTGTTGGCAACCCAACGGTCTACGGGCCAATTCAGTTGCGTGTCGCAGACTGTCTTATCGCGTTAGCCGCGTTGATGGGCTGGCCAGTTGTAGGAGGCGTGACTGTTGGATGCTTTTTGACCAATGCATACTACTTCATCGGGATACAGGACGTGGCCTTTGGGCCCATCGCAAATTTCGCTGCGGCAGCCATCGTGCTCTTGATGAGAAAACATCATTTCATAGGTTGCGTGCTTGGAGCCTTGCCTATAGGTTTCATCGTTGGCGGTTATCTATGGGTGTTCTTTCCGCCGCCGAATGCCCTTGGCGCTCTGCCAGTGTGGGCCGCAATGATAATTAGCGTGACCGCGAGCAGCTTGATTGCGATAGCAGGAATCGGGTACTTGTTGCTTTCGGCATTGAGTAGAAAAGATGTTGTTGAACCTTTGAAATCCCATGGATTGAAAGTGGTCGCCGACCGATGACTAGACGTGGTCACATGAATCTTTCAAGCTTTGTGAGTCCTATTATTTCATCAAAATCCAAACCTAAAGCATCAAGAACCTGATCAAACGTTGAATGCAGGTAGGCTACGTATTTGTCAACGTCAACTTCGTTTTTTGTTGTCAACTCAACTGGTTTCACGTGTGGCTCTTTGGTGACTTTGACAAAGCTTATCAAGTCTCCAGCCCTGAGTTCTGCTCCGTTTTGTTTTAGGATTCTTGCTGCTTTAACGTGCTGAGGCGTTGTTTTCGTGTATCGCTCAATGTCTTCGCCTAGAACAACGTTGAATGCCAAGTCGCCCATGTTCTCCCATTCTCGTCTTTTCAACTGCATATAGCAATCGCGTACGATGTCAGCGATGTCTTTCTTGGCGTTTTCAAAATCCGGTGGAGTCTTAACCATGGCCAAGCGTGCTTTCATTCTTTCAAAGGCTTTCTTGATGAAAACTGGAATGTGACGTTTCTTTCCTGTCAGCCCCTTAACGTCAACTGTACCGTCTTCCAGAACTCCGAGATAATTCTTTTTTCGCGAGCTGAAAACTGCATACCTGTAAACCTTGTCTACGTCCAGGCTCATTTTCAATTCATGTTCTGTCCAGTGTGCTAGTTCATCAGTTTGCTGTCTCGATGGGTTTCTCAGAAAGAGGCTGTCTGTGTCTCCGTAAAGAACTTGGATGCCAAGCTCCTCGGCTTTGTTGAGTATTTGCGTTATAGAGTGCCTGCCGATGGCTGCCGTTGCTTCAGCCACGGGTGGGCAGTAGAGATCGAAGCTCTCAGCGCCGAAGACTCCGTAGCTTGCGTTCAAGATCACTTTAAGGGCTCCTTGGGTGATGTTGTACCAGCTTCTCAAGTCAGAGGGCAATGCCTTGTCCTTTGATTTCGGTTTGTACCATTGCACCCGCAAGTCTCTCAGCGAACCGATCAACAGACTTTCCAACGCTCGCTTTTTGGTGCAGACCCAGTGTGGTGTGCCTGGAATGAGGTTGGTTCTACATTCTGGGTGTTGACACAAAATCGATTGATAGCCGAGGTTCCAGACTTTTATTATTGATGGGTACAGGCTTGGAAAATCCATCACTGCCACGTTGAAATGCACGCCTGGGACCGGTTCAACAACTATTGCCCCCTTGTATTTTTTGCCCTTGATTATTGCCTTCGTTGCAGCTTTACCCTTTGTCGCCAAGATGTCCTGTGCGTTCGGGATAAGCATATTCCTTTTCCGGTGTTCACGCTGGAGAAAGTCTCTTATCCATCGAGAGACGCCTTGCCGGCTTACATCTTCCATGGGCATGCTGCTGATTCTTGACAGAACTAGGACTAGTTTCATGACTAACTCGTCTTCAAAACTCGTAAGTTTGAAAGTAATCTCGGAATCTCTGAAGCAGTATTTGGCAAGCTCGGTGTAAGTTAATTCGCCAAGGCCCTTTTCCAGCAGTATCTTTTCCAGTCCGATCAAGGCATTGCCCACGTCGTTCAGAGTGATGTCTCGATAGCGGTTGTTGAAGGCGTAGATTTGGATTGAACGGTTGAAAAAAAACTTGTACAGGTCAATGTGCACGCCATAGTTCAGCAGGCATGAGCGTTTGCCGAGCTCTATTGGGATTTCGTTGTATCTGATGCCCAAGTTCAATGCTCGATGAGTGAGGTATCGCAGGTCAAAATCGTCGCCATTGAAAGTGAGCACGAAAGGATAGGTCCACAAGACGTCGAAAACTGCTTTCAAGAGCTTGTCTTCCGAATCAAACTCTTCAATCTCCAGATCAACTGGCAGATGCTCTATTCCTTCACGAACTCCTTCGCGCTTCAGGAGTAGGACTTTTTTCAGGCCGTCTGAACCGTAAAGCGAAACACAAATGACGTGGTAAGCTGCTTCGCGTGGGTCAGGGACTCGTGTTGGTTTAGGCGCCAAGACCTCTATGTCAATGGCGACGCGGCGGAACTTTGGCGCTGGATACTCCAGCAGTCTAGCCCACTCTTCAATGAACTCCATTTCTTCAGCAGGCGCATCTTTGAAACTTCCCTGAATTTGTCTGACCATTCTTTCTGCATCTTCAAGGGTTTTGGGCACAAGATCGCCGTTTTTCACCTCATAAATCATCCCTGGCAGGAGACTTCTGTCGTAAATGTAGGACTGATAATACTTTATTGTGGACTCCCAGACCTTGATCTGTTCTCGATCAATCGGCGTGTCGGAGATCTTCGGGAAATCCTCTGGAATAATGTCCCTGATACATCCTGTCGGGCGTCCGCCTATGGCTAGTGGATCTTTTGTCACGATTTTCGTTATCTGCACATTTTTGTTTAGCAGTGGATCAGACTTCTCTGCGATTTCGAAATGGTCAAACCCTGGGTGTTGGATTACGCGGGTGATTTTTTCTAGTTCGATCGGTGCCAAGTTGGTCAGGCAATATGGCTTGTGCCCCGTGTTATCTAGCCAGAAATAGATTCGGCCTGAAACGGGCTCGTAAAGCTTGATCAAGGCCTTTGCCGCACGTCCATCATAGGTTGCGGAAACAAAATATGAGGGCGGCAGATTCTCAGGCGCCCAAGGAGGAAAAACAGTCCTTTTCAGTTCTGTCCTCGGGGCTTCTTTGACAGCCACAGGTTCAGCTTTCGCTTCCATTTCTTTGGAGGGATTTGTTTCCTTTTTTGAAAAATCGTCTAAGTGTCTCTGAGCCATTTCAGCTTTCGTTCCTAGCTAGCCTTATGCGTCGGATAGCCTAAAATCTCTTGCTAGTGCCTTCAGATTGTCCCCGAACATGAGTCATATAGATGGTCAATTTCAGGAGAGCTGGTTCTGTCTTTCTTGATCAACTGCCTCATGCGTCCTTCGTGATGATGGTTCCCATCCGTACAAGCCTCTTGCTTCTGGAGGATATCTTGGTTTCAGGAGATTGCGTTCTGCTTTTTCGCCTAGGTGAAGAGCTAAGGACATTGCCTGTATGATCAAGTCTAATGTACCTTGCACGCCTTGAAGATCTGTTGTAAGACATCTATGCGTTGTGGGAAGTATCTTCTCAGTTTCTTGTCAAAGAAAGCCGATAACTCAGCTTCTGTAGGGGAATTAAACAAGATAAAATGCCTATTCATGCGATGGATAAGAGCATTCATGTATCTGCCGTGAGTGAAGTTCTTGATTTCAGAAGTCTCTATCGTACAGACCCCACCTTCGACGATTTTCGACTCGAAATCAACGAGTGCAGGCCACCCCCATCCAGATCCCAAAGCTATAATGTGAGTTGAACTGATCTTACTTGGGAATTTTGACGCAATTCCGGCACTCGTTCTGAGCATTCTTGACCAAGTTGCACAGGTTGTTTTCGTCAAAGAAGTGCGTAAGCTCATCAAGTCCGTCATCAGGTACAAAAATCCTAGTAAGTGCAGATATCATAGCAAGCATACCTACCGTTGAAACGAAGCCCCGTTCTTCGGCCTTCAGGAAAATAGTGCTCCAAGAGTGGTCTCTTGCGAAGTTAGCCAGCTTGGAAGTACTCGAACCTGTAAGATACTATTCAGTTCTTGACTTTCATTCTTGCCGCTTTCATCGCAGCACCCAAAATGTCAGGATTGTTGCCGCCATAGGAGAGAAGCCACACAACAGTACCTTCTTGGAGGCCGGTGAGTCCTTCAAACTCGAAAGGGGGAATGGCCTTCGATGTCATTCCGAGCATTCGCAAAAGCAGCTGTTCACCGAACAAGGAGGCACTGAGAGAACCTCCCGACCTACAAATAATGTTGGTCCGTTTTTCAAGTCCCTCAGCCTAGAACGATAGCTTTTTCCCACGCTGAAACCCTCAATCATGCACCATGGCACGAAGTCCAAGCTGGGTCGGTTAAGCTTGATTTCTTTCTTATTTTGAGACGTGGTTCCAGAGAACGGCGTACCACAGACCGGGCATGTCCTGAAAGATGCCAGTCTTGATGGATTATTGAAGCGGTCTCTGTCTCGTAGTCCGATCAGAGGTAATAGTGAATTGCCTGATTTGCCAGCTAGCAATATGCGATCGGCCCAGTCCATGATCTCGTCTGGTGATAAGCCTTGGTTTAGAAACACAAACTGCAGCGCCCTTGCACCGTAGAGACTGCAACTTAAAGACGCTAGAGCCTGGCCATGTCCCAGTGATCTATGGAGATTGTCTTCATCTGATGGTGGGCCTTTCAGCAACAGGTTGTGGATGGACATAGCCATTAGCACGTCTCCAGCGCCTGCAGAATCGCGTGGGTGTTCGCATGGGATACTTTCTAGCTCAAATGTTCTTCTCTCGGATTTTATGGTAGCAAATCCATATAAACCATTTTTGCCACGAGTCACTAGAAGATACTTGTTTTCAGGGTACTTCTTCCACCACAACCTAATTCCCTCTTGGTTTTTGGCACCTATGTGTTTCATGAAAACTGGTTCAGAAATCTTCACCAAGCTGCTAAGCTCAAGAATTTCGGAGGCAGTTCTCCTGTATCCTCCGTAGGATTCAAAACCTACATCGAAACTAACTTGGTGACCATTTTTTGTGGTGGTCATTGCAAGCTTTTTGGTTGCGGCGTTGGCTCTGTCAATGTGAAGACATTAACATTGCAAGCCAATTCCTGAGTCTTATCTGACAGATCAGTGCTTGTCATCTGAAACTCTCTTGAGAAGGACTGGTTACAACGCAAGCATTTCTCTTTGAAACTATGTTCGCCATCCAAGTATATGATGTGAGAAAATTGGCGAGTCCGTCTGAAACCTGCTGGGCCTCCTCTTGTAATGAGACAATTGTGATCAACATTGAACTTTGAAAAATCTGCGCGCACAATGTGTGCTGGATAATCATTACCGGTCAGTCCAAAAATGTGAGTTTTATAACCCAGCAAGGATAGCATACATAGAGTGTTTGAGACCGAACCACCGCCTGTGCTTCCTAAATATGAGTATCTGCCTAGAGTGCCCCGTCTCATCTTCGACAAGAAAACGTGATCAACAGCAACGAGACCAGCACCCAAAACGGATTTCTGCATTTTTCACTCACACTTCTTGAAGATGGCAAACCCCCAGGCTCCTTTTGCTTCAGGATAAGGGGTTTCTTTTTCTGGCGTCATAAATATTGCTTCTGCAAGAACTCCGGCCAGTACAGTGATTAGATATGAAAGCGGATTTCCTCCTGGTGTTACTATCAGAGCTCTGGCCATCTTTCCGCCTCTTTGTACTGCTTGAAAAGATTCATATAAACTTCTCAGAGCTTCTTCTGGGCTTCCAATGTTTAGATAGATAAAATTCCTTGTCCTCGTCCTGTAATGGTCCAACAAACGGCAATGCAGAGATATGGACTTCTCGGCAGTATAGTCAATGATTTGTGGAAACTCCACAATCGGAAAAATATCGAAAGGTTCCAAGAATTTAGCCATTTTTTCCAGAGTTTTCGGTTTGCAAGCCAACGAGGGATACCAGATCGGTAGTTCTCCTGCTAGCTTTTTCTGCACAGATCCAGAAGAAGTGGAAGTCCATGCTGTGAAATGGCTTTCTTTGGACTGAAACGAATCCAAGGAAGGAATAATCATTCCTAGCCCCAGATTCCGTGTCGGTTTTGTATCCCACAGCCACTTCGCGAAAATTGAAGCCAAGCACTCTACCGGAATCAACGTAGGGTCCAGCCAAAACAAGGAATTGTCTTTTGCCATTTTGAACATTATGTTGTCAAGGGACTCAATTGGCAGAGACCCCTTTTCAATGCAAAGGCATCTTGCTTGAAGTTCTCTGTGCCCGAGGTTTTGCGGTCTTTTTACATTCTTGGTGCTGAAAAGGGAGCTTGACTGATGTGGTGAAATTGAGAGAGAACAGTCAGACTTCCTACTATCAAAGGGGAGCTGCTCTCCTTCGATGATGCTTATCAGAACTCTACCGTGCTTTGTGTCAATTTGCGTTTTCCTGACCATTTTACGCTGCTCACCTGTGGTGTTCAACACGCGGGAATAAAGGAAACCACTCATTACAAGAATGCCATATTAGAGGTACTGTGTTGTTTGGGCAATTCGCCTGTAAGATCAGAGTAAGTCCAGCTTCTCCAAATCCGTAGCAATACTTTGGGCCTCCTTTCTCAATATGTATATTTGGAATGAACTTCGAAAGATATCTATCTTCTCTGCACAATTTCGCAACTGCCGTATTCTCATCGATTGTAACTCCTTGATCGCTAGAAAGGCAAGGAGAAACAAGGACTTCACACGTTGGGCATACTTGAAGTTGAAGCTTTAAGTCGATTTCTTTCAACCATTTCGGCACATGGTTCTCTAGATGCCGCTTGGAAACTTGAGACTGAAGATATGGAGAATAATATACTTCGCAATTTTTCACATCTTCACCCCACACTTCCAGGAATGTTGGAAGCTTCCCTTTCCATTTGCTGTTCTCTTTCCGAATAGCCGTCGTACCGCTTCCAGAGAGTTGGTCAATCAGAAAGACTCTTTTGTATTCAGGCAAGTCTTCTCGGCATTTCTTGTCTATTTTGTAATATTCTACGAAATTGTCTTTCTTGAACAGATCAACTTGCTGCATAGCATATCTTCTTAGGTTATCAAAAAGGATATCATCAGCGCAGGCTACAAAAATGGACTTTGAGAGTTCTTCATTTATCTCTTGTTCCCGAGAGTCAACGTAGACACTCCAATTTTCGGATGGTCTATCTAGGACGTCCTTAAGCAAGAGTTTGCGAATTCTTTCGAATGTAGCTATTGCAAGTTCTTTCATTTCATATTGACTAATGAATTTCAATGAATAGACTATTTCCATTGCTGCTGGTCTGTCTTTTTCAATGAAATTCATCAACCACTGCGTTAATCTGCTCAAGAAGGTTTCGCCTGGGGAAAAGAGATCATAGCGGTCATACTTTCGTTGAGCTAGGAAAAGCAATCGATTAGCCTCTTCTTCAGTTATTCGCACTCCTAATGACTCCAGATCGTCGATTAGAATGTGGGCTTGCCGTCTAATACTTTGACCCCACTCCGTATTGTGCATTGAGTTTCCCTTTCTATTGACCAATTAATCTCATTATTGCTTAATTGAATTTTGGTTTGGCCCACCTCGTGGGCAGCATGTGAACGCGGAGCAGACTTTCAGTCATCTTCAAAATTGTAGATCAATATTGTTTTAGAAAAAGAAGGCAAGATGGCGTAGTTCTCATGGCAGGCATGCCCTTTCGGTCGTTACAGGAAGTTCAAGCCCTAAGTGTTTTCTTTTCGAACCTTTTTAACAAATTCGCCTAATGTGAACAAGCCTATGTCACCGATTTTATGTTTTCTGACAGATATACCTGCTTCGCTTCTTTTCCTTCCGCAAATAATCATATAGGGAATTTTTTGGACCTCCGCTTGTCTTATTTTGTAGCTAATCGTTGAGGTGCTGGCGTCAAGTGCTGCTCTTATCTCGTGAGCTAGCAGTCTTTTGTGAATCCGCTCAGCGTATCGAACACAATCGGTGCTTACGGGCAGGACTATTGCTTGTGTCGGAGCCAGCCAGGTTGGGAGGTTGCCTTCGCAATGTTCTATCAATATCGCAAAGAAGCGTTCAATGGCGCCTAGGAGGGCTCGGTGAATCATCACGACTTCGTGTTCTTCGCCGTCAGTGCCTGTGAAGGTGATATTGAAGCGTTTGGGCAGGTTGAAGTCAAATTGAAGTGTAGTGCATTGCCATTCTCTTTTGGAAGAGTCAACTATGTTGATGTCGATTTTTGGTCCGTAGAACACGGCTTCGCCCGGGGTTTCTTGATAGGCAATGTTCTTTTCTTTTAGAGCTTCAGCCAGGATTTTTTGGGCATTGTTCCATTCCTGTTCTGAACCCATATACTTTTCAGGATGTTGCGGGTCTCGGGTCGAAAGGTGCACACGGTATTCTTTGAAACCGAACTTCTGCAGCATGTGCCGAGTGAAATCCAAGGCCCTGATCACTTCTGGTTTGGCCTGTTCAGGCGCACAGAAAATGTGCGCATCGTCCTGTGTGAATCCTCTTACTCGCAGCAGTCCCTGCAAGGTGCCGGAGCGTTCGTATCTGTACACGGTGCCCCATTCTGCGTAGCGCATGGGCAGGTCTCTGTAGCTTCTAGGTTTGGATTTGAAGATCTGAATGTGGAAGGGACAATTCATGGGTTTGACAACGTATTTTTCGCCGTCTTTTTCGAACAGATACATGTTCTGCTTATAGTAGTCCAAGTGTCCAGATATTCTCCACAGTTCTTCCCGGGCTATGTGAGGCGTGCAAACGAGTTGATACCCGTTCTTGAGATGCTCGTCTTCCCAGAAATCTCTGATGATCCTGCGAACGACTGTGCCATCTGGATGCCATAACACTAGGCCGATGCCTACTTCTTCGTTTATGGAGAACAGGTCCAGCTGTTGGCCGATTAAACGGTGGTCTGCGGCGTTGAGCTCTCTTTCCTCGTTCTTTTTTTCTAAAACATTCACAGGGTTTTTGGAGGGATATCTACTTTTCAAAACACGCTTAGGATTGTGTTTCTAAATTCCCCATTTTGGAACACCAAGCACGTTAATAACGCATCAGCCTATTTATCCCTTGTTCCATATGACCTTGGCATTCACAGGCTGTGCCGCATTTAGACTATGATGACCAAGGGTGCCTCTAGTCTTATCTACGTCCTTGCTGTTGTGTCTCGTGTGTGAACACGTTTGCTTAAAGAAGCTTGGACGCTTGCCATTGAAACCCTCAGCTGGATGGAAATGCGAAGGCTAAGTGAGCCTTTAGCCTTCGCGAGAACGGTTAAACAGCTTGGCGTAGACGACCCTGACTCCCTAAAACTGGCACACATGCTGGTTTCTGAAACCATCAGGCGCAAAAACTTCATCGACAGATTCATAAACAACGCTATAAAACCTGCAACTATCGACGAACACAGCCTAGGCTTGCAAGCGTTCCTACGACTCTACGTTTACCAAACGCGCTTGGCTAGGAACTGGTCAAGACCAGATCTCAGACAAGCTGAAAGCATTGCAGGACTAGCGCGCAGCATCCTAGGATGGAAAACGCTTCTTAAAGTCGAGCCGTTCCTAGGCTTCTTACTAACACAAAAGCGTGAAACCGTGTTTGTAGGCGCAACCGATGAAGAACGCGTTGCGCTTGAGACGTTTCATCCGACTTGGTTCGTGAAATACTGTTTCAGACTCTTCGGCAGAGATCAGACTCTAGCCCTGCTGGAAGCTAATACGCAGCCCCCGCCAACTTACCTCAGAGTCAACACGCTCAAAGCGGACGAAAACCAGATTCTTGAGAAACTTTCTGAAGAAGGCGTTAGAGTTGAGAAGATTGAACAGTTGCACCATTTGTACAAGATCACGGCTTCAAGGCAACCTGTAACCACAACGGCAAGCTTCGAAGAAGGCTTGATCTACATCCAGGACACGGCGAGCTGTTTCGTAGTTGAAGCAGCGAATCCACAACCCGCAACGACAGTCCTAGATGTGTGCGCGGCGCCAGGAGCCAAGACTACCTATTTAGCCCAGTTAATGCGTAACGATGGCACGATCTTTTCAATAGATTACTCAAAACGCAGAATGTCAGTATGGAAGAAGGAAGTTGCGCGTGTGGGCGCGAAAATAGCCCAACCAATCATTGCTGATGCGCGAAGCGAACTGCCTTTCAAGGAGGAAGCGAGTGTTCTCATCTTGGATCCACCGTGCACGTCCACAGGCACTTTAAGGAAGACGCCCTCAGCCAAATGGCGGCTCACGCCCAGATCGCTTGACAGAATGTCTGAAATTCAATGGCAAATGCTAAACAACTGCGCTGATCAGGTCAAGACTGAAGGCACATTGATCTACTCGACATGCAGCATAACAGTCGAAGAAAACGAGGTTCTCATTGAACGATTCCTTAAATGGCACCCAGAGTTCTCGCTAACTGAAATAACGCCCAAAATCGGCTCACCCGGCCTGCGAGGACTAGAAAAATGTCAAAGGCTCTACCCTCACATTCATCAGTGCAACGGCTTCTTCATCGCAAAACTATCCAAAGAGAAAATCTGAGAAACCAGTAAAATCATTTACAATCAAGTGACTGAGTGGTCAAAAGAGATATTCTTCGCCGGTCAAACCAGTGCCGTCTTCGATGGCGTCATTCTTTTCTGGATCTCTCATCTTGGAAGGCTTTCACTTATATTTTGTTTTGAAGCAGTTCTCTCCTTGATTTCTCTAATCGACACAGAATTTCAAAAATCACTTTTGCTGCCTGAACCGCGGAAACCCCCTGATCATAGATCGGCGCGATCTCTAGCACGTCAAAACCAATCACACGCTTGTCACATATGCCCCCTAGAATATCAAGCAAGACATGCATCTCCAGGCCATCTGCCTCGGGATTCTGCACTGCCGGAACGTAGGCAGGGTCAAGGACATCCATGTCAACCGACAGGTAAACATGCTTGTACTTCGCCAATGTCTGCTTCAACGCGTTCACAACTTGTCTGCTTCCTTGCTCCCTAACGTGCTGCGTCGTGGAAAATTCTATCCCAGCCTTTTTCGCATAAGCCAATTCTTCCTTGCAGACGGCTCTGGTTCCAACCTCGATTATCTTCGCCGGCTTCACGTCTTCGTTTATCCTACGCATAAAGGTTGTATGTGAAAGCTTTAGGCCCAAAAACTCGTTTCGCAGATCAAGATGAGCATCAAAACTCACTAAAGCCGTGTTTGAAGCCTCGCGCCCCAAGCCTTTCGCCACGCCAAGAGTTATCGTGTGTTCGCCACCAATAGTCACCGGAACCTTTCCCGCTTCAACGATCTCTTTGACGACGAGCTCCAACATGTCTAGTGTCTTCTTCGTATCCGTGGATATGTGCAAATCCCCCAGATCATGCAACCCCAAATCCTCGACATCTAAACCCGTGCGAAAACTGAACGTCTCAATGTTAAGCGACGCTTCACGAATCGACGTAGGCCCAAACCTTGCGCCCGTTCGATAAGTGCTCGTTACGTCAAACGGTACACCCAGAATCACATAATTCGCTTTTTCAAACGGTTGCTGAAAGCCACTGAAGACGTTTGATTGAGATACGAAGAGTTCTCGATTACTCATTGTGCTCTTCACTTCCCACGCCCGCTTATTTCACTGCTAGGTTCTAAACCTTTTCGCCTCCGACTTTTCAGGAACGGTTGATTAGTCGTTCGCTGCAGCTTTTCTCCTTGTTCTAGATGAGTACAACGCAATTCTAGTACGTTAATACTTGGGGACTCCATAGCAATGCTGCAGTTGAAATAGGCGGTTGAAATGGAAATGAAAAGATCAACCTGCAATGGATAGAAGGGCCGGGTTCCATGACCACAATAGAAAATGCAACTGCAGGCAGGGCAACTATCGGACATTATATGATGCTGGAATATCCCAAGACGCTTCAATGATAAAACATTAGATTTATTAACATTACCGATTATGCATTAAGGTTAAAGGCGAATGGAAATTGTCGTTAGGGTCCAGATTTAAGATCGAAAGTAGAGGAATGCTGGCGACATCCATGTTCTATGCGGTTGTGGGTGTAATCTTTCTTGCTGTGATGGTGATGGCCAATTTCCCTCCGCACATCGGCATAATCGGCATATTCAGCCTCATCGCTGCTTACGGCGTGTTCAGAAAAAGAGGTTGGGTCATCTGGTTTGTGATAATCTCATTCTTCATCGCCACAACATTCTCAGCCTTCATGATCTATGACGTTTTTGCAAGTAACTTACTTCTCGGTCTTGGTGCGGTTGCCTACCTCATTCTAACGTGGGTCTTCACAGTTTATATAGCGGCTAAAAGAACAACCTTGGAAAGTTAACCATCTTCCTGCCGCAATACTACCATGTCTTACAGACGTTTTCCGACGCAACGGCATTCCTCACAGCCTTCGTTTCGAAAAGATGAACTGTAACTTCTTCACTTTCATCAACAAATTGAACGTTTTCTAGTATCTCTACAAAACCGTCAGCTTTTGCCAGCGTCGTGATTGCACCGGAAACCCCAGCTGGAACAGGCTCCGCTACTAGGCGGCCTGACTTGTCCTGTTTCAACTTGACCATGATAAACGTCCTTCTTCCCTTTGCCGGAATCATTCTCATCGCGGCAAGAGCCTTCACTTCCAAGTCCCTTTCCGCCTTTCTTCCAGCCATTAGCTGGATTAATGGTCGCGCAAACAAGTGAAAAGCTAGAAGTGCAGATGTCGGATGACCGGGAAGTGAGAACACTGGTTTTCCATCAATAGAGGCTACTGTCGTCGGCTTCCCAGGCTTAATTGCGATCCCGCATATGATGAGGCCCGGTTTTCCAAGCGAACCCAGGGCTTTCGGCATAATGTCTTTGGGGCCTACTGAGACTCCGCCCGAGGTCAGAACAATGTCCGCGGAAGCCAGTGCACACTTCAATGCTTTCTGCAGTCCAGAGAAGCTGTCAGGAAAGACTCCTAAGTAAACAGGAGTTCCAGCACTTTCCTGCACCGCAGCGCTCAGGCTATAAGCGTTTATGTCATAAATCTTTCCGAAAGACAGTTTCTTCCCAGGTTCAGTTAATTCAGGGCCGGTGGAGAGAACTGCGACGTGAGGAACCCTGCAAACTTTAATCTTCGCCAGGCCTAGAGCCGCAAGAACACCGATTTCTCTTGAACCTAGAAGTTGTCCCGCTTTTAGAACAGTCTCACCTTTTTTGACGTCGACTCCGGCTTTCATGGCGTTTTCATCCTTGGCGACAGCAGTAAAGACAGAAACGTTTTCGTCTATGCGTTCAGTATGTTCAACCATGACAACTGCATCTGAACCATCTGGCATCGGTGCACCAGTAACAATTTCCGCCGCGTTGCCCTGTTGAACCGTCGTTTTTGGAGATTCACCGATGTTAACTATTCCGCAAACCTTCAGGGTAATCGGGTTCTTTTCGTCTGCTCCGAATGTGTCTTCTGCCCTGACTGCGTATCCATCAACGGTGGATCGGCTGAAGGGAGGAATGTCCAAGGTGGCAATAATGTTTTCCGCTAGAACCCGGTTGCTGGCGTCTAGAAGCTTGGTTCTCTCAACCCCCAAACGCTTAGGCTTAAACTTTTGCCGAATTACGGCCTGTGCTTCGTCAAAGGTCAAGAGTTTCCTAAACATCCTGATCATCAACCAGCTCGATGGTGTCAAACATCTGCACTGAAACCATTTCCCCTTTTTCCAAGCCTTCACGATTCTCAGGCACAACCACGTAGCCATTGGCCCTCGTCATCGTTGAAATCATGCTTGAACCACGAGCGCTTATGGGTTCAGCAAGTAGCTCGTGATTCTTCTCAAACACACGGACGCGGACATAGTTTTTCCTTCCAAGCGCCACGGCGATTCTCCTCTTGATCTTAGCCTGTAAATTAAACCTGGTCTCAGCCTGTTTCATTCCAAGCATTCTGAATATTAAAGGCCTCGCAAAAACCTCAAAGCCCACCATCGCCGCGACAGGGTTGCCCGGAAGAACCAGTATAGCCTTCCCGTTCACAATTCCAAGCGCAGTTGGCATAGCCGGACGCATAGCAACACCGTGTACAACGACGCCTGGTTTTCCAATCTTGTTAACAGCGTCAGGAACAACATCTGAACCTCCAACGCTCGTGCCGCCTGACGTTATTACTGCGTCAGCATTGTCCAGTCCCACCTTTAACTTCGTCAGAATCACATCAACATCATCTCTTGCAATGCCCAAATCCAGTGTTTCGGCACCCAGCTCGATGCATAAGGAAGAGAGAACAAGCCTGTTAACGTCAAAGACTTGGCTCGACTTCAACTCGTTACCTACCTCCGCAAGCTCGTCTCCCGTGGCCAAAACAGCGATCTTGGGTTTCTTGAAAACATTGACTGCGCTTGTGCCTAGAGCAGCCAAGAGCCCCAAATGCTGCGGTTTAAGTCGCGTCCCGGCGGCGACGGCTGTTTCTCCCTTTCCAACGTCCTCACCCGTTTTTGAAACGTTCACACTCGGCGTCGCGGTACTCCACACCTCGATTTCATTCTTGATCTGCTTAGTGTCTTCCAGCATCACAACAGCGTCTGCACCTCGAGGAATGGGGTTTCCCGTCCAGACTTGCTTTGCCTGCTTTTCACGTACTACGTCTTTGCTGGTAAGTTGCAGTATTCTCGGCTTGAATTGAGTTGCGCCAGCCGTCTCTCTGGATTTAACAGCGTAACCATCAACGGCTGACCTATCAAACCTGGGCAAGTTTACATTGGCAATGATGTCTTCGACTATTATACGGTTTAGAGCTGAGTGGAGAGGAAGGGCCTCTGTTTTCGACTGTTTGATTTGAAGTGCCGCGAAGAACTTTTGCAGCGCTGCATCAACTGGTGTGAGCTTCTGGAATCCTTTTAATCGTGCCAAAATATGTACCCATAAGCAGCATTACTGGACTGCATAAAAAACGTATCGCAGCAAAAGTCAGTTCAGTTTTTGCTCCACTCTTCTTGCAGAATGTCGCGCATCTTCATAGCATCGATGTCCAGTAACGGACTCTCGCTTATGATTACGGGGTTCAAACGGAACTCCGCTATGACTTTCGCCAGCATTCTGAAATCAGGTCCAAAATGTCTTTCTTCCAAAGTGTGGTGACGTCTTTCTCCGTTTTCTGTAAATTCGATTTTTGTGAAATGACAGTGAATGTTCTTGATGACCTCTGTTCCAAGTCGGTCCTCAATGTCTATCACGACTTTTCGATAGTCATCTACTGTGCTGAATCTTCCTCTGTCTCTTGCGTGCAGATGGGACCAATCGATCACCAACTGGGTCTGTTCGACCATTTCGCATAAGTTCAAGATCTCATCTAGACTTCCAAGCTGATGCAGTCTGCCCATTGTCTCGGGACCGAGCTTCGCATTTTTTATCCCAAGTGCTCTCATCGTTTCAACTACTTCTCTCATTGCTTTTAGGCAGAGTTTGAAGGCTTCTCTCTTGGGCTTCTTACCGTAGAAGCCGGGATGGAAAACCACGACATGAGCATTCATCCATTCCGCCGCGGTTGCGCATGCGCTGAGACGTTGCTTGCTTGCTTCGACGATCTCTTTTTCGCCGCACAGATTTATGAAGTAGGATCCATGAAGACTGAGCCATACGTCATTCTCTTGGGCTTCAAATCCAAACCTTTCCGCAAGTTCTCTCTTCACTTGTGGCTTCTTGCCCCAGTGGACAGCCTCATACTCAAAAGCATCAAGGCCCTCTCCGCACAAAAGCTCAGGAACATCTAACAAAGTTGCCTTCATAAACCTAAAGGCAGGAGGAACCCCGGCCGGACCAAACCTGGGGTGGTCAGCCATCAAAATCACTTGATCTAGACTACTTCTTCCTGTACCGGTAACCCTTGCGCATGAACTCTCCGTAGAAGAGAATCAGAAACGCAGAAATCCATGCAGCGGCATTCTGCACAACCAGATATTTGCCAGCATTATCTAAACTTGCCACAGGCGTGACTAGCCTGCCAAGGCTTTCACCTGCGCCGCCAACTCCGGCTGCACTTGCCAACAATGCGTTGTTTACGGATGCGCCGATCCAACCGATGGGCGCCACGGCTTCCGCAAAACCTTTCGCGGAGCTGTCAACTGATAGAACGAAGTCAACTAGCGAAGGATTGTTCTGGTAAGCACTTGATATGGCTCGGTAGAGTAGCTGAGGATACGCCAAGAGAGAGACCGTCAAGACAAACAGTAGGAACAACAGAACAACGACCAGCGCGCCCTTAACCGTGGGTCTGGCGGATCTAATCTTGCCAAAGAAGTTTCTGAATGGCCGACTTATTCTTGAAGATATCTTCTTCGATTTTGCTCCTCGTTTAGTGGGAATTTCAACTTTTCCCTTTCGCAACTCCTGTCCCTTTGCAGTCAGTTTTCTGGACAAGTATATCCAATTGAACACAAGCGTGACTATCACGGCAATGGGAACAAGATTGAACAGGGGACTTATTGCTATCGTCACGGGCCAATTGGTTTTGAGAAGAGTCGGATCAACTACGCCTAGCTCCATGGCGTAGATGACAACCAGATACTCGGTTAATGCTGCTAGGATTATGAACAGTAGTGTTAACGACAAGCTTTTCAATGTCGCTGGTCGAATGACTTGACGTTTGGTTGGTAGTTGTGATGTCAACTGGTTCACCATTAGACTATCAATGGCTATAGGGTTGCGGTTGAAATATGAAGGTTCTGACTAAAAAACGTGACTGTAAACTTTTGATGTTAGTCATTGATCACTAAACCTTAGACTCTATGTCACTGAGTGAGACAGAATGCCTAAAACTCGTAACTGTGAAGGTTCATGGAGACATTCATTTTTAGGAAGAATCTTTGCAGTCATTTAAGCAGGATTGAAGTGAAAGAATCTATTGGACGTTAGGACTAAGACAGGACAAAGGGTTTGAAAGCAGAAAATTCTATGCTAGGGTTGCGACAGAGGAAATTCATGTCCGCACCTTGGGCACTTCGCAGCTCTACATTGCACAGAAGACGGGCATCCGGAACAGGCGAAAGCTCTGCCATATGTTAAGTCAAAAGAAAAACCGCACTTTGGACATTGAACCATTCGTTTCTGATGCGAACTCATTCTAAAGCGCTCTGCATAAAAGCATTCGTAGGTGAGAATTTAAAATCTTTCTGGAAACGTTAAAATGGGCTGAAGCGGAAATTTTAACTCTTGCCGCAACTAGATATTGAGGCTAGCTAGGGAACTGAATGCTGAGAGCGAGTAAAGCAGAACGTATGGAACTCTACAAGGACCCGGACACTCAGGTCTTGCTAGGTAAATTTCTGAATAGCGAGATCGATCAGCTTTGGCCTGTTTATGATCCGAAACTTGGATATCGGTACGAGGCAGTTGAAGCAATTGTCGGGGATAAATCGAAAACCGAGGCGTTCCTGAACAGGCTCTATGAAGCCGGAATATTGGAAAGAAAACTCTATGACAAGATCATATTCTGTCCGAAATGTAATTCCGCAAGTATTTCAATCCACTATTGCTGTCCGTACTGCAAGTCATACGACATCCAAAAAAGTTCTTTGGTTGAACACGTAAAATGTGGGTACATGGACGTGGAAGCAAACTTCCGCAAGGGTGACCGGTTTGTGTGCCCAAAATGTCACGATGAGCTAAAGAAGCTTGACGTTGATTACAGGCGGGCTGGAGTATGGTGCACCTGCAAAGAGTGCAAGAAGAGCTTCGATATTCCTGTTGCAGAACTTTTCTGTCGGGAATGTCATGGAAACTTCACGTTTGAAGACGTTGTGATCAAAGATATTTATTCTTACAGTATGAAAAAAGAGGTGAAAGAAGAAGCTTCTTTAGGCTGGACTCTGGTTGCGCCGCTAAGACGATTTCTCGTTGAAAACGGGTTCAAGGTTGATGCTCCCTCTTTCCTCAAAGGCAAATCTGGAGCTAACCACATGTTTGACGTCGTGGCCAACAAAAGGGACGATGGCAATGAAGTGACCGTTATTGATTTAGCAACGTCGGCCGAGTCCGCTGTAGCTGAGCAGCCGGTGATTGCGCTATTTGCTAAAATATTTGATGTCTCACCGGCCAACGCTTACTTGATTGCTATTCCAGCGATGACTGAAAACGCAAAAAAAATGGCAGAGCTTTACAATATTCAGGTAATAGAGGCAACCAAAGAAAAAGAAGTAGTAAAAGCGTTGAAGGAGAAGATAAAGTAACAACGTCTATGTCGCGTCGCCGCAATATATCGCGATATTTCCTCTTTCTGTGACGACCTTAACCACGTACGGTTCATTTGGCAGGCACAGGTCAAAACTGCGATAAGTCAACGTCTGTCCTGAATCAATGAATAAGCTCATATCATACCTCTTATGGCTTGTTGAGTTATTTACCCATAAACTTACCAGGTGACAAGTCAAAGCAGCCTCGTTGCCAAAAGTGATCTCTGTCCCATTCGTAACCACCCTTATACCCAGGAAGTCAATGTCAATCGTCGTTTGATTCGCATCCGGTCCTTCATCAACCATCTTCACACGCATCGTGCCATTACTGTATACATAACTCTTCCATTGATCCGTGAGGTTCATTGTATAATAATCCCAACCTGTTGTCGGCTTCTGACCTGTAGTAAAGTTGAAACCGCTGTCGCTGTACATTGACGATGTCGTGTTGTAAGCTTTCAGATACCATTTTTCACCCATGTCGCTAGCTCTATACCTCATTTGCATCTCAATAGTCTGGATGTCAGTTAGAGGATAAGTGACCAAGTCTATAATGAAGGTGCCATCAATATCAAGAATGTTGGTGGCCTGGCTTTCTTCTGTGCCGAGAGTAGCGGTAGGCTCTGGATCAGTTATGTCACGAATAACGATGTCATCAAAATAGGTTGTGTCGGTTGTTCTTGAACCCGCAAACCCGACTAACCCCCAGTTCCTAGCCGTTCCACTTCCGAAGTTACCATTCACTGTCCAGGCGGTGGGCTCAGTTGCTCCAACCTGCCAGACTTTGACCTGTCCCAGTCTGCTTGCTGGATCAATCACTCTAAATCTCATGTAGTACCATGTGTCTAATGACCAGCTGTAGGTTCCGGACGTGCCCCAGCTACGTAGATCATTCAAGAGGTCTAAACTACCCGTGTCTTCGTGAAACAGACCGCAGTACCCGCTTCCGTTGGAAGGACTAGTGTCCATATAGCAGGATAGCCCCATTCTACTGTAATCGCCACCTGCGAAGGATGTAACGTTGATTTTCACGAGCATGTCAATAGGGCTGGTCACATTCCCCAGTGCAGTTAATATTAGTTTGTTTGGGTCTCCGTCGGCTCCAACATTCATAAGCATCCCGGATTGGACTGACCAAGTGCCACCGCCAGTCTTGACGTCATAAGACGATTCTGTCGTAATATCCGGGTTATCTGTTCTGTTGAAATCATCGAACCACAAATATACGTTGCTTCTGTTTGCAGGTGGGCTTCCGGCGGTTGGGTTTCCATAATAGATGAAATAATCGCTGTCTGAGCTGCTTGCTGCGATTGCAGACTGGGTTTCAAACCAGATCTGAGTTGAAGCACTGTTCACATCTTTGACTTCTCTATCTAGTTCGACCCACTTCCCCTTTGACAAAAAAACAACTCTCAGATCATTTCCGTTTGGCAAGACTTTGCTTGTAGAAATCAAGGAAGCAGTGTCCATTGCTACGCCGACCGAATAGTTCGAGCGCAACAACGATTGAGCGTTATTTACGATGGTTGCTTGCCTTCGGTAGCTGTAGCTCGAATTCCACCAGTCTAGACCCTCCGTGAAACTTTCATAGCGGTCATCGACAGCTTGTGTGTCTCTATAGGTGCCGCTCATTTTGCTGCCGACATTTGTCGTGTATTCGTCTTGAGCTGGAAACCAAGAACTTGTGATTCGAGAAACCTCGGTGATCTTCAAGTCTTCACGCATTCTCTCCCAGTCGGACTCGTTCATCTGATAGCTCCAGAGCACGACATTCGTGACTACAACCACTATCAGGATTAAGCTGAGCATCACGACAATAACATTGCTTATCGCACGCCTGTCGCGCTTAAGCCGCATTATAGTAGCCTCCGATGTGTGTTCCTCTCGTTGTGACGATGTCTATGTAAAAAAGGTCGCTGGGGCTCCAGTTTTTTGAAATGTTAAGCCAGCCGTGCTCGCCTATTTCCAACGAAAGGTTTCCTGTGAAAGAGCTTTTGGTATGGTTAACATATACTCCTGAAAAACGAACAAGGACTCTTCCGACATTGCGAACGTAGATGTCAATGTTGTCGGTCAGATTGTTGAACCATACGTCCTCTATGACGACGCGTTCCCCCATGGTGTCTCGCAGGTTGCTCGTTATGACGTATGTTGCTGTCGTGGCGAGTGCCATGGCTGCCACGGCTACAACCGTGAGAAGAAGATTGCTTAAAACAGGAGTTATACCCCGCTTGTTTCGCGAGAGTTTTCCAAGGTATGTGTTCATTCTAGCTGCCTCACATGAAGAGTTTCAGGGCTATGTAGCCGCAGAGCATCAAGATCAGGCTGTGCTTCAATCCTGCGTCTATGGTTCCTTCTCCCATTTTTCCTGCAACCAGTCCGCTGAAGAAGCCTTGAATCGACGTCATATGGAAAAACATTCGTTGTATCTGGCTTGGTGGGATGATTTCGGCTGTTGATATGGGCAAGCCTTCCATTCCTATGAAGAAGGATCTGAAAAGGAGTATGATGGTGAATAGAAATACGAAAAAGGCGAGGTAGATTATTGCTATGTACGGTTTTGTCTGAGTTCGGCGTTCCTTATCGAGGAGAAGTGTTGTCTGAATGAATTTCCCCATGGGATCGAAGACCTTTTCTACGTGTCCGCCTGAACGGCTTGCTTCAATTATCATCGGTACAGTTCGTTCCACCAACACGGTGTTTACGCGCTTTCCGAAGGCCAAAAGCCCTTCTTCAAAGCTCATCCCCCAAGAAATCTGTGTTGTCATCTTCTTCAACTCCGCAGTGAGGGGCCCATAGTCTCTTTTGGAAGCTTCCTCCAGAGCCTGAGGTAATGTCCTGCCCGTTTCTTGGGCTTGAACTATGGTTCTGAAAAGGTCGGGTAAATGTTCGTCTATGGATTTTCTCCACTTATGGTCAACGTAGTTCAAGACTGCAGGAGGGAAAACAGATGATATAATTGCGAAGAATACAAATTCATCAAACGTTGCAGTTCCCCAAAACCTCAGAGAAGCAAACAGCATAATGCCCGCAGCTAACGCAATTGATGCGACCCACGTGGTTTTTTTCAGTTTCTTTTCGATTTTGGGCATTGTCATTACCATTTAGGCGATACCGCGTCAAGGATTATCAGGAATATCGTGGCACCCAGCGGTATTCCCATGTAGGTAAGTAAACTCAACAGAAAATCGGGGCTGAGTAGTCCAAGATTACCTCCGCCAAGCATGGCCATGACCGATAGCATGATGACAAGAAAGAGAGGACCAGTTAGAAGCAGCGCGACGTAAACCTCTGATAGCATGGACAATGTGTCGGAATATTTCTTGAGACCCATTTTTTTCAGTTTCATGTATTGCTGGGATTTCTCTCGAAGATATGATGAGAGGTTGCCGCCTGAATGAATTGTTGAGATGAACCCCTCAATCATTTCGCGGAAGCTTTCGGATGGTGTTCGCTTTGAAGTCTTTTCCAATGCTGAAATTATGTCTGAACCGAAGAGACCAACATCTCTGACTACGTCTTTTGCCTCTGCAGACGCTGCCAATGGAACGCTGAGATTTGATATCGAATGGAAAATTCTTTCTGGAGAGACTCCTGCACTTGTTAGGATCGCCATGAACCCCGTTGTGAAGGGCAATTCATCTTCTAACGCTCTTCTGTAGGTATCTGCCCGATAGGCTGGGTAAAGGTAGAATCCGAGAATTGACAGTGCAAATGTGAACAAGCCTCCGCCCACTCCGAACAGAGTAGCTGGCAGAAGTGGTACGTTGAAAACAAGAATCAGTAGGCATGGGATGAAGCCAAGAACTGAGGCAGAAGTCAAGATCGTCGCAAAAACTGTCAGACTGACATAGGCTTTGAAGTTGACTTTTAACCCTGACTTTTGTAGATTTAGGTCCAGATCCTTGAAGAGCGGCAGAAACCGCGCCGTTTTGTCTCCAATAAGCTGGTAAGCCAATGATTGTGGGGTTTTGAGCACTATATTGGCTTTTTCCTTTGGCAACTCTGTTCTAGTGTCGAGTGTTTCAGTTGGAGTCAGTTTGAGCTTTGCCTTCAGACGTCTGTACAGTGCTCTGGCTTTTTCAAAGGGTTTGTTGGTTTTCATTTCATTCCAACTCTGGCTTTCTGGAAAACACGATCTGGGTTTGCGTAGTATTCTCGAATTACGTTTGCGACTTCAGTGTAGCGTCGAACACCGTTGCGTGTCATCCAATCCAGAACTGTTTGCCTTCGGCTCAGTTCACGTTTGACTTCCTCTTCGGTAACGCCGAGTTTTTTCATGAGCTTTTCCAGAATTGTGCTGTGGCCGCAAACGGAGAATGTGTCAAGTCTCTGGTTCCATGCAAAAACTTCTTCAGTGAGTATTTTCGCTTTATCGGGATCAAGTTCTACGACTTCTGCCGTGGTGCAGGCTCTTCTTGCCGGTCTTCCGTCGATTTCTGTTCTTGCCATGACCATGATGACGTTCGTCATCGCTATGAGTGGTTTTGGAATGTTCATGGGTTCAGATTCCAATCGGTTTATTACGGCTTCAACGGACTCTGCGTGTAAGGTGCACATTCCGAGATGGCCTGTTGCCATGGCTTGAAATAGAGTATAGGCTTCTTCTCCGCGTACTTCGCCTACTATTATGTAGTCGGGTCTTTGTCTGACAGCTGCTTTTAGCAAATCGAAAAGCGTTATTGTTCCGCTTTTTTTGTCTTCATGTCCAAAGCCTAGTCTGACAACGGAAGGTATCCAGTTTTCATGCGGAAGGTTCAGTTCCTGCGTGTCTTCTACACTCACTACTTTCATTTCAGGTCTTATGAACATTGATAAGCAGTTCAACATGGTTGTTTTTCCGGATGCAACGCCACCGGCCACGAGGATCGAAGCTCGATTTTCTATTATGTACCACAGGTACGCGGCCATTTCTGAAGAAACAGTCTTGTACGCGATCAAATCCGAGATTGTCAACGGGTCGATTCTGAAGCGACGGATTGTGAATGTCGAGCCTCTTCGAGTGACTTCATTTCCATACGTTAATTGGATGCGGCTTCCGTCTGGAAGCGACGCGTCCAGCATTGGGGAGGCTATGGAGATATTCTTTCCCGACAAATATGCCATGCGAACTATAAAGGAGTCTAACTCTGCCTCTTCCTTGAAAATGATGTTCGTAGGTAACGATTCGTAAATTCTGTGCCAAACATAAATCGGTATGTTAACGCCATCTGCAGATATATCCTCGATTAACTGATCTTTCATTAGGGGATCTATTTTTCCGTAGCCTACGAAGTCCCTTATTATGTAGTATATGAGTTTGTCAGTCGCTTCTGGCGGAACCTTCATGTGATATTTCTTGATTATTTGTCTTGCTTGTTCTTTCAGATAGTTTTCTGCCTTTCCTTTGGTTTCTATTTCCTTCAGGTTTACATTGACCTCTTCCATCAGAAACGTTCTCAATTCTTTCAGTTGCTTCTCTTCGTCTTTTTGGAGCGTCGGCTCTATGACTTCATAGCGGGTTTTCTGGGTTTCAGGATCTTTGATTATTGCCGCATAGACGTAGGGTTCTTCTATGGGATAGGCTTCTCTGAAGGCAGTCGGTTTTTTTGCTTCTTCTTTTATGATAATGCCTACCGGTGTTTCTTCGAGCACGTTGGAAGTTTTCGACGCTGTTTCCTTCATTGTTGGCACTGTCCTCTTTTGTTTAGAGTGTGTAGTGGCTTTAAGTATATTGTATCTCGAGTCTTAATAAGATATATGCACGCATAATCATTAGCATATGAATACAAGTCAACTTTAAAAGAGCAAGGATCGACTATTTTGTTGAGGCTCTTTTTTGAAGCCGATTGCAAAGGATGCTAAACGCAGCCGAAAATCAAAACTTCCGAAGGATCGACTGCTTAAGAAGCCCCGTAAAAAGAAGCTGAGAACTTCGCGTGCCTTCAAGGGAGCGGAAAAAGTAAGATCAAATAGTGTCAGGCGTGAGAAGATGTTTTGCCCGAGATGCGGTTCCACTGACGTTTTCTGGGCTTCTGGGTTGCCCCAAATATGGTCTGTTTGGGATTGCAGACACTGTGGATACCGTGGAGTCTTCATCGTTAGAGACGGTAAGCTGGCAGACAAGCTTAGGGAGAAATACGCAAGAAAAGTCGCTGAAGGGTGAGGCCCTTGTGCAAATTGCTTTGGTTAGGGTTGCCTTTCTAGGTTCTTTACTCTATCGTCGCGTGTCTCCGTTTCAAGTCTGCTTCGGTTCGTCCTAATCGATGCATCAATTCGACAATCAAGCTGTCCAAGAAAACCATGCAATTGTTCTCGAAGATGCTTCCAAGCGGCGTTAATGGTTCACGTTCACCAATAATCTGTCTAGCTAAGTAATCCTCTTCGATAGGCATCCCTGCCTTCGTCCTTCCCTTAACCGTGACGACCAGATCAGCCAACTCTCCAAGAGCCGATTCAGGGAACGACGTGATCGCAACTACTTTGGCACCGATTTCTTTTGCAGCTGCGCTCGCGGTCAGCACCATCTTTGTGGTACCCGTGCCTGATATAGCTATCAGCAGGTCTCCCTTTTCTGCGGCGGGGGTTATTGTTTCGCCTAAGAAGTACACGTTGAATCCCAGGTTCATCAGGCGCAGAGCAAATGCCCTGGCAACGAATCCGCTTCTGCCCATGCCTACCGTGAAGATCTTTTTGTCTTTTGCTTCAAGCATGAACTCGATGAGTCGTTCAACCTGTTTCATGTCAAGTTGCTCGATGGAAATCTTGATGCATTCAACGATCTCTTCTGCCGCTGCTTTTAACCATTTCAACCGCTCCGATCTCCCGAAGAATCCTTTACACAAACGTTTGAATTAAAAGTCTTGTGGTTTAAATCAGTCTTCTTACCAAGTCATTGATTGACGGAACGGCGATGAACAGTCGAACGTAAATCGCGGCTGCCAAGATTGCACCTGTTATGAGTATCATGATGAGGTCGCCTTTGTGCATCTTGAGCACGTATAGGTTGGTGCGATTCTTTGTGGCCCCCCATGCACGAGATTCCATGGCTTCAGCCAATTCTAGGCTTCTGCGAATTGCGCTCACAATTAGCGGGATGAGAATTGGGATGTAGTTTCTAATCCTTTTCAGAAAGTTTCCGCGCTCAAGCTCCAGTCCTCTGGCTTTCTGCGCGTCCATGATCGTCTGGGCTTCTTCGGCTAGAACAGGGACAAACCGCACAGCAGTTGTGAAGGCAAAGACGAACTCATACGGAACGCGTGTCTGTTCTAAAGCTAGTCCTAGGTGATCTGGTGAGGTGGTTAGGAAGAACACGGAAAAGGATTCAACGAGCACTATGAATCGCAAGGTCAAGGCCACAGTACTTTCTAATATGTCCCCTGTGACCTTATAGTTTGCACCGATGAATCTGAAAAGAAGATTCGTCAAGAAAATAACGGCTGCCAGGAACGTGGCTCCCCGCATCGAATTCAACCATTCGCGTTTGATGCCGGCCAGAAGAACGAGTGGAATCTGTATCAAGAAGAGTACTAGTAAAGGTATTAGCTCCGAGAAGACTATTGCGACTGCAAAGATTGCACACACGTAGATGAATTTTATCCTTGGGTCTAAATTGTGAATTGGTGAATGGACTTTTCGAAACTTTAGTCCGTTGAAAACACTCATTCAGTGTTTCTCCAGAATGTCATGCAAGATCTTTTGCGCTTCGTAAACGTCAATGATGTCTTTCGGAACATCCAGACCGGGCAGGTCTAAGAAAATCTGCGCTATCTGTGGGGGCACAATTGAAGCTTCTGTCAAGGTTGCTTGGTCAGTGAGAATTCTGCCTGCTTCACCGTCGGCGATGATTTTTCCTTCGCGCATGAGCACGACTCGGGGGTTGCATTCGGCCACAAACTCGACATCGTGTGTGACGGCGATTACGGTTTTTTCTTGGGTTCTCATCTGCATTATGAACTGTCTGAGTTTCTCTTTCTGTTCGTAATCCTGCCCGATTGTCGGTTCGTCCAGTATAAGCATTTTTGGATCCCATGCCAAGACTGAGGCAAGAGCGACCCGTTTCCTTTCGCCGCCGCTAAGCATGAATGGTGAAGTTTTTCTGTACTCGGTTAAGGCCAAGAGGTTCAGAGCCCAAGTTATCCTTTTTTCAGTGATTTCTTCATTGAACCCGAAATTTCTCAGTGCAAACGCTATTTCTTCCTCAACTGTTTCGCTGAAGAGTTGATGATCTGGGTTCTGAAAAACGAAACCTACATCCCGTGAAAGAGTTGCTATGCTCACTTTTGTCGTGTCAACCCCGTCAACAAGCACCCGTCCTTCGGATGGCTTGAGAAGCCCGTTGAAATGCTTGACTAACGTCGTTTTTCCAGCCCCGTTCTGTCCCATTATTGCCACGAATTGACCCTTTTCAATGGTTAGGGATACTCCTTTCAATGCTTCAACACCGTTCGGATAGGTAAAATGAACATCCTTGACTTCAATCATTTGCTCTCAAGGACCCCTCTGAGCAGGCTCGCCATTTCTTCAGAAGACAGGGGAACCGTGTCGCCGAGATTTATTCCATCTTTTCGAAGTATCTGGTAGAGACGTGTCGCTTTTGGAATGCCAACCCCAATCAAGCGAGCTTCTTCAGAACGCAAGATTTCGTGCGGGTCTCCGTCCAAGGCCACTTTTCCTTTATCCATAATGATCATGTGGTCCGTGTATCTGGCTGTTAAATCAAGCCTGTGCTCGACAAGAACAACGGTTATTCCGAGGCTTTTATTCAATTGACTTATGACTTCAAAGATTTTTTTGGCACTCAGAGGGTCGAGGAACGAGGTCGGTTCATCTAGAACGATGACTTCGGGTTGCATAGCTAGGACGGATGCTATTGCGACGCGTTGTTGCTGGCCGCCTGAAAGTTCATGCGGTGCTCTGTCCTTCAGATCGTTGATGCCTGTAAGCTGCAGTGCCCAGTCCACCTTTTCGCGCATCTGCTCTCGCGGAATCCCTAGATTTTCAAGTCCGAAAGCCACGTCTTTTTCGACAGACAGGGCGAAAAGCTGGTTCTCTGGGTTTTGGAAAACGAGTCCTACGTGTTTCGCCAGTTGAAAGATCGGTTGTTCAGCGACTTTTAGCCCGGCTACGACTATGTCTCCTTTGATCTCGCCTTGATAAAAATGGGGAATCAAGCCGTTGAAGCATCGGCAGAGTGTTGTTTTTCCGCAACCGCTTGGGCCGGTGATGAGGGTGAACTCGCCTTTCTCCACTTTTATGGAAACGTCACTTATCGACTGTTTTGTGCTGCCTGGATACGTGTAAGTGAGGTTTCTCGTTTCGATTACTGCCATACAAGCGTTGCCTGCCTGTTTAAAGCGGGGTTTCCGCTCATTTAAGAGTAACTACTTAATTATGGCTAGCCAACTTCTCTTTCAAAAGCCACAGGCAGTGCTTAAGTCCGATTTGAACGTCTCCCTCACCGTTGACCCCCGCGGCAGTGGAGTGTCCCCCGCCCATTCCGTGAAGATATTCACCCAAAGGTTTTGCAATATCCTTTCCCAAGTGAATGCCCGTTTGCTTATAAAACTCAGCAGAGCTGCGTAGGCTCACTTCTATGGATCCCTTTTTTTCCCCTGCTACCGCGGCCACATGAGCCCCCAATTCAATCATGGCTCGGGCTGCCGAAGCCTGATAAGCATTTACATGCGAAATAGCAACTATCCATTCTTCAATCTTGAAAAGTCTGGTTCTCTTGGAGGCCTTCAGCCTAGCTAAGCGTTCAGAGAAATCCATGGGCAGTGATAGCAAGGGTAATGTTTCCTGCACATTTACCCCGGCATCAATCATTTCAGCGATGTTCTTCAGCGTGGTCGAATTGGCTAGGATGAAGTGTCGCGTGTCGAACGCTATGCCTAGAAAAAGAGCTTTGGCCTCGTTTTCCCCGGTTTCACGCCCGTTTGTTTGTAGAAGTTGTAGATGACTTCGCACGTGGACGATGCTTCTTCAGTGGTTATGCAGATTTTTGCAAACTGTTCAGTTTCTGGATGAGCTGCATGATGGTCAATAACCATTACTGGTGCCTTTGAATTCTTTACTCTTTCAGCTAAATCGTCCAATTGTTGGATCGTGTTGGTGTCAAGGAGAACTATTGCGTTGGCTTTTTCCACATTGGGCTGAGTCTTCACTTCCACTGGAATATATTGGAGAAGATGTTTCGAAAGACGGCTAATCCCATGCGAAGCCCCAATTTCAACTTCCATTTCCGGCCGTGTCTGTTTTAGCAAACTTGCTAATGCAAAGGCTGAACAGATTGCGTCTGGATCAGCGTTGTGGTGGCATAACAGAAGAACTGATTTGGCGTCTACTGTGTCAAGAAGATTGGTTATTTGGGTGAATGACATGTCAGTTCCCTCAGGTATTTTTCGGCCGAACCAAATGCTTCGTCAACCGTTTCGTCTGCGAGTTTTTTCACGTTGAAATCTCTCATTGATGGTGACAGTACAATGTCGACGTCGATAGTCAGCGTTACGGGTCCGGTGCCTTCTGTCTCAGAGCTTATGTTTAGTGTTTCTATTTTTTTCGCGGGAACTTTTGAAAGAACATATTTTCTGGCTGCCTCTTCTGCGATTAGAGATACCTCTTCGACCTGTTGGTCAGTTAATTCCGGTAGGCCTAACTGTTTCATAAGCCTCACCTAGAATGTGTCAATCTTCTAGGTGGGAGGGGAAACAGGGTTCAAGTCTTGCTGAAGTTTGGTCTGTATATCTTTCAACTGAGTGCGTAAACGTTCTTCCTGTTTGACTAGGATTGTGGATCGGGTGTTGAGCAGTTCTTTTCGCTCGGTCAATTCGATCGTTATCTTTGCCTTTTCGGCTCTCATCAGCAACGTGCCCGTTGCTTTGTATATAACTGCGTCATCGGTCAGTGTTTGCAGCTCATTTAGGGCTTGATCGATCTCCGTTACTTCAAGTTCCACCTGCTGCTTCTGCCCTAAGATCGATTGAAGAGTCTGCTGAAGTTGTTGCAGCCTCAGCAAACGTTCCTGAACTTGCGGTGGAAGCTGTGAAATGTCATCACTCACTGTTATCCTTCCATCTGCTGAGCAATAAGCTGAGCTATTAATTAACGTTTTCTCGCGTGCACTAACAACTGCTGAGGCTGCTTTGAATGTGGCGAACAGTCATCGATACGGCCTGAGCGTCCTTCATCCAGCAACAATGCAAAGAGGAGGCATGAAGAACACGTCAATCAGCCCCAAAATAATGCGGAATGCTACTTTCTTTTCAGGACTTCTAGCACGTTCAGGGCCGAGTTCATCCATCTCAAATATGCGTTTGAAGCAGCCCGTAAGGCAACTGTGTCCTTGGCGTCAACTTTCAAAACCAGAAACAACCCTTCTTTTTCTAAGCTCGCCGAAGAACGTGAAGTGGTCGGGCTCTTCGATTCTGGTTTCAGAGAACTCAACACTGTTTCTAAATGTTTCCTTGAAGGAAGCTTGATGCGTATGGTGGCCTTTGCCTTCGTAAGGTTGCCCTCCTAAAAGGTTTGGAGGCTTTCTTGGAAGTTTGGATAAAAGTTGGGAATTTGAGGAAAATCAGGCTGTTTCCTCTTCGGCTGCTTTTGTCATTTCTTCTGTTGGGGCTCCTTTTGCTGAGCGTTTGGCTACTATTCCAAGCTTTGTCGTGGGGGTGTAGGCTCCGCCTGTGTAGGTGTAACCGCATTTTCTGCATTTCCATATGCCGACGCTTTCTCTTTTGACTCTTGTGAATCCGCATTGTGGGCATCTGTGGGGTTTTTTCATTTCGATCATCACTTTGATGTAGCGTTTTCTGACGGTAGAGCCGTAGCGCGGTCCCAGACCGCGTGTAGGTCCGACTTTCTTGGTTCTGTGGCCCATCGATTGTTCACCAGTTCAGTTTCTTGCGAAGTTGGTTAGCCTTTTCTTTGGCTATTTTGGCAGCTTCGAATACCTGTTTCGGCTCGAAATATCCGCTTCCACCTTTCTGTATTGCACAGATGTTGTCGTCGTCATCAAAGGCAAATGAAATCCTCGCATCCATGACCTGTTCTTCTTCCCGCAACGGATCAACGACAAGTCTATCGCCGATCTTTGCACAGGTCACCGTTATAGGATGCTTCCTCAATGGAAGCGGCTCGTAACCTGGCTTGATTTTCACTTCGCCCTCTTTGATTTCGTAGTTAGCCATTTTCGTGTTAATCAAAGCTGCCATAGCGGCCAGCGCTGATGCGTCTATCAAGTTGCCGTCATGGTTGAGCACGTAGACATCTACGAAGACCACGAAGACTTTCTTTCCGGGTTCGATCACGAGCTTGTCAACGTCAATGGTCTTTGATTCTCTGATTCCTCTGTCGACGATTCTTGCGAGTTCTATGGAGTTTTCGTCTGGTGGTCCCGGCTCAAAGTCCGGTGAAGCTAAGGGCACAAGTTCGGCGTTCACGGTCAAGACTCCTTCGTTTGGAGTATCGGCAAAGGGTTCACCCATCTCGATTTTTATTCCAACCACGACTTCTGTTTTGCCAAGAACTACTCTCGCTGAGCCTTCTGCACGTTCAATAATGCCTTGCTCGATCTTCATCTCGCGGTAGTCTAACAGGTCTCGGCCGTCTAACCGTTTTTCGTTTGCGATTAACTGGGCGATCTGTTTCTGTTTCACCCGTGTGATTACTGTTGCCATTATTCTTCAGCCTCCTCTTTGTTTTCCTCCTTAACACTTACGTATTTGGTTTTCAGTGCTTCTTTCTGCATTGGGTAGATCTGTTTGCATCCTTCAAGAGCCAGATTCACGGCGCTCTCGAATTCTTCAAGCGAAAGTATTCCATCCATCTGTAACAGTGTAATGGCGTTCAAGTTGGGCATTAAAGCCACTGGCACGTCAGCTGAGCCCATCTTGTCCTCTGTGTCCATCAAGTCGAGCACGACGGTGTCCTCTACTTTGCCTGCTGCACACGCTACGACGAGGTCTCGCATTGGGATTCCTGAATCTGCCAAGGCTAAGGCTGCGGCGTTGATGCTTGCGCATCTCGTGCCGCCATCGGCCTGTAACACTTCGACGAAAACGTCTATCATCGTTCGCGGATAGTATTCCATGAAAACTGCGGGTTCAAGTGACTCTCTGATGACCTTAGATAGTTCCACTTCTCTTCTTGAAGGTGCAGGTGATTTACGTTCCTGAACCGAGAACGGTGCCATGTGGTAGCGGCACTTTAGAACGGTTCGGTCTTGAAGTGCCAGATGTTTCGGATGCACTTCTCTAGGTCCATAAACGCCTGCTAGAATCTTGTTCTTTCCTTGTTCAACGTACGCTGATCCGTCAGCGTTTGTTATGACGCCCACTTCGAACTTTATCGGTCTTAACTCGTCCGGTTTTCTTCCATCCAATCTCAAGCCTTTCTTGTCAATAAGCTTTTCAGGTTTTTCATTCATTTCGTGTTTTCCTCCCTTTTTGTTTTCTCTTCTTTAAGCATCTGGGTTATGCGGTCTGTTAAACCGCTTGTGTGGGATTCTTCTTCGATCTTGAGAATCGCCATCATCGCTAACTGTTCGTCTTCAAGAGTCTTTCCTGTGATCAGTACGACTCCGTTGACGCCGAGGATTATGTTGCAGCCTGTCTCTTGCTTTATCATCGATATCATCGATCCCTTCCTGCCTATTACTCGTGGAATCTTCGTTGGAGTGACTTTCACTATTTGTCCCCGGGTTATTTTTCCCAACCCTGGTTCGGCGACAGTCAGCTGCGGATCATGTGTTCTGTCGTAGGAGACTACTTTGGCAACCACCAAGTCTCCTGCGTCAAGAACTTGGGGTAAATCATCTTTTTGTGGCTTAAAGGGTCTGCTTAGAACGTCTGATGCCCTTAACAGTGCTGGGTACGGCGAGTTTATGTCCACCGTCCACCCGTTGAATCCAACTTCTGTGATCGTTCCTATGACGATGTCTCCCATTCTCGGGACGTAGAAGGCTTTCAGGGCTACAACGTCTATTTTTTTGGTTTCGTAATCCACTATTCCTACTCTTGAAGCGTATATTTTGTCCTTTTCCATGTACGTGTTTTCTCCAGCTATGTATTCGCCTTCTGCGATCAAGTCGCCGGGCGTTACAAGCTGTCTTCTTTCGAAAAATATCGGCATAATTTCACACCTCTCTATTTCATAACAAATTTTCCATTAGGGGTTGATCTTTGCTTCCCCGTTTCCCTTGGTTATCTCTCCGAGTTTCTCTAAAAACGGCGCGTACACGCCTGCGGGCATTTCTAGGACACCGTACCATGAACCGTTTGCGCGCCATTCTTCACGTTTGATGGTTCCGAAGCCTTTGATTGTTCCATAGGCTTTGACCGAATATTCAGCAGGTACGGTGACGCCTAATGTGACCTGCTCCATTTTCAGCGGCAAGATCGTTCGCAGCAACTTGATTATCTCTTTTGCCTGTTCTTCGACTGGTTTGAATGGGTCTATCGGATAGCGGACTTGTTCCATAGCGTTTTCTATGCGCGTTGGTGGATGTGGCAGGTTTGTCTTAGGATCGACACTTTGTCTGGCTATGAAATCTATTATCTGTTTTCTCTTGTCTTCCACCATCTTTCTCCGCTGTTCAGTGGTCAACTGCAAAGTTCCTTTCGTGAGAATAGTTTCGGCTATCTTCAACGCGTCCGTGGTTCCGAAGGCTTTATTGAGTGCTTCGTCTGAGGCTTTTGTGCCTTTGTTTGCGTCTGAGAATATGGTTTCAGCAGCTAGGGCTTCGGTTATTCCCGCGATTTTTCCCGTGCGGTAGTCTAAGGCTTTTTGGGGTTTTACAAGCACTTCAAAGTGTTCGTTGTCCTTTGTCATGCGGGCAATTGTGTACTTATCACTCATCGCGGTGTCACTTGCTCACGCCTAGCTCTTTTATGATGCTCTCGATTTTTTCGTCGGTTAGAGACTCCATCTTCTGGGTCTCTGAGGGGACAATTGTTACCTTCATCCTCTGAGGCAACTGTCTTGCTTCCAAAGCTTTTGCTAGGCACTTCACAGCGAGCTTCGTAGTTTCTTTCAGCCCCGTCTCTTCACGGTATTCTTCTTTGAGTATGTTGAAGACTGTTTCTCTTCCGGCTCCTTCCGCTCTGGCCTTGTAACCCCTGTACGTTCCGCTTGGGTGGGTTCCGAACACTCGGTTTCCTGTTTTGTCGACGCCCGCGAAGATCATGGAGACTCCAAAGGGTCTTACACCCGCGTGCTGCGTGTAAAGCTGTTTGATGTCGCATATCCGTTTGGTTACAACTTCCACGTCAATTGGTTCATCGTAAGTCAGCTTGTTTGACTGAGCCAAGACCCGTGCTTGATCTATCAGAATCCTCGCATCTGAACTCAAACCCACTATTGCTGCGCCTACATGATCATCGATCTTGAATATCTTCCAAGAATATTCTGATTCTTCAAGAGGATCAACCGTCTCTTCCGCTCCCAAAACGACTCCTCCAGCGGAACGTATTGCCAAAATCGTGGCTCCTCGATTAACAAGTTCCATTGCATATTCAACTTGAAAAAGCCTGCCATCGGGTGAGAAAACAGTTATCGCGCGGTCATATGCGCCCGGTGCTGCAAATACAGACATTCATTTCATCCTCACAGTATATCCTAATCTATTGCAGTCTGTTCATATGACAACTTGACTAAAAACCTTTTCCTACAGCTTCTCGCTTTTAGTTTAGGTCTCCGCTTCCGTTTACGGAAGATTTTGCCCTCATGATTGCCGCCGCGGTCACATATTCAAAGCCTACTCCTATTAGTTAGCGCGTACTGCTTCCAAGAATTGAACCGAGGTGTGCACCGAGAAAGCACGTCTGATTTGTAACACTGTTACTATTGGACTGCAGTCAAAAAGACTCAAGATTGCCCTAGGTCAGCGAAATGAACTATAAAAGAGCACGAAGCATCACGAGACCTCTTGAAACGCGCGCTATGTGAATGGTGAGTAGCCATTCGATCACGATTGAGTATGCCGGGGAAATCTTGAGGGGTCAGAAGGACAGGTTCGCGTACGTCAAAGTTGAGCAGCTTGAACCTCTGCTGATCAAGATGGCATTGATAAAGAAATGATCACGGCCAGCGATAGCGGACCAATTGTTGAGCGTCGTGTTATTCTTTCCAGTCTAGAAGTCTCTTTTGTCCTTCGATTTTCTTGATGTCCGTCAAATCCTGTGTGACTTCCATCGTTCCAAGGTACTTGCCTTTTTTGTCTCTCACGGCGAAATATCTGATGTGAACCAGACGTTCGTTCATCGTGATCCAGAATTCAGCCGTGTTTTTCTCGCCGTTTTGGAAGGCCTCTATTATTTTGTTTACGATGTGGATGCTTTTCTCCGGATGGCATAGCTGGACGCTTCTGCCGATTACCGATTTCGTTCGTACGAAGATCCTTTTTTCAGCTTTGTTGAAGTATTTCACGCGGTCGTTCTTGTCGACGAATGATATGTCGATGGGAAGCGTGTCCAAGATTGATTCTATTTCGTCTTTTGAAAGGCTTCCGGTTTCAAACTGCAAAACACCTTCAGGAGTTTCTTCAGTTTTCTGCTTCTCGGCTTGGAATTTCACTATGGCTTCCGGTGGAGTGAAACAGCAGTATCCGATCTCGTCAAATTCCTCTCTGGCTTCTTTCCATTCTTCGTCTGTGACCGTTTGCAGTGCTGTTGGAAAGAGTATGTTGTTCTCTTTGAAAAAGTGGCTTGGAAGAAGGCTGCACACGGGCTTCGCAGCTTCAGCTAGTTCTTTCTTGAAGTCGTCGAACGTCATCTTGTTCCATTTCTGAACCAAGTTGTAGAGTTTGTTTTTGACTTCTCTGATTTGGTTGTGTTCCATCCACATTATTGCAGGCGGCTCGGTGATTCCGTGTTTTTCCATGATTGGGAAAAGAACGTTTTCTTCGCGCAGATAATGTTTTTCTGAACCTCGAAAATCCTCAGTAACTTGCTGCAGTTCTTTCAATACGTCGCCCACGTACACGATGTCGCATGCTTCTTCAATCATGTTTACGAGGGTTTCGAGTCTCTCTGCTCGCTGTAGAAGGATTTTGTGTTCTTCCATGAGTATGTTTATCGGATGTCCCGAAGAGACATGCAGTTCTTGCTCCTGTACCTGGTCAGCAAAAACCGCTAAGTGCACGCCGCACAGTTTTTGAAGCTGTTCTCTAGGCATTCCTTCCTTGACGAGTTCCTGTTCGATTTTAGCTATGTCTTCTGAGCTTGTGCCCTCTATGACATCCTTGAACTTTGCTTTGACTTCTTGCGGAGACTTTCCTTCGTGTAACTGTCTTATCACTTCTTTCAATGCTTTCTTTTTGCTTTCCGATGTATCGGTCAATGAGCGTCCTCCTTGATTTTCTTAGCTAAGACTCTTCCAAGGTCGATGACTTGTTGAATGTCCTTTTCAGTTGGTGGTCCGTTTACGTCCACTGCGCCCACGACTTCCATCTTTGTCGGACCCAGAACTTCCTGAACGTGCTTGATCGCTCCTCCGCCCCAGCCATATGAACTCAGGACCACAGCGTATTTTGTGGGCGGACGTAGAGCCTTCACAAGGTAACTAGCGTAAACTGCCAACGGGTGAGCGCCGCCGAGTACTGTGGGCGTGCCCAAGACGATTGCTCTCGAATCAACCAAGTCTCTTGCCACATCGGATATGTCTGCTACGGTGAGATTGTGCCTGACGATTTCTATGCCCTCTGAGGCTAGGGTCTCGGCCATCGCTTGGATCATCTTTTCTGTGCTTTTCCACATGGTCACGTAGACGATGATTGCTTTCTGCTTGGTTTCTCCGTTTGCCCATTTCTTGTAGGCGCCGAGAATGCGTTCGGGATTTTTGTGTATCGGTCCGTGGCTGGGGGCGATTATGTCGATTTTCAGGTCTTTTATTTTTTCCATGGCTTTCTGAGCGTTGAACCTGAAGGGCATCATTATTTCGCCGAAGTAACGTTGAGCGAAGAGAATCATGTCTTCCACTTCATCGTCGTACAATCCTTCTGCAACGTGCAAGCCGAAGAAGTCGCATGGAAACAGAGTCTTGTTCTCGGGGACGTACGTGAACATGGTTTCAGGCCAGTGAAGCATTGGAGCTTCGATGAACCGTAGCGTTTTGCCGCCTAGGTCGATGGTTTCTCCGTCTGTGACGGTTTTTATCCGGTTTTCAGGTACTTTGTAGAAGGTCTGGGCCATTTTCGCGCCTTTGCTAGAGGTGATGAGCTTTGCTTTGCTGTTTATTGACATCATGTACGGGATCGACCCTGCGTGATCGGGCTCAGCGTGATTCATTATCACGTAATCAAGGTCGCTTGGATCAACAACTTTTCTAATTCTTTCGTCCAGCTCGTTTTCGAAACCGGGGTTCACCGTGTCGATTAATGCTTTCTTGTTTGTGCCCACGACTAGGTACGAGTTGTAAGTTGTTCCTTTTGGGAGAGGAATTAAGGCGTCGAAGAGTCTGCGGTTCCAGTCTCTTACGCCTACCCAGTAGATGTTTTGTGAGATTTCAACGGTGCTTCGGTAATTCATTTTTTCACCTTCGAATTTGCATTACAATTGTAATAAAGTATATTTATGCCTTTCTGCAACTACTAAGCGGAAGCAACGATCAATGTCGGTCCCGTGTGAAGTAGCCGTAAAATGCGTCTTACCCGTGGTCAGAGCCATGATAGCCAAAGAACTCACGACAGAGTACCAACTGAAGCAGAGAGAAGCGGCCGAACTTCTGGCCGTAAGTCAGCCGGCCATAAGCCTCTATTACCGAAAAATACGTGGAAGAGCCATTGATTTGGAAAACGATCGGGACATAAGGGGTTTGGTGGAAAACGTAGCGAAATCGCTGGCTGAACGTAAGCCTTCGCGGCGAGATCTAATCCTGATGTACTGTGAGATTTGCAGAACAATCAGAGCTAAGGGCCTGCTCTGTAAGCTGCATAAGGCGTTTGACCCGGCGATTGACATTGACTCTTGTGAGCTCTGCTTTACAAGCAATTCTATCCGTTGCGTCTAACATGTCGAGACAGTTTTTATTGCGGTTGATGAAGGTTCTCGGAGCCGCGTTCATAATGGCGATAGTGCTCTCACTTCGGCAGAACTCGTAGGCTTGGTTTGCTCCGTCATGTCTGATGTGGACTCTATCTTGTTTCAGTCAGCGGCCCGGGCAAACTAGTGTTTCTTGAGAAATATGCTCAGGGCAACTGCTTGGTTGTGTTCTTGGTCTTTTGCTGAGTAAAGAAGGGTAACAGTTTCGTTTTCTTTCTCCGCTTGCTTGATCTTTTGTATCAGCTCTGCCTTGCCTTTCAGTTCGGTTTCGTATTTTTTCTTGAACTCTTCCCATTTCTTCGGATCGTGCGAAAACCAGTTCCGCAGATCGTCGCTCGGTGCAATTTCTTTCAGCCAGAGACTGATTTTGGCTTTTTCTTTAGATACTCCTCTTGGCCACAATCTGTCCACAAGAATTCGAAACCCGTCTTCCTTGGTTGGCTGATCATAGATCCTTTTCACTCTTATCATTTTTTTCTCACAGGGCTAGGATATTTCAGGAGTTGCATTTTACTGTTTTCTCGAAGCCGAATCTTCTGAACAAAAACAGAATAATCTGGGTTTGAAGTCGAGTCTATGCTGCCGCGTTGTGATGTGTTCATGGTCAGGCAAAGACTCAAACGAGGGTGCAATCTATATTGGGTGCACGTGAAACTAGGAAGTCGGGGTCTGAGTATGGTTACGAAAGGAGAGCTGCGGTTTGTTGGCGTGGTGGAGACAGCGGGCGAAAGCGAAGCTAGGGTGAAGATTTTTCTCGAGTTTTGTGCTGGGCTCAAGGGCACGGCGGATTTCTCTCATCTCATAGTTCTCTATTGGATGCACATGCGTGATGGGGCAGAGGAAAGGAAGACTCTGCTGGTTTTTCCGAAAAGACATGCGGTTAACGTTGAGACTGGAGTGTTTGCTTGCAGAAGTCCTTCGCGTCCGAACCCGATAGGTTTGAGCATCGTGGAATTGGTGAGGATTGACGGATGCGTCTTAGTGGTGAAGGGATTGGACGCGGCACTGGGCTCGCCAGTAATCGACATTAAACCTTACTTGCCTTGCAATGATTCCGTTCCAGAGGCACGCGTTCCAGAATGGACACGGCGTGGACCACAAACCGGATGAAGCTATTGCAGGATTAAACTGCAGGAAGCAGCTCCACGCACCATCTGGGGCTAAGCTTGGTTGACCCGCCAAAAGGGATCTCCCGCGTCAAATTAGCATCGATCCAGGGGCAAGAACATTCACACCGTTAGAAAAAACTAAAAATCTTATATCCCGTCCTCCGTAACATTGTGAAATGATTTACATGTGCGCCACAAACTCGGCGTTGAAACCAAGCCGCAGAAAATTCCGTTCTTCCTGTTTAGTCTCGCTTGTTCTGCTACTTTCCATAACCTTGGCATTTTGTCTGCTGACGCTGCCGCCTGCAACTGCAGTGACCCCTGATGAATTAGCTTCTACGTACGCTCCAGTTCTTCATTTCACGGGGGGCGAAAAGTTCTACCCGACTTCTGTGGATTACATTATATCCAGCTCAGTTCTCAAACAACGGTTTTCAGATGGCTCGAACACCACTATTGACGCTGCACCGACGGCGCAATCGCTGGGCACCTATACCGGTACTGATCTTTTTCTGGACAACAAGAATGGCACATTGGATGCCATAGCCGCTGACTATGCTTCTAAGGCCAGCAGCGTCGGGTACTACGCCTATGTGCACATAGTCACCGGTGGCTCAACAACAGTGATTCAGTACTGGTTGTTCTATGCTTACAACAACGGGCCTTTGAACAATCATCAAGGCGACATTGAAGTTGTTGAAATTTTCCTTGATGCCTCTGGTATTCCGCAGAAGGCATTGTACTCGCAGCACGGTGCAGGAGAGAACGCTGGTTGGGGCGAGTGGAGAAGAATGATAATCATCCGGTGGTTTACGTTGCGCAGGGATCGCATGCGAACTACTTCAGATCTTATCAGGGTAAGATTGGTATCGAGAATGACATTGTGGGAGGCGACGGCGTCACCATTAAACCGACTGATCTGAACTTGGTCATTTTGGGCACGCAGGGTTGGTTGAGTTTTGGTGGGCGCTGGGGATATTGGGGAACGGATGAGGAAGTCGCTTTGGGAAGGGCTGGTCCTGTTGGGCCTGTTCAGAATCAGAATGGGATCAGGTGGGGTGACCCGCAGGGGTATCTTGATTCCACTTTTTCGGTGAACGGTTCTACTTCATTCTCGCTTGGTTAGCTGCTTACTTTCTGTTGTTGTTCGTCATCTATCTGGTGGCTAGAGGCGCTTGGAAAGTGGTGAGCATTGTTAGGCTGCACAGAAAGGGCGGGTTGAGGGTGAAGAAGTTTTTGAAGGGCCGTGGCGGCGTGGGTTTGATTCTCGGTCTGGTGGCTATTCTGATTACGGTTGTCGCGCTTTTCCTGCCTTGGTACACGATAACAGCCTCATCGCAGAGTGGGCCGCTGGCTGGGCAAGGGGGTGTCACGTTGATGAGCATCGATGGAATTAGCGGAATGCAGATCAACCTGTTTCTGGGCACTGGTGGCGATGCCACGTCTGGGTATGCTAGCCTGTTTTTCATGCAGATTCCCTTTGCCATAATCATCGGTGTGGGCCTGGTGTTCTTGGCGCTGGATGTCATAGGGGTCAAGAGTGGCAAAAGCCTTGGAACCAAGTTCATATTGGGCGCTATCACTTTGATTCTGCCCTTTATCCTGATCTTCGTGTTCATAATGGAAATGCCCGCCTTCTTGCCTTGGGCATCCGGATTGGTTCCGGGTCAAGCCATTCCGACGCAGGTTAATGACATCGTTCGCACGATGGCGAGCAATCCCGTCTACGGGACGACTAGCCAACAGTTTGACGTGGTCGGCTTGACCACGGTTAACTGGGGTTTCGGCATAGGAGCATATTGTTCCTCGTCGCGGCAGCAGTGAGGATCGCCGCAGGGTTCATAACGCGAAGCGCACCGGAACTTCAAGAAAAACCGGTGTGCCGCCTCAAGCCCAACCCGTGCCACTGCCGCCTCCGCCGTCTCAGTGACAACGGTTCGCTTGCATCAGATTGCTAATGATGAGGGATCTGCAGGTGGAAAGAAAGGGAGATTCTTGTTTCAGGTTCTCTGCAGGAGACGCTTTGGCGCTTGGAGGAAGTGCGTTATGGATTTAGAGCTAAATCGCCAGCCCATGTGCAGGAAGCGCTTGAGTGGGTTCAGTCGAGGCAAGGGTTGGAGGGGTCTTATTGTGACTTGTTCATGCCGACAAGTCAGGATCTCGCCCGAGGAGTGACTCTGCCCACGGGTGAGCGCATGCAAACCAACGCGGGCACTCGGCATGTTCTCGGAGAAGAAGCACTGCGAACGTTGATAGTTTGGAAACTCGGATCGTCTCGGCCTGTTGCGGAAGCGTTGAGAGGTTTCAACCGGATCTTGGAGAGAGGAGGCAAAACCGGCCGTTACTGCTGCTATACGTGTACGATATCTTTCCTTCGCACTCTGGCGGTTACGAGCATCGATGACGCGGACCGGATACTTGAGAAGGGGTTAAGCATCATAAAGAAGGCGCGGACAACCGACGGCAAATGGCGCGGCTTTCCTTTCTACTACACGTTACTGTGTCTTTCAGAGATTAAATCATCTTCCGCGCGGGATGAGTTAGAGCATGCAAGCCAAGTAGCGGAAAGGCTCCTGAAAAGATACAAGAAAAATGACAGAACATCGCTTTTCCGAAAGCTAGCCTTGAAAGCAGCTGCAGAGGCAGCGCCGTAACATAGGCGCTTTCCCCATCAAAAGCACTCGACCAAGCAAAGTCAAATAGAACCTAGAGGAAACGCAATAAAGACACATCACGACGCGCGCGTTTAGGCTTTTATCGTTCCCATACCCAAACGGCTTCGGGTCTATACGGAGCTAAGTCTCAGAACTCAGGGAATCGCGAAAATCTTCCGGATTTATCAGCAATGCGGAGGGTTGAACACGGTGGATGCAGCAATTCTTATGGGTGGAGTTTGTTTGCCAGGTCTTCCGCGTATTTCTTCGCTTTCTCTAGTTCTCCGTCTTTCAGATGAATTTCCTTGCCTTCATACGTAGGTGACCAAAGGAGGCATGGCGATTTTGAAACCGAGTTTTTCGAGCTTTTTCTCTATCCCCTTTGCTGCGTTTCCACTGAGTGGGACCTGTATCTGCGTGTCAAATGCCGCGGCAAGTTTCCCAGAAAACTCATCTTTAGCAAACCTGTCCAGAAATTGCATAATAGGCACTGTTGCCTTAAGCCCCTGAGTAGGCGACCCAGCCAAAACACAATCATAATTCTTTATACTTGCTGGGTCAACATCCTTAACGTACAGACAGTCAACGTCAAACCCTTTTTCTTTGAGAACCTCACTCATTGCCTTTGCAACTTTCTCCGTGTTTCTGTTCAACGGAATTCGTGTCATATACGACCAGAATCTTCAAGCAATTCTCCTCAGCTCTCAGTGAGTCGGGAAGCTTTTTAGCTTTTCGAAAGCGCGCGCTAATTGAGCCTGTTTTAGGTGAATAACTCGATGATTGGCTTTTTCTTATCCTTGAAGAATCATTAGCGATTTGAGTTTCATTTTGTGTCTGAAGCCCAGGCAAGATGCTTAGTCGTTGGGGGTTTGTGGTGGAGGCCATCCGACTGGTAGACGAGTTTCCCTTCTTTCGAGTAAAGGAAAAAATTCTGGAAGCTTTAAGGAAAGCTGTGGAGCGGGTTTGTAGAGCTTCTGTGGGAAGTGTTATTGATGTGGAAGCATTATGGCGCCTTTTCCAGGCGGGGCGGCTTCTGGGCTTGCGCGACACGCTAGGGCTAAGGCGTAGAGTTGGTCATCATGTCGGCCGGGTGGATGCCGAAATTTGAGGTGGATTCGCTCTTGGGCTGTTTTGGGCTGTAGGTATTCGTACTGTTGCTCGTTGATTTGGGCTATCAGTTGCTTGTCGTCTCCGGGGATCTTGAGCAGTTTTTTCTCCATGAGTAGTTTCAGATGGTTCAGCATGTTTTCTTTTTCAACGTCTGTGAAGAAGACGCCTTTAATGTTCCGCACGTCAATGCTTTCCAGCTCGTCAACTATGGCGTCTCCTATGCCTGTCTTGTCGATGAACAGGCCTTCAAGATTGAAGATTTGATGGGCTCTGGCTGCGTAGGCGACCACATCTGGATATGGTGTGCCCAGTGGCAATTGGCGTTTGTGAATGAGCCTGATCTCGCCGTTTTCCATCCGCTGCACGACAGCCAAGACGCTGAAATCAACCTGTTTGCCGAGGTCTAAGCCTGCGTAGTAGGGTCCTTTGAGCTTTTGTGGGCTGGCCTTCTCGATGTCTTCAATGTAGCTGTTCGGCGAGTCCGAGTTGCCCAGTTCAGGATCTACACATGCTACGATCAGATCGATTGGGAAGAACGTGTGTTCAGCCTCGGTCCATGAGGCTTCAACCTCTCGGTCCCACTCTTCTTTTGTCATCATCTCCCGCCATTCGGCCAGTTGCTCTTGGCTGACAAGTGGGCTTGAATTGCTTGGGTAGTGATGAACTGAATACTGTTCCCTGTCGAGGAAGGCTTTGCGAAAAGCGTGTTCAAAAGCCATCGGTGTTCCCGACATGACGAGGCTGGCGTTTGGCTTTGTCAGCATCATGAATATTTCGCTGGTTATCATTTCGCTTGGGACGATGCTGGCTTCATCAACGAAAACATAGTCTGGATGGTATCCTCTGAGCTTGTCGGGTGAGCATGGCAGGGCGACGAGTCTTCCGCCTAGTGGGGGTTTTAGTCTTATTGTGGTTCGGGTTGTGCCTGGATGTTTGATCATTTCTCTCATGAGCGTGTTTGTTTGGATGGTGTGGTAGCAGTAGTCGAACATTATCATGCTTTGGCGTTGGGTGCTGGATATTATCAGGGATTCGATTTTGGGTTTGGTGTAGATGAGCCACAGGTTCTTGCGGCTGAAGACTAGGGATTTGCCCCATCCACGACCGCAAACAGCAACCTGACGCTGATGCATGTCCCTCAAAAGTTTTTGGTGATCTGGAGCGTTGACAAGCCATCCGTCGTTGCACATTAGAACCGCGAAGAACACTGGGTCTTCTATTAGCCTCTGCCTGACTCTTTCGTCGCTGATAACTTCTCGAAGGGCTTTTGGACGCGTGATGAGTTGTTCGGAAACGGATGCGGCGTATTGCAGGTCGTTGAGGAGACGGTTTACAAATTCTTCCTTTTCCAATAGAATGTTCTCCGCATGACTGTCAGCCGGAATATTCTGGGAACTTTGGATAGGAGAGTGCCGAGATCTTCGTCTTCGAGTGGTTTTTCTCCTTGGCTGGCTTGGAGCTTTCTTAAAACGCCTATTGTGTCGGCTAGGGTTTTGGCCCAGCGTCGTTTTTCTTCAGATGTAAGCATCGGGTCTTGCATGTAGGCTGTTGCTTCGTCGATGATATCCCAGAGGATTTGGGTCGCTTCCTCTACGGTGCGCCCACCAGTACGTGTCGTGCCTCTCACCATCTAGACCGACGGTCCACCAGTTTGAAACCTAAATGTTTAGATCGCCACTGAGGATTTCAGCATTCTTAACATATTCAAGGTTAAAAATCTAGTTGAATTGGTCATGTTTGCAACACAAATGCTATAACGAAAATACGACGCCAACCAAACCAGAATTTCGGTTCGAAGAGCGCGCGCGGTAGGGGTTCGTGGGTTCAAATCCTACCCCCCCGCACCATCTTCGGAACATCAGATTCGCTCAAATTTCGCTCGTTTCGAGCGTAGGACGGTAGAAAATCGACTTCAAATCCTGGGCAGGTTTTGATTTCACTTGAGCGTTTAAACTGTCAAGCTGATAGACTAGGAAGCAATTTCGAAGCTAATGTAAGGCTTTCATTTTTTCTAATCTGGTAGAGCTTAGCGCGCTGGTTTGTCTCTAAATTAGCTAGTGTTTATCGATCGATAATTTATTGTTGGATTTGCTATTATTGTTACTTTTCTGCATTTCATTGTAAAGGTATTCAAATAGTAAATCATTGGAGCATAAGACTTTCTTCCAGCTTCTTCTATGACAGGCTTGACTTATTTTTACATCCGCTTCCTTGCCACTAAGGTAAGGTGCGCTTACTAAGAAATTCGCACATCTCATAGAGCTCTGAAGGAACATTATCCTGGTTAATCAGATCAAGGGTTCTTTCTAACGCTTTCAATGGTTTTCTCATCTTGTCAGTTTTCGGAGTCTGCATTATGCTCTCTAGGTCCGTTGAAAACACAAAAATGCCATCTTTACGGGCTAGAGTTCTAAAATCCTTCAGATGAGAATTCTCATACCATTCACTGTCCGGCATTTCAAATAACAAATCTTTGTGGCTTAGCTAATTCTTCAGTTTGTCTGTGCGCCAGAGGGTAAAGATTATTGTGGAAGTCTTTATTTCTCGACCGTCGAGCCTGATTGTGTGGTCTCGGCGCATAAGAGCAGTAGTAGTACAGAATAGCTAAGTTTGGGACTCCTAAAATGCGACTCAAGGCTATGAATGACGGTAGACTATCCTTACCACCAATATCTATTATTGGCCACTCGCTCTCATCAATGTGAGCTCTCTTTTCTTCATAGAGAGGTATCTGTCAATCTGCTCCACAACTATCTTGTCGGATATTCCTTCAACAAAGATTACTCCTCGTGAAAAGAGAATTGAACGGACATCTGCGTTATGATAACTTCAAATCGAATTTTCCTTTCTCTTGACTTTGCAACTCTGAAAGTACTTTACCAATATTGTGTACTTCGGTACCATGCTCGGACATTGTAAAACGCCATGTCGCATCTATGTCTTTGGCAGAAATCAAATATGGAGAATGCGTGATCAAGAGTATTTGGTTTCCGCCTTGGGTTACGGATTCAGAGAGTAAATTAAGAATTCGTTTCTGCATGGTAGGATGCAAGTGAAGCTCAGGTTCGTCGAGCAAAAGAATCTTCCCGCTTTCACCGATTATCGTAGTTAGCAAGAAGAGTATCTCGTAAAGACCACTTGCTGCTTGTTCGATAGTAACAGGATAGTCGTCTTTGATTACTTGAATAAAGGCTTCATTTACTGATCGCTTCTTGATTTCTTTTCCAAAGCCAAGCGGCGTGAATTCAGGGGCCGCACTGGAATACACGGATTCGCCTCTTTGAGGTACCAGTACTCCAAACTCCCCTTCAGAGACTACGTCGACCTCTTTTCCTCTTACTGCAACATCAAATTCTGAGCCTGTCAGACCTTTGAATGCGACTTGAACTCGACTGTATTTCTCTCTGTTCTTACGAGTTCCTGAGCTCATCAACGAGAAGAGTTTCATAGCTAAATCACTTCCAAGAATAGTTGCTCCCTTCGAATCTTGACCGGAGTCCGAATATGCCAAAGTAGAAGGGAAGAACCTTAGCTCATGTAATCTTACAAATGATGTCTTGTACATTTGCTCTAGAATTTGCCATAGGTAGAGTGTATCCTGTCTTATTCCTCTTCGCTCGCAAAGCTGGGATAATTTAGTAAGAATAGGTTCTGCTCCGAGAGTGTTCAGGTAACCGCTAAAATCCCCACCGCGTAACTCGACTATCTTGTGTGGAGTACCACCGAGCTTTCCCTTCAGCAGTTTCATGAGTGTGGAGCTTTCAGATTGAAAGTTTCTTAATCTCTTGAATCAATGAATTAATGTCAAATTCTGACAGATTTCCAAACCTAGAAGCGAAATCCTCTATAATCTCCTTTGCCAAAGACACGTTTTGATAGCTTCTTAGTTCTTGGCTGGTTTCTGACAACTGGGACTGGCGATTGATGTAGAGCTGTTCCAGCTCCATCAGACACCTGAACTACCATCTTTGGCTCAGAGATTCTCAATTCGTCTTTACAAAGTACAAAGGATAGGCACCTAAGGGACCTTGAAAGAATTGGATGGCCGTAATTTATGAGGATACTTTTCCAATGCTTGTTCTCTTTGATTCCATGGGTGATGTTCTCTGGTGTTTGTACTCTCACGATCTCGGAACAGATGATTAACGTTACTAGGAGTTCGAGTTCCGTATCATCAAGCTCGACACCAACCTCTAAATGCAGCGATCTGTCACTTTCCCTCGGAAAAGGATCTCATCCAAAGGTGGCTTCCTATAGTCGAAGGCTTGCTCGATTAGGCTCAGGGCTCGGAGAAGGTTCGTCTTGCCAGAGTCATTGGGTCCTGCGATAATACTAAATGGACCAAATTAGAGCTTGACATCCTCATCTCCAAACGAGAGAACATTCCTTACTCTGAGATAACGTAACTTCATTTGATTATTAAAGTGAGTAAATACTTATTTAATACTTGCCGGATTCCACATACAAGAGAAGACGATGCCGTTAGTACGGACACGTTTGAACCGAAATTCCTAGGCAATAGAGTTATACTATGAGATGAGCTTATAAAGTTAATAGTTCCACTTAAGTCTTATGACGCTTCCAAAGGACATTTTCGATATTTGGTAGCACTTGTGGGAAACCAAAGCCGGTTATGATTTGATAGCACCAATAGCAAACAGTTACTTTGCTTACCTGCAAAAAAGAAGTGAAACGCTTAGGAAACACCTGACAAAAGAGCTCGGAAGGAACATCGAAAGCACAAACGAATCTGTGACCTACAGTATCTGGGTGACGCTCGGCCCTTCACTAGTCAAAGGATACGGAATATTGTTGGGGTTAGGAACCAAACCTCCATTGTTACCAGAACTAAAGAAGTTAGAAGACAAGCTTGAAGAACCTGAAGCTTGGCGTGATGTATTGGAGATTCTGATAAAGCTAAGATCGCATCTCAAATTCCTGAGAACCCCTTTCATAGGAGCCCTAAATAGGCTACAACAAGATATTGACGCTGCAGAGTCCAGCTTACGCGATACTGTTGGCCCAATCTACGCCACAGCTACATACTGGGCATCCTATATCACAAACATCCGTGGGATCCACCTGAATGCGCCAGTGCAGCAGCCTAAATAATCGAGCAAGCGATAAAATCGCAAGATCCCAACAACTTGAGACTGCAGGCAAATATCGTAGCAAGTATGCCTGAGAGTCTGGCTCCACAAAAGATCGTCTTTCGGGCACAGCAACTTGCTAAAAAGTGGATACGTCAACAAGAGGAATATGTGAGTAAAGTTCGCATTGAACTAGGCGTAAAGTCTAATGAGTAAAGACGAACAAGCAAACGAAACCAACAGCTTCATAGACCACGTAGAATGTATTATCGAATTCCAGAGTAGCAATGATCTGTTGACTGTGGATCAAGCTCGTGAGATAGAACAAAAGCTCACGACAGCAAGAGCCACGGTCGCGCAAGATCCAAGCAAGGCAAATGAATCAGCACATGAAGCATATTTCACGCTCATGGGGTATCTATAGAAATGGCCGCACAAGAAGACCGAGATACCTATACCTTTATGGTGTTCACGTCTGGGCATTTATGATCGCTTTGTCGATCACGTTGTTGTTGATTATAGGAAGTCGAATGGCGAACTTTCCCATTTTTGAAGATGTTAGTGCCGACGTTATCGCTTGGGGCAGTCTAGGCGGTTATGCATACTCGATTTATTTTTTGAGAAAGGCGATATACGAATACCAATTATCAAAACACTATGCGGTCTATTGGTTTGCCTATCCGATCGCGGGAATGATCTTTGGGTTTGCGCTTGCCGCAGTATTTGCAGCTGGTTTTTTGTCACTCCAAGCAAAACCATCATACGCCGTATACGCAGGAATTGCTTTTGTAGCAGGGAATGTTCCAGGAATGGGTAGTTGGAACCTCTCGGGGACTTGGCTAACTCTATTTCACGAACCAAAAAAGTCTTGACATATGCCTTACACGCAATGCGATCGATCGAAGAAAGCGCGCTGTGTTTATAAGTGATATCAAAGAGATATCAATTTAACTTGTTCCACCCAACAGATAGCAGCTTTTTTGAAGACGCGAGCACTATGCCTACTTCGCCCTCTCTTTCGAGCACACCATTTGGTTTGAGATACACTATAGGAACAGATTGATCGATCACTTCTCATATTGATGCAATCCCTGGCAGTTTTAGACGATAGTACAAACCTAATCCCCAGCACCATCTGCGAACCATCAGTTTCGCCTGAATTTCGCTGGTTTTGAGCGTCAGAACAGTAGAAAAACAACTTCAAATTCTGCGTAGCTTTTGATTTCACTTCAGTCGTTTAAACTGTCAACCTAAAAAGTGAGAGTGGATATCGTCGTGGGGGCTCTCGGACAGCATTGTTAGTTCAAATCACTTTCGAAATCTTGCAGCTTGGCAGGTTCTTTCCTATTTTCATTCAAGATTGAAAAGCGCGCGCTTTTATTGTACGGATGTTTCTTGCTTCTGCAGAAGAGGAATTTGATTGATTGTTGACTTTCACAACCACTTCTATCCGAAGGCCTACATCGATGAGTTGAAGAGCGGGAAAGGGTACGCCTCGGTCTCAAAGGACGAAAAGGGCAGGCTCTTGATACGATATACAGGCGACTACAACATCGTCGTCGGGCCTCATATTAATCTCGAGGACAGGATCAAGGCCATGCAGAAGTACGAGATTGACTTACAGGTGCTTACTCTAACGACCCCCAGCGTGGAGCGCGAGGCTCCGACGAGGGGAATAAGACTGGCTCAACTGGCGAACGATGGTTTCGGCGAGATAGTCGAGAAGCAGCCCGACCGTTTCGCGGCCCTGGCGGCGTTGCCACTTCAAGATCCAGAAGCGGCGGCGACCGAGCTGGAAAGGGCGGTTCGGGAACGCGGTCTGAGCGGCGCAACGCTGATGTCAAACGCGAACAATCATCCCCTCGATTCCGAGAAGCTCATGCCAATCTACGAGAAGGCAGCCAAACTGGACGTGCCTCTCTTCATTCATCCTACGTCGCCTCTCAATCATACAGCGATGGACGACTACAGGCTGGTCCCCATTCTAGGGTTCGGCGTCGACACTGCTCTCGCCGTGCTAAGGCTCGTCTTCAGCGGCGTCATGAAAAGGGTGCCCAACCTGAAGCTAGTTGCCGCTCACCTAGGAGGAGTATTCCCCTACCTTCGCGGAAGAATAGAGACAGGCTTCAACGCCTACCCCGAATGCAAAGCCAACATCTCAGAACCCCCCTCTCACTACCTCAAGAAAATCTGGATGGACTCCCTCTGCTACGACCAGGACATCCTCATGTCATCCCTCGCCTACTCAGGAGCCGACAAAATCCTACTGGGAACCGACTTCCCCCACCAAATAACCGACATAGAAAAAGCAGTGCAGCGAATAAGACAACTGAACGTAAGCGACGAAGAGAAGCAGAAGATCCTCGGAGAAAACGCCGCAAAACTCCTGAAACTATAGTCGCACCAAGGCTCTTCCCACACGCAAATGTCTGCTTCAAACGAGCGCACGCTTTCAATTCTTCCTGCAGACAAACAGAATCTTCCTGCCTTCTTCTCTCAAATTGGCTTCAACGATCTCGAAAAACTCAGACAGAGCAGATTTCATCTTTGCAACCGGGTATATTGTTTCTTTAAACTTGTATTTGTGAAGCTGATAAAGTCCATTTGGGAGTTTTTCAAAGATTCTGGAATCCCAAGTCAGCGTGTTGCCCTTCACTATCTCTCTGTCATAGTAGTATCCTTTGGCGAATTCCCTGACTGATGAAGTGCACCTGTTGTATTTTTCCAACCAATGAAGCGTATCTCTCAGCATTTTTGGGGTATACACATCAAAGATGAACAGCCCATCTCTGTTAAGATGTTCATTCACTGTCTTGAACGTTGATTTCCACTGGGCAAAGTCTTTCAGAAAGTTGACGGCATCGTTAGCAGAGAATATGACATCAAATTTCTCATCAATCTTGAAGTTGTGCATGCTGGAAACAAAGAACTTGCCCCTGGGCATTCTCCTTCTGCAAACCTCAATGTAATCCCCTTCAATGTCCAAACCATAGATGGTGTATCTTTCGGGAAGATTGACCAAGACTTCTCCAATTCCGCAACCTATTTCCAGTATCTTCTTTGCCTGCTTGTGGTATTCATTTACGGGTTCCAGCACATAGCGTGCCCTCTCTCTTGCTCCTTCCTTGCTTGTGAGTGATTCCCAAAAACTCACAAACGGTTTTGAGGTCTTGCCTCTATGCTCATATTCGACCATGCACAACCCCCAGACTCGCGAATAGCTAGTCTTGACCCAGATTGGATAAGACTTTGCTTTAAACTGCGATCAACGGCTGCTCGCACTTGTTTACGAAGAAGACTCTGAACAACTAGTTTATCTCTTGATCATGTTGTACGCTAGCAGTCCAACGTATCCCAAGGCTGTGAAGACTGTGAACCATTCGAAAAGTGGCGTGTCATACAGAGGCGCGCGCTACGTCGCTTCTCTTTGATTTCTCTTCAATCAGCAAATTTCATACAAGAAGAATTGCCAGCTCACAAAGAATGTTGGAAAGCATGGCAGTTGTAACATATCGAAACGCGCCAAAATGGTGCATTACACAAAAGCTTATAGACGCTTTCAACTTCTGCTAAGGGGAATATGACCGTCCAAATTACAGAATTCGACAAGAAGCATCTGCCCACCATTGCCAGATTATTAAATGATGAGTACAGAGATTACGATGAGTTCATTCCATTCAGCGAAGAGAGAGTTCAGTCCGAAATCCGGAATCGCCGTCTCAGGCTTCTTGTAGCAGAAGAGAACGGCAAAGTGCTAGGTCTCATCGGAACTCATTCTCATGAGAACTCGGAGGAACACATCTCCTGGCTTGCCGCGATCAAAGGACAAAATCAGAAGGCCATTGAAAATATGCTAGTAAACGCGATCGAAAAGAACGTCAAAGCCAACGTTATTCTAATAATGATTGATGAAGGAAGCCCAAAAATAGCCGATTGGACCAATCGAGGCTACGTATTGGAACCAGGCTATCAGCGAATGTCAGCAAAACTCGACGGTTTAAGACCAATCCCAAAGGTTGACGAAGACACTAAACTTCGAAGCTTGAGAACCGATGAGGAAGAACAGTTCGTTGAGGCTGTGAACAGAGGATTCGGATGGAAAAGGCTAGAACGCGGAGACCTAGAAACCTGGAAAGTTGAAGACCCGCCATTCACCGAGGAGTGGGTGCAAGTCGCCGAGGTTAACGAGAAAATCGTGTCGATTGTCGTGGCAAAGCCAGATACGGACTCAATAAAGTACCTGCATCTCAACAGGGGCTATCTGGGTCCAGCAGCGACTCTTCCTGAATTTCGGAACAAACACCTCGCATCAGCTCTCACGGCTCGAGCGATGAATTTCCTATACAAAAAAGGAATGGACTCCGTGAGATTGGGAACGTCGGAGCAAAACGTCTCCTCAATTGCTCTGTTACGAAGTCTAGGCTTTCAGGTGGAAAACGTCAGGAAAATTCTGCGCAAAGAATTGAGAAAAACACACCCGCCTGCCGCTCGCGATGGGTATCATTGAACAAAAGTAACATTGCCGCAAACATCATTGGACTCGCCATAGAAAGTGCGCGCGTTGAAGGATCTTTCCATTGGGAGATCACTCAAGTGAGCCTGTGCCCTTTTCTGACAGATGCTATGTATCTGTCCAGTTCTCGTCTAGATACAACCCAATTTCGTCCTTGCTTAAATGCCGCTAACAGTCCTTTTCTGGCTATGAGACTGAGATATTCTTGAGAGTACGGTGTGATTTTGCTGGCCTCAGTGAGAGTGAGTATTTCAGGTTCTTCCAAGGCGTCAAGATACATGTCTAAAGCTCTTTCCACGCACCTAGCTACGAAATTCACGAAACTCGAAGCGTTTCCTAAATCTGCTTCCATGAGCGTCTTCAGATACTTTGGACGGTCAAGTTTTGGAACTATCGCAATGAAAGGATATCCATCCTTCATAAGTAGCGCATTCATCAACAGCCTAGCGGTTCTTCCGTTGCCTTCTGAAAATGGATGTATTTGAACAAAACGATGTTGAAAGACCGCTGCAAGTTCTATTGGCGTAAGTTCGTCAGGATTTTCTCTTAACCATTTCAGGAGCTCATCCATTCTGAGCTTGACTTCTGAACTAGGCAGCGGCATGAACGTAGCCCCAGTTACTCTCACTCCCATTGTTCGATAATGTCCCGCATCTTCCGCGATGTTTGACATAATCAACTTATGAAGTTGAAGTACAACGCCTTCAGTCAGCTCACTTTTTGCGTCAACAAGTTTCTCGACAAACTCTATTGCCTCAGGATGATTCTTTGCTTCCAAGGTTTCTGCTATGCTCTTCCCGCCGACTGTTATTCCTTCCTCAATGACTAACTGGGTTTCTCGCAAGGTCAACGTATTTCCTTCAATGGCATTGGAGTTGTACGTATACTCAATCATCATTTGTTTTTTCAGCCTTGTAACAAGCGATGATGGAAGAGGCCTCAATCCCTCTAACTTCCGCTTTTTCTCAAGTACTCTTAGATGGATTTTCTGATTAATCAACGCCATTGATTGTCACTTGTGCAAACAGGTACCTGTAACCGATATAAAAATATATCGGATAATGAGAAAACGTACTTATCCGATATTCAAATTTATCGGTCGATGATAAATACGATAACATACATGACAGTGCGTGCTTCCCCAGAATACTGGGAATTCTGGAGCAACTCTTCAAGCAGCGGCTCCGAATTGCTTCATTACGCGAGCTGAATTGCCCTCGTCGGGTCGCTTCGCCTTCGAGCTCTTCACACTTTCCCGCGCGTCATTCTTTTAATATCTTAACCGAGAGAACAGCGAAGATAGGCATCGTTACTATGGCAACGATGAAAGGGTATTGCGTTGACGTTGCGTACAGAAATCCTCCGACGTAGGGCGCAGCAAACGAGGCGAACATGCACAATGTCTGAGGAACGGCGATCCACCGCGCTCTGCATGATTCGGGTGCTGTGGGACCTACGATCGCGCTGAGCATAGACCAAGTTATGTAGGATCCACCGTTGAAAACGAACGATACTGCAAGGATGCCGAAGTTGCCGGACCACAGCATTAGAACCATCGCTATGGCACAAAAGATCAAAGAAATGGCCAGAGGATACGATTTCCTTTTCATATCTCCAAGCCTGCCGAGCAAGATCCCCAGTACCGCCGAACTAGCGAAGAGAACGGAGCCCAAAACGCCTATCTCAAAATTCGTGGACTTGTAGACGTCAGACAGGTATGTTGGAACGAAGTTTCTGAACATCATGATTACAAACATGAGCATGGCAAAGAAGACCGACAAGGACAGCAGTTTCCGGTTCCTCACGAGCTTCAAGAATGAATACTCTTTTCCTGAAGCGTTCTGCTCATGATTAGCGTGCTGGCTTCTGATAAATGAAAGCGTCAAACAGGCCGAACCGTAGAAGATGAAAGCCAAGTAGAACACCGTTTTCATCCCAACTGTACCGGCAAGAAACCCGCCCATTGCCGGAGAAAAGACGTAGCCTAACGACCATCCAGCCGACATTATCGTGAACGTTGAGGTCAGTCTGCTCCTCTCCGCCGAGGTCACTACATACGCAGAGCCTGCCGGCTGTCCCAGCCAGAATCCCCACATCACCATCCCAGGAATCATTTCAGTCCAGTTTCTGGCAAACGCGAAAATCAGGGGCGCAGGCAACCATGCGAGCCATCCGGCTATCATGATTTTCTTGCGGTCATACCTGTCTGCGAGCGTTCCCGATATCAGCAGTGTCAAAGCTGCCGCCAAGACTGTCAAGGCGTAGAGGATGCCTATCTGAATCGGATCCGCTCCCAGCACATTGCGCATGTAGACAGGCAAAAGATAGGCGAAGAGACCGTCGCCGAAGGAACCCACCACGTTGGTCATGAAAATCAGCTTTAAGTCTCTGTTCAGCAATGACCAGCCTCCAGTGCAAAACCCTGCAGCATCCTTGTTCATATCGTTTTTCGAGAAAAAGAAAGTTTTCTGTCGAAGAGGCTCAACGCAGTTGGTCCGTTGACAATATAGGTCAGCGTGCGGCTGACGATCGATCAAACTATAATAACAAGTGATCTGGATGGAAAATGTTAAAACTGCGTTCGATGATGTTTGTTATGGAACCTTCTGGCAAGGTTAGATGTCCGTTCTGTGGTAGTTCCAAAGTTGAGTTTGTTAGAATATTTCGGTATCAGTGTTCAGAATGTGGAAAAGAGTTCAAGGCTGTAGCTGCCAAAGAGAGTCTTCTGTTTTTATGGGGTCTAATTAGAGGATCACCTCACTAGCGCGCATCGATCGATCGACCCCGATTTTGGAGCTAGCGTTAGCTAGCTATCATAGGCTTTATATTTTCACGCATCGCAAGGCAAATTAGAGGAAAGAGAAAATGCCGGTGAGGCTGGTTTCTGTGGCGTTGCTCGTGCTTCTATTAGCTAGTATGTTCCAACTGGCTCTTAACGTTCAACTAGCACGAGCCGATGATGCTGATTCATGGCCGATGTTTCGCCACGATCTTGCGCACACGGGGTACTCAACTTCAGCAGCGCCGACCACAAACCAAACTGTATGGAGCTACAGAACTGGCGGCTTTGTGGAATCTTCTCCTGCTGTCGCTAATGGCACAGTCTACGTAGGCTCAGATGACGCCAAGGTTTACGCGTTGGACGCTGCAACTGGAGCATTATTATGGGCATACCAAACCATCGGTTGGGCGCCTTGGGATGAGGTGTATGGCATGGGCACTTGCCCTGCTGTTGCGGGTGGCACCGTTTACGTGGGGAGCGGGAACGTCGTATACGCGTTGAATGCCACGACAGGAATGCTTCTCTGGAACTATACAAGCAGCAATTATGTGTTGTCCCCGACTGTCGCGGATGACCTTATCTTTTTAGGTGGATACGACTGCAACATCTACGCGCTGAACGCTACCATAGGTATGATGGCGTGGAACTACACAACGGACTATTCCGTGCAATCTTCTCCCGCAGTTGCTAACGGCATCGTCTACGTCGGTTCGGAGGACCACAGGGTATACGCTCTGAACGCCACAACGGGCGAACTAGTATGGAACTACACAACTGGAGGCGAGGTGAATTCTTCTCCCACTGTTGCTGGAGGCGTTGTCTACGTTGGTTCATACGACCACAGGGTATACGCTCTGGACGCTTCGACGGGAGAACCGCTCTGGAACTATACAACGGGCAACGTCGTGTTTTCTTCTCCTGCTGTTGAAACGGGTGTCGTGTACGTTGGCTCAAATAATGACATGGTCTATGCGTTGAACGCCAGGTCTGGGAATCTGTTATGGAGCTATGAAACTGGCTTTGCAGTTTCGTCTTCTCCCGCAGTTGCAAACAACATTGTTTATGTTGGCTCACTTGACGGTAAGGTTTACGCTTTGAACGCTACGACGGGCACGTTGGTGTGGAGCTACACAACCGGTGCATGGGTGCTGTCTTCTCCTGCTGTTGCTGGCGGCATCGTCTACGTTGGCTCAGAGGACTGTTCGGTTTACGCCTTTGGCCCAGTGTCGCAAGGGAACAGCTATATTGTCCCATTCGTCGCTGCTGTAGTCATTGTTGTGGCTGCGTTTGCTTTCTATGTTGTCGCTGTAGTGAGGCGTGAAAGAAAAAGACGACCGCCACACGATCGATCGATCTCCAAGTCTACAGGGGCAATAGGCTATTACAGACAAGTGAACCAACAAACGCAATAAGAGACGACATGAAACATCCTTTCTGATATGTTCCTTCAAGGTCTTACACTAACACAATACTAGGAAAACACGGGGGAAAGAAACAAACTCTATTCAGTCTTAAATATTATACTATCCATGATTCTGTTAACTCTTCGGCGCTTGGGTGAGGTCTGTTAACTGTCGACACTTTTCTTCTTCCTATCTGGAAGATGATAGATAGATCGATTCGCCTGCCATACGCTCCTGCAGATTTTTCTAAAGACAGTAGGCTTATGGAAATTGAAGTGAATATTCTTCCAAAAGTCATAAGAACTGCAAAAAGAAATCATCAATGATGTGCTATGGAGAAACTGAAGGCTATTGACTATGAGCTTCTGTGGGAGCTGATGAAGGATAGTCGTAGGAGTGACAGACAATTGGCTAAGACTCTGGGAACTTCTCAGCCTACTGTCACTAGAAGAAGGGCTAATCTTGAAAGGGGCTTTATTGAAGGGTATACGGCGATACCGAAATGGGAGAAAATTGGTTTTGAACTTGTTGTGTTCAGCTTTGTAAAGCAAAAAATGAAGTATGCCCAGCCTGAAGTAAGGAAAGAAACTTTAAGGAAGGTGGATGAGTGGATGATGAGACAACCGAATGTTATCTTAGCCATAGGCGGACAAGGGATGGGATGGGATGGCATTTTTGTTTCATTCCACAAGAGCTATTCAGACTTTGCAGAGTTCATGAGAAAGCACAACAGTGAGCTTTCAGACTTATTGATCGATTGTCAAAGCTTCATCGCAGACATTAACCCAGCAACTATTAGAAAACCATTTCACCTGAAATATCTGGCAGAGACGAAATAGTCTGATCGCTCGACCGGTTTTTCCTTTATAGCTTTCTAGCGTTCCTAGCTGATTTCTTAATCAACCTTTCCCATGTTCTTTCGTTTGTTTCCGCAATTCTTGAAACCTCGCTAGGAGTTTTGCCGTTTAGTGCTGATCGATCGATCCTAGGTTGATGATTGTGACCCCAGTTTGAGGCTCCTGTGACTATTGGTTTTTGTTGGATTCCATCAAGAAAACTAGGGTTTCCGCTCATATTCCTCTTTCAAGTTGACTAGAGCGTTCTCTACTGCATGGCTAAACTGGAAAAAGAGAGTGGATTCTGTTAGCGCAAGGCGCGTTGCTAATATAAATTCGACTGCCAGCTAATATTTGGAGCTCTGTTTTGGAATGACAGGAGCGAAGAGATTCTTTAATAAGTTTGCGGCGGAGTATGAGGCTCAGAGCAGGCATAGATACCATTTCTATAGGTGGATTATTCAAACAATAATGAGGCAGATAGACGATGGTAAGTGCGAAATTCTCGACTTGGGCACCGGCACCGGCGAGTTGTTGCTGAAGCTAGCCGACAAGTTCCGTCAATCCCACATTAAGGGACTTGATATCTCTGCGGCAATGATAGAAAAAGCAAGAAAGGCAGCTGCGAAAATGAGCGTCAATAACGTAACCTTCATTGTTTCTTCTATGGAAAAGGCAGAAATCGGGAAAATTGATTTTGCAGTCTCTTGCCTAGCTTTCCATCACGTAGCAAACAAAGAATTGGTCATATCAAAGATCTATCAGGCTCTTGCAGAAAATGGCAAACTCGTAATAGGCGACTGGTTCAAGCCATGCAAGAAATACAGGGAAAAAGTGCAAGGTCTAAGAAGCAGGAACCCGCAAAGGGCAAAGGAATTTGACCGAAGCTGGCGGCAAGCCTTGCAAGCTATGAGCAAGGAGTACGGAAAAAAACATCCCAAAGAATACCCCATATGCCCTCACAGATTGGAAGAGATAATGAGAGACATTGGATTCAAGAAGCAGCGCATTGTGAAGTCACCTCTTGCGAGTTTCGCTGTTGTCACCGGAGAGAAATAGCGCTAGTGCAGATTCTGTTCGATTAAGGGACATGACTTGCTGATAGGTAGTTCTGGTTAGTTTTCTTAGAAATAAGAGTACCTCTTGTTTGAATATACGTATGTAGTGAGTCGAATCAGACTATTTATTCTAAGGAAAGAAGGTTTAAGAGCGAAATTTTATTGTTCTATTTGTGAACAGAAAAGCTGTGACCGAGTGGGATAATGGGAAAAAGGATGCAACGCAAGGGTGGAAAAAACCGAGGAATTGTAGGCATAGAGGCTGCAATCGTGCTCATCGCCTTCGTGGTGATAGCTGCAGCCTTGGCCTACGTGGTGATTAACATGGGTTTCTACGCGTCGCAGACTGCGAAGTCAACGATTAACAACGGCATCAATGAAGCCACAAGCGCCCTTGAACTCGACGGCTTCATAACTGCAAAGACAAACAGCAACTCGAGCGTGGTCTATCTTGCAATTCCCCTGAAATTGGCCGTTGGCCAACAGCAGGTAGACCTGGCTCAAAGCACTGTGGTCGTCGCGGTGGAGGGTGCGAATTTTTCGCTCGCAAACATCTACGGTGGCGGAACAACTTCAAACGTCACGTCAGTGGCAGATCTCATGGCAGCCGTGACCAGCGGACCCAATTCGTCATGCTTCATCTACAACAGCGCCATCAACGGCAGCACGACACTTAGTGAAAACGCAAAAGCTTACTTGGTCATAAGTCTAAGCGACGTTTACGAACTGTCTTCATACGATCAGTTAAAAGTTGAAATCAGAACCAGCAGAGGCGCAGCCCTGATGGTTCAAAGGGAAATACCTGGCGGCCTGCCAGGCGATCAGTTTGTCGACCTCGGCTAAGGATTACCTGAAGATACAGTAAACTGGTTGGACATAGCTCCATTACCAACAAAAGGATCAAAGACATTGACAGTAACTAAATTCTAATAAGGCGGATTCGTAATAACCATATCATACTCAGTGTGATGGGGCACAACTTGCTTGACTTATCGCGGCAGGTTCTGAGATTAACCCCCTATCGAGCAAGTTGGTCTAGATCCCCATCACTTTCCTGATGTGCCACGCAACGCCATAATTCTCTGTTCATATTATTAATTAAGATTTGTTTATGTGAAATCATATCTCTAATCCATATTTGTAGTACCCGAAAAGGTTCTGTTAACTTGTCATGGGATTAGAGCCCTTGTTAACTATCGTGGGATGAGGCTAGGAAAACACTGCATTGGTTGGACATGGGTTCATTGTTAGTTCGTTTTCAATCTGAATTTCGCATTCATAATTCTTTTAGCTTTGTCTTCGATTTAATGACAGGGTAGGACAAAAGTGAAAACGTTACAAATCACTTTGGGTGAGGAAGTTTGGATGAACGGCTCAGAATCCTTCTAATTGACGATGATGAAAGCGTAAGAAGAACGGCTGCTGCGATATTGGAAAATGAGGGATACAGGGTTGATACGGCTGAGAATGGAAAACAGGCGATAAAGAAGTCGAATGCTGAACCTTACAGGGTTGCGTTGATAGATTTTCGGCTTCCAGACATGGAAGGTACAGAACTGCTGACTGCACTTAGAGAAACAACTCCGAAGATGGCGAAGATCATGGTAACAGGATACCCCACGGTAGAAAACGCAATCGAGTCCGTGAACAAACATGCAGACGCTTATTTCGTAAAGCCAGTAGACTATGAGAATCTGCTTAAGACAATTAGAAACTTGATTCAAAAACAAAAAATTTAGGTTATGTCCCTTTAGTTAACAGCATCGGCGAAACAAAATGAATAAGTGCTCGAAACGTATCAAGGCTCTGTAAACCTCTTTTTTCGGTCTAGATGGTTAAATTAGATTCACGTTTTGTGTCCAAATTGGACTGTAAAAATGGTTTTAAATCCGCTTGTTAGGTTAGGGTCACTTTTCTAGGCATGGAATCCGGGAACAGTCTGGAAGAGCAAACTAATAATAAATACCATTTTTGGTTCCGTTAACTCTTCGGGCTTAAGCAAGTGCAAAATTTCTTAAACAATTTGGAATGAACTATCAGCACAAGAAGAGGAAGGAGGTGAAAGAATGGCTATTTTCAAGGTGGAAACGTACGTCATAAAACCAGAAAAACAAGAGGAATACATGGCAGTCGTAAAGAAATGGGCTGCCTATATAAAGAACAAAGAGAAGTGTAAAGAGCTAAAATCATGGAAACTATTCTCTCAGACGATTGGGGGCACCACAGGCGCATATGTCGAAATGGGGGAGTTTGAAAACTTGGCGAACTTTGAGAAGCTTATGGACAGGATTGAACAAGATAAAGAATTCATCGAAACAATCATGTCACCATGGATGAGTTGTGTAGTGCCAGGCACGTACTCAATGAACATATGGAAGTCCGTTCCATAAACCACACATAAAGCATTGCGGCTTAGCACTCAACCCCTTTTGACACTGAGCGATCGATCGATCGCGCGCTCGAGACTATACCATGTAGCTACCTGCTTCCACCGGACCCTGGGCGACGGTCAAAGAATTCTCGACATCATCTGCGCTATTTTCTTGAGGAAAGTTTCGTCTTCTTTGGTGAACGGTGAAAGGACGTGGGAGTCTATGTCGATTTCGCCGACGACCTCTTCCTTCTGAAAGATGGGTACGACGATTTCGGATTTCACGTTCACGCTGCACGAGAGATAGTTTGTCTGTTTCGAAACGTCCTGCACGAGAAATGTCTCCTTAAGCGCTGCAGCCTGACCGCATATTCCCCTTCCAAAAGGTATCCTGGTGTGCTCTGTAGGTTCTCCTTCAAAGGGACCGAGCACAAGCTCGTTCTTTCTTTTCTTGTCCACAAAGTAGAAGCCGACCCAGTTATAGTATGAGACGTGGTCTTTCAGCAACCTGCATATTCTCTTGAGTTTCTCATCTATGTCTGCATCGCTTTCCAGAACTTCACGTGTCTTCCCGACGAGAAAGTCGAACAGCTCGCTCTTGTCTGCCACACAGCTTTCCTCGCGTCAGTATGTCTCGCTATCGATCGATCGGTGGGCGGTTTTCAAACTTTGAAACGTCAGAAGCTGCGTGTTCTCATCGGCCAAGTTCTATTGCTATGGCTGCGATAAAGGCGGTCATGTATCTGAAGTCGTTCATTCTCATGCTTTCATTCGGGGCGTGTATGTTGGATTCAGGATCAAAGGTGCCGCATGCTGCCCAAGGCGTGTAGGCGCCGAATAGGTATGCTGGTCCAGATCCTGGAGAGGATGGAAACAGCACAGGGTCTCTGCCGCTGAAGTCTTTGGCTATGGTTGTGAGCAGTTTGATGAAGGGATTGTTGATTGGCGTTCTGCTGGGCTCGTAGCCTGCCATAAATTTTACTTCGATGTCTGAGAAGCCTTGCTTGTCAAGATGTTTGCGGAGCATTTCGGAGATTTTGTCCACTTTTTGGTTGGGAACGATTCTGATGTCTAGTTTTGCCATGGCCTCTTTTCCTATGACTGTTTTGGTGCCAGCGCCTGTGTAGCCAGAGAGTAGACCTGAGACTGTGCAGGTTGGTCTGAGGATAAGTTCTTTCCAGAATTCGACGCCGTCACGTTCTAGGAGAAATCGGTCTGTGTTGTAGAGCTGTTTGTATTCTTCGATCTTTTCCTGAGGGTATTTTGTGAATAGCTCTAGCTCTTCTTTTTGAGGAGGGACAACATCCTTGTAGAAGCTGTCTATCAGGATTTCTTCGTTTTTGTTTTTCAGTGTGGAAAGGGCCCATACGAGTCTCCAAGCTGGGTTGACGACAACGGGTGCGTCGCCTGAGTGTGCGTCTTTTGAAAAGCCTTTTGCTCGAAGTTCGTAATAGACGTCTCCCTTTACTCCTGCGTATATTTCGCTTGTTTGTTTAGGAGCAGTGCTTGCTCCTTCCCAGACGCAGCCGTCGGATTTCAGCAGATCTCGGTGGGTTCTGCAGAATTCTTCGAGGTGGAGGCTACCCGCTTCTTCTTCGCCCTCGACTACGAATCTTATGTTGCAGTTTATTTTGCCTTGAGCTTCTAGTGCAGTTTGTACCCCGAACAGGTTGGCAATGAGGGGGCCTTTGTCGTCGCTGATGCCTCGGCCGTATAGTCGTTCGTTCCTTATTGATAGGTTGTATGGAAGCGATTTCCACTCGTCAACAGGTTCTTCGGGTTGAACGTCATAGTGATTGTAGAACATCAGGGTCTTTTTGGCGCCGATGTTCATTTCGGCAACAAAGACTGAGGCGCCGGAAGTTGGAAAAATCTGCACGTGGTATTCTCTTTTTTCAAATTCTTCGGTTAACAGTTGGATCATTGGTTTCATGTCGTGCTGCTTGCCGTAACAGGTTGGAACAGCGATAAGCTTCTTTGCGCATTCTATTTGGTTTTGTTCGTTCTTTCTGACGACTCGGACCAGCTTCTCTTTTTCGTAACCTGACATTTGAAATCATCTGTCTATGACATATCTGTGTCCGTGTTGAAAAGAATTTCTACACACTGCTGTGGAAGAAAAGGCAGTGTTCGATCGTCTCAAGGCACTTTGAATGATACATCTCAAGATTCTCTTGCGTGAACTTGTTGTTCTGTATCCCTACGTTTTGAAATTAAACATGCATATGATCTCTTGACGTTGATGGAATCGCGGTTTGAGGCTTTGAGTAGGATACATACTATGCACCTGATCGATCGATCGGAGGGTGAAATAAGAAATGCGTCTGTTTATTTCTAGGGCAGTAAGGCACCATTTAGAGAAGCAGGAAAGACGGGAAGAAAAGGCTGCCCAATCTTCGATCGATCGACGGAGTTCTGCACACTGTGTGGTAAACCATTTAACGAGACAATGATAGTTGAGTAAACAGATGCTCAGAGTTTGAGAGATGAAGTGATGACGTTGCGCGAAGAATTGAAGGAAGTGTTGAAAGGTTATAACGAACTGACTAAATTGGGAGTAAAGCTCACAAAGGAATTCATGAACTGAAGACCGGAGCGTAGGACCATGTCGAGAAACCCGAAGAAAAACTGCCGGCGATTGCCTAGAAAGTTCTATGCCAGACCGGTTCTTATTGTAGCCAAAGACTTGCTTGGAAAGTTTCTGGTCAGAAAGACTTCTGGAGATAGAATCATAGCTAGAATCGTTGAGGTTGAAGCTTATGGAGGTCGTGATGACCCTGCCAGCCATGCTTACAGGGGAATGACGGAAAGAAATCGAGTAATGTTCGGCGAACCAGGGCATGTGTACGTTTACTTCACCTACGGCATGCACTTTTGCCTCAACGTTAAGGCGGAAATCGAAGACGTTCCAGGAGCAGTCTTGATAAGAGCAGTTGAGATAGTTGACGGGGTTGAATTGGCACTCAAGAACAGAAAGTCATCTTCAATAACAAAATTATCAAATGGACCGGGGAAACTGACAAAGGCTCTAGACATAAACAAAGCTCACAACGGTCTCGATCTAGTGAAATCCGACCAATTGTACATATGCAAACCAGAACAATCCGGGACTCTTGAAGTTTCGAACTCGAAGAGAATAGGAATAAGTGCAGGTGAAGAGAGATTATGGCGATTCTGCCTTGGAAACAGATCGATCGAAGTAGAAGAATAAAAACCCAAAACAATCCCTTTTTTTGAGAACTGCAGGGCGAAAGCAGTTCAAGAGGAAGGGTCAAAGAATGGACAATTCCTATAGAACTATTCTACACAAGGCATATCTACAGCGAAACTGAAAAAGATAATAATGAGGAGAATGGCGCATTAGGCGTAGGGAGAAAGGAGAGAGTGAGTTACACTGACTTCTTCCTTTACCATTTTCCTCCTTAAGTATTCTTATGGCGCTTGCCCATAAAACCGCTGTTCTGTTTTACCTCAAGGTTAAGTTTCTGGCAATAAATGAAAGGTTGGAAGGGTGGAACGCAGAACGAAAGGAGAAAGGAGGAAAGGAGAAGTACCAGACGTTCTGCCATCCTTCCTTAAGCCTACCTTGCCGTCTTTCGCTTATAAGAACCGTCGTCCAAACCATGAACAGAACTAGTACAAAGATTGGATCGATCGATCGTGTGCATAAGGATTATAAAAACCGTTCACAGAACATTTGTTGTGGAAGGCTATGACTTTGTCTGATAATCGGTTGGACTACTCGGCCTATATTTCATACCATATAATGGGTTCGAATACCTTCTCTCTCTTTATGGGTTTTACGTTTACTTCGATGGTTGTTTTCCTCACTTGGCTACCAGACCCGGGGCAACTGAGGCTGCAGGTCGTCTTATTCTCTTTAGCCCTGCTATTTCACGTATTAGGATACCTCTTGTTCATTGAAGAAGCTACGGTGGCTTATTGCGTAAGACTTGCTCCAAAACTCCCTGAAGACTACAAGGGGAGCATAGTAACTCGTCTCTCCAATTTTGTCTGGTATATGCTAGGTTTGGTTAACGTATTGATGTTCTTGGTTTGGGATCTACCAGTCCTTGCAGTGGCCTCGGCAGCTGTAGGTATCTCATTTATGATTTGGGCAAGAAAGACGGCTACTCCATTCTACAAAGCAGTCTCTGATAAGTGGGTTCGGAAGTAGTGCACTAGAACAATAGTCTTCCAATTTTCGATCGATCTTGCCAGAAAACTTTTTCTTTGTGAAACGAGTGGACATCGAACAGGAATGGTGATAGTTTGAACCGAGCCAGAGATCAACTGGACTCAGGCTATCCTAAAGTGATAACGTCTCTACCAGAAGCAGACATTCAGTTCAGAGGCATCAGAGCATGGATCTTGCAGGGCGAGAAAACTCAACTCGTCTTCTTCGAAATGGAGTCTTCTGCAGCCGTACCCGAGCACACACATGGGTACCCTCAGTGGGGCATGGTGATTGACGGAGAAATGGACTTGATTATTGACGGCAAATCCATGATCTGCACGAAAGGCACCGAGTATCTAATTCCGGCTGGAGCCAAACACTATGCCAGATTCAACAAAAAGACTAGGGTTGTCGACTTCTTCTCTGAGAAAAGTAGGTACAGGAAGAAACGATCCAGATAGTCCGTCAAACGGTTTGTTTTTTGGTTGTCTAGTGTCTTACTGAGACTTTCGATCGATCGATCGTTTGGGTTTGGGGGTAAATGCTTATACTCTTAGGCAACTGAAACTTTGGTTGAAGAACGATATGGGCAAAATGCTTATTCGTGTGCCGCGGATGTACAGCGAAGGCGAGTTTATGAGTTTATTGAAAGTGTTGCCAGAGGATTTTGAGCAGAAAAGGAACGAGTTTTGGAGTTATGTGGATGAGAAGCTCATGAGTTTTGTTGGCAAGGTTCAGCGAATCTATCGAGACGGGATCTGTGTACAGGGAGAGGAAGCTCTGAGTCAGCTTGTCCGTTTAGACGTGGACAACTGCAAAGTTGCAAAGAAGCTTGTTGATGCCGGAGCAATGTTTGAGGTGACGGAAGATGCTTTGCTCGTTGCTGAGTCTGGGAACTGGTTTAGTATGTTGGCTTCTGAAGGGTCTAATTTGACAGTTTTGGAAATGTTTGAGGAGACAATGAAGGAGAGAGACAGTTTTGTTTCGAAGAGGGTGAATGAAACGCTTGGAGATGATGAGTGCGGCGTTCTCTTCATGGATCCTTCGAGAGCGGTAAGCCTGAATGAAAAGATCAAAGTCATAATGATGTGCAGATTTGATCCCTTAGACTATTTGAAATCATGGCAAATACGGCTGAAATCAAAGACTAGAAAAACTTGAAGTTGCCACACACCATCGATCGATCGCCACCATGCAAGATTGCTCGTGTGGATTGTAGGCACTAACCTATCAGACCTATAAGAAACAATGGACATAGATAGACCCGGTAATAACATGCCAAAGAAAAGACCACACGCAGGACTCAAGAAGAAGAAACGTTAAGAAACATAATCAATGATCGATCGATAACCATTGCCAAGACGGTTCTTGATAAACTGAAATCTGGAACGTAAGTTTCCAACATTGCATACGATCCCTAGTTTGTCTTCTGCTGCTGTGCAGATTAAAGATTTCTGTCTCGGTCTTGCCTTCTTTTTGTAAACTATGACTGCCACCAGTGTTGTTATGGAAAATAATGGTAGAATTAGGAACTGTGGAAACTCTGGAATTACATATGGAACCATAAGCGGATTATTGTCAGTATTGTTCGTGTCGATTACATAAGGTGCGTTCCAGACGCCTGAGCTGTCAACTCCAGTGGCGTTCGGATACTTTGTCAGATAGTCGCTCCAGTAGTTCCCTTCAAAACCGTTGTCCCACTCGTTTATCATATATGAGCCGGACGGTGGCGAGACAGGTGACTGGAAGTTAGAAATCACAGGTTCGTCAATGTCAATGAATGAGTTGTGGTAGAAAAGGTTCCCACTTGACTCGTAAAGACATACTCCAATACTATTGTTGGTGATTCTGCTGTCAATCATAGATCGATCGAATATGGCAAGTCTAGTTTAGTTTGTGACTTTCAAGAACTCTACGCTATTTGATTGATGACTACTTGATTGAACGGTGCCAGAAGCCCTAGAACCCATGAATGTGGAGTAGGCACTAAACAGATTGCTGGAGTAAAGCTTTTAGAATCAAGAGTCCTTAAAAACATGAGGCTGGTGTTCACCTTTCCAGTTATTATTGGGGAGATTTCACAAGGGGTCAAGGTTGTTGCTCTTGCGCACAGGTTTTTGCGCTCTGCATCAGTTGCGCTTCTTGTCGGAAGAGGCTCCTACAGAGATCCAGTAGAAGGTTGCGCGTGTCTAGACAACCGTATGCGTTTGAGGCTAACGTCGAGACTTGATCCTTTGCAGTTGCAGGCGGCTGTGGATCGCGTAGGCGCAACTGTCGAGGCTGTGACGGACCGCGACCACATGCTGCTCCGCGCCCAAGTTCCATACAAGAAACTGGAAGAATGTCTTATGGTTCTCGCTGATCTTTACTCGTTACCCTCTTTTCCAGAGCTGGAACTCAACAAAGAGAAGGCTTCGCAAAGACTTGAGTACGAGAAAATCATGCAAGACCCAATGACAGCGTCTATGACAGGGGTCTGGGAGGCAGCATTCCCACAGAACCCTCTGGGTCACTCTGTCACAGGATACCCCAGCACAATAGAGAGAATAACACCCAAGACACTCGACGAGTTTGACAGGCAAGCAAGAGCGAATGCAGGACTCGTTATAGCCATCGTGGGCCCGCAAAAAGAAGAAACGCTCATCGATTGCGTCCGCTCTTCCTTCGAAAAAGTTAAACTCAAACTGCTGCCAGAAAAAATCACGCCCGAACCCAGACGAGACTTCAACATTCTTCGAACCTCTCTTCATGCACAACAAACAACCTTCACAGTAGGAGCCGTGAGTGTAGGCGCCTCATCACCTGACTATCCCGCGTTTTTGCTTCTTGAGGACTGTTTAGGCTCCGAGCGCCATTACGCTGGAACTTTGTTCAAGGAACTTCGTGATAAGAGAGGATTAACATACTTTCCAGGCTCAAGACTCTTCGCCCTCAGAGATTGCGGTCTGTTGACCGCTCATGCAGGTGTGAGACACGAAAAAGTGCCGGAAGCACTGCGTCTAACGCTCAGGTGCATGACAGACCTACGCGGCAAGACCGTCCCCGAAAAAGACCTGGAAGAACTTAGTGTCTTCCATCGACAAGTCATTGAAACCATGCTGGAAGTGCCCTCTCGCGCTGCCACATGGCTAGCCCAGAACCTTTTCAGAGGAGCAGAAGCAAACCCTGAGTCCTACCTCTCCAAAATCGAAGCAGTCACGCCTGAAAACATCAGGAAAGTCGCCGAAAAATCTCTGACCGCTTCCCAAGTGTCACTGAGCGTCGCAGGCAAGCCGCCAAACGAGGAAACTCTTGCCAAAATCATGAAAGAGGGGATACAATGACCGACATTGAGACTCACAGGTTCTCTAACGGGTTGCAGCTTGTACTGGAGCCCTTGCCCAAATCCAAGTCGGCAGGCGTCGCCGTGGGTTTTCCGGTTGGAGGCCGCACCGAGAAGCCTGAGGTTTCTGGAATCTCTCATTATCTTGAACACATGATTTTCAAGGGAACCAAAACCGTCAAGAACGTTGAAGCAACGTTCCAGAAGCTCGGAGCTAGAAACAACGCGATGACAGATGTCGATGCCACAGTATACGTTGCAGAATGTCCGATGAAATACTCAATCAATACGCTTGAACTCTGGCTGCACCTCCTGTCACAGGCGCGTATTGATCCTGAACAGTTCGAACGCGAAAGAGGCGTCATCCTTAGCGAGTACTTCATCACGGAAGACAACCCCGATTATCTCGTAGAAAAAACCGCAACATCAAAACTCTTCAAAAATCATCCACTGTCCACCACCGTGATCGGTTCCGAAGAAACCATAAAGGCCATAACAAACTCCGAAATGCGCGACTATTTCCACTCTTTGTACAACCCGTCAAACACCGTCATCTGGGTCTCAGGCGACCTCACAATGAACAAGCTCATCGATTGTATCAAAAGCCGAGACTATTGGATGCGGCACCTGAAACGTCCCGCCATTTCCTACAAGACTTTTCATCCCCAAGAACCTTCAGTGACAGAGCTTCCTCGTCCGATCAGACTTCTACAAGTTGGTCTAGCTCTCAGCAGCCCGTCAGGCTCAGCTGAGGAAAGGGCGTCGCTGCAGATTCTCGGGTCCATGCTCTCCTCGGGCCAATCATCAATACTTCGCCGACGCCTAATCCTAGAAGCACAGCTGACCGACAAACTCCGCACGCTCACGCCGAGCTATAAAGAAGCGGGCATGCTATTCACAACTTTCGCCACTCAGCCCAGCAAAGCCTCAAAAGTCCGGAAGATTCTGACCGAAACCCTGCGTGAACTGAGGGAAGACACAAGCAAGTTCAAGGAGCACTTCGAAAACGCCCGCAACCACGCGATCGGTCAACTCACAACGGGCATAGACAGCACCATGATGTGGAGAGTACTTCAAGGCACCTGGGAAACCCTAAGAAGAGGACACTGCTCCTGGAACGAGCAGATTTCACTGCTCGAAACACTCGACTTCAAGAAATTCAAGGAAAACGTCGCAGAAATCTCCCGACCCGAAAGAACCGCTCTCATACTAGTCAGGGATGTCAAAGAAGACGCCACAAGAAACATCTAGTGAAGTAATTCTGGACCTGACGGGATGAAGGTATGAGCAAGTTCGAGAGCGAAAAGGTGTTGAAGTCAACAATCGTTTACAGTGGACCCAACAGACGCTGCTTCGCAGACACCGTTGAATTTGCTGACAAGTCAAACTATGAATACGCCTACTTCAAAAATGGGGGCGCTGTTTGCGTGTTGGCTTGCACTAATGATAACAAGGTGCTCTTGATAAAAACAAAGGAAATCAATGTCACTCATTCGTCCAGTTACAACACAGAAAGGAGCTCATCAAGCGAGATCAGGGGTTCATTGTTGGACTTGAGTATCTGCTCGTATTTTTCCAGTGATGGTATTTTCTAGCGCGCGCGTCAACAGAGCGTTAAGCAAGATTTTGAGTTAACAAAGTTTTTAAGAGGAGAGATTTCAAACTGGCATGACTTGGAATGCGAAAGCTCTTTTCGGTTGCACTGTTTTTCATCGCTGTTTTATTTTTTGTACTACCCTCGTTGAGGGTAGGCTTCGCCAACCCTGATCTATATCAACTGACGATAAATCCGGCGGCGGGAGGTACAACTATTCCTCCTCCTAGGAATTACAGTTACAGTTATGGTACAAATGTGACCGTAACCGCAATCCCTGATCCGGGCTACATCTTTGCCTACTGGACGGACGGTTCTGGAAACTTCATGGGAAGCGCAAACCCCATTACATTAATTATGACCTGGAACGTGACGCTTCAGTCCGTCTACGAAAATATCGCATCCGCCAAAAGAACGCTGACTATACTTGCAGGAAACAACGGCACGACCGACCCGCCGCCGGGAGACTACACTTACGCCTACGGAGAAAACGTCACAATCACCGCGATCCCAGACCCCGGTTACTTTTTAGAGTACTGGACCGACGGTTTCGGACACAACTTTGGAGAAGGTCAGGATCAGTTGATGCTAACGATGACGTGGAACTTCACGGATCAACCCGTCTTCGAGAACGCTGCGACCGCCGAGAGAACGCTGACGATAAACGCTACAGTTGGAGGAACAACCAGCCCGCCGCCGGGAAACTACACTTACGGCTACAACGCAAGCGTGACCGTGACCGCAGATTCCAGATTCGGGCTACATCTTTGACTACTGGATGAGCGGTTTTTGGGTTATGGGCAACCAAAACCCCAACACGATAATGATGGTTAAGAACGTGTCGCTAGAAGCCGTCTTCGAGAATGCTGCATCTGCTCAGAGAACGCTGACGATAATCGCGGCTGCGGGGGGAACGACCGATCCTCCGCCTGGAAACTACACTTACGGCTACATGGCAAACGTGACTGTAACCGCGATTCCGGACCCTGGCTACGTGTTTGACCATTGGACGAGCGTTTATGGAGACAACTTTGGAACTCAGAATCCGTGGATGCTGATGATGAACTGGAACTTCACGATTCAACCCCTCTTCGAAAACGCTACCTCTGGGCCGCGGACGCTGACAATATGGAGTGTGAGTAACGGCACGACCGACCCCCCGCCCGGAACCTACACGTACAACTACGGGGAAAACGTGACCGTGACCGCGATTCCTCAGAATGGAACCTATTTTGGCGGCTGGTCTTTGGACCAGACAAGCGGTGGCATGAGCAACCCCATAACGATAACAATGGATCGCAGCCACGATTTAGGCCCCAAATTTGTTCCAAACCCCCCCTTCACCGTGACGGTGACGATAAGCCCCGCGACGGGAGGAACAACCGATCCCGCGCCTGGACAGTACACCTACCCTCCTGGAAACCAGGCGAGGGTGACGGCGATTCCCAATTCTGGCTGGTGGCTCGACCATTGGCTGCTTGACGGAAGCAACTTTGGAAACTCGACTTCGATCGAATTTAACTTGGATGGGAATCACACAGTGAGGCCCGTCTTCGCGTCGAACACGCTTCCGGCTAGCTTCATGTTGGCAATAAACGCTGCAGACGGGGGAACGACTGACCCATCGCCTGGAACCTACACGTACAGTTACGATGAAAACGTGACCGTTACTGCTACGCCGAACAGTGGCGGTTCCCTCAAGTATTGGGTCGTCGACGGTCAGAACGTGAATGAGAATCCCGTCACGGTGCGGATGACGCAGGACCACACTCTGCAGCCGGTGTTCATTGGCAGCCATGGCAACCCCGGACAAGGCAGCCAGGGCCAAGGCGGACAAGGCGGCCTCGGCGTAAGCTTGAACATCCCGCCTACCTTTATCCTGGTCGGCGCGGTGGTGGTCATGGCCTTCTGCAGCGTCGGCTTCCTGGTTCCTCTGGGGCTGGCAATGAGGAAGGGGCAGGTTCCGGCAAACATTAAGAGGCCTCGGCTGATCCTGGCGGTGGTCAGCATACTCATTATCGTGGGGCCTCTTGGGGCAACCCTGCTCGCCTACAGCGGCAACCTGAGCGGAGTGTTTACTCCCTCTAACGTTGACAAGCTGGGCAACATGTTCTCAAGCCAAGGAGGAATGACGATGCCCAACGTCACAACGTCGTGGGTCAACCTCACCTCGCGGACGTTTGGCATGCTGTTTAACTTCACCAACCCAACCGTGGCCGACTTGACGCTGATCGCGTTCTCGGCGAACTTGACGGATCACAGTGACGGTTTTTCCCTAGGACAGATATCGCTCGCCAACCCCGTAATCGCCGGTGCCAATGAAACGGTGATGTTCCAAATGACCAGCCAGCTCGCTGCGGAAGCGGCTGGGCACGTTGAAACCGCCCACGCTGGCGCGCACAGTTTTAGCGTTGACCTTTCAAGCATAAACGTGAACCTCGCAGGCATACTCCTGCAGATGAACGGAACCAGCACGGTCAACAACGTGTCGATAGTGAGGTGACAGTATGAAGGGCGTGCGTTTGAACATGAAGAACCTGCGCGTGAAAGGCGTGAACTGGTTTGCGTTCGTCGGGGGCGCTCTGAACCTTGTGTTGGCAGTCGCTTCTCTGTTTGTTCCGTGGTGGCAGGTCACCGTGGGCCAGACTCTTGCGAAAGTCGGGTTTTCCCCGGTTAACCTGTCAACGAACATCGTGGGGTACAGTGTGGCGCTTCCGATAATAGTGGCCGTCAGCTGGATGTTCATGGTGCTGCTTGTCTCCGCCGGCATCGGTCTCGTCGTCTACTCGGTCATGCCCTCAAAGCCCTACTCAAAACGCCTATTCGGGTTCGCGTACAAGAAGCCGCTTGGAACGCTGATCGCGTTTCTAGTGCTCCTGCTGCTCGTGACGAATTTGGGTACAATATTGGGGATGATGTTTGGGTCCTCCGGCCTTTCTGGAGCGGACCTGAACGTTCCGTGGACCGGCGTGAAAACGCTGCAGCTGCCTTCCTCCATGGCCCAGGACACGGTACGCGGCATCACCGTCTCCGCAGAGTTCGGATGGACGTTCTGGCTTGCAATCACGGTTGCTGGGCTCTGCGTGGCTGCCAGACTATACCACAAAAAACTCGATAGCTCACTAGCCATCGAAAATGTCCCGAAACCTTCCTGAGACGCGAGATCCAACTTCAGGCTTCGATCAACTTAACGGACAAAATGCGACAATCAAAAACTCGCAAGCGCGCGCGGGCTGAGAAATCATAAAGGCTCGGAGCCTCACAAAATTCGGGCCCCGTCGTTTTTTCACTTTGCAACAATGGTTTTAACGCGCGCTTCCCATATAACCCTGTTAAGCAGATTAGAAGAAGAGAGCAATGTGAAGATGCGGATTAAGAATGTTCTGCTTGATTTCGGCGACACGATCGATCGAACGACAAAACTAACAATACTATGGGAAATGTCAGGAGGTTGAGCTAACACATTTCGGGGCTGTCAAACCATACCGTTTTACAGTTAGAAAATTCAGCGCCCGAAAAATTCGGAAATGAAAGGTGCGAATCGATCGACTAGGAGCGATAAAACTTTACCCCCAAACCCAAACCCAAAATAATGTCTGCTACAATAACAGCTTCTGATGCAGATATGAAGCCTCCGAATGTGACGCTTGATAACAATTGCATTATTGACCTTGAGCAAAACCGCGAAGATGCTCCTCAAATAAAAAGACTAATCCAAATGCATCATAACAAGGAGATTAGCTTAAGAGTGGTTGCAATCAGTGCTTCTGAATTGAAGCAAGACAAACAAACGCATCCTCAGAATTTTGGCGAATTTGTGCAAAGAATCCAGTCCGCAGGGTTAGGTGGCGTTGAGATTCTGCCGACTCTCGCTCGCTTTGATCTTTCGTTTTTTGGGGATTATTTCGGGTATAGTGGCAGGTGGCAAGAGGAACTTGAGAAGGAAATTCAGACAGTTCTATTTTCAGAAGATGAAGTGGAATACGGTGATTTCTGTCGGAAATATCATTGCGATGAGGTAGCTAAAGAGAAATGGGATGAATGGGTAAGAAGAAAATGTGATGTGCTTACACTTTGGAGCCACATCTGGCATAATGGAGACATCCTTGTAACGAGAGACCGCGACTTCTTAGAACAAATGAAGAAACCGAAGCTCAGAGATCTGGGAGCGGGAAAAATCCTGAGACCAACAGAAGCTGTAAGAATGCTGGACTGCTAGCGCGTTAATGGGTCTATAGCGTGCTTTAAGAGGATTTAAAGAACACACTTACCATCAAAAATGACCATGAAAAACACTCAAAAACAACGGTTTTTCCGCAGTTTTTGGCTGATTTTCTTGATTATTCCTCTGTTTTTCAAGAATTCTCTGATGCTTTCGCTCTGGCTACCGCAACGGTAAACAATTCTTGGCGAAGTCTTTTCATTCTTGGCTGAGACTCTGACCGTTGAGCACTCCTTAGCGCGCGCTAGGTGTACACATTGCTAGGCAGTTTGTTCTCGGTAAGATTGAAGGACAAAATCAAGTGTTGAGTAAGTACAATTTGAAACGTCATGATTTTTCAGTTGTCAAGAGCGTGAACGACCTCAAAGCTGATGATATGTCTACTTTCAGAAGAAAGCTGATGGCAATTGAAGGTCACTGTTCAGACAAATACTTTGGTCAGATTTTCAATCTGCTACCTGACGCACTAAGACCTGAGCACAGAAAGACCTTCAAAGCTTATGATGGCATGAACAACATTTTCAACTTAGCATACGAAATTCTGTCTTGGAAAGTACAACATGCTCTAATCAAAGCCAAGCTTGAACCGTACCTTGGTTTTCTGCACAGCGTTGCAGAAGGAAAACCGAGTCTAATCTGTGACTTCGATCGATCGACAGGTCTTTAAGAGGAATGTTAGGGATTAGTCGGCTAGCATCGCGCTAACTGTTTCTCTATCTTCCCTTCTGTTTCTTTCCGCCGTGAGATCCTCTCGTTTGATGCCCCTTCTGCCTATCGATTGCTTTTCCCGTAGATTTGCCTCTCCTACTCATTTTCTTCACCTCCGCCTGAACTCGCGCTCGGTTAGATTCATTAAACTGTGGCAGATAGCCGTGGCAGATTTGGCAAGCATCGATAACTAGATGTCCTTTTTCAGTGGTTTTCCAGATACCACCTGCTTCCTCAGAAACGTAGCCTGCCCAAGCAAGATATTTTAGGTATTCTTTACATTGGGTAAAACTCACTCTAACTGCGCTCATCATATGATATTTCGTGCTTCCCTTCTTGGCACATCTGAGAATACCTACGATAATATCTTGTCGTCCTCTTCGCATACGTTTATACTCAATCTTGTTCAGAATCTTTCTCTGCAAGAATCCACTTTCCTTCATCTTTTTATACGTGATTCTATTTTCATCCTGCTCCTTTTTCCGACAATTTAGCGCGCTAAGCCGGGTCAATCCTTAGCCTTTTGCCATTCCGTTTCAAAACTTGTTTTTAGTATGCCAATAAGGTTGCCGTTGTTTGTCCACAAAGTGGGGACTTCTCCTAAACCGCTTTCTTTGGAAGCGGTAATCATCGCTTCCTTATCATCAGACATTATGAAGTGATTCAAGGGTTTACGATAAAACTTGATGTGAACATTAGTCCCATCAATGAGTTTTTGCACTTTTTCCTTAAGTAAATTATCCGGGCTAACCCCTTCAAAAATCACTCGAATCTGTGCACCTTTCTTTATTGCCGTCTTGAAATCCTCTGAAAACTGCGATAAAATGGATAAAATTCTCACTTTGTCTGCAATTAAAGAAGTCTCTTTTTTGGAATTTTTGATTAGTTCTGAAGTCTTAGCCAGAATCGCTTTTCTTTCTGGTATCAGGACGTAGATGCTTTCTTTTTCAGGCAGGGGTTGCTTCCAGTCTTTTGATGCTAACCTCTGGACCTTAATCCTCATGCTTGACAGTCTTTCGTCAGATTTCGTTTTTTCTTCCGTCACTAAGAAAGTTAAGGCATCAGAAATGGGTGTTGCTCGAATCTCGGCTGGTTTGCCCATTATTTTTTCTACTAGTCCCAATGTTTCAAGTATCGGCAAAATTCTGTACACGTCTTCCCTGCGCACTTTCGAAAACTTGGATATCTGTCCTGCCGTAGTTCTCTCCAGTTTAAGTATTGCTAAGTAAACCTTTGCCTGATTAAGACTTAAGCCCAGACCCAGCAAAAGATCCGTATTTTCATCGACGGACATTCTCTACTCATGCAGTATATAGCTAATATGTAGCTAATATGCTTATTCAATTGGTATGTCACTCTGCTTGATTAAGTAGATATCAGATCCAACTAGTCTCATGCTGATAGTTTCTTTCTTAAATTTAGTGTACTCTGGAAGTGTAGCCATCTTAACACCCTTAATGATGATCTCCTTTCCTTCTCTGTTCTTTTTTACTTCTTTCCTAGATAGATCATAGCCATGTGTACGAGCAAATTCCTTTAGGTATCGATCAAGTATTGGATAAACCTTTTTTACTAGTGCTTTCCTCTCTTTCAGGTCTAGCTTACTATAGTTCTCTAGTTGGAACACTTTCTCTAAGTTTAGTCTATAAGCATTCCTTGACATCTTAGCTACTATCTTTATAGCAGCTGCTAGCTTAGAGTACTTAGGTTCTCTGCCTTTCCTTCGTGTCTTAATTGATTCAACTGACACAATATCAGCGAATAGCTCTTCCTTAAGTATATTTAGCTCTTTATCAGTAACGTTATCTGTTACTTTATCTGTAGTGTTATCTGTAGTGTTAGACTCTAGCTTTGTTTCTTTTCTCTTCTTTATTTCTGGCATTCTAAATCCATACAATATTATTCTCTTAAACTGAGTACTTAAGCATATGGATGTGGTCAATATTGATTAGATCATAGATTGATATTATAAAAAAAATAGAGAGAGAAAGATAAAACTTTACCCCAAACAGAGAATCAAGCGCGCGTGCCAGGACCGTTAGCATTCCCTTCGCACGCTGCAAGAGCTTGTCCTGGATATCCCGCATTCGCATCTGGTAAATCTTTTCTTCAGTACACTCGTCCGATTTCAACAGTTCCATGAGGGCCCGTCCTGATGTCAGTTTTAGCTGCGGAATCATCTATCAACGCGCGCGCCTAGTTCTGACTAAGTAAAAAAAATGAAAGAAAATGTTAGGTTTAGGTCACCGCAGTGGTTTGATCAATGATCTTGGCCATTGGAGCATTCTTCATCACTGATGCTATGCCTTTTTCGGCTGACTGTTTTGATAGGTAGGATTGGCTTACAGCGATTATCTGTCCGTTTGCAGCTTTCAGATGGAAACGGAACTTTCCCTCAGCATCATATAGAACCTCAAAAACTCCTTCCGCTACTCTTGCCGTTGCTGGCATCGCCTCCGTTATCACCTCAGCGGTTGGCAATGGCTCTGCCGCCTTCTCAACTACCGGAATCACTTCAATAACTGGCGTCGGTTCAAGCGCTTTTTCTGGTATGTGGGCTGTTCTGGTATGAGTATTCATATCTTGCATAGTCATGAAGCCCATTCCACACACTGGACACGTAAGTTCCATGTTTGGCATAATCACTCTATTCAAAACGTGGATCATGCCGTTGTCCGTTACAATGTCTTTGCTTGTAATGTTGGCGTCATTGATTTTCGGGTTCATGTGAAGATGCCACCATTTGTGGGCGTCAATTCTGACTTCTTGGCCTTGAACTGTCATGGCGCTTTTCATTTGACCGATTTCGTCAACCGTAAGCTTTCCAGGGATTATATGATACATCAGAACTGCTCTTAATTTTGGAACGTCCTTCAAGAGTCCGTCCACTGTGCCTTCGGGAAGCTTTGCAAAAGCGTCATCGTCAGGCGCAAAAACCGTGAACGGCCCTTTGCCTTTCAATGTTTCAACTAATCCTGCCGCTTGTACTGCTGCGACAAGTGTTTTGAAAGACTCAGCCGCAACAGCAGTATCAACTATATCTCCCATTCATTTTCACCTCCTCTCCAACCGTTTTCAAGTCACTTAGAGTTTATTAGCGCGCGCGCTATCTAATAAAAAAGGGAATTATGGTTATTTCCAAAGCTTTTTTCCGGTCAGAAGCCAAACGACTATCAAGACTGCAGCTATTACAAGCAGTACGTGTATCAAAGCGCCTACGCCTGGCAAAGCAAAGAAGCCGACTAACCAAAGTATTATAACAATGACAGCAATCGTCAACCAAATGTTCATAGTTATCTTCCCGCCTAAGTTTAAGCTACTGGTCTAAGGTACATGTGAAGCTGATCTTTTGAAGTCTTCAAGTGCAATCCATTGTCCGTCCAACGGGCAGCTCCTTGCTCTAGGGCTGAAACGTCCAGCATGTTTCTTACTCCGCCTTTCCTTGCGCCAAGCACTGATTCAGCTATATCCTTTTCCAATTCGATTTCGAGATGAGTTATTTTCCAGTTTTCCGGATCTATTTCTATTTCTTTGACTCTGCCGATTTTCTCGTCTAACGCAAACACATCTTTACCCATAAACTCTTTACTTTTCATACTTGTCTATCCCTCCTTTTCGCGTCCATGATGTAGACTATTTTACGAATGGTCATTTTCAGATTTAAGTGCGTGTGACTGTTAGACTACAGTTACAACTATTCATTAATGACGAAATCTACACTAGAATGTCGAAGCGCGCGCTAGGACCTGTTTAGAGTGCTGGAGATAGGCTCTCGAAATCCTATGCTGGTAATCGTTGCTGCCCTCAACGAAGAGGAAGGAATAGGACTGACTATAGCTGATTTTAAAAAGCACGTGGAGAAGCCATGGATCATGGTAGTAGACGGCAAAAGTCAGGACAGGACCGTTGAAGTTGCAAAAAGCATGGACGCCGAGATCATCTTGCAGCGAGGCTCTGGCAAAGGCAACGCCATAGCTGAGGCGATCCGGCATGTTGATGTCGACGTGGACTACGCTATCCTCACCGACGCCGACTACACTTACCCTGCTAGATACGCGCCTCAAATGCTTCGAATTCTGGAGAGAAATCCACAAGTAGGTATGGTGTGTGGAAACCGGTTTAGCCCAACTCTCAATGCTGAGGCTATGAAAGACGTTTTCCACGTTGGAAATCGACTTTTGGCTTTTGCCCATAACATGTTAAACGGGGTCAGTCTGCGCGATCCGCTAACTGGTTTGAGGATGATAAGATGGGAGATTCTAGAAAGCTGGAGTCCAAAGTCCCAAGGCTTTGACATAGAAGTCGAGTTGAATCATCGGGTTGAGAACAAAGGGTTCGGGATTGTTGAGATACCGATCCATTATCGTGAGAGACTTGGCGAAAAGAAATTGAAAGCGAAACACGGTCTGACGATTTTTAGAAGAATCCTTTCAGAAAGCATTGGCGCGAGTCGGACGCGCTCGTCGTAGCGCGCGTTATGACCAGTGAGAGAGCGCGCGCGTGTTAACCGTGGTACCCAACGGTGTTATATGTCTAACAGTCATATCGATATACTTTACTGTCATACGAGTATGTTGAACTTATGCTGAACATGTGCTGAACACTCGCTTGAATCCTTTGAAACTGTCTGGGATACACACGTGACGTTTTTGACCATTCCGGGATACAACTTTTTGATGTCTGGGATACAGTTTCCAAAGCTGTCCAACGTAGCCTTAGAAATTCAAAATAAGCCTAAATCTTTGAGAACATCTGGGATACACTTTTCAAAGAAAATGAAATGTTAGTATCGTGTTAGCTTCAAACCTAACAATTCCCATTGTTTTAGGCTATTTTGTCGTTCGATCGATCCAAACCGAACCCTCACCGGAGTCAACGAAAACCAGCCTCCCGCCCTCTCAACCCGGCAGCTCACTTCACACTCTCCATCACCACCGAAAAAAGGAAACCACAGCCGTTCACACCGCTAACGCGACTAGGACATATTTGGATCCAAATACAGGGCCCTACCACCGTTGCACGCACGCACACACTCCACACAACAAGAGCAGCGCACGTTAGACTATAGCAAAAGACTCAGAAGCGTCAGGCCATGGTGCAAAGGTAATAGGGAGACAAAAATCCAACGATACTGTGAGCAAAATCGTCCCACACTCAACCCTTGATTAGGGCATACGTGGAGACCAGGTGCTCAAATCTTGTAATATAGGAAACTGGCAAATTCCAAAGTATTTGCTTTTCAGCATCCTCGTGGAAAGACCGAAAGAGTTTGACTTCAGGCGCAGATCAGTCTGCGAGTTCCGTTATTTTCATCAAGTAATCGGTCAATTCTCTCTCGAATTCTCTTTCCGTTATGTTTTCCTTTAGATGTGTCATGAAGTCTTTGAAGTATTCGAATCCTTCTTTCATGCGTTCGTCGGTTTGAGACAGGAATTCTTGAACCTTGTTTTCTGCTTGATTGTTAACGTCTGGCACACCGTGTCTCATCATGTTGCTGAGGGCAAAACAGTTGTTCAACAATATGCCTATGTTCTGCCACACGGCTCTGGCGTTTCTTGAATCCACCGGTTCGTCATTTATCCATCTCAGAAAGAAATCGAAGGCTTGGTCAAGTGAAAATACACCGCTTCGGCCAAAGGCTCGGAAGGCAACGTCATCAGCGTACAAATCCTGCACGTGATTAACCGCTTCCTGAACAACCGCGACTTGGTATTCTTCTGTCAAATGGCCTTTCTCAACGACGAACTGCACGACCCTGTTCAATAACTCATGATTGTGGGATGGATGGTTCACGTTGGTCCTGTAAATGTGGGACATCTCATGTATAATGAGCCCCTCAACCATCCCAGACCTTAACGCTTCACCAGCAATCACAATAAGGTCAACGCCGTCTCTCTTCGTCGAATATCCCCTGAAAGGCAGCTTAAGATCAACCATAACCGTCACTTCGTCGGAAACCTCAAAACCCGCATCCTTCATGATCTTCAAAGCATTATCGGTCGCCTTCCTCAAAACATTCTTCTCAGCGGACATCCTTCAGATCACCAGAACTCGCAGACCGCACTTCCACTAATTCATGCTCTGCATTCTCTTAAATCTATAATTTTCCCTGCGAAAAGGGACATGCACGCGTCGATCTGGGCTACCAACTTGAGACAAATAAAAAGGGGCTATGCGTAATCTTAATGTGCGCTCGCAGGTTTTCGTCTTCGTTTCGAGGCTAATTCCAGTTTTAGGAAAGAGATATCTTGGAGAAGAGAGGTCGCGAAGTCGGACTGACGCTGATGTGTGGAAGCGATGAGGGAATTGGGCGCAGTGGTCTTGGCCGTGGAGGCGGTGGCGGTTCCAGTTCGATCTCGAAACTCGTTAAGAACCTCTCACTCATCGTCTGCACCTTCAGCCGCGTTTGGAATGACGGTGAGTTCCATCAGTTTCTCTCCCCGAAGAATCGAGAGCTTTGTCTTTGTTCCGATTACGTCCTCGGTCAGGAGTCTGGGAAGGTCGTAGAAGCTTGTGACAGAGTTACCGTTGAACTTCACTATCACGTCGCCCATCGCCAAACCGGCCTTCCTCGCAGGTGCGCCGGGCTCAACGGAAAAGACCATGATTCCCGCGTCTTGGTTGATACGTGTCTCCCTTGCGATCTCTTGCGGAATTGAAACCGTGTTGGACGCTATGCCCAAGTATGCTCTCCTGATTTTTCCTCCACTCAGCAACCTGTCAACGACGCTCTTCACCTTGTCGATCGGGATAGCTATGCCGCGAGACCAGACATAAGCCGTGTTCAGGCCTATCATTCTGCCAGAAACATCTACCAGTGGCCCACCTGAGAACCCCGGGTTTAGTCCGGCGTCGGTTGCTACCACGTTTTCCATCGTTGTTCCTCTCCACCCTCGGAGTGTAGCGCCTACGCTTGTGATTATCCCTGTTGTCGCGCTAGGTTGCCTGTTGAACGGGTTCGCGAGAGCCAGAACAAACTGGCCAGCGCTCAGCTTTCCAGAGTCACCAAGCTCTATCGGTTTTAAGTCTCCATGTTCAGCCTTGAGCAGCGCTATGTCGGAATAAGGGTCAAACCCGATTGTCTTTCCCTCAAGAACCCTTTCTCCTGAGCCGATTCTGACCGAAGCGCTTCTTCCGAGAACGTGGTTGCATGTTACTATATATCCATCCGAGTCGAAGACGACGCCCGTGCCTCTCGTCATCGTTGAGTTCACGCTGACCACGGATGGCGCCAGTTTGCGAACGAGTTCAGCGGTGGCGTCAGAAAGCAACTTCAACACTTGCAGAGGATTGATTTCTTGACTCATACTTTTTCACCTCAAAGTAGAAGATGACGGCGCTGTATTTGTTGACTAACAAAAACAGAAAGTCAGTCACGGCTACGCTGGCATCAGATGCAGGTCGGAGTCTCCCGAGTAGGCTACGCGCCGGATTAGCCGCGAACCTGAACAGAGCTTGCCTATGTAAGCCATGAGTTGATAAGAGGCTTTCAAGGCCAAGTTCAGGTCCTTGTCCTGCAAAAACTTAGCCTCAATCGCGAGCACCTTTTCCGATATGTTTGCGTCAACCTGGATGGCACCGTCTTCAGTAATCCACTTCAGAGTAACTCCTTCCTCAGTCTCTGAAAGGCCTAACCAACGAAGCAAGCCGAACCATCTCCCTCTGAGGCCTGAAATCAACTGTGGAACCGACGTGTCAGACGGCAGAAACGTTTGAATCAGAGGCACGTGAGAAGCATCGGCACAGGTTGGATGCGGCCTCAGAAATTCATTGATCCTCGACGTGACCTCGTATCCTTCGGGCCTTTTTCTTACGATGCCCTCTTGCTCCAATCTGCCAAGAACTCTGGACAGCGTCTCGGGATGCAAGCCCAGTCTTCTCTTCAATCCGTCGAACGTAAACAACGTCAAATCCTCCTCGCTTATCACTGCTAAAACATCAGTGTCCCGTGGGCCAAACGAAGACTCGGTGAGACCGTGCCCATCATCCAAGATTTATGTTGCCACCTTTCAACCCTTTGATCGTTGAGTTCCTATTGAACCTTACTCTCTTCCCATACTCTAGCACGCGTGCTGTGAATAGACTTGCCAAAGCAATGGCATACTGTGTGAGGTTACATCCAGAACGAGGTTTCAACGCGGAATGGAAAGCTTGACTTAAGTCTTATATGGGCTCATTGATCAATATCAGGTTCGGTGTTAGATTGGCGATCCATGTTAAGTGGCTAGGCCATGCTAGCTTTCAAATCAGAACTACAGACAAAGTCATCTACATTGACTTGAAAAAATACGGGAAGATAGTTGAAACTTCCGAGAAAGCCGACATCATTCTGGTTACGCATAATCATGGCGACCACTGCAGCCCGCCCAAAATCCAAAAGCTTCGCAAGAAGGACACCGTCGTAATCGCTCCCAAAAACTGCGCTTCAAGAATCGGCGGAAACGTCCGAACCATCAAATCTGGAGAAAAAACCAGTGTTGATGGTTTGACGATCGAGGCGGTCGAAGCCTACAACACCAAGCGTTTCAAGCCTTCCGGAAAACCCTGGCATCCGAAAGGATACGGAGTGGGCTACCTGATAAAAGCCGAAGGCAAGACAATTTACCATGCTGGAGACACAGACTTCATCCCGGAAATGCGCAAAATCAAGAACATAGACTTGGCCTTGCTTCCAACTGGAGACAAGTACACCATGGACAATGCTGAAGCCGCCGAAGCTGCAACGGCGATTGACCCAAAAACTGCAATGGCCATGCACACCTGGGAAAAGGATCGTGAAGAATTCAAAAAGAAGACAGAAGCCAACTCGAAAACTGAAGTGGTGCTACTGCGAGAGGGCGAAGAATACGAAATGAAATAAAGACAGTGCACATGCGAATGTCTCTTTGGCTTAGACGTTCCTCAACTTTTTGCGTAAGACTTTTCTGACGACGTCCACGTGAGAGCATAGACTTCGCAGCAAAATGATCAATGAAACGTTCTCTTCTGAGATTCCCAGTCTGGCAGAGTCCTTTCCCTTTTTCGAAAAGGAAATTCATGGCTCGGGCCGTGAGTGCTGATGCGCTCTGAAGTCGGGTTGTGCAGGTCAAGTCATTCTTGACACGTGATTTCCCAAATCACTCTTCCTTTGGGATCCGGGCATTCCACCTCGAAGACCTTTGGTAGCCAATCGTTTGGTTCCTCTAGTTTCCTTTGCTTAGCCGGCAGCAGTGGAAGCAGGCTGGAGAGGGCATAGATACAAACGTGCTTGTTCTCTTCGGGAAAGCTCAGCTTTCCACCTTCGAGCCGAAAGCAGTCTCCGACTTTGTGCGTGTCGCACGCACCTTCGATTCTCTTAACTCTGACAATTAAGGTCTTCATGAGTGCAAAATGGATAAAAGTAGCTTCAACTTAAACGTTTCCCAAATGAATATCGCCGAGGTCATGTAAAAACCTCAGGGATGGAGAGACACCTGTTTAGATGAAGAGAATAATCGTCGATGCCGACCGATGTTCTGGATGCAGACTATGTGAAGCAGTGTGCTCGTTCGCTCATGAAAACGTGTTTGGATCTTCCGCTTCAAGGGTAACCGTTGTGAAGGAGGATGTTTTCGGTTTTGATATGCCAATTACGTGTTGGCATTGCCGCCGGTGTCTTCCGATGGAAACATGCCCCTCGAAAGCTCTCAAAAGAAACTCAGAAGGATTGATCTATGCAATCAAAGAAGAATGCATTGGTTGCGGAAAATGCGTGAAAGCATGCCGAGTCGGAGCGATCAAGCTACACCCTGAGAGGCATACTCCTTTAATCTGCGATCAGTGTGGTGGAAAACCATTATGTGTCAGGAAATGCCCGACCAAAGCATTAACGTATTCGAAAACGAGAATGCAGCGGCCTAGGTTGCCAGATGAAGTTCTTGAAGAAACATTAAGAAAGTGGGGAATAATTGCCTGAGTATTTCGGTTATTCTGGAAGAGTTCTTCGAATAAATCTCACGAGAAATAGGATTAAGACAAAACCTACGGAAAAAGATTTGATAGTGGAGTTTCTCGGTGGAAGAGGCTTCAACTCTGCAAGACTTTACCCGGAAGTTCTTGCAAATGTCGGCCCTCTTTCTCCGGAAAACAAGCTGATGTTTGCGACAGGCCCTTTGGTCGGGACGGCTTTCCCTCTGGGTGCACGATTCAACGTGAGTGCAAAATCTCCGCTGACGGGAATATTGGGAGATTCGAACGCTGGGGGTCATTTTGCCGCTGAAATGAAGTTTGCTGGATACGATCAAATAATAATCGAGGGCAGAAGTCCAAAACCGTGCCTCATTTTCGTACATGATCAGGAGACTCAGATTCTAGATGCAGCACATCTCGTCGGAAAAGACGTTTACGAAACAACCGAAATTGTTAGAAAAGACTTGGACCGACGGGTTCAGGTTGCAACAGTTGGACCGGCAGCCGAGAATCTTGTTCCTTATTCAGGGATATTTGCAAATTTAGCAAGGCCAGCAGCCAGAACCGGTATGGGCACGGTTATGGCTTCTAAGAACTTGAAGGCGATAGTCTTAATGGGAACAGGCGGCGTGAAGATTGCTGATTCTGGCGCGTTCTGGAGGATTGTTGAAGAAGTAGAAGAAGAAACCTATGCTCATCCCCAGTATTGGCCTCGCAGAGTAATGGGAACGACCAGAATTCTGAGCCTCGCGAACAATCTAGGCTTTCTGCCTACTAGGCATTTCACTTCAGCCACGTTTGAGCACGCGGCTGAGGTAAGCGGGGAAAGATTGGCGAGAGAATACAATGTGAAAAACCGCGCTTGCTTCTCATGCATAGTGCCATGCAGCAGAATTTATGTCATAAGGGAGGGAGATTACGCAGGTCTTTACGGCGAAGGACCAGAGTACGAAGCACTGAGCAGCTTTACTGCTAGAGTCGGAAACTCAAACCTTAATCTGGCACTGAAAGCCGTTGACTTGGCTAACAAGTTGGGCTTGGATGCGATAACGACCGCTGAATGCATTGCTTGGGCTATGGAGCTTCACGAAAGAGGAGAATTGAGCAAGAAGGAAACAGACGGCCTTGAACTGAATTGGGGAAACGGCAAGACAATACTCGAACTAATTGAAAAAATAGCTTATCGCAAAGGATTTGGAGACTTGCTTGCTGATGGAGTTAGAAGAGCGGCGGAAAGACTTGGAAGGGGGAAGGAAATAGCCTTTCACGTGAAAGGTTTAGAACTCATACAGGCTGATCCTCGAGGCTTGAAAGGCTACGGTCTAGGCTACGCAGTCTCGAGCAGAGGAGCAGACCATTTGAGATCCGAGCCTTTCTTAGAGCTGAGCGACGACCCCGATGAAGGCATAGAAAAGTTTGGGATTCCCGAAGCAACCTTAAGGCTTGCCCACAGAGGAAAAGGCAGACTGGTGCGCTACTTCGAAGACTGGTGCGCAGTAGTAGATTCCCTAGAAATATGCAAAAACTTGGCCGAAAACATGGAGTTGCTACCGCTAAAGAGGGCAGCCGAAATAACGGAGGCCGTGACGGGTTTTCCTTTCACGAAAGAGTCGATGTCCGAAATCGGGGAAAGAATAGTCAACTTGGAAAGAGCCTATCTCGTTCGTCAAGGAATCACGAGAAAAGACGACAACCTGCCCCAAAGATTCCTGAAGGAGCCCCTACCCGACGGAAAATCAAAGGGGGCAGTATTCGAAATGGAGCCGATGCTTAATGAATATTATGCGGAAAGAGGATGGGATTCCAACGGAATCCCGAAACCACAAAAATTGAGAGAAATCCATCTCGAACACGTAATAAAAGACTTAAGAGAAATGCGGTCGAAACCAAAAAGAAACAGAATTCGAAGAACTGACATCCGTTGTAACACACTCAAGAGATAATGCGTAAACTCGTCAATCATCACGAGTGAAGAGTCTAGTCAGAATGTTGTATCATCTCTGAAAGGCGGCAAGCAGTATGTTGGTGCGGCGGGTGAGGTTTGGACCCGTCTCGGAGTGGCGACATGCTTCGCGAGCCCTCTTTTTCTAGTATGCTTGGCGAGAAGGCGAATTTCTACGGGGCTGTGGAGTGTGTGCGTGCAACGGTGGTAGGGCCCTGTATTTGGAGCCAAATATGTCTGTGAAAGGTTTTTCTGATTTTTCATGTGGAATATGAACGAGTTCGAAACTCTCCCGAGCTACTAGCAGAACCGCATGATTTAATCGCATTTTGCAAGTGAAATCGCTATTATTTGACGTTTTTCGGCTGGTTAGTGAATATGAATGCTTTTGTTGTTATGCCAATGTCTTGGTGGTTAGACCGGGACAACAGTGGTTCTTGACATTTTTACTCCTTTTTTTGCAGCTAACTCGTCGCTCAATTTGCGAATTTCAATGCTGTCTCCTTTGACGGCAATGGCTTCAAGGCAGTCTCTTTCACTAAGATGAATATGCATTGTGGCGCATATGATATGTGCATAATGGTGTTGTAAGTGAGCGAGCGCGTTTTCTAAGCCCCTAGTTTCATGATCGTAAAGTATCATTAAGACTCCAGCTTGACTTCCACTTTCTTTTTGAAGCCATTTTTTTTCATAGACGAAAATTCTGACAGCGTCCTGAACAGCTTTAGAACGATTCCCATAACCCATCTTACCGATGACTTCATCAAAATCCTTCAGCAGTTCTGGCGGGAATGTTACACCAACTCGCACAATCTTCGTCATACCACCACAATCAACTTCTTACACGGCTTTTCCATAAAGTTCTTATGCAGTCCAGTGTTACCATTACAAAAAAAAGTGTTACTGAGTGAACAAAATGGGCAACGAGACCTACCTTCGAACCGTGGACACTGCACTGACAGCCGTATTCTGTGCCGTTTTTGCCGTCTTAAACTTGACTTTGGGACCCCTGAGTTTCCAACTGCTGCAGCTTCCAATACTCCATGATTTTGCAGTTTTCTGCCCATTGCTACTCGTCACTTGGGCGACTGGGCGGTTCGGCACAAGCCTGCTGGTTGGGATTATAGGCTCAATAGTTGCAATACTCTTAGGTGGCCCACCGCTGATAATCTGTTTTGCCGCTTCAGCGGTGATCTTTGACTTGCTGATGTCTGCAAGTCACCACAAAATCCGCATTTCAATGTACAGCTTGATAGTAGCAGTCATTGCGACGATATTTTCTGCCTACCTTGCCGGTGTAGTCATCGGCGTCTTCTTCACGCCCGACCAGACATTTCAATGGGCGCTGACTTTTTGGGGAGGATGGCACTTAGTCGGCGGAATTGTGACGGTTGCAATAACGTTACCTATAATACTAACGCTGGAAAAGGCAAATGTGAGGAAAATCAAGGGTGACTGAAGAAACAAGGAAACTTGAAACGCCAATGAAAGACGCTGCGGAACTGCATGGTCACTTGGGACCCTTTCTCGTCATCGGCGTTAGAATGGGAAAAGCGGCTAGGCAAATCCTTAACTCCAGAAACAACGAAAGCAGAGGACTACGAGCGACTGTCAGAGTTCCCCTTCTCACGCCGTTCTCATGTATCCTCGATGGAATACAATCAGCCACCCACTGCACGATCGGAAACCAGAGGTTGAGAGTGAAAAAATCGCGACGAAAGATAACTGCACAGTTCGAAACGAAAGGCTCAGACAAGATCCTACTGATATCTGTTAATCCCAAAATAGTGGAAGAACTGCAAGACAAAATGTCAAAAGGCATGACTAGCGAGTATCTGGCGGAAGCAATTGCATCCATACCAGAGCACCAACTGTTCAAATTCGATGTTACGATGAAGCGTCGTTAAGATAAGGCCTCGACTTCTCGTCTGCATTGCGAAATTACGAGTAGAATCTATTCGTTTTGATCACAAATCAGTTCCGTTTCCACTCTCGAAATGATAGTGTCCAGAAGAGTCCGAACCGAGAGTTTGAGGCTATCCTGAACATCAAAGTTAGACGAGCAAGCGCAATTCACCAGTAAACAAGTGTTCGAATTTTAACCCCTCCCCACAACATTCTAAATCACGTTTCTTTAGATGAAATAGACTCGAAATATAGCGGAATTTGTGGTGCGGGGGATGTGGTTTGGACACGTCTCCAAGTGGCGACGTCTCCACTGACTCCCGCAACTCCCTCCTTTTTCTATTTCATATTCATCACCGCATGAACAAGCATAATATAACGTGAACCACTTTCATTCCGGTGCAGACATCCAGAGGCTTTCCTAAAGATTCCTTTACCAAACGGCTGATAGCCGCTCATCTGATAGGTAAAGGTTCCTTTACGAAAACGCTTATCTCAGCCCGTTGGAGTATAATATTGGATGAGTCTTGTCGGGTTCTGAGGAAGACACATATTCAATGATTTTCGCCTCGCTGAAGCATCCGATTCGCCGAAGGATTCTCAGGATTCTTTCCGGTGGACCTCAAACGTTCTCAGGGCTTCAAAAGACGTTCACGATAGAAAGCTCCCATTTGACGTATCACCTTGACGGCCTGGGGAACCTTCTCCTCAAGACTGAAGACGGGCAATACGCGTTGTCCTCGCTCGGAGAAGCCGCTGTCTCAACGATGAAGCATGTCGAAGAACCGCCAAAAGCCACTCCACATCTTCAGTTCCCATCCAAGAATTGGAAACTTCTCATGGCAGCGATGCTTATTGGACTTGTCCTATTGTCAGCTCTTCTCATCTTTCAGTATCAAGGCTTGAGCGAGCTTTCCACCCGGTATTCAAGCCTCAGCGAAGAGCACAAGCTGTTGCAGGAAGCTTTAAGAAACGTTGCTCTCTACTTCGGAGGCACGCTCGTCGCCGAAGAACACACCGCAAATGACACCATCGCAACGGCATATCTCCAAAAAGAAGGAAACTTCACTGTGCAGGTCTACGTCTGGAATGTAACTGATATCTACGTCTGGAATGTAACTGACGTCACGAATGAAACTGGGAATGTCTTCACAGTGTACGTGACAAATGCGTCTTGTGTTCTGAATGAAAGCGAGGTTTCTGGGTGGGGTTACATTGTCCCTGTCTTCCCAGTTCTCGGAAGTAACGAAAGCACTACCTTTGATGTCACTATTTTTAATGTTACAACTCCGTGGGGACACAACATCGACACGTACTCCATATACAGTCTGACGGACAACTCTACACTTAAGATAGGAATCTCCGTGAATTCAAGTCAAACCCGAGTCCCCTTGCACATGTCAATAGACGAATCCTCGAACGCTGCTAACCAAACTTTCACCGATTCTCTAGTGGACTATTTTCACGTCTGGGACAAAGAAGTAACGGGGAACGCCACTTTTTCTGTGCCCCTACCGTCAGCGAGACACTACGTGTTACGGATAGAGGCTCCGGGCATATTGGACGTGAAGGATCATTATGAAGTAAGCTATACGATGACTCTTAGCATGGAAGGTCAAGGAACCCTTACTCCCTTCATCGTTGGAAACCGAGAGGAGGAAGCATCAAGCGGCAGGTTAACTGGAACTGTAAACGCGACGTCTATGCTTTTGAGTCAGCAGCTATTCTGGGTTGAACCGGTTGAACCTCTGCCATTCTGGGTTGACCTCCTCAATGGGACTTTGCTGCCTTCGCCGTGACAAAGCCAAGACTTTTGCAGATCGATCGCAATCTCGGACGAGAGATCAAAACGAAAAAGTGGGGTATTAGGCCCTCCTAAAACAGGTTCTCGCCGGTTTCAGAAAGAAAAGAGGGCTGTCAGCAATTTTCTTCCACTTAAGCAATGTGATCGCCTAGCTACGCATTTGATTGAAACTCGTCTATAAAATACGTGATCGATCAAAGAAAGATCGATGAAAACAAGAAAACAAGGGCATAGAAACGTCGACATACAGCCTACGTTTCTAGAATTAGCAAACAGTGTAGGGAGTCTTTGGAAATTGAATGAATATTTTCAACTTTCCTCGAGAACTCAGCTTCGTATTGATTGATCGATGAGATTTATGAAGCCTAGAAGATCATCTGCTGAAATAGACCAATGTTCTTAGTCCTTAAATACTGGGAAGAGTCGCCATTCCTATCGATCCATCGGTAATTGATCCTTGTAGCGCCCGCTCTTTGAAGAGAAAGAAATGCTGGTTTTCGTTTAGTCTTTTCAGTAATTCTGGGTTACTTATAGAGAGGAAGAGGTTTCCTGAGAAAGAGGGACCAAAAGCAATTATAGATTCCTCAAGCGCATTCAGTCTTCGACTGATTCTAAAAGCTTCGCTTGACGAAAGCTCTGACTGTTTCGTAGAGGCAAAATGCTGTTATCGCAAACATTACCGCAAGGGAGAAAACATATTCTCTTGATATGGTGCGGGGTCTGAACACTAGCGATTGAATGGCGATGGCTGCAATTATGAACAACGAATAGAAAAAGAACCTTGGGATTAGCAGTCTTCTGATTTTGACGCGATTGCGCAGTAGAATTTGATTAGCCGTGTACCCTTGTTCGTCTTTCTTAATAATGCCTTCTTGCTCAAGTTTGTTTACGTGGTACAACACCAAAGAAGGTGTGCTCAGCTTGAGAGATTTTTGAATTTCACGTATTCCTGTTGGCCCATGTTCCAGTATGTACTTGTACACTTTCCATGTTGTCCCCTTCAGCAAAGCTTCCGTGTCGTCTTGGCTCATCTCTCTCAGAGCTATTCTGTTTTCATTCTATATTTGCATATCGATGTTCTAGTTTTTTGAATCTCAGTTCAAAAACATAGAATTAAGTGTTTGTTCAACGGTCAGGCTTTTGGAGGATATGAAAGAAGATGAACGTGCTAATGAACGGAAAGGTTCCATGGGCAGGCTTACTAGTTTGTCTGGCGTTGGTGACAGGGTTTACAACGGTTCGTCCCGCTCTCGCAGGGTCATTTTTCTCCAGTTCAAGATATGCATACTTCGCTGGAACCGTAGGTTCTTGGGACAGAGATCCATCCGTAGACAGCGTTTTTGTGATTACAGGGCCGATCAATAGTGTGCCGGGTGATGACCCGTTTGCATTCCTGTCATTCGATAGTACAGTGCACGTGATTGTAATCGAACCCGGTTCGACGGAATGCTATCTTCAATCCACCGAATTTGACTGTAACATAGCGAATTTTCTGGCTGCGCAGCTCGATTACGGTGGGAAAGACTTCTACGGATCGGGCGTCTGGAAAATCACAGAAAACCTATGGCTGGTTAACGCAAACATCACTAACATACAACACTATGTGAACGGCTTCCACATGATTAAAATGGTGGTCTGCATAGAAAGCAACACTGCGAGCGAAGCCTTCATCAAAGAGATAACAACTTTCGCGGCCGAAGCCAACATCAAAGACATAACAGCATACATTGCAGGAATAGAGGAATGGGGTCTCGTCGACCCGATTGCCATTGCCGAAGACCTGTCAGCATATGCGACCGACGCGAATGTTACCAACTTGACACTTTACGTTCAAGGAATCAATTACACGGATCCGTTTACCCCTCCTTACTGCGACATAATAGTTTCTTATTGCGGCACAACTGACGTAACAGGAGAACCTAGAGCCAATTTCGTGCAGATTACACACCAGGAGGACGATAGTCCAGGCGAGTTATATGTTGTAGGCAACTGGACGGACTTCACCGCCAACATAAAAGGCTTAGGAGTAGTTACCGGAAAAGTGACTGATCACGTAGTAAAGAATGAGAGCCCCACGGTTCCAAACATCAATGTTAAAGTAGACATCAACCATGACGGCAAGATAAACATAGTCGATGTCGCTGCTGTGGCACGGGTCTTCGGATGCACGAAGGATACCCAAAGCTACAATCCACTTCTCGACATCAACTCCGACTACATCATCAACATCTTAGACTTGTCAGCAGTTGCTACTGATTTTGGAACGTGGATGTAGCCCCCGTTCATTCTTCCCCTTTTTTCTCCAAGGTCTGTGCTCGGCGATAAAACTCCGTTGTCCCATAGAAAGCAGAAGATGACAGTTGTTTTGTCCAAAGTATCGCAGTTGGTCTGTTCTGTTTTCGAAGATCGATGTGTATTTGCGTGTCGGCGTTCTATTTTCTTAATTCCCCATTCAAAAACATAGAATTAAGTACATGCCCAGCGCTTAGTCTGTTGGAACTACCATGAGCATGTACAAGAAAGACATTGTGAAAGCGATAGCTGCGATATTGCTCGCGGCAGTGCTCGGTGTTGCGACTTATCTCTTAGCTCCAAACGTTCTTCCACAGGTGACATACGGAACTGGTGCAACCATTCAAGATGATGTCTCAGTGGCGAAAAACTTCATTGAGGGAACACTCGAAGCTGGAGGCGGTTATGCTAGCATCATGTACAATCCCATTGTACATTTGACGTTTGAAAACGGATCACAGTGCCTCTACGTTGGGTCGATGAACTGGTCGACCGAAACTTGGGTTACGGAGGCGACGATAAACGCTTCTGGATTACAGGAACTCAGAGTAGACTGGGGCATGGGATTTGGCGCTCATGGGTTCTTCAGTGGTGCCTTCGAGACTCTTGTGGCAGGGGGGAATTTTTCTTGGTATGGCATCTACAACAAAGGCAGTGAGATAAACACTATGGTACGTGTGGACAGCCACGGAACTGACTTGGGCACACGCTTTGAGAATAACGTTCTGCTCGTTCTAAACCTGAATTCGGCTACTATGAATTCGGGATATGCCCGAGGGGTTGGCATTACTCATGGCATGGAAATAGTGTACTGGCAGGAACCTACTCCGCCAAATTCGCAGAATGCTTCTTGGAAAAGTGGCTCTTGCTGGGGGATTGGAGGCTGGACAATGCAGACTGTTCAAATCCAACAGATGGTTGGCCAATCCAAATCGGCGTCCATAACGTTCGAAGGTTCGGCTTGGATTGATGGCAACTACACGGTCACAGAGAACGGCGTAACGAGAAATGGGACTACAACTTCAGCGGAGAACATTTCTTTTGGCAGAATAGACATGGCTTTTGAAAATGGAAGAATCAAAACGTTGGGTTTCAAATTCAACAGGATAGACACAATCCTCTTTGCACAGCCTGAGGAATAGTCTTTACACCTTCTTTCTACAGAGAACAAAGTTCCGCATATCGATCGACAGCTTCCAAGTAGCCAGAGAAAGGAAGCAACCCCCGCACCCTGAAACTCTCGGACAAGTTGGTGACCATGCTCAAGTCACTGTCTCAGAGAAACGAATACGTGTTCAGGAACGGACTACTGAAACACTTAACGGAGGCGTCAGACAACAACGCATACGAATAACCACTAAACTCAAGAACACTCTGACCCAACATGATCACGCCGAAAACGTTCAGTTTGCAGAAACTGCTAATGAAGCGGGTAAGCTTGTTGAGACCGGGCTTGAGTATGTTTGTACGCCGCCTGAAAACTTCATGCTCTTCAAAAAGCGAAGATGAGGGGGTTCATCCTTAGGTGCGGGGGATGGGGTTTGAACCCATCTCCGAGTGGCGACGTCTCCACTGACTCCCGTAGCTCCCTCTTTTTTCTTTCTCTACGCGCGCAAGTGATCGATCGATCAGCGTTTAGTGGCGGCCCTGCCTAGGTTTCTGGCTAGTTTTTGTATGTTAAAACTCACGGTCCTAGATCGATCGTCTAGCTTATCCACACAGTTTCGGGCAGATTCCTGAAATGCTCGTCTCCAGTCACAACCTTTGCTTTGACTACTCTGCCCACAGCCAGCACAATGGCGTCGAACAGGCTGGGACTTTTCAATTTACCTTTTCTTGCGTTTGTCACAAGTTGCGTGTAGCATCTAGCCGCTTCCAGAGCCACTTTAGCGTCTATTTGAGTCACGTTTGACGCTGTTGTTATTGTCTCTAACCTTGTGTCAGTCGTCTGTTCATCTGCTCCCTCTCTGAGATATTTGCGGGCAATCTCGGCTAGAACGGTGTCAGGCGTGTAGAGCTCATCGGCTTGCTCCAGAATCTCCTTGACCTTGCGTCCCTTTTCACTTCCTAGGAAAATTTCAATCCATGCATAGGCGTCAATCACGATCTTCACCGCGGTCTCCCTGTGTGAACGGTTTGATTCGACCACTGTCGATACTGAAGGCCTTTTCCAGAGCGGTCTTTCGTTGCTTCTTGACGAGCGATTGTATTGCCTCGTCTAGACTTTCAGCGTTGAGTTTCTCTCTTAGACGTTCAAGCGCCTCCGCTGTTTTTTTCGAGACTCTTATCGTTGTTGTTTCATTCAAAATGGACTCGCCCAAAAAGCATATGGCTATGCAAGTATATAAGTATACTTGTATACAACAACCCAAGTTCTCTGACAACATCCACTTATCACATTCACATTAGCTGCAACTGCACAAAAAGGGACTTTAAGGAAAAACAAGAAACCCTGCTATGCCTCCTTCTGTGGTGCCGAGGGCCGGGTTTGGACCTGTGATCGATCGAAGACGGTATGAGAAGCTTTTCAAGAACATCTCAAAGGTGGCCAAAAACGAAAAAGACGTGTGCGCACTGATAGACGCAGGGTTCGAATACGTCTACGACTTTGACGAGCACAAGATCTTCAGAAAACGTAAGTATTAGGCTCCACATCGCTCGGATGAACCCCTCGCAGTTTTCAACATGGTGGTGCGGGGGATGGGGTTTGAACCCATGCAGCCCTGCGGCAACAGGTTTCCTAAAGCGCTACCCAAATGGTAGCGGGTCGAATGCTTTCCTAAGCCTGTCTCCTTTGGCCAAACTCGGACACCCCCGCAATTCTGGGGACACAGATGTTGATTCTTAATTCCCTTTTATATCTGTTTAACCTAGGAGCCCTAGGAATCCTTAAAACATAAAAAACTGTTCACCATTATTAGGGTGTGTGTATGCGCCTCGGTAGCCTAGCCCGGTGGGGCTCCGCCTTGGTAAGGCGGGGGTCGCGGGTTCGAATCCCGCCCGAGGCTCTTACTTCCATTGAGGAGTCTAAATCGGGCTTTTGATTACCAACAATTGATTACCATTGTTTACCGTTTTGAATTGATTACCGTCTATTCTGTGCCACTCCACTATTCTGGTCCTACCATCACAACCCACATAATGCCCTATCCTAGCCGAGCTTCCCCTAACTTGAAGATGCCCTTCCCTATTGCATACTGAACACATAACTTCATTTGAACTCGATGTAATCAGATTGCCATCAAAAATGTTATTACTAGCCTTACCGCTACTGCCTGAAAATCGATCGATGAAACTAGCGATGACCACTTGGCGAGCGTCAACATTACCATAACGCTTCAACAGAGACAAATGATAGAAGAAACCTCTAGTCCATTGTTCCATAAGTTATTGACGATCGATCGATCGCAAACTCATTCTTTCATCACCTACTTATTCTGATTCTGAAACAGCTTTCTCGTGGCAACTTGATGACACCTTAAACTCAATGGAAGTTGCTGTGGAAGATGTCTCCAAAATGCATATCTTCTTGAACTACGCATTGAATCGTGGGAGGAAGGGCATTGAAAAAGATTCTTTACGGGTTATTACTAGCAACACTATTGAGCACTTTCATGTTAGTCAATGTGAAGCAGCTTGAGGCAAGTGGAACAATCTACATAAGAGCTGACGGGTCGATTCAACCCAATGATGGTAGAATTGTCACCGATGACAAGACTCACTACTATTTCAATCAAACACAGATTTACGATTCAATTGTAGTGCAGAGGGATAATATCATAGTTGACGGAAACGGCTACACGATGGAAGGAGTTGGAAACGGAACAGGAATAGACTTGACCGATAGAATAGGTGTCACTGTTAGAAATGTGACAGTCAAAACATTCAACACAAACATCCAGCTTATGCGGTCATCACTCTGCACTATATCTCAAACCACCATAAGAACAGCAATGATGGATGGCATCTTTCTCGGTTCTTGTTCAAACAACACGTTCTCTGATAACACGGTAACCAACAACAACGGTTATGGCATCTATCTCTCCGCTTGTTCAAATAACACGCTCTCTGATAACACGGTAACCAACAATAAACTTAATGGCATCTATCTAGATTCTTGTTCAAACAACAGGCTCTCTAATAACACAGCAACCAACAACAGCTATTATGGCATCCTTCTAGATTCTTGTTCAAACAACAGGCTCTCTAATAACACAGCAACCAACAACAGCAAGGGCATCTATCTCTATTCTTGTTCAAACAACACGCTCTCTGATAACACAGCAACCAACAAACTTGAAGGCATCTATCTCTATTCTTGTTCAAACAACACGCTCTCTGATAACACGGCAACCAACAATCTTTATGGCATCTCTCTCGCTGTTTCTTCAGACAACACGCTCTCTGATAACACGGCAACCAACAACAACTATGGCATCTATCTCACTGCTTGTTCAAATAACACGCTCTCTGATAACACAGCAACCAACAATAGCAATGGCATCCATCTCACTGATTCTTGTTCAAATAACACGCTCTCTGATAACACGGCAACCAACAACACCAATGGCATCTATCTCTTCTCTTGTTCAAACAACACGCTCCCTCATAACACAGTAGCCAACAACTATTATGGCATCTCTCTCGCTGTTTCTTCAGACAACACGCTCTCTGATAATACAGTAGCCAACAACAATTATGGCATTACTCATCATGGTTCTGGCAACAGCAACGTTGCTGGAAACGCTATAGCATACAACGATGTTGGCATCTATTTCGCAGACGGCTCAAGCGACAGCGATGTTTATCATAATAACTTCCTTGAGAACGGGGTTCAAGCTCAACAGAGTGGCGATTCTGTCAATTCTTGGGATGACGGTTATCCTATTGGCGGCAACTACTGGAGCGACTATGAGGGAAAAGATCTTAACGGAGACGGGATCGGCGATACGTCCTACGTCATCAACGCAAACACCACAGATCATTATCCTCTAGTAGTTCCTAGAGGAGCCATTCCAGTTTTCTGGAAGGGAGAGAGGTACGATTGCTTCATAGCTGGGAACGTGACTGTAAACAGATTCGGTTTTGACAATTCGAGCAAAGCGATAGGCTTCAAGATTATTGGACAAGGCTACGTCAACGTGACAATTCCCAGAGAATATTCAGACGGTTTTTTCAAGGTCTTCATTAATGATACCCAGGTCCCCTGCATGTCTAGTTGCGACAACAAATATACGTCAATCTACTTTGAAAGCAAAACGTCAAGTTCAAGCATCGTCAGGATTGAAGCACAAATGAAGTTTCTCGGAGACATTAACGGTGACGGTCAAGTCAACATCATAGACATTTCTATCGTGGCTAAGCATTTCGGACAAAAACTCAATCCATAGTGGCACAACTTCCCTTTTCTTTTTTTAGACTAGCATTTCTGAAGGCTTAGCAAAACTAGCATCGATCGAATCCTCTTCTTTTTTGAACATAAGCAATGTCTCCTTGCCTCTCTTGATTTTATAAAGGCACGTATCCATCTAATGTCATCGCCTAGCAAAGCGGGCCCTATTGCTTCACGGCATGTTCCAACAACCGAACAATATTTGGCTGCGCGCGCTCTGATTATGTGCAGCCTTTTGTCTGGCGACAGCTGTTTAAGAAAGAGAAGTTCCTTTAGAACAATAAACTGCTGTGTTTCGACCCGTAGTTTTAGTAGGTTTCTGCTACTGTCTCTGAGTGTTATTGAACAGGTATGTTTTCCATCTTCCCAATGTTTGGTAAGGCGGGGGTCGCGGGTTCGAATCCCGCCCGAGGCTTTGTTCATTCTTTTCAGCCTTGTTTTTCCACAAATTTCAAATAATCTGTTTTCTACAAGTTGACTGCTGGTGTTACCGTGGAAGGTGCTGAAAGAAAATTCACGCTGGAAGAATTGAAGAAGTATGATGGGAAAAATGGAAGACCGGCTTACATAGCTTACAAGGGCAAGGTTTACGATGTCACAGATGACTATCTATGGGTTGACGGTGATCATCAGGGCGAGCACGAGGCTGGAAAAGACTTGACGGAAGAAATGCCTATGGCTCCCCATGGTGAAGAGACGCTTGAAAGAGTCAAACTTGTCGGAGTACTCGTCCCGTAGCATGAAAAGCTTCTGATTTTTCTGTCCGCCATTTTTCAGTAGCCAGTCTGCCTTCAAGAAAGCATTATAAAAAGTGTCATTAACCATTATTACGGTTGAAAGCATGCTCGATAAAAGGAATTTTAGACTGTACATAGATGGTAAATGGGTTGATTCTATCTCGGGCGAGACGTTTTCGAGTGACAATCCTGCGAAGCCGAGGCAAGTTTTGGGGATTTTTCAGAAGGGCAATAAAGAAGACGTTGACAAGGCTGTGGAAGCTGCAGAAAAGGCTTTTGAGAACTGGAGTGAGACCCCTGCGCCGAAAAGGGGACTTGTGCTTCTCAAGGCGGCTCAACTGATTCGTGAGAACAAGGAAAAATTGGCGAGAGAAATGACCTTGGAAATGGGGAAGGTCATCAAAGAGACAAGAGGCGATGTTCAAGAAGCAATTGATATTACAGATTACATGGCTGGCGAAGGCAGGCGGCTTTTAGGCTTCACGACTCCTTCTGAATTGAAGAAGAAGTTCTGCATGACCGTGAGAATGCCTATCGGCGTTTGCGGGTTGATAACCCCATGGAACTTTCCGATGGCTATTCCGGCTTGGAAGATAATGACTGCATTGATTTGTGGAAACTCTGTGGTCTTCAAGCCTTCAAGCGACACTCCGCTCTTGGCAACCCGGCTTGTCGAAATCCTAGAAAAGGCAGGACTGCCCGAAGGCGTGCTAAACATGGTCACGGGTTCCGGCGAAGACGCTGGAATGAGTCTCGTACGGCACAAAAGAGTCAGAGCGATCTCGTTCACGGGACACAGAGACACTGGAGCCGCAATTCTGAAGGAAGCAGGGCTGAAGCGAGTTGGACTGGAACTGGGCGGAAAAAACGGAATCATGGTAATGGATGACGCCGACCTAGATCTTGCTGTGGACGGGGTAATTTGGGGCGGTTTTGGCACGACCGGACAACGATGCACGGCAGCGTCAAGAGTGATAATCCATGAAAAGATCAAAGCCAAATTCGAGAGAATGCTCATCAACAGGATAAGAGAATTGAAGGTAGGAGATGGATTGAAGCCTGACACGGACGTTGGACCGTTGATAAACGAAGCCGCACAAGAAAAGAGCGCCAAGTATGTTGAAGTGGGAAAGAGCGAGGGAGCAAGGTTGCTCATAGGCGGAAAAATTCCCAAGATGGAGGGATTCTACTTTGAACCGACGCTTTTTACGGACTGCACGGTTGACATGAGAATTGCGCAGGAGGAAATATTCGGCCCAATTGTCTCGCTCATTCCAGTGGGCAATTTTGATGAAGCCATAGAAGCGATCAACTCCATAGAGTACGGTCTCAGTTCAGCAATATACACGAGAGACATCGGCAAGGCGTTTGAGGCGATTGCCGAGATTGAGGCAGGCCTTACGTACGTTAATTCAAGCACGATAGGATCTGAGGTTCATCTGCCCTTTGGCGGAGTAAAACACAGTGGCATCGGAGCAAGAGAAGCCGGCATTGAGGGAATACACGAGTTCTCTGAAACAAAAACCGTCTACATCGACTACTCTGGAAAACTGCAAAAGGCTCAGATCGACTTGCCCTGAAGATTTGCTTACTGAAACATCAAAGGAGATGAGCAAAACTGTCAGCAGGTTTCGAAACCTACTTGAAGCAGTTGCAGCTTGAACAGCTCTTCAAACAACTGAAGGCCCAGAACCCTGGGACTCTTGCCAAGACGGTGAGGCACTTTGCCACAAAAGAAGCTGAAAACAGAGACAAGATCGTCGCTGACTATTTTGGACGGCCAGCTATAAAGAAAATAGTTGACACGATTGTAGACGCATTACTAGCATCACCGAAACTGCCTTCAAACGCCAAGATTCTTGACGTGGGCGCGGGATCAGGGTTTTTCACTGTCAGAGTAGCCAAGAAAGTACGTGCCGAACTTCCAGAATCCAGCTTCTACGCCATGGACCTCACTCCTACGATGCTTCTCCTGCTTGCAAGGAAAAAGGCGAAAATAACGCCCTTCGTCGGCATAGCCGAAAACATCGAAGGCAGCATCAGACAGGCAGAAAAATTCTTCAAAATACCCAGAAGGTTCGACGCGGTATTCTCAACTTTAATGCTTCATCACAGCACATGCCCAGCAAAAGTCTTCGAAAGTATAAGGAAAGCCCTGAAAAAAGACGGAAAAGCCATCATCGTAGATCTATGCGAACACAATTTTGAAGAGTTCAGAACCGAAATGGGCGACGTGCATTTAGGCTTCAAACTGGAAAACATCCGCAAGATGGCTCAGAAGCATTTCTCAACAGTAAGAATTCATAAGATCCCAGCCATTCGCTGCGAATCTTCAGGACGCTCAGCTGAGATCTTCTTTGCAGTCATGCAAAATCCCGTGCGCGCTTGAAACTTGTCTAGACTCCATTTCATGGGTGCTCTCAACGGCGACCTAGAGTCTTGACTATAGCTATGAAAACAGGTCGTCTTATATTGGATTCCCAGTTTGATGAGGGGTTTCGATCGATCTAACTTCGAATTTCTGTGCCGTGTCTCTAAAATATTGTTGTCGCCGAACGAAGAGGTAAACATGATAGCTGTCGTCATGATAGAAAGAGACTACGGAAAAACAGTCTAGCACGGAGTCTTTCTTGCCCACGTCCATTTAACTACAAGAGTCTTACAATGAAACGATCGCGTAGTTTGGGATTTGGGAAATTGTCAATTCTGATGACTATTGAAGAGCGTTCCAAAAGTGTTAACTACCAAGATGGCCTATCGTTGATAAGAGGAGACAGGAGAATGTGTAAGAAAACTGTTTCCGGAATACTTCTTACTCTATGCATTGCTGGCTTGCTGTTGGTTGCATTCAAAATCGAACCGGTCAAAGCAAGCGGAACCATTTACATTAGGGTTGACGGAAGCGTGGACCCGCCAACAGCGCCGATTTCAACCATTGACAATGTCTCCTACACTTTTGCTGACAACATCATCAGCGATTCGCACGGTGCGCACGTCCAGACGATGAAATCATTTTTTGAGAATGGATTGAACGCACGGTTGATGCATGATCCTCAAACCCCCTTTGAAGAGGATGGCACATGGGGCTTCGACAACAAAGCAAAGCGGATTGACTCTGCGTCTGGGAACGAGGATTCTGCTGAATTGGTGGTCGGGCTCAGTGACGTGCGACCAAACAGCCACTCGGAACTCGTGGGTCTCGTTGAGAGCGACGGTGGTAAGCTTGCCAACACGGTCTCGATGGGTCGTAAGGTTACAGCTGTTGTAGTTGACATGCCTTACGAGACATTACCTTCTTTCGCATCAAAGGTTAGAGCTATGGATTTGGCGAGATACGTCGAGCCTAACGTTAAGTTTAAGATAGATTCTATGCCAAACGATCCGGACTGGCCAAAACAATGGGGACCGCAGAAGATAGAGGCAGACTGGGCTTGGAATACGACTGCCGGCGATCCTTCAGTTCTTGTGGCAGTCGTCGACACTGGAATAGACTGGAACCATCCTGACCTTGCTCGCAATTATGTCCCGCTTGGTTATGATTGGGTAAACAACGACCCTGATCCCATGGACGATAATGGTCATGGGACACATTGTGCTGGAGTCATCGCAGCGATCGTCAACAACAGCATAGGCATGTCTGGACTCGCTCAGGTTCGAGTTATGGCTGAGAAAGGTCTCGATGAAAGTGGAAGCGGAAGCTCAAGCGATCTCGCGAACGCCATTGTTCATGCTGTGGATCAAGGAGCAAACATCATAAGCTGCAGTTGGGGTGACCCCGTGGACAGCACGCTTTTGCATGAAGCTATTAAATACGCGCATGACCATGACGTTCTCGTAGTCGTAGCAGCAGGAAACGATGCTACCAACTCTAAGCACTACCCCGCTGCCTACGATGAAGTCGTTGCTGTAACAGCAACTGATCAAAATGATGACCCAGCTGCTTTTACAAATTTCGGAGACTGGGTTGAGGTTGCGGCTCCCGGTGTGCAAATCTACTCTACGATGCCTACGTACTGGGTCACGTTGAACTCACTTGGATATTCTACTGATTATGGTTATTTGAGCGGAACTTCAATGTCAACTCCTCACGTTTCTGGTGTTGCTGCATTGGTCTGGAGTCGATTCCCTAACATGACACAAGACCAGGTACGCGCTCAATTACGGAACACTGCAGAGGACTTGGGCGCCCCAGGCTTTGATGTCTATTACGGATATGGAAGGATCAATGCGAGAAGAGCTGTTGAGCGAACCCCAGCGAAACACGATGTTCTCATCTTGAACTGGAAGACCCCCTCATACATAAGAATGGGAGATGCTGCGATCATCAATACCACCATGCTCAACGCGGGAACAAGTGACGAAAGCAACGTGACCGTCCAACTACTAGTTAATGGTAGTGTTGTTGATTCTGTGACTGTTGGCTTCTTGGCAAGCGGCTCTTCAACTTCTGTAGGTTGCTCATGGAAACCGACTGTTGAAGGAACATACAATGTCACGTCTCACCTGGTGCCCGTGATGGGCGAGACTATTATCAACAACAATGCCCTCTCCACGCAAGCAAAAGTCAGAGTCCCACAGGTTCTCAAGGTTCCCCAAGATTACGCATCAATACAAAGGGCGATAGATGCATCATTCGAAGGTGACACCGTTTTCGTGGCTTCCGGGACGTACTATGAAAACGTACAGATAGACAAGGAAGACTTAACCTTGCTAGGAGAAGACAAGAGGAATACGATAATTGATGGTCAAAGAATGACAGACGTTGTACAGATATCGGCTGACAGGATCAGAATCAGCGGATTCACACTTAGAAATGGAAAGAATTCTTTGTCCTATGCAGGCATTTTCGTGTACGGCGCTGAACAGACCACGATTAGTGATGTGACAGTCTTAGACAATTTCCACGGCATATTTCTGTACGGCGCTAAGGACGCAACGCTAAGAAACAATAACATGACACACAATACGTACAACTTTGGAATTGAAGGCGACGGCCTCGAAGAATTCATCCATGATATAGACACCACAAACACGGTAGAAGGAAAGCCCGTGTATTACTGGGTTAATGAACATGACAGACAAGTTCAATTCGATGCTGGTTACGTCGCTCTAGTGAACTCAACAAACATTGTTGTCAAGGACCTGAACATCACGAAGAATTTTGAAGGTGTGTTGTTCGCCTTCACCGTCAATTCTTCCATTGAAAATGTGAATGCTTCAGATAGTTACATTGGCACATACCTGACATACTGCAATAATAATACGGCTCATGACAACGTCCTGACAAGTAACTACGTTGGCATTAATCTGCACGAATCCGAGAGTAGCCACGTTGAGAACAACGTGTTGACGAATAATGAGAACGGCATTTTCTCGTACTGTTCAGAGAATGGCATAATAGACTCCAATAAACTGGTAAACAATGTTTTGGGTCTTTTTCTGGAGAAATCTAACCATAACACTGTTACCAGCAATCTGGCATTGAACAACACGTATGGTATCATCGTACAAGCGTCTGTTTTTAACACTCTTAGATACAACAATATGACAGCAAATGAATATAACTTTGGCGTTATGGGTAATAATCTCTCACATTTCATTCAAGACATGGACGTTTCTAATACCGCCAACAGCAAGCCTATCTACTACTGGATAAACCAAAAAGACAAAGAAGTTCCAGCCGATGCAGGGTACGTAGCTGTTGTGAACTCGACAAGAGTTATCGTCAGAGACTTAGACTTAACCAACAATGTTCAAGGAGTGCTTTTTGCCTTTGCGGCTGAGTCCCTCATAGAAAACGTAAAGGCCACGAACAACACCTACAGTATATATCTATACGGTTCCTGCAACGACACCATAGTCCATAACACAGCAACCTCAAACGGCGAAAGTGGCGTCCAACTAGTCAACTCCAGCAATAATGCCGTCAGCGACAACACCCTTACAGACAATCATATAGGTATTGGTCTATGGTTGTCCGCTCAGAACAATACGATCAGTGCCAACACGATACTAAACGGAACAGAGGGAGGAGTGGGACTATACTCAGACCAATCCGGCAGTAACGTCATCAGCGACAACGTCATAACAAACAATGATCAAGGAGTCCTATTGTACCATTCTAACACAAACACGCTCAGAAACAATCAGATCACCAACAATTCATACAACTTCGGAGTCTACGGTACTTCCCTTTTGCATTACGTCAATGACATAGACACATCAAACACCGTGAACGGAAAGCCAATCTACTACTGGGTAAACCAGCATGACAGACAAGTTCCAACAAACGCAGGGTACGTAGCACTCGTCAACTCTACCGGCATCACCGCAAAGAATCTAATTCTCTCAAACAGTGAGCAAGGCATGCTGTTGGCATACACGACTAACGCTACAATAATGAATGTGACCACTTCCAACAATGACAATGGCATCTACTTATGGCATTCTGATAGCAACACCCTGAGTGAAAACAACGCAACAGAGAGTTCGTCGGATGGCATTTCCCTAGACTATTCCAACAACAATACTATAGCTTACAACGCCGTTACAGATGACGGGTTCGGCATAATCACAAATGCGTCCGATCATAACTACATCAGCAGCAATGTAGCGTTACGAAATATCTTGGGCATATATCTGTACCATTCCCATAACAGCACCGTCGTATCGAACAGAGTTTCGGGTGGCACTTCTCCCAACGGTTTGGCTGGCATAGTTCTAACCGAAGCGACAGGTAATGTTATCAACGAAAACATGGTCTCAGACAACCAATTCCTTGTTGGCGGAGGAATATATCTGGAATGGTCTTCTAACGACAACGTAATAACCAAGAACACGATGACGAACAACTCTTGGGGTCTCAGCATAGGGTACTGGAGTTCACAAGGACTAAACGATCAGAACAACAACAACGCAATATACCATAACAACCTCGTCAAAAACACAAAGCAGGTACTCAGTCTCAACTCAATCAACAAGTGGGATGATGGTTATCCTTCTGGCGGCAACTACTGGGGCGGCTTGAACACTGCAGACGAAAACAAGGACAAGATTGGAGACGTACCCTACAAGATAGATGAAAACAACACAGACAGGTACCCTTTGATATACCCTTTTGAATGCTATGAATCTGGTTACACGCCCACACCAGACTTGAACAAGGATGGAATCGTGAATATTCTTGACGTGACAATAGTGGCAAGGGCATACAGTTGCCAACCGGGCGACACAAACTGGAATCCAACGGCAGACACGGACATGAACGAAATCATCAACATAATTGACATATCAGCAGTAGTCAGAGACTACGGAAAAACAGTCTAGCCGTTGACTTTAACCATCCTTGCTGCAGTGTTATTGAAATCGTGACCTGACTTTCAACTAGTGACGTCAGATCGCTCAGCTACTGGCTCTAGGGTTCGATGTCCTTGTTTTGCCAGTTCTCGTCGACAAAGACGAAATACGAATTGCTGCGAGAGTCAAATGGGAACCAATCCGATCGATCGCAAAACATTTCGGAGAAACTCGCCTTTAAGATCGATCGATCTGTTCACCGTTCTAACTTCTGGAACGGAACTGTACTAACGCTTAGCATAATATTGTATGATGTCTTCGTAACTTAAGCAGGTGGCTAACTAGATGGAAAAGCAAATCAAGAGAAAAGCCATTTTTTACGGAATTGCAGCGATCCTTCTTGCCTCTACCTTCGGTGCAGTGGCTTACTACGGAGTTTTCCAGACCACAATGAATCCCGGTGCCCCCCCAATTCCAGTCGCACATTCTTCTCTCCTGGCCACTTTCCCCTCAGCTGAGGCACTAAAGAGCTTCTTGAAAACCAACTCACAAACGCAGGGGCCGTTTTCACTCTATGGACCTGCAGACCTCAACGTGTTCAGCTCCCGTAGCGGACCTTTCTTACCCACCTCGATCAACGCTTTTTACACAACTTCGAGAATGGGCGAAACCTACCAACATTCAGCCACAAACATTCAGGTCGCGGGAGTTGACGAAGCAGACACCGTCAAAACGGATGACAACGGCTACATGTACGTTCTGTCAAACGACACCGTCCATATACTGACCGCTTATCCGCCTACACAAGCCAGAGTGCTGGCCAAGATCAAGTTCGCCGACATGTACCCCATCGGAATCTTCGTCAGCGGCGAAAGACTGGTTGTACTGGGATCGCAATACAGCTTCCCTGTCCTCATGTTTCCTCTCTACGGAAACATCTACGTGGCCGACATCAAAACTTATGTGAGGGTGTACGACATTCATGACAGAAGCAACCCCGTCCTTATCAAAGACTTTGCCTTGACCGGTAGCTTCTTCAACTCAAGAATGATCGGCGACTACATCTACTTTGTCGCGAGCAAACCAGCCTACACGGTTAACGACACGATCTTTCTGCCAGAAATCGTCATGAACGGAAGAACTACGGAGATAGCTCCCACGGAAATCCGCTACTTCAACGGAACAGAGGAATACTACCAATACACGACGTTCGTTGCAATGAACATCCAGAACACGACAGAGGCACCGACGTACCTGACAACATTGCTCGGAGCGACGAGCAACATGTACGTTTCGCAAGAAAACATGTACGTGACATTCCAAGACTGGTACTGGGGCGGAAACACAACAATTTATCGCATACACCTACAAGCAAGCAACATGAGCATCGAAGCCAGCGGCAAAATCCCAGGACAAGAACACAACCAATATTCAATGGATGAATACGGCAACTACTTCCGAATACAAACCCAAACCTGGTCTGACGGAGTCACCAAGACAAACGTGTACGTGCTCGACATGAACCTCAGCATCGTGGGAAATCTCTCGAACATCGCCGTCGGAGAGAACTTCCACTCCGCCCGTTTCATGGGCAACAGATGCTACCTCGTAACCTTCCAGAAGACCGACCCGTTGTTCGTAATCAACCTCACAGATCCGACTGCTCCGACGATTCTTGGCAATCTGACGATACCAGGCTACTCAGACTACCTTCACCCATACGACGAGACTCACCTCATCGGCGTGGGCAAGAACACAGTAGAAGCAGAAGAAGGAAACTTCGCGTGGTATCAGGGAATAAAGATATCCCTCTTCGACGTAAGCAACGTTTCCAACCCCGTGCAAGACGCGAGCTACTTAATCGGCGACAGAGGCTCAGACACGCCAGTTCTAACGGATCCCAAGGCGTTTCTGTTCGACAAATCCAGGGATCTTCTCGCAATCCCAGTTATGGTGGCAAAGATAGACGAAAGCAAATATCCCAGCCCAGTTCCCGCCAATGCTTACGGAGACCCAGTGTGGCAGGGCGCCTACGTGTTTGACATATCATTATTCCACGACCTAGTGCTCGAAGGACGCATCACCCACCTGGACAACGGCACGAGCATCAACGACCAAGGATACTGGGTCAAGAGATCACTGTACATCGAAGACGTCTTCTACACAGTCTCAGACCGAATGATAAAGATGAACAGACTAGACGACATGAGCCTGATAGGCCAAGTCCCACTCTCCTAACCCCCCATCTTTTTCTCCATTCGTCCATGAACACACACAGCAGGCGCTAACTGCCAATACTAGCTTCTTACTCATATCGGATCGTCGCGGACCGATCGATCGATACTATAGTCTTGACTATTGGCGACAGGGCAAGAGTGACTACACTACGAGGTTCTTCAGTTATGCCAAATATAATTTATATATGCACAGTTGACAATGAAGGTAGAGAGGGAAGCGGTTATTGCCCTTTGACGACCCCCTGACTATCGCCATAATCATAGTAGGGGTGGTTATCGCATGCTCAATTGTCATTTTTTACCTGCGAAGACGCGGAAAAAAAACGAAAAAAACCTCAAGAGAAGAGAAATCGCAGGCTGAACTCACGGGTTTTCCGTTCAAAGTTGTCAAAAGCGTTCCTCAAGAAGACGCTTCCCACGCTAAGGACGAGCTTCGAATACTGGACTTGGAGAGGGAGATCTTGAGCGATGCGATTCGACGACTTTACGAGGCTTCCGCAGAAGGAAAAATCACGGAGCAAGAAAGAGAAAGACTTGCACAAACTTACAAGGCCAGAATGATGACCGTAAAGAACGCTATTTCAATGGACGAATCGGTCGTGGCGCTGCATGAACTCGAAGGCATGCAAGAAGACCTCATGAAACTCTTCAGTGAACGGTTCGACGACCTGAGCAACAAAATCGAAGAACTGCGCTCAAAAACGGAGACAAAACCGATAAAAGAAATAACGATCGCCCCCAAAGAAACGACAAATGAAACAACGGGCCCCGAGGAGAAGGCTTCCACAGAAGAGAAGGCGAAAAGGAAAAGGAGACCAGCCGCGGCCAAACCCAGCCCGAGAACGGAGGCGGAAAGAAGGATAGAGGAAATTCGAGCTGAAGTCGAGAAGGTTCTAGACAAGTTGGGGCAGATGGAGATTGAATCCTAAACAAGACTGGGTCGAAAGGGCAAAAAAACGCGCAGCCTTGGAAGCCATGAAGCACATCGAAGACGGTTTCACAATCGGGCTGGGGAGCGGAAGCACAGCTGCATACGCCATAGAAGAACTGGGAAACAGGATAAGAAAGGAAAAGCTCCGTGTTCTAGGCGTTCCAACCTCGTACCAAGCATTCATGCTTGCCGTTAAACAGGGAGTCCCGACAACAACATTGGAGGAGCACCCGTCGCTGGACGTGGCAATAGATGGAGCAGACCAGATAGACAGCCAGCTAGACTTGATCAAGGGCATGGGCGGAGCCTTGGCACGCGAAAAGATCGTTGCATCTGCCTCAAAAAAATTCATCATCATCGCAGATGAAACCAAGAAAGTCAAGCTTCTAGGAGAAAACGATCAGCCAATCCCAATTGAAGCGCTGCAGTTTGCAGTAGCCTTTGTGATTTCCAAGATAAGACAACTAGGCGGCAGGGCAATTCTAAGAGAGGGAAAGGGAAAAGTCGGCCCGATCGTAACCGACAACGGCAACATCATTATAGATGCACATTTTGGGATTATTCAAAACCCTGATGAACTTGAGCGAAAGCTGAAAGCGTTTCCAGGCGTCGTTGAAACAGGGCTCTTCATTAACATGGCGGACGTTGTGTATCTCGGAACAAAATCCAACGTGGAAAAACTGGAAAGAAAACATTAGATCACCGAAACCTAATTTTTAACTCTTATATTCAAGAGCATTCTAAAACTGGGTCAGATCAAAGCCATTATGCCGGGGTAGCCTAGCCTGGCCAAGGCGACAGACTCATAATCTAATTCTGAATATTGAATGGAAAAAATATGAAGAATGGCTGTACAATCACCTGGCAAACAATTATGCAAGGGATCAAGACCTAAGTCAGTTCAATCAAACACTTAGCTGCCCGAATTTCGTTTTTCCCACTCTTAAAGTCACAAACATTCTAAGGAATCTTTGAACCCCTTGACTTTTCTAACAGTGTCTTTATAGCAAAGTTTGGTAAAATATCTCCTCATGTTATAGGAAGGAGATGTTCACGTGAAAAAAAGAACTCTGATACTGGAAACACTTGTTTCAATTGTGTCTTTTGTCCTACTTCTGTGTCCAGTTTATGCAGACCCTGTGCCCTATCCTCAATCTGGACTTTCTGATTGGTTTGGGTTCCTTGTTGAAGTTATAGTTAGCGAAGTAGTGGCTTGGATTATAGGTGCGGAATTACTCTGGAGATTATCAAAGAAGACAAAGCAAGGAGTCTCAAAGCCTGAGAGTTACAAAATCATGCTTCTAACTATGATTGTCAGCCTCTCAATAGGATTACTGTTCTGGAAGATTTTCGGATGGATATGAACCCATGTTCCAGGAAGTCACAAACATTCTAGGGGGTCCATAGAAAGAGCGCGCGCTCTCTGTATGGTTTTGAAAGTTGAAAGGTGTGCTTAAAGCACATCCAAGTTCTGATGGAAAAATAAGGCAGAATAGAGTGTTACAGTTCGATCTTTAAGGGTCCTTTTATCTCTGGATTGACCCAAGCAGCTGGTCAAGACTAATAGGAGATAAGTAGAATGATAATCAAATGTGAGATTATGGAAATTTGGGATAATTGCAACACCTTAGCAAGAATTATTTCAGAGTCAAGCATTAGTTAGGTTCCGTTGATGGCAAGCTCAAGTCTGAATACCATAAGCAGAGTTTGCAGTATGTACAAGGTATTCTTAGAAAGAATAATCTGAGCTCTATTGACCCAATTGACCCAGAAACTATTGACCCAAAACTCTTAAACAATAGCTCATTTAATGAAATTAGAAGCCGGGGTAGCCTAGCCTGGCCAGGGCGCCAGACTCATAATCTGGAGAACAAGAAAAAGGGGCAACGTGAGCGCCTGATGTCCAGAAGTCGCGGGCTCGAATCCCGCCCCCGGCACTACTTTTTGGGAAAAAGTGGATTTTGATCAAGGTCACTTCAAGTTGTATTTTTCCTTGCTGACATTGACCCCAGAGTGAACATAGTTGATCTCGCCATAGCGGCCGTTGCCTTCGACGCCACAAAAGGATCATAACGCTGTGGCCCTCGCGCTGACCTCAACTCTGATTCCGTTGTTAACATTTCAGATCTTGCAATAGTTGCAAAGAACTTTGGCAAAAACTTCTGACCAAATACCGCTATTTTTTCTAATTATAATTTGGTTTTCCATCTAGGTTCTTAACGAGAGACGTCGCATTTCTTGTTGACAATTCCACCTGATCGTTAAATCCGCTTTTGACGTACGCGTCTCTTATGATGAGTTTGTCGCCCACCTTCAAGTCCTTCACGGATTCTGCATGTTTTTGCCACGCAGAAACCCATATTCTGCCGGAATCGTCCTTCAGTTCAAAGGTGGCAACTCTCAAGAGTTCCTGTTTGGACGTTTTTACGTTTCTGATAACCGGTTTAGAAGCGACTTCTCCCTCAACATTAACGTGACTCATTCCTTCATTCAATTCCACTACCTTGAAAACCTCTTCCTCCGGTGAAGGAACCCCAACGTAGGTCAACGAGTCAACGTGGAGCTCTAAGCCTTCTCCCCTGGCCTTCTTAACCTTGGCGTTCACGATTTGCAGTTCAACCCCTATCTTCAAGGTCTTGTCAAGTTCGTCTACCTTTTCGTTCCAAACCACAATTGGCACTTCACCTGTGTCATCGAACAACACAAACCGCATGACCTTTCCACAGGTAGAATCCTGCTTTTCAAAAGTGGTTGCAGGAAACAGCTTCTTGACGGTGCCCACAGCATTCACTTTCTTATTCCGACCGATATTTTCTAAGCTGCCGATTTTCACAGAGAATTTCCTTGCGGTCGGAAAATCATGAACTCTTACATCCTTCGGATCTACTTCGACCTCACATTTTTCTCCAATATGCAATTCAACCCTTCCGCCATAATCTTCACGTGTGTATCCGTGAGAGACACTGATAATCTGGCCAATCTTCACTTCACCAGATTCGATCATACTTACCTTGTCATTCCATAAAACAACCCGCAGAACGCCACTCTTATCAGCAACGAGCAGACTGGCCAACTTTCCTTTTCTGTTCCCATTGAAAGCCTTGGGAGAAAAAACCGCGACAACCCGCCCAACGATCGTAACATTATTAAGTCCAGGAACTAAGTCTGCGATTGCAAGCAATGGCGTCATGGACTCACCAATCGGCGTACGACAGCCGAACTCTGCAGCGATCAAGCGTAGGAGAGCCCTGTCCGAAATAAAGCCGCCCGTTTTCTGCTTCTCTTTTTCCAACCGCTCCATAATCTGATCCCTTGAGATTTCAGGGCACTTCGAAAGAATTTCGCTGACAACGTCTTCAGCCGTTATTTCAACTCCAACACGACTTAAGCTGAGAACTGATTGTTGCTATAAAGTTTATTAAAAGCCAACGGCGACTCTAAACATGCAAGGAGCCTTGAGGGTAGCGATGGACGCAGGAATCCTCTACGGCTGGGGTATGATCCTGGTGTTTGTGGGGATTATCATCGTCATAGTCGCAGCGATCCTCATTCTGTTGGCAAACACCAAGGGCAGAGGAAAAGTCAGAGGCGGCGGGGTCATAATAATTGGGCCCCTGCCAATTGTTTTTGGAACAGACAAGGAATCGCTGAAGAAGGTTCTGTTGCTTTCAATAGCGCTTACGATAATCCTCGTAGTTGTGACTGTCGTATTCTATTTAATGTCAACATGAGTGGAAAATCTGGATGAGAGTTCAAGAAGAAATTGACGATCTTGCCGAGTCTGAGCCGCGGACCTCACACAGACTATTCGCGCTTTTTGTTCTTGGTTTTCTAGCTATTCTTGCAGGTATCATAGTCGTCATGATTGCCACGATACTTTCTTCAAGCGGGTCGGCGAGCTTCGGCGGCATAATATTCATCGGACCGATCCCGATAGTCTTTGGTGCGGGTCCGAGTGCACAATGGCTGATTCTTTTTGCTATAATCCTTGCGGGATTAAGCATCGTGATGTTACTGATGATGCGCAAAAGATACGCTAAAGAGCCCGCCTAGGTTTCTTTCTCGTCTTTACCGTACAGAACATACAAGAATATCAAAACAAGCACAGCGAGCGTCGCAGTCATCATCATGTACTTGAGGATGTCAAAGTAGCCACCTATGTCCATGGAAGTTTTCTCCTTTCACAACTCTATCTGAGTTTAAATATTTAAACAGTAGCTTTTTTCCATTCATTCATAAGTGAATCATAGAGCTCATCATGCTCTTCTATGCTTTCATACCAGTTCAGATTCTTTGCCAATTTCTGCGCTATAAGGTGATAGCACAGGTGCACCTTCTTGTCCATAACGCGAAAATAGAAATCATCACACGTGCAGAACTCGGCCTCAGGCATTATCAGATAGTCCCGTTCCTTTCCCACAACGATCCAGACCACTTTGCCGCTTGGCTTGAAAACATATTTCTTAGCTCGATTCTCTTTCAAGGTCTCAAAAGCTTTCGTGAATCTTTGACCAAAAACGTCATAGAGTTTCGTCAGGTTTTTGCCTGTCAGTTTGCCCTCTGCTTTTGCTTCTTTGCAAGCTATGTTTAAGAGTTCAATTTCTGATTTCTCGTCCACACGATGCACAAGCTGCCCGACTAACGTTCAGAGTAAAAAAAATAAGGATTAATCTATACTTATGGGTTGGCCTTTAGGCTGCCTTCCATCTTTTTCTTTCTGCAGCGTGACCTCTAGAACCCCGTTTTTGTACTGCGACTTCGCGTCTTTCAGCTTAATCTTCGCAGGCAATTCAACCTCTTTGAAGTACTTCCGCTGCGGAGTGTCAACGGTTATAGTCAGCGTGTCTTCGGTCGCATGGAGTTTAATGTCCTCCTTGTCAACGCCTGGCAACTCAGCCACAACGTGGATCTCACCGTTTGTCTCAACTATATCCACGAGCGGCTCACGTTCCTGTTGCACCTGAGGACCTTTGAGACTTGGTTTGACGTTGCCAAATTCGCGAACTTCAGGCTTGCCGTCAGGGCCTATCTTTACGCTGTAGCCATAGACAAATGGTCCCCACTCCCGCACGGTTGAACCATCTGGAAGTTTGCGTTCCCGAACATAGTCTTTCGGAACCCGGGACGTGAAACTCTCGAATTCCTCTTCCATCATTTTCTCCATATCCTCAAAAATCTTGTCAACATCGTCAAAACCCCAACTTCTGAAGAATGGAGAACGCCTTTTCCTAGGCCATCTCGAATAATCATCATCTGATGACATTCAATCACCCTGGTAAATTGAAGAATATTTTCTGTCTATAAATCTTGTGCTGATGTGCCATTCAGCTCAAGCTCTTGAGTTGTTCGAGAGTTCCGAGAAAAGTCCCGTCAAGAAGATACGCCTCTGCATTCTTCATGTCAACCGCTTCTGAGCGGAGAACCGGACCAGCAAACGTTCCGGCTTTGGCACCACTTGTTAATCTCTTTTCATTCAGCGGTTTGCCTCCCAAGAAGTCATTGAAAGACGGCATTATGAAGAGCTGAGAGCTTCTCGGTTTGATTCTGTAATGTTTATACAGGGTCGCTTCTGGATCGCTCTCAATCCTTGTTTTATGTTTCTGTAACAATATCTTGGTCAGTTGAGCTCCGTTACAGTTTGCTTTCACCCAGACCTGTCTCATCACCCTGAACCCGGCTGGGTCACGAAAGGCTACAACTGGGTGAACGTGTCCCATCACCAAAGTCTTGCATTTCAAGAGAGTCGGCGAAGGCCATTGGTGACCATGGAAAAAACCGACATCGCCCACTGCTATTCCGGATGACGGTAGGATCTTTACGTTGCTGGGCAGTAACGGTTCAAGGTTTCCGTCATGGTTTCCGCGAATGACGGATATTTCCCGCACCTGCTTCTCCAACTGGCCGAAGAAGTCCGGAACGTCGTGCCACTCGATTTTTTCTGCCGTTGCAACAGTGTGTTTCACGTCTCCCAGAATGAGCAGCTTCTCCGGCTTGTATGCCGTTACGAGCTCTGTCAGTTTCTTCAGAAGCTTCGGGGTTTGCGTTGGAACATATATGCCTTCGTTCGAAAGAGCCATCTCCCAGCCTATGTGCAAATCAGCTACGACGATGATGCGTGTTTTTTGCGTTTTCACGAGTGCAGCTGGATACGGCAGGAGCGGGGTTATCATTCCATTTCCTTTCTGGGCTTTATCAAACTGAGTATTATCATGTGCATCTCATGATTGGCTGCGGCTATGAACTCCACTCTTTGCTTCGGATCAAGCCTGACATCTAGAGCCTTCCCGTCTGACGCCGTTATTAACGCGCCTGCCTCATTCAATATCAACCAAGCGGCTGCCATGTCCGTCGTGCGCAGTTTTCCCCGAATATCGATAAACGCGTCAGTTCTGCCATCAGCAACGTAACACAATTCCAGAGCGTTAGCACCCAAGTGCCGTATATGTTTCGTTCTCTCGATCAGCGCTGTCAGCCGCGGCACGATCTCTCTGACTTTGTAACTGTTCAGGTCTAGGCCTATCACTGCCTCTTCTAACGAGACGTTATCGGACGGAGAGATTCTCTTCTCGTCGCGGTAGCTTCCAAATCCCTTTTGCGCGGTATACGTCACGTCATGGAACAGATCCGCAACCAAGGCCGCATGCACACTGCTCAAGGTCAGCTCAGTGGACACTGCGATTGACGTTGCATAGAAAGGCACTCCTCTCATCAGGTTTGTCGTGCCGTCTATAGGGTCTGTGGTCACGTAGCATTCACGTGGGTTCTCACCGTACTCTCTCACGCCCGACTCTTCGCTGATCAGCGTAAAAGAAACTTGATATTCTCTCAACGTGTTGACTATAGCGTCTTCTGCTTCGACGTCCGTCTCTTTGATAGGATCGCCGCCTGCTCCTATGCCTAGATTCGGCTGGGGCTGCTTTAGTTTTTTGAGAATTGGGGCAATCCGTTCCCTTACCGTGTTTTTGCACTGAATCAGAATCGGCAGCCAGTTTATTCCCTGTTTCATTCGGCTTGGACTCCATTCTCTTTTACGGCTGCTTTTGATAAATCCTTTGCTGAAAGATCTTTGCAGAACTACAGTGTTCGGAGACCGACTTGATTGCCCCACTCATCGGTCTAGAAAACTATATTCTAGAAAAAACTTCTGAAACAGAACATCAGAAAGCCTTTAAACAGACGCTCTTACAACACTAGCGTCGAGGGAGAAAGGAGAACGGCAAGGAAAATCGCAGAAATCCTAGAGATACTCAGCGATGGCCAATGGCACATGCTGGACGAAATACAGCAGAGAATGAAACTGGACGAAAATCAAATCCGGCAAATCGCAAATTTCCTCAAGGAGTACGAGTTCATAACGGTAGACGAAGCAAAGAAAGAAATGAAGCTTGGAAAGTCAGTTAAAGAGTTCTTGACTTAAGACACTACTTCAAGAGAGTCTTCAGACTCTTATAGGATCTCAGGAATATCTTGCCCTTATCAGTAAGCTCGAACAGTCCACAGTCAGATTCGGCGGCTTGAAAAATCAGGCGCAGTAGACCGTTGCCGAGTAGAAAACCCGAATAAGACTTCATTTGTTTAAAACTCAAGTTGCATCTATACATCAAATAAGTCTTTTTGGCTCCTCCGTGAGAGGCGTCCAAAATATCGGCGATAATGTCAAGATTTCCACGATGGCTATTACTGGCGCTTCTTTCAACTTGAATCAATGAACTCTCACCCGCATAGCGCTTTTCGAGGGCTATTTGGGACTCCTTTCTCCCAGATTAGTAACTGCAAAGATTGATTTAAACGTTCTGAAAACTCGGACGTTAGGAAAAGTTGAAATTGAGAAGGCCCGGTTGTGAACAGATGCAGTCTTATCCTAAGATGTTTGCAGCTTTTCTAGGACTTTTTCAACGTCTGCGCTTTTCTCCATGAAAACGCTGACTTTGTTTTCGTCGGTGGTTACGGAAAGGATCTTGATGTTTTTTCCTTCAAAAAAAATGTTTCTAATATCGCCTAAATCAAAAACGTCGGAGAGATTTCTACTCGCGTCGAACGTCAGAGAAGAGAGAAGAGCGTAGTCCGTGATCTTAGCGGAGTCTTCGAGGTCAATGAGTGCAGAAGTTTGGTTTCTAAGAATGTAGCCTACGACTCCTTCGCAGTCCCTAACTTCAGCTAAGAGCGTTAGAAGGTCGCTTTCACATCCTGCATTTTCCATGGCTATTAGCTCAGTCACAGCGGAAACCTTCTGGGCGTCTTTCTTTTTCTTAACCATAACATAAACTCCGGTCACTCAATCACGGGCTTGACCCTTACGAGCTCACCCTTCCTAATCTCCAAGATAGTTTGGATTTTCTCAGGCGTCTGGATTATTCCCTTTCCTTCATACTTTGCATCTTTAATCGGCTTAAGTTTACAACGAGTCGATTTTCCCCCGAAGGTCTCAATCTCAACTTCCTCTATTTTTCTATCCTCGTACATTTCCTTCCATTTCAACAGTATGTCATTGTCGATGCGCACGGTGTCTCCTGAGACGAGTAGACCGCCGAGGTTTTCAACGATAAACTGATTTACCTCAGCCTTCGGAAGAATTGATTCAGGTTCAGTTTCAGATTCCTCGTGTTCTTCTTGTTCTGTTGTTTCGGGTTCTCCAGCAAGCTCTTCTGTGTCCTCCTCGACATGTTCGACTATGGACTCTTCGGGCTCTTCCTCTACTTCCTCTAAGTCGCCGTCGGTGGAGGCAGGGCTGATTTTCTTAACCAGCTTCAGAACTGTGGACATGAGAATCTGGGTTATGTCTCCAATGTAGTTTACGTCTGCGTCTTTACCTGTGACAGTCACTATGTAAAGGTCATTCATATGAGAAACATTCAATCTACCCTTTCTACCCTCAAAGACCATCCTTTCCACACCGTCCATTGCTTCGGCTTTTTCAAGCATGCCGTCAAGGGCGTCTATTCCGCGCACGATCGATTTTTCGGCGGTTTTTTCGTCTCCAGCCAAGATCTCGCCGTTTTCTCTGAAAATAAAAAGGTTCTTGATGCCTGGGCATACTTCATGGATTTCATTCAGGGTGTTCTTTAAGGCAAAGGAGTAGACTTCACTGTCCATGTGCTTCACTTCTTTGAGATTCATCTAAGATATCTGGAAGAGTATCCGTTCAGGCACGCCGTTGTTTTCCACAACAAGATATTTGAGGCCTTCAGTGTCGCCCAATTGATCTAGCCATTTCAGAGCTTCGCGAGTTTTCTGCAAAACCAGCAGCCTTTCCTGATGACTGCGCACAACCTCTTCGATGGCTGTCAGTTCATGAAATGGGTTGGCGTCCAGCACTATGTTTAACGAGCCGATTGAGATTTCTCCAAGGCTTTCAGACGAAGCCTTCTTGCCTGCCAGTTTCATGACTACTTCATGAATCTTCTTAGATTTCTCAGCCAAAGCTCTGATGTCATCCAGCCGACGCAGATACTCGCCTAACGTGCTCTTTGTCTCTGATATCTGTTTTTCTAGTGTGTCAGCTATTTCCTCTGCCGAACCGTACTCTTTTATTTCTACAACCATTCATTGCACCTCCAAAGAAGAAACAATAGAAGGAAAGTGGAGAGTTTGTTTTTTCACCCTACCCCAATCTCAACTGGCCAGTTTATGTCTTATCTTGTCCGCCAACGAAATTACTTGTAAACTTATAGCCATTTGCTGTTACCACCGAGATATCGTAGCTTGTCCCATTTACATACGCGAAATTTGTTACAGTGAGCGGTGCACTATTGATGCCAGATGTTGTTTTGAGTGTCATTGGCAATCCTGATGCGTTCACAGCAGCGTAATTCACTTGGACTTGAGTTATCGTTAAGTCTTTGGTTCCAGAATTGGTTACATTCAGGACAAAACCGTCGTTACTTCCACTCCAATTTAGTTTGGAGAGTGTTAGTTGCTCTGTTCCCATGAATGAGAATGATAGGGCTCCCATCCATGCTGCTACGGCTATGCTGACTGCGACTGTGACGGCGATGAGTATGATTGAGGCTACTACTGGGCTTAGGGCTTTTGTGCTCTTCAGCATTTTCATTTTTCGTTTATCCCTCCTTCGAAGTTATTATGTATGTTAATGGAAGCACGACTTTTAAATCTTCCGACTTACGACACCATATTGACTACCTGCAAAACACAACTACACAAAGCCAAGAAACAAGCTGGTAGTCTAACAAATAAGTAACGTTAAAAAAGAAGGTGTACAACAGCAGCGTCGAGCGCTCGGGCCCGTAGGCCTAAGGGTTCAGCTTGTCAAAAAGCTCGATTAAAAGCTCCGCAGCTCTCTGACCCAACTCGGTCTTCACGTAGTACTTCTTCAACGGATCAATGCGTTCGCTCTTGGCCAAGCCGAGATCTTCAATCTCAATCATCCTAGCCCTGAAAGTACCATCACTCAACGTCAGCTTGTTCTCACGCATAAACTCCTTGGCTTCCTTCCACTTCCCACGACTCATGTAAAGCAGGAATATGCAGTCAATCGCATGATCCTTCTCCAACATGGCCTTAATTGCCGACAGTTTAGGGTCAGTCAATATGTGTTTAGCCTTCGCCTCTACTCCACTTTTCATTATCACACCAACATGTCCTTTTTCTGCTCTCTGAATATACCCTTCACCCTTTAAAAGATTTAACCTATATTACGATTTATGACTTATTATTCCGTTTCATATTATGATGGCGCCGTCATTTCCTTTTTCTGAAGTGGGCCAAGCCCTCCTTTGAAGGATGTATTCGAAGCCTGTTTCGAGGAGCGTGCATGACTGTTCCTGAATTTGCTTGTTCGGTAGCTTGTTCTAGTTTGAATGACGACTGTAGTTTGAGGTTACTTCTTCGAATTTTCCATCTTCAAAAGCGTAGATCTTAACGTCCAGCCCTATGCCTCTACCCCAATCCCAGTCTTGATACCTTGACGGATCGTTCCACACCTTGTCGGAGGGATCTACGTGAACCCAGCTATCGTTGAAGTAGGCTTCAGCCCAGACGTGTATGAAGTTCCAAGTAGTTGTATTGGTTGCCACGGCGAGTCTACATTGATAGCCGAGGGCCAGACACGCAGACACGTAAACTATGCTGAATTGTGCGCAGATGCCCTTTCCGCTTCTCAGGATTTCAATCGGATCTTCAAACCACCCTGCAGGATCAAGAGCAAAAGTGAGCTTGCTGTGTTCCCATGTGAAAAGATCAGTGAAATTATACTTTCGATCAAGTTCCAATGTCATGTCATCCTTGCCTTCGCTAGAGTTCAAGTTCTTCATTATCCCCAAGTAGTGATCTCTGAATACCTGAAACCCCCCAGCCTCGTTCTTCTCAGAGGACGAAAAATACACGATTGCAAACAACCCCGCAAGAAGAAGCACAGCAGAAATGGCAATGACCTTATTGTTCATTCGCTTGTGTTTCCTAGTCACACGTACCCTCCTAACAGTTTTCACAGTGTCTAATCATGCATCTTTCCGATGTCACAGATTACTCTTTCTTATCTTTATTCAGGGCAAACACTTACCTGTCCAACACCAGGAACTGAGTCATTCCAGAAAAACAGCTGTTCAAAATCGGGAATAGCGGGCGTTGTCAAAGTTCTCCGAAGAGAATGATAGAAGATTAGAAACCTCTTAAGGTTCCTTCCATCTTTCGACAATAAGTCTTGGAGTCCCGGCTTTGAAACTTATTCTAACCGGAATCGCATCGGCTCCTCTCTTCGTCTTAACGTAGTCTTTGAATGGGAACATGCTGTCCTCAGCCAGGTCGACTGGCACGTAAAGCAAGTATTTCCCGTCTTTCCTTCTAAACAATCGTCCTCTTCCTTCGCTAACCATACTAATACCTCTCAGACTGGTTCACTAGTTTGACAACCAGACATATAAATCCTAGTCCGTATTCCGCGTCAGAACACACTTTCTTCCCACTTCAACCTGTAACCCAGGCAACGTTCAGCACATTGACCCAGCCTTTTTTCGTCCAGAAACTGTGTCATCAGCGAAACTTATCGCGCCATCGCAGACGGAGGTTTTCAAGCGCTTCGGAACCTGAAAGAGGTTTTGACAAAAAAGGGAGGATGGATGCGTCCTTAGGATTCGCGATCATGCTGTCGGTAGCGCCATGACAAGGAGAGTCCTGTTTCTCACGTAGCCTGTGCCTCCACTGACTTTCCACAGTATCGTCACGGTGTAGTTTCCAGCGTCTAGTTGCCAGCTGTAGAAATTGAAGGAATGCGCATTGTACAATGTCCCAGTGGTAGGTGTAGCGAGGACCGCGTAGAAAGGAACCGCTACGTAGCCCTCACCCATGTCAACACTGATGAATATCCCTTCTCCCGCGTCGCCAATAGCCGCCTCAGCGCTGAACATGATCAGAACAGAGCTTGTGTTCTTAAATGTCACATCTACGGACATGTAAGGCATGTCAACATAATCTGTATTGTTCGTTGAAATCTCCGTATCGTCGAATGTTGCGTTGAAGCCGATTGGGCTCGCTCCCTGCCCGAGAAGTAAGGCAGTCTTGTTAATCGGTGTTCCCGACTTGCCAAATGCCGCCGCCACTTTGCTAAGGTCTACGATGTTGATTACCCCGTCATCGTTCACGTCGAGCAAAGGATCATAGGAATGCACGCTTGAAACGCTGAGAGAAGGAACTATCAGAAACAGCGTGGCCGTAAGGCAAGAGATGACCGAAATAGCAATTGCTAACTCCTTTTTTCTCACCAAAGTATCACCTCCCCCTCACTCATAGCAGTGTATCTCTTAATGCCTTGAATCGGCTTAAAACAGTTCTTAATATTATGTGACTGTCCATCCACAGCAACACGCATGCATAAAACAGTCTTAACAGAGCCCTTGGAGTCCAAAATCTTGATCATGTCGGCTTCGAGTGCAAACGAGCAACAAAAAAAAGTCACGTTTCCACAAACGAAATCTGCAGAATCGCTTCGCGTGGCCTCACGCGCTCTGAGAGTAGAAGGAGAAAGAGGAGACTACTGGAAACAAGTCGTCATTTACTCCTCTATACAATTCATCGCCTATCAGAGCAATATGGCTTGATTTTCGACACTATTCCTATTCGCAGAAGTCATAGCACACCTCAAAATTGAACTCCTCATTCAAATACCCTGAAAAAACGTAGGAGGGTATCAAATATAACAAGTCGAAACCCGTTATATTTAACATACCTCGTAGGACCATCGCTGCCATCAAAACAAACGCACACTGGAAAAATTCGCCTGTAAAATCAGAATCGAGTCCAGAGCAACATGAACTACGGCACGCAGAGCCCAAACAAGTCGCAATGGCTAAGCGAGGAACGCACATGAAGCTCGTTCAACGTAGACCTTGATGACTGAAACACAAGACACATACCAGTCTCTGAACATGAAACGCCCATAGAATCACTTTTTGAAAAAGCGGGAACATCGTTCATCCACGCCTGAAAAAGGAAACCGATTAGTAACACTTAAATAAAGTACGGTTCATTTCGTACGTAGCTTCAAACATTAACGTGGATGGCGATAAATGTCAGACGAATTCCGCCACAGACTTCGAATAATAGACGCAGACATAGACGGCACCCTAAAAACAAGTTATGCGCTTTCAAGAATAAAAGGCGTGAGCATAAACCTCGCGAACGCAATCCTCACCAAAACGGGAATACCCCCTGAAAAAAGGGCGGGTTTCCTAACAGAAGCCGAGATCGAAAGGATAGAAGACGTGATAAACGACCCGGCGAAAAGCGGCATACCCAGCTGGTTTCTGAACAGGAGAAAAGAACTGGAAACGGGCAAAGACACGCACCTGATAGGCTCAGACCTTGTTCTGAGAACGAAGATGGATATAGAAAAAATGAAAGAAATAAAATCTTGGCGAGGATACCGCCACGCCTACGGACTGAAGGTCCGCGGACAACGCACCAAAACCACGGGCAGAGCGGGCAAAGCCCTCGGAGTCAAGAAGAAAACACTCATGCAGAGACCAGGCGCAGCGGAGAGCAAGTAACCATGGGCGACCCCAAGAAACAGAGAAAGAAATACGACACTCCAAGGTTCCCATGGCGAATTGACATAATGCAAGCAGAACTAAAACTCATCGGCGAATACGGACTCAGAAACAAACACGAACTCTGGCGACAAGAAACCATACTGTCAAAATTCAGAGGAACAGCCCGCACACTCATAGGTCAGACCCCGGAAGAACGCAAAAAAATGGAAAACGAACTCCTACTCCGCCTCAAGAAACTAGGTGTCCTCCACGAAACAGCAGTCCTAGATGACGTCCTAGACCTCACAATCGAAGACATCCTCGAACGCAGATTCCAAACCATCATCTACCGCAAAGGCCTAGCAAAAACAATCCAGCAAGCCCGCCAACTCATAACTCACGGCCACACGATGATAGAAAACCAAAGAATCACCACACCCGGCTACCTCGTCACAAAACCACAAGAAAACCAGATAACCTACACAACTCAAAGCGCACTCTCCAACCCAACTCATCCCCTTCGACAAACCATAACAGCCCAGCCAGCAGCAGGACCAAAACCTGAACAACCATACAGAGAGGAAAGATAATGAGTTCAAGCAGGAAAACCGAAAAATGGGCCGTCGTCCACATCTTCAGTTCCTACAACAACACCATAATCCACATAACCGACATCTCTGGCGCCGAAACAATAGCCCGGGCATCCGGCGGAATGGTCGTGAAAGCATCCAGGATGGAATCCTCACCATACGCAGCAATGCGCGCAGCCTCATTGGCGGCTGACGCGGCCAAAGACAAGGGCATAACCGCGATACACATCAAAGTCAGAGCCCCCGGCGGCGCGGGACCAAGAACCCCAGGCCCGGGTGCACAAGCAGCGATCAGAGCCCTAGCAAGAGCAGGCTTCCGAATAGAAAGAATCGAGGAAGTAACACCTATCCCGCACGATGGAACAAGAAGACCGGGCGGAAGAAGGGGAAGAAGAGTCTAAGAGCCACGCGCTTTTCTTCTTCTAACAGAAAAATTGAAATAATGCACCAATATTCTATTGAGCGGCACAGCCTTCAACATAGCATGTTATGGAGTGTCCAAACACGTGGAAATAAAGGTACTTGAAAAAGACGATACAAGTATGCGTCTGCTCATAAGAGGAGTTGACGTCACATACATGAACGCCCTGAGAAGGCTCATAACCTCAGAAGTACCATGTATGGCCATAGACGAAATCGTCATGATCGAAAACTCCTCCGTGTTGCAAGATGAAATCATAGCCCACAGGCTTGGACTCGTCCCTCTTAAAACCGACTTGGAAAGCTACAATCTGCCCGAAGACTGCTCCTGCAAAAGCGAATTCGGATGCAACCTGTGCAGAGTCACACTTGCATTGGACACGGACGCGAAGGGCGGAGCAAAAACGGTCTATTCGGGCGACATGGTATCAGAAAACCCGAACATCATCCCCGTAAGCGACAAAATTCCAATACTGAAACTGGCAAAAGAGCAAAAAATAAAACTCGAAGCCTACGCAAGGCTTGGTAAAGGCAAGAATCATGCCAAATGGCAACCGGTTTCGATGTGCACTTACAAGTATTATCCGAAAATAGAAATCAGCAAAAAATGCGATGCGTGCGGAAAGTGCATCGACGTTTGCCCAAGAAAAGTGTTCGTCAAGAACGGAGGCAAATTAGAGGTCCGCGACCTGGTCTTATGCACTCTCTGTCAAGACTGCGCTGAAATCTGTCCACAGAAACCACCCGCAATAATGATTTCCGAAGAGGAAGGCGCATTCATATTCAACCTGGAATCTACAAGCGCGCTTCCACCCGAAAGAATAATGATAGAAGCCATCAGAATCTTAGATAGACAACTGAAAGAACTGGAAAGCCAGATCAAGGTGAAAAAGAGTGAGAAAAGCTAGAACAACAAACCCCGAACTCATAGAACTCACTAGTTTCCTCAGAAAACAAAGCCGCGAAAACAAAGTCGAAATCTGGCGAGACATCGGCGAACGTCTGAACAAGGCCAAAAGGAAACGTATAGCCGTCAACGTGAGCCGCTTGAACAGGTACACGCAAAAAAGCGAGACTGTTGCGGTTCCAGGAAAGGTGCTTGCGGCGGGCGAGATAACTCACCCGATAACGATAGCGGCATTCGCTTTCTCAGGAAAGGCGAGAGAGAAAATAGGCGCTGCAAGGGGCAAATGCGTGTCCTTTCCAGACCTCATCAAGAAGAACCCGACAGGTTCAAACGTCAAGATAATCGGGTGAAAAAATGGAAACCTCAAGCAAACCTATCGCAGTCATAGACGCAGACGGACTCATTCTGGGCAGAATGGCGAGCAAGATTGCCAAACGACTGCTGCAGGGAGAAAGAATAGTAGTCTTGAACGTCGAAAAGGCCGTTCTTTCGGGAAGGAAAACGAGCAAAGTGGGGGAAGCTAAGGAATTTCTGGAAGTGGGCGGAGTGGGAAGAGGTCCGTTCCACTACAGAAGACCAGACAGGATAGTCAGAAAAACCGTCAGAGGAATGCTTCCGATCAAAAAGCCGAAGGGCAAGCAGGCTTACAAGCGGCTGAGCACGTTCATTGGAGTTCCGGACGAATACAAAAACCAGAAAATGGAAACCGTAAGCGATGCTCAAGCCAAGAAATTAGTCTGCTCATACTTCACGGTTGGCGAATTCGCAAAAGAAATCGGATGGAATCAGGTTGGATAGACATGCCAGCTAAGAAAAGTTTGGTTGTCAGTGGAAAAAGGAAAACCGCGGTCTCGCGGGCCGTTGTGAGGCCGGGAATTGGAAGAGTACACATAAACTGGGTGCCCCTCGAGATTTTTGAGCCAGAAATCGCACGTGAAAAGATGATGGAGCCGCTTGTCCAAGCCGGAGACGACGTTTGGAAGCAACTAGACTTAGATGTGAAGATTTCAGGCGGAGGCTATATGGGGCAGGCTGAAGCAGCTAGGATGGCGATTGCAAATGCCATTTTGAAGTGGACGAAGAGCGCTCACTTGCGCACGGTTTTCGCTGAATACGACAGAACTATGATTGCGGGAGACAAGAGGAAGAAGGAGCCCAAGAAGTTCGGTGGGCCAGGAGCCCGGTCTAGAGATCAGAAGAGCTATAGATAAAGAGGAGTGGATCAGATGATTATACCGGTAAGATGCTTCACGTGCGGCAAACTGATTGGGGACAAGTGGGAGGAATTCACGAGAAGAGTAAAGGCCGGAGAAAACGCAGGTGAGGTGCTTGACAGCCTCGAGGTCAAGCGTTACTGTTGTAGACGGATGTTATTGTCACACGTGGAAATCTTTGATGAAGTCCTTCGCTTCTATGAAGAGGCTGAAAAACGAAAAGAGGCAAGAAGCTATTACTAGCGCAGACAGAAAGGAGAAAGTCATGTCCACGGTAATTGAAGACATAATCGCAAGAAAGGTGTTCAACAGCCGAGGAGAAGAAACGATAGAAGTTGACATGATAACATCCACGGGTTTTGGAAGAGTCGCCGCGCCAGCCGGAAAAAGTCGCGGAAAAGCCGAGGTCGTCTATTATCCGCAGGGCGGAGTCGAACAGGCGGTCAAGAAAGTCGAGGAAGTCGTGGCTCCGGAAATTGTCGGGTTGAATGCTGATTCTCAGGAGGAAATTGACAAAACACTTCACGAGATTGATGGATCAAAAGATTTCAGGGCCATAGGAGGTAACACTGCCTTTGCCATCTCACTGGCCAACGCCGAGGCAGCCGCAAACTCTTCAGGCCTTCTGCTCTTTCAGTACCTAGGCGGCCAAGTTGCGAATGAACTTCCTTTCCCACTTGGAAACACGATAAGCGGCGGACAACACACGCAGGGAAAGTCTCCAGACATTCAGGAGTTTCTGGTCCTTTCGTACGGAGCCGATTCGTTCTTGGAAGCGGCTACAGCCAACGTTCAAGTTCACAAGAAAACCCGTGAACTGCTGGGAAAGAAGGATAAACTCTTCAATGGAGGGAAGAGTGACGAAGGAGCTTGGGTTGCCAACATTGGAAACGCAGAGGCTCTGGACGTCATGGCAAAAACCTGTGAGGAAGTCAGTGCCGAATCAGGTTTTGAATGTGGCCTAGGCATTGACGTTGCGTCATCCTCTCTATGGAACGGCAGGACTAAGACCTACGATTACCAGAGGGAAAAAAAGAAGAGAGACTCAGGTGAGCAGTTAGAATTCATTCTTGAACTCATTAAAAAATACCATCTCGTCTACGTTGAAGATCCATTTCACGAGGAAGACTTCGAAGACTTCGCAGAACTAACCAAGAAGGTCAAGGACTGCTTGATTTGCGGAGACGACCTTTTCACCACAAACGGTGAAAGATTGAGCCGCGGGATACGGATGCACGCTGCTAACGCGGTCATAATAAAGGTCAATCAGATAGGCACGCTCTCAGACGCTTTGGAAACGATTGAAATGGCAAAGAAGAACGGTTACACACCAGTAATGTCCCACCGTTCAGGCGACACATGCGACTGGCACATAGCTCATTTGGCAGTGGCCTTCAAGTGTCCAATAATAAAAACGGGAGTCGTTGAAGGCTCACGCATCGCAAAAATAAATGAGTTAGTAAGGATTGAAGAATTTCTCGGAGACAGGGCCCGAATGGCCGATGTCAAAATCCATTAGGAGGAACAAAGTTTGTCGGAAGATGACGAAATAAAAGAAGAAGCTGAGGAAGAAACCAAGCAAGAAGAGATGAAAGAAGAGGAGACGCCGCCAGCAGAAGAATCCAAGGTGACGGAAGAAGCCGCACCGACAGTTTCAGACGAAGAATTGTTGATGCCACGCGACGCCTTATTGTCTGCTGGAATACACATCGGAACAAGAATGAAAACTGGAGACATGGAACAGTTCATATACCGCGTGAGAGCAGACGGTCTGTTCGTCCTAGACGTTAAAAAGACCGACGATCGCATACGAGCCGCAGCCAAGTTCTTGGCAAGATTCGACCCGGCAAAAATTGCGGCAGCCGCATCTCGGCTTTACGCCCAAGAACCAGTCAGCAAGTTCTGCCAAGTAACAGGCGCAACCGCAGTCGTGGGCAGGTTCATTCCGGGGCTTCTGTCAAATCCACTGTACCCTAACCGCATAGAACCAGAAGTACTCATAGTATCCGACCCAAGAGCAGATCTTCAAGCAGTGAAGGAAGCCGCCTCAGTAGGTATACCCGTAGTGGCCCTATGTAGCACGGACAACGAATTCGCAGGGGTAGACCTTATAATTCCCACGAACAACAAGGGGAGGCGCGCCTTGGCCGTTATCTACTGGCTCCTAGCGAGGCAAGTGTTACGGGAGAGAGGAGAATTGCTCACCGAGAAGGACCTGCCTTTGACGGTTGACGACTTTGAAGCCAAGATTTCGCGGGAGGAGGAGGAAATCTAGCTTAATGGTGAAGGTTCGGCGTCCAAGTCAGGCCGGAGCCTTTTATGAAGGAACACCTGAGACTCTGAAGCAACAAATAAAGAATTGTTTTATGAGCAAACTTGGACCCGGGGGGCTTCCAGAGACCCCTAAAACTGGACGCAGAAAAATATTGGGTCTGATCTGTCCGCATGCAGGCTACATGTTTTCTGGACCCGTGGCCGCACACGCCTATTACGCGTTAGCCGTTGACGGCAAACCTGACATCGCTGTCATTTTCGGCCCAAACCATTCAGGGATAGGCAGTGGTTTAGCCGTCATGAATGAGGGTTTTTGGAGAACGCCTTTAGGCGATGTTGAAGTAGACGGCGATACAGCGAACAAGATTGTTCGCGAATCACGCATAGTTGATGTTGATGATTCTGCCCACAGTTTTGAACATTCAATTGAGGTTCAAATTCCTTTTCTCCAGTATCTTTACGGTTCAGAATTCAAGATCGTGCCCCTTTGCTTTCTAATGCAAGACATCACCTCAGCAAAAGAAGTTGGACAGGCTGTAGGCAAGGTTCTGGCTGACAAAAACGCGGTTATCATAGCTTCTTCAGACATGACACATTATGAGCCGCAGGAGAGAGCGCAAAAGAAGGATAGAGAGGCCCTTGACGCGATTGAAGCCATGGACGAAGCTCGCCTTTACTCAACGCTCGAATCCCGGCACATCACTGCCTGTGGGTACGGACCAATGGCCGCGTTAATCACGGCTGGAAAGATTCTGGGCGCGAAAGAGGCAAAATTATTATGCTATAAGACCAGTGGTGATGTAAGTGGCGACTGCTCAAGTGTGGTCGGGTACGCCGCCGTGTGTTTCACGAAATAGTGGTGTAGAATGGGGGTCGTTGCCTCTGCTCCCGCGAAAATCATACTTTTCGGAGAACACTTCGTAGTCTACGGCGAGCCAGCCATAGTGTTGGCCATAGACCGAAGAGCATATGCAACGGTCGATTATCACAAGGACGGACGCCTTCATTTTCGGTCCGCGAACCTGAGCTTGGCAGGCTATTTCGAAAACGGTGCGTTTAATGTTCAACAGGGCGATGAAAGAGAGGCGAAAATGAAATTTGAACCCGTCAAAGTGGCCGTGGAAAAAGTTCTGGAAAAAAACAAGAAGCACGTCGGCTTGGACATTGAAATCAGCTCCAGCGTGCCAGTGGCTGCTGGACTGGGATCTTCAGCCGCGGTGGTAACGGCTGTGACGGCAGCGGTCGGGGCGCTTTTGAAACTGGAGATGTCAAAGGAAGACATCTTCCGCATTACCTATGAAGCCGAGAAAATCGTTCATGGAACACCATCCGGTGTGGACCCTGCTATCTCAACTTTCGGCGGAGCACTTCTGTTTCAAATAGATACCGGGTTCAAACCGTTAGAAGTCAAAGCGGAAATGCCACTCGTAATAGGTGACACGGGCGTCGAAAGATCCACACGGGTTCAGGTTGAAAAAGTGCGGCACATAACACATGATTATCCTAGAGTTGCTGAATCGATAAGGAAAGCTGCCCGGGAAGTTGTTCTAAGAGCCATAGACGCTTTTGAGGAAAACGATTTGAAGACTCTTGGAGAACTGATGAACATCAATCATTCCTTGCTTTGCGGGATCGGGGTCTCTGACGAGTCTCTTGAATGGCTTGTAAACGCGGCACGGAAGGGCGGAGCCTTGGGTGCGAAGCTGACTGGCGCTGGCGGAGGCGGATGTATGATTGCTTTGGCTGACAATGAGAAGCTCGAACAAGTCTTGGACGCGATCATGAGGGCTGGAGGAAGACCTTTCATTGCTAGAAAAACGGATGAAGGAGTCAGGATTGAGCGAACCTAGACTGAATACCATTTTGAAGATTGGCGGCTCCGTGATCACGGATAAGAATGGAGAGCTTGCGGCCAGAACGCAGGAAATAAACCGTTTGGCAGGGGAGATTCAGAAGGCAGACACTCGCGACTTGGCGATCGTGCACGGGGGCGGAAGCTTCGGGCATCCGCCTGCTCAACGGTATGCAATAAAGGACGGTTTCAAGCAAGACTCTCAGAAAATCGGTTTTTCGGAGACTCATCACGTCATGACCGTGCTCAACGGTCTGTTCATGGATTCACTGATTTGGCAAAATGTCCCTGGCGTGAGTGTCACGCCTTCCTCATGCCTGTTTACTGAAAATGGCAGAATCAAACATTTTGAAGACATGCCTCTGAAGATGCTGTTGAAGATGGGCTTTGTCCCTGTTCTCTACGGAGATGCGGTTTTTGACACAAAGCTGGGCTTCACGATACTATCGGGCGACCAAATAGTGGCAACGCTTGCAATCAGGTTCGGCGCGAAGCGGATAATAATCGGTGTTGATGTTGACGGCTTGTGCGATGCGGACCCGAAAGGAGAGAGAACAGCAAAAATATTCGAACACTTAACGCTGGAGGAATTGAAAGGGCTTCAAAAAAGGCTTAACAAACCGATGGGCTGCGATGTTACGGGGGGCATGCTGGGCAAAATAAGTGAGCTTGTACCTGCCGTTGAACAGAATATCAGGGTAGACATCGTGAATGCAACGAAGCCTAATCTGATCTACAGGGTCCTAAGAGGGGAACAGGTGGAAGGCACCGTCATAGGGAAGGAATAGGGTTGTCTAGAGAAACAAGAAGGCGCAAAACAGACCATATACGGATCTCATTGAACCACGACGTTCAGGCCAAAAATGTGACGACAGGCTTTGAAGACGTAAACTTCGTTCACAGAGCTTTGCCAGAAGTTGACAAGCAGAAGATCGACCTCTCAACGACCGTGTTTGGACACAAGTTCGCTGCACCGCTGATCGTGGGCGCCATAACTGGCGGAACCCAGAAGGCTGCGAGAATCAATGCAACGATAGCTGAAGCCGTTGAAGAGTTGGGGCTGGGAATGGGCGTGGGAAGCCAACGGGCAGCGATAGAAGACAAAGCACTTGAAAAAACGTTCACCGTGGCCAGAAAAAAAGCTCCTACCGCATTTCTAATCGCAAACATCGGCGGCATACAGCTGATCAACGGATACGACATAAAAGAAGTGAAAAGAGCCGTAGAAATGATACAAGCGGACGCGATAGCAATGCATCTTAACGCGTTGCAGGAAACAGCTCAGCCTGAAGGTCAGACGAATTTCAGAGGGGTTCTTGAAAAAATCAGCAGAATCGCCGAGCAAGTAGAGAAACCAGTTATTGCGAAAGAAACAGGTGCTGGCATAGCTGCTGAGGAGGCAAAGAAGCTTGAAGCCGCGGGCGTCAAGGGCATAGACGTGAGCGGCGCAGGAGGAACGAGTTTCGCAGCCGTTGAATACTATCGTTCGAAACAATCTCGGAACAGTTTCCAACGCACTTTGGGAGAGGTTTTCTGGGACTGGGGCATCCCCACCGTGCCAAGCATCGTTGAAGTTTCGCAGGCAGTGAGCATTCCAGTCATTGCGTCCGGAGGGATACGGAACGGAGTGGACGCGGCTAAGGCAATCGCGTTAGGAGCATGTCTAACCAGTTTTTCGCAGCCATTGTTGCAGGCCGCTATCAAGGGCGTGGAAGAAACGTGTAATACGCTTTCACTGTTGATAGACGAATTCAAGAACACGATGTTCCTCGTAGGTGCGGATTCGATTCGAAGCATTCAGCGAACTCCTGTTGTCATTACCGGCAAAACGTCAGAGTGGCTGAGGACAAGAGGTTTCAACATAGAAGGGTATGCGCGGCGCGGGAGGACTTGAGTTTTGAACATTGAGAGATTCCTTGAAAGAAACACTGCCATGATCGACGAGGCAATCGAGAAGTACATTCCTAGAAAGATGTCCAAAAAGGCTGTTCTTTTCAAGTTTGACCCGCCACGTTACGCGTACAATCTTGAAACATTAAACAAGACAATTTCTGACCCTATTTGGGAATTTCTGGACAGGGGAGGAAAGCGGTGGCGCCCTAGCTTGTTCTTGCTAGTCTGCGAGGTCTTGGGCCAAAATCCAAAAAAGTTCGTTGACTTCGCCATAATCCCTGAAGTGATTCATAACGGAACATTAATGATAGATGACATAGAAGACGCATCCGAATATCGAAGAGGGAAACCCTCTTCGTACAAGATCTACGGTCTAGACGTGGCTATAAACGCTGGAAACGCCATGTACTATCTGCCGCTTCTTCCGCTGATAGAGAATAGAGATAAAATCCCTCCGCAAAAGCTCAACAGAGTTTACGAGATCTACGTTCAAGAAATGTCAAACCTGAGCTTAGGTCAAGCAATGGATATCGCGTGGCATCGAAGTCTTGCAAACGCGGACGAGATAAGTGAAAAAGACTTTCTGCAAATGTGCGCTTACAAGACTGGGACTTTGGCAAGAATGGCGGCGAAAATCGCGGCGGTCTTGGCGGGCGCGAGTGAGGAGCTTGTTGAGAAGGTTGGGCGTTTTGCCGAAAGCATCGGCGTGGCCTTTCAGATACAAGATGATATTTTGGACCTAACGGGGAAGGAAGGGTTTGCAGAGAAGAAGGGCGGAGTGGGGTTGGACATAACGGAGGGCAAACGAAGCTTAACGGTCATTCACACATTGAACGTTGCACGGGTTAATGATGCGAAAAGGCTGGGTGAAATCCTTAAGATGCATAGTTCAAGTCAGAGACTTCGGGATGAAGCGATTGCGATAATGCAGAGGTACGGTTCGATAGAGTACGCTAAGCAGTTTGCGAAGGGGCTCGTTCAAGAAAGCTGGAGAGAAGTAGAGAGACTTTTGCCTGCGTCCGAGGCGAAGGAAAAATTAAAAGCCTTCGCAGAGTTTTTGATTGAGAGAAAAATCTAGGCATAATTGAGTGTACAACCATTGACGGCCGAAGAAAACACCGAGTTGAAAGAGCTTGCTCGGAAAACAGCTTTGCAAAATGCGGTTAAGCACGATGGCAAAGCGCAGACAGGCCCAGTTTTCGGGAAGATACTGGGAGAAAAACCAGAGTACCGAACCAAAGTCAGGGAGATTTCGGCACTCATCAACAAAGTCGTGAAGGAAGTCAACCGCCTTTCACCCGACGAGCAGAGGCGCATTGTTGCGGAGAGATGGCCAGAAACTTTTGTGAAAGAAAGGGCTGAGGAAGAGAGACATCTTCCACCGTTACCCAACGTGGCCTATTATCCACAAGTTGTCACTCGCTATGCACCTAACCCTGACTGCGTTCTACACTTGGGCTCCGCTAGAGCGATCGTGTTGTGCTATGAGTATGCACAGATGTACGATGGCAAATTTATCCTTCGATTCGAAGACACTGATCCCAAGTTGAAGAGGCCTGTGCTGGAGTTTTACGAAGCCATCAGAGACGACTTGGCGTGGCTGGGATGTAAGCCTGACGAAGAATACATTCAGAGCGACAGACTATTGATGTACTATGAGTATGCTGAAAAACTGCTCAGTGATGGTCATGCATACATTTGCACTTGCAAGTCGGAAGATTTTCGAAAGAGAATACTTGTCGGTCAACCGTGTGATTGCCGCGATTGCCCTCCAGAGGATCAACTGGCAAAATGGCGACGTATGCTTGAAGGAGGCTATAGGGAAGGAGAAGCCGTGGTCCGGATCAAGACTGACATGAAGCATCCGAACCCGGCAGTTCGAGACTGGCCTGCAATGAGGATAATTGATGCTGAGAAGTATCCGCATCCGAGAGTTGGAAGCAAATATAAAGTGTGGCCGCTTTACAACTTAGCAGCTGGTTTGGATGACCACCTTATGGGCGTAACCCACATTATCAGGGGAAAAGAACACCTGACAAACCAAGTTCGGCAAGAATACATCTACCGATTTCTCGGTTGGAAATATCCTGAAGCGATACATTACGGCCGATTGAAGATAATGGGAGCTTCTCTGAGCAAATCGAAAATCGTGCAAGGAGTAAGGGAAGGTCTCTTCACCGGCTGGGATGATCCGCGACTCGCAACCTTTGTGGCGTTGCGTAGACGTGGAATTACTCCTGATGCGATCAAGAAAATGATAATCGACGTTGGTCCCAAGACTTCAGACGTTACTTTAAGCTGGGAGAACCTCTATGCTTACAACCGCAAGATCCTCGATCCGACTGCTGATCGATATTTCTTCGTGCCTAATCCATTAGAGTTGACGGTTAAGCGGATTCCTAAAACCTTCGCGGCTAAGCTTCGTTTGCATCCAGACCATCCGGAAAGGGGTTTCAGACGGTATACGGTGAAGCCTAAAGGCGAAAGTTGTTCGGCCAGTTTTTGGGTTTCAAAGAAAGATGTGGAGACTTCAAAGATTGGAGAGCCGCTTCGTCTTATGGAACTGTTCAACGTACAGGTCGAGAGTGTGCATGCGTATTCAGCTGAGGCCAATTTCCTCAGTGAATCGTATGAGGATGCGAAAGATGCTAAGGCACAGCTTATTCATTGGGTGCCCGTTGGGAGTGACATGCCGTGCGAAGTGACCATGCCGGACGCGACAGTGGCCCAGGGAATCGCTGAAAGCTTTTGCAGAAGACTGAAGCCAAATGATGTCGTGCAGTTTGAACGGTTCGGTTTCGTCAGAATCGATAAGGTTAACGGTAAGCTCACGGCCTATTATGCTCAAAAATAGTTGAGGAGAAACTTGGCGTGAAGCAGCAGGATAAAGTCATCATTTGGCCCGCCTACTTCGATTCTGCAAAATCGAGAGGTGACGGAAGAAAGGTTCACAAGAGTTTGGCAGTTTCTTTTCCGAGAATTTCAGAAATGAAAGAAGCGGCGGACAAGCTTGGTTTGTCGAGCGAGGCTGTTGCTGATGCTGGCTACTCCAAAACGCCTTGGGTGAAGACTGGCATGCTTTTGGTCAAGAAGAAGGGGCCAAAAAACCAGATGATCAACGCGATTGCAAAGCAACTGGTTAAAATGCGCAGTACGTCAGCGCCAAAACAGAGTAATTAGCGTTTTCCTCCTTCGCCCATTAGAACAGCGTTCAACACACCGTGCTGCCCTGGACGCGAAGTCACGCGGGCCGAGCCTAAGGAAGTCTCTATGACTGCGCCTTTTGTTATCACTCCTCTGCGGTCATAGTCGATGTTTGCCGGGTTCTTAACAACCCGCAGAATCTGGGCTTTCTCGGTTTTGCCCGTCTTGGGGTCAGTGACGCACGCCTGTTTTGTGCTCAAGATCTTCAGTTTGAGGTTTCCTCCTCTTCCCCTGGTGAACTTCCGTTTCTGTTCGCCCATCAGAGTTTCCGCTGGGAATGTGCCCTGCTCAAATTTCCTCTTTTTTCTGTAGCCTTTCCTTCTGCCGCCAGAAGGTTTCTTCTTGCGCGTGCCCCCGTGCCAAACTGACACTTTACGTTTCTCCCTTTTTTCCAGATTCAGGTGTGCACTATCACCGTTGTTTTGAATATAAATCTATCCATTATCGTTCTGGACATCTTCAGGTTTCTGAAACCCTTCGAAAACGTGCTTCAACTCTCTCTTCATCGTTGAAGTGTCTTGGCTTAGACCAAAGTAGTCGGCAAAATACTCTGTTGTTCTCAGAATCATTGAACGACCACTTCTTTCACTTGCGATCAATCCCATATCCCTCAGGACTTTGACGTGGCCGTAGGCATGGTGTCCCCGAACGTCAACAACCCTCTTTTGAGGCACAGGCTGCCTGTACGCTATGTAGGAAAGTGTTTTCAACGGCCCCACAGATAGCAAGGGTCTGTTGACAAATCTCTTAACATGCGGCGAGAAATCTGCTTTCAACTGTAAAACAAATCTTTCATCTTTTAGTTCCAGAATCTCGAGCGACGTATTTCTGCTTGCGTAATCTTGAATGAGTGTCTTAACTATGCTTCTTGCCCTGTTCTTCGAACGTGACTTTAGAACCGAACACAACTCGTTAAGATCTAGCGGATGACCTGCAACGTACAATGCAGCTTCGACCAGAGCTGAATCATTCTGTTTCTTGTCTGTGGTTGGCTTTTCCTGAACGTCTGCGTTGAGACTAGCTGCTCGTTTTTTCACTTTCTGCAAATTTCAACTCTCCCAGCGCAATGTAGATTTCCTCGGTTTCTTCATTTTGCCACAGACTTATTTTTCCATCTTGTGCCAGAAACAGTAAGATAATGAATGTGTGAATGGCTTCAAGGCGAGCGGCACCTTTGATCAGGGCTGAAAACTCGATTATTCCTTGACCTTTGACTCTCTCCGATAGGGAATCGTAAAGCTTCTGCATTTGCAGCTCGATTTCCATCAGGTACAGGTCAAGCTGGGGTAGAATTTCTGAAGGCGTCGGCAGAACAGATGTCGCCACTGTCTTTTCAAGATGGATGAGTTTTTCACCTTTCAATACGTCGTCCAGAACTTCCAAGAGGTTTCTTATGGTCGTTGAAGTCAATTCGTGTCTCAGAGGCAGGAAAAGAGGAGGGGGCAGAAAGTCCGCCGGCGGCCTTGGAGGTAGGGGTGGCTCTTCAAGTTTCAACAAGAGCTTTGACTTCATCAAGTATATGAGGGCCGAGGAGTCCAGGGCAACGCCTGAGGCTCTGAAATCCACTTGTCCGGTTTTCTCCATCTGTTCAAGAAAGGACGTTAGCAGATACGCGATATTGATGGTCCAAGGTGTGAGTCTTTCAAGCTTGTTGAACTCGAAAAGAATGTTCCAAGGGGGAAGCATGTAAAACGGCTTCCTAGTCTTTGTAGAGGACATTAGCTGGGCACCTCCAAGAATTTCGCGGAAATCACGTTTGAAACGCCGTTTTGCATGTAGGCCCCGTAGACTCTTTGGGCTTTGTTCACCATTTCAGGCTTTAAGGTGATGACTATGAATTGGGTCTTATCTGACTCTTCAAGCAATAGGTCAGCTAGCTTTGACACGTGAAAAGCATCCAGGTGCGCGTCTACTTCGTCGAGCACGTAGAAAGATGCGGGTGTAAACTCTTTAAGGGCGAATATGAAGGCGACAGCTGCGACTGATCGTTCACCGCCGCTGGCTCCACTGACCACTATTGACGGCTTGTTTGGAAACACGACGATCATGTCTATCCCGCCTGAGAATGGTTCGTCTGCATTTTCAAGCTTTAGTGTTGCGTCTCCGCCTCCTGTGAGTTTTGAGAAGTATTTTTGCAGGTTCAGGTTGATTTTGTCGAAGGCTTCCATGAAGACCTTGCGTTTCTTACTCTCAATTTCATCCATAAACTGCAGTATAGCCTGTTTTTCTTTTTCAAGCTCGTTCATTCTCATTGAGAGTTCCTTGTAACGTGAAATCTGATCGGCATAATGAGAAAGGGCGAGCTGGTTGACTGCGCCGATTCTTTCAAGTTCCATCTCCATCATTTTCATTGAAGTCTCTGCTTCTTCAACCTGCTTCAGCGTTACGACTATCGGCTGTTCGTGACCAAATAGTCTGAGTTGGTTTCGGTATTGCTCAAGCTGAAGCATGGATGTTTGAACGTTTAGCTGAAGCTGGTTCAGCAGGCGGTCAGTCTGCTCGTATTCCGTGTCAAGCTGGCGCAGCTCCTTGTCTATATCATCAATTTGACCGGTGAATTTCTTTGCGCGCGCGCTGGCCGAAAAGACTGTTTTCGAGAGTTCAACGCGACTTTTTTCCAGTTCAGTAAGTTCCTGCTTCAACGATTCTCTTTCCTGCAGGGCTTCATTCACTTCTTTTTCTACTCTTCTCAGTTGTTGATCAACTTTTGAAAGTTGGATCTTTGAGTTCTGATATCCAACCCTCAGAACGTTGTCGAATTGAGATTGGAGTGTTGAGATTTCAGTTTGAACTGTACCGAGCTTCTGTCTCAAGGTGATTATTTCTTCAGAAAGTCTTTCTCTGTGGACTTCCATTTCTTGAATGTGACCGGGATCGGTTTTCTTCCTTAGGCTTGTCAACTCGGTCTGAAGTTTTCGTTGTTCTTTCTGAATTGAGCTTCTTTCGGCTCTGTGTATCCACAGCTGCGCTTTTTCATTTTCAACTTCCTTGCTGAGCCGCTCAATGTAATGGTTCACTCTTTTTACGTTGGATCTCGTTCTCCTAACGCTTCTGTTGACTCTGGCTATCTCCCTGTCGAGAGTGGTTATGGCCTCTGATAGACGCGCAGTCTCAACTCGGGTTTTGTCAATATCCTCTTCGTAGGTGGTTATGTCGTTGCCTCTTCTTGAGAGATGTTGTTGGAGGGCGTTGACGGCTTCGTCTAGGCTTTTGATGGCTACTTCGCTTGGGATTATCGTGGAGAAGTCTATTGGTGCGCGGTAGTATCCGCTCTCAAAGGCGCCGCCTACCTCATAAACATCGCCGTCAACAGTCACCGCGCGGAAGCCTTGTCCAGAAAGTGTGAAGGCGGTCTTGTCATCTGAAACGATCAGTGTGTCTCCGAAAACGAAATGAATGGCGGGCTCATAGTTCTTTTCGTATCTTATGAAGACCTGCGCCGCGCCGCTGATGCCTTCTTTTTCGGGGATTTTCAACGGCTTGGCAGGTGCTGGTCCTTCGAGCGGGATTATTTTTATTCTTCCCAACTTCATTCTTCTCAGTGTTTCTGTGCACGTGAAGGCCGAATTAAAATTCTTCACAACCAGAGCGTCAAGCCACCCTATCGCCGCTGCTTCTATTGCCCGCTGATAACTCTTGTCAACTTTTATGAGGTTGCGTAACCTGCCGTAGACGCCTTGAATGACGCCTAAGTCTCCCAGTTCTTCTATGCTTCTTAGGGCTTTTTCTTCGGCGGCCACGGTTTCAGCGAGTTCTCTCTGCGTGACAAACTCCACAACTGCTTCGCGTGCTGAATCGGCTATTTTCCCGGCTTCAACTATTTCTTTTTCCACCACTTCTTTCTGAGCCATTCTGCGTTCAAGCATTCGTTCCAGATTTTTCTGTTGCGATTTCTGTTCTTTCTGAACCTTTTCAAGCTCGGAAAATGACTTTTCAAGTTCAGCAAGCGTTCCTGCAAATCTTTCTTTCCGATCGTTCAGATCTCTAAGCCTTCTGGCACGCACGCTGATAGCCGTCTGATTCTTCAAGTGTTCAGACCTTAAGAACGCAAGCCTATTGACGTCAGCGCCGAGCTTGAGTTCAATTTCGCGAATCCTCTTGCTGTTTTCTCCGAGATTTTCCCAGAGTTGAGCAGCTTCCGTGGCGAGAGTATCATGCTCAGTTTGTCCTTGGTTGATCTGGCTCGAAAACGCTTCATGCTCAGTTCTCAATTTCCTGATTTTTAGACGGTTCTCGTGAATTTCCTTTTGAATCGTTTGGTGTTGTTGAAAATCGTTTTCCCTTATTTTTTTCAGGCCTTCGAGGCTTGTTTTTCCAGAACTTATTTTGGTGGCGAGTTCTGTTAGTTTTGATTTAAGTTCCCCTATCTTGACTTGGACTCTTAATACTTGGGAACCGCCTTCCTCAACTATTTCCGAACTTAGCTTGCGCCATTCACCTTCAACTTCTCTTCTTCGTGACCTACGTTCATCGCGCAACTGTCTTAACTTTTCGACTCGGGTCCTGACTTTGTCTGCTTGTGAACTGTTTTCCTCCACTTTCTTCTGTATCTGAACCATGTCATGCGAGATCTTGACGGTTTCAAACTTTTTTATTTCGCTTTGAATGAAGCTTGCTCTGAGCAATTCATTGCGTTCTCTTTCCAAATCGTCCAGACGTTTTTGCACCTCATCTATTCTTCCCATGGCGGTGCGAATGGAGATGTCTGCTACTCTCAGTTTTTCTTCAGCTTCGGCTTTCTCAGCGTCATATTGCCCTATTCCAACCAAGTCTTCGATGATTTTTCGCCGTTCTGAAGGTGAAATGTCTGTCAATCGGGTTATCGTACCTTGAAGGATTATGTTTTGGCTTGAAGAACTGATCCCAGCCATGGAAAGAATCTCTGTAATGTGTGCTCTTGAGATTCTTCTCCCGTTAAGTCTGTACACGCTTTGCCCGTTTCTGTAAACTTCACGTGAAATCGTGACCGTGGTCGTGTCAACGGGCATGCGTCCGTCAGTGTTGTCGAATTGGATTATTGCCTTGGCCATTTTTGGCCTTTCTAAACCGGCCTTTTCAGGTCCATGAAAGATCAGTTTTGCGGCGGTTTCTGCGCGAAGCCTTCTTGTGCTTAACTCGCCTAGAGAGAACAAGAATGCGTCTAGAATGTTTGTTTTTCCGCTTCCGTTCGGGCCTGTGATAGCTGTAAAACCCTTATCTAGGACTACTTTAACGGTTTGCGGTCCGAATGATTTGAAGCCTTTGAGCTCAATCTTTTTTATGAAGGGCATTCAGTTTGCGCCCTCGCCTTCCCCCGAGCTTTGATTATGCCTTATCCCACTGTGAGCATTTACGTTGGAATTCTTTACAAAAATATTTACTGCGCCTCTAAGCTTTAACAGTTACGTACTCTTCTGCGCTCTTCCAGTTTTTGACCTGTATTTTTCAGCGAGCTTTTTGACAAAATCCTTCACAGTGCTGTCTTCACCATAAACAAGGAGAGAACCATCCACCTGGAGGCTGTGTGAAAGGTATGATTGCTCTGCAAGCATTTTGAGTTTTTCAAGAGGCATTTCGGCTGACGTTGCAACGCGAATCCATTTTTGCTGTCTTGGGAGCCCGGGAACAAACCTTACCTCCTCCTCTTCATCAATTGTTTTCCTAGCAGCCTCATCTGCTTGCTTCAGCCATCTGTCAACATATTTTTGGCCAAATCTCTTCGTTCCTTCCGTAACAAGATATGCCTCTATATTCCCCAGGTATTGGTCGATTTTCTGTGCGTTTTCTACATAGCTGGGGTCGGCCTTTGAAACGTAGATCGTGGTTTTTGCATTCTTCAGATCAACAATAGCTTTTTCAGGAACGATCACGCCCTTTTTTCGGAAATCGGCGACCATTTTCTCCAAGACTTTCCATACAGCGAGATATCCCAAGTATTGATTCACTGCCCCTAAGTGTCCAGGTTCTCAATGTTATTTGGGAATTGTCAAAATAGACGAAAGTGGGCAGACATCAAAACATACGCGAGAGACTGGTGTGGGCTTTGGTTTAACGCTTTCCGAATTTTTCATGATACATTATCTTGTGAAGCGGTTTTCTTTCCTTTTTCGGGATGTCATACTTAACGTGACCAATCGGCAAGAGTGCTATCACTCGATGTTTCTTTGGAATCTCCAGAATCTGTTTCACCTTGGATTCGGCTGAATTCTTTTGTTCCTTGATATCGAAGACTCCAATCCAGGAAGACTGCAGTCCCATACTGTGAGCAGCTAGGGCCATGTTCTGTGAAGCTACGGCACCGCCTTCAACGAAGTGATACGGGTCTTCTTCAGGGTCAACAATGACTAGGATGCAAACCGGTGCTTCTTTTAATCCTTGCACGAAAGTGGTTGGGACCACTTCGCTCAGTTTTTCTTTTGTCTTCTGATCTTTTATGACTATGAAACTCCACGGTTGCTTGTTGAGCCAAGAAGGAGCCCACCGCCCTGCCTCCAGAATTTCCTCAAGTTCATCGTCTTTTACTTCGGTGCTTTCGAACCTGCCGACGCTACGCCTTTTTTTGATCGCGTCTAAAACCTGATTATCCATGTTTTCATTCTTCCATTTGCATATTTATTTTGATGTCGCGTTTAAAAAGGTTTAGCACTCTGAGAATGTTCGTTGCCAGTTGGATTGGGTTCTCAAAAACAAGCCGACCGCGCTTTAGAGTGCGTTTTGACCATGGTCTCAGAGAGATTGGAGATGAATTACTGATGCTATTTCTTGATTCATAAGAGTTTTAATGTTGTTGTAGATAGTTGTTCTGTGCAGGGTGAATTGCCTTTGAATGATCAAATCCTTCTCGCTTGCAAGGAATTAATCGATGATGCGAAAATGGGCTGTGCTGATCTAGTTTTTAAAGAAATCTGCCTCGAAATTCTATCGAGAGCAAGCCATGTTCTAACAAAACGCCAATTTAAGCAGCTAGCTGCGTACGCATCAGAAAAAATGAGAGAAAAAATGTCTTTTGACTTTCAACGAGAATTTGCTATGAACAAGTGAGACATAGCTTCCCATAATCTTTACCTCAACTGCGATCCAAGTTGTCACCCTTGTACACATCGTGCCCAAAGGCACTTTCGCCCTGCCGCGCGTATTTTTCATGGTATCCTAGCTTACCTTGGGTTGGATTTGAGAGCGATTCTATATTTTGAAGGTCAACTGAGCTTGTAGCCTATTTTCCGCAGGAACTGTTTTCGTGCTTTGATATCTTCCTCGTTTTCTATGCCTTTGCTTCTTGAACCGTCAACTACGCCCACTATTCCTCTACCCTGTTCTGTTTCTGCAATGATGACTTCTAAAGGGTTTGCTGTTGCGGCGTGCACTGTACAGACCTCCGGTACTCTTTTAACATGTTCCAGAACGTTTATGGGATAGGCGTTTTTTAGGAAGATTATGAAGCAGTGACCGCAACTGATTTCCAAGGCTTTCTTTGCTGCCAATTGTCTAAGCTCAGGGTCAGTTCCATCGTGCCTCACCAGGCAGGGGCCGGAGCTTTCGCAGAAGCCTATGCCGAATTTTATGTTTGGAACAGCACCAACGAGCGCCTCGTATAGGTCTTCGACAGTTTTGATGAAATGAGCCATGCCAAGGATCACATTGCACCCTTCAGGTACATCGACTTTAACAGTTTTGAATTCCAATGTGACGATTCCCCTAGACTGATCTTGTGAATGACTGAATTTAAACCTTGAACTCTTCACGTTTCAATCTTGCAACCTTCAGGGCGAATAAGGCTGTACCAACTACTAGTATTATTGACGAGACGTAGAAGGCGTTCATATAAGCCGCATACGGTGAATACCGAAGCGTTCCAACCTGATAATCAGCAAGTGGACCGCCTATCAGTATTCCTGCAGGTCCCCAGCTTAGAGCCATGACCGTGTTATATCTACTCAGTAGTCGTCCTCTTTTGTGTTTTGGAATAAGGTCTCCTGCGAAGACGAACCCCACCGTCTGGACTGTCCAAAATGACACGCCATTAATTCCATAGGTCAAGGCCATCGAAGGAACATCGGAAGCCAAACTGTAGAGGGCAGGCGTCAATATTGCCAGAATCAACCCTAGCATTAGCACTCGGCTTCTGCCTATTTTGTCAGCTAGTCTTCCTGAGGCTAGGCTTGCAATCATTCCGCCTACTGTCCATGAGGTCAATATGAGGCTCATTTCAGGGTCAGTCGCGTTCAGACCGTTCGGGAGTTTGATGAAAAGAAGGAACATCTGACTGATTGACGCAGCGCCTAACACAATTATTATCAGTGAAACGAGAAACCACCTGTACGTTTTCTCGCTTCTAACATCATGCTCGTTTTGCTTGTTGTCTTGTGTCCTTTCTTCTTCTGTGCAAGTTGTTTGTGTGATATTTCTTGTTTTTATGCGTCTGGATGTTAAAGTCATTAGCGCGACGCCAACGAGTAGCAGGACGGTCACGACGTAAAAGATCGTTCCATTTCTGAAACCTTGACCGTCATTGTAGAGGAAGCCCGCGAACAGTATGCCGACCGTTCTGCCTAGAGAGGCGATGAAGTTTATTATTCCTATTATTCTGCCGCGTGTTTCAGGTGTTGTGACGTCTGTTAGTAACGCCGCCCATCCAACGTCTGACATTGACCAGAAGAACTCCAGAATCGATAGTCCGATAATTATCGATAATCCGGCGGTAAAGCTGTTTCCAGCAGCGATCAGTGATGTGTGTACTAGAAAAACGATTATGTATGAGAAAGCGGCGATTGTTTCGCCTATTATTATCAGTTTTGTCCTCAGCTTGTAACGGTCACATATTCTTCCCCACAACAGGTTTTGGCCCAGCGCTGAACCCACCATGTTTAGGGCTCCTAGCGCTGCTGTCGATGTGACCGTCTGCATAAGCATGTACAAATAGTTTATCATGAAGCTGTAGAACACGCCTCTCCGAAGAAACGTCAGAAATTCGAAAACGCTCAGGTTGAAAAACACGTTTTTGGAAGATGAATCGGCCAAACCGCCCGCTGTAGACTCTTTCTCCATAGGCGGCTATATTTTCTCCTCAGTCTTAAATGCAGTTCTCTGCCGATAATTCCGATATTGCATGTACGGCAGATATGATAATGAGACCTATGATGAGAAATTGATTGGAACCGTTTGATCACGTCTGGGGCACGTCAGGTCGGCAAACTCTTTAATTCACCGTTTTCCTAGTATACTTAGATGAAAATGCAGGAACGGGTGTCTTATCCTTTCTCTGCGATCGTGTCTTTGGAGGATTTGAAACTAGCATTGGTTCTCAACGCTGTTAACCCGAAGATAGGCGGCCTGTTGATACGGGGGTCAAAGGGATCTGGAAAAACAACGGCCGTCAGAGCGTTGACCCGTGTTTTGCCAAAGATAAGGACTGTGAAAGATTGTCCATTCAACTGCAGTCCCGATGACCCTTCTAACATGTGTGAGAGGTGCGCGGGTCTTTTCGCCAAAGATGGGAGCCTCGGGTTCGAAGAGAAAAAGATGAGGGTTGTTGAGCTTCCATTGGGTGCCACTGAAGACAGGGTTGTTGGAAGTCTTGATGTGGAAAAGGCTATAAAACTGGGCGTTGAGGCTCTTGAACCTGGCATTTTGGCAGAAGCAAATCAGAACATTCTCTACGTCGACGAGGTCAATTTGCTTCCAGACCACATAGCGGATGATTTACTGGATGCTGCTGCAACAGGCTGGAACGTCGTTGAGCGTGAGGGAATATCGGTTAAGCATCCTTCCCGCTTCATTTTTATCGGGACAATGAACCCTGAGGAAGGTCAGCTTAGGCCCCAACTTCTGGATCGTTTGCCGTTGTCTGTTGAGGTTCAAAGAATTTCCGACGCAAATGACAGGATTGAGGTTGTCAAGAGAAATATAGACTTCGAGGCTGATCCTGAGGGTTTTGTCAAGAAATACGATGCTCAGGAAGAAGAGCTGAAAAACAGGATAATCCAGGCTAGAAAGATTCTTGAGAAAGTGCACATTCAGGACAGGTTAATTCAAGTCATCTGTGAAGTATGTCTGGAGTTGAAAGTTGACGGAATGCGTCCGGACATCGTGATAACTAAAACCGCCAAGACGTTGGCTGCATTTGAAAACAAGACCGAAGTTGTCCCGGAGCACATTCTCAAAGCCGCGGAACTCACTCTTAACCACCGAACCCGAGAGGGCGGCTTTCTGGAGCCGGCTACACCGCAGGAAATCAGGGAATCCTTGATAGCAAAGTTGGAGGAAGCAAAGGGCTCAGAAAGTGAGGGCAGCAAAACTATCGAAGAGATCAAGAGCAAGAGGAACAAGGCCGAACCGGAGCAGAAAGAAGAAAAAAAGCGCGGGCTTTTTCCTCCTTTTGGACTTAGAAAATTTAGCAATATAGAAAAGGAAGTGGGCAAAGCCAAGAAGTTTGAGGGCCCTACTTCCGGGAATTTTCTATTGCGAAGCAGTGATCTGAGGAAGGGCAATTTTTTATTTGATTCAGAACCTGAAAAAGGCGGTGCCAGTGCCGCTTTTCCTCCGGGCACTGAATGGTCTGAACCGAATGTGACCAAGGGCACGCGGTTCATTGACAAAATCCGAGAGAGCAAGCTTCCGAACCTAACGTTTCTGTTCAAGACGAAGAAATTGCCAAAGCAACCCGCGATCACTGTCGGGAAGAGGGCTGAGGCGATAACTGCAACTCATCGAGGAAGAACCAGTGGGTGGAAGGTACCTTCCGGGAAGCCCTCTGACATTCATTTTCCTGCGACGATTAGGGCTGCGGCCAGGATGCAGAAGCTGAGAGACAAGACCGCGGGCCTGACTCTCACGTTGTGCCCTGAAGACGTTAGAGAGAAAATGAGAATCTACCGGGCTCCAATGACGATAATCTTTGTCTTGGACCTCAGCGAGTCCATGCTTCACAGCCTCGACGAGATCAAGGAGGTAATGCTGAAACTGCACGCCGACGCTTATCGGTACCGTGACAAAGTCGGGATAGTGACTTTCAAGGAGATGGGGGCTGTAGTGACTCAGCATCCCACGACGAATCTGAAGCTTGTTGCAAACAAGTTGTTGAGGCTGCGTATGAGCGGGTTCACGCCCTTGGCCTCCGGAATGCAGAAAGCGTTGGCAGTTCTTAGAGAATCCAAGCGGCGGGACAGTTCCACCATACCAGTCATGGTCATCGTAACTGACGGAGAGGCTAACGTCCCGTTGAAGCGCGATTTGCAGACGGGTGACATTCGTCAGTCTGATTTTCTTCCCGCGGCTTTCTTCAAGTATGAAGATGAGGCGATCAAAGATGTGCTTTCGGTTTCTGAGTTGATGAAAAAGGAGAGCATTTACACGGTTGTTATCAACACGTCGTCGGCCTCGCCCAGGTTTGTGACCAATACTGGCATGATCACGACGCAAATGATCGCTTCGATAACTGACGGATTGCATTACGAGGCTTCTGGGGGCATGGTCAAACAGGAGGAATCAACGGTGGGTCCGGTGTCAGAAGCTATACTGAAGGCTCAGAAAAGTATTTCTCATTTTCACTACTTGAGTGCGCGTGCCTATTTGACGTATGAAGCAAGAATGAGAAGCGGGTAACCTGATGACGAAGGCAAGACCCTGTTCTGTGTGTGGCAAAATAACTTCTAGGTTCCTGTTCAATGATAAAAGGTTAGACATTGCCATATGTTCAGGAAAATGCGAGCACCAATACGTTCAAACTTCCGATCCAAAGCAGGAAGTTGTCATGCTACGTTACCTTGACAACAAGATTGCGGGGGCAAAACGGCACGAGAAAATCGGGTGGACCACAACAGGCGTTGGGTTGGTGCTTGTTGCTATAGGTTTTTTCGTGCCGAATGTTCACGTGTTCTTGTTCGGAGTTTTACCGTTGACGGGCGGGGCCCTTTCTACAAGGCATTTTGAAGACACACGGGAAAAGCTTACGAGGACCAGGAAACGCATCGAAATTTGAACACGGGTAAAAGCCGGAACAACGTTGTATACCGAATTTACTGCCCGCGAATAAGCCTGCAAGGAAGCGAGATTCCACTTGAAAGCTCGCTTAGTTCCTTGTAATTTCTTTCCAGAGCTGCGATTCCGTTGTTTGAATCCGTATGTACTCTGCTTAGGGCCGATGGAAGATGGATGGTAGTCTCGGTGAAATGCATTTCAGTTTTGCTTGGTTTTTTTATGGCAAATCTTATAAGTCTCCATGCCGTGTCATAGTTGCGTTGTGCAAGACACGGTTTTTGCGCAAAATACGTAAAAGGAGTTGAAATCGTAAAATGGCAGAGAAAGAGATGCATAAGGCAGTTTGTGCTGATTGTGGAAAGGAATGTGAAGTTCCTTTTAAACCCGATCCGAGCAGACCTGTTTACTGCCGAGAATGCTGGTCGAAGAAGAGAAATTCAAGACGAAGATTCTAGATTAAGCTAACAGTCTTTACTTGAAATCATCTATCTACATTTTTTCTCATTTTAGTGTAAACTTTTTAAGAATACTTTCTATTTTCAAATCAGCCTCAATTACAATTGTAAAACCAATCGCTTGTGATTTGATAATGCGACCGAAAGCTCTAAATTTCAAGGTGTTTGTTTCTTCTGAAAGAAGTAACATGGGCCGGTAGTTCAGTTGGTATGAACGCCTGACTTGCACTCAGGAGGTCTGGGGTTCAAATCCCCACCGGTCCACCTAGAATTCGAAACGAAGCTCAAATCAGGGTTTTCTGCTTGTGTACAGTTTTACCCATGATTTCTCTGTATTCTTTGGATAGCAAGGCCTTTTTTTTCAATTTCAAGCGAGAGAGGCGGAGACGAACTCACGTACAGCATTCTCAGAGAAGAATGGAGAGAACCAAAGATACTAACGAGGACCAAGTAGGATTCTGTCTGTTATTAACATATAGAGCTATACTTGAGCTTCTTTTCTGTCTGTTGGCAATTCATGGTGCAGTCTTTAATACTAATCCCACCCAGTCTTGTCTTCTAGGTATCTTGAATGGTTGACATTCAGACTATTTCGATCGTTGTTGCAGCAGCAAGCGTTGTCGCAGGCGTCATCTATTCTGTAATTGAAATCCGACAACAGACTAAGTTAAGACACACGGATTTCATAATGAGAATGCCCTCTACGTTCACAAGCAGAGAATTCTTAGAATCATGGGCAACGGTTGGAAGAACAGAATTCAACAACTATGAGGACTTTGTGGAAAAATGCTTTGTAGAAGCATCTCAAGTGGCTGGCTTCTGCGAGAATCTGGGAGTTCTAGTCAATAGAAAACTCGTAGACATTGCTCTTGTTATTGATTTGTATGCTGTCGATGAGGCATGGGAAAAGCTGAAGCCTTGGATACAGGAAAGCAGGAAGAGAGCCAACAACCCGAAATTGTATGAATGGTTTGAATACCTCTGCAATGATATGAGGAAAAGAGAGCAAAAGCTTCAGCAATTAAAGGTATAGGCAGATGGCTAGTCCTTGAGATTTGAGGTCGATTGTGATCTTAAGGAATTGAGAGAATACTGGAATAGAAGCGGCTACGATGGAAATCTCGACTATCTGATGAACATAGTTATCAAGGATCCATCTCAACTCATTGCTTGGAAAGAAGACAACAAGATTGTGGGTCACGCAGTCTGGCATGAAACCAATACTGAAGAACACAGAAAGGGTGATCCCAGAGACAAAGAAGATAGGGAGGCATTAGAGAAACTTCTTGGCAAGAAGAAAGACTTTGTTGAACTTCATGAAATCTGGCTGATCGAAGAGTGCAGAGGGAAAGGTTGCGGGAATGAGTTCTTTGATTTCTTTGAAACCTACATGAAAGGCAGAGGCTATGTTGACCTTGTGTTCTATGCTCATCATCCTGCTGCACTAGCCATGTGCCGTAAACATGGATACAAAGAAGGAGGATACCTAGCAGGATTGAAGGAATATGTCTTCTACCATTCATTGAAACAGGTTCCCTAGGTCCTGAATCTGAGTTTTCACAATGGTTGCAGGGACTCCCTAGAAGTTTTTCATCGTAGTTCAGGTCTTGTGTGCAGAGATCGATCGATCAGGTTATACGGCCTTAGCTACAATATTCATGTATGTTAATGGGCTCATTGGTTGAAGTGTTGACAGGTTTCCATAAGATGCAAGTGTTTCCCATCCTGCCTTTCGCAGAAGAGAAGAGAGTTCACGGAGGCTGTAAACATGGAGTGTAATGTCAACTTTGTCTAGGAACTCTAAGTCTTGCCCACGTTTATTGTAGAAAATCCAAGAAGCGCAGACTTGTGAGGCTATCGGGTCATATTTCCTATTCTCCAACATGACAATGTGGTCCAGCTCTGTATAAGAGGTAGGAGTAAACTTGATAGACAGATACTCAGTGTGCATTGCTTCAGCCACGAACAGGATTGCACCTTCCCTAGAAAGCTCTCGAGCTTGCTTGAAAGTGCTTAAGTCATCCTCATCTTCACAGAATCCGATAGAAGTCCAAGCGTTAACAACCACATCGAAGGGAACAGAATACTTGGTATTGACAACCTCTCTCAATTTTCCAACGTCGCCTACCAGAAAAGTAGCTAGGTTTGAGACCCCCTGTTCTCTCGCCCTTCTTTCTGCATCTTCTATGAAAGCTCTGGATATGTCGACTCCCACAGTTCTAAATCCTTTCTTTGACATGTAAATCGAGACTCGGCCATTCCCACAGCATAAATCCAGCAAATTGCCTGACCTGATTCCAAAACTATCAAGCACTTTGACCATTCCCTCAACGAGTTCTTCAGTTTTCAACCATCTTTGGTTCAGAAGTCTCAAGAACAAATCGGAACGGTCGACAAAAAGTCTCTTGACCCAATCCTTATACATATTCTAGTGTAGAGCTTTGCCATCAAATATGCCTTTTGAAGAAATCTGGATAGCACACACACTCCACTCGACAAGCCCCCGGGGGTACTGGGATTTGAACCCTGCCCCATGGAGATATCTCCCGCGCAATCCCGTCTTTTTTTATCGTTGCCCGCGCTTATGAGCCGCACCAACTAGACCCAGATACTTGAAATATATCACACAAATCTACTCGGGGGGTGGAGGCGGCGGTGGAGCTTCTGGGATAGATAGCTCGGGTTCAGCCAAGGGTTGAAAAAAGTTTTGAAAGTTGAAGTGGCCTCCGAGAAAATCTCTGAGGATAAATGCGAACAGCGGAATAGCAATGACAATGTCCAAGACCCATTCAAGAGTCATGTTTGGGCTTGCCGCAAATGCCAACGCGTTCCACACCATCCAACTTATCTCGGCCAAGAAATAGAAAAGCAAGGGTAAACCAGCCAGCGCCCGAAAGAAAGAATTGAATCTTTCTCGGTTAGTGATCAGCACAAAAAGCCCCAGACCGATCAGTGTCGCCGAAACCACGTCCATCAACGTGCTAAAAACCATGAGCAAAACAACCTGCCCCGCATCAGGCTGAAACATCGCACATGAAAGACCCTGATAACCCAGTCCGAAGCCTAAACCGACCAAAGCTCCCAACGCCGCACCATACCGACGATTCGGAACCACCCGCCACAGGAAAACAGCGACAAACAACATACAAAACGCCTTAAACGTCTCGCCAATAAGATCCGAAAACACGATGGACCCATAGGAAGACCCAATATAAGGCTTCATCCCGTACAGATAAATGACATAAGCAAGCATCCCAGCCGGAACCGAAACAACAAAACCCAAAGCAAACCCACGATTCGGCTCAAAATTGCTCCTAAATCGAGGCGGCTGCTCCAAAGCCTCCAAACGCCTCCTAACTGGCAAAGTCAAATTCGTCCTCGGGAGATGAAATCCACCAGAAACCTCACTCTCAGGAACCGGCGGCGGAGGCGGATAAACAGGCTCAGCCAGACAGCCCACCCACGATACCATTATGCTTGAACTTCATAAAACTTGCGCGCGTTACCAGCCCCAGTTGACGAAAGGTTTTTATCTAGAAGACAAACAAACCTCATTTTTGGGGCTTTGTCGAATGACGCTTGAATCGAGCAGGACGTTGGGAGGAATAGGGTCAATATTGATGGTGATTGGCCCATTGGCAGGTGCCTACACTGGCATAATAGGGCTGGCCGGTCTGATACTTGTGCTAGTGGCCTTCAACGGATTGGCAGACTACTACAAGGAGCGGCGCATATTCAGCAACGTGATTTTTGGAATTTTCGCAGCCATCATAGGGGCGGTGATCGCTGTCGTGGTGGTTGTGACAGCGGCGTTCAGCATGTTGTCGGTCTTGGGCATCCACATCTCAAATTGGACCGACTGGGCTGCCCTTCAGAACTTCAATTGGCAGAACTTCACAAATTGGAGTGCACTCGCGCCTTACGTGGCGGCCGTAGTGGGCGCGTTGGTTGTTCTTTTCATACTCTTCGTCGTCGCAGCCATTTTCCTAAGAAGATCGCTCAACACTCTTTCTGAAAAGTCAGGGACGCATATGTTTGCCACAACTGGACTGTTGATACTGATTGGTGCTGTCCTAACAGTGATTGTTATCGGTTTTATTCTATTGTGGGTAGCCTTGATACTGCTGGCTGTAGCGTTCTTCGAGATAAAAACACAGTCAACTCAGCCACAGACGACAACGGCCTCCTCTTTGTAGCGCTTTGCTATTCGATCTTTTCCATTCACTAGCGTATGCGTTCACGTCACCTAGTTCTCAACGTGCGCGTGGTTTGCGTCTAACAGATTTTGGCGTCATCGGAGCTTTGGACTTTACCCCATTTGGGTTCTAGTCGTCAGTCCATTATTAGACTTGAACCCACTCGAGTGTTAGTCCGCTGGAGATCAAAGCTGAAGGTCAGACAGATCCATCAGATTCTTAGTTCGTAGCGCGCGGCTTCTAGATTTTGCTAGGGGGTGATTGGAGCGATAATCTCTCGGTTTTGGATCTGAAAAAGGGCATGCTAAGGTTTGCAATTCCCTGAGCCGCGAGTGATAGGAATATTCCGCCAACGATATCTGTCATGTAGTGTGCGCCGAGTATGATTCTGCTCAAAGAAACTAATGATACAGCTATTGTTGCCAATGATTCTTTGATTGTGCTTGCTCTCGACAGAATTAAGAATGCGCCTGTGGCTCTGGAAACGTGGCCAGATGGATATGAAAATGAGGAAATAAGGTCCTCGTCATACACGCTGATACCTGGGCAGTTTGGTCTCGGACGGGCGAAAACCATTTTTAAGAAATAAGTAAGCGCCGTTGTTATGATCAAGAAAATCGAAAGTTCAATCGCTGAGCCAGGTTGCTTTCTTGACTTAAGATATGCGTAAAGCAAATAGACTGAGCCAAAAATGACCCAAACGTAAAAGTCGCCTAGGTACGTCAGAATCTGGAACGCTTGCAGCCCTATCGTCTTTTAAGCGAAATTCTGCAAATCGAATACGATTCTACATTCTGTTTCGTTCAGCGGCAAGAAGATAACAAATATGCCTGTCAGTATTGTTAATATCGGATAGATTGCTGTTGAAACATAAGGGTTTCTCAAACCGAATTGGTCACAAGACTCTCTCCGCGCGCCCTATTTGGTTCTGCTGCGGCACGTCTTGCAAACGCCATAAATTTCTAGGCGTTGCCCTTTCCGCGTGAATTCTGCCTTGGCAGCAATTCTCGCGACCATTTCTCGCGCGGCAGGATCGTCAATATCCCTGATGCTGCCACATCGCAGACAAACCAGGTTTATGTGAGGTTCCACATAAGAGTCAAATCTTGCCTGAGTCTTTGGGAAATCCAGTTCTTGGATTAGGCCGAGTTCCGTCAGGATTTGAAGCGTTTTATATACTGTGGCAAGGCTGACCGTCGGGTGAATCTCTTTGACTTCTTTATAGATTCTCTGCACACTTGGATGTTCTCGACTGGAGAGTGCAAATCTGCAAATTGCTATCCTTTGTGGAGTAGCCTTGTATCCCTTCCCGCGAAGAGCTCGGATTATCGATGCGTCAGATCTTTGAGAGTCATTCATATGTTTTATTAGATAATAATAAGTCTTAAATAAACCTTTGAATCTTCCACATACTCAGACATTGTAAGATACCAGAGAAGGAGAATGTGCATATTATGAAAGATAAACATCTCACGACGAATCAAGGTGTTCCTGTCTCCGACAACCAGAATTCACTCACGATTGGCGAACGTGGGCCTGTGTTGCTGCAGGATGTACATTTGATTGAGAAGCTCGCACACTTCGACCGTGAGCGCATCCCTGAGCGTGTGGTTCATGCGAAAGGTGCTGGTGCTCACGGCTACTTCCAAGTGTATAAGAGTATGGCGAAGTATACTTGCGCGAAATTCCTTCAAGATCTGAAAAAGAAGACGCCTGTCTTCGTTCGTTTCTCTACCGTGGTCGGTGCACGGGGTTCTGCCGATACGGCTCGCGATCCCAGGGGTTTTGCGGTGAAGTTCTACACCGAAGACGGAAACTACGATTTAGTTGGAAACAATCTGCCTGTCTTCTTCATCCGTGATGCCATCAAATTTCCTGACATGGTGCACGCCTTCAAGCCCGCCCCCGACACAAATATCCCTACAAGCTCGTCGGCAAACAGTCGTTTTTGGGATTTCATCTCACTGACTCCAGAATCCACCCACATGATTACTTGGCTCTTTTCCGACAGAGGAACTGTCAAGAGCTACAGGAAAATGGAAGGGTTTGGCGTTAATACTTACAAATGGGTGAACGCTAGAGGCAAGGCCGTCTACGTCAAATATCACTGGAAGCCGAAGGCAGGAGTAGAGACTATTGACCGCCATGAGGCCACGCGTCTAGCTGGCGAAGATCCTGACATTGCCACTCGCGACTTGTACGAGACGATTGCTTCTGAGAAGACGGTAGAATATGAATTGAATGTTCAGATTATGGAGATTGCTGATGAGTTGAAGCAGGACTTCGACCCGCTTGATGCCACGAAGACCTGGCCTGAGGACAAGTTCCCCCTCACGCCAGTGGGTAAGATGGTGCTTAACCGCAACCCTGAGAACTACTTTGCCGAAGTGGAGCAGGCTGCTTTCTGCCCAGCCTCTATTGTCCCCGGAATCGAATTCTCCGCTGACAAGCTCCTGCAGGGCAGGGTCTTCTCATACGCAGATACTCAACGGCATCGACTGGGTGCCAATTATCTGCAACTCCCAGTCAATCGCCCGCAGGTACCAGTCAACAACAACCAACGCGACGGAGCCATGCAGTACGCACCCTACGGTGGAGGAACAGTTAACTACGAACCCAACACTCTGGCGGGCGGAATGCCAAGCGAAGCACCGGCCACTGCGGCGACTCACGAACATCTCGAAGGGGGCATGGTGCGTCAGAAGATCAGTCTGACCAGCAACTTCGAGCAGGCAGGCGAACGCTACCGTTCACTCAGTAAAATGGATCAGGACCATCTGGTTGATAATATCGCTGATTCGCTGGGAAAGGCAGACAAACCGATTCAGCATCGTATGGTCGAGAACCTTACTGAAGCTGATTCTGAGCTTGGCAAGCGCGTGGCGAAAGGACTGAAACTGTAGCAACTGACCAGGTGTAGCGGGCGCTATTCCGATTACGGACTCATGGGGCAGGTCTGGCAAGAAAAGTAACCTTACTGAAACACGTAGCTTCCACGCCATAGAGGACTTTCCAATCAAAAAATGGAAATGAAAAAAGTGGAATTCAAAGGAATGTTAAACCTTTCGTTTGTGTTTACTTCTTAGTGTGGTAAGTATTCTGTGAAATCGCTTGTTGTTTTTTTACTCAAGAGCAGGAACAACAAGAAAGGTTGCTGAATCTATCTCAGCAAGCCTCGACTGTGACGTTGAAAAAATCATTGAGAAAAAGAATAGAGCCGGTTTCTTAGGATGGTTGAAGTCTGGCATGGATGCATTTCGGAAAAAAACTTACCGGGATAGAGGAGATGCTACTTCATATGACCTTGTTTTGTTAAGAACCCTCCTATAAATAAAGGAAGAAAATGATCAATGGTTTGATATGCATAAAAGTCTATGGTGAATGTTATGAAGGTTCTTGGAATGTTGGTAGTCTTCACAAGGATGGTAGGACGAATAAGCTTGTTACTGAAACCATTGAAGGATCAGAGAAAGCTGGTGGTCAAACTGAAATCATATATATAATAGACTATGATATTCCTCAATGGTCTGAAGGTCATAAGACACCTAGAGAACTGAATGAGATTGTGGATGAAGCTGATGCCTACGTCTTAGGGGCTCCATTGTACTATTTGGATGTAAATGGTTAAACCAAAGAACTGAAGGAACTGGAAGAAACATGATATCGTCCAAGGCGAAAAATCGAATGAAACGTGACCTAAGCCTAGAGAAGCCAACAATATGGGTTGGCAAGGAGGGGGCATCGCCGCAGACGATGAATGAGATTTCCAAGCAGTTGGAGAAAAGGAAAATAGTGAAAGTCCAAATATTGAAAAGCGCGCTTAAGGATGAGAGCGCAAAAGACATCGCGTCAAAAACAGCTCAACAAACAGAATCCACCCTAATCGATGTTCGAGGCCATACTTTCATACTGCATAAGCCTCGCAAAAAGAGAAGCGAAAAGCCTCTGTGAGAGGAGCGCGCGTTAGGCACATGCCCAAACCTAAAGCGAAGAAGGTAATGGTATATCTCATAGACGTGAGCTAGGAGCTAGAAACCTCATTTTGCAACAGTACTCAACAACAGAACAGAACCTCTCTTAGGGATTTTTTGCTTTATGAGGGAGCGATATGGATTTCTTCTTCGAACCTTGAAGTAGACACGGTTTTACAAAACTTTTCTACGGTCATTTTCATCACGTCATGAGTTTTTGATGTTTCTTCCAATGCGCGAGATACATAGGGCACTTCATTTTATCCTTACATTTTTTACATTCAGGGCGGAGGCTCGTCCAATATCGGTTGCAAGGCAGACTGGTTGGAGGAGGAGTCTTCGCTTTGGCAGTCGACATCTTAGGCAATCCTCTATCCTAAGACCATTAGTGGCGCAAATACATATAAGTTCAGTTATTGAGTCAAGCTCGCGCGCGCTTCTTCTTTTCTCCTTACTTTTTCAACATTACTCTTTCCATGTTTCCATTTTCTTTGACTTTTCATTCTTTTCAAGAATCGTTTTCTTTTCCTCTGCTTTTTCGTAGATCGTTTCAAGCTAAATCTTCCTTCCTAGAATTAGATAGTGACAATAAACAAAGATTATAACCTATCACCTAAATGCGAAGTGAAAGCTGTGTCTAGAACCGGAATCGGATAAGGGAGCCGCGTGAAAATATCTCAGGATGCTCTGTTGTTTAATCACTTTATAAGGGAGTATGCGTATTATGGGGCAGCAGCGTTTCGTTGTTGAAGGACGAGAAGAACACAGCAACGTTACACGTTACAATCAACTATGAAAGGAGTGATGGAAAAATGGCAGAAAAATCGGGAATCGTTTTCATTGGAAGCAAAACACCAATGGACTATGTTCTAGCAGTTATCACAAGACTATCCGCGAGCGATGCTAAGGAAGTAATCTTGAAGGCCAGAGGACGAGCAATCACAACAGCTGTTGACGTAGCTGAAATAACCAGAAGCCGCTTCCTAAAAGACCTAAAAGTGAGCAGAATCGCCATCGGAACAGAGGAGATGCCAGCAAGAGAAGGCGAAAACAGATCAAGGATGGTTTCAACACTGGAAATAACACTTACAAAAGAGTAGGAAAACCTTGCGAAACACACGTGCGTGCGCTTTACAGTAAGGGACTACTAAGAGAGGGCAACGACGAAAAACAATGAAGCTTGCTGTTCTGGTCTGGGAGTATCCCCCAAAGATCGTCGGTGGCTTGGGAACCTACTCGGCTGAAATAACTCGTCAGTTTGTTCTCATGGACAGTGACGTTACAGTTTTCACCATGAATGATGATGCAAGTAGCCTGCCGACGCGTGAGATTTGGCGAGGTATCGAAGTTCATCGGCCACAACACATCGACATTTCTGACTCGTTGCCAGATGTACTTGCAGAAGACATAAAGAAATGGGGCACTGGCGTACGGTGGTTCTCAAAAATCCTTGCGTATAATTATCTTAGCTCTGCGAAACTCGTTAATGAGTTAATAAGAAAAGAAGGCATAAAGTTCGACCTTATCGTTGCTCATGACTGGCTTTCAGCTATAGGGGGAATGACTGTTAAGAAAGAGGCAGGATTACCTTTTGCATTCCACGTTCATTCAACAGAGAAAGGAAGAAGCCTTGGAAACAGCTCGGTTACGGTGAGCAACATTGAACTCCACGCCGCCAAGGCGGCTGACCTTGTCGTGACAGTTTCTTATGCGATGAAGGATGAGCTGGTAGGCCTCGGATTTCCAAAAGAAAAGATCCAAGTTGCTTACAACGGGGTCGACCCAAAGAAATACGATCCAGCAACAGTGACTCCTGACCAGATCAAGAAAGTCAGAGCGATGTATGGTATCAACGACGATGAGTACATGATTCTTTTCATAGGCAGACTCGTTGGCGTCAAAGGCGTTGACAAGCTTATCATGGCGTTGCCCCACATTCTGGAGAAAAATCCAAAGGCGAAGCTTGTGATTGTGGGTCTAGGCGACTTGCAAGAATACCTGATGAATTTGGTCAAAGCCACGAAAATGAGCGATTTTGTGAAGTTCCGTTTCGAGTTCATCCCAGAAGAGGAACGTATCCTTCACTATGCAGCATGCGATGTCGCAGTTTTCCCAAGCTTCTATGAACCCTTCGGAATAGTGGTTCTCGAGGCAATGAGTATGGAGCGGCCAGTTGTCATCGGTGCAGCTGGTATCAGCGGTATGCGGGAGATAGTCTTGTATTGCGGCGAAGAACAGTGCGGTTATCACGTAGATCCAAGCAACCCTTCAGACATAGCTTGGGGCATAAACAGCGTCTTGGAAAACGATGAGAAAAGAAAGTGGCTGGGCAAAAACGGCAGACGACGAGTCCTGAACGAGTTCACGTGGGACAAGATAGCTGGAAAAACACTGGGGCTTTATGAACAGATCATCAAACGCTAGGCTTAGCGCGCGCGGAGACGATAGCCGATTAAGGTATGAAGTTTTTATTCGTAGAATATGAGGTTTTGTTCCTCCAATCTTTCATGAAGCTTGTGCACGGCGTCATAGACGTCCTGTTCTCTTCTGGCTCCGGTGCAGACAAGGTTCCCGCTTGCGAATACGAGTATAACCACTTTGGGCTCGTCCATCCTGTAGATCAACCCTGGAAACTGCTCCGGCTCATACATCGTTTTTCCAAGCGTGGAAACTGCTTCCAAATCTATTTTTCCGCCCAAGCTTGCAGAAGCAACGATGTTCACAACCTTCAAGTCCGGCTTACTGATGATGATTATTCCACCCTTCTTCAACTCTTTAACAACGTTCATAACAGCCCTGCGCGCTTCCTGCTCTGATTTGGCGCCTGTACAGACCATTTTTCCAGAATTGAAAATCAGCGTGGCCGTCTTCGGTCTCTTAAGCCTAAATACTAATCCGGGAAACTGTTCTGGGCGATATTCAACCCCTGGATAACTCTTCACGATAGCGTTTAAGTCAACTTTCTGGTTTAAGGTGGCAGCGGCAACGACGTTTTGAATTTTTATTATGGCTTTAGTCTTCGGCATTAAAAACCACTTCTTATGGTGCGCGTGCATTCGATGACGCTTAAGCTTCCGCTTCTCCCCAGTCGCAACTGCCTTTCACCGCTGAACCAAGCTACTGTACCATTTTTGACGTCAATTACGTCGCCCTTATGCACCGTGTTGATCTGGTGGTTCCATAAACTCATTTTCATTGAACCAGTTTCGTCTCTGATGAGCGCGTTTGATATACAAGCCGTTGTTCCGTATCTCGTGTAAACGATTTTAGATTTTGGAATCTCAAGCACCTCTGCTTTGAGGCTGACCTTTTTCATTCCAACTTTCAAATCCCCAATCTTGGAGTCTACACCCTCGAAATTCTTGACTGAGGAAATTCTGGCAAAAATGGTTTTCGTGTAGCTTTCGAGCTGATTCTTTCCTTGCAGGATAGTAATCGATATCGGAAATTGAGCTACAACCTCTCGACCGGTGGTAAAGAGAAAAATCGCTGAATTTTTCGTCCTCTTACGACATTTTATAGCCAACTGCGCACATTCTGACCCGTCGTGATTCCAAGCTTCGACAATGCGATTGAAGAATTCACTCGAATCAACCTTATGCAGCATTGCGATTCTGGCAAGGTTCTCCAGAATCCTTCCATCTTTGTATGAATACATGCTCTTAAGAGGCCTGCCTCTACCTCTCCAAATTTGTTTAGTCATCTAACTTTTTTCCACTCTGTTGTTTTTGACGCGCAAATCCATCGCTAAAATAATAGATCTGGAACGTGCATGTTAGTATTCTCAACATCACTTATATAGCTTAGCTGCTAGGCATACCTATCTATAGTTATTGAAGTCCTTTGAGGAATGCCCTAACGTTTAGCGTACGCATTACCATTTGATAGAGTCCTTACACCGTAACACTTAAGACACATGCGCGCGCTGATGGCAGTCTTCGCATAGCCAATATGATAGAGAAAGCACTCTCATAGAGGTATTCCGTCTACGATCTTTTTCTTTGGCTTCACTTGATGCACCCTTTGCATAATGGCACTTAAGAGAAAAAATGGACTAGGTTGTCGGTACCAAAAGCTCTTTTAGTCCCAGAACCCACTCGAGAGCGTCTTTCTGCGCATAGAATTCGTATCCAAGGCAACCGTAGAATCGCGGATTTGTCTTCAGGATCTCCTCAAACTCTTTCAGCTTGTCTTTTATTTCTTGCTCAGATCTCATGATTGCTCACCCTTCGGATAAAGATTACTAACCGTGAATTTTGCCCTCCCCTAACGGATCATCGGGTCTTAGGCAAGGAATGATATGATATTAGGGCTGTAAGAAGACAGACGCATTTATGTCTTTAGTCAAGCGTGAGCACTTCCCCTTTCTTGATTTTCACGAGCAGCAAACGATCTTCTTTCCAATTACATTTGGGGCAATAGATCGGCTTCGGAATATTGTTTTCATCCAGCTCATACGAACCATCTGATTCTTTACACCAGTCTTTGCAGAAGTTTTTGTCGACTTTCTGTTTTTGATGATGGTCTTCCCAGTGCGGATGCCCATGCTTTGTGCCGCAGTTCGGGCAAGTCCATTTCCCATCTGGATGAATCTCTTTGCGCTTTTTCTCAAACTTTGGACCTTTAGCATCCGCACTCATTCGTTGAGATCCTCCTTACCTGTTTATAAACTTCCTTGGCACGGCGAAAAGTTTCTTCTTGTTTTTCAGTTGGCCCCTTTTCTAGTTCAGAATTCTTCGACTTGTCCTCGGCCGTCATTCTACCACTTCATACGCGCGCGCTTTGTCTAGGCGATTGTTGCTGCTACTTGTAAAAAGGTAAAAGAATTAGAAAACACTAATTTGCATCAAACAGCTTGTAATATTCAGTTTGCCACAGGTCTTGGGCGGTTGGGTTATGGGGTTGAATCGGTTTGTGTCAAGAAGGGAGATCTTGATAGATGACGCTGGATGGGGAGACCTTATCTTAGGCGTAGTAATCGGCGCCCTCAAACCTCCAGACCGCCGGTACATGGAACGCAGGATTCCAGTATCATCCTTCCAGCCGCCAAACTTCGAGAATAAAAAGTATCTGGATGACGCGGTGAAGATTGCTGATGAGATCGTTGAGGTTATGCAGCCCGATGTGGAAACCCATTTTAAGGTCTGCTCAGGGTACGTTCTGTCCGGCATACGCAGACACCTGCGAGACCGAGGATTCGACGTGGAAGAAGTAGAAATCACAGGCGAACTCCAAGAGATGGTTGAAAGAAGCTACATAAGATGGTGTGTTGAAGTGGGAGTACCGGCAGAAAGGCTGGAAGACAAAAGACGTTTCTGGACACTTCTGGAATGGGTTGGGGAAAGACCTGAGCTAAGAGAGAAACTCGTAAAGACGGGATGGAAAAGCTGGAAGAACAAGTGGAGAGAAAAAGCATTCGAAAAGTCCAAAAAAGAAGCGGCTCTGCCACTTGAAAGCGAGTTTTAACCTGTCTGCAACTTTGCGGTAGGTTTTGAACGGCGCGCGCGACGGCTCTTAAGACTATTTTCCATCTGTTGCCTAAACCACGCATATGCTGCTGTACTTGAGCAGTCACAAAATCAGGCGAAAAGCCTGAAAAAGAGAGGAGAGATTCCTGAAAAATCCACGCGCGCTCTCCTAACCAAGGCCTTTTAAGAAAGCATTAAAGGAATAAGCGGGGGGTGATTGACGTGCCCTTGAAGCGAAAGAAGAAAGAAGAGAAAAAAGAGGAAAAGAAACCCGCAGAGAAAAAGCCAGAGGAAAAGAAGTAACTCTATTACTAAATTGTTGAGTCATTATTGATTGGGAGAATGGTTATACACGTAACTTTCCCTATTTTTTTCTCCGTGCGCGCTTGAATTCTTCCCTACTTGCAGCCAAAGAGGCAGTATCTCGAAGGGAGATTATGTCAAGGATAATGGTGAGAAAACGAGAATGTAGGCTTGCTAGGTTGTGGTAGAAGATCGATCGATCGATGTTTTGCTGTGACTGTTTAGGCGTTTCTCTTTTCTTCGGCGTATGTCTTCTGTTGGAGGTAGGTGGGTTTTGAATTTTCGTCTCAATTGCAAACGAAAGAAGATTGGAGGCCGTTCCTGAATATGGACTTTAGATGAATTATTGCACTTTCAATTGGGTTAGCGTGAGCAGTAAAATGCGGAACACTTAAGCCACTGAGGGGCGATAATCATATCATCACAAATGCAGAAAAAGGAAGATGCCAATGAGTCCGTCAAAAAGAAGCCCGAAAAATGCCAAGAGCAAACGTGGCAGAGGCGTTGAGAACTCCCCAGTTGAGACTGGAAAAGAATACGAAGTGGATATAACCGAAACAAGCCCTCAAGGGGAAGGTATAGCCAGAATCAAGGGTTTCTTAGTTTTCGTTGGTACCGCAAAGCCCGGAGACCATTTAAGAATCAAAATCACGACATTAGGACCTATGGACGCAGGAGCAGAAATAGTCACCTAGGACTTAAGCGCTCTTTTCAGTTCGACCGATTTCACACCTCGCACGCTCAACTCTCATTACTGGTCATTCCAAAACAAAAAACTTGCTAAATAATGAAACTATCTTAGGATCACGCTGTTGCGCTTTTGATCTTTACCTACACTTTAATCTCTATGCTCGTGGGATTCTTCTTCAGCTTCATTTTCCTCTTCTTCTTCAATCTCGCCCGCTTCTTCTCTTGCAGCGTTTGCTTTGCCTCCCGCTTCACCTTTTGGCGGATAAGCCTCATCTAACCAATCTTCAAACTGTTCCTTGCTCGCAGGACCAGAAAAGGCCCACTCGCACAGTTCACTGATCACGTTGTTTAGGTTAATTTCGTGATCGCCGGCTAAACGTTTCAAATACTCTGCCCACTTTGCAGGTAAAGATGCCATAAACCCAACCATCTAATATTCTCTCCACCGTCTTGTACCATTCAAGTCATATTTAGGCTTCAAATCAAATATGCACACGCGTGTTTGGCTTATTTTAGTAGTTTCATGCTTTCTTCAAGACTCATGGCTAATTTAATTTCACTCGTGTTCCAAGCCATCCATTTTGCCATGTCGGGTTCCATGGAGAATTCCTGGAGGGCCTCTGAACTTGGGGCTGGGCAGTTATTTATGAGCGACAAAAGGGGTTGCCCTAGCCTGGTAGGGGGCAGGGTCATAGAGATCGGGTTTAAACCATTTGGGCATGGGGACGGGCACCCCCATCATGGGACGCACACACACGAATATAGCGGAGATGAAAATAAGTTTCAACTTAAACATTAAAGACGAGGTTATGAGAAAGATTCTAGACTGTTTTGAAGTAAATCAAGTTGCGACAATTTGGGGACCTCTCAATCAAACTTTGGAAGAGTGTTGGTTAAGAAAAGCTTTTTGGCAATCTTGTTCTTAGGACTATAGATGCTTAATGTCTGTTATTTCAGAAATAGGTGCTATCAAGAAAACTGTGGTCTATATTTATTCAGGTGAAGTTCATGGCGTTCATCCTCTGGGCACTGGTTTTTTTGTCTCCGTTCCTCACCATATAAATAAAAACGTAATTTGGCCATACTTCGTGACGGCAACACATGTGCTAAAAGATAACTCGGGAAAATATCTTGCAGAAATATTCTTAAGAGTAAATCTGAAAGGTTGGTCCTCGAGCAGTAACCAGGCGGGAGTCAGTTTTCTTAGATTGCCTATATTAGACGGAGAAGGGAATCTGCAATGGACTGTTCATTCCAATCCTGCTGTTGACCTTGCACTCATCCAAAGGTTCCAGAGTCTTGAAACATACGAATTTAGCTCAATTCCAGCAACGATGTTCGCTACCGATGAAGTCATTCAAAGAGAAGGAGTTGCTGAAGGTGACGAGATATTTTTCCCATGTTTTACTCCCGAAATACAACAAGAAAGACGAAATAATCCTGTCATTAGATTTGGGAAACTTGCTCTTATGTCTGAGGAAGACATTCCAATGCCGGAAGGAAGCACAAAGTTCCATTTCGCTGAGTGCTTCCCATTTGGGGGAAATAGTGGTTCGCCTGTCTTTTTGAAATTTGGCCCTACAAGAAGATCAAACCAGCTATTGGTGGGCCCAGAGAGATACTTTTTGCTCGGAATCATGAAAGGACATTATGGGCCCAGCGAAATAAGGTATCACATAGGAATTGCGGCTATAACACCTGTCAATTACCTAAAAGAAATCTTGGAAAGCGATACCCTGCGGAGACAACGGGGTGAAATTCAGTAAAAGCAACGTCTTAATGTGCGGCATCATCTCAATCCAGTCAGACAGCTCGTGGAATTTGAACTATCAATTTTCTGTGATAAATAGTTGGTATGAAATCGTCAATTGATCTGGCAACTTAGCGCGCTACATACAAAACGTCAGGAAGATGCGGTCACGCTCAAACTTATGGTAATAGGCTAATCTCTATTCTTTCCTTTCCCTTTCCGGGTTTCTTTCCTCTTCTTACTTTAATCTCCCCGATTTCACTCGAATCTTTAACATGGGTCCCTCCACATTTCATTGCGGGAAAGAGCTCCATTTTCCAATATTTTTTGCCGTTCTCACTCCATGTTTTGATCTCATGGCCTTTTTTTATGATTTGATTGGTAATCTCTTCAACCAACTTGAGTTTTTCCTCGTCTAACTTCTCTTCGAAGAGATAATCTGACCTCTCTTTCTCTTCGTCCAAAAGACCTGAAGAGGCTGGTTTGCAATCTTCTCCAAAAACCTCTTGCATGAGAAAATAGACTATGTGAGCCGCAGAGTGCAGCCTCATTATCTTATACCTTCTTTCCCAGTCTATTTTCCCATGAACTAAGGCCCCAACACTGAAAAACGGCCTTATTTCAAGAATGTGAGCGATGTCTGTTTCTTCGCCCGGTTGTGTGTCAACCACCCTGATTCCATTAAGGTATCCTGTGTCCCCAACCTGGCCTCCGCCTTGCGGATAAAAACCTGTAGCATCTAGAACAACACTGTTTCCAATAATCTTAGTTATGGTTGCATCGAACTCAACTTGATATTGATTCTCCCAAAACAACTTCTTTGTCATGGCTTTTCCTCCAAATTTTCGTCTACACATTTTTACTACTAATCTTAAACTACGCAGATTAATATTTGGCTAAAGTGATGAGCGCGCAGGAAAGGCGAAACATGTTAGTGGATACCCACGCTCATAATCAATGGGCGAGCTTTGGCAAAGACCGGGAAAAAGTGATAAGTCGAGCCAGAATAGTCGACGTTAAATATATAGTGAACATTGGATTTGACGTGCCAGGCGCGCGCGTTAAGGCTGACGTTGTCGATCGTTGCGCTGACTGCCAAGAATCCTGGTGCAATCACAGCTAGAATAACCGTGATTGTTGGTAGTGCTTTCTTTAGGTTCATTCAGTCATCTCCTATGTTGTTTTGAAAAGAAAGAAGACCTAGCTCTGTTTCGAGGGAATTAGCGCGCTCTTAGGAAGACTTTTATTTAGGAACCCTTCAGCCTTGGATGGGTTTCCAGGTTCAATCCAACAAATGCAACTGGTGCCTGTCAGTTTGCTACAGGGTTGGATCGTTGGAAACCCTCTCTTTCCTTTTGAGGAAACGTGCAGGAGTAAAGTTTGCGCGCGCTAGGCTGTTGCTAAATTCGGACAAAAATGGGTTTTAATAGGTGTTGGTTTTTTCTCGGTGTGTGTTTGGATGCTTCTGATGGGAGGATTGTTCAACCAAAAACTGCCAACTACTCATGAAACCGAATAAAAACTATTAAAATCTGAATTAAGCAACGCCCTAGCGCGCTATGTGTGGATGGAGGCAAAGGATCGATCGATCGCCATTTTTGTAGGAGGCCTTCACTGGTTTAGGATCCACTTCCTCTGGCAGTGGTAGCTCCTTTTGATGTTTTCGTTGCGGGGTGTCCACGCTGATAGTAAGTCCATCCTTGGACGCGTAAAGGCTTATGTCCTCCTTTTCCACGCCTGAAAGCTCGGCCACCGCCACAACCTCTTCTTCCTCATCTAACACATCCACTAGCGGTTCGCTTTGCTCCCTGATTTGAGCGCGCGCGGGCCGTAGTGACACTTTTGCACATTACCAAACTCCCTTATCCTGGGCCTTCCGTCCGCATCCACAGAAATGGAAAAATCGTAAACGCGCGTGCGCGCGCGGAGCTGCGTGGACCTTGTATGTCATGTCAGCACATGCCCTATTTGTATTGAAGTTTCAGGGTCACTTTTTTATATGTGAGTACATGTGTATAAAAAAATGTAATGAAAGTGACATTACATAAGAAGGTAAAGGTTAATAGTGGTCCTCTACTTATATTGGGAGAAAGGATTAGTGCTTCTATCCGAAATATATTTAGTGGAGCGTTGAAGATTGAGCGAAGTTCAGCTGAGAGTTCTGGATTCCAGACAGAAAGATGTGGCAAGAGGAATCGCTAGAATAGACCAGACCACAATGCAAAAGTTAGGGGTTTCATCCGGAGACGTAATAGAGTTCTCAGGGAAGAAAAAGACGTCGGCGATCGCTAGGCCAGCGTACTCTGAAGACCAGGATCCAAGCATTATGCGAATCGATGGGTTCTTACGTAAAAATGCCGGCGTATCAATAAACGAGTATGTTGTAGTTCGCAAGGCTGAAGTTAAAAATGCTATGAGCATAGTGCTTGCTCCAGTGGATATGCGATTTAACTTTGACGAAGACTTCACAAATTTTGTGAAGAACAGACTCATGGATAGGACGTTTGTTGAGGGAGACACGACGCTCGTTATGATGCTTGGCCATTCTGTTCAGTTCACTCTTGCCAAGACGCAGCCCCACGGAATAGTCAAGATGACTCACGATACTAGACTGCAGATATTGACTGAACCTGTTGCGGAAGCTAAGGATGTACCCCGTACCACCTATGAGGACTTGGGAGGCTTGGAGGAGGAGATTCAACGGATAAGGGAGATGGTTGAACTTCCAATGCGGCATCCCGAGATTTTCCAGAGGCTTGGAATAGATCCTCCGAAAGGGGTTCTACTGCTCGGTCCACCCGGCTGCGGAAAGACACTCCTAGCTAGAGCAGTAGCGAATGAGTCTGATGCAAACTTCTTCTCAATAAACGGGCCTGAGATAATAAGTAAGTTCTATGGGGAGTCGGAGGCGAGGCTTCGAGAGATATTTCAACAGGCTCAACAGAACGCTCCGAGCATCATACTCATAGACGAGCTGGACTCCATAGCGCCCAAACGTGAGGAGGTTACGGGTGAAGTGGAGAGAAGGGTTGTCGCTCAGCTTCTAGCTCTCATGGACGGATTGTCTGGTAGAGGAAATGTCATAGTAATAGGTGCAACGAACAGGCCGAATGCCTTGGATCCAGCTCTCAGGAGGCCTGGGAGGTTTGACCGCGAGATAGAGATAGGGATCCCAGACAAGCGGGGGCGTCATGAAATATTGTTGATTCATAGCAGAGGTATGCCCGTAGCCGGTGATGTTGACTTAAAGGTGCTTGCTGAGCGGGCGCACGGTTACACGGGTGCCGACTTGGCCGCCCTGTGTAGAGAGACAGCCATGAAAGCTCTACGTAGGTATCTTCCCGAGATAAATCTGGAGGAAGAGCGAATACCTCCCAGCGTCCTGGAGAAGATGGAGGTTCGGATGGATGATTTCATGAACGCCTTCAAGGAGATTACGCCTACAGCTATGAGGGAGGTCGCTGTGGAAGTCCCGGTTGTTCATTGGGATGAAGTGGGAGGCTTGGAGGAGGTTAAAGAGGAGTTAAAGGAGGCTGTTGAGTGGCCGCTGAAAAATCCTGAAGTCTTCAAGAGATTGGGGATTCAGCCGCCTAAAGGTATACTGTTAATAGGCCCGCCCGGGTGTGGGAAGACGATGCTGGCTAGGGCTGTTGCAACTGAGAGCGAGGCAAACTTCATCTCGATTAAGGGTCCGGAGGTCTTCTCTAAGTGGGTTGGCGAGTCTGAAAGGGCTATTCGAGAGGTCTTCAGGAAGGCTAGAATGGCTTCGCCAGCCGTCATATTCTTCGATGAGATTGACTCTCTTGTCCCAAGGAGGAGGCTGGGTTACGGCGACAGCGGCGTAACTGAACGCGTCATCAGCCAGCTTTTAACAGAAATGGATGGAATAATACCTTTAGAAGACATCATAGTTATAGCTGCGACAAATAGGCCCGACATCGTCGACCCAGCTGCATTAAGGCCAGGCAGATTCGATCGGCTGATCTATGTTCCAGAACCTGACGAAGCTGCCCGGCTTGAAATCTTTAAGATTCACACGAAGAACATGCCACTATCAAAGGATGTGGACATAAAGGAGCATCGCATAACGAAAGGTTACTCCGGCGCCGATATATCATCCGTGTGCAGAGAGGCCGCCATGAACGCTTTGAGAAGAGACATCAACGCAAAAGAGGTTACCTTCAGCGATTTTGAGAAAGCTATGGAGAAGGTTCCACCAAGCATATCGCCAGAAATTGAGAATTGGTACAGGAGCTTCATGAATCAGGTTCGAAGGGTGCAGAAGCCTACGCCTCTTGTAGTGTAATCCCAGAAGCGACAGATAAACGTCAATTCACGCTGACGGCGATTCAGCCTTATCAGGGCCTTCACAAAGAAAGAGCGCGACGAATGGTTCACCCAAATTTGGAACGTAACAGGAACCCGCCAAACAGAGAACCAGGTCGAAAGGAGAATTGCTTCCTTCCCCGAGGAAATCGTAAATCGGTTGGTGATGTTCTCCATAAAAGGCGATACAGTATTAGAATGTAACAACCCTAAGAAAGTGTAACGAACCGTGTTTTATGGGCAAAGAAATGAACTAATGTACAAAAAAGTTTATTAGAGCTGTACAGCATGTGTGTGTTGCTCTTAAAAATTGGAGACTATTTTTCGAGTTGGATGATCCAACATCAGAGGAAATCAAAAGTTTGAGAAGGTCCGCATTCGAAAAGCACATTCACATGAATATCGTTTCGTAATTAAACTTGCGGGGGATAAATGACTTTGACTGAAATTTCAAAAGAAGAT
>CAVXDO010000004.1:0-221236 GCA_963760595.1 Candidatus Bathyarchaeota archaeon
CACAGCTATGGATTTCCTAACATTGGATCATGCATTGGAAAGTAGCGCAATATCACTGTACCGCCAAATCATCGCTGAAGCACTCAAAAGCGGCGACATAACAACAAGACGCATGTTCGAAGACATAATAATTCAAGAAGAAGATCACTTCTGGACATTCGATGACTTCGTTAGATAAAACTAATAATTCTTTTTTTTGTATCGAAAATTTTAGGCGCGCGCATGCTACAGTTTCGACACTAGATTTTTAAGTCTCAGTAATTACGTTTTCATGTTAGAAGGCATTAAATTGCCGAAAGAAAAGCGGAAATCATATTAAACTTGTCATTTGCTCTTGTTACGATTCAGAATCGTGGGAAAAATTATTGCTTTACCGCCAATTACCTATCGGAAGCCTATTATCAAAGGGAACCCGCTTCAGACAGCAGGACTTATATTAATCAGCCCGATAAGGAGGAGCAAGGTGTACGCAACATGAGCAGAACAGTTGAAAACCTTAAGAGTGCTTTTGCAGGTGAATCGCAAGCGAATCGGAGGTACGTTGCCTTTGCGCGTAAGGCTGACGAAGAAGGCTTTCCACAGGTTGCGAAACTTTTCAGAGCAGCCGGAGAAGCGGAGACCGTTCACGCTGTGAATCACATAAGGGTAATAGGAGACGTGAAAGACACGGCTGAAAACCTTGACGCAGCCATTAGTGGGGAGACATTCGAATACAAGAAGATGTATCCTGAGTACGTGAAGATGGCCAAAAAGGAAAAGAACGACCAGGCAACTTGGAGCTTCAACGTGGCCAATCAAGTTGAGCAAATCCATGCTAACCTGTTCACGAAAGCAGCTAAAGCATTGAAGGCCGGCAAGGAACCGGCCAAGGCTGATTACTACGTGTGCGGCGTTTGTGGAAACACGGTTGAGAACGAGCCGCCTGAAAGATGCCCCGTCTGCGGAAACCCGAAATCAAAGTTTTTCAAAGTGAGTTAAGGAGCTTCAACCACCAAGAATCTTTTTCACGTCGATTCCAATTTTGCCGAAGATCAAATTATTGTCCTCAACGATTTCCGCACGCTCGATTGCCTGAACCCAGCCGATCCGATCTTTCAGCCAAACGTCTGTAATGCATTAAACCTATAAATTGCCTGTTTAATTATCATACCAACAACAGAAACTCCGAAGTGTGTTTGCTTGGGACACACGAACAGATGGATAAATTCCTTGATGGAGAGTCTAGACGCTCAAGTTGACGAAGAGACAAGGACGAAAATCCTTGAAAACTGTGGACGAAACTGCATCTCTCGCAATTTCATAGCGAAGGCGCAGGCTTTGAAGAAAAACTCAAAAGATATGGATGATTTTCTGGATAAGCTTGGTCGAAACTGGAAACACTTGCAGAGAAAAGGCAAGGCTGTCTACGTCATGTACGACAAGTGTTATTGCCCTTTGGTAAGAGATCATAAGGGCAAGCTGTCGCCGACTTTCTGCAACTGTTCACGAGGATGGATAAAGGAGCTATTTGAATCGATTTTGAACAAACCCATAGAAGTGAAGCTTGAGAAATCAATCAAACAGGGAGACGCGATCTGCAGGTTTAAACTCTCCTTGTGAGTAAGCCTGTCTTCTTTGATCGCGCATGCAAGGCACGCCTTTGGTAAATTGCGCTAGTGGCCAATAGAACCTTTTAAAGCAGGATGGTTGAAACTGTTTTGTGGTGTGAGAAATGGTTCTGCCGGCGAAGATCTTCCAGATAAAAGAAAACGTTGATCTCGGAGTGATAGCTTGGAAGCTGAAGGATTTCCGTGAGGAGGAGCGATATGAAATGGAGAAAGGGAAGGCCATAACCTTAGTGTCGGAAATCTTGGATCTGAAGCAGGAGAAGGGCGCGATAACTGGAGTCTTCAGCAAAGATTTTGTGCAGTCGCGTTTTTTCAGGCGGGAGCCGGTTGAAGTTGCTGTCACAGAGGAGTCTCCTTTCTGGATTAGACCTTTCAAACAGAAGGTGTTCATCATCATTTCCGCGCCTTCCGTGGCTCGCGGAGTCAGGAAGCTACTGACAAACTACATCGCAAACAAGCTGAGCAAAATCCTCTTCATCAAACCCGGAACCATCGTGGAAGGCAAAATCCCTCATGAAACTCTCAAAGAGCTTCACGAATCAAACCCTCAGGCAACGAAGCTGATATGGTTTGACGAAGTCGACTTACCGGGCGTGGAAAAACTGTGCCTAGCAGGATCAGACCTTGTCGACAGCGAACTCTATCGTGACTATCTTAAACACGGAAAGATCTGGTACGTAGTGTTTGAATCTCAGAAGCGCGGAATCATGGTTGGCATCACAAGAAACTGCGTGGTCACCCTCTTCGGCAAGAGCAGCACTGAAGAATTCATAAATTACATCCTTGAGGACCTTTTGAAGCTCATCGAATAGACACGAAACTTCTGAATGATCTGATTAAAGAAGTGAAGCAACTGCGGTCAGTGCAGCGGGTGCCATTTTAACAGGATAGCAACCCACCGACCCGTGCTCTCACCCTGACTGCCTGCACTCGTCAAATGAATGCAAAGCACATCGATCGATCCAACCATTTCTGACCCCTTATCAATCAAAACATCATATCTAATCGATATTCAAGCGAAGACTGCTATTTCAGATGGAACACTTACGAGTCAACAAGGAAATTCCGAGACGTTGACATTTGCTTCCTAGTAGTAAACAATCTAAATATCTGCTTGCCAGCAGTGTTTTTGTCGGTGTCGCAAATTGCAGAGCAAGCATGACAAACCAGCACAGTACGTTTCCCGCGAAGAGAAGAAAAGAGAAGCAAGCAAACCCTTGTACCTTGTTCGATATGAATGAATCTGTACGTAAGAGAGCAAAACGGTCCTCTATAGGATAATTCTATAAAATATTTCTATAGAATCCTTTCACAATGATTTTAACCTGAAAGAGTGCAGAAAAATCATGGTCTTGGAGGAACATTTCGTGCAGAAAACCAAGTGCTACACAATTGACCTAACAAGGATAGAGGGAAATGGAGACGTCAAGTGTCCAAGGTGCGGAAAAACGATTTCTCCCGACGATGAGACCGGAGATGCTTACACTATCTTGGAAACCAAAATGAAAGGAGAACGCTTGGAAAAAATGACCCTCAAATGTAACAAGTGCCAAACACAAATCTGCCTGACTGGATTTCAACTACTGCACGACCCAAGATAACCGCCGCGCTGGGCTGCGAGATCGCCGGTCTTTTTCTCCAGACGGTCACGGGATGATTTTTCGGTGGTTGAAGTCTTCTTCTAGCAGTTGATCCTTGTATTTGGTGACATCGACCTCTTGATTCATCAATTTCATTATCACAGCAGCGTCCTTCCTCTGTCCTAATATTACCGCTCCCACAATTTTGCCTTGCTTGAGTACGATTTTCTTGTAGACATTTTCTTGTCGACTGACTTTTTTGATTTCTTCGTATTGGGATCCTTGAGGGTTTGTGAGACCCATTGAAGTCAGGCTGATCCCTGCAATCTTTAGTGTGGTGGTATGGATTGTGCCTCTGAAGACGTGCCTTTCCTTGTCCAGCATGTTGAGAGAGGCTATCTTTGCTTGTTCTATCGCCGGAGGTATGATGCCGTAGACTCTTCCGTCGAACTCTGAAACGTCTCCGGCGGCGTACACATCGTTGACGCTTGTTTGCAGATATTCGTCAACGATTACGCCTTTATTCACTTTGATTCCCGCATTCGCAGCCAAATCAATGTTTGATTTTATCCCTGCTGCAATCAAGACAAGACCTCCTGAAAGCTCTTCTCCGTTGCTCAGTGAGACTCCGGTGACTTCATCCTTGCCTAGGATCTCACTTGTCTTGACACTCGTCACAGGATAGATGCCTAGCGTTTTGAGTTCGTCTTCCAGTATTTCTGCTCCTTCCTGATCAAGTTGGCTTGGTAACACTCTTGGGTTGATTTCCACAACTTGAACTTGTTTTCTGGTCTTTCTCAGACAGGCGGCAAGTTCTAACCCAAGGAGTCCCGCACCGATGACGATCGCCTTGTCTGTTTTCTTCGCGTATTCTCTGATTGCCAAAGCGTCTGTGATGGTGCGGAGGGTGAAGACCCCCTTCTTTTCGACACCTTTTATTGGAGGTACGAAAGCTCTCGCACCGTTCGCCAAGAGAAGCTTATCGTAGTCTATCCTTGAGTAATCCTGTAGAAGGAGCTGCTTCTTGACCAAGTCAATGTTTAGCACTTTCTTGTTAAGATACACCTTGACGCCTCGCGCCTCAAACAACTGTTGTGGGAAGGAGTAGATTTCTTGAGGTTCTTTTTCTCGGGATATGACTTCATACAGTCGCGGACGAGGATAGTACAAATCAAGTTCATCCGTGAAAATGGAAATGTCAATTTCGGCACTGGTTTCGCCCAACTTCATTGCCGCGGTAGCGCCAGCCACCCCGCACCCGACGATAACTATGTGCACCAGAAAACCTTCCACAGGGTCTTGAAAAACCTCGTAACTAATCCGATTGCATAGATAAAAGAATTTTGTCTGATGTAACTGTCCTCCAGTCGCATAACCGCACATGCATCAGCGCGCGCAATCTCAGAGAATGTCTGCCGAACATTCCTCTTTTTTTGGGCGCGCACGTTTTTTTTATAAACAATGGCTACAAGCAGTGTTGTTGCGACGAATAGCGCGCATTTCAATTTGTTACGATCTCTTTTTTTGGCAGATAATCACGATTTCAATAGAAGGTTCTTCCACAAGTCAATCGCGCCGAAGTTCCAAGTAAAAAGGTATTCTTCCGGGTCTCGTAACATGTCGCGAAGCGCGCCAACACGTTACAAAGTGCAAACGAGGTCATGCCTGGGCAACAGCAAATTCTAATAACCATAGCCGGAAACAAGATAGTCAGTCACGGGTGGTTTCTGTTGAGGAAAGTAGCTGTGGTTACAAGTGGCGGAGATGCGCCTGGCATGAACGCTGCAATTCGAGCCGTCACTCGCGTAGCATATTCTAGGGGTTGTCGGGTTTACGGTTTTGAGAGAGGTTGGGAAGGGCTGATAACCAACTCGTTCAGAGAATTGACTCCTCGTTCTGTGGGTGGAATAATACAGTTGGGAGGGACAGTCTTGCACACTTCGAGGTGTCCGGAGTTTGAGACCGCAGAGGGTGTTAGAAAGGGCGCTAAGAGCTTGGCTTTGAATGGCATCGATGGGCTCGTGGTCGTTGGTGGCAACGGCTCTTTTAGTGGTGCTCTTGCGTTGAGTAAAAAGACTGATACGTTGCTCGTTGGAGTGCCGGCGTCGATTGATAATGACGTTTTCGGGACCGATGAAACGATAGGGTTTGACACGGCTGTGAACACGGCAGTGGCTGAGATTGACAAGATCAGAGACACGGCGATTTCTCATGAAAGGATTTTTATTGTTGAGGTCATGGGGCGAACCAGGGGTTTTCTCGCATCGACGGTCGGGCTCACGGTCGGGGCCGAGGTAATCTTGGTTCCTGAGGTCAAGGTTGACAGAGAGAAGATAATCCAGACTTTGGAGGAGAACAGCGCGAAGGGCAAGAAGTCAGGCATCATCGTCGCGGCGGAAGGCATTGGAGACACGCGCAAGCTCGGGGCAGAGATAGAGAAAGACACTCGAACTGAGGTTAGACTCAGCGTTTTGGGGTACGCTCAAAGAGGAGGGAGTCCTACGGCAAGAAGTCGATTATTGGCTAGTCTGTTTGCGGACAGGGCTGTTGAGCTCTTGTCAAAAGATCAGGGAAACAGAATAGTCGGCCTGCAAGATGGTAGAATTTCAACTTTGGATCTTGAGAAATCATGTGAGACGGAGAAACCATTGGACCTGAGTCTTCTGGATTTGGCGTCCGTCTTGGCGAGTTAGGTCCAGAAATAGTGGTTCTAGCCGAAGAACACGCTTGCTATGTCAGAGTTCCAAGTCCACAGTTTTTCGTTTCCCTACTACGTCTTTTAATGGGACTGAGACTATCTCGTTTCCTTTGATTGCGACCATGCGATCGATCGATGCCTATTCCTTCCGCGTCCAGTTCATTCAACCCTTGATTGAGATCGATCGATCTTAAGAACGTTTGTGATTACTTGATCACCGGGTCACGTTTTTATGGACTTTTTGTGGTGAACAACTTGTGAACAACTTGTGAACAACTTGTGAACAAACATCTTCAGAAATATGTGTGTGAACGGTTCACACACATATCAATAATCAAAAATTACGTGTGTGAACAAACAGGCTTTCTTCCGTTTGAGCCATTTTCGATCGATCAGCCAGAATCCATCGGCCTCCAGCGACAAAGATTAATGATGGCGTCAGCTACAGTACGCTTGAGCAACTATGCCTGCATTCAACAGCGAACGAGTGTTGCTTGGACTAACCCTGATCGCCGCGGGCTTCGGCCAACTGGCATATTCACTGATTTTCTCAGAACCCATCTGGCTGGTTTTCGGATCGGCCTGCGCGAGTCTCGGCATCGCCGTCACCGTGCTAGGTTTCCTTCGGAATTCTGCACCGTTCAAGAAGCCAGTGGGAATAAAAATCCTGGGACTTAGCTACGGTTTCGCCGGGTTCCTGGCTTTTGTTGCCGGCGCATTGCAGTTCACGCCTCTGCTGGTTCTGGCCATGGTGTACTTCGCGGTATCATGGGGACTCATCAAAGCCAAAACATGGGCACGGCTGGCCGCTCTGTTGACTATCGGCCTCGGGCTCCCCATATCAGTGGTCACGAGCACAATGAACATGTCCATTCCCATAGTAGAATCTTTCCCGCTCGTACCATTCATCCTGGTCAGCGCATATTCAATTTGGTATCTCAACAGATCTCACGTGACCACGCTTTTCGAACCTGAAAAAGCCACAAAAACCGTGCACTACACCGAAACAGAAAAAGACCTCAGATGGCTAATAACCCTAACCATAGGCTTCTTACTGCTGGCATCATTCCTAACCTACTGCTATTTCAACCCCATGAACGACTACCCGATCTTACAAAAAGTGACCGGCTGGGGACAACAAGGCTCAGGCGAACTGGGAAGCCCACCATGCGGAACCAGCATCCCGTTTTCAGCAACCCAAGGAGACCTCCTCAACTACAACTTCCAATGCACAGAAGAAGCACTGGGCCATACCGCCCACTTCTGGCTGACCAGAGAAATAAGCGAGACCGAACGAGAAACCATAGTGGAAAAAATCGGCTTCGAAGACTCCGGATCAGCCTTGGTTCCACAAACCGGAAAATGTGCCATGTGGATAGCGGCCCTAGCGCCCGAGACCAAGGTAGTAGTCCAATGCTACGTACTCGTAACGTCGTATTCACTCCGAAAACCCATCACACAAGCACTGTTCCTCAGCCTCTTCGGATTAGCCGCGACCATCTTTACGATGCGACCGCGCGTCAATCACAGTCAACCTCTTCCAGCATAAAAACACACCTCAAAAACGCAGGCTCACTCTCACAGGTTCTCTGAACAAGCCGATCGATCGATAATTTTGGCGCGTTATGCACTTGCTGACTTCTTATGGTCCGAGAAAATGAGCAGATCGAGTCAATAGCCTAGAGAAACGGAGAGTCCAAAACCTATTTAAGAATCAAGGTTACATCACGTCGATGGCTTGGTGAGAAAACTACGAAAAGTGAGATACGTTTGATCTTAGGTGTTGTTCTTCTCGCCGTTTCCATTTCAGCGTTATGCACTCCGTTCGGCGCTGCTACTGCGACAGGATGGAGCCAGACGTACGGAGGTTCTGGAGACGATGAAGGGTATTCCGTAGTCCAAACCAGCGACGGAGGCTACGCGTTAGCGGGATACACGAACTCCAGTGGCGCGGGTAGCTACGATTTCTGGTTGATCAAGACCAACTCTTCCGGAGACATACAGTGGAACCAAACCTACGGGGGAACGGGTGACGATGAAGCCTATTCAGTCGTGCAAAGCAACGACACGGGATACGCAGTAGCTGGGTACACGAATTCTTACGGTGCCGATGAAACCGACGCTTGGCTGGTCAAAACAGATTCTTCTGGAAACACTCAGTGGAGCCAAACCTACGGGGGAAGAGCAGAAGACGGCGCATACTCCGTAATCCAAACCAGCGACGGAGGCTACGCGTTAGCGGGATACACTGATTCCTTCGGGGCAGGCAACTTCGACTTCTGGCTCGTCAAGACCACATCTTCAGGAAGCATGATGTGGAACCAGACTTACGGAGGCTCAGGGGACGATGAAGCCGGATGCGTGATTCAGACCACCGACGGAGGCTACGCGTTAGCGGGATACACAGACTCTTTCGGCGCTGGCAGCTATAACTTCTGGTTAGTTAAGACAGACTCTTCCGGAAGCATGATGTGGAACCAGACTTACGGAGGCTCAGGGGACGATGAAGCTGAATGCGTGATTCAGACCACCGACGGAGGCTACGCCCTAGCCGGGTTCACCAACTCTACTGGAGCAGGCAGCTACGATTTCTGGCTGGTTAGGACCGACTCCTTTGGAGCGTCACAGTGGAGCCAAGCCTACGGAGGAGCATACGATGAAGTGGCAAACGCGCTGGTTCAAACCAGCGATGAAGGCTATGCACTAGGAGGATTGACAGGTTCCTACGGCGCGGGTGACATTGATTACTGGCTCGTCAAGACCACATCTTCTGGAAGCATGATGTGGAGCCAGACCTACGGAGGCTCGGATGACGATGAAGCGTATTCCGTAGTCCAAACCAGCGACGGAGGCTACGCGTTAGCCGGATTCACAGCTTCCTACGGCGCCGGCAGCTATGACGCCTTTCTAGTTAAAGCCGACTCGTCAGGAAACAGTGTGATGCCACAGTCGTCACCATTCTCCATTCCATATTCCACCATAGTGATAGTGTTGATTATAGTGGTCCCGATAATAGCGGTGGTAGTCATAGCCCGCAGCAGGCGTTCCAGATCCGACACAAGCAGTGGTCAACAGTATCCACCTCCAAGTCCTGAGGTGAAACCGCCCTAAGAGACGCGGTCGGCGCAACCAAGTTGACAACAGGTTCGTTAATAGGATATTTCCGCAAAACAGGGTTTTAGTGGGGTCGCTGGGATTTGAACCCAGGTTGCCAACGCCCCAGGCTGGTATCCTAGACCAAGCTAGACTACGACCCCTGCAGACAGATAAGGACCCCGTGGAGATGTGATTGGTTGAGCCTTATTTTCTTTTCCTGAAGAGCCTGCAATCCCCCATTTTAGTGACATACTCGAAGCCTCCTTCCATTAGTCGGGTTCTTTCTTGGATAGTTTTTTCCGTCTTGTAAACACAATCGTCATCCTTGGCGTTTGTCAGTTACGTGTAGATAGGGGTGTTTTTGATGTTCTGTTGCCTAGCAACTAAATGGTGTTTACCACTTCATGCACACATTAATCTTTATTACCAGTCATGCTCTAAGTAGTGAGAAAAGGTGTCATCAAGAATGAAGAACTTTGACGCTGATTCAGCGTACCGTTTCATGGAAAGACTTGTGAAAGATATTGGAAATCGTGAATCCGGGACCCATTCGGAACGTCGGGCAGCTGAGCGAGTGAAAACGTGGTTTGAAGAGTTCAAGCTCTCCAACATACGGATGGAAGAGTTTGAGGTTCAGACAAGTCGAATTCTAAAGGAGCAAGCTTTTCTCCCAGACGGAAAACAACTCAAATGCTCAGCCGTGGGGAATTCCTTGTCGACTCCACCTGAAGGCGTTGAGGGTGAAGTTGTCATCCTGGAGTCAACATCACCTGAGGCGCTGAGAAAAATCAAGGGCAAGATTGCTGCCTTGAACGTTGTTCTGTACTTAAAAGACTTTCAGAAGGTCTTGAGTGCTAAACCTCTCGCACTGATATATGTTTCCAGGACTCCATTGGCGCCCACTATCTATCGTTCAATCAGGGCTGAATACGTTCAGAAGCGCAACATTCCGGCAGTATCTATGGCGCATGACGACGTGCTGAACCTAATGAAAGGCCCAAAGAGGCTGAAGATAGTCACCGAAGTGGAGAAGATCGCCGTCAAGAGTCAAAACGTCCTTGGCGAGGTTCCGGGAACGGTGGAAGATGAAGATATTCTGGTGGGTGGACATTACGACACCGTCAGAACCGTGATGGGCGCTCATGACAACGCGGCTGGCACAGCGATGACGCTCGAATTAGCAAGAATCTTCGCCGGTGAGAAATTGAATCGCACCCTGAGATTGGCGGCGTTTGGCTCTGAGGAGCTTGGGCTTCGCGGGTCTTACTGTCATGCCGAAAAGCCGGAGAACACGAAAAACCTCAGATTCTCCTTGGACTTCGATGTTCACGGCATACTGCTTGGAGCATTGAGCGCGACTGTTCTGGGGCCTGAAGACCTGAAGGCGCTACTGCGTTTCACGGCCAAAGAGGTGGGAGTACGTGTCCAAGTGACGAGTGAGCTAGGCGATGGGGGCTCAGATCACATGCCTCTCGCTTTCTATGGGGTTCCATCCGTTATGCTGGCACGTACGGGAGGAGCGGCTCAAATAATGCACACAGAACTCGAAGACCTCCGTTGGTGTGGTAGGGACGCTTTCGTCCCTGCAGGCAAGTTGAGCCAGACATTTCTAGAGCGTTTGTTGAAAGCAGAGGAACTGCCCTTCGAAAAGGAGATTCCACACGACATTGCCAAAGCGTTGCAGAAGAGATTCGAGGACTGGGGAATCAAGAAGAAAGAACCCAACAGCAAGTGAAGCACCGATACCGATCAATTTCTATCCGAGTTTAGTTATTTTTCCATCTCGGTAGATCGGTATCGTGCTCAGGATATCCAGCTGGCAAGAAAATTCCACATCCCTCTTGAAACCCAACTTTGTCAAATGCCTCGCGTGCTGCGCGGTCATTATGTTTTCGCACAGGCTATTCTTTGCCTGCTTGAACGCCAGAAGAGCTGCCAAGGCCTCGTCACAACAGCGAACGTCACTTGTGGAAAGCCTTTCCACAATTGCCCCAGCGCATATGAAATCTTCAAGCGAAAACTGTCCTCTTTCACCAGACAAAACCAGAGACACGTTTGTTCCTTCATCTTCCACAATCTGTGCTGCCTTGCGAGCGACTGATGCAGCATTCAAGAAAGCTCCCACAAGAACCCACTTTGCTTCCCTGGACTTAACCAAGGCCACGGTTCCGCTTGTGGTAGTCATTACTAGATCCCTTCCGCAAACCCGCCCTGATATAAACTCCGAAGGCGAGTTTCCAAGGTCAAATCCTTTGGGCCTGCACCCCTTTCTCTCTCCGGCAAGAAGAAAGTCTGGGTGAAGACTGTGAAGGTCGTATGCTTCTCTCAAAGTCATGGTTGGTACTACACTTTTCGCTCCGTTGGCCAATGCGTTCATGATACTGGTACTACATCTCAGAACGTCGATAACAACTATCAGGTCGCCACGTTTGACGGCACTGCTCGCGTCTTTTGCCGCGAATTCGAGATTGATTTGAACAACCATTTCTTCCGCCTTCAAATTCTGAACTTCCGAGTGCAAACGATGAACTCTTCTAGAATGGAATGACAGATTAAGCTTTAAACGAGTTGCCCCACTAGTAGCGTGGCAAAGGCTATGATTAAGGCACTGTACCTTGAAGATAGCTATCTCGAGGAATGCGATGCTACTGTCGCTTCGGTTAAAGATGGAAAATATGTCGTTTTGGACCAAACCATATACTATCCGAAGGGCGGTGGTCAACCATGCGACACCGGGAAGATCGTAAAAGAAGATGCGAGTTACAACGTCGTTTACGTGGGAAAATTCTCAGGAGAAATATCTCATGAGGTCGATCGAAGCGGCTTGAAGGAAGGAGACAAAGTACACTGCACGCTAGATTGGGAGAGGAGGTACAAGCTTATGCGTAGCCACACTGCGGCCCACGTTTTCGCCTCACTCCTATGCACAGGCACAGGCGCGCTTGTAACAGGCAACCAGCTTGAAGAAGACAAGATCCGCTTCGATTTCAGCTTAGAGAAATTCGACCCCGAAATCCTCAGGCAATACCTAGACAGGGCCAACGAACTGTTCAGAAAAGACATTCGTGTGAAATGGTATGAACTGCCCAGAGAAGAGGCCTTGAAAATTCCAGGCGTGGTAAAGATGGCCGAAGCTTTTCCACCGGACATTCCTCGCCTCCGCATTGTAGAAATCGTGGGCGTCGACAAGCAAGCAGATGGAGGAACGCATGTCAGAAACCTGAAAGAGGTTGGACAGATAAGAGTGCTCAAAACCGAAAACAAGGGTAAACACAACAGGCGAGTCTACTTTACGCTCGCTTGAAGTCGACGTTTCTTAGGAAAATTGTACCGAGTCGTTAAGTTTGAATGTTTTTTCCGTAGTCTTTTGCTACGATGCTTATGTCAACTATGTCCACTCTTCCATTGCCGTCAAGATCAGCTCTAGAATCCCAAACCAAATCTCCGACCTTAGAACCAAAAGCCTTTGCAACGATTGAAACGTCAACGATGTCAACTCTCCCGTCACCATTCAGGTCAGTAGATAGACGGTAATAGCGAAGGTCCAAGTAGAATTGTCCAGGATACTGATCATCCATTTCAGGATGGGGATACGCGTCATAGTTTTCTGGATAAACGCTGATGTCATGATACTCCTGCAGCAATGCGGGCACCGTGAAGACTTCTTCTTTCATGTACTCCTGTAGCAGAGGTGTCGAGAAATTGAAGGCTTCTTCAACAGAGACGAACCCGTTACCATCAGAATCCGCTGTTGAATTGCACAGGGCGTTCGTGAAATAATAGTCCCAGACGCTTCCTATTATCGGCAAACCTTCTTCAGGAATGCCCGCCCAACCCAGTTCGTCTCCTCTACAATGAGCGAGTGAGATGTGCGGATTGAGGTCGTAACGAACTTGTTCGATGTAATTACCTGCTCCGCAAGTATCAATCATCAGCAGCCGTCTTGATGTGTCGACCTTCTGCCATTCGCTTGGAAACCAGTCGGTCCATTGGATAATTCTGCTCATCCAGTTTCCGTGAGTGAAAATGTAGAACAGGGCAACGTCGCCCGGGCTCGTGTTGTTGACTAGCCAGTCAACTGCATCTTTCACGTTCTGCTCCGTGAGGTTGTCTTGCTTGACGTACATGTGATCAGCCTGCCAACCCAATTGCTCCAAAGCGTTTGTCAACATCTCGGAGTTCTTGAAGTCTATGGGAAAACCGGTCCATCCTGCGGGAAAATTGTTCATCTCAAGAATAGCAGCCCAACCCTCAACCCTTCCTGAACCTGCCTGCACGCCGACCAAATCACTTTGAGGCAGAAGAGGGTTCGCTGCCAATGCTGAGAAACTGATAAGCAGCACCAGTATTCCAATAACAAATCGTTTTGAAAGACCCATTTCGCTCAATTATCTCATCGTCAAATGTAAAGATAACCATTGCGGAAAAGACCATCACAGATCAAGAAGAATAGAAGTACTACAAGAACCATATTTGAATTGAAGCTCTTGACCTATAGGCAATCAGCGTGTGCCTCGTCTCCACGAAACCCAGACGGCCGATCTAGCTCAAAGCCGATTTTAAAAAATTAATTAGTGTGTAGTACGTTGTAGCAGTGTGAACAGCTTGTGGAAACATGAAAGGCAAAGTCATCATCATGATGGGTTCAGAACGGGATCTGGAATTCTGCCGGGAAATAGCCAAGCACCTTAAGGTGTTGGGCTTGGAACACGAGTTTCATGTTGCTTCCGCCCATAAGACCCCGGAAAAAGTTTTGAAGATAATGAAGGAGATTGAAGATGAAAAAGTCGTTTACATTACAGTTGCAGGAAGATCCAACGCTTTAAGCGCCTTCGTTGACGCAAATACGGCAAAACCAGTTATCGCGTGTCCGCCTTACTCTGAAAAGTTCAGCGGATCAGACATATACTCCACGCTCCGTGTGCCAAGCGGAGTGGCCTCACTCGTTACGATCGAGCCCGAAGGAGCTGCGCTTGCGGCTGCCAAAATCTTCGCTCTTGAAGATCGAGCGCTTGAGAAAAGCGTCAGAGAGTATCAAGAGGCAAAAAAGAAAGAGATTGAAAAAGCCGACCAGACAGTTAAAAACCTGAAGTAGTGCAAACCAATGGGTAGCGTAAAAGATCTAGAAATAATAACGAAACCGACAAAAAACAGCTTGGGCGTCGGCCGCTTCCATTTCTCAGACAGATACTCAGTCTTCGACTGGGGGGAAATGCCCGACAAAATAGAAGGCAAAGGTGCAGCCCTCTGCATAATGGGAGCTTACTGCTTCGAAAGACTCGAGCAAAAAGGCATCAAAACGCATTACAGAGGATTGATCACAGAAAAAGGCGAAACCGCGACCGTTAAAGAACTAAAGCAGCCGACGAACATCATGGAAATAAGCCTAGTCAACGTGTTCAGGCCAAGAGCCTTCACCGAAGGTAGCAAACTCGAATATGACTACAGCACGTTTACCCCGAGCCTAGCAAACTACTTGATACCGCTTGAAATAATATACAGAAACGGGTTGCCGGAAGGCTCTTCAATATTTAAGAGACTCGAGCAAGGCGCGATCACCATTCAGGATTTAGGCTTAGACCATTATCCGAAACCTGGAGAAAGACTCGCAAAACCAGTGTTTGATGTGAGCACGAAGCTTGAGGAAAAAGACAGATACTTAACATGGGAGAAAGCGGCGAAAATCGGAGGTCTGACACCAGAAGACATTGAAGACGTCAAGACTCTACTGCTGAATGTTAACAAGATGACAACACAGATAGCGTTGAAGGCTGACCTAGAGAACGAAGACGGAAAAATAGAGCTGGCCTTTGACCCTGACAGGAGACTGATGGTTGTTGACGTCGTGGGAACGCTTGACGAATGCAGATTCACCTATAACGGTCTACACGTAAGCAAGGAAATTGCCAGGCAATTTTACCGGAAAACAAGTTGGTACAACGATGTGGAAGAAGCAAAGAATAATGCAGAACTAGAAGGAATCAAAGACTGGAAGAAACTCTGCAGCACCTCACCGCCTAAGCTTGACCCAACGTTGAAAACCGTGATCAGCGAGATGTACATGGCCACGTCAAACGAATTAACCGAACAGAAAATCTTTGACGTCCCCCATCTAGCGGAGATAATTGAGAAATACAAGAGATATTTCTCCTCAGCCTAGGGAAAAACATTTCGATTCTCTTCTCTGTGAAATGCGCGCGACGAGTGCACTTTATATTACAAGAGTTGCAGATAGAGAAGTGATGACGTAGAAACCAGAGAGGTAAGTCGAGTTGAAAGCCGCGAAATGCCCTTTGTGCGAATTGGATCTGCAAAAGGAAAAGATATACTATGAAGACAGGTCCTTCCTTGTCATAAGAACCAAAGATTTGAAGGGACACCGAGAACGCGTTATGATAGTGTACAAGCGGCACGAGCACACGATACCGTTCAAGGCTCTTGAACACGCTTTAGATTTGGTTTCTGAAATAAGCCGGAAGGTTTTCAGTTACGCGCCCAAACTCGTTATCATGGACTCAACCTTTGCAACGATAAATGATCATTGGCACTTAGTCGTCACCGATCTTAACCCTAAGAGCAAAGACTTCAAGCAGATTCTAGCCACCAAATGGATCAGAGTCATAGACAACACGGCGATGGATGAAAGCGAAGTCACGCTCGCCTGAAGACCCGCGTTGCTGAAGTGCAGCTAATAACTGCAGAATTTGAGAAAAGACAAAAAAATATAGAAAATGCTGGACGAGGCTTAAGTCACAAGCTCGTGCAGTTGACCTGTTTTCAACGCTCTTTTCATTTCAAGTGCTATCCGGTCACCAGTGCTCAACGGTTTCTTGTACTTTGCGTTTGCGTACTGCGAGCCTAAGCCCATGTGAACGTTGGTTCCTCCCCCATGTCTCAACGCAACGTCCTGCGTCACCGGAATGTGCATGAATGGATCTCTCGCTTCGGGCACATCGTACAAGCCATAGTCCGTCGCCGTCTTCGCTTCTGCACCGCCAGTATAATCGAGCTTGTGCACGGGTATCAGCTCGTACTTGGAAACGCGATCCCACGTAATCAGCGTCTGGAGACACCATGCACCGATAATTCCCGGAGGCGAATACTCTCGGCATGCAAGCATGAAACGATCAGCGTATCGGTGCACGTCCTTCAACAGGGACTCTCGCAAGCTCAGAATCGCGTGAGCTGTAACCTCGAAAGACGGAACCTTCTTTATCTTTTGCTGCACGTCCGTCGGAAGCCTCTTTATTCCGTCGAGAATCGTCTCTCTTCGCTCATCGATAGATAAGAACTGATTTGCCAAGCACGTTCTTGCCTCTTCCATGTTAACGTTGTAGAGTTTCGAAAACCAGTCATCAACGTCTCCCCATTCGCTTTTCGCATCCAATGGCGAAAAGAAGAAGTTAAAGTTCGCGTGCGGTCCGAGAACGATCTGTTCCACACGGCCGTTCTCAAGGGCTTCTCGGCTCAGGTTTCCAGCCTGGACTTCTCTTTCCACTTTTTCTTCCAAGTCACGCGAATCTGCTGCGAATATGAACTCTCTTTCAAAAGCCCTGTGAGCATGTTCCGCTTTGAGAATCATTGGCTCATCTATTGGCTCTTTGAATTTGATGCCGCTCTCGTGGACTTCATAGTGATAAGACTTGGGTGAAGGAATCCCGGCTTTGTCTGCAAACCAGTAATAGTCCTTTTCAACTTCGCCCCTGTTCTCAATTTTCAAGAGATTCCGAGACCCGAGTATTGGAACGGCGTACTTGTCTTCGATCACACTGCAAGTTTCGTCGCCGCCAACGTAAACCGCAAAGGCCCTGTTCGTAATCTGCATACATTCCAAGTCGACCAGTTCATCAACATACTTGACGATGTCAGAATACTTTTCCAAAATCAGTATAATACTTCGCCAGTCACCTTTCTTCTTAATGTCTTTCGCATCATTCACGACACGCAAGTCGCGCTTCACCAAACCCGGCAGATCCTCAACGATCTCATCTGCCTTACCGACCATCGGGTTTTGAAGATAAATCCGCGCTCTGCTCGGAGTCGTGTAGATAATGCTTCTTAAACCATAGTTCCGCTGTCCTTGCCAAGCATCTAAAGCTGAATGAGAACCAAGGTTCAAACCAACAGGTTCCTTGTACCTCTTGACTATTTCCTGCATTTCCTCTCTCTTAATAACCATGGCAGTCACCGTTTTTTCGAACAAGCAAGCTAAACATTCAAACGTTTTTTAAACCTTTTCCACACTTAGCAGTAAAAGCATTGTTCGAAAAAACAAGCGGGCAAAACCTCTCTGAAGGCTTTGAACTTTGAAAAAACCTGAACAATTCCCCAGTAATTCAAAGATATTGGCCACGATCGATGAATCTGGAAGAATTCTCTAGATTGTCCTTCTATTTTGTTTCTACATGCATGGTTATAAGAAAAGAAAAAGCCTCTCACCGATAGGGGAGAGAGGCTAACTTGACCGAGTCTTACGGCTGGCTGTTTGTTGACAACGTACCACTACTTTACGATAGAAGAAGAGTCGCAAGACAGCTTCAAGTGGAAACATGGCTTTACCTTGCCCAGCTTGTCGATGAGCTTAAGACGGAAGATTTAGGTACTGGCGAGCGTTGCGCACAGCCAGCCCAAGACTACGTCGTTTAAAGACCGCAAGTCTCCAGTACCTTTCTGAAGTTGTCAGCACTCCTGAATCTCTTGTAACCTCGCAAAGCCTCACGCATCATTTTCTTGTCTTTCTCACCGATCTTCTCAGACACTTTCTCTGCGATGCCACTCATGAATAAGAACTGGCAGATTGACGTCAAATTAGACGGTTTTCTGCTGATGCTTGCCGTTTCGAAATCAACGATAAAGGGCCTATTCTTCACGTCAACGATAACGTGCTTCGGAGCGTGGCTTAGCTCCCCATGGTCTAAAGCAGCCATGTCCAGTCGCCAGCACTGAGCTAAGACGTCACGCAAGACCTTTCTGACGTTTAGACTGCTCCTCTGCCTCTCGAGCCATTCTGGAAGCAACTCGCCATCGATGAACTGCATCAAAAGGAAGTCTTCGCTAACACCCAAAAGCTGTGGGCCGACTCTTTCGAGGTTTGCTTTTCTAAGCATTTCCGCCTCTTGCTGCATTCTAGACCGATTAGCATCTATTCTACGAATCTTGAGTGCAACTTTTGCTCGCTCTCTGTACGCTAACGCTACAATGCCAACGCAACCCTTACCCAACACGTGAACATTGAGAACCTGTTTCGGCCCATTGAATTCCAACGCCTCAATACCAAGTCGTTCAAGCTCTGTTAACCGCTTCTTAAGCTCAGAATTGGTAACTCGAGGATAACAGATTACCGAGGCATAAGGCTCTTCAACAAGTCTCTTGATGGCAATCATACGGTGTATCCGCACTTCTCGGTTTCAAGTTGCGAGATAGTCGAGTTTCAACGGTTCAGTACGTTTAAATGCTTCTCCAAAGGCCGCATCAGCCTGGTCGCCTATGAATCGTGCTGCTGCACGTCTTCTTTCCTTTTGCCATTCTCTCCCCACTTCCTTTACGTCCCTTTTCATGCTCCGGTAAGTAGGCAGAACAGCTTCCAAAGCATCTTCGGAATAGAAGATGGGCAGGATCTTGCCAGTTACCTGATATTGACCTTCCAAGGCTAACGTGGCTTTCACTTTCAAGTCAAAGGTTTCCGCGATGTCAACTATCACATCCGGCCGCCCTCTCAACCCCCAGAACGGGTAATAAACGGCTTTCACGAACCATGGTCCCAATCCTTCTTTAAGTTGTTCTGGGGCGAAATTTTCACGGTAGCAGAGGCCCAGAGCATCCATCATGAGCTGATGTGTAACAATGTGGTCTCCATAGGTGGTGTTTGCCGCAAACTCTGGATCAAACGTTATCGCAATATCAGATTTTGTTTCGCGTATGATTTTAACAATTCGTTTCTTCGTCAGCAAGTCCGCAACAATTTCACCCCGCTTGTAGCCCAAGACTCTAGTCTCAATCTGCAGGATTGAAGCCATTTTCTTGATCTGCTTCAGCGCTTCATCCGGATACTCCCACAGAATAACCGCCATAACCTTGGCTCCCGCTTTAGAGTGTTTTGCTAACGTGCCACCGATGTCTGTGACTCCTAACGGATCGGTAAAGAGCACAAGAATACTCGGGGCAGTCAACCTACGTTACCTCCCTAGTTTTACTATTTTCATTGCCGAAGCCATTTAAGCCTTGTTTCCAGCCATGCGGACTCTCGAGTGGACAACAAAGCAAATCTCCCAGGATCAGTAAAGAGTTAACTTTAACAAAACAGGAAATGTGCAGATGGAGACAGATCGATGCCAAGGTTCAGACAGACCAAAGAAATACTCGAACTGATGGACAGGAAAGAACGCATCCGCAACATTGGCGTAATCGCTCACATCGACCACGGAAAAACCACGATGACCGACTCACTCCTTGTCGAAGCAGGATTGCTACCCTCTCAAGTAGCAGGCTCAGCCAGAGCGTTGGACTATTTGGAGGAAGAACAGAAACGCGGAATCACGATAAAGACTGCAAACATATCACTCCTGCACCAATCAGACGGCGCATCGTACGTAATCAACGTGGTCGACACGCCTGGACACGTGGATTTTTCCGGAAAAGTGGCCAGAGCCCTGCGGGCAATTGACGGCGCAATCGTCGTGGTTGACGCTGTAGAGGAGGTCATGGCTCAAACAGAAACCGTCACTCGCCAAGCTCTTGAAGAGAGGGTCAAGCCGATTCTTTTCATAAACAAGGTCGACCGCCTGATGACAGAAATGAAACTTACTCCTACGGAGATTCAGGCCAAGTTCCTTCGCATAATCGACGACTTCGACAATCTAATTGAAGTCTACGGAGAGCCAGATTTCAAGGAAAAATGGAAGGTTGACCCGGCAAAGGAAAGCGTCGTTTTCGGTTCAGCTCTTCACAAGTGGGGGTTCACCCTCAACATGGCAAACAAGAAAGGAATCAAATTCAGCGACCATGACATAGTAGATGCCTACAGAAAAGGCAGGCCCCAGACACTTTCGCGGTTGATTCCATTGCGCACTGCTATACTTGACGTGGTAGTCAAGAATGTTCCAAGCCCTGTTGAAAGTCAAAATTACCGCATTCCAAAGATCTGGAAGGGTGACATCAGCTCTGAAATTGGCCAGGCAATGTTGAACTGTGATGACAAAGGGCCGACAACAATGTGCATAACAAACGCTCAAATGACTTCAGACACTGATGTAGTTGCTACAGGAAGGCTTTTTTCTGGTTCGATAAGGGATAACGACGAAGTCTACTTGTTGGACGCAGGCAGGGATTACAGAGTTGAACAGGTTTCCATGTATATGGGCGCCTTCAGAGAACCTGCGAAGTGCATCGGTGCAGGAAACATTGCCGCTTTGACGGGTCTCGACTCCGCGAGGGCAGGCGAAACGCTTGTAGATAATGTAGGCAGAAAAACCATGGTTCCTTTTGAACGTGTGAAATATGTTTCGGAACCGGTCATGACCGTGGCTGTGGAGCCAAAAAGGCTCACTGACTTGCCACGACTAGCTGAGGCAATGAATAGGCTGTCCATAGAAGATCCTAATCTTTTTGCGACGATCGATATGGAAACCGGGCAATATTTGATAAGCGGAATGGGCGTACTCCACCTGGAAATCGCCTTCAAATTCCTAAGGCAATACACCGAAGGAATGGAGATCACAGCATCAAATCCAGTGGCGGCGTACAGAGAAAGCATTCTCAAGCAAGGCGCGGTTGTGATGACGAAGAGTCCCAACAAAAACAACAGGTTCTGGATACAAGCTGAACCTCTTGAAAACAAGGTCCTAGAAGTGATGGAAAGCAGAGATTTCGGCAGCGAAGTTGAACGGAAGCAACCCACCAAGGGATCCTGCAAAGAAGCAGAAAACGTTTGGGCCTTTGAAAAAAACAAGAACATACTCATAAACACTTCCCAGAAGGCCAAATGCCTCCGAGAAGTGAAAGACAGCATAATCACAGGATTTCAGTGGGCATGCAGAAACGGACCACTCTGCGGCGAACCCTTAAGAGGAGTAAAAGTCAAGCTTATGGATGCGCAGATTCATGAAGATCAGACGCAACGCAAACCAAGACAAGTAGTGCGAGCCGTGAGCCGTGCAATCTTGGGCTCGTGTCTAACCGCTAATCCGGCGCTCCTCGAATGCATCTACAGGATTGAAGTGTCTGCTCCAACTCAGTGGTTCGGCACATGTGCTAACATGATAATTCGGAGACGCGGAAGAATTCAGGCCACGAACCAAAAAGGCGCATCAACAGTTATTACGGGCTACATCCCGGTTGCCGAAACCCTCAATCTGTCTGCAGAAATGCGTTCTGCAACTTCCGGTCACGCGTTTTGGCAATTCACGTTTGACCATTGGGAGAAAATTCCGGAAAAGCTTGCAGCTGAAGCTATTAGACGACTTCGTCAGAGAAAAGGGCTGCCCACGGATATTCCTAAGCCGGAAATGTTTGTGGATGAGGTCTGTTGACGTATCAGAGTCTTCGAGCTTTGAATAATATGGTGAAAGGGATTCTTTCCACGTGTCATAGTTTTTGAGGTTCTTTCCACCTTCGCCGACTAGGTATTTTGGCTATTTCAGCCTCAGTCATTTCGTCAATGGGTACGGCTCTGCCGGTTCCAAGATTCTTTAAACGGCATTTCTTTTCACTTCAGCCCCTGCAGCATGCTGCTATTCGGGATAACCGATAAGATTTAAAACTACAGGGAAAAAACGTTAGTGTGAAGCCCATGATAATTCATCTGAGTCCTTCGTGCCCGTTAAACTTGGATTTCACTCTTTGTTGTGGACAGACATTCAGGTGGGACAAGCATGGCGATTGGTGGTATGGTGTTGCCAGAGAAAGAGTCTTCAGAATAAGACAGACCTCCAGCGAACTGAGGTTTGATAATGTGAACAGGGATTTTGTGGAAGACTACTTTCGTTTGCATGACAACCTGTCAATCATTCTCTCACAGATCAAGAAAGACAAGTACATTAATGCTGCTGTAAGCCAGTTTCATGGTCTTCGGATTCTTCGTCAAGACCCTTGGGAATGTCTTGTCTCCTACATCTGTGCGACTTACAAGAGTGTTGCGGCAATAAAGGGGATGCTGTTTAACTTGTCCAGAAAGTTCGGTGAAAAAGTCCGTTTTGATAACCAGATTTTCTATACGTTTCCAGCTCCAGCAAAACTCGCGAAAGCTTCTGCAAGCGAGTTGACGGATTGCAGTCTCGGCTACCGGACAAAGTATGTTTCTGAAACCGCAAAAAGAGTACATGAAGAGGGCTTTGACTTTCAAACGTTGACGAGAGCAAGCTATGAAGAAGCAAAAAAACAATTGATGAGTTTTCCCGGTGTTGGCCCAAAAGTTGCCGACTGTGTCCTGCTCTTCTCGGTCGGCAAACTGGAGGCTTTTCCGGTGGACGTGTGGATAAAACGCGTAATTCTAAAATACTATGCGAACCATCTCCCAGAACAACTCACAGAAAAAGCTCGTGGTCAAAGATCGATTAGCAACGCGGAATACGAAACGCTGAACTCTTTCGGACGAGAGTATTTTGGTGAGTATGCTGGTTATGCTCAAGAATACTTGTACCACTACGAGCGAGAGCACTTGAAATCTGCATTTCAGCCTGGTGCATGACGCGGCTCTCATATGTGGAACAAGATTGGCAAAGTTCGGCTAGAAGCGCGCGCTAGGAAGATGCTAGACCGAACTAGACCCGGGCGAAAAACTCCATGCCTTATTGAAGCAGGGGTTCGCGGAGAAAGAGCAAAAGCGAATCAGACACGATGGGAAAACTCTCGATCTGATTACATTTGAGCTCAACAATTAACTCAAGATATGCTACCAAAATTCCTCGACAGATAGCTTAAATCCAGAAAACGTTTAAATTAACTTGAAACCAGCATACTAGACAAGTTCAAACAGTAAGCGGGCCCGTAGCTCAGCCAGGTTAGAGCGCCAGGCTCATAAATGTCCAGTACATTGAGAGACCTGTTGGTCGGGTGTTCAAATCGCCCCGGGCCCACATCTCTCTGGACTGCTTTTAGATACTCTAGACGTAGCAAGAGCCCTGAATGTGTAATAATCGTGATCGCTTTCTCACTGAACAGAAACTGTTGAAGAGAAAAAGGAGGGATGCTCAGAGGAGCTTTGAAGCCGTTGGCTTTTGCGGGTTCGGCGTTAGGCTTTTGATCCGTACTCTATGGCAACCTGCGTCAGGTCAATGATGTTGACGAAATTGTTTTTATCGAAGTCAACTTTTGGATTCCAGTTGGAATCTCCGGGTCTGGAGTTGTACGCTATTCCGATAAGGCTTATGTCAAGAATATTGACTAACTCGTCGCCGTTCAAATCGCCCTTCAGCTGGACTGTGATGTTAGCCACCGCTGCGGAGAGCCCCCCTTGATTGTCTGTCACGTTTAGCGTTACACTGTAGTTTCCGATATGATTGTAGTTGTGAGTAATAACGGGGTCAGTCACGGTTGTTACGTTTCCGTCGCCAAAGTCCCAACAGTAACTCACTATGCTTCCGTCTGGATCGTTCGATTCTGTAGCGTTGAAGCAAGTAGGCTTGTGCACGAAAGCAATTGGGCTGCTCAGATAATCGTAGCCGTTACACCCGAATGAAGCTACAGGCGGTCGATTCCCAATGACTTCTTCTCTTATGTTGTTTGTCTCGTCGTCTTCTTGGATCTCGCCGTTGGAGTCTGCGACTGCTTTGACGGTGTGGCTTCCTTCAACGTAAGTCCAAGTGAACGTCTTGTTGACCTCTTGTCCAACTGTAAGACTGGTTATTGACCATTCGCCTAGCTTTGTTTGGTTGATGTAGTACGCTGTCTTGAATGAAACAGCATTGGCAGTACCATTGTTCTTGATGGTAGCAGTGAAGGTAACAATGGTGCCACTCTGAGGAGTTTCTGGCACCCAAGAAATGTCGCTTATGATCAGGTCAGGCTTAGGCTTCCGACCCACTTGGAAAGCGGTCTCCTTCTCATTGTTTGTTTCAACTTTTTCCTCGACATCGTGGTTCGAGTCTACAAAAGCTTTGACAGTGTGATTGCCCTGAACAGCAGTCCACGTAAAGCTTTTAGTGATGTTTTGCCCGGCAGCAAGGCTCGTTATAGACCATTCACCGATCTTTGAGCCGTCAATGTAGTAGGCTGTTTTAAGAGAGCCGGCGTTGACAGGACCGCGATTTTTGATGTCAACCGTAAAAGTGACAGTGTTGCCTTCGATAGGAATTGATGGACTCCAAGAGATGTCTGAAATCATCAAGTCAGGTGTTTCGGTTGCAACCATCGCTCTTACTAGGAAGTCTATACCAGTGGTCTGTATCCATTGTGCTCCATCCCAAGCAAAGCTTCTGTTCTCAGGCTGGCTGATATCCAAGCCCAACGATGGTGCATTGGCGACTGTCCATTCCAGCGCAACGTAAAAGTCCACACCTGAGCTGACCGCAACCCGAAATGCGGACAGATCGACATGGAACCATCCGAGAGTTGTCGGAGTTTTGAGAAATGGCTGGATCAAGTCAGTTCGGCGATTGTCCAATACGTGAACCTTGACAGTAGCTGGGTTATTATTGATGTAGAAACTGCACTCCGTCAATCGACCTGAAGTTGACGGAGTAAATCTGACTGCAAAAACGCCTCCGGCTGCTCGCCAAGACAAGCCGTCTTCAGGAGTTCCATCGTCATAGTAGAGTTCCATTTGGGGAAGCAACTTGGTGATTACTACTCTCCAGGATGGATCTGCCGTTGCAGTGTTTCCGGCGTTGGATATGATCAGAGTCAGATTTTCCATCGTCGGATCATATGACAACTCAGCGTAGCAGTCTTCAAGAGCGTCCAGAGGAAATCTCTTCCAGGCGATGTTTCCGTTTTGCTTCCAGGCGAAGGTTACGAGGTAGTTTGTAGTTAGATCGAGTCCATCAAAAAAGATTCTGTAATTCATTGTGTTCGGGTCCGGTTTTATTGTGATGTAGTCGGTTGCCCATGTATTCATCCAAGCCTTATAGTTCACATTGCTTTTGTCTATCACAACGTAATCAGCCTCAAGAGAAGCATTATATTCATATTGTAGCCATACTCCATTGAACGTGGTTTCTCCGGTAAGTTCTTCTCTGTAATCGGTTCCATCTACATAGTTTTCTTCCAAAAAGAGGTTTGCTATTGTGAACCCGTTGAACTCGTTTATGAAGCTTGAGCCTCGTCTAACTAAGACGTTGTTTATTGCGTCAATTCCATTAGTAACCACCATTTCCTCCCAGATCACTTTGATCACGTCGTCTCCAAAAACCTCGGACAAACGCTTAGCAAAAATGAAATCCCCATATTCATGCCAACCATCGAACAATCTTAGACCCAAGGAATCACAATTCTGGAACCAATCTGGAAGATACTGATAGTTGTCATTTACATCTGGATACACCTCGTCCTCCATGTACGTTGATGTTGCTTCCTCCCACCAACGCTCTTCTGTGCAATCGTAGTAAAATTGAATGGCATGGAAGAATTCGTGTGCCGCCGTCACTTGCATGGCCTGTAATGGTGGTTCGGGAAAACCCAGATAGTCATTGTCTACTTCTATGTGGCTGTAGGAGGGAGAGCTTGACTGCTCGGGAACAGTCCATCCATAAGCACTCATGTTGTAGACAAAAATGTCGTACCTTTGGTCCGGGTTTCTTCTGTTTGCATCGTTTGGCTCAGCCGCGTCGTCGCTTGGAGCATGAAAACCTCTATTGCCCACTTCGAAACCCCTGACATCCTCAAAGATCCTAGCAAAATCCTCAATGTAATCTGGAACCCGATTAGTATTGGCATCGCGCAATGGCACAGCATCTGCGCTTGCACCGCCATCGGTTCCGTTTGTCCAATGCATTACGAAGTTTGTTGTATTGTAGAGTTCTGGCAACAAGTGTCTTTTTTGGTCATCTGCAGCGCCGCCAATGTCGGTTGGCCTCTTGAATACGAAGCCCAACTGACTTTGTGTTTCCGGATCGAGATTGTTCCAATTTTCTCTTATCTCTTGGATAACCGTCGTACCACTTTTCCTGTAAAGTCGTGCTTCGAAAGGAGACAACGCATATTCTAGAGGTAGCTTACTTGGGTCGAAAACGCGCCACGCCTTGTACAGCAGGTACTGACTGATGTCTATGATACCAGATTCATAATCTACTTCGAGATTGTCCAAAGAAGCTTGCTTCGCATCTTCAAAGTTTGAGAGTGAAGATTGACTTGAGGTCTGATCTTCTTCCGATGCACTGTATTTTGTTTTCGCGTTTACATAAGGCATTGTACTGGACATCAGAATCGCCGCAAGTACTATCATCATTAGGCATCTGTTTCGGTTTCGCGTTAAAATTTCCATTCTGAAAGTTATCCGTCTTGACAACTTCCTTTCTCCCAATTATCGCTGGTTTTGATGAGTAGCGTGCGGTAGATAACACTTGTGGAGAAATCTTTCAGTGTTAGAATACGCTTCACGAGCGTTGGGACTCTCAAGTTTAGAGGTGCTTTGAACGGCAAAGTGCATTTCCAGTCTCTGTCATTGGTTGAAACAGAATTACGCGATTGAGAACCTTTCCTTTTTTCAACAATTCTGATAAAGAACGTAGATAGCGAATGCCGCTGACCGCTGCAATGGTAGCAAGAACTCTAGAAAGGTTGATGCGCACAACTTATTTACTTTTTGATACCTCGATCTAGCACAACAGCTATTCTTCCGAAAAGTGTAAATTTCGGTTTAAGCAAATATCGTTTCGCTTGAGATTGATCGATAATCTGCATGTCGTGGAGATAGATCGTGTATGTTTCGGTTCCTTGGCTGCCTGCGCCCTTCAACACCTGAGAGACTAGCACATCAACGTTTCCGTTTTTCTTCGGACTCCCAACGATTCCAAAAACTTTCATAAAGCCTGCTCCCTTGTCGTATGGCTGTTTATGATTGAGAAAACAGTTCTTGATTAGCCTTTCAGTTTTACAACCAGATTTGCAACTCTTTTTCCGAGCTCCTTACAGTCTACCATGTCCTTTGCGCTTGGAGAACCTACAGCTGCAGCGCCATAGTGTTTGTGGTCCGGTCGGCCTTGCACGATCATGCCATGAATCAGCATAGCTTGCAGTATAGACAGTAGTGTGGTTTCGGCTCCTGATGCAGTTCCTCCTGAGCTTGTGAAGGCTGCTCCGACTTTTCCCTTGAGCTTTCCGTGTATTTTGACTGATTTGTCAATGAAGCTCTTCAGTTTGCCAGACATTTCACCGTAGTAGGTAGGGGAACCCATTATGATGCCGTCTGAATTGCAGAGATCATTGAGAGTCGTCTTGCCAACTTTCTTGACAGCTATTTCAACCCCTTCAATTTGCTTGGCACCTTCGGCGACGGCGAATGCCATCTTGTCAGTGTTTCCGGTTTTGGAATCATATACTATTAGGATCTTGGTCATTTCTGTTCGCCCTCGAAGACCGAAGTATTGCGGGAATCCTATTTTAGATTTTATCCACGTGCGCATAGCTTAGCTGCGGGCTCAAGCGAGAAATAGAAGATTATTCCACAAGCTATAAGTGGCGATGACTGCGTTAAAGTGATAATGAGGGAAGGATGGTAGCCTCGTTTACGAGGGGAGAAAGGAGAGAAGGGAAGAAAGTAAAAACTACCATTTCCCTCATTTCACTTCCCTTAATGCATGCATATGTTGCTTTTAAATTTTTCTCCGAATTTTGAATCGGATTCCTAAAAAAGACAGACCAAAAAGGGTCTTTGGCCCATTGCTTGCCTTATTTCTTGCTTGGATTTCTCCGTTTCCACGAAAAGAGTGTGCATCACCCTAGAGTTTACTGTCAGTGAGGAGTTCTTGCATTTTGTAGCTTCCTCATCCTGTTTTGAGGCTCATTTTTTTCTCGTGCAGCGGATCGTTCAGTCTCTCGGAAAAACATATGCTATGAGGTCATCTGTGTTCGACTCCTGAGGGCCCTCAATTCTCATCTTGGTTGACATTTGGTCTAGCTAAGCAGTAAGGCTACTTGAATTCTTTCACTGTGTCGTCTACTGTCACTATTTTGGCGTTGTAAATGTCTTTCAGATATTTTAGTCCTTGTTCGTGGTCTTCCTGGGTGAAGGCTTCAACTCCGTCTCTGGCCACGACTATTTTGTACCCTCTGAAAAAGGCGTCAGCTGCGGTGTGTCTAACACATATGTTAGTGTGCAATCCAGTTAGGATTACTGTTTTCACTCCTTCACCATGATATAGGCCTCGCAATAGCATGTCGAGGCCGGTTTCGTGAAAGCCGCTGTAGGTTCTTTTTTCTAGGAGGTAGTCTTTCTGTGCTGGTTTCAATTCGGGGATGACTTCCGCTCCTTTGGTGCCCTTTATCGCGTGTTTTCCCCATCTTTCGACGACTTCTTCATCTATTGGAAGGTGAGCGTCGTTGCTGAAGACCACAGGAACGTTGTTTTTGTGCGCTGCTGTGATCAGTTTTTTCAGGTTTGGAATTATGTGCTCAGCTCTCTCGCATTTCAGATCGCCCGTGACGAAGTCGTTTAGCATGTCAAGAACAATCACGGCTTTGTTGTTCAAGAAACTTATCACCTTATTCAATTTAGGCTGGGAACATTAAAAATAGTTTACGGTTGGTCAAGGTGTTGGTGGCAAAATCTTTATGTGACGATCGCATAAATGGAAGTCTCTCTGGATGTGAGTGACAGTGAAAAAGGATGTTGACAGGATTTTGGCGGAGAAAGGGCTAGACTCAATGTTGTTCTATTCTGAAAGTTACCAGAACGCGAACATGTACTATCTATCAGGGTTCAAGGCGCCTGACCCGTTTATTTTTCTCAAGAGAGTCGGCGAAGACCCGTTGATGATCGTTAACCAGATGGAGCTGTCTAGGGCTAAAAAGGAAGCCGGTGTCAAGGATGTGCGATCGTATCATGACTATAACTTCATGCAGATTGTAAAGTCCGCTCCTGACCCTAAAGTTGGCGGAATGAAGTTTGTAGCTTCTGTGGCTAAGAAAGAATTGGGAACTCGTAAGCCGATTTTTGTGGCTCCGAGTTTTCCGACTATGCTGGGGGACGTTTTGAGAAGTGAAGGCTTGAAAATAAAACCCGTGTTTGACGTGGTGGAAAAGGCAAGAGAAACCAAGGAGCCCGAAGAGATAAAGGCCATCAAGTACGTTCAGAAGACCGTGGAGGAGGCAACTTCGAAAGCGATTGAACTAGTCGCCAACGCCGAGGTCGGAGCAAACGGAACACTGTTTTGCCGAGAGGGTGGCAAGAGGAAACAGCTGCTCGTGGGCAGAGTGCGGTCGGTTTTTGATCATACGTTTGTGACCAGAGGTTGCGTGTCCGAGGGCGAAACGATAATTGCCTGTGGACCAGGAGGTGCAGATCCTCACTATACGGGTAAGGCGGAGGACGTTTTGAAGGCAGAACAGCCTATCGTTATGGATGTTTTTCCAAGGAGCGTCGGAAACCGGTATTTCTCAGACATGACGCGTACTGTTGTGAAGGGGAGAGCATCGAAGCCTGTGAGGAAGATGTTTGAGGCAGTGCTTGAAGCAAGGAACGCGGCTTTGGACGCTATAAAGGCTGGGGTCTTGGGAAGCAAGATGCAGAACCTTTGCTATGACGTGCTGGAAAAGGCGGGCTACGAGACAACAAGGGGCGGAAAGCAGATCAGCAAAGGTTATACACACGGGCTTGGCCACGGAGTCGGACTGGAGGTTCATGAAGGCCCATCAATGGGTGAATTGGCGAAGTCTCCGCTCGAAGAGCATAACATCGTCACCGTTGAACCCGGCTTGTATGATCCCAAGATAGGCGGAATGCGAATAGAGGACATCGTGGAAGTTACGAAAAAAGGTTGCAATAACCTGACAAAGATGGAGATCTGCCTAGAAGTCTAGCCGCCACTCACGATGGGCATCAAGGTCACGTGGTCTCCGTCCTTTAGCTTGGTGCAGACTCCTTTCAGCTGATTAAGCAGGAAACCGTTCACAGTGGCTATAAAATTAGATTTTACATCAGACCCGCTTGGCTCGTAAACCGCTTTCTTGAAGGGGTTTCCGTATTTTTCAGAAAGCATCGTAAGCAACTCGGCAATCGTGGAGTCCTCTCTGATTTCGACTTCTTCTTCTCTTTTGTTCCCAATGATGTTCTTAATGTGCCCCAAGTACTCAACGCTAATTTTCAAGCCAAACACCGAAGTGTCTTGAATAATCTAAAGTTAACGTCATTATATATCCGTTTCAGTCTAGAGCGCGCTAGAAATGTAGGGTGGATAGATCCTTTGCAGGGAGTCTCTTGGCTCGAGAAAATGTCTATATACGCGAAACAGTTGAAGATGCCTAATCACTGACGCTGGTGGTTCTTTGGTGTTATTTGAAAAGGAAAAGCTGAATGAGATTCGTGAACGGAAGAAAAAGTGGGAGAGTGACACGGTCTCTAAGAGTTTTGAAAAGTTTCCGGAGAGAGGCGAGTTCTTCACAAGTTCGGATGTTGCCGTGGATCGAGTCTGTACTCCTGTTGACCTTGCGGATTGTGACTATATGCGTGACTTGGGGTTTCCCGGTGAGTATCCGCTCACGCGCGGCGTTTATCCGACGATGTATCGGGCGAGGCTTTGGACGATGCGACAGTATGCTGGGTTCGGCACGGCTGAACAGACGAATCAGCGTTTCAAGTACTTACTTGAACACGGGCAGACGGGTTTGAGTGTGGCTTTTGATTTTCCAACTCAGGTCGGGTACGATTGTGATCATCCCATGGCTTTGGGCGAAGTTGGGAAGGTAGGCGTGAGCGCCAGTACGTTGCGGGACATGGAAATTCTCTTTGATGGAATTCCCATGGATAAGGTTACTACTTCGATGACGATTAACGCGCCTGCCAACGTGTTGCTTGCCATGTACGCCGCGGTTGGACAGAAACAAGGCTGTGTACAGGCCAGACTTGGAGGCACGGTTCAGAATGACGTGTTGAAGGAATACGTTGCCAGAGGCATGTACATTTTTCCACCCAAGCCTTCTATGCGGATGGTCACAGACATTTTCGAGTACTGTAGTCAGAACATGCCGCAGTGGAACACAATCAGTATAAGCGGTTATCACATTCGCGAGGCCGGATCAACGGCAGTTCAGGAGGTTGCCTTCACTATTGCCAACGCAATTGCCTATGTGCAAGCAGCTCTTGACAGAGGCTTGGATTTAGACAGGTTCGCAAGCAGATTGTCCTTCTTTTTCGCGGCTCACAGCAATTTCCTTGAAGAGGTTGCAAAGTTCCGCGCGGCTAGGAGATTGTGGGCCAAGATCATGCGGGATCGTTTCGGAGCCAAGAACCTTAATTCGTCGATGCTGCGATTCCACACGCAGACATCAGGCGTCTCGCTAACCGCCCAACAACCTTACAACAACATTGTTCGCGTAGCGTTGCAGGCTTTGTCTGCTGTTCTGGGGGGCACCCAGTCTTTGCACACGAATTCTTTTGATGAAGCCTATGCCTTGCCCAGCGAGCAAGCGGTGACCGTTGCTTTGAGGACTCAGCAGATAGTTGCCCATGAAAGTGGAGTGGTTGACAGCGTTGATCCGCTTGCGGGCTCATTCTACATTGAGAGTCTGACAAACGAGATTGAGGAGAGGGCTGCAAAATACATTGAACGGATTGATGCGATGGGGGGAGCAGTTGCCGCTATCGAGAAGGGTTTCATGCAGCGTGAGATTACAGAAAGTGCCTACCGTTTTCAGAAGGAGGTTGAGGTTAAGAAGCGGATCGTTGTGGGCGTGAATGACTTCCTAAGTGAGGAATCGGCTCCAATCAAGCTTTTGCAGATAAACCCTTTGATTGAGAAAAGGCTTGTTGAGCGGCTGAAAGAGATCAGACGGCAGAGAAACCAGGTTAAGGTACGAGAGGCGCTAAGCAAACTGCATGTAGCCACTGGGCGGGAAAACGTGAATCTGATGCCGTTCATACTCGAGGCTGTGAAGGAGTATGCGACCTTGGGAGAGATTTGTGACACTTTGCGCGATGTGTTCGGTGAGTACAGGCCGCCCTCTATCTTCTAGCTGATGATGAAGAGGATTTCGCCTTCGGTTACCGGTGACCCGTCTGAGACGTTTATTTCTTGGATGGTTCCAGCCTTTGGTGCCGTGATTTCATTCTCCATTTTCATAGCTTCGATTACGCACAGGATTTGCTTTGCGTTGACTTGCTCTCCTTTCTTGACTTTCACCTTGACTATCTTGCCCGTCATGGGTGCAGTGACCGCGCCCTCTACGGAGGCTTGCCTCGGTGTTGCCGTTCTTGTCATTGAGACTGTAGGCGCTGCTTCGAAGCTTGTCGTTGCCCGCTTTGTGCCTGAGTTTTTGACTTCAACTTTGAAAATGGCTTCTTCTACTTTTACTGGAATCGCTTTTTCCTGTTCGATTTTGGGGAGTTGGATCTTGTAGCTTTTGTCATCTATTTTTATGGTGAAAGCTTCTTCAGGATTGATTTTGTCAGTCCGTATTTCGATCTTGTGCGGGGTGTCGTCTATTTTGGCAGTGAAAAGATTTTGAGTTGGCTGGGTCAGTTGTATTCTTCTTGGTTTGCCATCGACGATGACCTCGTATTCCGGCATTTCACGCACTCCGCTCTGTTAATCCTTGACGGCTTGCCAGAAGCCAAGGCGATATCACACCCTTAGGTCGTATCAGCGTCAGTGCCTTTGCTGTCGCACTACTTGTAACGAAGGAGAATACTGCAGCAGCTATGGCAGCAACTTCCTCGAGTTCCATAAGTCTCTCGGGGGCGATTGTGGTTTCGGTTTCTTCGCGTTTGATTTTTCGTTTCTTGAAGAATTCTAGTGCTATCTGTGGGAAAAGTACGTAGGTTATCTTGTCCTCTTCCGTTTCTATGTATGGTTTCACATCGTCTGGAATCTTATCAAGAGCCGGTTCCAAGAGGTCGGCTGGTCGCGTCGTTATGGGCTGTTCATCGCCGATGATTTTCTTCTTGATCTTTGGGTCGATTGGGGCAGGTGGTTTTCCATAAAGGCCTTTGACGTAGTCTTTTATTTCTTTTGGGATTATGCTGTAGCGTTTGCCCGAAATGACGTTAAGTACAGCTTGAATGCCTACGAGCTGGCTGGTTGGCGTTACGAGCGGGGGATAGCCCAGTTCTTTTCTGACTTTGGGCACTTCTTCAAGTACCTCGTTGAGTCTGCCCAGAGCTTTTTGTTCGCGTAATTGTTCTAGCAGGTTGGAGAACATTCCGCCCGGGATTTGGTGAACGATTATTGAGGCGTCGACTCGTTCAGCTTTTGGATCAATCAGTTTCAACGGGTCGTAGTATTTTTCGCGCAGTTCTCGGAAGTACTGTCCGATTTCGTTCAGCAGCTCACTGTCTAGGCCGGTGTCGTAGGGTGTTCCCTTGAGTGCGGCGACGACTGATTCGACAGGCGGTTGAGATGTGCCCCACGCCAGCGGTGAAAATGCCGTGTCAAGGATGTCTGCGCCTGCCTCGCACGCCCGCAGGTAGGTCATCATGACCATTCCGCTCGTGCTGTGGCTGTGTATGTGTATAGGGAGGTTGACTTCTTTTTTCAGTGCAGTTATCAGGTCGTATGCCGGTTGTGGAGCGAGCATTCCTGCCATGTCTTTTATGCAGATGGAGTCGCAGTCTAGTTCTGCAAGCTTTTTTGCCAATTCAACAAAGTGCCCCACGGTGTGGACGGGGCTGATCGTGTAGCTGATCGTTCCTTGGGCGTGTTTGCCCGTTTTCTTGACGGTTTTGATGGCGACTTCCATGTTTCTTATGTCGTTCAAAGCGTCGAAGACTCTGAAAATGTCGATACCGTTCTCGGCTGCTTTTTCGACGAATTTTATGACGACGTCGTCGGGATAGTTGCGGTAGCCTACGACGTTTTGTCCACGGAGAAGCATCTGTAATGGTGTTCGTTTGACGTGGCGTTTCAGCTGGCGGATTCGTTCCCACGGGTCTTCGTTCAAGAAGCGTATTGCAACGTCGAATGTCGCTCCGCCCCATGCTTCAAGTGAGAAGAATCCTACTTGATCCATTTTTTCAGCTATTGGCAGCATCGTGTCTGTTCGCATTCTTGTGGCGATTAGGCTCTGGTGTGCATCACGAAAAGTGGTGTCAGTGATTTTGACAGGTTTCAAAGCCAATCTGTCTGCCCCGTGGTTTCTTAACTGAGAAAGTAGAAAATGGGATGAAGCTGTATTAATTTATGATGGTAGCATTAGAAGCTTTTGACGGTTGTCAGTATGTTGTTCTGTTCCAATCCACCCTCTTTTCTTGCAGCACAGTGCTGTTAGCTTAACAGCAGGCTACGCATCCATTCCGTACGTGCATTTGTTAGATAGTTTTATATCAGTACAATAGTTCTGGTTAACCTGTGATGGAAGATGCTTCTGTCATTGTTTACATTTTTGGTTTTCACTTTCGCGTTTCTAAGACAGAAAAAAAAGTTTGGAAAAAGGGCTTGGACGATAACTATTGCTCTTGCCTGCCTGTTTTCTTTCTTGCTTGCCTATATTTCTGTCTCAGCCGTTTGGACACCTCATCCGCTGAGTGATGACGTTGGTCGCGAACAAAATGCGCTTGGCGAATACGAAGGAGTATTTCCATGGTCTGAACTCTCCTACCCACTGTACCTGACCGTGTACCACAGTCCATTTAACCAACAGACATTCCTGTACCCTTATGCTTATGGCGAAGCGCGTTTCAACATATTTCTTGCGAACGCAAATATCATTCGACTCAATGGCACATTCTCGTACTATGCCTATGTTATGGGACCGATGCCATTGTATTACAAGATTGACTTTCTGTTTTCTGATTCGCTTGAGTTCTTTGATTTCCTGCTTGTCCTATTTTCGTTCTTTAACATTATTGGGACACTCATCGGAATCATGTTGGCAAAGACATTGCAAAAAAAGAGTGGCAAGTTGGGGCCCATTAAGGCGTTTGATTTATTCTGATCTATAATGGTAGGTTCGAGTGTTTTCTGGACGGGCGGGGTTCACGTTTTGTGGTCAAGCTTTCGAGTGCGCTTACTAGTTTGGGACGGGTTTGGGATGGTTCGATCACTTCGTCTATGTAGCCTTTTTGTGCGGCTATGTATGGGCTTGCGAATTTTTCGCGGTATTCGCTTACAAGTTCATTGTGCCTTTCGTCTGGGTTTTTGGCTTCGGCTATTTCTTTGCGGAAGATTATGTTGATCGCTCCATGCGGTCCCATTACGGCTATTTCGGCTGTTGGCCACGCGTAGTTGATGTCAGCGCCACTGTGTTTGCTTCCCATGACATCATAGGCCCCGCCGTAGTCTTTCCTGAGGATGACCGTGACTTTTGGCACGGTAGCCTCGCAGTAGGCGTAGAGGAGTTTCGACCCGTGTTTTATTATGCCGCCGTGCTCCTGTTCAATACCGGGCAGGAAGCCAGGCACGTCAACGAAGGTTATTATTGGGATGTTGAATGCGTCGCAGAAACGTATGAATCTGCCAGCTTTCATTGCGCTGTTGATGTCCAACGCGCCTCCGTAGTGCGTGGGTTGGTTGGCTACTATACCTATGGCTTTGCCGTTTAGCCGTGCGAAGCCGATGACGACGTTCTGTGCCCACAGAGGCTGAACTTCGAAGAATTCGCCGTTGTCGACTACGCGGTAGATGATTTCTTTCACGTCGTAAGGTTTGTCCGAATCATTTGGAATGATTTTTGCTATCGTTTCGTCTGTGCGGTTTGGGTCGTCACCTGTCTCAACAGTAGGCGGGTCTTCTAGGTAGTTGTTTGGAATGTAGCTTAGCAGTTTTTTGATGATTTGGATGCATTGTTCTTCGTCCTTTGCGATGAAGTGGGCGACGCCACTGGTCTGGCTGTGAACCATTGCTCCGCCTAGTTCTTCGAAGGTCACTTCTTGACCGAGGGCCGCTTTGACAACGTCTGGGCCTGTTATGAACATGTGGCTTGTCTTGTCAACCATTATTATGAAATCTGTCAGGGCGGGTGAATAAACTGCTCCTCCTGCACATGGACCCATTATGGCGGATATCTGCGGCACGACGCCTGAACTGATGACGTTGCGGAAGAAAATGTCACCGTAGCCAGCGAGACTGGCCACACCTTCCTGAATTCTCGCGCCTCCGGAGTCGTTTAGACCTATGACCGGGGCTCCGGTTTTGAGGGCTAGATCCATGAGTTTGCAGACTTTTTTAGCGAACATTTCGCCCAGTGAACCGCCGAAGACCGTGAAGTCTTGTGAGAAGACGTAGACGAGTCGACCGTCCATCGTGCCGTAGCCTGTGACAACGCCGTCTCCGAGGACTTTCTTGTCAGCCATGCCGAACTCTGTGCACTGGTGAACTACGAACTTGTCGATTTCATTGAAGCTGCCGGGATCAAGCAAGAGCTCAATTCGTTCGCGAGCGGTAAGCTTGCCTTTCGCGTGTTGATCCTCAATCCGTTTTTGGCCGCCTGCCAGCTTGGCCTGTTCGTTCAACTCTTTTAGACGCTTGATTTTCTCCTCAACAGTTGGCTCTTTTGTCGGGGTCATAGAGGTCCCTCGCATCGCTCGGTACTATTGCGTTAACAGGTATTTAGAACATCTGGAGAACGGCGGGAAACTGTAACATCACATCAAGAAATACGAAGAGAAACGTCTCCAACACATACTCGGCGTGTTTTCCCATTTTCAAGCCGCAGGATCAATGCGCCTTCTTCGTCAACGTCTAACGCCAAGCCAACTATTTCTTCACGCTGGTCAGTCACTTCAACTTTTTGGCCCAAGAAGGCGGCGTATTTTTTCCATTCTGCCAATATTGGGGCGAATCCTTGCTGTTCAAATAGGCTGTACGTTTTCTCCAGTTTGCTCATAACCGCTCTGAACAAGTTATCGAGCTTGATTCTACTGCCGACTTCGTTTTCAATCGAAGTGGTGACGGGCTTTAGCGAAGGTGGAAAGACTCGTCTGATGTCGAAGTTTGCATTTATGCCAACGCCTATTACGGCATAGTTCACTTTTTGGTTTGTCGTGTTCATTTCCGCGAGTATTCCGCAGATTTTCCTTCCGTTCACTAAAACATCGTTGGGCCACTTAGTTTCTATTTTCAAGCAGCATTCCTCACGTAGAGCATCCGCGACTGCTAAGCCGGCTACGAAGACAAGTTTTGCGGCTTCCGTGGCATCGAATTCAGGGCGAACGATGACTGAAAAGTACAGCCCACCTTTTGGCGATATCCATTCTCGCTCAAGCCTTCCACGTCCGGCTGTTTGAGTCTCAGCGACGGCAACTGTACCTTCAGCCGCGCCCATTGCGGCCAATTTCTTAGCCCAATCATTCGTTGAAGGAACAGAAGAGCTGAAGAGAACTGTTTTCCCGAATCGCCGAGTTTGCAGACCTTCCTGAAGCTTGTCTACACTCATCTTTGCTGGCATAGCAGCTCACCAGTGGATTTTTCAAGAATCAGCGTTCACGACGACCATATTGCCACAGTAGAAGACGGCGAGGCATAGCCTAGTGGTCATAGTTTCTCGACGAGTTCCAGAAGAACGCCTTTAGTGCTCTTTGGATTTATGAAGGCGACTCTTTTTCCTTCGGCACCGGGGCGGGGCTTTTCGTCAATCAGCGCTATGCCTTTTTGTTTGAGCTCTTCCAAAACCTTCTCGGCACTATCGACTCTCATTGCGAAATGGTGAATGCCCTCTCCACGCGCCTCAAGAAACTTTGCGATTGCGCTGTCGCTTCCAAGTGATTCTAGGAGTTCTATTTGGGTTTCGCCGCCTGTGGAGATAAATGCCACTTTGATCTTGCGGTCCTTCAAAACTTGAACGCCTTCAAGTTTGAAGCCTAGCAAGTCACGGTAAACTTCGATGGCATCGTCCAAGTTTTTTACGGCCACGCCCACATGATCCACGCCTTTAAACACGATTCCAGCTCCCTTCAAAGAATGGTTAAGTGCATAGAAGGCGCTATAAAAAAGGTTTCTGAAAGAAGGAAACGTTATAAACAAACAGCAAATATCAGTAGCCATGCCAGACAAAGTCCATTGCGCTCACATTCTCGTGAAAACGGAGCCAGAAGCCAAAGCAGTATTAGAACGGCTCAACAAGGGGGAGAAATTCGCCAACATAGCCAAGGAAGTTTCTCTATGTCCGTCAGGAAAGCGCGGCGGTGACCTTGGAACCTTCACTCGTGGGAAGATGGTGCAGGAATTTGAAAGATGTGCCTTCGCTATGGAAAAAGGACAAGTCTCACCAATAGTGAAAACAAAGTTCGGGTACCACATTATAAAAAGACTGGAATGAGACGAAAGCGACGCTCTCGCATCAACGACGCCAAAGTAGTTAATGCTGAAAAATGCATTCAGGGGGAACTGGCTACATTTACGAAGTTCTTAAGGATCTCTTCTCCATGTTCAGTGTTATTCACTTCGGGATGGAATTGAATCCCATAGTACGGCTTCTTGACATGTTTAGCAGCTTGAACTGCACAATTCTCTGAGACAGCGAGCACCGTGAAGTCTTTTGCCATTTTCACTTCGTCGTTATGGGACTCCCAAACCAGTAACTCTTTCGGCAAGCCCTTGAACAGGTCATCTTCTTGAATGATCTTTATCTTGGCTAGCCCATATTCTGGGACTTCGCTTGGACCTGCTTTTCCGCCGCAATACACGACCATTAATTGGAGCCCTACGCAGATGCCGAGAATTGGACCGCTGAAGTGTTGCAGATAGTCAGTGCAGTTGCCCAACTTGGGGGACTCCCAAGCGATTCTGGGTGCACCGCCGCTCAAAACCAAGGCGTCAGCATCTATCTCGCTGACAGGCGTGGTGTTGGCTATGATTTTGGAATCGCAGCCGAGTTCACGCAAGACTCTCCAAATCCTGTGAGTCCATTGACCACCGTTGTCGACAACATAAACCTTAGCAGGCTTACTCATACTCGATCGTTCCCGGAGGCTTGTTGGATATGTCAAAAACAACGCGACTAACATCATCTTTCAAGGTGTTCGTAATCCTCACAGATATCTTCTCGAGCACCGAGTGAGGAATCTTCGAGTAAGCGGCGCTCATGCCATCTAAACTTTCTACTGCTCGAACTGCAATGATACTTCCATAGGCTCTGACATCGCCGTGTACGCCGACGGTCTTGCAAGGCAGCAAAACAGCAAAGTACTGCCAAGGCATACTCATCTCATTTCTTGCCACAGCCTTCTCGATCTCTTCCTCCACGATGGCGCATGCCTCTCTTATGATTCTCACGCTTTCAGGGTCAGCTTCGCCGATGATTCTCACGGCCAAGCCGGGCCCTGGAAACGGCTGCCGCTCATACAGTTCCGAAGGCAAACCGAGCTTTTTTCCGACTATCCTCACTTCGTCCTTGTACAAGTCTCTCAGGGGCTCGACGATTTCGAAGTCTATTTTTTCAGGTAAGCCCCCAACATTGTGGTGAGATTTGATTCTGTCCCTTAATCCGCCACCGCTCTCTATCCAGTCCGGCGCAATGGTTCCCTGAACAAAAAACTTTGCGTTCTCCTTCTTGGCAACTTCCTCAAAAACCCGAATGAACAATTCTCCTATTATCTTCCTTTTCTGCTCCGGGTCAATCACGTCTTTGAGTTTCTTGTAAAATCGTTCTTTGGCATCTACAACCAGAACGGTCAAACCTAGTCTCTTCAACATTTTTTCGTTGTTCTCTATCTCATTCTTCCTCATGTAACCAGTGTCAACTAAAACACATCGAAGATTCTGCCCAATGGCTCTGTTCACCAAAATAGCTGCAGTGGTCGAATCGACCCCGCCCGAAATGCCGATAACTGCTCTACCCCGTATTTTGCCCTTCAACTCTTCAACAGTCTTGTCTATGAAACCATCGGCATCGAACATGAAATCAACACAAGCTAGAGGAAACAAAGGACTATAAAAATCTTGTAAAAGCAACCCTGATGTGTGCAAGGGAGAATAACGCCCCGCGCTAGCATTGTGACAACGCAAGGATTTGGAAAAACTATAAAGGACACGTGGTAAAACTATGGTATTCTCTTTGAACAGGTGAACCTGATGGAAAAGTTCGCTCACGATATGGTCATTGTGGGAGCCGGTTTGGCTGGATTAAGAGCTGCTGTGGCTGCGGCTGAAATAAGCAGCAAATTGGACATAGCTGTGATTTCGAAACACCACCCGTTGCGTTCGCATTCTGTCTGTGCACAGGGCGGGACCGGTGCGGTGATGCGGGAAAAAGACTCTTTCGATTTGCACGCCTACGATACGGTGAAAGGCGCTGATTTCCTCGCAGATCAAGATGTTGTGGAATTCTTCGTTAGACAAGCGCCTAGAGAAATCGTGCTTACGGAGCATTGGGGATGCCCCTGGAGCCGCACGGCTGACGGCAAGATAGATCAACGCGCCTTCGGAGGGCACAGTTTCCCAAGAGCATGCTTCGCAGCTGACATGACTGGCTTTCACGAAATGCACGCGATTTACGGGAAGATCTCATCGTACGGGAACATAAAATTCTATGACGAATGGTTCGTTACGTCCCTAATTGTTGAGGACAATACCGTGATAGGTTTGACAGCTGTAGAAATGAAAACAGGCATAATGCACGCGCTTCAGGCCAAGTCAGTCGTAATCGCAAGTGGGGGACACGAACGCATATATGAATTTACCACGTTCTCCCACACGACCACGGGCGACGGCATGGCTATGGCCTATCGTGCCGGAGCACCTTTGGAAGACATGGAGTTTGTCCAGTTTCATCCAACTGGTTTGGTTCCGCCGGGCGTTTTGATTACCGAGGGAGCTCGTGGAGAAGGAGGCTACCTTGTCAACGCCAATGGCGAACGCTTCATGAAGCGTTACGCGCCGGAAAAGATGGAGCTGGCTCCTCGCGATGTGGTTTCTCGGGCTGAACAGACCGAAATTCTTGAAGGAAGAGGGTTGCAGGGTCCCTACGGCCCATACATAGCTTTAGACCTCAGGCACCTGGGTGAACAGAGAATAAACGAACGGCTGCCGCTCATTCGGGACGTTGCAATCAAGTTGGGCGGAGTCGATCCGGTTAAAGAGTACATACCGGTACGGCCAGCAGCTCATTACTCGATGGGAGGAATCAAAGCAGACATACGTACCCAAACACCGATAGCGGGACTGTTTGCCTCTGGTGAATGCTCATGCTTGAGTTTGCACGGAGCAAACAGGCTTGGCACAAACTCAACGGCAGAATGCCTAGTCTTCGGTGCAGTCTCGGGTGAAGAAGCAGCCAAACACGCTCTGTCGGCCGGGTTCCATGAGCTTCCGCAAGAGAAGCTGGCAGCGGAGGAAAAACGGGTTTTCAATCAGATCCTAGGAAGCGAAGGCACAGAGAGGGTCGCGGTCATTAGAGAAGAGATGAGGCACATAATGAACGAGAAAGCTTGGATTTACAGGAGAGGCGACCAGCTTGAAAGCGGCCTGAAAGAAATCAGACAGCTCAGGCAGCGTTTCAAAAAGATAAAGGTGCAGGACAAGGGCAGGCCGTTTAACACAGGAATGCTGAATGCACTACAGCTTGACTTTATGTTGGATCTCGCAGAAATTACAATGGTCAGTGCGCTGCCAAGAACGGAGTCGCGCGGGGCGCATTCGAGAACGGATTATCCGAAACGTGATGACCAAAACTGGTTGAAGCACACGCTAGTATACTGCACGAAGGATGGACCGAGGCTTGAGTACGGTCCGGTTACGATCACCAGGTGGACGCCTGTGGCGAGAACCTACTAGGAGGATGAATGAGATGAGCACGAAAGTTGAGAAAACCGTTGAATTTAAGATAAGCCGGTTTGACCCTGAACAAAACAGGCACTACGTGTCCTCGTTCAAGGTTCCTATCCGCAAGGGGACGACAATGCTTGACTCTCTGCTTTATATCAAGGATAATCTCGACGAGTCGCTTACGTTTAGGCAGTCGTGCAGGATGGGCATCTGCGGGGATTGTGCAATCAACGTTGACGGGAAGCCGATGTTAGCCTGCTACACGCAGGTGCTGGATCTGGGTGTAGACTCGTTGGTTGTTGAGCCGCTTTCAAACGCTCCTGTTATAAAAGACTTGGTTGTTGATATGCAGCCGTTCTTCAGCACTTGCAAGCGAATCAAGACGTATCTGATTAAGCCTGAGGAGGAATTTAAGAAGCCAGATGAGTTTGCACAGTCTCCAGCGGATCTTAAGAAGTTCTGGGACTTTACGTTGTGTATAAAGTGTTCGATCTGCAACTCGGCGTGCCCGGCTGTGATTGATGAAAAGTTCCTGGGGCCTTCTGCGTTGACCTCCACCTACCGTTTTGCCACAGATTCGAGAGACCAAGGCTTGGATGACCGGTTGAAGCCTATGGCGGACAACATTTGGCTGTGCACGCAGTGCAATTCGTGCACGTTGTTCTGTCCTAAGAAGCTGAGCTGTGCAAACGCGATAGTTGATGATCACGGTTTCTTGGTAGAAGCAGGAAACATTCCGAGAACTGTCAAGGACGTCCTTGAGAGCGTCTACAAATATCACAACCCGATGGGAACCTCGCAGGCCAAGAGGATGGACTGGGCTAAGGATCTGAATGTCAAAACGTTTCCGACAACTGCGAAGGCTGATGTTCTGTTCTTCGTGTGCTGCTCAGACGTTTATGACATGAGAAATCAAGAAGCCGCCAGAACCATGGCTTCAGTTTTTGACAAGATGGGCGTTACCTTCGCGACTCTGGGCGCTGAAGAATGGTGCTGCGGGGATCACATGCTCAGAATGGGTGAGAAGGGGCTGTTTGAAGAGCTTGCAGAACACAATGTTTCCATGTTCAAAAAGTTCGAAGCGGAGAAAATCGTCACGTTGTCGCCGCACTGTTACAACACGTTCAAGAATGACAAGCCGTACAGTGACGCTAAGCTTAACGTTCAACATTACACTCAATTCTTGGCTGAAGCTATCCAAAACGGCAGACTCAAACTGTCCAAGCCTCTGAAAAAGAAGATTGCCTATCACGATCCATGCTTCTTGGGTAAACGCAACGACGTGTTCGATGCACCAAGACAGATTTTGCAGTCGATAAAGGGCGTGGAGCTTGTTGAAATGAAGAGGTTGAAGCAGAGCAGTTTCTGCTGTGGTGGCGGAGCCGGAAGAGTCTGGACAGAAGACGCCTTACCTGAAAAGAGACCGAGCACCAATCGGCTTCAAGAAGCGCTCAGCCTCAACGTTGACACCGTAGCGGTTGCGTGTCCTTACTGCGTGACCACTTTGGAAGACGCCGTGAAAGTGCTGGACGTGGAAAACAGGATTTCAGTGAAAGACATTCTTGAGCTGGTAAGGGACGCATTGTAAACAGTCGAGAACTTCGATCTCATTTCTTCTCCTTGCGTCTCTTGAAGGAATACGGTCAAGCATCGCACAGCTTCTGGTTTGTCGTTGTACGAAACTCGAATTCTATACAGATATATTAATATCAAACATTCAATTTTTCTTACAACCAAAGTACGGAGGATAGCGTCTTGTTTGGTTATGCTGGACGCGTGCTGCATGTAGATTTAACGTCCGGAAAGACTCACGTTGAAGCCTTGAACGAAGATCATGCTCGAAAATACATCGGCGGAATAGGCCTAGGCATGCGATTGTGGGTGGACAATTCCAAAGCTGGAGTTGACCCGTTTAGCCCTGAGAACCCTTTGATTTTGGCGACAGGCCCGATATCGGGCACGATGTGGCCCACGGGCGGAAACGGACACGCTTTTGTTTCAAAATCGCCACAGAGCTATGGCGTCGGCGAGGCTAAGGCCCACGGCTCATTTGGGACAGAGATGAAAAGAGCGGGTTATGACGCTGTGGTTCTTAAGGGGAAGGCCGAGAGACCGGTTTACTTGTGGATTGATGACGATGCTGTTCAGCTTCTAGACGCCTCGCAGTTGATGGGTAAGTCGCCTGGCGACACTGAAGACGCGATTAGAGAGGAATTGGGTGATTATTACATTCGTGTTGCAGCAATCGGTGTTGCCGGAGAGAAGCTGTCTCGGATGGCGTGCATAATAAACGATAAGACGAGGGCGGCGGGAAGAACAGGTTTAGGCGCTGTGATGGGATCAAAGAATCTCAAAGCGATCGCCGTTCGCGGAACTAGGGATATCACGGTTGCAAAACTGGACGAGTTCATGGAGTACGTTAAGGAGTTCCATGAGAGAATGAAGGGCCCTGCAACGCAGAAGTACAGGACTTTGGGCACGCCCGAAAACGTCCTTGTTCACAATTCTTTGTCTTGTATGCCGACTAGAAACTATCGTAACTCCCGTTTTGAAGGAGCGGAGAAGGTCAGCGGAGAAAACTTGAATGAGAAATATGTCGCCAAAGTCATCGGTTGCAGTTCTTGCGCTATGCGATGCGAACACATGTGCGTGATTGGGGAAGGACCTTACAAGAACACGATGACCAGGATGGAGTACGAAACGCTGTGGGCACTTGGACCGTATTGTGGGGTTGACAGGCTTGATGCCATCATAAAGGGAATGGAACTCACAAACTATTATGGCGTGGACGCCATCAGCGCCGGCGTGACAGTTGGCTTCGCTATGGACTGTTATGAAACAGGCATATTGACACCGAAGGAGCTTGACGGTATAGATGCGAGGTTCGGCAACGCTGAAGCCATGGTTCAGCTTGTTGAAAAGATCGGTAAACGTGAAGGCGTTGGCAACTTGCTCGCTGATGGAGCGAAATTCGCTGCAGACAAGATAGGCAAGGGTTCCGAGAAGTTGGCGGCCACGATAAAAGGAGTAGAAAGCACGGGGTACGATTTGAGATGCCTCAAGACGGCTGCGCTGGGCTTTGCCGTTTCTTTCCGCGGAGCAGATCACAATAGACATGGGGCTTACGCGTTTGACGTAAAGGGAAAAGTCAACAGGCTCGTGGCTGAGAAGGGCAGAGGCAAACTTGTCAGGGACATGGAGGATGTCTACAACCTTATCGACTCGTTTATCATTTGCAAGTTTTCGAGAGGCACGTATTACAAGGAGCTGCCGGACATGGCTAAGCTCTACACGCTGGTAACAGGGTTCGAGATGACGCCTGAAGAACTGAAGAAGACAGGCGAAAGGATACAGAATCTTGCCAGATTAATCAATGTTAGAGAAGGCCTGAGCAGAAAGGATGATACGTTGCCATGGAAGGTTATGCATGAGCCGATTCCAGACGAAGGCCCCTCAAAAGGCGCTTACGTCTCGCAAGAGGAGTTAGATCTGCTGTTGGATGACTATTATGAGGCTCGAGGATGGACACGTGAAGGCGTACCAACGATGGCCAAGCTGAAGGAGCTAGGTATGGACGACCTGATCGGGATAATCCAGAAGAAAGTGGAGGAATAAACGGATGGTGAAGATTCACGAAAGAAAATTCGTTTCGGCAGATCCAGACAAGTGTGTAGGCTGCCAAGTCTGCGAATACGTTTGTTCAGTGACGAAAGAGAAGGCTTTCAATCCGCTGAAATCCAGGATACGCGTGGTTCGGATAAATCAACTGATAAACTTGGGAGTTACGTGCCGACTGTGTGAAAGCCCGCCGTGCGTTGCTGCTTGTCCGAGGGAAGCCTTGACGCAGTCTGAAGAGACTGGCCTGATAAATGTGGACAAGGACAAGTGCAACGGTTGCGGATGGTGCATCGAAGCATGTGACTACGGGGCCATTATGCTGCATCCAGACAGCAAAGTCGTTTACGTCTGCGACTTGTGCAAAGAAAAAGGAGAACCTCAATGCATCAAGTGGTGCCCAGAAGAAGCCTTGGAACTTGTTACGAGCGACGTTCTGGCTCAGAAGGCGAGAATTACAGCAGTCAAGAAGCTGTTCCAAGAAGCCATAGAAGAGACTCGAACAAAACCTTAGTTTTAACAGGAAATCTCGTAGAAATCTTGTCCGTGTTTCTTCTAGTTTCATCTCTTGCGCTGTACGAGCTACTACTGTCTTGGAAGAGCTAGAATCTTGCCGATTCTTCTTGAGTCATAGCTATGCCTTCTCCCCAAAGTGTTTGGCTACTTTGGATATGTCGATGATGTTGATAATCTCGTTCATGTCCATGTCTGCCATTTGATTCCAGTGTGGGTCTCCCGGCCTGCAACCGAACGCCCTTGACACCGTTGATACGTCGATGATGTTCACGAATCCGTCCTTGTTCAAGTCTGGGTTGAGGGTGTAACCTGATTCATAGCGTTCGAAAGGGTATATCAGGGGATACCTGTCTGTGTTGTTTTCATCTATTTTGTAGGGGGCGTCTCCAATCTTGTCTTTGTTTTCGTCCGCAGGGTTGAAGCTGCCCCAGTAGTTGCCTCCAGAGGGATAGTCATTATCCCACGAGTTGGCATCGCCAGGCATGGTCACATGCACCTGCTCGGAGTTGTCTACGAAGTTGTTATGATAGACGGAATTTCTTGAAGACCGGTATACCAGGACGCCCATGCGATTGTGTCGTATGTTGTTTGCGACTACGGTGTTGTTGGTTGACTCGCCAAGCCATATACCGCTCCAATCGTCTGTTATGGTGTTGTTCGTTGCTGTGCTGCTGTTTGTTCCCTGCAAAAGCAAGCCTGTCACCGTGTCGGACAGGGTCAGATCCTTCACTGAGATGTTGTTGCAGTTGACTAGGATTACCTGCCCAGCGTCAGTGACGCTGTTGTCTGAGACGTTCTCAAGATAGACCAGAGGTTTGCCGTTTACGGTGTTGTCTTTCACAACGTTTCCGAAAGAAGAGGTTACAAACAAGCCACTGCCGGCGAAAGCGTTTTTTGCAATGTTGCAGTTTGACGAGTAATGGAGCTCGATGCTATTCGTCATTTCGTTTTCAGTTACGTTGTTGCCCGAGGAATGCCAGAGGTAGATGCCATTCTGCCCGACGGGCGTTATGGTGTTCATGGCTATCGTTGAGTCTGTTGTGTAAGCCAGCAGTATGTCAGGTGAGTTGTTCTTCAGGTTGAGGTTTTGGACGGTTATACGTGTGCAGTTTGCGAGGGCAATGTATCCGGCGTCCGATGGAATTACCTTTTCTTTCTCGTTTATCAGGTAGTAGATGGGTTTGCCTTCTATGGTGTTTGAGACATCAATGTCGTTTAGATAGTCTGAAAGACTGGAACCGTGGACATAAAAGTTGGCTGCGTTTCCAGCCATTGTGTTGTTCTTGAGAACATTGTTTGAAGCATAATCGAGTATGATTCCACCTCCTGCGGAAAGATAGATGCCTGGTCCGTTGTTTGTTATGGTGTTTCCAGAAATAGTGTTGTTTGAAGAGTAAACGAGACTGATGCCGTAAACGTTGTTTGTTACGTTGTTCTGGGTTATTGTGGAGTTAGTTGTGTATGCGAGGAGTACGCCTTCACCGTTGCTTGTGAAGTTTAGGTCTTGCACTTTTATGCCGGTGCAGTTTACGAGAGCCACGTATCCAGCGTCCAATGGGAGAAACATGTTTCTCTTATCGACCCAGTAGTAGACCGGCTTACCGTCTACTGTATTACTTGCATCGACGTAATTCACAAAATCTGAAAGGTCTAAACCATCGACGTCGAAGTTGTACCCATTGCTAGCCATTGTGTTATTCACAAGCGTGTTGTTTGAAGAATCGGAGAGATAAATGCCACGTACGTAGTTGTTTGTTACGTTGTTTCCAGAAACTGTGTTGTTTAAAGAGGAACTGAGTCCGATGCCGAGATCGAAGCCTTTGATTTGCGCGTTCCTGACTGTCACGTTTGTTCTTTTGGATAAGTCTATTCCTGTTCCACTTCCTGCTCCTTGGAGCGTGTATTCGTTTCCGTCTATTACTATGTCACTCCTCTCTACGACGAGGGGGGCATTGATGTTCGCAACAAAAACGTAAGTAACGTTATCAGCGGTCTGAATGTATGTCGTTCCCTCAACGCTTCCGTCAGCCCTAATGTAAATTGTTCCGAATCCGCTGACTTGTCGAGTCTCGAAGGCTAGCATGAGTGTAGCTAATAGAATCAACAGTGGCAATAGTGAGGCAGTAGTTCTTCTTGGCAAACTCCTTTCGCCAAACAAGTATGGTTTTACCAAGAAATACATTTTTCGGTACTCATCATCTTGGGCACGTGGTCAATCTTCGTTCGACGTCTTAGAGCGCTCTTCTGCTGTAGGCATAAAGATAAAATACATGGGGTTCATTAACGACATTCTGGCTGTGGCATTGCGGGATGGCTAATGAGTTCAGTGAAACGGGGAAGACCGCGAAAGTTTCAATGGGTCGAGTCCAAGGGCATCGGCGAAAATCACTCGGCTGAAGCGCAGTTTCTGAAGTTTGCGAGTGTCAATAATCCTTTCATGGCGCGGGTTGCGTCGAACGGTTGTCCTCAGTGCAAGAGCAAGGACTTCAGGCTTCGTCACGACGAAAAATTCGGAAACATAAGATTCTATTGTCAAGAATGCGGATATGAGACTTCATTTCACATAAAGAAGCCGACGAGAGATCAGCTTAGTGTGATACCGGTCTACGATGGTCAAGGTTTGCTCGTTGACGAGAAAGTCGTGGACGTGTTTCATGAGCAGACGGAGCGAGAAACTGCTGATTCAAAGGTGTCAAGGGCGGAGCAGAGGCTGGATTTGGGCGGCGAGTGGTTTGATGGCGTTTCGGGAATGGAAACGCAGAATCGGTGTCTGACCCGCGAGGAGGCGATTGAACGTATCAGGAAAAGGCAGATGAGAGCCCAAATTGCGAAGTTGCTCAAGGGAATCGAGGAGGACATTAGAGATGACCGAGTGGCTTCAATAGAAGCAGACATGTCATCTGATGAGGTCTGATTTTCTGTAATATAGGTGAGGAAGAAATAATCCTTTTTGGCGCGCACAGTCACTTTTACGATGTCCTTATCATATCCTTGTTGTCTGTCGCTCGCTCAGTTTCAAAGCTCCGCATCCACTTTGTGCATGGGCTCTTTGGGATGTTTGACGTCCAGCCTTTCTCGGTGCGTGCCAAATATGTCTTGTTGTGTTGGTAGTGTGGTTTCCGGAAAAAGGGTTTAAGGATTGGAGGTTCGACGAGGAAATCGACCGGAAATATCGGAGTGCGAAGTCGTGCTGTTTGGTCTCAGTAGCGGTAGAATGCGTGAAGTGAATTGTTGGACCGAGAGGTGGGTAACTGGTTTTCGTTGACCTGGTGAATGACCGGTTTGGTATCTCTTTCAGTCGTAATAGCGCGCGCTAAGCAATGGTAAATTATCGCTTTCATATTGGATTCTTTTCAAACCTATCCATAGCATGAGAGGAGAAGTCAGAGAAAGGTTTGGGAGGCAAAGTTTTACCTTATGTGTGTAATGCTTCTGGATTCGTGACATTAGCCGATCGATCGAACAGAAGAGTTTCAATTGAAAACTTTTCCAAACTAAACAATCAGTCAGTTCTTTAATTCCGCAGTGCGCCGAGATTTGAGAAGCTTCAAAGTCGTATCAAACAATTCGCTGGAAAATGCATCGTAGGTGGCGGCAGATAGCAGTCCTTTCAAATGACAACAGAAGATCGTTCCACAAGTGTTAATTTTGGAGCGCACGCTAGTGGAGATGCTCCCGAAATGCCCTTTCTTGTTCTGTCTATGCAGACTCGGTCGAATATTGTTCCACAAGAGTTATCTTTTGGGTTTACCATATTGGATCAAGAGGGAAGAAAGTGAGGTTATTACGTGGATTGTTGCTCTTTGTGCTCATGCAGTGTCTAGCAACATCGATGCTAGTTTTGATTCCGAACTTGAAGGCAGATGCGTCGGTATCACCCAGTCTGGATCCATCCTTGTTGTTGCTTGGCGCTGGAGCCAAATGGGCTGCTCACAACGGCACTAACACTTTATACGTTGATTGGTACGACAATCTCATTGCTCATCCCAGCGAATTCGCGCCTGATCCAAACGTGTACTTGCCCGGGCGTATGCTCGTGTCTTATGCGCTTGAGCAGAACGATCTCACCGTGAACCTTGCCGGAGACATACCCAATGACTTGAGCAGTTACTCTCTTGTTGTTCTTGAGGCCTATTGGGCCGTTGAGCCAGGACACTGTCAACTCATTCGAGACTACGTCGCTAATGGTGGGGGCGTCGTAATCCTGTCTGGCGTGCCTGAATACTTCAGGAGTTACTGCAAGGACTGGTGGAGCTACCTCTGTCCTACTGACACTGTGAGTCTCGGTATGGAAGAATGGCTGGGCGCCAGCAATTATGGGAACACGGGCGGATATGCGAGCGTAGCGGTGGACAACCCTTTTGGCACCTCACTATTGAAGGGTGACACTGTTCTTGTGGTCTCTTCATTCAGCTGCGCATCCATGGATTCGTTGGTTGGAGATTCTCAGGTTGTCGCAACATGGAACAGCGGAGACATCGGACTATACGTAGCGCCCTATTTTGCTTACACACACACGTACGGAGAAGGACGAGTCTACTATCAGGCAGCCTATCGCACTCCGAACCCGTTGACTGCATTTTTCAGCGTGGCTCCATATCCTGTCGTTGGCGTCGGTGTAACTGCAACTTTCAATGCTTCATTCTCGACACCTGCTTGGAACGGCACGTACTCAGCGCCGATAGTCGAGTATCTTTGGGATTTCGGTGACGGAAATGCGAGTTCATCTCCCAGCCCTGGGGCAACTCACGCTTACGTGTCTTCTGGCCTGTTCAACGTTACGTTGACAGTTGTTGACAGCGAAGGTTCGAGCGCATCGTGTTCGCAGAATGTTTGGGTGCAGGCTTCCAGTGTCCTTTCGATTTCGACAAGCGCTCCGTCGACGTTTATCGGCTTCAGTGTTGGTATCAGTGGCACTTTGACTGACGAGGCAGGGAATGGCCTGGAAAATGAAACAGTCCTCCTCTATTACACGTTCCAAGGGGTCTACTCATGGTTCCCGATTAGCTCAGCCGTGACAGACGGGCTTGGCCGTTTCTATGTGCAATGGATTCCTTCGGCCACCGGCGCCTTCACTGTTATTGCCGTATGGAATGGAAATGAATCCTTGATCGGTTCCACCAGCACCGTGGAGCTGAATACTATACCATACGAGAATCAGTATGTTTTTGCTGTTGAGTCTAACAGCACTGTTTCGGCTCTGGTCTTCAACTCAACAAGTTCGGAGCTGAGCTTTGCTGTGGGAGGCCAAAGCGGCACGAAGGGCTATGCTAAAGTTACGGTTGCGAAGAGTCTGGTGGGGGACGTCACAGATATCAAAATATATCTCGACGGCAACGAGCTCCCATACTCAGTAACCTCCATTGACGATTCATGGCTTCTGACATTCAGCTACGCCCACAGCATCCATAATGTCTCAGTAAGCCTGAACGCAAAAGCCGTTCCAGAGTTAGACCTCGCAACAATGTTGCTTCTAATCACAACGACCACCATGGCCATCGCCATCTTCAAGAAGAGAAAACCGAAAGGCAACACCTGACATCACACAATAACAGGCTTTCGAGGCCAGATCTCGGTGTTCTTACCAGAACCTAACGATTGCATACATCTACACATACACTAAAATAACAGCACAACACGATGCCCCAAGACAATACCATCCAGTTCTGTGCGCGTAACAGCCAGAAATTTGAAACCTCAAGCTACTCGCGCGCGCAGAAACCTCCGCGTTGAGTACAAGGGCATAGCCTAATAGCGTTCCCTATCGGAAAAGCTTTCATTATACTACGATGGTCAAGCAACGACCATACTAAGGCAAAACCTTCAGTAAAGCACTTGCAATACGCCTTGCTGAGGCCTCGACATTACTTGTCAATCCTTCTCCGAAGTCGGTCCGTTCAGGCTCGATCAGGAGCAAGGCAATCTTGGCTTTTGTTGTCTTGGCAACGTATTCACAGAAAATTCTCAACGGAAGCATGTGCGTTGAGACAGCAGGAAAATCTGTTATTCTCTCGGGCATGATCAGCCTTACTTCTCCAGGCTTCAACCCCAAAAGGGCGGCATCAACCAACAGAACATGCGTCGGCTCGAAGTCTACGATCTGCTGCATAAAACTCTCCGGCACGGTTTCACACTCAATCAAAAAGATTCTCTGCGAAACCTTTCCCCACAAACGTTGAATAATTTTGACTCCAACAAAATCATCCATCCTAATAGGATTACCAACACCTGCAACAACCACTTTACCTGCCCCTGAAAACCAAGTTTCAAGCTCTTTCTCAACACTATGCTTTCCGCCAACCACCAAAATCCGCCACAAAAAGACTAACAGGAAACAATTACTAAAAAAACGTTTTTAGCCCTCACAAAGGCGCTTCGCGATATCTGCCGAAGTCCTAACTTTTAGTCGGCTTTTCGAAGTCTATGATATACCACGTAAGAATGAGACAATCTTGAAATATAAGCCTCATGCTTGGGCGCGTGCACAATTTCTGACAGTCTGTTTCAGAGAATAGCGTTAAATCGTCTCGTAACAACTACTACTGTTGGGGCACGGGTCTAGGCGACCTCATTTGTCCATGACCAATGAAGACAGGCAGGAAGAAATTTCAGGAAACACCCTGCGGGTTTACTGGTACATCCTGAAGAAAAGAGAGAACTGCGGCGTTAGGGAAGTTCAGAGAGCTCTTGGCTTTTCTAGCTCAAGCAGTGCGCACTACCATCTTGAGAAACTCGCTGACAAGGGTTTTCTAATCAAGGACAAATATGGAAGCTATCAAGTTAACAGCAAAATAAAAACGGGAAGCATCAGCCCCTTCATGCTCGTTCGCGGCTTCATATTTCCAAGGCAACTGTTTTACGCCCTTGCGACGACTGTCGTGAACGTTTTCTTTCTGACGTTTTTCTGGAGGTTTCTCACCTTAGTAGTCGTCCTCGCCTTGACTCCTGGAGTCTTGGCTTGCATAATTTTTTGGTACGAGACAGTGAAGTTGTGGCCGAGTCTCCCGTCTTTCGGGGAGAGTGTTCGATGAGTTTTGATGACTGTTCGAATCTATAGATTGAAAGGCGTCAACTAGAATTTGACTTATGGTTATCAGAATGAAGAAAAAGATCTTAACTGTGATCACGCTCGGACTGTTGCTGGCTAGCTTGGCAAGCGCCGGCTTTGTTTGGCGGGAACCTCTGGCAATGGGGGTTAATTCTTCAGATGGAGAGACAGTGAACACGGACGCTGAATATTCAAATGCAACCATAGGATCGCCCATAGAAGGATTGGCGATATGGTATGTTTGGATAAACACTAACTCCACTCAAGTGATCTATCTGGCCTACGTCTCTTCGAAGGTTCCGCCCCCAGTTCTCACGTTCTTCGGTCAGCATTACACGACTGGAAACGGCACAGAAGTATTCGTTGGCAACACGTTGACTGCGATGGAAGTTTACAACGACACTAATCGAAACGGAGTGCCAGATGTAGATCTAGGCAATGGCACAAGCGAATTGTTGTACAATTTCGCCGTCAACAGCTCACAAAGCTTCGTGATAACGCCTGTTCAGAAGACTCTGATAGGCGGCGAGGTTCATTACACTTGGGGCTTGCGGTACAATACTATAGATGGTTTCCTGCTCACTGAGAACCAAGCTGCGGGCGCGAACGTCCTTCTTGACTATCTAGCTTCGTCATATGATTTTTACGTCCAAAACAATGCTTCCTATTTGAAGACAAGCTTCGAAATCGGCAAGTTATTGAACGTCACAGCCTATTCAGACCTCAACTTTACACTGGAAGGGTTAAGTCTCTCTTTGCTGTACGGGACAAGCGTCATCGCTTCGAACACTTACACGACGGTTGTCAACGGAGAACCCTACAACTCCACGACAACGCAAAGCTCGGCGATACCTACGCAGTCAGGCGAAATCAGGATTGAAGACGCCAAGGCCTACGAGTGTGTGTTTGGACAAAACTACACGCTCTCCAGAGATTCAGAGAACGCGACTTATCCATCCAAGTCTGCCGCCGTTTCGGACCATAGCGTGCCTGGAGGCGTATACAGATCCGTTGAAAGTGCACTCTCATTCTTTGAGAATGTGCTGTCTGATGTATTTCCGAAAATAAGCAGCCTACTGACAACCGTCAACCTTGACTACAATTCTTCATCTTTCCTTTACAGAATATGCTATCCACAATGGGACGGCTACGCACTTGAACACGATCCAACCTACATAGCCTACGTGACTCCAACCGCCATACACGAAATAAGCCCCCCTGTGATGCTAGTCATAGGAGCGACTATTGCGGGCTCAGCCGCTTTGATAGTGGCGCTGCTTGACACGAGAAAAAATCGAAGAATGCTGCCTAACAAATCGGGTGTACAAGTACCCTCATCTTGAGCTTCCGCGCGCGTTACCATGCCCAGAGAAAATGTGAGAAGACCCAGAGCATAGTGGAATCCAGCGCCAACCAATGGAAATATCCAAGTTTGCGAGTGAGTGTATAAGCATAAATCGGAGCAGTCTTTGGCTCTTCTATCTTTTCCTCTTGCTTTCCCTGCCGATCAGCTCCAACCAGATGCCGTTAGGATCCTTAACGAAAGCAAGGACCCAAGAACCCTGATTAAATGGTTGTACTGCGGGCTCACATCCAAGTTTGACTAGTCTTTCGTATTGCTCCCTAACGTTGCTCACATACAACCCGATGTGGTCGAGCTCTGAGCCGTTCACATACTCTTCGTAGAACTTGCTAGTCTTTGGATAATAGTTCAGTTCGAGGATCTGCTTGCCAGTCGGCGTCCCCATATGAACGTACGTACCCTCGTGAGCGACCATCTTCCCTTTCAGCACGACTCGAAACCCGAGTGATTCCCTGTAGAATCTGATAGATTCCTCGAGGTTCTTCACGCGGATACCTGTGTACCAGAACCGGATGCCGAGCACATTGGATTTTCTCCTTGACCCTTTTTTCAAGCTCATCGAATCCCCCTGTCAACGTGAAAGATACACAGATAAAACTTCTTTGAGCTTGGGATAAAACTTTACCACCAAACCAAACTTCTGAACGGCAGTTGATTTAACTGCTGTGTGGAAAAAGAAGCCAAGGCAGTATACTCGATTCAGGATACAGGGATGGTTTGTGGGTATGGAAAGGCGATATAGGAGAAAGCAGACCATAATAGGGGTATTATATAGACGGTTATCGGAATTGAGTATACGCTCACCATTGATGTTGCGGATGGATGCGCGTCAATCTTGCTGTTTCAGTTTTTTCAGCATTGCTTTTCCATTTTGGTTATCTGGGTTCAATTCGAGTGATTTCTCATAGTTTTCGATAGCATGCACTTTGTCTCCTGAATGCAAGTATATTTCTCCCAGAGTATCATATGCGTTCCAGTACTTCGGGTATTCTTTGATGGCATACTTCATTATTTTGATTGCATCCTGGAGTTTTTGTTCGAAGACAAGTAAGTAAGCCAGGAAGATTAGAGTGTTCTCTCCTGCTACGCTTAGATCAGAGCCTGTTCTTTTGAATTCTCCATGTTTTTCTATCGCAGCTGCAACTCCTTTTCGCTGCGTTAATAGGAATAATGTGGTCAAGGCTTCAGGATGGACACGTTTTGGTGGAACATAATTCCATTTATACTCTATTGCTATGTTCTGAACCAAGTAGTCTTCGACAAGCATTCCAACCTGAGAATTGCTCATCAAAGCCGCACCTTTTCCTGAGTTACCATACATGATAAGCATTGCCTGGAAGCCAGCGTCGTCTCCGATGTGTCCGAACAAGTCCGGTCTTGTTTCGTCACCTAGAAAGAAGCCTAGTCCCATCCTGTCTGGATGTTTATCATCGCCTAAGGCAAGTTCTTCTACATGCGCTACCTGTGGTTTCAGCATCTCTCGAGTCATAATCTCAGATAGTAGACGATTTGATTTGCCCAGCCTTGATAAGGTAATCTCGATTGCGAATCTGGCCAGATCAGAAGACGTAGTCCATAATCCTGCTGCAGCCATCTCGGGGTAAACATGCCATTTTCCATGGACAACTTTGCCGTCAGCGAGGGTTCCGCTTGCAGCCTCAGCAATCTGCGATTCTGGAAGCGGTTGTTCAAAATTGCTGTGGTCCATTCCGATCTTGCTGAGTACCATGTCATGCATAAGTTGAGGAAACGAGCGCGCAGTTACATCTATCATTAGTTGTTGAGCAATCATCGTTCCTCCGCCTGAGTAGCGCCATCTTGTGCCTGGAACAGAATCTACGCGAATTGGCAAATTGTTCGCAGGAGACTTCCCGTTCAGGATTTGGAGCAGAGAAGGGATCGATTCATCTATGTCATAGCCGTTGAAGCCATGTACTGTTAATCCTGCACTATGACAAAGGATGCGACGCAGTGTGACCTTCTCATCTTTAGTAAATTTATTTTCAGGCACTTTCCAGCTGACAAGTCTCTTGTTCACGTCTTCATCAAACGAAAGCTTTCCTTGTTCTACGAGACACAATGCTCCAACGGCGGCGACAGGTTTACTAACTGAGCCTGCCTGAAAGAGTGTATTTGCCGTGACAGGCGTCATCGTGCCTGCTTCTGCTACACCATAACCCTTAGCCCATACGATCTTGAAGTTATCGATGACCGCGACGCTTAAGCCTGGAACCCTGTACATCTGCATCAATTTCTGAATGGTCAGTTCGAAAGGTAACTCATTTTTATCCAGCAATACTGGGTGAACCCCGTTCTCGACCCTCTTAATCCGTTCAGCCAGTTTCATAGAAATATCGGTGCCTCTAGTCTGTGAAATACGAGTCTTTGTGTTCATGACGAAACCTTTTTGAAGGTTCGATTTGGCCCTAATAAAGCCAACTCACTTTTTGTAATAACAGAGTGTGGGGGGGGTAAAGTTTTATCTTGTGTGTGGGGATACCACGACGACGACCACACAAGCAGTGGAGTGTGTGCTCTTCTGATTGGACTTATATTATTCATTGTGTGTTTGGGTCAAAACTTTACCCCATAGCAAAACAGCGACTGCCAACGACACCAACAGGGTTATGCTCAGCAAATAAGAATTGTAACCTATCACCTGAAAAATGAAATAGAAAACGACCTGCAATGCAATTACTACACAAATGCTCCAAACAGTGAGCTTGAGAACAGTAGTGATGCTCATGTTTCTTGTTCTCTATCGTTCAGCTTCTCGTCTTACCTATATGATTTGTGAATTCAGCCTATACAATTGTGCGTGATAAAACGGGTTTTTGGTTTGGATAAAACTTTACCCCGAACCCAAACTTTTATGAAAATGAGCAAGTTGTCATCAGCCATGGATAGATCTGTAGATATTGTTTGTTCGTTTAAGAGAGCGTGGCTTTCAGGCACGAATTGCTTTCGTCTCGATCGATCGTAACAAACCTTAATGCGCGCTAAAGATTATTATTCACGTTACGTTTGTGCATGTCTATGGGAATACTGGATTTCGTTGTTACCGTCATCCTTGTGACTGTTTCGGGTGCATTGGCTCCTGGTCCATTGTTTTTTGCGAATATTTCGAAGGGCGTGGAGCTTGGGGCAAAAAGCGGGCTTATCTTTGCTGTGGCGCACACTCTCGTTGAGTTCAGCCTCGTTATGTTGCTGAGCTTCGGGCTTTTCGTGATTAACAGCGAGTTAGTAAGAGCAGCGATTGGAATCGCTGGAGGCGTTGTCTTGATCGGTTTTGGTCTCATGCAAGTGTCCAGTTCTCTCAGACCAAAGCAGGAAGCAACTGGAGAAAAAAGAAAGGCCGGTTCTCATCGTCTGTTGCTGCTGGGGTTGGCCCTGACTGGTTTGAATCCTTTCTTTATTGTGTGGTGGCTTACCGCGGGGGCTCAGCTTATCGTTATTGCGTTAGAGTTCGCTTCGTTGGCCGGGGTTTTGTTCATGTATGTCTGTCATGTTTGGATGGACTATGTTTGGCTGGCGGCGACGGCGCATCTTGCGAAGACGGGGATGAAAGTAATTGGGCTCAAGTGGTATAGAGTGTTGATCGGCGTGTTCGGGTTGGTTCTGGTGTACTTTGGGCTCCTTTTCCTGATCAACGCGATTTGAGTGTGAGCTATTTCTCAAGTTCAACACCGATGTGTTGCCACCAGCGCGTGCGCCCCTTTAGAATCGAATGAATGTTCGTACCCGACGCGTGTTCAAAGGGAGAAAAACCTCAAGAATAAATATTGAAGGCGACACTATTGTTGTGGGCGCGGTCATGAAGCTTTTCATCAGGTCTTCCTCAGTAAGTTTTGACCTCGAAACCGCAAAGGAGATGTCGTTGCACACCTTCTGTGACCCCGAGACCGCGACGAGAGCCTCTGAAATCTATGGTTCCAGGCTGAAAGGCAGAGTGCTTTCCGAAGAACACAGCGTCGCCCTCCAGAAAGTGATTGAATATGCACGGGCGCAGGGAGAGAAGCTTGAAGTCTTTGACGTGTCCTCAGCGACTGACAGGATCAGGGCTCTCCGACAGGGTGTTTTCAGAACACCGACCCTCATCGCACACGGCAAGCCTTTCAAAGGACTAATCGAAATCTCTCGCCTAGTTGAAAGAACTGAATAGCACCCATACATGTGTCCACACGCGCGCGCAACTGGCCAGCATTCAGCAATTGATCGATCGATCGCTGAGTGACCTGGCTATCCCAATCAGGCGCGTTTGAGACATATCCTGCTTCTTTTATATTCTCGCAAACGAAATGTCAAGTTCAGGGATGGTAGGTCTTGAATGGAAAATTCGACAACGTCAAGGTCATAAGGTTTCGAACTCTTTACAACAAACACAACAGGCAGGTTGTCGAGGATGTTCTAGAATTTGCTGACGGGTCAAGACATGAGTGGGTCTATTTCAAGACCTCAGGTGCTGTAGCAGTAGCAGCCTTCTCGCATGATAATAAGATGATTCTCACGAAGCAGTATCGTTACCCTTTCGGACAGGTAATATACGATTTGCCTGCCGGAGGAATGGAGGAGGGAGAGACGCCGGAGCAGGCAGCCTTGAGAGAGTTGGAAGAAGAAACCGGCTACAGCGCCGAAAAGCTCGAATGGATTGGACGATTCACATGGGCACCAAGTAACATGGGCCCCGGAAAGGTCGAAATCTTCTTTACAAGAAGCCTTAAGCCGAAAGGTTTGTTCAATGCAGACGAAATAGTCGACATAGAGCTTGTTGATTTTGGCAGGGTGTTGGAAAAGGTGTTAACAGGAGAATACATTGATTCAGCCTTGGTTATAGCAACGCTGTTAGTGTCAGTCAGAGGTCTTCTCAATACGTAGCTCTTGTCAACTTAATTAGTGGGGGCAATGTTAATGGTTCTTTATCCCCTGAACTCAATGGATGCGAATTAGATCATAGGGAAAGACCAAAAGGAAGCAGCAAATTAGGGCAACTATGAGAATCGTGAACACCGTCTCTGGAATTCGAGATGGACATTTTATTGGAAACATGAAGGGGACATCTCGTTTGTATCGATGAAAGCTCTCTCCAAATCGTTTCAGAAGATGCATTTCTTCGTACCTTGCTATACCGATGTAGCCAAGAACCTGTATCAGCCACAATCCTATGACTTGGAGCTGATTCCCGCCCAACGTCAGAACCATTACGGTTAGCCCCATAGTAATGATGATTATTCCAGTAAACTGGGGGTGCCTAATGATAGAATACGCGCCTGTTTCAATGAGTCCTTCACCCTTCGTGAGGTTCCAAAGGAACTGCGTTCCTGCGAGCAAGAACACCAAAAACCCAAGTAAAGCGATTATCCGACCAACCATAAACTCCCTAGCAAAAAACAGCACCTGGATTTCGCGCTCAAGATACGCTTGCTCCTTCAAAAGATAAACCAAATAAGGCAACAACGGAATGGACATTACGCTGATGGACCAACCAGCGTTGAGTATAGTTTGGGTGCCTAACAAAAGAGCTGTCATCATGGCTTCAAGCAAATGTCTGATTTTTCCCTTAAGCGTCGAATTTTCCATGCTACCCCAAAAAACCGGTAATCTTTGCACGCTTATAAGTCCACCTTTTAGCGCGCATTACGACTTGTTACCTCTTACCATTCTTTCAACATTGCTCAGGTATGGCTCAAAGTCTCTGATTGCTACCTTTGGGGTCGTGAAAAAAGCGCGCCATACTGTGTAGCTACATATTTCGGATTCACAACTCCTAAGTAGGATTTCTTTCATTCTTTGTAACGCTTGAAGTTGAACTTGTCCAACGGAGTATTCGCGAAAAATGAACTTAGACCAGTTGTTGAGAGCCTTGTTCTGGACGGTCCCCTTTGCTGTCACGGTAGTTCTTTCTGTGTTTCTCCTATATTTATCGCGCAAGGATGGAGACAAACGCAAGATCATGTTCATGCTGTGCTTCGCGTTTGCGTCTGTTGGCTATTCCAATCTGATGCTTCAGAGATATGGGGTTCCTACCCTATGGGATAACAATTACAAGTGGTCTTTTGTCCCGGTAACTGCCGCAGCTATGATCGCGACCATGTCCAGTTTATTGAAACTCAAAAACTTCGACCGACCTTTCAAATGCTTCCTTTTCATCTTAGGCGCATCCATCGTTCTTCTGGTTTTTCCTAGCGCGGCCGAGGCTTTTCGCGTACCCTTGTTTGGTGCATTCGCATCGCTGTCTTTTCCGGCTTCAATATATCTGTTCGTAAAAAGACGAGACAATTCTGATCTAATGTTCTTTTTGGCTTTTTCTTGTTTCATTTTTTCATGGATCGCTCTGGATATTGGTTTGGCAGAGGAGATTACTGTTCTGCTCACTCTCTTCGGGATGGTATTCACAGCTCTGATGTTCACTGTAACCAAGGACCGGATTGCCGGTGATTTGGCCTCTCCTTTCATCTTGCAGGGTGAATTGGAGAAGACCCGAGAAGATCTGAAGCAAACACAGAAGAGGGCATTAGAGGAGCTTGAAGCATCTGAAGAAAGATACAGGAGTCTGTGTGAAGACGCTAGGGTTCTCATGCTCAGACTGGACCGAAAAGGAAAAGTCACTTATGTAAACAGAATCGTGAAGGAGTATGGTCTGGAGAAAGAGGACATCCTTAGGAAGAGCATGCTCGCATTTGTGCCGAAAAAGGACTGGTTGAGGCTATCCAGGGGCCATCTGAGAGTTATCCGAGGGAACATTGACGGGGGCCAGACAGAGATAGTCACTCCGAAAGGAAAGTTGATCGTAGAATACAAAAGCAACCCGATACAAGACGCGCGCGGAAAGGTTGTTGGGTGTCAGACAGTTATACGAGATATCACTGAACAGAGGAAGATGGAAAGGCAACTCGCGGAACACGCAACGCAACTAGAAGCTAAGGTGGAAGAGAGAACTGCTGAGCTGAATGATGCTAATGCTCAAATCCGAAAACATGCGGGGCAACTTGAGGCAAAAGTGGAAGAAAGAACACGGGAATTAGTTGATGCTCAGAGAAAACTGTTGAAATCTGAGAGACTGGCTGCGATTGGTGAGTTGGCCGGAATGGTTGGTCATGATCTGCGCAACCCGCTGACCGGCATTGCAGGAGCCGCATATTATCTGAAAGCAAAATATGATTCCAAGATTGATGAAAAAGGCAAAGAAATGCTGGAGATCATCGAGAAAAGTGTAGAGTATTCAGACAAAATCATCAGCGATTTGCTGGATTACTCAAGAGAGATGAGACTGGAATTGGCTGAAACTACACCAAAATCAATGTTGAAAGAGGCATATTCCAGTTTGGAGATTCCTCAAAACATCCAAGTGCAAGACGAAACTGAAGACAAGCCAAGAATGAGGGCTGACGTGCAAAAAATGAAAAGAGTCTTCGTCAACATAATCCAAAACGCTTTCGACGCTATGCACAAAGGCGGAATATTAGCAATTGGAAGTGAAGAGATAGAGAAGCACGTGTCCTTCAGCTTCACAGATACTGGAACTGGAATAAGTACGGAAGCGCTGGGGAAACTGTGGACGCCACTCTTCACTACAAAAGCAAAGGGCATGGGGTTCGGTTTGCCCGTATGCAAAAGAATAGTGGAGGCACACGGAGGCACTATCTCCGTAGAAAGCACCGTTGGGAAAGGAACCACCTTTAGGATAAACGTTCCGATTGAACCCGGAACCAAGGAAACCAAGGATGTTTGGGTGAACCTTCCAGAAACGACACAACTGGAAAAGGAAGATAACCACGGCAGAGTAGCCCGCGTGCTAATCCACAAAAATCGGACATGTCGAAAAAGTGACAACTACTCGAAATGGCTACGGAGAGGCCAATATTTCCGCATAATCCTGATCTCATAATAAGTGTTGGAAAAAGACCCGAAGACAGAATTTTCATTGAATACGTCAACAACTCCCGTAATCTCGATTTCTTTTCGGGCATCTAACATCTCCATGATCATCTTATGATGGAAACACTGTGCCAGATGAATAAATCGAATCGAGTTTGTTGAGTTTTTCCATTACTTAAGAGATTGTTTCTTTGAGGAAGTTTGTTATGATTTCCGGGTTTAGGGCTTCTGGGTGGAATAGGCAACCGTAGAATCTTTGTTGCTTGTGTTTGATCATGCACTTCAGAGTTCCAGATTGGGCGAGTGTCTCAAAGTTATCCCTTGGTTCTACAGCTTTGGAGTTCAGAAAATAGGAGTAAAACCTGTCTTTGGACGTTAAAGAGTTCTTTCGAACAACTTTGACACAGTATCGGCCTACTGTTGTGTTTTCAATCAGCTTACCGCCCAAGACCAAAGCAAGAATCTGCATCCCTGCACAAATTCCCAGTATAGGCTTAGGAGACTCTCCTATCCAGTTAAATCTGTCAACATCTGCTAGGTACTTAAAGTCTTTCAGCGCCGTTCCGCATATGATTACTCTCTCCGCTTTGCCAAGGTCACCTTTTCCTATGTTCATGTAGTGTTTCGTGAAGAAAGCCGTGTTTGCCCTCTTAAATACATCCTCGACGGGCTTGACGAACTCGAAATAGGACAGTCTGTCGGCGCAAACGTCGATTATCAGCATCACTTTTCTATCAACCTCAATTCCTTTATCCTGAATGTGCCCGCGTAGTCCTTGTACGAAGTGTCGGAACTGAGGATCTCTATCTTCTTCTTGAAGAAAGGCGCGTCAGTGACCGTAGTCTCTATTTCTCCTCCCTCGCCCGCAGGGTTAATCCCGTATTCATCCTTCAACCTTTCGAGTTCTCGAATCAGGCCAGCATCAAGCCTTCTGCCCAGATACTCCTTACCCAGAGGGTAAGCGAAAACCCCCGTTATGACGACTGAGAAACCGTTCTCCACGACTTCATTCAGAAGCTCGATTTCGTCTTTCAGCCACAGGGGATTGAAGCACCAAAGACCCAGTTTCCTGCAGACCCTCTGAACTCGGCATCGACTGATAGATCGATCTCACAGCGCCCGTGACCACTCCTTCCAGTTCAAACTCGCTTCTGGCTCTGATGAGGACCTTTTCCAAGTCTTTCAGTTCCTCTCTCTTTCTCTCCTCTCGTTCTTCTTTGAACCGAAGGCAATCCGATGGCTTCCGCCTGTTGCTTGGTGATCTCGATGTTTGGAGTGTGAAACATGTAGCTCTCTTCGCTCTCGGGAATCAGACTGATCAGGCAAACCACGTCGTGAAAGCCGAGGGCCTTCTGCAGAGCGAGGCACGAATCTTTTCCCCCTGAGAAAAGCACTCCAACTTTCATGAAGAATTATTCATTGCTCCGCGTATAAAGGCGTTCCAGATGTAGAAACGTCGTGCTGCCATGGAACAGTGTGTTCTATGTCTTGTTGGAGAATTGTTCAAGCTTTTTCAGAACGTCCATCCGAGTTGGCGAGAGATCGCACCCATTCTCTCCTCTCCCACAGGGCACAACCGTGGGTTTCTTGAAGTTGTCCATGATTTTCCCTGATTGTCCTCAACATCTTCGATTGAAGAGCTTCCTTCAGCGACACATCCTTAAGATTTGTGTCTGAGTATGGAACGAAAGGACAGGGTTCAACGTTGCCCTCTGCGCTGATATGGACAAAACCTCGTCCAGCTGACAAACATCCGCCGATGTCATCCTCATCCCACGGGAGTGCGATGAACAAGGCCGGGAATTTGGCTCGAAAAGCGTTTCTAATTCTTATCATTTCTGATCTCTGCTCCTGAGTGAGCACCCAGTCCTCGGTGCCCTCCTTGACCGGAGTGTATTCGACTAGCATGAACAGCCTGCACCCGGCGCTGACTAATTCTTTGATGTAACCCTCGTCCGTAACCTCATTGAAGTTGAACCTTGTCACGGTTAAAGAAGTACCCCAAAAGACGCCCTTCTTTTTCAGCTTGGCAATAGATTGGAGCACCTTGTCATAGACCCCCGCTCCTCGTCGGCCGTCGGTGTCGTTCTCGTAACCTTCCATGCTGACCAGAGGCACCACGTTTCTTTTCTCAGTCATTTTTCGAATAACAGCATCGTTGAGCAACAGGCCATTGGTGAATACAAGAAACATGATCTCGGGATAGTCTCTAGTTATGTCTAGGACATTCGATCGCATCAATGGTTCTCCTCCGGCAAACACGATGAAAGAGATTCCGAGTTCCTTTGCCTCTGCTATTGCCTTCTTCAGTCTCTCATCGCTCAACTCGGTCTCGGAAGACTGGCGCAAGGCATGGTGGTAGCAGCCCTCGCAGTTGAGATTGCACTTGCTTGTTACGCTGAATATCAGAATGGGCGGGACGTGAATCCCCATATTCTCCCATCTCGACCTTATCCCGGCAGCCTTTTTCTGCCAATTCAGAGTCCGCAAAAAGAAAGCTGCTTGCGACGGATGCCTAAAGACCGTCCGCAACGCGTCTTTGAAGAATACGTTCAAAGATTCATTAATGATTCTGCTGAAGTAAGCTTTATCCCCTGCTCTTGAAGTCGAAGCCAATCCTCCAGTCCTCCATCACGGAAATAGCCCAACGCATCTTCAAATAGGTTCTGCCGCGAGAACCGTCTTTTGACCATAGAAGTGACGAAGGCAAATCACCTTGCAGAAAACCTTTTGCTACCATTTGTTGAAGCGCATTTTCTCCTTCAACACTACCGGGTTCTGTTTTACGGAATATTCTTGCGGGTAGCCTACTGGGATCAGCGTTGCCACGTCGTAGTCGTCTGGGACTTCCAGGATTTTTTTGAGTGATGATGTCTCGTGGGGTATGTAGGTCACTCCATAGAGTCCCTCCGCTGCCATCGCAAGTAAAATGTTCTCAATGCAAGCCCACACCGAAGCAAAATTGTTCAATTCGTAGAGTGTCTTGCACTCTCTGAGCGGCTTCCTCATCCTGAAACACACCACAAGCAGCTCTGGCGAGCTCAGCAGCATCCTCTTCTGAACGGGTAAGGCTCTCAGATACATTTCCCTCTGCAGATCATCCGTCAAATCCCTAACAGCTTCCTCCAATCGATCTTCCTCTTCCACATCCTCTGCCCCCGCGCCCGCCTCAACAACTCTCACTCGCTGCTCCAAATCCTTCACCAAAATGAACTCCCACTCTCTAAGATGGTTGTGGCTCGGCGCTTTCAACCCAGCCTCAAGAACTCGCTCAAGCTTGTCTGCCTCAACGAGCTTCGACCGGAATTCTCTGACGCTTCTTCTCTTGTTGACAACTTCGTAGAAATCCATGCCATCCCCCTAACATGTGCTGTTTGCTTTCACACTTGTTCAAAAAAGCTTTGCCGTCCACTAGTCCGTGTACGAGACGATCTCGTTGAGCTCCTTCCTAGAAGGCAGAGGCGGTTCTGTCCTCGTATATCCGAGCTGAATCATGCAGGCGATTCTGTCCGTTGGGTTCACGTCTAGAATTTGCTTAAGCCCATTCTCTTCTCTGGTGTTCAGGAATGTGTAGACGCAGCTGCCAAGTCCCTCGTCCGTAGCGGCCAACAACATATTCTCAACAGCCATCCAAACGGAGCCCGCTACAAGCTCATCTCTCACGTTCTCCGGCGAACTGTAACACACCACAACTAGCACAGGGACATCTTTCATGTACGATTTATCCCATGTTCCACCTCGTGCAGCAAGATACTTGGCTCGTTCTGGTGGGAACTGCTTCCAATGCTTCTTACTGAACCTCGTGCAGCTCTGTGCTATCTTGGCTTTGACCTCGGCATTAGTAACCACTACAAAACGCCAAGGCTGACTGTTGCCAGCAGAGGGAGCCCAACGCCCAGCTTCAAGCACATTTCTGAGAGCTTTGCTTGGAACAGGATCTTTCTTGAATTTCCTGACACTCCTTCTCTTAACAACCACGTCTTTGAATTCCAAGTGTAGTGCTCCTCTTTCAACACGAGATTCAAAACAGCTTACAAGTCTTTCGGAAGAAGTCACTTCTCTTGACCTCGTTGGAGGCGTAGCGTTAATGTTCATAATCGTAGCTGCAATTGGTGACACAATTATCTGGTTGAATCAAGAGACTCGAAACACGCTGGATGACAAGGGCACTTGGCTCTATTTTGAACCGTTTGATTTTCCACAAATCGAAGCTGAGAACGAATGCCAGCAATAGACCCGAAACGTTTTCCAGCTAATTATGAGCCCGCTTGGAACAGAAACACATGAGGCCATCGGGCCGAAATGGAAACATGCGACTGAAGAAGCTTGCTCTAGCGTTGAGGCTGGATTTTGCTGATACGCAATGTAACGTTCACGTCTATGTCAGCTTTGCTCGCATTCTGAATCATGCAGTAGAACTTGCCCGGTTTGCTAGGAATGAAATTGATTTTTATCTTGGACGCGTGTTCAGTCCCGTATTCGTGTTTAAAATCCTCGCCAGCCTCGTATCTAGCAAAATTGCGAGGAGTAGCAAAGTACACGTTGAAGTAATCCTCTGAGAAAATCTCTCCAGTTACCTTCTCATTCTCACCCACTGTAAAATTATAGTAACTGCAGCTCTTTTTGGAGACGAGTATGGACTCTTCCCACAAAAGCCCCTCTTCGCTTTCCAGTTTTGGCTGTTCAAGCTTGCACGTCTCACCTTTACCTGTTTCTCTTCTTTCAACTGCAAGAATCACGCTGACAACTCCAATAACCGTTGCCGCCAATGTTCCAGCAGATTGCCAAGGCAAAACGTTAACGACCCCGAGCGAAACAAACAAGACTGAAACCGCGATACCAACACCAGCAGCCACCCTTACATCCATGTGTCTCCCTCACATCCCATTACGAATGTCTTCCACACAACCAGAAATCAACCAAGTCATATTTACTATTTCCGCGCTCACAGACATGCAGATACAACTATGGAACCGCAGGGTATTACTACACGAATTATATAGTGGACGTAAGGACCACTGCAAACGTTTACAATGTTTCAGACAAGACAGACCCTCAACTGTTGAGAACTTTCACGATGAGCGGAGTTACTTCAACTCCAGAACAATAGGAAAATACGCTTCTTCGTCGTAACTCAACCCACCTACGTCATTTTTGACACTGCCATTCTCCCAAAGATCTACTCAAGCGGCAAGCCCGAAGAGATACCCGCCTCCGAAATCTACTACTCCAACACGTCTGACAACTACTACATTTTCACGACATTCATTGCAATAAACATGCAAGACACATCGGAAGAGCCAGCCCACATGTCCATCATAGCGCGCATGCGTGTTCCTAAAATGGTCAAAAATGGTTTTAATTCCGTTTTGCATGCTTCTGCCAGTACTCAAGAAGACAGTTACTCAAAGATATCAAGAACAGATGCGAAGCCCAAAACCTTCCTTAAATCATGAAAGGCGAATAAAAACCATTTTAGGCCAATTTCGGAACAAGCATGCGCGCTACCCTTCGGGCCCAACTTTAATCGATTTTACCAAAATCATTGGCTACGAGCATAAGATCAGCCATGTCGATCCTATCATCGTTGTCGAGATCTGCCTTGACGTTCCAATTAGGATCTCCCGGCTTGCTTCCGTAAGCTACTGCCACGATCGTGATGTCTTGTATGTTGACTGCTCCATCTTGGTTCAAGTCTGTTGACAGATAGGACTTGACTTCTGCTGTCATGTTAGCGTAACCCGAAATCCCCCATTGGTTTGTTGCCTTGAGTTCAACGTAATGACTCCCAGAAGCGAGCACCGATGTCACAAAAGCAAAGCTCAACACAGCGTTCGTTTCCCGTTGGACGTAGGTGTCAGGCCACATCGTCAGCACCTTGAATGTATAGGGCACCGTAGTGGCATTTTGCCATTCTCCCGCGTCTATTCTGAATTGCACTGACTCGATTCTGTTAACGGTCACGTTCCTTCCGCCTTCCATGTTCGCCACGGTAGTCACCGTCGCCAATCCCGTCACGTTAATCCTGTTTCCAGTTACTTCAGCCGAGTCGAAATAGATCAGTTGGGGCGTGTCCACGATGTCAGGGATGCCGTTTTCATTGCTGTCCCTCCACCCAACCTGCCCCCACGTGCCTCGGAGCCCATCCGGCCTGCCGGAGAGACACCAGATCCCCCCTCCATGAACATGTATCCATGAGACAACCCGAGTTATCGATGTCAGGAACAAGGCTGTACCCACTGTATTCAGTAATATTGTTATACTCATCCGTCGCCCCGAACACGTGTCCGATTTCATGAGCGGCTATCCAATCTATATCGTCGGTAGTTCCGGCATAGGGCGACGCACTTGGCGCCACAGAGGGCAAAACTACAGTCTTCGGTTCATATGACGAACCGATCCGATCCTGAAAGACGAAGGCGCTGTTGCCATCTGCGAAGCAGCCGCTCGGAGCATGGAAGGCGGCTACAACGAAAATAATGAACCCCCAGTCCGCCTGGTAGGTAGCTCGCAGATAATTGACGTAATCTCCGAGTTGAAACGTGTCATTGCCGTAGCCTATATCAGCCATGACCTGATGTACCCACAAGTGGTGCATTCCAGAAGCATGGCTGATGGGCTCGTAACCAGTCGGCACTCCAAAGTGTGTTTCCACGACGAAACTCACGTCAGCACTCGGATTCTGAGAGCCCCACCAATCGAGGGCGTGCTGAATCTTCGCTGTCAAAACTTGTTCCATCGTCACGTTCCAATCTTCGGTGTCAGGATCGATCGTTCCGTTGCTCTCAACGAAAATCACGCCGACTGCAACCCTTCCAATCATGTACTCACTGGTCTCAAAATAGCCCGGTGTCGGGTCAATGACTTTAGGAAGACCTTGCGCTCCAGAGACGAAGAGCGCTCTAGGAACGAATAATGCCGCCACCACCAAGACAGAAATCACTATGCCAACTGAAACGCGTAAGACCTCTTTTTTCAACACTATCCCTCTTTAGCGGCTACGATTTAGCGCTCGCGCTTCACCACACATAGGGCAACGCGTCATTTATCTTTTCCTTGGTTTGTCCTGTGCTACCTTATGGATATAGAAACCTGTCGAATCATAGCTAGAGGATCGCTCTGTCAAAGTTTATAGGGCTATTCCAGGAGCTCAAGTCTGTTTTTCGTTTCGCAAGATTGAGCAAGGAGAACAACCTCTATGGGAGGAGTCCCATTATGTTTTTGTTTTTGTCTTCCATTTTCTTAATCCCAGAAAGGCTGCTGTTGCTGCGAAGACTATTGTTGTCGTTACGAAGGTAAGCATCAGTTTTGTCATCGTGTCAAGTTCATTCATCGTTGCCTGCTGATCCGCCTGCAGTCTGCTGTCAGATTGCTGCAGTGCGGTGTGAGAAGAATAAAGTGAGGCATATTCCCCCTGCAGAAGACTGTAGGTTGATTGCAGGTTGCTGTATTCCAGCAAGAGACTGTTGTAGCTGGAATTCAAGGAGTTGAAATCTGCAAGTACAGCCGTGTAGTTGTCATTCAACAACCCCCAATTCGTCAGAAGCTCACCGTAGGTCACGTTCAATGATGCATAGGCCGCATTAAGCATGGCATACGCCTCGCCTAGGGCTGTATACGTAGCATTCAAGGCAGTGTAATTCAACTCTAGCTGCTCGTCTTCAAAGAGGAGACCCTTGTAGGTCGAGGTCAAATCGGAGTAGGTGTGGTTCAAGGCGTCGAACTGCGTCTGGAGAATGCCGTGACTGTTCAGAAGTTCCTGATACGTTGAGTTCAAAGTGTCCAGCTCAACGAATAAATGGAGCGCCCAAGGGGCAAGCGGATCCATTAATGGATAATTGTCTGTGTTGTTTGTATCGATAATGTATGGTTCATCTCCTATTCCGTCGCTCCCTGCAACGTTCTGATCAGGACCGTGGTACAAGTCGGTGTCATTGTTATCACTCCAATAGTTGCCGCCAGAAGGATAACCATTGTCCCATACGTTTGAACAAGATGGGTCTTGATTGCACGCTTGGCTCGTGTTGTTGATGAACGAATTGTGATGAATCAAGTTAGCCGAAGAACCGAAAAGTTGAATGCCGAAAGTGTTATCACTTATTCTGTTGCCGATGACAGTGTTTCCGGAGCCCCACATGTACACGCCGCCTCCGGTGTTTTCAATGTTGTTGCAAAGAATCACGTTTTCACTCGATTCATTCCCTATTTCGATGCCAAGATTGCTGTCGTACACCCCGTTGCTCACGATCTTGTTTGCGTTTGAACGTTCCACCTTAATGGCCCCTCCGTGTCCTCTGCCCATGTTGGTGATGCTGTTTTCTGCAATGAAGTTCCCCGAAGAAGAATAAATGCTCCATATTGACGTCTCTATCCATATGCCCCACTCGTCACCATTATCATCAACGACGTTGCCATGGACAAAATTGTCCGGGCAACTCTCCAGATGTATGCCGCCATGGTTTTTGACGATATAGTTACCTAACACCGAACAATCAGAACAGCCCGACATCTCAATGCCGAAATAACCGTTATCCGTGATGTTGTTGTTGACTATAACGTTACTGGAAGAAACAGCCAGATAGATCGGATAAGAGTTGTTGACAACTCGGTTTTCTGCCACCGTATTGTTGCACGATGCAGAGTACATCCAGACTCCCTCGGTGTTGTTTGCAATCTCGTTGTTTACAATCGTGTTGTGTGAAGAACTTCCTAACCATATGCCCCATTCGTTGTGAAGAATCCTGTTGCTGTCTATGAGATTTCCGCTAGAACGTTCTACTTGTATTCCTGTGCGACTATTGAGTATATCGTTCCCTTCGATGGTGTTGTATCTGCAGAGATCTCCTCCTGATAAGGAAACGGCACAAAGTCCGCTGCTCCAAATTATGTTGTTCTTCAACGTGACGTTGTAATAATAAATAGAGATAGAAGCTATTCCCTCTGTATATCCACGCACCGTGAAGTTGCTCAATAAGACATCACTCGCATAAACTTGAACGGAACCCTCAATTGCCGTAGCCTGCCTGTTTTCTCCAACGAGCGACACTGCCTTATCGATCGTCAGGGTCTCACGGTATGTCCCGTTATGCACAAAGACTGTGCCCCCTTCATTCGCGTTGTCCAGTGCTTCCTGTATCGTGTGATAATCTTCCGGAACACGTATAACATCTGCACCTGCGCCTACAGGAGGCTGCAACACAACTACAAACGTCGCACACAACAAACACAAGATCACGAATGAAGTGAATCCAGTTCCACTCATGCTCGCACCCCACAAGACATAGATCAGGCTCCCAGATATTTAGTATTCCTTCACTTTCCATCACAAACAGAGTGCCAATGTGTAAAGCTGGAATTCGCACCCGACCTAGAAATGGAGATATCTCCCACAGTCTCCTTTGCTCCACTAACACGCATACAACTCGGGAGTAATGCATATCTCCAAACGCTCTTGAATATCGGTCAACCACCGGCAAGCTATCAACAAGTCTCTGAAAAGGGCATTTTTAGTGTTGACATGTGGGAGCGGGCTACGAGCAAAGATAATCACCAGCCCGATCCCAAACAATGACGCACACGTCAATCGAACCACAGGTTGAAAACCGCTGAAAAAACGTAGGGGGGTCTATCAAATATAACAAGCCGAAACCCGTTATATTTAACATACCTCGATGGCCCACACGCGATGCACAAACGGAACCTAGACCTAGGGGATAGGGGCAATCAATTTTGTGACCTCACGAACCCCACAAAATTGACATAGCCTATGTTGGCCAGACGCGCCGTCAACATACTGCGAAGTCCGTTTTTCGGCAGATTCTGTACACAGAAAAGCAGAGAATTCAATGTTGAGACGGTAACATACTGCATACTGACGCGTCCTCAATTGTGACGAGCCCAAAGTCCCAACAAGATCGACATGGCCCGCGGGACTACTGCAAGTCAGCAGAAAAGAATGAAAAGAAAAAAGGGTTTACCGCTGCAGACTTTGTAATAATCGTTTTTCGCTGTCGTAGATTCGCACGAGCAGAGGCATCTGTCCAACGGCAAAGTGCGTGGCGCATCCGAAACACGGGTCGTAAGCCCTGAAAGCCATCTCCACCATGTTCAACAAGCCCTGATTCACCTTGCCATCGTGAATCAAACCTTTCGCAGCGTCCCGAATCGACATGCAAATCGCAGGATAATTGTTCGTCGTCGCCACAATCAAGTTGACATCCTTGATCAACGCGTCCTTGTCCAACACGTAATGGTGAAACAGTGTACCCCTCGCGGCCTCAACAACTCCCACGCCTTCAGTCGGCTCGCCCGGCTTGTTCCGCACGTTCGTACTCGTAATCTCAGCATCCCTGACAAGCTCAAGCGCCCGTTCAGTAGCGTACAGCAGCTCGATCAACCTCGCCCAATGGAAAGCCAAAGTGCCATGCACCGGCTTCCCGCCCAAAGTCTTGTACATCACTTCATACTCTTCCTGCGCCTGAGGCGTCGCCATGCCGCTCGAAGCATTGAGCCTCGCCAACGGACCAACACGGTAAACTCCGCTGTCCGCGCCGTAAACCATGCCCTTCCACCCGACCTCCTTCAAGAACGGAAACTTCGCGTAGGTCCACTCTTCCACGTGCTCACCAACATGAGTCAAATAGTCCTTAGGCTCAAACTTCAAGAACTCCTTGCCGTTAGGGTCGACCACCCGTATCTTGCCGTCGTAGAAGTTGACCTTGCCGTGCTCGTCAACCAAACCCATGTAATACGTCCTCATCGTGTAAGCGTCACTCTTGATCATGTCCACGTACTTACTGTTCCCCAAAACAATGTCATGAAATATCTTCAAAGTCAGCTTCGCAAAATTCAACGACGACTCGGCCATCCTCTCGATTTCCAGCCTGTTCTCCTCACTCAACGGCTTAGAAATTCCACCCGGCAACCCGCACACCGGATGCGTCGCCTTTCCACCGAGAATCTCCGTTATCTTCTGCCCATAAGCCCTGTGCTTGATGACCTCCTTAGCCACGTCCATCCCCGCTTTTTCAATCACGCCCAGAATGTTCCTCTTCTCAGGCGGAGCATCCGGCCCAACGATGAAGTCCGGTCCACCCAAGTAATAGAAGTGCAGCGTATGATCATAGATGATGTACCCAGCATACATCAGTTCCCTCAGCTTCTTAGCCGCAGAAGGCGGCTCAACGTTAAAAGCCGCATCCAAAGCCTTCACCGCCGCAAAATGATGAGCCACGGGGCACACTCCGCATATTCTAGTCGTCAAAATGGGCATAAGCTCAGCTCTCCTACCAACGCAGAACTGTTCGAAACCCCTAAGCTCAGGAATCTTCAGATAAGCGTTCTCCACCTCACCCGCATCATTCAAGAATATCGAAACGTTCCCGTGACCCTCAAGCCTCGTAATCGGATCTATCACCACTTCCTTCATTTCTCCATCACCTTCCTCCTAAGAATCGACGCCGGCAACGAATACATGTAAAACGTTCCAATCGGATCTTTAATCTGGTTCATCAGCTTGTCCACGTCCTCCTGACTGTAATGCTCCTGCTCCCCTTCCAAGCCCAGTATAGAAGCCAAGGCACTCATCATGGCTGAACCCTGCTCCGGCGAATTAGGACAAGGCCCACCGCACCCCGTGCACGGCATGTCAACCGTCAAACACTGAGCCCCACACCCACTACGAGTCGCCGGTCCCATGCAGATTATCCCCTGTTCAAGCAAACACTTCTCCGGCTCAGGAACCTTCTCATGAACACGGTAAATCTTCGATATTCTCTTGTTATCCTTCTTCCTCGGACACTCGTCACACACAGACTTCAACGGTGCAAGCACCGAACCTTTAGGCGGCAACGCGTTCTTCGCTATAGCGTCCACGGCGTTCAGTATCAATTTCACCGGAGGCGGACAACCAGGCAAATAATAATCCACGTCAACGGTCTGATCCAAAGTCTTCACCGTGTCATAAAACTCCGGAAGCTTCAACGCGCCCTCCTTCACTTCAGACTTAGTCTTAGGAACGACTCCCTTAGGATTTGAAATCGATTTGCTGTTCAGGTAGACCTTGCTGAAGATCTCCTTACGGTCATGAAGGTTTGCCAAGCCCGGTATGCACCCCTCTTGGGCGCACGAACCAAAAGCCACAAGCACCTTAGACTTTTTCCTCAAAAGCTTAGCCATATGCTCCTGTTCCTCGCTTCTAACGGACCCGTTGAAGAAGCAGATGTCCATGTACTTGTCAGGGAAGGCCTCAACGTCCTTGTACTTAACGTCCAAGGCGACAGGCCAGAACACGATGTCCGCCATCTGTACGACATCCAAGATTTTCTCGTTTATGTCCAACACTGCAATTTCGCATCCACCGCAACTCGCAGCCCAGTAGAAGCCTAATTTCAATTTTTCTTTAGGCATCTATTTTCCACCTTCACAGACTTTGTTCAATATCTTAGAAGCGTCAACGCGAAGCTCGTTAAAAGCCAGTTCCTCCGCGGGTATACCCATTGCCAAACCGAGCAACTGCGGATAATGCAGCACTGGGATGCCATATTGCTCGTTAAACATCTTTTCGATGCGCAGCTCGTTCGTGTCATACATTATGTGACAGAACGGGCAAATCGTAACCAGAGCCTGCGCATCCACGACTTTGACGTGATTGAGCTTGTCCCTCGCAAGCTGTAACGCGATCTTGTCATTCACGCCCACGCTCGGAGCCCCGCAACATTCTGTTTCATCCATGTAATCCAAGCAGATTGCTCCAGTTGCCTCGATAAGCGTTTTGAGGGTTTTCGGGTCTTCAGGATCGTCAAATCCGATATACTGTCGAGGTCTCAAAATGTGGCAACCGTTGTGCTCTGCGACCTTGATCATTGTAAGCGGTTTGACAACGGCGTCTTTGATCTTTTCTAGGCCAACATCCTCGATCAACACTTGCATAAAATGCTTCGCGTTCACAGTCCCCTTGAACTCCAGTCCAGCTTCTTTCAGATGCTTGTTTATCTCTTGCCGTAAAACTTTGTCTTCCTTCAACATCTTGTTAACTTTCTTCAACGTTCCCGCACAGCCTGGACACAAGGTTATGATGTCAAGACCTTTCTGCTCCGCCATGGCGAGGTTTCTAGCTGCTAAGATGAGCATCGTCTCATGGCTCACAGGATCCAACGGAAGACCGCAACAGTTGAATTCAGGCATCTCAACAAGCTCAACGCCAAGTTTCCCGAGTATCTTCCGAGCAGATATCTCGAAAGCAGCAACACGGTAGGGAATCGCACATCCGAGAAACATGAGATATTTGGACCCTGCCATCCTACTCACCCTTCTTCTCAAGGTGTTTAAGAAGATGCACTTCGCATAGCGTCTTCCTTATGCTTTCAGGGTTACCCCTCGGCAGTGGTGGAAGCCCTAAAGTCTCTCTCTTCTTCACCCTTAATTCAGGGATCCTATAGGCATACCCCGACTCAAGTATGCTCGCGCACTCCTCTTTGAACACGCGGGGCATGTAACCTTGCTCCGCCGCCAAGTTTCTAAGCACGCGAATGACGTTGGCAACTTCAACATCCTGCGGGCAACGATCCGTGCACGTGAAGCATGATGCACAAAGCCACAGGGTGTCGCTTTTTAGCACTCTGTCTCTGAGTCCAAGCTGTGTCATGCGGATTATTTGTCTCGGTCTGTACGTGTCGCTGAACCTTGCAATTGGACAGTCTGACGTGCACGTTCCACATTGGAAACAGCGCATCAGTTTTTCTCCACCGTGCATCTTTGAAATCTCATACTTGAATTTAGGATCCATTTCTGATGCCTTTATCGGCTTTTCAGTAGTCTCAGCCATTAAGCTTCAACCTCCTTATTCTTCAGCGGATTCGGTCCGAGTTTCTTTATTTCTTCTACCATACTGCGCACAACAGCTGCGAACTTGTCTCCTTCACTTGCTGAAATCCATTCTAACCGCAAACGTTCGGGCTCTAATCCAAATTCTTTCAAAACTCTTTTTAGCAGATTTATTCTTCTGAAAGCTTTGAAGTTGCCGCTGATGTAATGACAGTCTGATGGCAAGTGACAGCCTGCCACGAGCACTCCGTCTGCGCCGTCTTTGAAAGCCTCAAAGACGAATGCAGGATCGATTCTGCCGCTACACATTACACGTATGATTCTTATGTTGGGAGGATACTGTATCCTGCTTACCCCCGCTAAATCAGCACCTGCGTAGCTGCACCAGTTGCACAGGAAACCGATTATTTTAGGTTCAAACCCGTCTTTTCCGCTCATGTGTTCGCCTCCAGTAATGTGGCTTTGACCTGAGCAAGTATCTCTTCCGTCGTGAAGTGCCCTAATGTGATGGCTTTAGTCGGACATGCCGTACCACATGCACCGCAGCCTTTGCACAAGGCTTCGAGCACATGTGCGATTTGTTTTCCTTCCTTGTCTTTCATTTCGACTGCACTATACGGACAGAGATGTTCACAGATTCTACAACCACTACATAAATCTTCGTTAACGTTTGCGATAATTCCTTCCATCTCAAGCTTCTTCTTAGACAGTATGGTTGTCGCCCTCGCCGCGGCTGCACATGCTTGGGCAATGCTTTCTTCAATGTACTTTGGCGAGTGCGCCATTCCGCAGAGAAAAACGCCGTCAGTGGCAAAGTCCACAGGTCTGAGCTTCATGTGTGCTTCTAGGAAGAAACCGTCTTTGTTCAATGGCACTTTGAGCATTTCGGCTATTCGCTTGTTCTCAGGATTGGGCACTGTAGCGGCGCTTAAGACCACGAGGTCTGGTTCGATCTCGATCTTCTCCTTGAGTACAGGTTCCCAGAAAGCCATCTGGAGCTTGCCCGTTTCCCTTGTCAGTTCTGGTTTCCGTTCATCGTCATAGTTTATGAACATAACTCCTTTCGTTGCAGCTTCGCGGTAATAGTCTTCCTTGAACCCGTATGATCGAATGTCTTTGAACAGTACGTAGACTTCTGTTTCTGGGCTTACCTCTTTGATTTTGAGGGCATTTTTTACTGCTTGCCCGCAGCATATTCTTGCGCAGTTCGGTCTTTCCTTTGTTCTCGCTCCCACGCATTGCACCATGACGACATTCTTGGCCTTGAACTCGCCATTTGCAAGGTCTTCTTCCAACTCATGTTGTGTGACAACTCTCGGGTCCTTGTCGTAGAAGTACTCTGTCGGCCTGTATTCAACTGCGCCCGTGGCAACTATTACTATGCCATGGTCAACTTCTTTCTCTTTCCCACTCTGCTGGCGTATCTTCGATTTGAAATTGCCAACAAAACCATAGACATCAGTGACTTCGGCGCCGGTGTAAACGTGTATTCTATCGTTCTCCATAATGGCCCTAACCATAGCGTTCAACCTGCTCTTTGGATCATCCTTCTCTTCTAGCAAGTAGCGAATCGTACGTAGGTGACCGCCCAATTCTTTCTCTTTTTCGACAACGTGCACTTCAAACCCCTGGTCTGCAAGTTCCAAGGCTGCAGTCATCCCGGAGACGCCGCCGCCTATGACGAGGCCGACTGGTGTAACGTTTATCAACGGTTTCTGCAAGGGTTTCAGAAGGGCCGCTTTGGCAACTACCGCCCTGACCAGATCCTTGGCTTTTTCTGTCGCCTCTTTCGGCTCATGCATGTGCACCCAGCTGCATTGATCTCGGATGTTAGTCATTTCAAACAAGTAGGGATTAAGCCCAGATTCTTGAACTGTCTCCTTGAAAAGAGGTTCATGTGTTCGAGGAGTGCAGGATGCTACGATAACTCGGTTGAGCTTGTTCGCTTGGATTTTTTCTTTGATTAGCTTCTGTGTATCCTGCGAGCACGTGTAAACATTCGCTTCAGCATAAACCACGTTTGGCAGGGTTCTTGCGTACTTCACTACTTGGGGAACGTTCACCACTCCGCCTATGTTGATGCCACAGTGACAGATGAAAACACCGATGCGTGGCTGCTCTTGGCTTACGTCTCTTTCAGGCGGATATTCTTTTGCCGTTACTTGTGTGCCTCTTTCGCTCGCGATTACGCCCATCGCTCTTGCTGCTGCACCGCTCGCCTGTGCAACGCTTTCAGGGATGTCCTTCGGCGCAGAGAATGCGCCACATACATAAACCCCTGGCTTTGACGTGTCCATCGGGGAAAAGGTCTGGGTCTCGCAGAAATTGTATTTGTTAAGCTGTATGCCCAAGTTCTTAGCCAGGTTTTCGACGTTCTTAGGCGGTTGCATCCCGATTGACAGGACGATCATGTCGTACTCTTCGGTCATGGGCGTTTCATTCTCAACAAAGTGAACGAGAAGGTTGCCAGTCAAGGGATCTTCGGTTACTCCTGCAACTCTTGACCGGACGAACCGTATGGCATATTCCTCTTCAGCACGGTTTCGATAAGCGTCAAACTCTTTTCCGTAAGAGCGCATGTCCATGTAGAAGATCGTCGCGTCAAGTTTCGTCGGCGTGTGCTCTTTCGCTATGACTGCCTCCTTCATGCCGTACATGCAACAGGCAGCTGAACAATAGTTGTTGCCAAGCTGATAGTCCCTTGAACCAACACACTGGATGAAAGCCACTCTCTTCGGAATTTCACCGTCTGAAGGTCTTAAAACAAGGCCACCATAAGGTCCGGAAGCGCTTAAGATGCGTTCAAATTCAATACTTGTCACAACATTCTGGAAACGTCCATAACCATATTCACTCTTCAGTCGAGCATCGAAGGGTTCGAAACCAGGCGCAAGAATTATTGAACCTACCTTGAGCGTTGTTTCACTATCTTTCTGGTCGTATTCGATTGCTCCGGCTTTGCAGATTTCGTAGCACGTACCGCAGCCGATGCATTTGTCGCGGTCAATCTTGTACTTCAGCGGAACTGCCTGCGGGTAATCAACGTAGATCGCACTTCTCTTGCCCAGGCCCTCATTGTACATGTCAACGACTTCAATTGGACATTTCTGTGCACAGACGCCGCAGCCATTGCACTTGTCTTCGATTATGTAACGGCTTTTCTTTCGAAGTTTTACTTCGAAGTTTCCAGCTCCACCGTCTAAGCCCGTTATCTCAGCGTTTGTCAAAATCGTGATGTTCGGGTGTCTTCCAGTTGCTACGAGCTTAGGCGAGAGGATGCACATTGAACAGTCATTTGTGGGAAACGTCTTGTCAAGCTGAGCCATTACTCCTCCTATGCTCGGTGCCTGGTCAACAAGATACACTTTGAAGCCGGAGTCGGCTAGGTCTAGGGAGGCTTGTATCCCTGCGACTCCTCCGCCTACGACGAGAACTGCTCCAACTTTTCCGGTTGCCATCTTATTCGATCTCCAATGCTTTGTGAAAAGTGCCTACCCCCTCTAGGTTTCGATGTATCGTGGATATTTGGATCCAAATAGGTTCACCATCTATCCGATCTCCAATGCTCTGTAGAAGGGGGTCTGTCCTTCAACATGGTCTAGGGTTATCATGTTTCTTCTGCGCATATCCACGACTTGTTTGAGCACATCCGCTGGTTTCATTTTAACTGCTTGCGCCAAAGCTTTTACTGAGAGCGGCTCATTTTTTGTCAAGAGGTGAATCTTGTGTCGAAGGAACTCGGCTTCAACAATTTCGTCGAGCAACGAATCGAATTCTTCTTGAGAGATTTTTTCTTCGTAAACATTGCTCTTTTCCGTCAGCTCTCTTTCTTTTCCAACCAAGACTCTCAGCCTAAAGTCTGAAGCAGCGTTTTTTGCCGCTTGGAGGTTGTCGAGAATTTTCTGGGTTGGCGTTCTTCCTGACAGTGGTGAAGGCCCCAGTTTCCTTATTTGCTCCGTGAATTCAGTCACTATCTGCGCAAATCTTTGACCTTCGGATGCTGAAACCCATTCTAGTCTCAGTCGTTCGGGTTCCATCCCTGTCAGGGCGATTAGCTTCTTTAACATTCTGATTTTTCTTTCTTCGTACAGGTTTCCTTCAACGTAGTGGCAGTCGCCTGGGTGACACCCTAGGATCAGGACGCCGTCGGCGCCTTTCATTAAGACTTCCAAGGGAATTATCGGGTCTATTCTTCCGCTACACATCACTCTGACGATGCGTATGTTGGAAGGATATTGTATTCTGCTTACTCCTGCTAAGTCTGCGCCAGCGTAGCTGCACCAGTTGCAGAGAAAACCGATTATTTTAGGATCGAACTCGCTCATTTTGTGTTCCTCCTAGAGCTGCAGTTGCTTCGGCTAACACTTGGGCGTCGCTGAAGTGCCTCATGCTTATGGCTCTTTCGGGACAACTTGCAGCGCAAACGCCGCAACCTTTACACAGAACGTCATTCACTCTTGCGATTCCCCGTTCGTCTTTTTCTATGGCGTTGTAGGGACATAGTTTGATGCACGTTCCGCATCCTGTGCACTCGCTTTCTTCGACGAATGCTGTTATGGCTTCTGTTCTCACCCGTTTGACCGCCATTGGAATGCCTGCTCTCGAGGCAGCAGCGTAGGCTTGAGCGATGCTTTCGGCGATGGTCTTGGGACTGTGAGCAGTTCCGCACACAAATATTCCGTCTGTGGCAAAGTCCACTGGTCTAAGCTTGACGTGTGCTTCAAAGAAGAAGCGGTCAGCTCCCAGTGGGACTTTCAGGATCTTAGAGAGCTCTTCAGCTTCTTCCTGTTGGACAAGAGGCGTAGACAGTACGACGAGGTCAGCGTCAAGTTCGATTGTGGCATTGACCAAGATGTCGTGTACCCGCACGGCAAGTTTTCCATCAGGTCGCGTGAAGACTTCTGGCGGGTTTTCGACATCGTATCTTATGAATTGGACAAAGTTCTCTCTGGCTTGTCTATAGTATTCTTCAAAATCTTTACCGTAGGTTTGCATGTCTCTGTAGAGGATAGAAACTTCAGCTTCTGGAACCAGTTCTTTGATCTGTAGGGCGTTCTTTATGGCAACGGCGCAACATATTCTTGAGCAATAGTTTCTTCCTCCCTCTTTTTCCTCCCTAGCGCCCACACATTGAATAATGACGACATTTTTCGGTTTTCCAAGTTTCTTTTCTTTCATGAGTTTTTCAAGTTCAAGCTGAGTGAGCACGTTCTTGCATTCGCCATAGTGATACATGTTATGTGGTTTCAGAACGTTTGCGCCCGTGGCAACGATTATTGTTCCAATATCAAGGGTTTCGTCTTTTCCCTCGTGATTGATTGTTGCTTTGAAGTTTCCTATGAAACCTTCATTGCGCTTCACAGTCGATGAGGTGTAAACGTCAATGTTTACGTTTGAGCGTACTGCTTGAACAAACTCCTCCAAGACTTCTGAGGAATGGCGATCGTTTGGGTAGAGCTTGTAGAGTTCAAGCAGCTTCCCGCCGAGCTCGTTCTCTTTTTCAACCAGATGCACTTTGAATTTCTGGTTTGCAAGGCTGAGTGCGGCACTCATTCCTGCTACTCCGCCGCCTATGACGAGAGCTGAGGGTTGAACGTCTATTTCGGGTTCTGTCTGTGGTTCAAGCAATGCTGCCTTAGCCACTGCCATTCTAACTGTTTCCTTAGCCTTTTCGGTGGCTTTTTTCGGCTCTTTGGAATGTACCCAGCTGCATTGCTCACGTATGTTGGCCATGTGAAACAGGTACTTGTTCAGTTCAGCCTCTTCACAGGCACTTCTGAAGAGCGGTTCATGTGTTCTAGGTGTGCAAGAGGCTACAACCACTCTGTTCAGCTTGTATTTCTTGATTGCCTCTTTGATTTTGCTTAGTCCTTCAGATGAACACATGTAGAGGTTGCCTTCGGCGTATGTGACATTAGGCAACGTTTTTGCGTATTCAACGACTTCTGGAACGTTGACTACGCTGCCAATGTTGACCCCGCAGTGACAGACGAATACTCCTATTCGAGGTTCATTGTCTTCTTTCATGGCTTAGCTTCCTCCGTCGTGCACACTATTGTTTCTGCTGCTCTCGCTGCTGCTCCACTTGCCTGCGCGACGCTTTCAGGTATGTCTTTCGGGCTTTGGCAGTATCCGCAAATGTATATTCCAGGAATGTTTGTGTCTATTGGAGCTGTGAGTTCGTCTCTAGATTTGAAGAATCCGTATTGATCAAGTTCTAAATCCATTGCCTCGGCGAACTTCTTGTTGTCTTCCTTGGGGATTAACGCTGGGCATAACACAACCATGTCTGCCTTGATCTTCTTCATCTCACCGGTCTTCATGTCTTCATAGTGGATTTGAAGACTTTTCGTAACTGGGTCTTCGGCTATTCCACCTGGATGCGCTTTGATGTACATGACTCCGTACTCTTTTTTCGCCCTGTCAACAAATTCTTGGAACCCTTTTCCAATAGCCCTCATATCAATGTACATAATGTATACTTGTGTTTCTGGAGCGTGTTCTCTTATCAATATTGATTCTTTTGTTGCGTAAACGCAGCAGACGCTTGAACAAAAAGGAAATTCACCCCGTTGGCTTCGTGAGCCAACACATTGAACAAAAACCACGGTTTCTGGCTCTTTTCCATCTGAAGGTCTGACAAAACGCCCTCCTGTAGGACCGGAGGCGCTTATCAGTCTTTCAAACTCCAGCGACAAGATTACGTTTTTGAATCTTCCGTAGCCGTATTCACTCATAGTTGAAGGGTTAAAGGTGTCAAAGCCTGTAGCGAGGATTATTGAAGCGACATTCACACTCATTTCTTCGGGCTTCTGCTCATAGCTGACGGCGTTTGAAGGACAGACCTTCTCGCACACTCTACAAACGCCTTTTGTAAAATACAGACAGTGTTCAGCGTCGATTGTCGCGATCAGAGGAACTGCTTGTTTGAAAGGCATATAAACGGCTTTTCTGTTTCCGATGCCCATGTCAAATTCGCTCGGAACTTTCACCGGACATTTTTCCATACAGGTCCCACAGCCGGTGCATTTTTCTGAGTCTATGTAGCGGGGTTTCTTCAGGATCGTAGCAGTGAATTTGCCGGCGTTTCCTTTGACTTCCTTGACTTCTGAGTGGGTCAGAAGCTTGATGTTTGGGTGTCTGAGGCATTCGATCATCTTTGGTGCGAGAATGCAGATCGAACAGTCCAACGTTGGAAAGGTTTTGTCAAGTTGAGCCATCCGTCCGCCTATGCTGGGAGTCTTTTCAACAAGGTAAACCTTGGTGCCTCTGTTGGCTAGATCTAGTGATGCCTGTATTCCTGCTATGCCGCCTCCGATGACTAGAACTGAGTTGGGCATGAGTTGGGCATCTTCCTTTTTTAGCTACATGCGTAACTGTTAGAAGGTAAATAATCTTTACGTTTGTAAAACCCGTTTTTAATGGGTAGATCGTCAGTGCTCCACGTCTGAGGCATGGTGATTTTTCCCGCTATGACATATGTCATATTGATCATCGGACCGCGGAACCTAATAAAGCTTCTCATGCGCAAATGCTCATTACAACAAACGTGCGGGTTACTTTTTCTGAGTGATTTTCTCTATCTTGAAGGTTGACACGTTACCTGTTGCGGCATCAATTTTGAAGGTCAACTTCTCCTCAAAGTAGTGAGCTTCCACATTCCAATATTTGCCTTTATCATCGCACTTGACCTCATAGAAGGAGCTGGGTATGTTATATCGCCACATCGATTTCGCAGCTTCCATGGCAATCTCTTTTGCGACTTGTGCATCCGCAACACGCAGCGCTCCACCCATCCGCATTCCCCAACGTACTGGCACATAGGTCCGGCATGCCTGGGACTAAGACTGAGTCACCTGAGAAGTCGTCTGTTCTAAGATGTGAACTTGCCCTTCGTCTTTTTGAGGGGCTTCTTTAACTGTTTCGTCCTTAACAACGACTATTTCATGAGGTTTGCCGGCAGATGCTGTTTCAACACGCATGAACCCTTCCAAGCGTAGACGAATAGCTTCTGAAACAAATTCTGATACGCTGCGGCTTCGACCCATTTCGATGGTTTTTTGGATTTCCTTTATGAGTTCTTGTTTTATGCTTACGGTTTTCCATTCGGACATTTCTGAAAGCCTCGCTTAAATCTGAGATATGAATGGTTGAGGATTCTGCGATTTAGAGTTTTCCCCGGACGTTGCATCATTGCGTAATGCTTGAACCTTCATTTGACAAAGTTGAGGTTATACATGGATCGTTTGAAATTTCGCCGGAAAGTCAGACAAAATAGCTTTTTGTCATGTCCGCAGTAATTCGTCGTGTTTCTGTTCTTCTTGGAGTAATTGTGTTTGTGTTTGACTTTGGATTTGCATTTCTTCGGCTTTTCTGGGTTCTATGCATTGGGTTTCCTCTTCTTTGATGTTGAGGGTTCCTTTCACTGTGCCGTCATTTAGGCTTTTGATGGTGAATCCCATTTTCTTCATGAGGTTGATGGCTCTGTAATTGTCCGCCAGCATAATGGCGTAGACCGTTTCGAGTTTCATGTCTTTGCAGATTTCAAGCACGTAGTCTACCATTTTTGTTCCCAAGCCTAGGCCTTGCCATGGGTCGGCGACGATGAAGGCTATTTCGCCGGCTTTTCCGTTGGGTTCGATGCTGACTCTGGCGACGCCCAGGATTTTTGTGCGGCCGTTTTCGGTTAGTTCCGGCACGATGGCTATTTCTCGGTCGTAGTCTATGTTGGTGTATCGGATTCTTGTTTCGTGCGGTGTGTCTTTCAGTATTTGGAAGAACCTGTAGCGTATGGATTCTTCTGAGAAGTTCTGGAACATTTCCAGCCAGAGGGGTTCATCCTCGGGTTTTATCGGTCTCAGGATTACTGTTCTCCCGTCTCGGAGTTTCCACATGGTTTCGTATTTCTTGGGGTATGGGGTTATTACCAAGTGTTCGTGGGGTTCAAGCTTTGTGAAAACTCGTTGTCTGTCGATCATGATTCGGGCGTCGAAGGCGAAGGCCTCTTTTTCGTTGATGAACAATGGGTTGATGTCAACTTCCTTCAGCTGCGGAAAGTCAACGAGCATCTGGCTGAATCGAACGATTAGCTCTTCTAAGAGTTTGATGTTAGCGGGTGGCACGTTTCTGTAGCCTTTCAGCAGCTGGTATACTTTGGTTTCTTCCATCATTCTTCTGGCCAAGGTTTGATTGAGCGGTGGGATTCCTATGGCGAAGTCTCTGAACAGTTCGACGCCTACGCCTCCCATGCCGAACAGTATCACCGGCCCGAACAAGGGGTCGGCTTTCGCTCCGAGTATGACTTCGTAGCCTCGCTTCTTTATCATGGGTTGAACGCTTACTCCCAGAATCTTGGCTTTCGGGTCGTATTCTCTGGCTTTTTCTATGATGTGGTTGAAAGCTTGTCTAACTTCAGCCTCGTTGTTTATGTCAAGCACGACTCCGCCGGCTTCTGTTTTGTGCACTATTTGGGGGGAGAGGATTTTCAGTACGACTGGGTAGCCTGCTTGAGAAGCTAAGAGGACGACTTCGTTCTCTGTTTGTGCGACTTTTGCCTTCACGACTGGGAAATTGTAGTAGTCGAGGAAGTCTTTGGCTTCTGCCTCGGTCAGTATTTCGCGGTTTTCCATTGCGACGTTTCTCATTATCGTCATTAGCGGCCGTTTAGGCGGTACAACATCGACTGGGAGTTCTTCAGGCGTCTCGTAGAGCAGTTCTAGGTTGCGCTTGTACTGGTACATGTACTGGTACGTTTTTACTGCTTGTTCTGGAGTGGAGTAGGCTGGGATGTTGTTTTCTGTGAATGTGCGGTTTGCTTCTTCGACGGTTCCGTAGCCCATGAAGGAAGTTAGGATTGTCTTGTTGTGGTAGCTTCTGCTTTTGACGAGGTCTACAATGCTTTTGGCGACTTCCACGGGCTGTGCCACAGCTTGGGCCGTGTAGATTATGAGTATGCCGTCAACGTTTTCGTCATCCAAGCATGCCTCGACAACTGCTCTGTATCGGTCGGCTTTTGCGTCTCCTAGGATGTCGATTGGGTTGCCTCGGCTCCAGAAATCTGGGAGCGTGCTGTTGAGTGTTTCCATGGTTTTCGGGCTGAGCTTGGCGAGTGTTCCTCCTTGGCCGATTAGGGCGTCGGTGGCCATTACTCCCGGCCCGCCTGCGTTTGTGATTATCGCGAGGTTTGGTCCTTTCGGCAGGGGCTGCATTCCTAGGACTTCGGCGCAGTTGAATAGATCTGCGATTTCGTCTACGCGCACCATGCCGGCGCGTTTGAAGGCTTTGTCGTAAATCATGTCTTCGCCCGTGAGCGATCCTGTGTGGGAGGCGGCGGCTCTTGCGCTCTCTGTAAATTTGCCGGCTTTTACGACTATTATCGGTTTGGTTCTGGCGAAGTGTCTGGCGGCGCTCATGAATTTTCTGGCGTCTGTTATTCCCTCTATGTACATTAGGATGCTTCTCGTTTTTGCGTCGGTGCCGAAATAGTCGATTAGGTCGCCGAAGTCTACGTCGATCATTGAGCCCAGTGACACGAAGTTGCTGAACCCGATGTTTTCATGCATCGCCCAGTCCAGTATAGCAGAGCCCAAAGCGCCGCTTTGCGAGATGAAGGCTATGTTGCCGGGTTTGGGCATTTTGCTTATGAAGGTGGCGTTGAGTTTGATGTTTGGTCGGATGACGCCCAGGCAGTTGGGTCCTACGATTCGCATGCCGTATTTCTTTTTGGTTTCGCTGATGTTTTCTTCCAGCGCCTTGCCTTCCGCGCCGATTTCTTTGAAGCCGGCTGAAATGATGATGATGCCGTTTATCTCGGCTTTTCCGCATTGTTCGAGCACCTCGGGCACCGTTTTGGCGGGCGTGGCGATTACGGCGAGGTCAACCGGTTGACCTATTTGGTCCACGGTCTGGTAGGCTTTAAGCCCGAGGACTTCGGTTTTGCGGAGGTTAACCGGGTAGAGTTCTCCTTGAAAACCCAGTTCGATGAAGTTTTTCATCAACGCGTAGCCGACGGAACCTTCTTCGTCGCTTGCGCCGATCACGGCGACGCTTTTCGGGTTGAAAATTTTGTCTAGGTTTAAGGTAACCAAGACTGTAACCTTCTTGCGTGTATGGTCTTGATCTGAACGGGAAAATTAAAGCTTTACGACTCAATACTACAGCTTTCACAATAAAACTCTGCTTGCTCGAAGACGTTCAGTTTACCGTCGTTTCCCATTGGGTTTTCGTTTGAATGATCAACTGAAACTTTCCCGTGTTGGTTCTATGAACATTAATTTTGCGGGGTTTTGGGGTTGTCATGATTGACCAGTCCGGTCTATCGGCAGTAGATTGTTGTTTGAACGTTGGATTTTCTGCCGAACGATGTTAAGAACCTCCTGAAAAACGGGGTTCAAGGCATGTTGATCGCGCGTCTGGCCAACATGGTTTATGTTACTCTTGTGGGGTTTGAGGGTCACAAAATTGACGGGGCTCCCCCTAGACTCTTTTTCTGAACGGGCGTTCACTGCATAGCGCGTGGGCCATCGAGGTATGTCAATTATAACGGGTTTCGACCTGTTATAATTGATACCCCCTACCCTTTTTTTCAGCAGACTTCAATCGGTGGTCTGACCCGCGTATGGTCAGCGTCTAAGACTAGGCTTAGACTCTGAGTGTTGACGCGCGAATCGTTTCACCCGGAAGTAGTTCAGCGTGTGTCAACTTTTTCAAGTTGCCAGAGACTCCTACTCATCAGCATTGACTCTTCAAGGTTTCTCCGGTTTTCCTCGTGCGTGTGGACCCGTGTTCTACCTGCGGTTCATAATGTGTAGAAAGTGGTGCCATTCGAACTCCGGTGGTGTAGTCTGCGGGCGCGTGTTTCATTTCATTTTTGAGTTACGTAGCGTCCCATAGTCGATCTAGCTTGATCGACTTGTCGGGAAATATGGCTGGGTAACGATTGACACCGATTGGATCATCGAGTGAGAATGGTTTTTGCCAATCGTTGTGAGTTGGGGCGCCAAAACAGATGTCTGCCTTCAAATCGGTCAGGTCATAGATGATGGAGAATAGGGTTCCGAAATAATCTGTGTAATAGTGTCCACAGACGCCATTATATATTTCCCTAGACAACAGATCTCTGATGTCTTCTTTAGCAATATTCGGCGCTGCATGAGTCAACGTTGCGTCGATCAGTTCAAACCTCTTCTTGGAATTTTTTAGAATCCAATCGCCAGCATATTTCTGATATTTCACCATATCAGGTAACACATAGTGATTGGTTGAAAAAAGGCACTGCTCAGTTGAATCCCTACTGATTTGGCGTACACCATATTCTCCATCAAAAAACTGCACTAAAGCGGCATTGTCGTTCTTGTCAGTTATTAAGAAGTTCCAATAGCCGCTGACTGGTGTTTTCTTCAGATGCTCTACTGATTCAGCCACTGTCTTGCAATTGTCTAGTAATGCTCGAACGACCAAGAAGAAGTTGAACCCTTTCTTGGTGGGTTCTCTCTTGAAGGTACCTCCTCCCGAGAAAGTCATGCACAGCCCATGGTCATTCATTCCGTCATCTCTGCCGAGAAGAAACTCCGTGAATCCCGTGTGTTTGGTTTTTCCTTTGATTCTAACGGTGCATAGGCGAAAATCATTCTCTCTTTGGTTGTATTCGTAGCTTCTTCCAACATAAACGTGCTTATCATCAGTCACGGATGATAAAACGGCGAATTGACTGCAATTACCAGGCTGATAGATCGGTGGATTGTAGAGCGGCAGTTTGTCGGGTTTAACGCCAAGACCATCTGCTAATCCTTGTATCTCATCAGTTATTCCAGGGCAATATTCCTCATAGAAAGCTTGCAGTTCCTCAAAATCCTTGAAACCCAGCTTTCGTGGTTCTGTCTTCCCAGAAGCATACCATCTTGCTGCTTCGGGATCTTGTCTTTTCAGAATCTCTCCTTGTTGTTGCCCAACCTCATAAGCAGTACCTTCAAGGACAACATGTTGAAAATCCTTTTTTATGATTGTATATTCCGCACCCAACACTACCAGCTCATCTGCGATTTAGTCGCTATCCACTTTCTTCCTAGAGGCCACTATTATTGCTATTGCACGGATTCATTTTCGAAAAGCGCCCTCGACATGTTTGACACGGTGGGATTTGCACTTGCATCCGATTGCAAGAGCTGCTGCAACTCCTTTCTTTTTCTGCGTCCCCATTATTGAAACGGGAGGTTGCCGAACAAAAATTTATTAGTGAACGCTTCTTGATAAGCATCGATGGAAGAAGCAAAGATAGTCGTGATAGGTGCGGGTGTTGTAGGTCTTGCTGTAGCTGCCAAGATCTCGGAAGGAAACCAAGACGTTTATGTTGTGGAGAAGAACGCTAGGTTTGGGCAGGAGACTAGTTCTCATAACAGTGGAGTGATTCATTCGGGGATTCATTATCCGAAGAATTCTCTCAAAGCTAGATTGTGCGTGAAGGGCAATTCTGTGATTTATGATATTTGCGAGGAATACAAGATTCCCCACAAGAGATTGGGAAAACTGACGGTGGCCATCACAGATAAAGAAATAGATGAGCTGGAAAAATTGAGGAAGATGGGAGAAGAAAACGGTGTTGAAGATCTCAGGATGCTGGACAGAGAGGATGTCAAGAAGCTAGAACCGAAAGTTGAAGTAAACAGGGCTCTACTCACGCCTTCAACGGGCATAGTCGAGCCTGATGAGCTGATGAACTATTTCTATGCAACGGCTCACAAGAACGGCGTGGTCTTGGCCCCAGAAACCGAGGTCACTAGCATAAGAAAAGTAAACGATCAATATGAAATCGGCGGGGTCAGTGTGCATGAAAAGTTCACTATCAGAGCTGAGACCGTCGTAAACTGTGCGGGCTTGTACTCGGACAAAGTTGCCGAAATGGTCGGCCTAGACGCAGAAAAACTTGGTTACAGATTACATCATTGCAAAGGAGACTACTTCAGGCTGGCGGGAAAACCACCCGTCAAGATGCTGGTTTATCCGGTTCCAGAGGGTCCCGGGTTGGGGATACATCTAACGCCCGATCTGGCTGGTTCTGTCAGACTGGGACCGAACGCTTACTATGTGGACAAAATCGACTATCAGGTCGAGTCTAAGGAAGAAGAGTTTCGCGAGGGCGTGAGAAGGTTCTTGCCGTCTATTGATGAGTACAGGATGCAGGTTGATTCCGCCGGAATAAGACCTAAACTTCAGGGGCCAGGACAAGGATTCAGAGACTTCATAATAAGACATGAGAAGGACAGAGACTTGTTCGGCTTCATAAACCTGGTAGGCATAGAATCTCCTGGCTTAACGGCCGCTCCAGCCATAGGCGAGTTTGTTCTAGAGATAATTGAAAACGAAATCCGCAGATAGCCAAAGACTGCGTGCTGACCGCTGGTGAAGATCATGTCAAAACTGAAAGTTTATTCTGATGGGGCTTCAAGAGGGAACCCCGGGCCTTCAGCAGTAGCCTTCATAGTTCTCGCCGAAGACAAGAAGATCCTGAAGAAATACTCTAAGCACGTGGGAGTGAAAACCAACAATCAGGCGGAATATGAGGCTTTGATATCTGCTCTCGAATTCGCCTCGGAACTCGCTCCACAGGAAGTCATCTGCTACATGGACAGTCTGCTTCTGGTGAAACAACTTAACAGAGACTATCAGGTCAAAGATCTCAAACTCAACACACTCTGGCTGAAAGCAAATGAACTAGCCAAGAGTTTTCACAAAATCGCCTTCGTACATGTTTCCAGAGAAGACGCACATATCCAAGAAGTCGACCAACTGGCGAACCGAACCCTGGATGAAGTTGACAAATGCACTTAGAAACGTGAACGTGGGACTGGAAACTTATAAATCAAAACACAAACATACTCAGTTTTAGCTTTCGACTTTGAGGATTTGAGAACGTGAAGGCAAAAGAACCCAAGACACGCGCCGGTGCTTCAAAGCAAACAGAGACGTTGTGGTTCGACGAGCTTAGCATGAAAGAGGCAGAAGAAAAGGCAAAGGCCAAGAAAGTCGTCATAATTCCTGTTGGAAGCGTGGAAGAGCATGGGGACCACTTGCCTCTTTGCACGGACAGTCTGCAACCTGAATATGTGGCGTTGGAAGTGGCCAAGAAAACCAAGTGCCTTGTTGCACCAACACTGAGGTACGGCGTGTGCAATTCAACCCGCAATTTTCCAGGCACGATTTCAATAGGATTCGAATCGCTGCACAAGATCATTCGCGATATTCTTGAAGAATTCATCCGCAACGGTTTCACAAGAATACTGGTACTCAGCGGTCACGCAGGACAATCACACATGGCTGCGCTTAGACTTGCGGCTCAGGAAGCCGTGTGGAAACATGAAAAGGAAACCCCAGACAAGAGACCCCGAATCATGGTCTGCTCAGACTACGACTTCGCCTATGAACTGAAAGGCAAATACTCTAGCGAAAAAGACGGCCACGCAGGAACAATTGAAACATCCAGAGTCATGGACATAAGACCCGACCTGATAAAAACGAAGGGCAGAAAAAGCTTTCCAAAATTCCCAAGGTTCGAAGTAACCGCAGACCCGGAACGCTACTTTCCAAGCGGAGTGATAGGCGATCCCACGACAGCCTCAGATGAAAAAGGACGAAGGACAAACAAGTACATCATCAATGAAGTCACAAAACTATTAGACGAACTGAAAAGGTAGCGCTGATCGATCATATGTCCATGAAACGAGCTTCTTTATTTCTTGTTTGATTTCTCTAGGAGTTCTCTCATCTTCCGCAGTTCCGATAGCATCTCAATACTTGTGTCATTCGCGGTTGTGGCAAACAATGGTTTACCTCTCACTATGCGCAATATGCTCTCTCTTGTTTCTGCAAAATCTGAAACATGCATGATTGAGGCTTCAGCTCTTCTGCTGCCCGGACCTCCCGTGCCTCCTGCCACACCCGTGTAACCTGCTGTGTAAATGTCCACAGTACCTATGCCCAGATGTCTGGAAAGTGGACCTTGTATTATGTCTACGGACATTACTCTAGCATATGGTACGGTGTGCTTCATTCTCCACCACACGCCGTGTTCAACAACCACTTCGTCGCGGGTGAGATGATAGTTGATTGATTGGTAGTACCTTCTGATCCAGTAGAACACGAAGCCAGCTATCACCGCGATAGGAATGAAGAAGGATAATACAGGAATGTAGACATACTGTGGATCAAAAATGTAAACTAGCGAGGACGCGACCAGTCCGCCTGTGACTACAGGCAACAATGCTGCGAGCAGGTAGTAGTCGAACAGTCTAACCATATTTGGATGAGGCTTGAAAGATTTCTCCACTTCCGCTAACCCCGTTTCTCTTGTTCTCAAACAATATGCTCTTATTTGGCATGAGCCTCTTAAGGATTCCCGACCGCGCACGTAGAGTCTGGGCTCTGCGTTTGACAGTCTAGCGATGGTTTGGTGCCATAACAGGCGCTAAGCTTGCTGGCAAAAAAAGAGAGCTGCAGAAAAGTAGCGCGCTAGCGTGTTCCTAAATTCGCTTTTTCAGGCGTGACAAGTTGGTTCATGTCCTACAGACGATACTTCGCGCCTTAATAGTCACACAGTCATCCACGGACCAACATAGCTCTATATAAAACGCGTTCGCGAATGAATTTGGGAACGAGTTCCTGTGAATGACTTTGTACGTAGCGTTGCTGGCGTCACTCATTTTTTAAAGGTTAAGCGTGCGAAAAAGCCAAAATTGCATTGGAAGTGAATGATGCCTAGACTGGTCATCGAGCAGGTTTGGGTCTGTATCTGCTTCTTTCGGAGAAGAAGTCAATCACTCTGGATTTTGTCAAGAACCTTGCATAGTGTTTTGCTTGGGCAGGAATGACGTATTCATCGCCTTTCTCGCAGATTCTGGGCGTGCCTTCGATGATCAATTCCATTTTTCCTTCTATCATAATTCCCCATTGAGAATAGTCGTGAGTGTGCTCTGGCACTTTTGCAGAGGATTCCATTTCGAAGAAGACTAGCTGCTGCTTCTCCCCCTGAAGGATCCATGCTCTGACTCCTTTGAGTTGAATGTCTGCTTCTGGTAGACACGTTATAACCTCAGGAAAACCTCGCCCACATCTACTCTTAGCCTCGTCCAAACGTTCCACCTGCAGGCTGAACAAGCACTGGGAAAAAGTATTAAGGTTTGCGTCCCTGAGCGCCATCTTCGATCGCGAGATTCTATCTTCTAAAATGTGGTACTCCCTGCACTGGGCGGCGTGCGATTTTGTTTTTGGCATTGCCTGGTTTATGGACGATAACGTGACCTATGACGGTGGCAGCTTCATGTGGATCGCAAAACCTAACTCTAAGACATTAGAAAAGGGGAATTTGGGAACACGCTAGCGCGCTAGATGTCAGACTGTTTTTCCGTAGTCTTTCGCTACTTTGGCCAGGTCCACAATGTTGATGCTTTCGCTTATGTCCATGTCGGCCACTGGGTTCCAGTTTAGGTCTCCAGGTTTGGAACTGAATGCTCTTGCAACTATCGTTACATCGACAATGTTGATTATTCCATCATTGTTCAGGTCGGGGTTAGGCCTATGCCCGAGTGCATAGAATTCAAAAGGGTATACAAGGGGATTCCTGTCTGTATTGTTTTCATCTATCTGATATGGCAAATCGCATATCTTGTCGGCATTCACATCTGAGGAAACATGGTCAGCCCAGTAGTTTCCGCCGGAAGGATAGCCATCATCCCAATAGTTGAAAAGAGGAGGAGACCCTTCGTAGGTTGTCTTTGCCTGTTCTCTATTGTTAACGATGCTGTTATGGTAGACTCTGTTGTAGGAAGATTGTGGAAGAAAAACGCCTATCAAACCGTCCCCTATAAAGTTCCTTGTCAAATTGTTGTAGTGACACATGTGCATAGCGACAGCCCACTCCTCCGCTATTATGACGTTTTCGGAGATGGTGTTGTAATCTGAATTGACGTTGAGTCCCAAACCGCGGCCGTAGCCCGTAACGTTGTTGCCGACGAAGCTGTTCCAGCTCGCGTCAAAGGTACCAAACCCAACACCATTATCTGCTATGGTGTTGTTGGCTATCACGTTGCCATCCGCACCATACTCGGCTTGTATGCCCACGCCGTTTTGAATTATCTTGTCATATGATATGTTACAGTTGCTCACGTTTATCATTAGCACGCCGGCAGCGTACGGTCCTCCGCCAATGTTCCAACTATGTCCAGAGTTACGAATAGTGAAGCCTAACACTCTGACACCGTTTTGTGCGATGTCTACAACTACTCCGGTTCCGCTTCCGTCTATGATCGTGGAGTCCCTGTTCTCACAAACGAGCGCAACCGTCTTGTTGACAACGACGTGCTCATAATATACGCCTGCTTTGACAAAAACCGTGTCTCCATCGTTCGCGTGATTTATCGCCACCTGAATCGTCGAGTACTGGTCAGGAACAAAAACGCCAGTCAAAGGACTAACAAGGGGGTACCTGTCTTGATTGTCGGCACCGACGATATATGGCGTGTCGCCTACGCCGTCGCGATTTGCGTCTGTGCCTTTGTAGTCGCTCCAATAATTGCCGCCAGAAGGATAGTCGTCATCCCAATAGTTGGTGAATCCTGCCTGGACGTAGGCTTGCTTCTCGTTGTTGATGAAGTTGTTGTGATAGAATCTGTTTCCATAAGCGCCCTCGACAACTTGCGTTCCATTTCCATCGTTGTCTGCTATATAGTTCCCAAAAATGACGTTGCCTGAAGCGTCGGCCTGTATTGAGATGCCATACTTTTCATCCGTGAGGTTGTAGCCGTACTTCCATCGGTTCTCTGTTATGTTGTTGCCCGATATGACACTGTTGTGCGAGTTGTCCAGCAGGATACCGCAATCGCCTTGTCGTATGCTGTTCCCAACTATGCGATTGTTGTATGACCCTGCGTGCGTGCTAATGCCACAGTAGTAGTCTTCTATCCGGTTGCCTGAGACGATATTTTTGCTTCCGGTTTTGATGTGAATACCCATCACCTTGGTCTTCGATACGATATTGCCCGTTATATTGTTTGAAGAGGAGTCCCACACAGATATTCCGAAGAAGTCGTTTTCGGTCACGTTGTTTCCGAAAATACTACAGTTACCCGCACCTTCAATCCAGACGCCAGCATCCTGAGCATACACACCTCCACTTTTTCTCATTGTGAATCCTGTAATGTTGACGTAGTCTCGGGATATGCTGAAAACCCGGCCCGATCCATTTGCGTCAACAACCGTGGTGCGACTGTCCTCACCCACAAGAGAAACAGTCTTGTTGACAACAACATGCTCAAAGTACGTTCCCGATTTAACAAAAATCATGTCTCCATCGGCTGCATTGTTTACAGCCGCTTGAATCGTTGAGTATTGGTCTGGAACGACAATGTCGGTAGTATACGCGTCCGTTGTTCTGTTCAGACGAAGAGACGGCGTCCAAACCAGCATGAACGCCAGCACAAAAACTTCAGCTACGATTCTCCTAAACATATTCTCCATCACCGCACACAAGAAAAGTTCGCACATCAACATTTAAGCCTGTCTTGAACAAAGTTCCAATGGAATAGCCCGCGCTCTCATTGCATAAGCGTATTGTTGATAACATCGTATTCTAGTAAAAGATACGAGTTCTCTATTTTCTTGCATTCTTTCAGTTTCAGAGCCTTCAGCAGCCCGCGCGCGGGCTGGTCGCGCGCTACCTTGACATGGATGGAAGAATAAAACATACATTTACGCTGTGCTAAGGAAAACTATTAGGGACGTTTAACCCATAGTTGAAGCTAGAGAACTCGAAGAACTACGTTGATCTAATTGTCGGATCGACCTCTAGCGTTCCTCGGAATCGCTGCCGTCCTGCTGATCTACACATTTTTGGTGTCCCTTGGATTCTGGTCATTTCCTGTTATGTTTTCGGCTACTAGTGTAAGATAAGCCCGCGAAAAAGTCATCGAGAAAATGCTTGAGCGCGCACGCTAAAAGGTAAGTCCCTAGTGCATGCCCATCATGTGTCCTGCCATGTTCGTACCGTCATGCAAATCTCCGCATTCATCGAGCATATTCCCGGGCATATTTCCTGTTGCATTCATTTGAGTTGACATGTTTCCATCGCAGGTCCCGTGATTATTTTGGCTCATATGCCCTTCTGCAGACCCCATGAAGCTGGCGTTTTCCCTCATTGCTTGCGCATGAATTATACCAACGCTCAGCAGAGCCATTGTGGCGATCACTGCAATTGAGGCCAAGACAAAAACCATAACTCTTCTTGCCATTCGCATCTTACACCTCCTTAGACTCTTCGATGCAGCTCGCGTGCTCTCATGTTTACCCATCGCCCGGCGTTCTTGCTGATGCCACGTAGCCCACGTCTGACCAGCGTCAAGTCTCCTATCAAGCCTAGGCCAAATCCTGCAATCGGTGCAAGAAATGCCCAAGGTCCGCCTGATGCGGCGCCAGCTGCAAATCCAGCAACAGTCCTAAGCAACAAAGCATTACTATCCCTCTACAGTCGTGAGATGAGCGCGCTTCTCCAGCGAAATCTCCAGTCTTTTCAGCTCCTCAAACCGTCTTGTAATTTCCAATTCCAAAGAATGTTTCTTCTGCAATTTTTCGCCAAGCTCATTCTTCAGCAGAACGTGTTTTTCTTCAAGCAATAGTTGCGTGTTCATTCTTCTACACCTTTTTCCTATCGGCATAACTCTCTTCTTCTTGGGTTCTCGCAGAGGTCTGGAGTAGCTGAAGAGGAGAAAGGAGAAAGGTGTTATGAACAATATCCTTCAGCGTCCCCTAGACCCTTCCGAGCCCTTTTGAAGAACAGGTTTTGCCGACTTGTTCTCGACCTCCAAGTCCAAACCTCTCATTCTTGGCTTATAAGAAGCGACGGACAAAACCATGAAACAGACTAGAACGAAAACCGAAAAGCTTCATGCGCGCTTGGGTTCCATCTTTTCGAAAGTGTGTTTCCATCCAGATGTCTAATGCGTTGTCCACAAGTTTGGCTTCAGGAAAAGTCTTCTCAATAGAAATAGGGAGAGTCGCTGTTCCGCAGCCAAGACTAGGCAACCGCGATCCTTGTCCAGCTTCACCTAAGTCTCTGGATAGGCTTTGAAGCACGAGGCATATCTCATCATTGAATCATATATGGGAGCCGAAAAAGTGTAGCTAGATGCTGAAATACCGCACGCGATTATATAAGATCCAGACCCGCGCCAACTAGGGGTTGAAGGTGGCGACGACGAAGGTTCTCTATCTGCAGCTGTCGTGGCGTCGCATGCTGAAGGACCATCCTTCAATGAAGGACCATCGATCAACGTTCGCCTTCTCGTTTTGATAAGCGAGCACATCGTCGTTGAGTGTGTACAGCAAGGTAGGAGATTTGCTTCCTGCGTGAGCGAACATTCTCAGGACACGAATGAAGCTGTAGCCTTTAGCTACCTTCCTGTCAGCCGCCATCCCACTTTCATATCTGTATACTTGCTTTTTTGCCATACTAATCACCTTTTTCTCAACCAAGCCTCTCATTCTGTGCTTATAAGAAGCGACGGACAAAACCGTGAAACAGAGTAGAACGAAAACCGTAACACTTCATGTGGGCTTGGGTTCCTCTTTACGAAAGTGTGTTTCCATCCAGATGTCTAATGCGTTGTCCACAAGTCTATCTAGGAAGCTGGGTTTGTACGCTATCAACACTTTTGCCACTCTGTCTTCGTCTCGAATCGTGTAGAGGTTTTCGTAGCCGATTTTATCCTTGGCGAGGATGTTGTTGCTCACCAGGTACTTGAGGTATGATGACAACGTTGAGTGTGACAGTCTGAGCTGGTCTGCAAGCAGTTGATATTTTGCTTTTCCGTTTGCCAAGATGATGAGCACGATTTCTCTCATTCTCTTCTGTCTCAGTGCTGCCAGTAATTTCTTGTCTTCAGGGTCAAGGGGCTTCGTGTAGTATCTTTTATGATGACCCTGTGTTTCTGCGAACAGGATCTTTTTCCTAGCCATATAGCTGAGGTGGTATTCCAAAGTGGTTAGGGGCATGTTCAAGATTCTTTGAAGTTCCCTCAGATGAATACCTGGACTCGCCTCTATAGCGGCATAGATTTTTCTTCTTTTTTCGTTTTCCAGGATTTCATCTTTGAACATGACGTGCTAGTCCTTCAGTATGCCGATTGCTATCAAGGCTAGTGCTATCAGGTGGATGAGAAGGTGCACGTTCTCGCTCATGGCGATCTGGTAGGTATCGCTGAACAGCTCTGGAACTGTGATTAGGGCATGGACGAAGAAAACTGCAAACCCCGCAGTGACAAACAGCATCTTACGGGTTCTTGTACGCCAATAGCCAAGAAACATGATTCCAAACAAGAAGCTCGTTGCCAGGGTCAATCCAACTCGCAAAACAATGTCCAAAATTCCAATATGCATGTTTTCATACATCTCCTAAGACATTAACGCTCTCGCGAAGCAGACTTTCTCGACGTTTCTCTCTTGTATGATGCTGCGCAGTGCACGCAGCAGAAGGTCATTTCTTTCCCATCGATGACCTCTCTGTGTCCGCCTTCATAGACTTTGCATCCGCAGCTCGCGCACACTTCCAGGTTTGGTTCGATGGCAACGGAGACAAGAGCTGAGAAGCGTTTGAACAATGGCTTACAGAGTTCTCTGCCCTTTTCCGTTAGTTCAAAGACTTTCTTTTTCTTTTCTCCAACCGGCTTTAGCGCGTGTCTCACAAGCCCCTTTTTCTCGAGTTGACTGAGAAACGGGTACACCAGGCTGGGGCTGATTTCTTTGCCTATCCGTTTTCTGAATTTGCTGATGATGCTGTAGCCATGCTGTGGTCCTTCGTACAAAATGGTGAGAATGTAGAAGCGCGAGAAGTCGGAGACAATTTCATCTATTTCTTTGCTAGACATATATTCACCAGATTTATCTTTAAAACATATATCTTTAAAAGATATATTTAAATACTTCGGAGACCACAGGACAATTACACACGTCATAATGGAGGATGAATATTATGCCAAGAGATCCCGTGTGTGGTATGGACGTCGACAAGGATAAGGCGATCAAGAAGAAGATTGGAGACCGCACATACTATTTCTGCAGTCAGTCATGCGCCGACGTGTACGAGCAGCCTGAGCAAGAACTTAAAGCAATGAGACGCAGGGTCGCCATCACACTCGCAGGCGTAATAGCCGTAGCAGGGCTCAGAGTGGCGATTCTGTTCGGCATCGTAGCCGCATTAATGTCCTTCACACTCATCGGCGGCCTCAAAATCTACAACCTGGCACTCTTTATAATATCAACGCCTGTCGTATGGTGGGCTGGCCGCAGCATCATCGTCGGAGCCTATCGTTCCCTCAGAAACCGTGCGATCAACATGGATGTGCTGGTATCCGCAGGAGTGGTGGCTGGATGGACCTACGGCGCCGCATACGCTTTCCTTCCAGATTTAGTGCACGGCGGAGAAGGTTATCTGGAGATAGCCGTCGGAATATTAGCTTTCGTTCTCCTCGGCAAGTACATCGAGGAGAGCATACGGAGAAGATCAGCTGCTTCGATACGAAGACTGCTTGAACTCCAACCCACAATCGCAACGGTTCTCAAAGATGGCAAAGAAGTTGAAGTGCCATAGATGAGGTGCAAGTGAACGATGTTCTAATAGTCAAACCAGGCGAAAAGATACCGACAGACGGCACAGTCATAGCCGGATATTCTTCGGTTGATGAGAAGATAATCACGGGCGAAAGCATACCTGTCGAGAAAAACGTTGGAAGCGAAGTCATAGGCGCCACTGTAAACAAGACTGGGCTTCTAAGAGTCAAGGTGACCAAGATTGGAGAAGAGACAGCACTCGCACAGATTGTGCATCTGGTTGAAGAAGCACAAGCTTCAAGCGCACCAGTGCAAAAGTTTGCCGATAGAGTCGTCGGGAAATTCGTTCCCATAGTTTTCTCGGTTGCGGCTGTTTCTTTCGCCTACTGGTATATTGTGAGCGGTTTCTCAGCTGCGTTCTTCGTGTTGCTTGCCGTATTGCTAATTGCTTGCCCATGCGCCTTAGGTATCGCAACTCCCACAGCTATATTGGCGGGTGTGGGCAAAGGCGCGGAATATGGTATCCTGCTTCGCAGCGGTGAATATGTTGAGAAAGCCAGAAAACTGAAAACAGTTGTTTTTGACAAGACAGGAACGCTGACAAAGGGAGAACCCTCAGTAACCGACATCATGGTTTACAACGGCTACAAGGAAAAGGAAGTGTTGAGATTTGCAGCGATTGCTGAGAAGGGTTCGGAGCATCCGCTGGCCGAAGCAATATTGAATGCAGCGAGTCAAAGTGACCCAGATATTCCTGACGCAGAATCGTTTGAGGCAGTGCCAGGCCACGGAGTCAAATGCACTTACGAGAACAAGAGAATATTGCTTGGAAATCGAAGACTCATGCAGAGTGAGAAAGTTTCGATCGAACAAGTGGAGCAGGATCTTGAGAGGTTGGAAGCACAAGGCAAGACAGTGATGATTCTGGCTGTGAACGGTGAACCTGCAGGCGTCGTTGCCGCTATGGATACGCCGAAAGAGAATGCGGTTGAAGCGATAAGCAAGTTGAAGAGCATGGGGTTGGAGGTAGCTATGTTGACCGGTGACAATGAAACAACTGCCAAAGCGATCGGAAAGCAACTGAATATTGACCATGTGATAGCCAATGTGCTGCCTTGGGAGAAAGTCAATGCGATTAAGAAACTGCAAAGCGAAGGGAAAACGGTCGCTATGGTTGGCGACGGCATAAACGATGCCCCAGCTTTGGCTCAAGCCGACATTGGAATAGCTATTGGAAGCGGGACCGACATCGCGAAGGAAACAGGCGGCATAGTGCTAATCAAGGATGACTTGCGAGATGTGGCGTTAGCCGTGGAGTTGAGCAAGAAGACCATGACAAAAATCAACTCCAACCTGTTCTGGGCATTCATATACAATACGGTAATGATTCCAGTGGCTGCAATTGGATTGATGAACCCAATATTTGCTGCGGGAGCGATGGCCATCAGCTCGTTGACAGTAGTCACCAACTCTGCATTGTTGAAATTGTCGGCTTTCAAGTTTGAGAAGCTGAATGAGCAGACCAAGAAATGATGGAGGTGAAGATAAACATGGTTAAGGATCCAGTTTGCGGAATGAACGTGGATGAGAAAACAGCAGCATTGAAATCGGAACACAAGGGCAAAACCTATTACTTCTGCAATCAGTCGTGCAAGGAAGTATTTGAGAAGAACCCGAAAAGATTTGTTGACAAAGATTCTGAAGATGAAGGAGATGATTGTTGCTGTTGCTGACAGCCACTTCAGCTACACGGCGCCCCGACCGTACTTTGACGCTTGTTTCTTCTTCATATTCTCCAAGTACGTCGCTAAACCCTCGATATCTTTGAGCTCTTTTCCTGCAAATCTGTGCAGTTGATTCCAAAACGTGAGATCAGGTTTTACCTTTGCCTTTTCCAGTTGCTCCTTCAAGAAGCTCGTCCATTCCCTTCCTCGCCTGTCGAAATCCAACAACAAAACTACGTCGTTTGTTCTAGTTTCCTGCACTTCAGAAACGATGTCGAGACGCGATTTCCCACCTGTTTTTGCAGACAGTATTGCTCCTTTGACTCCGAGCGTTCTCAGTGTCTTGATGTCTTTTTTTCCCTCTACGATTATCGGTGTTCCCCTCGCTGACTCTTCTATTAGGCAATCTATGATTTTCTGGATTCTTTCCTCCCGCTCTTTCAAGTGTGTCGACAAAGCCTCTACCTTGTTATCGTAGCCTCTTTCACAGCGTTCAAGCATTCTTTCGCTTTCTCATTCGTTTCAAAGTATTCTCTAACGGGTTTGAGGATGTTAGCGAGTTCCTCTGCGACAGCATTCTTAAGGTCTTGTGGATGCAGTTTTCCTTCTCTGTAGGCTTTCTGCAGAGCTTGCAAACTGTGAAACTCAATTGGCCCACCAAATCTCGCAGGCCTATCCACTGCGAAGGTTTCCTTTTCTCGGAAAATTATGAATTTGCAGATTTCTAAGATCGGGTTGTACTCCACGATTTTCTCAGGGCAGAACGCCATCGAGATTTTCTTCCGTATCTCTTCAGGCTTGTCGTAAATGAAAATGCAGGTCTCAGGCTTGCTCTTAGACATCTTGATTGAAGACAGAATTTCTCTTTCCTTCTCTTTCGGAATAGGCCAAACCGGCGGCTTTGCCAGACCTTGAAGGTAACTGTGGTGGACGCACACGGGCTTCCAAAACCCGAGTTTTTCACCTATTTCCCTAGCGACAACGTTTGCTTTACGCTGGTCTATACCCAGTTGGCAGATTTTCACTTGCATGTGGAATATGTCTGCCACCTGCATCGGAGTGTAGAGATAGTCTGAGACATGTCTGGCTTCAGACTCCTTTCTTCCAGCGATTTCCAAGGTCCGCGTCACTCGCGCGATCGAAAGTTCCCTTGCAACCTTCACGGTCTTTTCCCAATACTTCAAGTCATTGTAGAGTTCGTCTGAATAGATGAATTCAACCTTGTCCGCCGGGACGCCGAGAGCTATCCATGAGTATTTGAAAAGGTCAGCTGCTTTCCTTATCAGCTTCAGGTCGCCGCCTAACTTGTTGTTCAGCCAAGCGTGCCACGTTGAGAGATACGCCTTGTAACGGATGCCTGCCTCTATGAAATCCTTAATTTTGTAGACACAGATTAAGCCCGTTCCCAGATGAACAAGGCCGGAAGGTTCCCAGCCATCGTAGGCTATGGGATGCTCTTCGGTTTCTAAAAGTCGCCGCAAGTCCTCTGGCGTCAAGACTTCTTCAGTGGGCGACCTACAGATCAATTCTATCCTCTTTTCTATATCCAGATTGCTCACTACCTGCAAACCTTACTTCTATGCTTCTACGCAAATGTAAAACTTAAAAGTTGTCTTACCAGCAAACGAACCCTTGTTATTCGGCTTCGCAAAATCAATCATGGATGGCTGCTTTATCGCGGGCAGATTGTTTCCCACGTAACCTAACACTTAACTTCATTGCAGAGCGACACGCTCCTCTAGGTTAAGCTCTCTCCGTCGAGGGATTTTAAGCCCGCGCCCACCGTGTCCCATGCTTGGGTAAACCCGCCATCACCAGAGCACGCAAGTGTGAACTTGCTTTCTTCCGTTGGGTCCGTCTGCGTGGATATGCCGATGGGATTCGGAAAGGCTCACCGTGTCATCGCCAAACAAGACTGGTGCGCCTCGAAAATTAAGTCTTACTATCCCCAACTCAACTTCTTCCCTGATTATCTTTCACATCAAACACACAAAACCAATCATGCCGGACAAGATCGGCGTCAAAAGATCTACTCCTATGAAGGGCATCACAACATCATTGATGCTAAGCTTATGACATCTTTTGGCTTTGGCGGGCAGACTTAGAGTGTATCATCCACTCCTTTAAACTGGTCCTGATGGTTGTGGGTGGGGTAGGTGAACGGCGAGGTTTCTGGCTTGCACAAGCGCTGTTCTATTCCCAAAAGGACCATAAAAGCCACCATGAACCCAACATGAAAACGCACTCTGAACGGGTAACCACGACCGCACCAGCACGGAACAAACTGGGCATTGAAATAGATCCACATATATGACTACATGTCCAGTCCAACTCTTGTACGAGTCTTGTCCAGAACTTGTTCTACGGTCTTTATAAGAAGAAACATCGGACCGTTGAGATGAAATAACCCTCAGAAAACAGGAGGTGAGTACAAATGATGAAACAAAAAATCATGTTAGGATTAGTTGCATTGATTTCCGCAGCTTTGTTGACCTCAGCAGGAGCTGTATTTGCAGCGCCATCCCACCCCACCTTTGGCAGCTTTGTAAATGCTAGCAGTGTTCCAACAGGTTCAAAACTAGTCTTCGACATCACTCACAAAGTGACAAACGATGAGGACTCTGGAAACGTGGGTTATTGGGCGCTGGACAATTACAATAAGCATGTCCAAGTCTGGCTGGAACCTGACGGAACGACTTTCTATGTGGTTGCCAGATATACCGGGAAATGGTTCACGTTTGCTGGAGCATTGAGCCCTGAAGTTGGAGTTGCACAATCTATGGATGCATCAGGAACATTTGAGGGCGGATATACAGCCACGTTCACCGCTACCGGATACACATCCGCATTCGGTAACATTGGCACATTCGACTACGGCGGAAGCAAGGCAGATGTGCTTTTAGGAACTTACGGAGCTGGCCAGACGGGTCCGACTACGCCATTCAGTTTCCTTTCTGCATACTTCATTGGAGCTAGTGGTTTCACTTATATCAACTGGGGCTGGACCTACCATTACAGGAGCCAAACTTGGAACAACTTCGATTATGGCACAACGGGCGATATAGTAGTAGTTTAGAAACCCATATTTGCACGCATGCAGGAGGTCTGGCAAGATTCGCTCTTCCCACACGAAGTTTGCCTGAACCTACTTTTTCTCTTTTCTATATGACCTCGCGCAAAACACGATGCTTTCTCTTTCATCCGATTTGTCTTTCATGGGAATTCGATGGCAAATATGTCCTTCATTATCTAGCTGTGGGTGTTCAAAGAGCCTCTGCATCGAAAGTTCCAAATACAAGTTGTGGTAGAGCCAAGTATCGCCAGCTCAGCACGAGGAAGGATATATGACAAAACTTCCAAGCACAAGAACTCCATCCAGCAGACCCGGTGCAATAGTGGGGCCGAGCGCCTTTTTGACTTTGGCTGTCCCCATCGTTGCTTTGATCGTGGCATTGTTGAGTGGAAGTCTCCTTCTGCTGAATTATGTTCATGTGCTCATCGCCGGAACTTGGACGGGCATAGACTTGTTCATGGGTCTTGTCATGAGCAGGGTTATGCGTGGTCTCTCCCCGCAAAGCCGCGTTGAGGTCATAAAAAAGCTTGTGCCGATGATGCTGTTCTTTATGCCGGGGTTGGCCTCAGTCGGCATAACCGCTGGAATCTACCTAGCCAGCCGTATGGGGATAAGTTTCTATATCACACCAATAATCACGGCAATCATCATCGTGGTTATCTTGTCGGTCCAAGGCTTTGGTCTGATATTGCCTAATGAAGTCCGGGTCCTATTGGAGCTAAGAAAGGCAAACCCGAACACAGAGAAGGTTGTGAAACTTGGCATGAGAAACATCTACTTTGCAGGAAGTCAGACAATATTCCAAATCATAATGATATTCGTAATGGCCTACTTGGCCGTCATGTGATGAAGACTCTCTCTTCGAAGAATCTGCGCGATTATGGAGAACTTTCGCGCGATAAGTGGTTCACTGCATCTTGAATCCTTTTCTCAATGCGCATGCATAATGGGTGTGTAGCCAAAACCAAAACACGGAAGGTTCATTTGAGGTTCTCTAATCAGAATAAGCTCAAACTGTGCTTGAAATTGGAATGCGGGGTGGGATTTGCACAAGTTTACTGGTATGATTCCATTATGGCTATTGAGATACATTTTGCATATTCCAACTACTCACCTTGGCGTCCTACTACCGTTCAGCCGAATGTGATTTCCAAACCTTGCTTCTAGGTGGCGCGTGCCGGAGGACGCTTGAAAGCTTCTGCCACTTGTGTGAGCTTCTCAGCCATGGAAAGTAGCTCAACATCGTGCCTGACCGCAAGGCTTTCAAGATATGGAACGTTAGCTATATTGTAATTAAATCGATCTGGAGAATTGACGACCGTGAGGACGGAGGATCTTAAGAGAGTCCTACTGAGGATGTTTGGAAGCCGAGAGTTTTATGGTTATGAGGTTCACAAGGAGCTTGCTTCTGAAAAGATTGAGGTTGGTATCAGTCGTTTGTACAGAGTTCTTACCGAGATGTTACGGGATGGACTGCTTGAGGGTCGATGGGAGAAGGGCCAGCTTGGGCCTCGGAGAAGAGTGTACAGGATCGGCAAGAAAGGAAAGACGGAGCGTGAGAAGCTTCTTTTGGACGCGATTGACACCGTTCACGGATTCTACAGCGAGTACTTGCTCAACCTACCTGCCGAGACCAATGTTATAAATAGCGTGTGCAAACTACTGTCGAGCAAAGTGGATAGAGAAGGAGAAATCGCATTCATTTCCCCTACGTATTCAGTGATGCACGAGAAGGTATTGCACAAACTGCGCAACGAGATGCCACAAGCGAAGATATACTTTGTGAAGCCAGCTTCATTGGCCGTGGACTTGAACTTTGACAACCTGTGGTTTTTGAACGGGACTTGCGATAATATTCCGCTGAGAGATGGTTACGTTGATCTCGCGATCGTAGCAGAAGCTCCAGAGAAAGATTGTCTGGAGAAATCCTTGAGGGAAGGGCACAGAGTGCTGAAGCAGGATGGCACGCTGGCAATGCTAGTACCAGCAATTCTCGTGTCTAAATACGAGGACCCTTTGTCGATAGGCAACTTCATCGAGAAATATGAGCATGAAGCGTCGGAAAAAGGCGACTATGTGAAGGCCGAGGTTCTTAAGGCGCTACTGCAGAAGTTCTTTCACAAGGTTGAAGAAAAGCGAATTGTTCACATGGCATTCTTTTTGGCCTCTCAACCGCATTTTCCCCATTAATGACCAAAAGTCGCCAGGGCCGCTTCGCTTACTAGAAGAGTGGCAAATCGGTAGACTATTTGCAATTTAGTACTATAGCTACAATTCGATAGCTGTTTAAACGGCGGGTTTAGCATTGAGAATCTAGAATTTAGGCAATATCACATGGAAAAACCGAATTCTATTAGCGAGGCTCAAGAGCCGTGAGGACGGAGGATCTTAAAAAGAATATTCTGAAGATGTTTAGAGGTGAAGAATTTTACGGGTACGAAATCCATAAGAAGCTTGCGTCTGAAGGCGTTGGCGTTGAGATCAGCCGACTGTACAGGGTCTTAAACGGGATGTTGCGAGAGCGGTTGCTTGAGAGTCGTTGGGAGAAAAGCCAGTCTGGACCCGAGAAGAGGGTTTACAGGCTTAGCGGTAAGGGGATGGAGGAGCTTGACAGGATTTTTTCAGATGCTATCGAGATGATCCAAGTCTTCTATAGTGAGTACTTGTTGAGCCTTCCTTCAAAGGTCAGCGTTTTTGATCGCATCTGCAGGCTGCTTGCGGAAGAATTAAGGGACCAAGGCATCATCGCGTACATTGCTCCTGAATACTCAGCAATGCACGAGAGAATGATACGCTGTCTTCACAGTAAGGTACGAAAGGGGAGGATTTTCCTCGTGAGGCCAAGATCGGTGGAATTACATCTGCGCCTTGGCAACTTGTCATTCTTGGATGGTAGTTACGAGAAAGTTCCATTAGAAGATGGTTACGCTGACCTCATAGTGGCCACTAACATACCCGAAAACGATCTTGTGAAGACAGCCTTGAGAGAATGGCGCAGAGTGCTGAAAAAAAGTGGGAGGCTTGTAATCTTGACGCCCACAATTTTCGTCCGCGAATACAAGGACCCGTTGACGATAAGTGGCTTTATAGAGAAACATGAACACCAAGCCCGGAAACCATGTGAACGCGTAGATAAGAAAGCCTTTCGCACGTTGCTGAAAAACTCTTTCCGGAAGGTTGGAGAAAACCAGATTGTTCACATGACTATCTTCTCGGCGTCTGAACCGCGTGTTCTCCATCAATGACCAGGAAATTGAACGAGGCGAGTTTGACTTTAGTTGCAGTGCCACTATATGCAATTCAGTACTATAGCTAACGCTCGATATGTGCTTAAGAATGTGTTTTGTATGCAATGTATGCAAAAGTCGGAGGTGAAAAAAGAATGCAAAATCATAAACGCAATTCCGGTGCGATCTTCCTTACTTTCATCTTGGCGTTGTCTATCGGCAGCTTTGTAATGATTCCAGCAAAGGCCGTCTCTGTGAACCCTACAATCACACTTCTTCCGCCCGCAGGACCTGTAGGAATACCCATTACAGTAATAGGCAACGGTTTCGCGCCTGGAGCCAATGTGAACCTGACTTGGTTCGGAAACATCATTGATGTTCCAGGCATCGCAGGCCACGTAGACACCTATACTATAAAGAGCGGTATTACCGCCGATCAAAATGGCAACTTCACCGCAACGATCATTTCACCAAGCGACTTCTCCGATATCCCACACCAAGTCAACGCCACCCAAAACGGCATCGGAACAGGAATAATTAATGCTACTTTCACTACTGTGTCAACAATGCAGCTAAGTCCCCAACCCGCCAACTACACCGATGGACAGCAAGTGTTCCTTAACATCACCGGTGGACCACTTGGAGCAGCTGCCCTCCCAATAACTGGCGCGAGCGAAGCAGAAGTTCTAAAGTTCACATACGACAATGTAATGTGGGGTTTCGACACGTCTCACTTGACTACAGAAGGACCAGTTGCAACTGGCGGATTTACAGGATGGGACGTTGGAGGCAACATATCGATTCGATTCACAGCAACAGGAGAAGCAGGCATACACACCATTAGAGCGTATATAGGCAGGGAAACCGTGCCGATATGGTTATCTTGTGAAATTGGAGGCGAAGTGACATTTACGATCATGGGCCCCAGCCTTGACACGCAGACTATACTAAGCCAATTAAGCTCGTTAAACGCCGAGATCATAAGCGTTCAAGGGGATACTGCCACTATAAAAACAAATCTAGGTACTATCACTGGAACGATCACCAACATAAACAATGGCGTGGCTACCATCCAAACAAACCTCGGAACTCTAACAGTCTCTGAGCAAGGAGTCCAAAATTCGTCGGACACAACTGGAAACTACGTCTTAGCCGCCCTAGCCCTTTCAATAATCAGTCTAATAATTCTGCTCGTCGTCGCAGTTCAAGTGTTCAGAAAACCAAAGTAAATCCAAAATTCCCCCGTTTTCTTCTACCATCCTTTTTTCCACAATTATACGATTTTGTCAGTCTCCTATGCCAGAAACCAGAGACTGTCGACTTACCTCTTTTTCGGCTATGATAATATAGTTTCGCGCGCGTCCGCAACTTCTCCTCTTCTCCAATTGCAGAACAACAGGAGCCGGAAAAATAAAGCTCTGCCTATCGCTCTCTTCTCAGAAAATCACCTATGTCTGAAACGTTCTTTATGACAACGCCGTTTGTTTCCTCGTTTAGATCGCGTAATATCTTGCCGAAACCCAAGCATTCATCATGCTGGTTTAGGATCAAAACGTAGGCACCCTTTTTCTTTGAACCTATGGTTTTCATTATTCCTCGTTTGAAGATGTCTCTTCCACAGATGAATAGCCATTCGGTCTTCTTGTCGACAATTATCTTGTTCGCCTCTTTCTCCGAAAGCATTCCTAACAAACTGAAGCTTGGCAAGAATTTCCTGTCCTTTGTTTTTCCTAGATAAGTGCCGGCGTAAAAGAAGCCTTCTGATATCAACTTTTTCAGATTTTCGTTTAGAAGAAAGTATCTGTTTTCATTTTTTACTAGCAGATCCTCGTCTGCTTTGAAGCTGGTTCCGAATCGATTCGCAAACTCGTCTATGATGTCAATCATCACTGGTCACCCCTTTTGAGTTTGCAAACAAAGAAACCCTGAGTTCGCCCAGGCCAGATTCTTCTCGCAGTGCTTATAGAACTGTCCAACCTCTTGCCGAAAACGTCTGTCAATGCTTCTTCGCCGAAACAATCGACCTTTTCCGCCTGAAGACCCAGATTCTCTATGGCCCAATTGATGTTCAATTCGTTTTCTTCCGGTTCCAAGGAGCACGTCGAATAAACCATTTCTCCGTCATCGCTCAGGACTTTAACGGCTTCAGCAAGTATCTCTCTCTGTAGCGACGCGTTTCTTTCGACGTCTTTGAGTGTTCTTCTTTTGAACCAGCCTCTGTCTGTGGTGAAGTTGCCTGAGCATGGCAAGTCCAAGAGTATGCAGTCAAAATTCTTTTTCAAGTGCGAAGCTTGTCTTGCGTCTAGGAGATAGACAATCGTGTTTTTCACGCGGCACCGTTCCAGCTGGTTTGACATTGCTGTCAGTCTTTGCTTCTTGATGTCCAAAGCGATTATTGCTCCCGTGTTCCGCATTAGGTCAGCCAACTGTATCGTTTTTCCACCCGGAGCCGCGCAGGCATCCAGCACTCTTTTGTCTTTCAGTTCAGTGAACAATGTTGCAGGAATCTGGGCGGCAGCCTCTTGGATTGAGTACAAACCTAGCAAGTACTCTGACGTTGCTCCGACCGAGAATTTTGATCTGCTAATCCAGTAGCCCTTTTCGAGGAAGGGAACTTTTTCAAGCACTATTCCTAGTGATTGCAGCCTCTTTGCAACATCAACGCCTTCCTTAATGTTCACAGAATTTGTTCTGATCGCTTGTCTGGGCTGAACGTTTTCGTATTTCCAGCCTAGCTTTTCATAGCGGTTCGTGAAGAATTCTTTGCCAGACATCAACGATAGATTAGAGGATTGTTCATAAAAAGCTGATGCCAATCCATGATTTTTGCCTGCGGCTTCACTTTGACAATCTTCGGGCAAACCATTTTCTGATTTCTTCAGCGAATACGATTATGACCGCGAGAAGCACTAGAAATGCCCATTCAAACGGGACTAAAGGTGCCGTCCCGAAAAGCGCCTGCATGGACGGAGCGTAAATGAGCAGAGAGTAGAGACTTTCTTTGACCAGCGCGGGCAACGATGGAGCTTACCGTGCTCTTAACACCTTTGATCTTCATCACCCTGTTCTTGAGAATGTCCCTGAACTCCTCAATGTCAGACGCTGAAAACAGAGTCACAATGTCAAACTCGCCCGTTACCTCGTACAGCTCCTCGAGATTGTCAAGTTTAGACAGTGCCGCTACTACGTTGTCCATTTCTGGTGACTCTACGAAGATGTCGACGAACGCGAGTAGGCGGGACATGTCTGGTCATCTTTCTCACAGGCACACGCGCCGTGTCCCTTTAAACCTTTCGGTAAACAGGACTGGTAGCACGCTGATGCTCGGTGGAGATGAAATCTCCGTCTGTTGGAAAAAGATGTTGCCAAAGAGCTCTATGGCTTCGATGCGGGTTTCTGGTTCAAGGGAAGCCGTTGTAGATAGAAGGATATGCCCTTATCAGCGCCAGATTGATTCGTAGCACGTTCACGTAGGGGTTGCCAAAGATCCAAAGCGTTCCTTCCTGATTCTGGTTCACTATATTTGTTAACGAATCGGCAGCAATCCCGGTTGCATTGCTTATTCGGGGTATCTGTGAATATGCTTGCTGAAGGGTAATGTCAGGGTCCACGCCCGACGCTGACTGTGACTGGTCTCTTGTCTGGAAGAAAATGGGCAAGGTAAAGTTTTGAGCTATAAGATTTGATCCGACAGCTTGCCCGTTGAGCTTGACTAGTTCGCCGTTCGCTTGGTAGGGAAAGAAAACCTGGCCTAAGCCCGTGATTAATAGTGGGAAAAAAAGTCCGCAAATCAACAGCGAAACCAGTGCTAATCCTATAATAGGTTTGAGGTTCTTTAGGTTCCATTTTTCTTTTTGTTCAGTTGTCATAGTCATTCTTTCCTAAATGTGAAATACTCCCACAAGGAACAGATCTATCAATTTAATTCCTACGAATGGCACAATGACGCCGCCTACACCATAAATTAAGGTGTTCTTAAGAAAAAGCGCCATGGTGCTGGTAGGTTTAAAAGCGATTCCCCGCATGGCCAGAGGAATCAAAAGCGGTATGATAATAGCGTTGAATATTAAAGCTGACAAGACTGCACTTTTCAAGCCAAGGTGGAGAATGTTCAAAGCTTGCAGTTGAGGTATGGCAGCGCCGAACAGAACAGGCATGATAGCGAAGTATTTGGCGACATCATTGGCAATGCTGAAAGCAGTAACCGCGCCTCGAGTCATGAGCAACTGTTTGCCAAGCATGACGACATCGATTATTTTTGCGGGATTTGATTCAAGGTCAACCATGTTCGCCGCTTCCTTAGCAGCCTCAGTGCCTGAATTCATCGCCAGACCAACATCAGCAACAGAAAGTGCTGGGGCATCATTAGTTCCATCGCCTATCATTGCGACAATTCTGCTTTCAGCTTGCTCCTTCTTGGCGATGTTGAACTTGTCCTCGGGCTTGGCCTGCGCTACATATTCTTCGATTCCAACCTCTGATGCAATACTTTTTGCAGTGAGTGGTTGGTCTCCAGTTATCATGACTGGGCGTATTCCCATGACCTTAAGAGCCTGAATTTTTTCTTTTATGCCTTCTTTGAGGACGTCTTTTAATCTGATTATTCCGATAGCTTCGCGGTTTCTTGCGATTGCTATAGGTGTCTCGCCCTCTGCAGATATTCCTTCAACAATGAGGTCATAGTTTGGAGGAACGGAAGCTACAGTTTTTTTGATGGCTTCTGGAGCGCCTTTGACGATTTCAATTTCAGGTTCGATTCTTGCGGCAACTCCTTGTTCGGATACTGTTGAGGATTTTCTTCTGATTCTCAGTCGGCCTCGTCCTGATTTGTCACCTTTAGGAAGCGTTAAGCCCATGTGAGTTATTTTCACTCCGCTCGTGCGGGTGCTGGCTGAGAACGGGTAAGTTTCTGAAAGTGCAAGAGAGTTCAGCTCTTTTGGCACGAAACCTTTCTCATATGCTAGGCTTAGTATGCTGCGTCCTTCAGGGGTATCGTCGTTCCATGAGGATAGAAACGCTGCTTCCCCTACGTCTTCTTCTGAACTACCCTCAAACGGTACAAACTCTATTGCCTGTCTGTTGCCAACAGTGATGGTACCCGTCTTGTCCAGAAGAACAACATCTGCGTCACCTGCGGTTTCTATGGCTTTGCCTGACTTGGCAATTATCTTGTGTTTATACAATCGGGACATTCCTGAAAGCCCAATTGCAGGCAACAGGGCACCTATGGTTGTGGGAAGAAGGCAAACGTAGAGCGCGATAAGCACGGAGAGGTCAGCGCCCAGACCCAGCGTGACCGACATGCCTAGCAAAGCAACTATAATGATAGTGAAAATGGCGGTTAACCCAATCAACACCATAGTTATTGCAACTTCGTTGGGCGTCTTTGGTCTCTTAGAAGATTCAACCATCTTTATCATTTGGTCAATGAAGGTCTCTCCAGGGTTCGTCGTAACCTTCGCCGTTAAAGTATCGCTTACCACTCGCGATCCACCGATAAGCGAGTCCCCAGGCGCCTTCCGAACTGGGGCTGATTCACCCGTGAAAAGCGACTCGTCAACCATGGCAATTCCCTCAAGTACATCGAGCGTCCAAGGGAACAATGTCGCCTTTTTCAATCAGGATACGGTCGTCTTTTCTGAGTTCAGTTGATTTTACTGCTACTATCTTCCTTGCCCATTCTTCCGTTACAATTTTTTTGCTGGACACCTCGGTTTCCAATTTCCGTAAGGCGCCAGCTGTGCTTTTTGCCTGTTGCTCGGCAAGAGCGTCGGAGAGTGTGCTGAACCAAACTGTAATGAGGAGAATTGCGGCAACTTCAACGTAGAAGATTCGCAGGTTGGAACTGGCTACCGGCCCGAAAGCCTGTGGAACTATAGCCATTGCTACAACAATGAAGAACGTGATTTCAACGATCAGCATCACTAGATTTTTGAGCAGTGATTTGGGGCTTAAACGAACCACTGAATCGACTAGCACTTTTCTAGAGAAAGCTGACCTCAATCCTCCAGGGGCTGATTCGTTACTTTTTGTTGGTGCCAAAGTTTTCTTGTCATCAGAAGCCATTCTGTAACCCCCTGAAGAATGATGAAATTGGTCCAAGCGCCAAGAACGGGAAGAACGTCAATACTACGAGTATGATGATGCTGCCGACTAGAACTATTGTGAATATTGGGCTGTCGGTTTTGAGACCTGTGGTGCCGCCTCGTTTTCGCCCGATCATGGAGCCTGAAAGTGCAAGCAAGATTGCAATTGGAGCGTAGCGTCCTATGAACATGACGATACCGGTGGCTATGTTAAAGAACGGGGTGTTTGCTGAGGCGCCTAGGAAATCGGAACCGTTGTTTGCCGCCGATGTTGTGAATTCGTACAGGATTTGCGTGTAACCCACGGAGTTTCCACCGACCCCAATGGCTGCCGCTGCGCCCGAAGTGTAAGCGATTACTGTGGGTATTAGGATTATAATGGGGTGGATTAGGAAAGCCACCATGACAAGCTTTACGTCACGGCCAGTGATCTTGATTCCCAAGTATTCAGGAGTCCTTCCAGACATTAGTCCAACGATGAAGACAGTGATTATTATGAACATTACCATGTACATCAATCCGACTCCTTTTCCGCCTGGAATCGACTGGATGAACATTCCAATTAAGCCAGAAGTTATAACCAGAGGATGCATGCCTGAGAGCGCAGAGTTAACGGAGCCAGTTGTGGCAACGGTCGTAATTACGGTATAGAAATTGGACATGAAGCCCCCGAACCTCGTTTCTATGCCTGCAGCGACCAGAGGGATATTTGGGACAAAAGCTATGGCGAGGTTAATTCCGACAAGAATGTAAGCGCCCCACAATAGGGGTCGAGCCTCCTTCTTTTTACCCAGCAATTCTCCGAAAACAAAGATGAGTGCTGTGGGAAGAAGAAGCATCAAGGCTATCATAAATATGTTCGAATAAGGCGACGGGTTCATAAACGGGTAAGCGGCGTTGGCGCCGTAGAATCCTCCGCCGTTCGTGCCCAATTGCATTATTGAGTCGAGAGAAGCAACTGGCCCGACGAGGATTGATTGTGTTGTACCTTGCAGCGTCGTTACTGCTGTGGAAGCGTTAAGAGTCTGTGGTACACCCATAACGATCGAAGACCACCGAGGCTATGAGGCACAGTGGCAACAGTATTCTGGTTATGGTTCTGACGAAGTCTACGTGGAAGTTTCCCACGTTTTTGGAGCCAACGATAAATCCCCGTATAAATGCTATACCCATGCATATTCCGGTTGCTGCTGAGATCCATTGTAGGAATTGGATGGCGGTCATCTGGCTAAATATGGATAGGGTTGTCTCTCCGTTGTAGTGTTGAAGGTTAGTGTTCGTCGCAAACGAGACTACGGTGTGGAAGGCTAGGTCCCAACTTAGACCTGGAAAGCCTAGAGGGTTAAGCGGCAATTTATCCTGAAAGACCAGTATTAGAAAAGCGATAACCATCTGGGCAACGTTAAGCAGTAAGCCAGCAAGAAAATACTGTTTCCAACCCATCGGATGCTCTGGATCTATGCCGCATATTCTGTAAATAAAATTCTCAACTGGGTTTAGAACTTTGTCTAGACGGCTTGGCGCCCGATTATAAACTCGGACAAGGTAAGGTGCGATGAGTTTCGCTATAAGTATGGTTGTTCCAAGTATGAGGACGACTGATATGGCTTGAATTGCATCGATCATCTATTCCGAGACTCCAGAAGACAGCAAGCTGACTCACTATGGCTCCTTTCCGCTCCTTCCTATTTTAAGGGTGAAACTCTACGTTTTTCTGTTGGCATTTGGGTCCCTTGTGAAACTCCAAGATTATAGCGGTTATTGTGCTTTTATGCCTTTAAACTTTATTATTTTCTTCTGTAGGACATCTCTGAACTCTTCGAGGCAAGATGCCGAAATCAGAGTGCGGAACTCTGCCCGTTATTCCATGTCCAAGAAATCAAAGTAAAGGCGTCAGGGGCATTCTGAGAGTCGATCGGAAGTTTAGGAGTCCTGGTCCTCAAGAATTCAAAACAGCTTACAAGAAACGGGTAGTAATAGAGCGAGTTTTCAGCAGACTCAAAAACTTGTCAAGTCTTACGCAGCATAATCTCAGAGGATTAGCCAAGGTAACGTTTCATTCTCAGCTCTGCGTCATTGCGATGCTTCTGACAGCTCAAGCAGCTGTCAACACGCACAAATTAAGCAAATCCAGAAGCATCAGATATTTCGCGAACTAATTTCGGAACAGCATGCGCGGCGCGCTCATCGGTTGGCGTCGGTTAAGGGATATCGGGTCATGGCATCGATTATTTCTTCACTGAAGGTTTTTTTGCTAAGGTGCCTAGCAAAATCGGAAGTGGCTATTATACCGACCAACACGTCTTTCTTCGTAACGGGAAGCCGCCTTATTTTGTACTTGACCATTTTCCTCGCAGCATCTCTGATTGAGGCTTCCTCCTCGATTGTTATAAGCGGATCAGACATTACCTCAGAGACTTTAGTATCAAGCGGTTTTTTCTGTGCCATTACCCTTCTAACTAAGTCTCTTTCAGTAACTATGCCCTTTGCGACATTGCCCTCCATTACTACGAGATCACCTACATCTTGTTGGTGCATTAGCTTTGCAGCCTCAAGCACGGTCCCCTGAACATCAATTGTGATGACATTCGTGGTCATAAAATCTCTTACAGTTGGCATCATTTTACAAGGACTATAAACTATCGTATAAAAGCTTTGGGACATCACAATTCTGGATCGGGGTTCAAGAATGTTAGCGCGCACGCCAGCCTGTTGCTAAATCGACTTCTTTCTGTCAATTTCCGTTATCTTGCGAGCATGGTGATGCATCTAGCCTTTTCCAGCCTGTTCAGCCTTAACGCTACAAGCGCTGTGAGGAGCATTGCGATTATAGACAGCAGAGCATGTATGGTTATGCGTTCGAGGCCTCTGGCCCTGTGCCTTTCGAGGCAGAGCTACTCCTTCAAACGAGAATTCATCCGTTCAATAGCTCCTCTCCGCGTCCAGCGCTCTTTTGCAAAGCCCTGAAGACTACAGGGCAGCTGATGAAAGCGCTTATCGCTGATTCGCAGTTTTCAAGCAGGAAACTCAGAGAACAGCTTTCGGCTCACGGAGTAGGAGCGGTGATTCCTTACCCAGCAAACCAGAGCAAGGGAGAGGCGAAGCTGCTGCGCGTGGACAAGTACTTCAGGACCCATGGTCCCGTTGTCGAGAAGCAAATCTACACACAGGACTTGAATGGCATCGATCAACTTTTGCAAAACCTCTTTCGGCTATGGCTTGCCCCTCCACCAAATACTTTAGCCCAGTCCTGCCTACTGGCGTGAGCGGGCGCGAGGTCCTTTGTGCGTCTTAAGAATGATGGAGCTTACGGTGCTCTTAACACCTTTTATCTTCATCACCTTGTTCTTGAGAATGTCCCTGAACTCCTCAATGTCAGACGCTGAAAACAGAGTCACAATATCAAACTCGCCCGTTACTTCGAAAAGTTCTTCGAGATTTTCAAGCTTGGAAAGAGCTGCCACTACATTGTCCATTTCTGCTGATTCTACGAAGATATCTATGAAGGCCAGAAGTCTTGGCAAACTTGGTCATCTTCCAACCGAACGAGCGACCGGTTGATTTATACCTTTTGGTACTTGGCGCGCGCAGTTTCTTGCTTCTTAAGCTTCGTACGCGCCAAACCTGCTCCCAGAAAACCAACCCCCATTAGAGAAGGTATTTCTTTTATAAGTGCTCCATAACTATCGATCGATCGAACCAAATCTCTTACCAAGATCTTCTTCAATTCCCCCTCTCGAATGACCTTAGCGTACTCGAGCATCCAACCTTTGAGAGGTTCCATCGCTTTTTCTGCACGCCATTCCTGAAAAAGGCTGAACAAGGCCTTTACGAGGACTACGGCCAAGATTATGGCGCTTGTCTCTCACATGCTGAAGTTGTTTTCCCATATTGCATCCACCGCTGCAAGCAGACTTGCAAAAAGCAGCGATCGATCGATCTTATTCTTGATACCCCCCTATTTTTCCAGCCCGTTTCAATCGGTGGTTCGACCAGCTTTTGTGAGCAGGGTTTGAGGTTGGGCGTGAGCTTTCTTATGGTGTGGCCCAAACTGGGCGATGGTTTCTTGGACTTCTTCTGTGACTAGGCTCAGTGATTTGGCGTATTCCATGAAGGCACTGCGTAAGACTTCGCTTCGATCCATTCCCAGGCTTTTGCACACTCGTTCCACTAGCTTCTTCTGTTCAGATGTGAGACAGACTTTGATGGCCTTTCGTCTCATGTGATCTCCAAGGGCACCGTGTTCTGTTTCGTTTCATAAGTGCATTCCTAACATGGAAATCTAAAGGTTCACAGTGTCTGAGTGGCGTAGCTAGGAACAATAACACAAGAAAGAAGCAAAGAGAGTGCGCGCGTAGAACTTACTCATATAAGGGTTTGTGACTTCTATAATGTTAACTTAAGGGACATAGGCTAGCTTCGATAAATGTGGCGATCTTGTTAGGGTTTTTCAAAATTTGCAGAAGGCAATGTCTGACTTTAGTAGCTTGTGTTTTTCTTGTGCAGCTCGAATTAGTTCTTTGCTTGTTTGAACATTTTGCTCTTCAAAATATGCCAGACGCACAATTGTGGCAGTCGGTTCTATCGCATCCAATGCGGGCAATGAATCCTTATCTCATGCAACGAGAACTATTTTCTTAACTAGGCCTGACCAAGCCAGAGAAACTAGCCGAACGGATATTAGAACATCGATCGAATAGGCGTGCGCAAATGCAGAACCAGTCAGCAGGAGATGGTTCGTTTGCGTTTGTTTGAAAAGCGTTAAATGGGCAAGAGCATAATCAGTGCTATTGCGAAGGCAGTCTGATGAGTGAAAAGTACGCTTTTGTCATGATGATCCAGGAAAAATGGTGGAATGAATTTCAACGCCACAACCAGCAAGGAAGAAAGGTCCACTCGTATGTGCAAAGAGGGATCGCACCGCCTAGGGGCGCACAGTTGATTCTTTTCTACGTCACTAAACCCGTAGCGGAAATGGCAGGTTACGCCGAGTTTATTGAGCGGAAAGTCGGAGACGCCGGAAAGCTGTGGCAAGAGCACGGCAGCGAATCCGTTCTAGGCTCGAAAGAGAAGTACGATGAATTCCTCAAAGACGTGCAGAAAACGTCTTTTATCAGAGTAAAGAATCTGCACGTTGCGGCTAAGCCGGTGCCGCGCAATGACATATTACTGTCACTGGGCATAAAGAGGTTGAGCAGGAAAGGTTTCTACATTAACAAGGAAACAGCGGACAGGTTCATTGCGCTCATGGAATGAAACACTCAACAGTCCAGGATGAAACATCGATCAGTTTTCACTTATGGCTTGAAATGGGACGTGTGACCGTCAATAACCATTCTCGAAATGATCGGCAAAAAGTTAATACGTTGCGGTTTTTACTTGCATGTAAGCTTATCTTTAAGCAGTGAACACCAAAATGTTTCACCATGTTGAAGCAGAACCGTTTACGGGCAAGAGCCACGTTCAGGGCCGTTTTTCCAGAGCTGGGAAGGTTTGAGTATGGTACGCTACAGACAGGTCGAAGAGATTCAGAAGCTGATGAATTATCCTGACATGATCAGAAACACCAGTATTATAGCGCACGTTGATCACGGGAAGACCACGCTTTCAGACAGTCTCCTCGCGGCGGCAGGCATAATAAGCGAACAGAGAGCCGGACAGCAGTTGGCGCTTGATTCTTGGGAGCTTGAGCAGAAGAGACAAATGACCGTTTTCGCCTCAAACATCAGCCTGCTTCACACTTTCGAGGGAAAAGAATACCTCATAAACCTCATTGACACGCCGGGACACATAGACTTTAGTGGCGCGGTGACGAGGAGTCTTCGCGCTGTGGATGGCGCTCTGGTCGTGGTTGACGCCGTGGAGGGACCTATGACGCAGACTGAAACGGTCTTGATGCAGGCACTGCGCGAAAGAGTGAAGCCTATTCTTTTCATAAACAAGGTCGACCGGCTTATTAAGGAGATAAAGCTGACTCCGGAAGAGATACAGCGCAAGTTTGCAAAGATCATCTCCAGAGTGAACAATCTCATCGAGAAGTACGCGCCAGCCGACCACAAGAAAGATTGGCAGGTTAAAGTTGAAGATGGTTGTGTGGCTTTCGGTTCGGCTCTTCACAAGTGGGGACTGAACTTGCCTCACATGAAGGCAAAAGGTGTAACCTTTGTCGACATCATCAACGCGTACGCGGGGGAGTACGAGGAAATCAACAGGAAAGTTGACGCACTGAGCAAGAAGGCGCCTCTGTATGAACCGATACTAGACATGTTTGTCGAGCACTTGCCCAATCCTCTAGTGGCGCAACCTTACAGGCAGAGTCAAATCTGGCCCGGAGACCCGAACAGTGCTGTTGGCAAGGGAATGGCTAAGGTTGATCCGAATGGACCACTTTTGATGTGCATTTCAACGATTGAGGTTGACCCGCACAGCGGAGTTATCGCTATCGGACGGGTTTTCAGTGGCATGGTGGAGAAGGGAAAGGTTGTCCAACTCATAACAAGCAGGCAGAAAGGTACGATTCAACAGGTCTACATGAGCATGGCGGCCGACAGAGTCATAATCGACAAAGTGCCAGCTGGAAACATAGCCGCGCTTTCGGGTTTGCCTTCAATTCACGTTGGCGAAACAGTTGCAGAAGAGGGCTCAGAAACGCACTCGTTTGAAGGATTGAAATATGTTTCAGACCCCGTGGTCACGGTGGCGGTTGAACCCGCGGACGTGAAGGATCTGCCGCTCTTCGACAAGGTGATTCACAAACTGACGACTGAAGACCCGAACTTGCACTTCATCATAAACAAGGAGAGCGGGGAGTACCTGCTGAGCGGCATGGGTGAATTGCACCTGGAAATCACGGCGTACCGGATGCAGGAAGCAAGTTTGAAAGTAAAGATCAGCGAGCCGATTGTGATTTACCGTGAGACAATCAGTCACGATTACAAGGGCCCGGCGATAATGGGCAAGAGTCCGAACAAGCACAACAAGCTCTGGGTGACTATGGAAAAGCTTCCGGAAGAGGTTATTGAAGCGATCAAATCGGGAAAGATTACTGAGATGCAGACACGCGAAGAGAGACAAAAGACTCTTAAAGCGTTCGGCTGGTCCACAGATGATGCTCGGAATGCCGTGGCTATTGAAGGCAACAACATCCTTGTCAACAGAATAAAGGGAAGACAGTACGTTGAAGAGATAATGGACCACATAAAATCCGGGTTCCGCGAAGCGGTGTTCACTTCGGTTTTGGCGAAGGAACCCGCGTACGGTTTGAAAATAAACTTGGAAGACGTCACGGTTCACGAAGACCCTGTGCACCGTGGTCCAGCGCAGATACTGCCTATGACTTGGCGTCCGATCTGGTGTGCTTTTCTGTTGAGCGACCCGAAGCTCTTGGAACCATTGATCAGCTTTGAGTGCAAGGTGCCGAACGAATTCGTTAGCAACGTCATCGCGATAGTGCAAAAACGCCGCGGCAAAATCTTGGACATGACCAACGAGGAAGACATGATAATTGTCAAAGCGGAAATGCCAGTGTCCGAATCATTCGGTCTGGCTGAAGAACTGCGGTCATCAACACAGGGCAGAGCGTTTTGGGCTACACAATTCAGCAGATGGGCTCCAGTTCCAGAACAAATGCAGGGCGAAATAATAAGCAAGATTCGCGAACGCAGAGGATTGCCTGAGACACCGCCGAGACCACAAGAATTCTTTGAAGAAGCCTAGCAACAACAGTCGCCCAAACTCTTCTTTCTTTTAATACTTCAAGGAGTAAACCTAAAACACAAAACCCAGATGATAATCGGGAGTGTGATGGCAGACACATGCTGAACTTTTCGGTGGCGGAGTTGATAATTCCATTAGTTGCAGGCATAGTCTTGGGCTATTGCTTGCGCGGGACAAAGCATGTTGGTTTTGGCAAGGTTACACTTGCGGCGATCTTGGTTTTAATTTTCTCGCTGGGTTTTGGCATAGGTTCAAACAATGAACTCTTGGGATCCTTGACTAAGGTTGGGTTGAACGCAGTTGTCTTGGCGTCTCTGACTATAGTTTTCAGTGTGGTTTTTGTGAAGGCGTTTAGGAAGCTGGTTCGTTTACAATGATAAAGTACATTTTGTCAGCGCTTTTTGCAGGGATTGCCGTTGGCTACGTGAACAACAACTATAAAAACGTGTTTGCAAACGTTTGGATTTCGGACTACGTGTTTACTGCTTCGCTCATACTGTTGTTGTTCGTCATGGGGTTGGCTTTCGGAATTGACAAGGAATCGATAACCAAGTTGCGCCAGACGGGACCTCGGATTCTGATCATTCCGTTTTCAACGGCATTAGGCAGCATATGTGCGGGGGCAATTGGCGGGTTGATTCTTGGAATCAGCCCTATCGCGTCGGCAACGGTCAGCGCGGGATATGGCTGGTACACGCTTACAGGTCCCATGGTTTGGCAAATCTTTGGAGCTGAGTGGGGTGCGTTGGGCTTTGCCACCAATTTCTTGAGAGAAATACTGACGATAATCACTGCTCCGGTGATGAGGAGGGTTGACAAGTATGCTCCGATCGCTTCAGGCGGAGCAACAAGCATGGACACGACCTTGCCGGTAATTGTTCGTTATTCTGGCTCCGACGTGTTGATAGCCTCGTTTGTAAGTGGGTTCACGCTTACTGTTGTGGCTCCGTTTACGATAATCGCAATAGCCTCGCTAAGATAGGTCGAGCAGAATCTGTCAAAATCGTTTTTTGAGTCTTAGAGCAGAATCTACGTCATTTTTATAAGTATAGGCATTTTTAGTACATCCCATGCGAGCGGAAATTGGAATTATAGGCGGAACAGGTGTCTATGACCCGCAGTTTCTTGAGAACAGTGAGGAGGTCAAGGTTCACACGCTGTATGGTGCGCCTTCGGATTGCGTTACAATTGGGGAGCTGAAAGGCCGACGGGTGGCGTTCATACCGCGTCATTCAAAGAAGCATACAATTAGGCCTACTGATGTGAATTCCAGAGCGAACATTTACGCTTTGAAAGAGCTGGGCGTGGAGTGGATCTTGGCTCCCACTACCGTGGGCTCTTTGAGGGAAGAGTATAAGCCTGGGGATGTTGTGTTCGTTGACCAGTTTATTGACAGAACGACTAGGCGGGAGCAGTCCTTTTACACGGGGTCTAAGGTCTGTCACATTTCAGTTGCTGAGCCTATGTGTCCTGAGTTGCGCAAGGTTTTGATGGATGTGGCTGAGGAATTGAACATCAGGCATCATAAGACTGGAACTTATGTCTGCATAGAGGGGCCGAGGTTTTCTACTAAAGCGGAGTCAAAGATGTTTAGGAGTTGGAGTGCAGACGTGGTGGGCATGACGCTTGTTCCGGAGTGTGTTCTGGCGAGGGAAGCTGAGATTTGTTACGCGTCGATTTCAAGTGTGACTGATTACGATGTGTGGAAGGATCACCCGGTGAGTGCGGAAGAAATTGTTAAGACGATGCATAAGAACATAGGCAACGTCAGAAAGATAATCATAGAAGCGGTAGGCAGAATACCGAAAGATAGAACGTGTGAATGCAAGTCCGCATTGAAGAGCGCAATGGTCTGAACGGTTGGTTGGGGCAGAATGGTGTGATAGGCTTGGACTTGAAAGCGAAAATAAGGAGAATACCTGAATTTAAGAGCGTGGTTTTCTGGGATATAACCCCTCTTCTGAAGGATAAGGATGCTTTCAGAGAATGCATCAAGCGGATGGCCGACCATTTTAGAGGTAAGGATGTTGACGTTGTGGTTTCAAACGAGGCAAGGGGTTTCATAATTGGAGCAGCAGTGGCATATGAGTTGGGAGTAGGTTTCGTTCCAATCAGAAAGAAGGGCAAACTGCCGTCTAAAGTTGTGAACCTTACTTACGAGAAGGAATATGAGTCAGACACGATCGAGATACATGAAGATGCCATCGAACGCGGTCAGAGAGTTCTTCTCGTTGATGACCTTCTGGCGACAGGCGGCACCATCAAAGCCAACGTTGAACTGATAAAGAAGCTCGGAGGAGAAGTCATTGGCATAGGCTTCTTGATAGAACTTGGCTATCTTCACGGCAGAGAGAACCTAGGAGATAAATACGACCTGTTTACGCTCATAAACTATGAAACGACTAAAGAATGAACTAAATCCGAACTCAGTGAACTCGTCCCTACGCGTTGTTCTTGCACCTTGGTAAAGCAGAATCCATCTTGAAATACGTAGCCGCAGATCTCTTCGAAATGTGGTCTTAGGTCATGTGAGGGTGTGGTTTTTCCTGGTGAGTTGTACAGGCTGGATAAGTGTCAGGTTGGTTTTGGGATTAGGGTTGAGGGCATCGTGCCATTGGATGGGTTTAGACGTGTGGAGATGCAGAATTGGACGGCTTTGTTGGGCTAGAGCAGGGTGTGAAGATTCGGCATACGAGCAAGAGTTGGATTGTGCACGTGGAAGTTATTCGTGGAAGGAGCCCGCCTGAGGTTTACGGTTTAGCGTTGAATGTGGCTAACCGGGTGGCTGTGGCCTTGTGTAAGAAATACGGCTGCGTTTTGACTGAGGGCAAGTTTGTGGCTGGTGAACTGGCTGTCGAAGATCCCGTTGCAAGATTGTTCGGCCGCTATTTTACGGTTAGCACTCCGAAGCGCAGAGTAGATCACAGTTGGAAGGTCGGTGAACTGGAGAATTTGCAGAAGGACGCGGTTATCGAGTACCTTCAGATGCCGGAACGCTTGAAAAAAGTGGAAGGAAGAGTTGAGCGCTTGCATGTGGATCTTGAGGAGCTCACTGGGGCTCTGAAAAAATTGCTGATTGTAGAGGGCTCGGATCAAGTAGGGCCTGAGCAGAGGAGGTTGCAGGATTATGTTTCCTAGTTCCTTTTTGGAAGCGAAACCGTGTTCAAATGCCATTTTGAGCGTTGACTCGGAGTATGGTAAAAGTCCATGCTTTTCACGCTGTGTTGGTTTCAGCTCTGCTGATGTAGATGGGATGGGCTCACCTTTCACAGTTCTGTACATTGAGGTTTTCTAGGTTTGAACGTTGTGTGATGGAAGTTGAAGAGAAGAAGCGTTCAAAACGCCGCAGTCAGGCTGAAAAAGTGGGGCGTTTGAAGTACAATCAGCAGCTTCTGAAACGAGCCCTACATGATCTTGAGGAAGTTAAGCTTATGCAGCGAACATTTCGGGCAGGGTTGAAGGAAATGTTCCATTTTGAGAAGCCTATGATTCAGGAGATTGCTTGCGTGGGTGAAGTGGATGTGCTGATTTTGGAGTACTTGTATGAGGCTGGGAATGCGGGAATGTTCCCTAAGGACCTAGCTGCCAAGCTGGCTGAGTTTAGGATTCGTCGCCATCAGGTTAGCCGAAGGATCGTCCGGATGAATAAGCGGTTGGAGAAGGAGATTGGTGAGCAACTTGTCGAGAAGCGTGGTTGGCATTGGGCCTTGACGTGTTTTGCGTTTCAGTCTTGGGGAGATTCTGAGATCGATCTACAAGTGAGTGAGACTTCAAGAGATCCACGCGGGTGAGGCTCAGAAGCCTATCTAGGCTGGATTTGCGTTCGTCTGCACCTATGAAGGTCTCATGATCTTCAGAAGGCGCAAGTAGCGCGCGGGATCGTCGCTACCTTCTTAAGTCAATAGAACCTACAACGAATGCTGGAGTAGCTTTTGAACAGGAGCAGCGGTGTTTTGACGAACATCACAAAAATGAGTAGGGCAGAAAAGGCGATTAATGAAATGCCACGTGGTTTCTGGATAAATTCTAGAAACCTTGCCAAGAACGCCTGCTTAGGTGTTGCGACCATGACAAGGTATCTTGTGCAAGCAAGGAAACGAGGACTAGTGGAGAACAAGCACGTGGCCATCAGTTCTAGTCGACTTCACTTGTGGAGACGCAAAACCAAGGATTTTTTTTCTCAGCCGTAGAAAGCGCGCGCGCTACGTGGAGGTCCTTCCAAAGGATGGAGCGAATAGGACTTAAATCCAAGTCCTTGAATAGGAGCGTGGAAGAACCTGACCTCTGCATCAACAAGACGAGGTCGGGCTCTCCAAACATAAACGGTAATTACTTAATCCGCCTGCGCTCTTTGCAAAAAGAGGGGAGTTGGAAATTTCCAAGTCTGCTTGGTGATTGCTATGTTTTCTGCGCATAGATGGAATCTGTCTTGTGACCTATTCTTCTCCATCCATCGTATAAATACGCGTATATCGTGTAGAACCCCATTTCCTTGGGCGTGAACTCAGCGGAGTACCGGGCTTCCTCTCCAACGGGAAGATCCTTTATGTCTATTGTAGCCTGCTGCTCATTCTTTCCTGAGGGGGTTTCCACCCAGAATTCTAGTTTCAGCCCCGTACTTTTTCTCAAGCCCTTAATGGTTGCCTCGGCCGAGAGGGTCTTTCCTATTTCCGTATACGGGTGTGAAAGCACTAGTAGGCGACCGATTTCTGCTTTTTCCTCGCTTACAGAGATATGCATCCAACCGGATTCCCACGAGAAGTATTCGCCATCCCTACGTGCACTGATAGTGGCGTATACATCAGCTGCTCCTTGTGCGTTTACTTGGAAAACCTCTTCTCTCTCTTCGTCTGGCTGAAGCTCTCCTATGTAGTGTCCTATTCCAAAAGGAAAGAATAAAGGAGAAAGATAAAAGGTATCTAGAGAGTGCATTTCCAGGTCAACTCTTTTAAGAGTTTTGTTTCCGATGTTTTTCAGTTTCAATGTTAGCCATTGCTTTCCTTTCTCTACCTCCGTAGGGTTCAATTCATACTCGATAGGATACTTCGATCTCAACACTTTTCACCTCCTTTCATCTTGTATTTTTCATCCTTCTTCTAGCGCGCGCCTTGCCCAAAAGAAGCGTGCACTACTTGGGTCGCAACAATGTAAGGAGAAAGAATCTGCTCAGCGCGGGCGTGTGCTATATGCTTCAGCATCATAATGAGGATTCTTAGTCCCGCATGTTCCGCAGAACTTCTCCGTTATAGCTACAAGTTTCTTGCATTCTTTGCAGTCATACATCAATTGCTTACCACAATCCGTGCAGAACTTCTTCTCCAAGTTATCTGTTCCACATGAGCACCGAACCAAAGTCTACAACCCTATTATCAGTGTCTGCTCCGCGTTTTTAAGTCATTCTACAATAGCCAACTAATGCTAAGACTCGATGGAGAGATTATCAACAGAAACTGCTCGGAAAAGTCTGGTCGCAGCTACCCTTCCGTTCCCCCCTCCTGTGCCAAAAGAAGCAATCAACAGTCCCGCACTTCCTTTTTCCTCGCCCGATCGATCGGGGGGATCGGATATGTAATCAGCTTGATTCCTGTTTTCTTTCTACTTTAGTTTGTCGGTTATCCAACGCGTGCGAGAGCGTTGTCGTCTACGGTGGCTCATCCAAGCGACCGCTGCAACTAGGACAACGATTGTCAAGACTATGAGAGCAATTTGCTCAAGCGTAGGCGTATCAATGTTGAAAGCCATCGCACCACCTATTATTTACCTTTGCATTCAAGGATTAATAAATTCTAGCAAAGAATCATAGCGCGCCGAAGCTGCTATCTTATCTTCTCTTTTGTTTCTTTCCACCACGAGCTCTTCTCGTTTGATGACCTTTCGCCTTGTCGCGCCGAGTACTCTCGATGGCTTTCTTACGTCGATTCTGTTCACTACTCATGTTCTGTCACGTCACTCTTCAACTGTCAATAGTATCTTTTCCAAAATAAACCTGTTGCACATGCTCTTTACGTTGCGCAACGTCTCTTTGATTGCGGATGGGTCGATCGATCGAAATCAAGAAGCATAAGGTACTTCGCAAACTAATTTAGGAACACGCTAGCGCGCGACCGCACGACTCATCTGAGTTCTTTTCTCTTCGCTTCTCGTTTCCCCTTTTCTTCCTCCCCCGTTCTCTTCTCTTCTCTCTCAGCTTCTTTTCTTTCTTCTCCTCTTGCCTCTCGTCTCTCCCTTTCTTTCTTCTCTTCTCCTTTGTCTCTTTTTTCAGCTTCTCTTCTCTCTCCGCTTCCCATCTGTTTTCTTTCTTCTCCTCTTGCCTCTCGTCTCTCCGTTGCTTTCCTATCCTCCATTTCCTCTTTGCCAGCAGCGTCTCTTCTCTCCTGTCTTCTGGCTTCTCTCCTTCCATTTGCCCCCAGCTCTTCTAATCTCTCGTTGTAAAAGAGAGAAGCAATTTTTATCACATCTTCAACTCTTTCGCTCATAAATTCATAACGTTTAATTCTTCCTTCAAGAGAAGGAGAAACGAATCCTTCCTTCTCTCCCTTCTCTTTTGCTTTCTCTCCCACTTTTGCAGTCTTCGACGCGAGGTCTTGAATGGCTTTAACGTATCTACCCTTTTCCCCTGGATGTTGAGTGGCCTCAAAAATGGCCTTATCCACTGCCGTCCTACATTTCTGCATCGCTTTTTCATAATCTTCCTCCTTGACACTTTTCTCTGCCTCCTCGGCGAGGATCTTGAGATCCGTTTTGGATATGGCCGCTATAGGATCTAAATACATGCTCGGACTGAGAAGATCATACAATTTTGCGTCGTCTCCGCATAGCTCCTTCAACCAATTTTCCTCTTTCTCTTCTTTCTTCTCTTCTTTCTTTTTCCACATAAACCCGCCCCTCCACTTTATGGTTTGAACCAGTTTGAATTAAAGTCTTGCGCCCACGCCATGCCAGCCCAGCGCGCGCTTTAACAAGGCAGGAGTTCGTTGCACACGCGGTAGTGTGCTAGGAATGCTCGTCCTTTTTCCGTGATGCTCAATTTGGTGTGCCTCTTTCCGATCTTCTCAGATCTTATCAAGTCATTCTCGACTAGGGTTTTTGCAAAGAAATAGTTGATGCCTGCTCTGGCAAATACTCTGCTTGGCGCGGTATTAGGCGACTTAAGGATTTCTTCCATAACTTCTGCGGCTACGTCCTTTTTACTTCGCCGTGACAAGCTGTACCAACAAAAGGAGATTGAATTCCATTTTATATTAACGTTATTGACGCTGATTAAAGACTGGCGTACAGTAACCTTCTTTTCCCAGATTAGCCTCATTCTTAGCTTGGTCAGTCGTTTCGGTCGTTCTCGCCGCCGTTGAGTGGCGTCTAGCCGTGGCTTTTGAGGTTGAAATTTTGCACAGAAGAGAATGTGTTGATAGGTTGCAGAGGCGATTAGCTCGTAGACTGATTTTCACGAGTGCGTATCATGACCTGCGCAGGTGCGAGACGATAAGCCAGCTTTCTCGCGTCGACGTGCTCGGCCTCCTCGATGCGCCAGTTGAGTTGAGCATGATTCCTGACGTCGTGAAGGGCGAGGTCTTGGTTGATTCTCGAGGGCTTGGAAGTTTTCAGCACCAAAAAAATCTTTCCGGGATCGGGCTAGGAGAAGGCTGTGTTTTGCGAAAGAAGCTTGTCGCGGGCTCTGCTGGAAGTCAGAAGTGCCTTAGAATACCCTCACAAATCACCCTAAGAATAAACGTTTACCCGCGAACGTTCATCATCGTTCCAGCCCAGAAAAGAGAAGAACTGGTTCAAATTTTGGGCGATATGATCAAACGACCTCTGGTATTGATTAACGCCAGGAAGACGGAGACGCGTGTCCGTCTCAAGGCCCTGACGGTGCCGAATGAGCTGATCAACACGAGCTACACGATGATCAGGGACGCGGAGGTAGAAGCGCTTGAGCGAGAAATGAAGGCCTTCAGGCAGAAGCGAAACGACCTCAAACAGCTGAATGAAAATGCATATATGAGAAAGGAACGGCGTAGGATTATCTTGGAAGGTGATAGGGATGCCAAGAGTCGTTCATTTCGAAATAGATGCAGAAAAACCTGAAAGGGCTATTAAGTTCTACGAGAAAGTCTTTGGTTGGAAAATTGAAAAATGGAAAGGGCCTGTGAACTACTGGTTGATAGTGACAGGAAAAGAGAAAGAACCAGGCATTGATGGTGGATTGGCAAAAAGAACTGAGGCTGAGCCTTCAACTGTCAACACGATTGACGTTCCTTCGGTTGACGAATACATCAAGAAAGTAAAAACCAACGGTGGATCAATTATCAGACCAAAGATGGCTGTTCCCGGCGTCGGTTGGATGGCATACTTCAAAGATCCTGAAGGAAACACTTGGGGTATTATGGAAAGCGATGAATCTGCTCGTTGACTGTCCCTCTAACTAACGCGATTAGCGTTAGAAGGCAGACTCGTGGGGAGCCATATTGGTGCGGTCGCCGGGATTTGAACCCGGGATCGCAAGCTTGGAAGGCTTACACTGCCTTCAAAGGGCTTTTGTGTCCTAAACCAGTCTAGACGACGACCGCATTGCTTGTTGCACTAGATTATCAGGGTGAGCTAGATAAGATTTCTTTTTAACATTATTGTGGTTTCTCATCCGGCTTAAACAGTTTTTTCTCATACTTCCGTCTCGGCTTAAAACTGCCATGATACATAGGCACGGAGGTTTTCTGTCGCTCCAGATTCTTGAGCCGAGCATAGAGCTTCGAAACCCTGGTTTTCGAGGGCGTTTTGGGTTTAGGAATTCGTACACGAACCGGTGTGAACGGTTTCTTGATTTCACTAGCTGAGCTTCTCCTTTTAACCTGCACTTCTCTCACTTTTTTGAAAACGACGTAACCCTCCTTCAAATTCACCTCTCGCACTTCCCAGCCGGCGTCCAACCAACCTTTAGCATGCGGACTGCTTGGCAAATTTTCCCACCACTTCTCACTACGATACGCGCTCATCGGCAAGTTCTCGCCGATTATTCCATCAATCCGCGCGAAGCCGAGTTTGACAGCGCTCGTGAAGGCTCCTCTGAAGAGCAGATACCCCTTAAGCCGCTCATATTTGGAAACGCTTCTTGGAGAAACAACTCGTCGGGCACAATTTAGACAGAACATTTTGGTTGGGTCGCCCGTCGCTACGTCAGGAACCATACAGTCACGGCAATAAAGCCGCGCGCACCTCTGACAGCGCTTAAGGTAACTATAGGAAAGAACCCTGCCGCAGATCCCACACTCGTCCTTGAACGGCATCTAAACCCCATGCAACCCTCAAGCAATTCCAGCAATCAATATGAAGCTTTCATATGAAAGAGCACATAAAGCTGACGGCCCAGAACCTCCGCAGATCTCCCTCTAGTCTGCCCAAAGCGTGCGCTTCTTATGACGGGTTAAAGATGTGTGTTGTTGAAAAGTAGCCAAAGATAAGAGAAAATGAGGGCCCAGTCTAGCCTTTTACCACCGCTATTGGGACGAATCTGGCGACCTTTGTGGCTATTCCAACTTTGTCGCTTACGTCTACGACCACATCAACGTTTTTGTACGCTGGATCCGCTTCTTCGGCTAGCACCACTGAGCTTGCGGCTCGAACATAGATGCCCCTTTGCTCCAGGGCTTTCTTGATGTCTCCTCCCCAGAAATTCCGTTTAGCTGCACTCCGGCTCAGCATGCGTCCGGCACCGTGAGCAGTCGAGCCGAAACTCGTTTGCATAGCGTGCTCCCTGCCCACCAGAAGCCACGAACTCGTTCCCATGCTTCCCGGGATCAGCACCGGTTGTCCTGCAGAACGATAGCTTGCGGGAATCTCTGGATTTCCGGGTGGAAACGCTCGTGTGGCGCCTTTTCTGTGAACCCAAACCTTCTTCCGGCCTCCATCGACCTCGTGGTTTTCAATCTTTGCAATGTTGTGCGCGACGTCGTAAATCAGCTTCAGCCCGAATTTCTCGGGGTTTTCCCTGAAAACCTGTTGGAAACTCTGTCGAACCCAATGCAAGATTGTCTGCCGATTGACAAATGCATAGTTCACTGCACAAGCCATGGCTTGATAATAGTCTTCTGCTTCCTGGCTTTTGCCCGGGGCGCACGCAAGTTCTCTGTCTGGAAGTGTAATCTTGTATTTTTGAACAGCCCTCTCCATAACCCGAAGGTAATCCGAGCACACCTGGTGCCCAAAACCCCTTGAACCGCAGTGAATCATGACGGTGACCTGTCCTTCATGCTCGACTCCAAACGTCTCAGCCGTCTTCGAATCGTATATTTTGTCAACCTTCTGCACTTCCAAGAAGTGGTTTCCAGAGCCTAAAGTGCCGATCTGCGTCAGCCCCCTGTTCTTGGCGTTTGAAGAAACCTTATCAGGATCAGCGTTCTTCATGCATCCATTTTCTTCACAGTGCTCAGCATCCTCAGCCCAGCCCAACCCCCTGTCTATTGCCCACTGAACGCCGTTTGTCACAACCCTGTCCAAATCGTGTTCCGAAACCTTGAAATCTTTTCGGCGGCTTCCCAGCCCGCACGGCACGTTGTCGAATATCGTGTTTACGAGTTGAACCAGCTTGGGCCTTATGTCCTCTTCTGAAAGGTTTGTAGTCACCAGCCGAACGCCGCAGTTTATGTCGTAGCCCACTCCGCCGGGGCTGATCACGCCCTCGTCATAGTCTGTTGCTGCCACGCCGCCGATCGGGAAACCATAGCCTTCATGTCCATCCGGCAGAGTTATGGCGTATTTGTAGATTCCCGGCAGATGAGCAACGTTTACGCATTGCTGCAGAGTTCTGTCCGTCTGCATCTTATCAAGCAAGTCCCTGTTCGCGAAGACTATGCCAGTAACCCTCATTCCTGACTTATACTTGGGAATGCGCCAAGAGTAATCGTCCATCTTCTCGAGCGGAACCCTCTCTGAAGGAGCACGACCTTCTCCCTCTTCCATCTTTTCACCTACATTTACACAAAAGGTAAGAAGGCAAGAATATAAACGATTTTGACTTTTAACGCCCAGAAGCTATGCTGACGCGCTTCCGTGTTTTTCGGCGAATTCCATAATTCCTTGCACGCTGTTGCTAAGCACGGTTTCATCCAGCACGGGATGAGCCTTCACGAAATCCACCGCTTTTCGAATAGAAGGATCAGCTTCAAGTATTCTTTCCCGCACTGCTTCTAAGCCCTGCCCGTGTTCTATTCCCTGCTGTGCAATCTTTGTCCAAAGCTTAAGCTGATTGGCGTAAGCCTGAAGCCTTCCAACAGGGTCAGACGCCTCACCGAAATGACTGTAGTACAGCGCCTCGGGCTTCAGCTTGATCAGCTTATCCAAAGAAGCCAGCGCGATGTCCAAACGAAAAGGCGCCGGCGTAGTTGGCACAACCGCATCAAGCTCCTTCAGGTAAATGCCCGCCGCGTCTCCCGGGAAAATGCCTCCGCCAAGCGTTTCCTGATAACTCTGATGATGCGAGGCATGACCAAGAGTCTCCACGACTCTCAGCCTGACGTCGTTTCCAAGATCAAAGACCATTCCATCTGTTGCGGCGATAATCCTTTCAGCAGGAACCGGTTCAGGCTTGCCATAAAACTCGGTTATTCTGCCAAGAACCTCTCTTGACTGCTGCCACAGTTTCTCCGGGTTCACCAAGTGAGGCGCACCTCTCTGATGGACAACGACCTTCGCGTTAGGCAGGTGCTTGACCAACGTTCCGGCGCCTCCTCCATGATCCAGATGAATGTGTGAAACCGCAACGTAATCCACGTCTTCCGGCTTGACATTCAGACTCTTCAGCCCACAAAGCAGGTTGGGTACAGAAGATGTTGGGCCAGTTTCAATAATGGCAACGTGCGTTCCTCTCAAAACGTAGCTAGCGATGAAATTCTTGAACCCCGCCGTTTCAACATCAATCAAAAATACGTGTTCCCGAAGTTTTGCAACGCGCATTTGCTGAGTCACCGTGCTCGATTCAGAGTGTTAAGGCAACGACTACCTGCTTTAAACATTTTCGCTGCTTATTAATGCAGAGCTGCTTTCCTGCTTATTTATGAGTCTGCCTCTTTTTCTGCGCTGGATCCGCTTCAGGTTTTTCTTCAAGCGGGTCGTCGCCGCCGAGGAGAACCCTGAGCGACTTCACTTCTTCCTTAAGCATGCTGACTTCGCTTTCCAATGCTCCGGCCTTTGAATTGGCCATCTTCTTCAGTTCGTCGATTTCCAGCATAAGATTCTTTCTTTCAGATTCTAGCGTTCTAATCCGTTCAACAATGCTTTTGAAATTGCTCATTAACTCAACGCGTCCCGTTTCTCCCTTCTCTGCCTCATAGTAGCCGCATGGACACATTTAAGATTTTTGCAGAACCAAAAACGCAGCAACTTTTCAAATATCGAGAATGAATCTCAACGTGACTTTTCCCTTTTCTCTGATTATTTCCATCCTATGATAAGTAACAGCCTTAACACCAACTTTCTGAAGATGCTTCCCCGCGTCAAACTTCTCTCCCCAAATCTTCGCCCTGAGACTGAAACCTCTTGAAGTACGTTCCATATACGAGATATCGAATTTTGAGTAGAGCATTCCGTTTATTTCGGCCTTTACAAGCAGGGCTTCAAGCCAACTGTAAAGCAAGGCATACTCATCCTGCCCTTCGACTTCAACCCGATCCTCACTTGTCGGACTGATCTTTTCAGCCTCGGTCATCACTTCAAACATTGCCAGAGCAGCGTTTTCAAAAGCCTCAGCCATATCCCTCCCATAGGCAGCAATGTACGCGTCCGCGGTGTGCTCCAGAAACTCAAAACGCTTTTTCTCAACCATTTCCTTGACCAAGAGAATATTGACGTGACTCTTTTTAAAACGATTTGCACTCAACTGAAAGTAAAAAGGCTTAATTCAATTGCCGTCTAACGTGATTCAACACTGAGGAGGAAAAGAGCCGTCTCCAATAAGACAGTAGTCCTCGAAATCGTATTAGCCTACTTTGCCCTTGCATCAATAATTCTCTTGAGTGCCTACCTTTTCCCAACGCCAGAACTGTTAGGAAGTGCCATTCCCGCAATCGTCTCGGTTTTATTGCTCGCTCCCATTTATGCTTGGTACAGAAACTATCACAAGAAGGCACAATTTTCAAAACAAGTTCTTACAACAGACAAGTTTAAGGTGTTTCTGTCAGTTCTAGCTCTCTTTCTGTTAGCACTGAGCGTCCGAATTCCATCTGCCCTACTCTTCGGCTCACCATTCGAAAAGACACCGTTGATCCTGCTCACAATCTCAACAATACTGATCATTGAAAAAACCGAAATCTCCGCATTCGGTTTTACAACCAGAAAACCCGGTAAGTCCCTTGCTCATGGGGTCGCATTCTTTTTGCTTCTGAACGCATCGACGTTAGCCATCGACGATCTACTCGTTTACGCCTTCACCAATCAAACGCTCTTCCTCTCTTTCAACATTTCGCCGTTCATCCTCTCCCTGCCCTTCATGACCCTGTGCGTGGCCACCAGTGAGGAGGGTCTTTTCAGAGGATACATACAGACACACCTTGAGAAAATCTTCACGCCGATGAATGCTATCATCGTTCAAGCGTTCTTGTTCGGAATCTGGCATTTTGTCTGGAATCTTTCACCATTCGACCCCTTTGGCATGGCTCAATACATTTCGGTCACATTTTTCATAGGCCTGCTCTTCGGCTATTTCTACAGCAAGACAAGAAGCCTGCTCCCACTAGTTCTTGCTCACGGGCTCTGGGACAGCGTTGCCCAAGGAGTGGTGGAAAATCAAACAGCCTCAAGCGCACTAAACGCCGCAGCTCCGGTAGGCCGGTTCTTGACGTTTCTCCTGCCCTACGCAATACCTTTTGTAGTGACCTTTCTTTACATAAAATACGCGGTGAAAAAGATCGGTGATGATCAAACTGAATCCTGAGTGAGATCCAGCGAAATTTTGATGACATTCTTCATGAAGGCGTTGCATCGCTTTTCAAGCACGTCCGATTGCTGAGCCTTTCTCCGCTCGGACGGATTGGACAAATCGTATTCGATGAGTTCTCGGCACAAAAGGCTTCCGTTGTTCTTTTGAAACCGCTCACAGAATTGTCTTGCAAGCTTTAGACTCTTTCGCGTTTCTCTAGTCTCTGCTCGAAACAAAAGCCTGATGAAAATTTTTGTACAACCTCAGATATCTTGAATCGTGGTTGAATGCGGAGAAGTCAGGCGATCAGTCTCATTGCAGTGTTTGCAGCTCTACACGTTGTGCTCTATTTTTTTTCTTTTGGACTTTGGCGTAACTGGGCGATCTACATAGAGTCAGTAGAGGGGATAGTTCTAGGCCCAGAAATTGGTTTTTTCGCGGCATTCATGGGCAGTGCAATCGCAAGAATGATAAGGCCGGACATTTTTTGGATGTTCGGCATAATCGCTGAACCTGTTAGCGTCTTGATGGCAGGACTCCTAGCCAAGGCAAGGTGGAGACCAGTTCTGGCAATTTATGCAATAATGCTTTCAGCCTATTTAATCCACCCGTTTGGAAGAGCACTTCCCTTGTGGACAATCTTGGACATCCTGTTTGGTCTGATCCTCATTTATCCCGCCGCCAGATTTAGTCGTAACCTGTTCGGAGACGACGTTAAACGCCTCACAATTGCCCTGATTCTGATATCATTCGTATGCACAGTCACAGATTCGCTCGTAAGGGTCTTTCTGCTTGTTCCATGCGGTCTCTACACTCTGTTTCCGAATGTTTTCACGGGATTCACAGGACTTTACCTGATCTTTGTCGGAGCCGCTGTCGATTCATACATTGAGGATTTCCTCGTTGTAATCGTATCATTTCTTGTCGGCGTCCCCTTGCTCATCAGCATTTTCAAGTTCAGGCACGGCCACAAACAAGAATAAACCCTCGCGCAAGTTGTCTTGGCTTCGGGGAACATGTTGTGGCAATTCTTAAATGTTCAAGCCTTCAACATTAGCGCTGGTGCGATCTTGCCAGAGCAGCAGTTTAAAAAAGTGTTCATTTTTATGGACACTGACAAACACGCAAGCCCCTTTGACATCCTGACAACGATAGACGCTTTTCCAGACGCTACTATACTGAAGTATGAGAACGTGACGGTTGAGGATGCAAACGGAATCATTTACGATGCAATGTTCCCCAGAGGACCTGAAGGGGCAAAACACACCAAGATCTTCATCAACGGGCACGACTTCGAACTCACAAACAAAGTCCTCGGGCAAGCCAAAAAATGCATGTTCCCACCCTTTGAACTCGCGATAATAATCGACCCTAGAGGAGCCTACACGACGGCTTCAGCCGCAGTGGCAAAGACTCTTCAACATTCCCTCGGAAAAAAGTTGGGAAGCTTGGAAAACAAGGCGATCACCGTACTAGCGGGCACCGGTCCAGTTGGACAAACTGCCGCAAGGCTTTATGCGTCTGAAAAAGCAAATGTGACCGTGACCTCTCGCTCACTGCAAAAAGCCTCGTTTGTTACGGCCAAAATAAACGAGGAAATTACTGATCATAGAGTGCAAGGCGTTGAAGCCCAGACGTCTGAAGAGATCGGAAAGGCAATCGAAGGAGCAGAAATCATCCTCTCAGCTGGAGCTGCCGGAGCCGAGCTTCTTCCACTGGCGGTGCTCAAGGAGCACGGGAAAAAATGCAAGATCGTGGCAGACATCAACGCTATTCCGCCGTTGGGAGTTGAAGGACTGGACTCAGAAACCGATGGCAAAGAAATGCTGCCCGGAGTCTTCGGTGTGGGTGCGTTAGCCATTGGAAAACTTAAGAACGCGGTCGAAGTAGCGCTCATCAAAAAAGCCGCCGAGGAATCAAAAGGAACATACGATTATAAAGCCGCTTATGAAATAGCTAGGAAGACCGTGGTTGAGAAGCTCGAAGACAAGAAACACGTTGAAACCAGGCAGGAGAAACACTGGCTGCCCTAACGCATGCCTTTCATAATGGTTGAAGCGACTCTGTCCAGCTCTTCTTTATTAGGTCTCGAACCGTAATGAGGCCCGAATCTCATCCCGAAACCGTCGCCTTTGAATCTTGGAACAACGTGCAAGTGAACGTGAAACACCTCTTGGGACGCGACTTCACCGTCAGCCAAAAGCAAGTTTACTCCCTCACATCTCACGCTTGACCGTCCTAGCCCTTGTGAAACACGCATCGCAACCTTGAAGACTTGTCCGCCGGTTTCTTCGTCCAGATCGGACAGATGGGCAGCGTGAGCCTTCGGGATCACGAGTACATGTCCCGGGTTAATCGGCTGAGCATCCATGAACGCCAGAACTTTCTCGTCAGAGTACACTACGCTCGCCGGCGCGACTCCTCTCACTATGCGGCAGAAAACACAGCTTTCCAATCACGAATTCCCCAGATGACTGATTTTCGGCAGCTTATATGCGTATTCGTCAAGGATTTGGACGCAGTTCCTCAACATCAGAAGAAGGGGCGGTGCCATTTCCGAGACTAATCGTGTTCGTTCATGAAAAATGAGGTGTTTTCGGGCGGTCCCTCCGAATCATGTTGCCACTTGATTCAAGACAGGGTATCTAACGATCCGTTTGACCAGGTTGAACTGCCGCGCTGGGCATTAGCTATCGTTGACGGTAAGCTTTAAAGAAAAGTGTTGCATTATTTGTGTAGCCGCATGAGATTCTATGGTCTGAACGGCGATGGTTGAAACTGGCTCAAGCAACGGCGGTGCTTCAGGAAAGGCTATAGTAGCGGAGCATCTCTGCAAGGTTTTCAACACCACGAAAGGCTTTGTGCGGAGAACGAAGACCCAGGTTGTGGCCGTGAAGGATATTTCCTTCGAAGTGGACTATGGAGAGCTTTTTGGAATAGTCGGTCCGAACGGCGCGGGCAAGACGACCACGATAAAGATGTTGACCACCATGCTCATTCCGACTTCGGGCAAGGCCTTCATCCTTGGTATCGACAACCAGAAGGAAGTTGTAAAGATAAGGGAAAAAATCGGAATCGTCCTAGGCGGAGAAAGAGGCCTCTACACAAGAGTGAGCGCCGTGGACAATCTTCGATACTTCGCTGACCTCTATGGAGTACCCTCAAAAGTTCGGGATAAAAGGGTGAAGGAGCTCTTGGAGTTCATGGGACTCTGGGACAGGGCTCACGACCGTGTGGAGACTTTTTCAAAAGGCATGAAGCAACGGCTTCACCTGGCGAGAGGCTTGATCAACGATCCGGAAATCATTTTTCTAGACGAGCCCACAGTCGGGTTGGATCCCGAAATCTCCATTGAAACGAGGAACATGATCAGAGAACTGATTAAGAAGGGTAAAACGATTCTTTTGACCACGCATTACATGTTTGAAGCTGATGAGCTGTGCAACAGGGTGGCAGTGATCAGAAACGGAGAAATCGTCGCGCTCGACACGCCTTCAGGATTGAAGAAATATGTGAAAGACACTACGATCGTGGAGGTTGAAGGCTTCGGAATCACCGAAAAGGAGGTTGCACACTTTAGGGAGATCACAGACGTGCTTTCGGTGAGCGCTGAATTGGGTGAGAACAAGCAGGTTCTGAAGATTCAGACTTCGAAGGGCTCCGAAATCATCGCTGAAGTACAGCAGATACTTAGAAACAGCCGCATTTACGACATCAAGATCAAAGAACCAACGCTGGAAGACGCGTACTTGCGACTCGTGACAGGCTGAAGCTGGGTGTGGATATGCCGAAAACGTCGACAGTGATCTACAGCGCGTTCAGGATGGCGATGCTGCATTGGATGGCCGATCCGCAATGGGTCATTCCCAACATTATCGCACCCTTTGTTTTCACCTTCGTGGCCCTGACTCTTTTCAAAAATTCCACCGGACCGTTCGGGTTGTACGCAGTCTTAGGCGGAGGAATGATGGGCATGTGGGGGAACACTATTTACGCGTCAGGTTTCGCGATCGAGTTTGAAAAGTGGCAGGGAACCTTAGAAGCGGTCTTGGCGGCTCCTTCAAAGCTTTTGCACGTGATCACGGGGAGAGCTGTTTCGAACGCGTTATTCGGCCTGACCAACATGGTGGCAGTATTCATCATAGGAACCGTCGCATTCAGAATCTCACTCGGAATCGCCGATCCACTACTGTTTGTCGTTTCGCTGATGCTCACACTTCTCTCTGTTTCAGCTTTGGGATTGATCTTTGCGTCGTCTTTTGTGCTTTCCAGATCGGCGCAGGCGCTGACCAACGGGTTGGAGACTCCGCTCTACATAGTTTCCGGTTCGATGTTTCCGATTGCTCTGCTCCCGTTCTGGGTTCACCCAGCAGCCTACATACTAGGACCCACATGGGGAGTCGACGCGATCAGGCTTGCCACCAGCCCGCAATATGCTTCGCAGAGTTTCTGGGCAGGCATGAACGTGAACGTAGCCATAGCTCTGGACTTGACGGTGATGCTTCTGATTACGTTGGCTTACGCAGTTTTGGCTGCTGTGTTATTCAAGGCGGTGGAAAAAAGGGCCCGTGTGAAAGGGACGCTGGTTGAAGCATGAGCCGCCTAAAGATTTTCTTAAGCAGTGCCGTCTTTTCATTTCGGGCTCAGTTTGACTGGTTAAACCCGCCCATGTGGTTGACTATGAAATTAGTTCTGTCCTTTTCGCAGATGGCATTCTTCGTGTTCGTCGGCCTGTTCAGTGGAGGCTCAGAAAACGCATCCGCCCTGGTTTCTTTCATAGCCATTGGCAATGCCCTGCAGAGCCTCTCTTGGAACACAGTGTTTTCAGTCATCAACATAACGGGCCACGATAAATGGGACGGAACGCTGCCGCTGGTGTTGGCCACTCCCGCTAGTAGACTACCGCTTTTCGTCGGCAGAGCAATGGTTCACGTGCTTGACGGATTGCTCAGCGTGGCAATATCATTTGCTTTCGCCGCGTTCGTGTTTGGAGTTGACTTTGGACATGCGAACGCGTTGGCGCTCATCGTAACGTTGGTTCTCACTGCCCTCACGATGACCGGATTCGGCCTTTTGATCGGAGGCTTTTGCTTCCATTTCAGAAACCCAATGGTTTTCGCGAACATATTCACGTTCGTGCTCCTGATATTCTGCGGAGTCAACTTTTCAGTTCAAGCTCTCCCCCCGCAGATTCAATTCGTGTCCTACGCTTTTCCGTTGACCTACGGTATCTCGGCGGCCAGAAGTGCTATTCAAGGACAGACCATCGCTGACGTCTCGCTCACCCTTGTCCAGCAGTTGGTGGTAGGCATCGTTTCAGTGATTTTGGGATATCTCTTTTTCCAAGCGTTTGAACGCTCGGCACGTAAAACGGGGAAAATAGAAGCCTTGTAGCGAGAAGAGTGCAACGCGTGTATCGGCAAGCATTTTAGTAGGCTCATGATTATAATTATGGGTGCAAGCAAGCGGGTAGTCAGGTACTGGCAGGTGATGGCATTGGTCGACCTGTTCCAAGTTGATGTTCCATATTTGGCATCTTTTTCAGTTCTCCTTGCGATGGGTGGTATCTGCTTAGCGCTTTCCTTGTTATTCCGTTTGAAGTCTCTTGCTCTGAAAAGGTTGCCGAAGAACGTGGCCCCTAACGTTTTTGATAAGACTTTTAGCGTGTTCAACCCGTATCCCGACAAGAAGGAGACGATCGGTAGGCTTGCTTCCTCGATTGCTCTCTCACCTCTGCTCGTCTTCGTCATAGTCATGATTTTCACTTTCACCGTGATTCTGAAGCTCTTGGAAATGGGTCTCATGCTAAGCTTTTCTATAGCGATCATCTGCCTGGGTTTGATGATGGTCGCCGAAGCCGTTGAAACTCGAACGAACGCGAATTCTCTTGTGAAAGCGATCAGAAATGGGGACGAGTTGGCCAATGGTGACTTGATCGTCTTGTCGCTGGTGAAGGAACTCCTTCCGAAGCTGAGCGCATATTACCTGTGTCTGGGATCAGTACTTGTGGCTTCTTCCGTGACATTATCGTACCTGATCCCTGCGTTCTTCTTTGCTTTCTCTCAGTTTATCGGCGCCTTGGTCGGAACCACGATGTTTGCTGGAATCTTAGCTCCTACTCTTGCCTCAGGCCTGTTCGCCGTTTCCGTCCTCATGCTCTTCGTTGCCGGCAGGGCGATCAGAAGCAAGGTATTCGGTCTAGAACCTTCAGGACTGCTGACATCATCCTTCAGCGCGTCAGTACGCGTAGGAATCATGAAAGAGAAGCTGGCCCACGTTTTCGACTCCAAACCAGAAGAAGCAACTTGGTAAAATCAAGTCAAAGACCGGGCTTCCATTCACTATAATGGAAGATTGCTCTGTGATCGTCGCTAGTTCTATAAGCTTTAAGCACTAGTAGACAAGGTGGGTGAGGAGCTGTGGTGTTTGTTCACACCAGTGTTCGGACGAGCAACATGGACAGGTCGATTGATTTTTACACTAGGTCGATGGGTTTGAAGCTTTTAGGTCGGCATGAGATTCAGCAGAACAACGCTGAGATCGCGTTTCTGCGGGATACTGAAGGAAAGGGAGCGACGCTTGAGCTGACGTTCTACAGGAATCAGAAAAAGTTCATTCAGGCTAACTATGAGGACCGGGTTTTTGATCATCTTGCCTTTGAGGTTGATAATATGGAGCGCGTGATAGCTGCTTTGCGGAAGGAGAAAGTGACTATTACCGATGAGCCTTACAGGCTTAGCGTTGGTGGCTCGTTGATAGCTTTCATCGAGGATCCTGATGGGACTCTGATTGAGCTGATTGAAAGAAAATAGGGTAATTGCGTCTCCGGTGTCTGGTTTTCTGCGTTATGGTGGATACAGCAGGTTTGAGTTATCGTTTCCTGTGACGTAGTCGTTTATCGTGTTGACCGCTGTGACTTTGCCGTTTAAGTCGATCGTTATGTCGAAGACTCTCCATATGTCAGTGCCCGTAGGTTGACCTGCTGGTGGATTGTATCGGTTTATCGTTCCTGTGTCCGGAATGATCAGGTTGATTGCGGCGCTTGATGTTGATATGTTGCCTTCTCCTGCGTAATGTCTGACTGAGAAGCGGTAGGTTCCTTGGCGGAGCTTTGAAATGGTGGTGACTTCTGGGCCGTAGCCGCTGGTGTCGTCCGTGTCTAGGTTTGCGTAAGGCTCCGTGGTGAGTGAGCCTTTGGCGTCGTAGTAAACGTGAAAGGTGACGTTCCCATTGAGTCTTGCTGCGAGGTGGCTGTCTAGGTCACTTGGGTTTTCGCCCCATGAAAGCACTATCGTGATGAGTGGAGCGTCCAGCACTATATCGCCGACGTTGTATTCCTGATTCTGCTGAAGCGGACCCGTGTGTAGGATCGTGCTTTCGTGGCCCCCTTTGGATGCTTGATACTTGAACGTTACTCCAACTTCGACTGGGATGCGTTTGAAGGTGCCGTTCACGGTTGTTCCCGTTTCTCCGCTGGCCCATCTCTGCTGGTACCATCCTGTGCCCCAACACTTGACTTGGGCATCCTGAATTGGGTTGCCGCTTGAGTCGACGACGTGACCGCTCACATAGGCTGCAGGATAACGGATGTCGAAGTTCCAAGTTGAGAAGTGGCTGACGGTTCCGATGAAACACCCTGAACCCGCGTCGAATGTGCCTTGGCCTTCTTCTCGCCAGATCCCTGCTGACGTGTCGAAGTACCAGAGTGGGCAAGTGCCTAACGCTTCTGCGTCTGCCTGCATGCTGGCTGGAACGGGAATCGCGATCGTGGCGTTTTTCCCTGTCGTTAGGTTGAGCTTTTCGCCGTTCTGGCCGGTGACGGAGATGTCCATGAACCCGTAGGACTTGATTGGCACGGCTGTCAGGTTTTGTGCGGATACGCCCAGGTACTCGCCTGGAAACGCGTTGGCTTCCAATTCGTTACTCGGGTCAAACGTTGTCATGGAAACTGTTGCTGTTCCAGTGTACGCTACGCCTTGTGAGGTGCTTAGCGAGTCTGCTCCGATCGCGATGTATCCGTTGTCTGCGGGATTGGTGATGGTTGCTCCTTGTGAAGCGTCGAAGGAATCGGTTTCGTCAACTGGGCCTACAGTGGCTTCTACAAAGCTGCTTTTCCCCGTTTGGATGTCGGTGACTTGGTATGTCGTGGCGGAACCGTTCTTGTCGAATGTTACGAGCTGTTTGTTTCCAGGTGCCACGTTTGTGACGCTGAACCATCCTTGATCGTTGGTCGTGCCTGTTTCTCCGCCGACGCTGACGGTGACGTTCGAGACAGGGTTGCCTGCGGTGTCAACAACTTTGCCCATGAGAACGCCATACGTTACGTTGCTAGTTCCCCCTCCGGATTTGAAGGGCCACGGAATGACGTTGAAGAAGAACAGCAGAACTGTGGCAACGAGGATTATTGCGATGAGGGCTATGACGATGAGACTTCTCTTCATTTTTCTGCCGGTCTTAGCTGATGGCGTTGGTGGCGGTGGAGGCGGCGGGGGTAGAGCTGATTTGAATAAGTGTGTCTTCGTGCTTTTCACCTTGAGTTTTGAATACCGACTTTAGCTCATGCTCCGTGTTAATATAACTTTGCGCTTGCAGAGTTCATATTTTGCATATGAACGAAAATGCCTTTGCAAGTGCGTGATAGAGATTTGCATTTGACGAGATCGGATTGGAGTTTATATACGATGCATGTGATCTAGTTTTCAAGGGAAAGACATGTCAAGGCTCAGTTTGAAGGGTTTGTTAGTGCCTAACGTGACGCCTTTTACGCGTGAGGGCGAGTTGGATGTTGATGGGCTTCGGTCGTGCGTGAGGTTTTGGTTGGAGGGCGGTGTTTCGGGGTTGGTTCCGTGCGGGAGTAACGGTGAAGCTCCTTATCTCTCTCAGGAGGAGAGGAGAAAGGTTGTTGAGACTGTTGTGGATGAGGTTAATGGGAAGGTTCCGGTTGTCGCTGGCACTGGAAGTGTGAGCACCAAGGAGACGATCGCGTTCACTAAGGACGCGAAGGACTTGGGTGCGGATGCTGTGCTCGTTGTGACGCCTTATTATTTCAAGCTGTCGAGCAAGGAGATATGTGAGCATTATCGGGCGGTTTGTGAGTCATCCGAGTTTCCGGTTGTCCTTTATAACGTTCCGAAGTTCACGGGTTTTTCGTTGGAGCCTGCTGTGTTTTCCAAGATTGCGAATGCAAACGAGAATGTGGTAGGGGTCAAAGACAGTAGCGGGAACGTCGGCTCAATAGCGGAGATCATAAGGTTGGTGGGCGCAAGGATATCGGTGCTTGCTGGAACTGGTGATGTAGTTTTGCCAGTCTTGATGTCGGGAGGATCTGGAGCGGTGGTTGCTGTCGCGAACGTTTTTCCCCGGCTCTGTAGCTGGCTTTACGAGGCTTTCATGAAGGGAGACTTTGAAAGGGCATGCAGGCTTCAGCGGCAGGTGTCATTTGCGAACGAGGTACTTGTGAAGAGATATAACCAGCTTTCGGCAATCAAGGCAGCATTGAAGTTGCAAGGCTTGCCAGGCGGTTATCCGCGAAGACCTGCGTTGCTCTTGGATGATAAAGAAACAAGGGACATTGAGAACTTGCTGAAGACTATGCGAGAGCAAGACTCTGTGAACAAATGAAGAGCAAGGGAGTATGAAACAATCTCATCAGCAAACTGGGACATGGAGGTGATAGGAGGTGAAGGTTTGGCTAAAGATGTGGTCTGTGGAATGGAAGTGAATGAAAAAACGGCTAGATTCAAATCGGAGTACAAGGGCAAGACCTACTATTTCTGCAATGGTTTCTGCAAAGACAAGTTTGACGCTGACCCGACCAAATACGGAAAAACGAAGTGAGCAGAGCACGGTGGACGCGCATGTTGCCGTACTATGTGACTTTGCTTTGGGCCATGTTGCTTCGGCCGCAGACGCAGAGGTCGATTCTGAAGATTAAGGCTGCGCCGCTGAGCATAATTGGCACCATGATCATGGATAGGTATCCTTCAAGTAGCATGGACCCGATGATTATGCCGATGAGGATGTTTTCGTCCCAAAGCCAAGTGTAGAAATAGTCCGCTGAGACTCCGAAGCCTCGCCCGCGGTTGCCGCCGGAGGAATGTCGGAGTTCGTCAGTTGACCCCCTCAGAGGGCCTTATGGATTCCATCTTCTCAGGAGCATGGAGTTTCCGACGACGGTTATGTCGCTGAGTATCATTGAGGCCGCTGCGGCTTCTGGCGGGATCAGTATGTGCAGAGAAGGGAAGAGCACGCCTGCGGCTAGGGGGATCATTATCACGTTGTAGAAGAACGCCCAGAACAGGTTCTGCCTGATTTTGCTGAAGGTTTTTCTGCTGAGTTTGATACTGACGGCCACGTCGCGGGGGTCGTCTTTGATGAGAACTATGTCGCCGGCTTCGATGGCGATGTCGGTTCCACTTCCAGTCGCTATGCCCACGTCTGCCTGCGTGATGGCCGGGGCGTCGTTTATGCCGTCTCCGACCATGGCCACGAATCGTTTTTGGTTCTGCAGGTTCTTTATCTCTTGAACTTTTCCTGCTGGAACGACTTCGGCTAGGACTTCGTTGACACCCAACTGTTTGGCTATGGCTTCAGCGGTTCTCTTGGTGTCGCCGCTGAGCATGACCACTTTGAGACCCATTTTCTGCAGAGTCTCAACGGCTTCCTTTGAATGGTCTTTGAGCGTGTCCGAGATCGCAAAGAGCCCAGAAGCATTACCGTCAACCGCTGTGATCAGCACTGTTTTTCCTTCGCCTTCCAGTCTTTCGATGTCTTTTTCCAGTTGTTCAGTGGACACGTTGCTGCTCGTCATGAGTGCGCGGTTTCCGATCAAGATTTTTCTGCGCTTGATTCTAGCAGATACGCCGAAACCTGGTAACGCTTCGAAAGAGTCCGGTTCGCCGACCGTGTTTCCTTCGGTTTCGGCTTTTTTGACGATGGCTTCGCCTATAGGGTGTTCAGAACGTTTCTCCGCGACGGCGGCCAGTTCTAGTAGGCCTTTTTTGTCTTGTGCGATGATGTCTGTGACCTCGAGTTTGCCTTTCGTTAACGTGCCAGTTTTGTCGAAGACTACCGTGTCGAGGTTTTTTGTTACTTCGAGTACGGCGGTGTTTTTGATGAGGACTCCGTTTTCAGCACCCTTGCCGACGCCAAGCATTATCGCCGCCGGTGTGGCTATGCCCAGTGCACAGGGACAGGATATTGCCAGTACGGAGACCGTGGTCGTTACGGCGAGGAAGTCGTTCAAGAAGACAAAGTGCCAGATGAGGAAAGAGGCTACAGCTATCGCGACTACCACGGGGACGAAGACGTTGACCACTTTGTCCGCGAGCCTCTGTATGGGCGCTTTGCTGGCCTGGACTTCACGGGCCAAACGGACGATCTGCGCGAGAGTAGTTTCTGCGCCTATTTTTTCCGCCTTGAATTTCAAAGCGCCCGTCTTATTTATCGTGCCGCTGTAGACCTGGTTGCCGATCAGTTTTTCAACGGGTACGGATTCGCCTGTGATCATGGATTCATCTGTGAAGCTGCGACCCTCGGTCACTGTTCCATCCACGGGGATGCGTTCACCTGGTTTGACGATGATGATATCGTTAACTTGGACTTCGTCGATTGAAATCTCTTTTTCTTCGCCGTCTCGTGCTACGATGGCAGTCTTGGGTTGAAGCGCCATGAGCTTCTTGATCGTTTCGCCAGTGCGCTCAACAGCCATGTCTTCAAGCAGCATGCCGAGGGTGATAGTCGTGATGACGACGGCCGCTGCCTCAAAGAAAGTCATACCCTCACTCGTGAAGAATGTGGAGTAGACAGAGTAGAAGTAAGCGGTTGAGGCGCTCAGGGCTACGAGAACGTTCATGTCGGCGAAACCGTTTCTTATTGAGTTGTAGGCGCCTTGGTAGAAGTGGAAGCCGACGAGAAACTGCACGGGCGTTGCCAAAGCAAGGAGAATGTAGTTTTTTTCTGAGAAGTTCAAGAGAAAGGCGATGATCACTGTTGGGATCGTTAACGCTAGGCCCAGGAAGAAGACGAGCATCCTGTCTCTCACTTCTTTCCTACGCTTTTCAGTCGTGTCTTCAACCTGTTCTACTGCTTCGTAACCGCCTCTCTTAATGAGGGCTTTGATCTTGTCTAGGTCGATTTTCTCTTCGTCGTATTTTACGATGGCTTCTTTGCCTGCGAAGTTGACTTTGATTTCTGTGACGCCTTCCGTCCTGCTTAGAACTGTTTCGATTCCCTCGGCACAGGCAGGACAGTGCATTCCAAGAATCTGGAGAACAACTTCTTTTTCCTTCATTTCACGATCGCCTTCGACAAGTCTCCCGAACTATGTTTGTGGAGTAGCCTTCAAGACTTGGTCTAGGAAGAGGTTTTCGGGGATCGCTCCTATGAACTCGGTTTTTTCGTTGATGATTGTCTTGGGGGTGGCCATGACCATGTATTTTATGGCTAACTGCGTGAACTCACTGGCGTCGATGACTTCGGCCGTTATGAGGTCGTTTTCCATTGCAAATTTGTGAGCGAGGACTGCCGCGGGCGGGCAGTGTGGGCAAGTGAGAGTTGTGAACACTTTGATGTTTACGGGGGTTTTGATTTCCCGAAGCCTTGCTTTCGTCTCTTCTGACAAGTCGGTCTTGCCGCTGGAAACTGTTCTCAAATCTTCAAGTAGGGTCTGGAACTCGTAGCCGTACGGGAGCCCGTAGAATCTTATATGATAATCTTTTTCGCCCATGATAATGAGTGCCGGAATCTTGTCAACTCCATACTGCTGCGCCAGTTGAGCATCTGCTACAAAGTCGTGGACTTCAACGTTGATCTTGTCGCTTAACGCAGCCAGTTCGATCAAGAGTTGTTTGGTTTCTGCACAGAATCTGCATTCCATTTCCTGGGTGAACATGATGATCTTTACTGGATTGATCAGAGTCTCCGCAAGCTGGTTCTTGATGTGTTCTCTATGTTCGTCTGGTATCAAACTCATCCTTCATTTTCACCGTCCACTTTCGGATCGATCTTCAGCTTTTCCAAAATCAAAGCGCGACGTTTTTGCTCCGTTTAAGGTTTCAAATCTCTCAGATATTAACCTTGTTGGCTTCCGTTTTCCATGCATCCATGTAACCGACGTCATGGCTACGCACGCATCGATCCGTATGCAAGAAAAGCTTCAATAACCTTTGCCCTTTCTGATATAGGAGTTGCCAGGGGTGAATAGGTTTTGGTGAAGCTTTACGCGAATGCGAAGTTGGTTAACGGTTTCAGGATTGATGTTGATGATGGTAGAGCGCATGCTTTTTGCTTGGATCTTGACCGTGACGAGGGTGGAACGGATATGGGGCCTTCAGCCCTCGAGCTTGCACTTATGAGTTTCGCTGGGTGCTACGCAACCATATTCGCTTTGACAGCGAGCAAGATGCGCATGAAGTTGAAGGATCTGGAGATAGAGGCGGAAGGGGTCAAGTCTGAAGAAGCCGGAACAATAACTGAAGCCAAGTTTGACATCAAGGTGAAAGCAGATGCGCCTGAAGACAGAATCCAAAGATGCCATAATCTGACAGTAAAAGACTGCCCTGTTGGAAAAATCTTCGAAAAAGCAGGGGTCAAAACGAGTTACAGCGTCAAAACAGAGAAGACATAGAGCCAGTCACGGATGCGATTAGCGATAAACCCTGGCTTCAGGCAAAGGGCGCTCCGGCAAAGCAGCGTAGCGCAATTGTATTTTTTCGACGCCGATGATCTGGCGAAATTTGCCATCAAATGGCAGGAGAACAAGCATCGAAAATGAGCTAACGGCCTACTTCGTCAGCGAGTGCAAATGAAAAAAGGAGGGGTTGCTTGGATTGCCTAGAATGGTGCAAAGACTCCGGCGAACACAAGCCATGCTAGGAGTGTCTTCGCTACGAAACTGAGAATGATGTAGACTCTTTCACCGTACAAGTAGTCCTTCCAGCGTCCGACGCCCTTGTACTGCAGAACCATGTTGACGGCGAAGACCATGAACAGAACCAAATAGATGAAGAGAATCATGTACACGAACGTAGGTGGGTTTACACCAGCAGAGTTGACAGCGGCTATGAAATAGGCGAAAACCACGATCCAGGGAAGCCCGCCAGAGATACAGCCTAGGTTGAAGGCGGACCAGTTCGTCTTTTCGGTTTTCTGATTCACGAGTTCCATCAGGTATCCGAACATTATCATCATCGCGTTCAGCACGAAAATCATGACCAAAGACCAGAAATCCCAGACGCCGACGAACGTTGCAATCAACGCTATCATTATTGAGCTTGAGAAGGCGTACTCGTACCAACGGTAGGGATTCATACCTTTCTTCAGATTTTCATTGTAGCTCTTGTTCTTCGGATACGCAATCACAAAATGTGCTGTCGCGGAAATCAGGGGGAAAGACGCAAGAATCACTCCCAAATTAGGGAGAGTGAAGAGAATTTGAGGGTTAGGCACCGCGAGGAACTTGGGCGGAGAACCACTAGCTGGACCCAGTTTCAGATAGAACGTGTAAACATCTCTTGTCCACGTCAACAGGAAACCCAAAGTCAACATTATGATTCCCTGTATCAGGTGCAAGACACCGGCTGCAGCATTGAAACGCTTGAGATATGCAAGAGAAATAGGCGAACGAGCGATTATTTCCTGTCTCTCTCTAGAGTTCATAAAACCTCTTGTTATAAAAAAGAGTTAATATGCCTTTTCGACGCCTACACCCAGCAAGCGTAGGCTGCAATTTCCATCATACCGACGCGCAGACGACAAGGACGACGTTCGTAAAATACGGAATTCCGTCTTGACGTTCAATTGCAGAATCAAGAAACAGAAAGTGATATGTTCAAGGACGCTTTCGACGAGAGAACTGGACGCATCGCTTCATCCAATCTCGTCTTCACTGTTCAATACTGCTCTCTCCTCCATATATTATAGGGGCACTGCTTCCAACAGTATGTGCCACCTTTGTAAATGCAGCCTGTACATTCTGCCCTGTCAAAGTATCTCCGTCTGCTCACAGCTGACTCACCATGAAGTGGAAGCCAATTACGCGTGCGCTAGGACTCTCGGAAAATGCTAGCGGGCTCCTCCTCCTTTCTTCCGGTCCAGCCATCTCCCCGTCGTGCCCACGCTTGTTTCGAGTCAAAACTGAAGTTCGTATGAGCACTTTCTGGCGGCTTAGACGAGTGTTTCGTGAAGCACGTCTGACAGTAAACCGGTTTGCCTACTGTAGGCTTGAAAGGCACCATGGCAGTTTTGCCGCAGTCGGTACATTTAATTTCAAACATTCTTTTTTGGAACGTGTAGAATCACCTCTATTGGCTCTTGGTTGAAATTGAAAATATAAATTTCCAATTACCATCAATGGTAGAGCCCCCAACACACTTAAAGGTTTCCGTTTGCAAAAAAGCGTCTTTCCCCACATGGACAAATGACCGCTGAGGAACGCTCATCAAACCGTCAACGTGCGCGCCTTCAAGACTCGTGGAGAAATCCCTCTTCATTCGGTAAAGCTCCATGAAACTCCAGCTCTGACAATGGTCTCCGTTCGGGCTACCTACCAAAAACATAATTAATTATTAAAGTCAATATTACAATCGAGAAAATGAAACTAAACATAGATGCATTGATGATTCTGCTTCTGATCATTTTCGTCGCGAGTTTCGCCACAATGATAATATACGGCGAAGCATGGCGAATTAGACTCTCAACGACTGATGCTAAGTTTGGAAGCGTTGATCGGGAACGAGCGAAAAACGCCTTCATAATGTCATGTATTAGCATCATGTCGGGTGCCGCTATGTTGTACATATTTGGAACTCGATTTATGCAAGACGAAAAGAAGGAGCAATCCCACAGCGAACTCAAAGGTCGGCCAGACTTGGTGGAGAAAGCGATTCAATAGCAAAGAAGACTTGAACCATAGAAGAGTCTTACAGAAGTTTTTTTCACAACGTATATCTGCAAGAAAACTGTAGAAATTTAGTGACGAGGAGAATGGTTGAAGGGAGAAAGGAGATCGACGCTTTTAACAGCGGCTCTGCCATTCTCCTCATTAACTCTTAAGAACCATATTTCATTCGGCTCATAAAGCTCATATTCCGCTTTACTTAACGGTTAAGTTATTCAAACCAAGACTCCGCAACGGAAAAAACAGTCGGGAAGGGTGGCGATGAAGAACGAAGGGAGAAAGGAGAGTTTCAGAATCCTTCTGCCATCCTTCCTTAATCTAAGGCAAGTATTCTTTGGCTTATAAATGCCATCGGACAAACTCTGAAAAGAACTAGGACAAACATTGGACACTGGGAAAAAAACTACGTTATCACGCGCGTGCACTGCTCAAAGGGCACTTCTATGTGACGATTCTATCCTTGAGGTTGCCTTTGCCTATATTCTTTTCAAAGATATGAGTATTATCGTTCGATCACGTCTTTCCGTAGTCTTTTGCTACCATGGTTATGTCCACGATGTTTACCACGCCGTTCTTGTCCAGATCAGCTATCGCATTCCAGTCTGCGTCTCCCGGTTTACTTCCGAAAGCCACAGCCACCATCGTTATGTCTTGAATGTTCACTCTCCCATCTTTGTTCAAGTCCGTGACCAAGAGCGAGGGCGAAACGCGCATGACTGTCAGTGCGGCGACTTCTATATGAACTTCAAGGTCGTCAACCTCAACCCAATTCAAAGTCGTCGTAGAAGTGGAGTTGTCGTATGACGTATGAATCCAGCCCGGGATCCCCAGGCTCCACTTGTCCGAATAGGACAGCGGATGCGAAATGAGCATGACACTGCTCTTCACAGGCACAGCGTCAGAAATTCCCAATCGAAGACCCCAAAGCCCATAGTAATCACTGACAAGTGACGCAGGATCCCTGAACGATTCCTGATCCGAGCCTCCCTGCGCCTCCACCGCTGCGGCAATTCCCAAGCTTTGAGCAGCACCGTGAACGACTTGATCCAGATCAAGCGAACCGACAGGATTTGTTTCTGTGACGTAGAATTCCTGACTTCCGATGCAGTCTAGGTTGATCACAGCCACTATGCTTCCCATCTCAGCCTTGTGCATCTTCACGTAGTTCAGGGAACCCACAAGATCCAGCTCTTCGTCTGCAAAAGCCACAAAAACAATGGTGTACTTCGGAAAGTAAAGGCCTCGCCTGACGGCCTCAGCAAAGACACGGGCCAACTCGACAACCCCTGACACCCCAGCACCGTTGTCACAGAACCCTGCATCCATAACCGAGTCATAATGGCCAGAAACGATGACAAATCTGTCGGGCTCAACGAAGCCACTCAGTTTTCCCACAACGTTATAATGTGGACCTGTGCCGACAGCTGAGTCTATCACAACTTTAGCAGAGACATCCATACCTCCTTCTCTGTTTCTGATCCACAACCCATCTTCATAACTGGCGAAGCCGACTGGAACATGCAAATTCCAATAATACGGACCATAACGGCTAAGCGGGCGGCCTCCTGTAGAGCTGTAGGAATTCGGAACGAAGGACACCCAGTCATACCAGAAAGTGTATATGACCGCCGCAGGCGGTTGAGCAGTTAGCTTGTTTCTGTAAGTGCCCTCCCAAGCCGCATCCCAACGCATCTCCATGCCTATCAAGACAACCTTGCCGAAAGTGTCAATAGCGTTCCAGGCGCTTGCATTGATGGGGTTCACTCCTATCTGGCCTACATCGGCCGCATAGGGCAACGGCAAAACCACAAGATCAGAGAAGACTCCACCAGCAGGAGTTGGCCAACTGTAATGCGTACTCTGGAAAGAGGCAATCTTCACCTGATCGCCGGCAGTGCTAGGGTTGCCATCATCGTCGATTATCAGTATCGGCTGGCTCTTCAGATCCCAATTCGAGAACTGGTACTCCTCCTTTTCTGTCTGCAACCCGAAACTCTCAAACTGGCCCGCAACCCAGTCAGCCGTTTCATTGGCTCCCGGAGACCCGCCAGAACGGAAAGCAAGATGCGACAATGCTATACTTTCCAAGTGCAGATCAAACGAATAGGCTTCTGACCCATTAACGAGCGACAGAACGTTGCTTTCAACCTGCGAAATACCGCCTTCACCAGAAAGGCCGGAGGAAAGCCTCGTTGAGACACATGAGGCTGTGATCGTGAGCAACAGAAGCAAGGTTAAAAACCATGGGACACCCCTATCCTTTTCTCGTCTGAGCGATCTCAACATTAACAGCCAATAGAATTTATGTGCGCGAAACATTTATGGTTGCCGATGTAGAACTAGGCCCTTCGGACTAAGATGAAGTCTGGCCCGTTTACATGAGTATGGAAAAAAAGATGAGAAAAAAAGATCTTAAATTAAAGCTGTTAACTTAACTTAATATCTCGGTCTAGCGGGTCTTCTCTTCGAATAACACTCTCGGCAGTACACTGGTCTTGTTCCGTCAGGTTTAAATGGGACTTCACATTCGTTGCCGCAATCAGCGCAAACTGCCTTATGCATCTCTTTCTTCTCATACATCTACTACTCAACTCCTTCATGCTTTACGTGCAAAAAATCGCTTTTCACACTGTTTCAGTATCCATGGACACGTTACTTATAAGAATTGCCATCAAAAAACTGCAAATTTCATCGGGTCTTCACTGGATGTGGGCACACTGTCCGGCGCAAGTCTTCATCTGTCAGATAGTTCATTCTGAACTTTCTCTGCTTATTGTGTCGATTCGCCCTCGTAGGCGTCCCCGCGCAAATTGTTCCGCGGCTGTTTCCCATTCTTTTCTTTGTTCTTCCAGCTGCTCCTTTATTGTTGATAGGATCTTTTCAATATTTAGCGGTTTCATAATGTAAGCGTCTGCTCCCTTGTTTAGTGCTTCCACAGCGTTCTGAAGTGAGGGATTGCCTGTCATGACGATTTTTCTCATCTTAGGCTTTGTTTCTCTGATCCTTGTCAGCAGTTCCACTCCGTTCATGTCCGGCAAAACTATGTCAATGAAGGCCGCTTCATAGAATCTCTCATCTGTTTTCTTGATAGCTTCATAACCGTTTTTAGCGGAGTCTGTGAAGTATCCGTTTTCAGTCAAGATGGCTGTCAACAATTTTCTTATGCCCTCCTCATCATCGACGACCAGCACGGCTGGCCTGTTTGGAGCCTGATTCGACCAACCCAGCTTGCTCATCTGCTTCCCGCTCTCATGTGCATGAAATCCTGAAAACTAATCCATGCTGGAATTATAAGAGTTTTTTTGATCACAGATATCAATTCAGAATAAAGAGGAAAGCTCTTGGAAATATGACTGTTTTTGGATGGGAAGCGTGTCTTATATAAAAAGAAAAGCTAGCTTTGTCTCTCACTCTTTGGATGCAAAACGCGTTTGTTCAACGAGAAGAAATCAGCAGCTTGTTGCTTTTTTCCTAGGCAAGTCATTAATAGCGCATGTTTGAACATTCATAAGATCGATCGCATACCCTCATACGGTTTTCCTCCCTCCACTCATTCTCCTAGAGCAACGTGCCCCGATTCATAGTGTCACCACGTAGAATATCGTCAAAAGTGGAACTCGGAAAAGGAAAGCGGCGAAAGGTTCTTAACAATCATTGAAGATTTCTCTGTGCTCACAATTCACACGTCGAGGAGAAAAAGCTTGGACCATGGGCACGCAACGAAGAAATTCCCGTTTCACAAGAGCGATAAGCCAGTGGTTTCTGCGTGCCTCTTCTAAAGCAGGATTGACAGGTCTCCCCCTTCAAATATACGTCCTACTGATCTTGGGCTTCGTCTTCTCGCTTGGAAGAAACATCGCTTTTCCGTACCTAGCAATGTTTCTGGCAGGAACCAGACAGAAAGGCGGATTAGAATTTGACTCGTCACTTGTGGGCTTCATGATCATGATCGGTGGGCTTACGTCCACTTTCGCCCTGTTGGTGACAGGAAACCTATGTGACAAATTCGGAAGAAAAAGAATGATGGTGGCCTCAATGATTCTGCAGGCCATTTTGACGGTGGGGTTCGCCTACGCGAATTCATACCTTGAATTCCTGTCACTGTACGCGGCAACCGGCATTCTGGGATCTTTCTATGATCCAGCTCAGAGCGCAATGATCGCCGATCTCGTCCAACCGAAAAGACGCGAAGAAGTCTACGGCTTAGGCTATATGATAAGCAACATCGGAACAGTGGTCGGGCCGCTAATTGGAGGCGTAATCGAAAGTAGAAGCGGCTACCCTATACTCTATGTCTACGCAGCTATCTTCGCAGCAATCGCCACGGCCGGTCTCGCACTGCTAATTAGGGAATCCTACTGCCCAAAAGAAGTCAATAAGGTGTCCCTTTCACAGTTTGCGGGAATCTTCAAAGACAAAATCTTCATATTATTCTGCTCCTTGGGAGCCATGACAAACCTGATCTACACACAGCTTTACGGGCTGCTTTCTGTGTACACGCTGTACCTCGGCTTCGAACCGTACATCTTCGGCGTCTTCTTTGCAGTGAACGGCACGATGGTAGTGGCACTGCAAATCCCAATCAGAAAAGGAACGACGAAAATCGGCGCCGCAAAAGCCTTCATAATCGCCCAACTGCTCTACGCTGCAGGCTTCACATCCTTCATGTTCGCAACAGGCTTCTACCAGTTCCTAACGGGTATCATCATTCTAACACTCGGCGAAATAACCTTCGTCCCTGCAACCTTAGGCTTCGTCGCAAACCTCGCACCGGCCGACAAAAGAGGCAGATACATGGCCATACTGGGGCTCTTCTTCGGCATAGGAGGCTCGGCAGGCTCACAGATAGCCTTCACTCTCTTCGGACTGCTGACAGACAAAAGAATCACTTGGGGAATCCTTGGACTGATAGGTTTCGCAACCCTGCTCGGCTACGGACTCTTACTTAAAATGGAAAAAAGAACCCATGTCAGCACGCGCATGTGATTCAAAGCGAAGTCAGCTCGGGAATGGACAGTTTTTAGTTGGGCAGCCCCCAGAATATTCGGGTTCCAAGGTTACGAATTTGCCCGTGGCGGTTTTTATCTCACCGATGTACAGCACTTGCTCAGGTTTGCTGCCGTACCTGAAAATAGTTACACCCTTGCACTTCAGTTTCCAAGCCATTTCATAGATTTTCCTAACATCCTCAATCGTGGCTTCAGTAGGCAAGTTCACAGTTTTTGAAACAGCGTTGTCAGTGTACTTCTGAAACACGGCCTGCATCCTCACATGCCATTCAGGTTTGATATCCAGAGCCGTCACGAAAAGCCTCTTCACATCGTCCGGCACGCCTTCAATCTTCTGAACCGAACCCGTTTGAGCAATTTCCTCAAGCACCTTCGCACTGTAGAAACCCCTTTCCTTCGCCATCAACTCAAACAGCGGATTAGTCTCAAAAAGCCGTGTACCGCCTAGAACGTTCCTTATGAAGCTAATGGCAAAAATCGGTTCAATCCCAGAAGAACAGCCAGCGATTATGCTGATCGTGCCCGTAGGCGCTACGGTGGTGACCGTGGAATTTCTCAACTTGCGATGCTTGCTTTGCCAGATACTTCCCTCAAAATTCGGAAAGGAACCCCGCTCTTCAGCCAGCTCCTCAGACATCTTGTGGCTCTCCTCCTCAATAAACATCATGATCTCCTCTCCCCGTCTCGTAGCCTCTTCAGAATCGTAAGGAACCCCAAGCTTGATCAACGTGTCGGCAAAACCCATTACACCCAAACCAATCTTCCTGTTAGCATACGTAATCTTTCCAATCTCCTCCAAAGGATACCTGTTTGCATCAATGACATTATCAAGAAAATGAACCGCATTCCTTACCGTCATCCGAAGCTTCTCCCAATCAATCTTACCATCCTCAACCATCCTCGACAAGTTGATCGAACCCAGATTGCAGGACTCATAGGGAAGAAGTGGCTGCTCGCCACAAGGGTTTGTGGACTCTATGAGTCCGACCTGCGGGGTTGGGTTGTGCCTGTTGATTTCGTCGATGAACACAACACCTGGGTCTCCGCTCATCCAAGCCGATTTCGCCATCAGGTTCCAGACATCCCTTGCCATGAGTTTGCCTGTTCTTTCCTTGTTTCGCGGATTAACCAACCAGTATTCTCCGTTCTCATCCACAGCTTTCATGAATTCGTCCGTTGCGGCCACTGAAATATTGAAGTTTGAAAGGAATCCTGGCTCCTGTTTGGAAGTTATGAATTCAAGAACGTCAGGGTGGTCAATCCTCAAAATAGCCATCATTGCGCCTCGGCGTTTTCCACCGGCTTTTATGATTTCTGTGCCGACGTCAAAAATCCGCATGAAACTCACTGGACCGGATGCTACTCCTTTCGTTGAGCGCACGATGTCTCCTTTGGGTCGCAGCCTCGAAAAATCGAAGCCCACTCCGCCGCCGCTCTGCTCGATCAACGCCATGTTTTTGGCCGAAGTGAATATGCCTTCCAATGAATCTTCAACGGGCAGAACGAAGCATGCGGAAAGCTGGCCAAGCGGTGTTCCAGCGTTGAAAAGGGTCGGCGTGTTGGGGACAAACTCAAGCTTCGACATCATTTCCGAAAAGGTCTTCTCGGCTTCAGCAGGGTCTAGACCGTATTTTCTGTCAGGCTTCGAGATTGCCCTTGCCACTCTTTGGAACAGTTGACCAGGCGACTCAACGATTCTCTCAGTCTCGTCCCTTAACAGGTACCTCTGCCTCAAGACTTCAAGCGCGTTGACCGTTAGCTTGGGCTCAATGCCAAGTTTTTCCCTCAAACTTCTGATTTCCTGCTTCTTATCCCTGTAAGCCTGATAGCCAATAGCAACCTGTCCGTAGCCCTTTTCCCGCAAAACCTCTACGACAAGATCCTGAGCGTCCTCAACCGAAGGAATTCTCTGTTTGAACCTCTCTTCCAGAAGCCGAACAACCTCTCCGGTCACACCGTCAGCTTTTTCGCCATCGGCAAGTTCGACAGCTATAAAAGCCTTGTAAACCGCATCCTTAATCTTGGCAGAATCAAAATCCACGACCCTGCCGTCTCGTTTAATTATCTTAGAAATGGTCATGCCCGGTCAATCCAGATTTGCACTACACAAAAATATAAAGCTTCTAGAAACGCAAAAACAAAGAAGCTGACTTCTTTGCCACGAGTTTCGAAAGTTTCAACAGCCCGTTTTCATTCTTTGTTAACGAATTTATCCTCTGGCACGCCGCAAACTGGACAAACCCAATCATCAGGCGAACCCTCGAAACAGGTCCCGGGCTTTACACTATGCTCTGGGTCTCCTATTCTTGAGTCATAGACCTATCTGCAAACTGTACATTCCTATTTTTCCAAATCAGCCACGTATATCGACAGGCAAAATCTTATCAACCCACCAATTTTAAAGTCTGTGCCAGACAACGAAATGGTTGTAGTGCGTGCGGGGACCGTGATTTCGGAATGTTATCCAAAATGCCGATAAAAATGGAAAAAGTCAGCAAAAAAGAGACCAATATGGAAATACTACGAGTTGCCATGACAGCAGAATTAGACGCTATAAGCCTCTACGAACAGCTTGCCGCCGAGACCGACGACGAAAGCACGAAAAAAGTGCTGTTGGATGTTGCAGTTGAAGAGAAAACACATATGGGCGAATTTCAGACTTTACTGTTGAGGATAGATGCTGAGCAAGCCAAAGAAATAGAAAAAGGAAAAGAGGAAGTCAGAAAACTGACAGGCCAATGACTCGCCCAGAAAGCCTTGACTGATCATTCAACAATAGTCTCTCATTTTCTTTTTTCTTCATGCAAAAATGGAAAAGAGACAAGGCTGCAATTCTAGATTGCTGACCGAAGCTTCCCGATGAGTTCTTGCTTCATCTCATCGTTTTCTTGAATTTCTTTCCTGGCTTTTCTCCAATCTGCAGAACAACGGCCGTAACTGGATTGTTCACCAATGTAGTGATGGATGACTTGGTCAATTTTCTGTTTGTTTTTGTCAGTGACTTTTACGCCTGCCTCTTTCAACATCCCGTCAAACCATTTCCAACAGGTCATTCTTGACCACCATATGCGCTTTCGCAAGCTTAATATAAAAAGTTAGCTGAAAAATTCGTTCAAAGGCCTGGTCCAGCGCGACTGAAAACTCAGCCTGCCGTGACAGTTTTGACCACCATCAGCGTGCGCTATCTACACAAATATGACTACTAGATGCTATTTTTTCTTCTTTTGCTGATAACGTTGCGCGCATTTTGTGCAGCAGAAGACATATTCTTTACCGTCGATCACGGTGCGACAAGCCGCAAGTCTGCACGCTTCCGTCGGAATCTCTACCTTGCAGAATTCACATCGGACAAATTCCGGTTTCATTTCTTGACCTCCTCTTTTCCCATGCTTCTTATAGTAATCTTCGATTGCAGCGTGCAACGCATCGGCCGCTAGGTTAGAACAATGCATCTTGACCAGAGGCAAACCGCCTAACGAATCAGCTACGTTTGCACGGGTTATCGTCATCGCTTCCTCCAGTGTTTTCCCCTTAGCGAGCTCCGTTATCATACTACTCGTTGCGATAGCCGAACCGCAGCCAAAAGTCTTGAACTTAATGTCCGTCAGACGATTGTCTTTAACCTTGATGTAAATAGTCATCAAGTCGCCGCACACGGGATTTCCCACGGTGCCTACGCCGTCAGCGTCTGGAATTTCGCCCACGTTCCGAGGGTTTTTGAAGTGTTCCATGACTTTTTCGCTGTACACTATTCTTTCAACTCCTTCGGAGTTAACGGTGACATCGCTCTTAACCTCTTGACAATCGCAGGCATTAAACCTGCCGCATAATCAACGTCCTCTTGCGTCGTCTGCCTGCCCAACGTGAACATCAAAGAACCATGCGCCTCCTCGTGCTTCAAGCCGATCGCCAGAAGAACGTGCGAAGGCTCCAGAGTCTTCGCCGTGCAGGCCGAACCTGAAGACGCATATACGCCCATCATGTCCAAGCTGAGCAGCATCGATTCGCCTTCTATGAAGTTGTACCGGACAGAAACGTTATCGGGCAGCCGTCTGGTCGGATGACCGTTCAAGAACGAGTATGGAATCGGTTTGAGCAATTCGTCGATGAACCTGTCTCTCAGCTTGACCAAACGCTCGCCTTCAGCCTGCATCTCGTTCCGGGCGATTTCCGCGGCCTTTCCGAACCCCACTATCCCCGGTATATTCTCCGTTCCAGACCGTAAACCGCGTTCTTGTCCGCCACCGTGAAGCGATGGCTCGATGCGTATTCCTTCTTTGATGTAAAGCGCACCCACGCCTCTGGGACCGTACATGTCGTTTGAAGAAATCGTGAGCAAGTCAATGCCTTCGTTCTTGACGTCTACGGGAATTTGGCCGCAAGCAGCCGTAGCATCAACGTGCAGGTAGACATTCTTGCTGTGCACTATTTTGCTGATTTCTCTTATGGGCTCGATCGTGCCGATTTCACCGTTTGCATACACTACTGAAACGAGCACCGTCTTGTCAGTCAATTCCTTCTCCAGACTGTCCAGACTCAGAAAACCGTACTTGTCCACGGGCAGAAAAACCGTTTCAAACCCCTTCGTCTTCAAGAACTTAACCGGATTGACCACAGACATGTGTTCGATGCTTGAGGTCAGGATCTTTGTTCCTTTGTCTTTGTTGCGGTTGGCAACGCCCTTGATTGAAGTGTTGTTGCTTTCAGTAGCTCCTGAAGTGAAGATTATCGACTCTTTCTTCTCCGCATTAACCAATTCTGCGACCTTTGTCCTTGCATCTTCCAACGCGCGCTTCGCCTCTTGGCCGAGGGTGTACAGTGACGATGCATTGCCATAGGACACCTTCATGAAGGGCAGCATAGCTTCTACTACGCGGGAATCGACTGGCCTCCCTGCGGCATGATCTAGGTATACTCGCCTTGTCGCCGCCAAAAAATGTCAACTCAGAAGCAGAGAACTCCATCGGCGTTAAGGGCTAGATCGTTCAGCGTTGCCGCACCCACAATATTCGCTTCCTTCGCGAAGTCGCCACGTGGAATCCCCAGCAAACCACAGCTTTGCTCGCAAACCATCAGCTTCACACCAGCCTTGACTGCTTGATCCATCACTTCTTTCAGCGACGGAAAACTGCCCATCTTGATCTTCTCAGCCTCACCCTTCTTCACCAGCGTAATCCCTTTTATGACAAAGTAGACAGTAGCGTCAACGTTCATCATCGCAGCCGTGGTAGCCAAAATAAACGGTGCATAAGCCCGCTCCGGACTATCAACACCACTCGTTTGGACGTACAGTATTTTCTTCTTCTTTGCACTCATACCATTTCACGTCTCCACATTTTCATTTAACCTTCCTAATTAATATACGAACCGAATCCCCCTCTTTGCTAACGCTCACGAGCTCCTGCTCCAGATTCTTCACAAGACTTCGAATATCCGACTCTGCAGCAGGATCATCTGCCAAAACCTCCAAAACCTCTCCGACCTTCAAATCATCCAACTCCAACCTCGTCTTAAAAACCGGCTCCGGACAATACAAACCCAAACAATCCAACGTCCTGTCAGGTTTAACCTTCATGGCAACCCCCGCATCAACAGAGCCAAGAAAGAAAGATAAAAGAGTTTCCTCAGAAAGCGAAAGCAAACGCACTAGTCGTCTAGGAGGTTCTTATTGAGTTATCTTTATGGCCTGTGTTGGACACTGAGTTTCACAAGCAAGGCATTTAATGCAGTCCTGCTCCCTAGCCGGATCAGACTTCTTATCAGAAGTCGGATGCCCAGTGGAGTCAGCCCAATCAAACAGCGTCACAGGACAAACCTCAATGCAAATGCCGTCACCAGTGCAGACATCCCAGTCCACAGCAACGTTCGTCCCATGTACTCCTAGCTTCTTAGGCGCTTCAACAGGTCCCCAGACGTTGTGACCATTATGCTGACCGACGACCTTACGGTTTTTCTGAAAATCCGGATCTATAGGCAAAACAATTCACCCGTGCATAAGTTGAAAAATGAAAATATTAACCTTTTTGCCTACTTGCGTGCGTTACGAAAGGTTTAAAATTCGCTGAAAAGCAGAATAGCTACTGCAGGAGAAGAAATTATGGAAAAAACCAATTTTTACGTTTTGCCAAAACTGCCTTTCGATTACGCAGACTTGGAACCATTCATGTCCAAAGAGCAGTTAACAATACACCACGATAAGCATCATCAAGCATACGTCACCGGCGCAAACAACATACTCCAAAAGCTAGACAAAGCCAGAAAAGAAGGAACAGACCTGGATGTCAAATCCACTCTGAAAGAGCTGTCATTCAATATAGGCGGACACGTGTTGCACTCAGCGTACTGGAACAATCTGGCTCCACCCAAGAAAGGCGGCGGAGGAAAACCCAGCGGCACATTAGCCAAAGAAATAGACAAAGAGTTCGGAAGCTTTGACAGATTCAAAAAAGAGTTCACACAAGCAGCCACCAGCGTCGAAGGCTCAGGATGGGCTGCACTGACTTTCTGCAGAAAAACCAAGAGACCGATAATCATGCAGGTAGAGAAGCACAATACGAACGTCTACCCGGGATTCAGAATTTTGATGGTCCTAGACGTTTTTGAACACGCATACTACATTGACTACAAAAACGACCGAGCAAAGTTCGTCGACGCCTTCTGGAACATCGTCAACTGGGATAAAGTGAACGAAAGACTCGAAGAATTTTTGAGACAGATCTAGCCGAAAACCTCGTTTTCTCATGTAATCCCTATTCTTTTTGTTCTGATCATACTGCACAAAAGCAGAACTGACTGAAAACGCTTCGTTTCCTTCTCTATTTCACTATGAAAACCGCGTGGTTCGAGTAATGCAGCACGTGATCGCTCACGCTTCCGAGCAGGAACCTTTTCACGCCTCCGCGACCCTTGTTTCCCATCACTATGATATCGTAGTCTTCTTTTTCCGCGACCTCGGTGATCACCCTAGCCGGGTCGCCCGACTCTGTTTTCTGATCGACCTTCAAGTCCTTAACCTTCCGCGCTGCCTGCGCAAGAACTTGTTTCCCAATGTGCTTCGCAACTTCAGGCTTCAACTTGAACAAACCAGACTCCGCCACATACACCAACGAGGTCTTAGCAGCATCAATCGTCTTTGCTAAAGCAGCAGCGTACTGAAGAGCCTTGCCTGCACTCTTGGACCCGTCGACGGCAACAAGAATCTTCGACACTTTTCTCTTCTCGCCGGTAATCAACACCGGGATCTTTGCGTGCCGCGAAACCTTCTCAGCCGTACTGCCCAAATGCGTTTCCTCGTGTTTCTCTCCGCTACGGCCCATGATTATAACGTCATAATCCCCTTTATCGGCCAACTTGATAATCGCGTTGGCGGGATCCCGCTCCTCAATAACCTTAGTCTCCGGCGTAATACCCTCCGACTTGAACAAACGCATAACCTCACCCGTGACGTCCTCTCCCCTCTGGTGATACCAGTTCGTAAGCTCGCCAGCAAGGCCCTTTGACATACCACTTCCGGAAGACAAAGGAATCTGCCTCGGCATGGAAAACTCGCCTCTCGCGATCTGACTGGGAGCAAACTCTTGCGCTCCCTGTTCAGCCACAAGGCTTGCGACTTCAGGGATCATAAGCTCATGAGACACCACGTAGACAAGCGTCACTTTCGAATCAAACTTCTTAGCCAAGAAAATTGCAAGCTCCTGCGCATCGAGAGAAGCCATCGAATCATCCACAGGAAGCAAGATACTCTTGAAAATCTTCGCCTTCGCCATGCTCTCCACCTAACCTTAGAAAATGTATAATTGAGGATTTATTAAGCCTTTTTGCCCCATCCAGATTTCAGGCAACAGATTTTTCCGGAAACGTTTATTTCACGATGCAACTTTCATAGCTGTGTTTGAGATGGTTTTATGGAGAAGTTCGATGTCCTGGTCATCGGCTCAGGCTCGGGCATGATCGTGGCCGCGAACGCCCTCGCGAGCGGCCTCAAAACGGCCTTGGTCGAGTTTGGTCTCATGGGGGGAACTTGCCTGAACCGCGGCTGCGTGCCGTCAAAAATGCTCATCTACCCCGCAGACGTCGCCGAGATGATCCGTGAAGCCGGAAAACTCGGCGTAAACGCCACAGTCAACTCGATTGACTTCAAGAAGATCATGGACAGGATGCATGAGCTTGTAATCGGAGACAGCCAGCAGCAAGCCAGGTCCGTGGAAGCAAGCCCAAACATCACCTGGTTCAAAGACGTGGGCGAATTCACCTCAGACTACACCATGAAAATCGCGGATCACACGATTAAAGCAGACAAAATATTCATTGTCTCAGGCGCAAGGCCCGACGTGCCCAAGGTCAAAGGAATAGAAAACGTGCGATTTCACACAAGCGACACCGTGCTCAACCTGCAAACACAACCCAAAAGCCTCGTCATCATCGGCGGAGGCTACATCGCCGCTGAATACGGTCACTTCTTCTCAGCGCTTGGAACGAGAGTCACGATTGTTCAAAGAGGCCAAAGAATTCTGCCGGATGAAGAACCAGAAATCAGCGAACTGCTCAAACAAGAAATGGGCAAGCGGATGGAGATCTACACGAACTACGAAGCGGTCGAGGCCCAAGAAAGCGGGGACACCAAGACCGTCAGAGCCACAGACCGCGAGACCGGACAGCTTAAAGAATTCGCCGGCGAAGCTCTTCTCGTTGCCGCGGGACGAGTGCCGAACTCTGACCTGTTGAAGCCGGAAAAAACCGGCGTCGAACTGGACGATAGAGGCTACATAAAAGTAAACGAAAACCTAGAAACCAGGAAGAAAAACGTCTTCGCCTTCGGGGACGCCATCGGCAAACAAATGTTCAAACACGTCGCCAACTACGAAGCCGAAATCGCATGGCACAACTCACAGCACGATCACAAAGTCAAAATGGACTACGCGGCGGCGCCACACGCGGTTTTCACGCATCCACAAGTCGCGTCAGTAGGACTCAAAGAAGATGAAGCAAAACAGCTAGGCCGCAAAATCCTCGTTGGCAAAGCCCTTTACAAAGACACAGCCCAAGGAGCAGCCATGATGGAGACAAAAGGCTTCGTGAAAGTCATCGTGGATCACCAAGAAGGAAAGATTCTGGGCGCCCACATAATCGGCCCCTACGCGTCCATACTCATCCAAGAAGTCACCAACGCCATGGCCGCCGGAGATAAAACCTTTGTTCCCATCGTAAGAGGCCTTCACATTCACCCAGCCATGTCCGAAGTTGTTCAAATAGCCTTCGCAAACCTCAGAGAAACCTAAATCGCGAAACCGTCAACAACGGCATCAGACACAACGATGGTTCCAACTTTTTTGGGAGCTAAATTGTTATATGACACGTCCATAATACGCTACGTGTAAAATGGAAAGTGACAACATGCAGAAAGCCAAGGTTTCAGGCAAGAACAACAAGCACAAAGTGCTCATATACGCGATAAGCACGTGCGCGTGGTGCAAGGCGACGAAGAAGTTTTTGAACGATAACAGCGTGGAGTACGAGTACGTGGACGTTGACCTTGTTTCAGATGAAGATCACGAAAGAATAAGGGAAGACATCATAAGCAGAGGCGCAGAACCCAGTTATCCGACTATAATCGTGGACGGAAAAACCGTGATCACCGGTCTCCGCAAAGACCTGATAAAAGAGGCACTCGAACTTTGACGACGCTGGAGGAAGTGCGTCGGAGAGCCGAAGCCGACGCAAGGACATACGGTTACTACTTGCACCCGGACCCGGCTTTCTTGAACGACCTGCTGGAAGGATTGAAACGCAACGAAGAACGTTACGGCTACCCCTCATGCCCGTGCAGACTGGCAACAGGAAACTTTGACATTGACCGAGACATAATCTGTCCGTGCGACTACCGAGACCCAGACGTCTCCGAATACGGCTGCTGCTACTGCGCACTGTACATGCGAAAAGACCTCTACGAAGGCAAAACACCAATAAACCCGATTCCAGAACGACGACCACCCGAAAAACAGGCCAGAGCCTACGGAGTCACCACAGCCGCCCCCGCACCCATGCCAGTTCAAAAAGTCTCAGAAAAACCCGCTCAACAGCCCGCTGGAGTCAAGAAGAAACTGTGGTACTGCAAGCAGTGCGGCTACGTCATCTATAGAGAGGACCCGCCCTACGTCTGCCCCATCTGCAAGGCAAAAAGAGAAATGTTCACACAAATAGAAATAACCGCGCAAGGATAGACGCAGTTTACTTTGCTACCTTGATCTCAATCTTCTTCCAGTCCTTGCTTATCCCTCTCAGAGAAGTCACCGCGCCAACAACGGTTCCGCTCAGGATCTTCTCAACAAACTCGTTCAACTCAACCGCTTCACCGTCGACCAGCAGCTTAATATTCAAACCTGTTCACCCCCAATACACGTTGCAGCCGCAGCCGTAAAAGGTTTCTGCAAACTTTTAAGGCACAAGCAACAGAAAATTCGGTGTGAGAAAAATGAAAACCGAGGCCGCAAACCGCAACGACGAAAGCAACGTTCTGGAAATAATTGAGCTGCTGGAAAAAGAGTTCCCAGACGCCAGAATCGCCCTGCACTATTCGAACACCCTAGAGCTTCTAGTAGCCACGATTCTTTCCGCCCAGTGCACGGATGAAAGAGTTAACCTCGTCACCAAGACCCTGTTCAAAAAGTATCGCAAGGCAGAAGACTACGCCGAAGCCGACTTGAAAGAGCTTGAACGGGATATAAGACCAACAGGGTTCTACAGGAACAAAGCCAAAAACATCAAGAACGCCGGCAAAATGTTGGTCGAAAGATTTCATTCTCAGATCCCGAAAACGATGGATGAAATGCTTGAACTGCCAGGGGTGGCGAGAAAAACCGCTAACATCGTCCTGCAAAACGCGTACGGCGTGGTCGAAGGAATAGCCGTGGACACGCACGTGCGCAGAACCAGCCAGAGGCTTGGGATCACGGAGAACGCGGATCCAGCAAAGATCGAACACGACCTGATGAGAATCGTGCCTAAGAACAAGTGGACAAGAATCACCGACCTGCTCATATTCCTCGGCAGAAACGTGTGCGTTGCCAAGAAACCCAAATGCGAAATCTGCGTGCTAAACAAGCTGTGCCCGTCAGCCTTCACCTTCAACTGACACAGAAACGGGAAGTCCGTTTTCGCGAGATCAGACGTCGGAAGGTTTAGAAAAGCATAATTTTGAGTACGTGTCTAAAGCTAGGATGGGATCGATTTTGCCAAAACAAGAGTCTCACGGTCCAAAAATCGTTGTGGTAGGCGCGGGTTTCGTCGGAACGACCTTCGCGTATTCCCTCCTCATCCACGGCCTAGCCTCACAGATCGTGATCATAGACGTTGACCAGCAACGGGCCGAAGGAGAAGTCATGGACCTGAACCACGGCATGCCCTTTGCCTTTCCAGCGAAGATCTGGGCCGGTGACTACGCTGACTGCAGGGACGCTGACATCGTGGTGATAGCCGTGGACAGGGGCCAGAAGATAGTTCAGTCACGGCTGGATCTGGCCGAAGGCAACCTTCAGATTTTCAAGCAGATAGTCCCCGACATAACCAAGTACAACAGAGAATGCATTCTGCTGGTCGTATCCAACCCTTTAGACGTCATGACGTACGCGGCTCTGAAACTCTCAGGCTTTCCAGCGAACAGGGTCATCGGCTCCGGGACCCTGCTGGACACGGCTCGGCTGCGGTACCTCCTCGGCGAACACCTGCAGGTGGATCCCCGAAACGTTCACGCCTACATCATCGGCGAACACGGCGACAGCGAGGTTCCCGTTTGGAGCCTCGCAAACGTCGCGGGAATCAGGCTGAAAGACTACTGCCCCATCTGCAAAGTGCCCTATGACACGAAAGCGTTCAACGACCTCTTCCTCAAGGTGAAAAACGCGGGGTACGAGATCATAAAACGCAAGGGCCGGACTAACTATGCCGTGGCGTTGAGCCTGACGAAAATCGTGGAAAGCATAATCCGAGACGAAAACGCCATCGTCACCGTTTCCTGCCTCCTCAAGAACTATCACGGCGTGAGCGACATCTGCCTGAGCGTACCGGTGATTCTGAACCGAACGGGCGTCAAAGAAATAATCCAGCTACCGCTCGACGAGAAAGAAACAGCGGACTTCCAGAAATCAGCCACAATCATCAAGAAAGTCACGGACTCACTCAACCTCTGAACGCCGCGGCTTCCTCCGAGAACGAAAATCACAAAAGCCGATTCTGGCCTTCTGCATTCTGGTGATCGATCGATTTCAAAGTCCAGAACAGGCAGACGGCAGGCTGAGAAAAAACTAATAAGCACGGGTTCATAGTTGTGAAGACAGTTTTCAGTTGGATGTGAACGTTCTATGGCGGAAAAGGAATTCTTGAAGAAAATCTTGGTGCCGATAGATCAGTCTGCCTCGAGCCTTATGGCCGAAGAGGTAGCCGCAGACGTTGCTAAGCATGCTGGCGCGGCGGTGACTGTTCTGCACGTTGTGCCGATGAGTTTCCAGTACGCAGAAATGGACTTGACCTACAGCGTGCCGAGCAAGGTGACGGACGAGATCGTCGGCTTGCTTGAACAGAGGGGAGAACGGGCAATCGACGAGGCACGGGTGCTGTTCGGCGAGGAAAAGGTGCCGGTTGAGACTGAGCTGTTGAAGGAGTACGACGCGGCGGACACGATACTGCAGTATTCAAGAGACGGGTTCGACTTGATCGTCATGGGTGCACACGGGGAAAACGAGAAAGACCCCTACGCGCTTGGGAGCGTAACCAAGAAAGTCGTGATGCACACCAAGTCGCCGACGCTCATCGTTAAAAAGGTCACGAAGCTGGAGAGCATGCTCGTTTGCACCGACGGTTCAGAACGCTCAATCAAGGCATTGGCTTATGCTGTCAAGCTCGCGGGAAAAATGGGGTCAAAGATCACGTTGCTCAACGTTCAAGACCACCGTCTGCACGAGGTGTCACCTAAAGCTGCCCAAGAACTGGGCGAACAAATCGTCTCCAAAGCTGTGGAGACTGTTGGAAGAGGAAACGTGAACATTGAAAAGAGGCTCGAAGTGGGCGTGGCGTCTGACACGATTGTTCAGGTTGCTGAAACGGGAAAACACGACGTGATCGTGCTGGGAAGCAGAGGCCTAAGCACGGTGAAACGGTTCCTGCTCGGAAGCGTGACCGACGACGTGACGCAGAAAGCAAGATGCTCGGTGCTCATAGTCCCGTAGACAAGCATGCATCATTTTAAAGTGCATTCTTTCTGGACACTCGTCATGAGTTTAAACCTTCTTTTTGATCAGAGTGACATCGTCAAGTTTGTATCGAAGAAAAAGCGAAATCACGTTTTCAGGTATTGATTGTTGATTAATGGCACGCTGTGAATGACCTGTGCGCCGAGAAATGTTTAGAACGCACAAAAAAAGGATGGTGTCGAGGACACCGCGCACTATCTCAATTGCAGTTTATGTTTTCAGTGACTGGTTCCAGTAGAAGGCGACGAGCACGAAGTCTATGATGTCTATTTTGCCGTCTTTGTTCTGGTCTGCCAAGGGGTTAAATCTCGCATCGCCTCGTTTCGAGCCGAAGGATGTGGCCGCCGAAACCATGTCTTGAATGTTGATCTTGCCGTCGGCGTTGACATCTCCCGGCGCGGCGGTGGGGATTTGAACCGTTATCGTGCCGTTTACAACCGTGTAGCTGCTTGCCGGAATCTCGCTGGAGGTCGGGTCGACGAGCGTCAATTCTGAAAGCGTGACCGTGCTGTTTCCTTCAGCCAATCCCTGGAAATGCACAGTCACCAGTGTTCCGCTTCCGGCCTTGCCGGCTTCGGTGCCCAACAGGGTCAGGGCAAACGTCACGAAACCGTCCGCTTGACTGATGGTTCCTGGGTCGACGATGAAGAGGTTGGATGGACTTGAAGGCTTAAGCATGTGGTCAGCTGGGATCTCGGCTTTCGTCGCGTTCAGCACCGTGTTGTTGTACGTGAGCTTGAGCTGATAGCTGTAGACACCAGGTGCAGGCATGTCCGTCACTGTTATGTTTATGACGACTTCTGCTCCTATGCCCACGGTGGCCGATGCAGGAGTCACGCTTACTTTAGTCCCTTGAGCGTACGAGGGCCGAACGCCTACTGCCATGACGAAGATGACGACGAAAGAGATCAGTAGCACTGCTCCAAAACTTTTTTTGTTAAACAATCTTTCTTCCCTCTCATTTGTTCGTAGAATTCTCATGTGTTGAAAACTTGTATTTTACACTTTCTGAACCATGTCATAGAACAAAGTTCCACACGCTGAGAGCAGACACTCCCAGCAGAGAAAACCGCGGATCGATTTTCGTGCGCGGGTTGGCTGCTAAGTTATTCCTTTTTCGGTCCAAGGGTTCTGTCAAGTCTTCGGTTGATTCATGTCCCTGTCAAAAATCGGTTGATAAGTTATGATGAAGATTAATAGTCTCATTCTCTAAAATCATGATACGAAAGGGTTGAGTACAATGAGTAGAATCGCAAAGAAGATTTGCCCAGTGACGATGTCAGATGAGATTATCGTAATACATCCTGATCCCGAAGAGTTAGTTGTAACTCAGAGAAAGACAGTGGAAGGGAAATTTGAACGAGTTTTGAGACCTCGAAAAGAAGTCAAACATGATTATTGCCCACGGTTGTTTGTTCAAGTCTGGGGCATCCAGCTTTAGATGCGCCATCACCCTTGGGAACTCAGTTGTGGAAAGCAGGAAAAGCTTGGTGTAGAAAAACCAAAAAAAGAGTGCCCAATGGAACACATTGTTCAAGATTTACTTTGACTTGCGTTTTGAATCAGTGTTATCCACTTGTTTTTTCCTTGTACTGTTATTCCGCAAGCTTCGGCTGGAGTCTTGCCATCTAAGCTTTCATGCCCTCTAATGTAGTTGTGGAAAATCTGATAGCCCTTCAGAATGGGCGTGTCATTCTTCTTGAGCCCTCTCATCGTCTTTTCTCTGTCTCGGATTTCGCCGTTGAACCTTTCCATCTTATTGTTGTTCATATTTCCTGATAGCTTGATAGCGTTGACATGTTCTGTTCTTGTTTCTTTCTTCATAGTCCAGAACTCTTTCTTGTAAGCATCGTGATAGGCTGGAAGACCGTCAGTTATCAAAGTCATTGGTCGATCGATCGATCGATGTGCAAAGGTGCGTTTCTAGGTTTTATTATCAAATTGCGTATAGACCGTGTCCAGCCTGAGGCTTGCCTTTTTCCCAGCCACCCTCAGAAGAACGTAGTGCAGAGTCTCATGCACTATAATGTCTTCGATTTCGCCCTCATGAAGCCCGCCAAAAATATAGACGATTCCGTAACCTGCATCGAAAACCCCGTGAATAGGTGGGAACTGGAAGATAAACTTCAGCGGTTTGGCCATTACTCTTTTCATGGTCACACGTTCTTGGCATTCTTGGTTCTTCTTAAGTACGCGCTTGCTAACTTCTGTTAGTTACTTTATGGATTCTTGTTATAAATTATGAAACCAAAATACTTATTCCAAATATGCTTTCAGTTCATCAACCGATTTTTGACAGGGACATGAATCAACCGAAGACTTGACAGAACCCGGTCCAAGCGTCGGATAGTCCTTACAAATGCTTGTGCATGGCGGAACTAGCAATGAAGCGGTTCTTCGAGCATCACACTCGTAACAGTTGAAAGGTCTTTGTCGAAATCAGTTTGAATTTTCTGCGACTTGTTTTTGGAACCAGCCCAGAAGAGGCTCCATCCGACTAGCCAAAGAAAGATGATGGTGGGCAACAGTATTGTGATAGTCATTCGATTGGGTGCACGGATGTTTCTGTTCATCATTGAGACTGTAGGCTTGTAGGTAAATAGTTTTTGTCAACATGAAGACACCTGCTTTCTTGCTAGGGATTGAGACCAAAGTTTAAAAGGTAACATTCGCTGGTTCTCGGTAGCATTTGAAATTGAAACATTTTCGATCGATCGACACACACAAAACGATCCTCCAGCAAACACTCTAACCTCCTGAACCTGCAGGATGTAGCCTCAGTTCATATTTTTGCTTCACAAGCAACTTATCTCGCTTACACCACAATGTGAGATTGCAGCGAAGCGCATGAACAAAGGACGGTGTGACAATTTTGTTAAATAGCATCCTCATCGTTGACGATGACGCTGGAGTGAGAATTATGCTCTCCTCAATTCTGAACGACGGGGGATACTTGGTTGAAGCTGTGGAAAACGGCAAAAAGGCCATCAAAGCCTGTGAAGAATCGGCCTTTGACGTTGCCCTTATCGACATCGAGCTGCCGGACGTAAAAGGCACCGAATTACTGAACAGACTGAAGAAGATGCAGCCCAAAATTATCAGGATAATCATCACGGGCCATCCTTCCATGGAAAGCGCCATGAAGGCCGTTAACGAAAGGGCCGACGGCTACATGCTAAAACCTTTTGAGGTGACAGAGTTGTTGGCAATGATAGCAAGACTCTTGACCGAGAGAACGAATGAATACCTTCACATCTCAGCAGAGGTCACACTTGCAAAAGAAAATACTCCCACTGTCAAGTATCAACGCCCAGACCAATGGTAGCGCGTTGAAAAACAAGGAAGCTGCGGAAGAATTCACCACTTAATTGTCAGTTCAGACCAGATCGCGGCACACGCCAAATCAGCGCGCGAGCTTCAACGTGCATAGTCTTAGGAGAACGATCGATCGAAAGTCAATGGAGTCTTCCTCGCAGTTTTGGGAATAGATCGGCATGATTGAAATATAAAGTCTTGCACGGTAGCGCGCGCTGTTGGGTTTCAGTCTGACGGCACGATGAACTGATAGTTGACTTACATCTTATATGGATCTTGCGGACACTTTGAGATTTGAGGCCGGCTTTTTGTCAAGAGGGGGTTTGCCGCCTGGGGCAGAGGTGGGTCGATCGATCCGCCCAAAAGGCTAGCGCGCTGTGCTGCGAAGAAATTTTATAAGAATCGCCGTGAGAGATTGGTCTGGGTGCATAGCGTGGAGAAGAGAAAACTGGGAAGGACAGGTCACAAGAGCACGTTGATAACCTTGGGCGGTGCAATCTTCATGTATCCAGTCGACACGCAAGAGGAGAACGCGTTCATCAGATTTGCTTTGGATCATGGAGTGAATCACGTGGACGTGGCGCCTACTTATGGTGATGCAGAAGCCAGATTGGGCAGATGGGTTAAGGAATATCGCAGAAACCTGTTTCTTGCGTGCAAGACGGATAAGAGAACCAAAAAAGAAGCCGCTGAAAAGTTGCATCAGAGTCTTCTGAACCTTCAAACTGACTGTTTCGATCTCTATCAACTTCACGCACTTGACGATCCAAAGGAGCTGGAGATTGCTTTGGGAGAGAACGGCGCGATGAGAGCTGTACTGGAGGCTAAAGAGCAAGGTCTGGTCAAATACATCGGTATAACGAGTCACAACCCGCAGACGATTTTGAAGGCGCTGGAATTTTTCGACTTTGACACGGTTCTGCTTCCTGTGAACTGTGTCCTTCATGCCCATCCTGAACCTTGCAACGATTATGAGCCCGTGCTTGCCCTAGCAGAAAGGAAAGATCTTGGAGTCATAGCTATGAAATCTGTGGCAAAGGGACCCTGGCCTAGCAAAGAGAAGACATCCAATACCTGGTACCGACCCTTTGATACTCAGGGAGACGTCGATGACGCTTTGTGGTTCACCCTATCACAGAGCGTGACCACGGCAACTAGCTCTTCAGACATTCGAATAGCCAGAATGATGATCGACGCAGCTGAACGCTACGTCCCAATGAAAGAAAAGGAACGACAGAAACTCCTCCTGAAAGCTTCTGCTCATCAACCTCTGTTCCCTAGCAAATCGTAAGCGTGAGCTATCGGAGAATCCGGAAAAGCATTTGACTTCTGTCCTTGCCGACATGCTCTATCGTTCCAATCTTCCTGAGTGAATAGCTCATTTTTCGAGATTGACTGATGGGTATTCTGAGGTTTTCGGCGAGATCTCTGTTCGAGAAGGGATTCGGCAGATCTTCTGGCATGACTCTGAGGAAATCCGTTTTGTTCTCAAACATCACACTTTCAGAAACGCCGATGAGCTTTCTGTCTTCTATGCTTGCACCTTTCCTTCTCCAGCTTCCTCTTCCATCATTGCGCCATATTTCCTCCAGTTCAATCATCAGGACCTCGATGCTGAGATTGTTTGTGGAGAAGAGGTCCGGTATCCTAATCAATTCGCCGAAAAGATCATATATGCTACCTCTCTTTGGGGACCTTCTTCTTCCAATGATTTCTCCCTTGGGCATCGATTTGTGAACTATCCATTTTTTCTTGGGTATGGGGTGGACCAAACGAACCTTGTGATCTCTGAGCAGACATCTGAGCTTCGGTTTTATGGCTGAAAAGTTGGCGGTCTGTATTTCGATCAACAGGTCTCCTCGCACAATGTCCACAATGAAATCGTTCACGTTAGCTTCTAATCTGTCCCCTGCAAGAAAGTACCACTTCTTTATCGAAGAGTGAAGCGAGCTTTCCCTTCTTGATCTGGATGCATTTTCCGTCAAATTGAAATCCGCCACGTCTTGAGTACAATATGCCTCATCGCCAGATAAGAAGACTCGTATCAGGGAGCATCGTTCAGAAGACCCTCGATCGATCGAAAACGCAAGAGACCGCGTCTACTCGATCGATCGGAAACTGATTTAAATCGGTGGAATTGAATACTCAAATCTATGAGGCGGCAAGTTAGTGTTTTGGGTTTTGCTGGAAGTCTGAGGAAAAACTCTTACAACAAGGCACTGCTACGCTTAGCCGCTGAACTCGTGCCGAAGAACACGGTGCTTGAGATTTTTGATCTTGAAGGAATTCCCCTGTTTAACCAAGACTTGGAAACCAAGCCTCCGGAAAAAGTCGAGGAATTCAAAGCCAAGATTAGAGCGGCTGATGCGATACTGATCGCCACGCCAGAATACAACTATTCGATACCGGGCGTCTTGAAAAACGCGGTCGACTGGGCTTCAAGACCACCCGCAGATAATGCGTTCGACGGCAAACCCGTGGCAATAATGGGAGCCTCAACAGGAATGCTCGGCACGGCGAGAGCACAGTACCACCTGCGACAATGCTTCATCACGCTCAACATGTACCCTATCAACGACCCAGAAGTTTTTGTAGGTCACGCAAGAAAAAAATTTGATGAATGCGGCCGATTGAACGATGAGAAGGCGAGGAAACTGATAGCTGAACTGCTTGAGAACCTGATTGACTGGACCGTGAAACTGTCAAGAGTGAAGTAGAACTCGAGTCGGGAAAATCCAACGCCAAGGCTTTCTTGAGCATACGCCACGCAAGTCTCAGCAGATCCTTGCGTCGTCTTTGTGTTGAACACAAATACAGTTTTTGAATCATTTGACAGACAGGGCGGAATAGCTTCATGCAATCTAATCTGGCTCTTGCAGCCGGAATGGTTAGCGCGCCAGCATCATGTATCGTTTGCAACTAATTCTATCGGAATCAGTTGTCTTCCATAAGAAGCGTTTAGTTAAGTTTATTAGATTTAGCATGCTAAGTCTACGCTGCAGAGGCTGATGGGGAAAAGGGAGAGGGAGATTTGCCGCTTATTTTTCTAGTCTGCTCCCTTCAGGGAGGGATTCGATAGTGTCGATTAGAAATCGAGCGGAACAAGACGAGTTCCGGCGGAGGCTCAAGGAGGAGTGGAGGCTTCTGTGGAAGGAGCGGTTTGACGATAAGATCAGGGCTGAGGGTGTGTCTGTTCGCGATTACCCACTGCTTTTTATGGATCGTGGGGTTGTCGTCTTCGCGGTCAAAGACGCCAAGAGTCCAAGCTACTCGGACATAGTTGATTTCTGGGTGTCTCAAGGTCTCGTTTATTCTCCCGATCCTCTTCTCGGCGGATGGGGTAAGTTCACTCGAACAGAATTGAAGAAGCATGCTCACATGAGAGCCTCAACGTTTAACGGCAATCACGCCAAAGGCAAAGCGGAAAAGCAACAGTCAAAGAAAGGCGGCAGAGGCTGGCTTCATAAATAGTGAGTTCTCCGATTTGCGTTTTGACTTTTCATGCAAGCGAGGTTACGAATCAAAGGATTATGCGTGTCTTGTTGCTGAACAATTTTATTGAATAATCTTTCACAATTTGCTTAGACAAGTTCATGAAACGTAATGCTTTGAACACCAACAAATATCACGTTGTGACACCTCTAGGCGGGTAATTAAAAAGGAATCAGGTACGGTGTTGCCGCAAACAGTGGAACTACGACGCTTCATCTGCGCTGTCGTCGGTGAGAAGTATGCATAAGAGCCCTACACCTACAATAGTTGCGTGTATTCCTGCGTTCAAGGAGGAGGCAACTGTTGCAACGGTGATTCTGAGAACGCAGAAATATGCGGATCATGTTTTAGTTTGTGATGATGGCTCTCATGATCTGACGGGGGAGATTGCTGAGAAGCTTGGTGCGTTTGTCATCAGGCATCAGAGGAACATGGGAAAAGGACATGCCGTAAGAAGTTTGCTTCTCGAAGCCTCTAGGTTAGGAGCAGATGTTGTGGTTCTACTCGACGCGGATGGGCAGCATGATCCTAGTGAGATACCAATGCTTGTCAAACCGATTGAACAAGGAGAAGCAGATTTTGTAGTAGGGTCGCGGTATTTGAGTGCAGGGAATAGAATTCCGTTTTATCGCAGAGCCGGACTGACCGTGGTGGATCGCTGGCTGAGGAGGGCTCAGAAGACCAGTGTAAGGGATACCCAGTGCGGTTACAGGGCTTTCTCAAGAAAGGCCTTGGAAATTGTTTCTGCTTTTGACGCAAATGGTTATGGTGTTGAAAGTGAAATGTTGGCGCTGGCAACCAAGAATGGGTTGAGAGTAGCTGAAGTCCCGGTGAATGTTGCGTATGCGGGGCTACCTAAGACTTCGAAGGGTTCGCCTCTGAAGCATGGGGGAGAATTGATTGGTATAGTCTTGAGGCTTATAGTGGAGGATAGGCCTCTGTTGCTTTTGGGGGTTCCTGGGGTTTTTCTACTCATGATGGGTCTGATTTCAGCAATTGGTCTGATTTTCTTATTTAATGTTACACGTATTTTCAACATTCCGTTAGCATTGATTTCCTTAGGATCAGCGAGTTGCGGGTTAATACTCATAGTCTCATCACTAATACTTTACGTGCTCAACAGATTGAAGAATAGGAAACTTTAGAGGATTCTAGATTTGTAGCAGAGCACAGAAGAAATTATTTGGCTAGCATTGATTCGTTCCGTCCATGATTACGTACGCATAACTATTGTCTAGTCATGTGCAAGTCCAAATGGTCGTTTTCATCTTGTGCACGACCGTCTAGAGGGTCGCAACAAATGAACAGAACGCTAATGATCACCGTTGACGTTGAGGAGTGGTACCATTCCATGTGGTTTGATATAAGCAAGGTAACAGATAATCCACCATCTTTTTGTGAGAAAGATCTTGATTCAGTATTAGGTCTTTTCAAGGGGTTAAAAATCGTAGCCACTTTTTTTGTTCTGGCAGAAATTGCGGAAAAATTCCCTGAATTGGTTGAAAGGGTTGCAGAAGACGGACATGAGGTTGCTTGTCATGGGTACTCGCATGATTCTGCGAACAATCTTGGCGAGCAGGAATTTAGAAAGCAAATGAAGAAAGCGAAGGGTGTTATTGAAAGGATCCTTGGACGAAATACACTAGGTTATAGAGCTCCGAACTATGGGATTAGTGCAAAAGCAATTAACGTTTTGGAAGAATTGGGATTTCGTTATGATTCTTCTGTTGTCCCTTGCTTGAGAATCCCAGGTTGGTATGGTTTTCCGCGTGCACCGGTTACGCCATACAGGCCTAGTAAAGAAGACTTATCAAAAGAAGATTCCAACCGAAACTTTTGGGAAGTTCCCATGGCAGTGTTGCCAACTATGAGACTTCCAGGAGGAGGCGGCTGGTTCTTAAGAAATTTCGGGTCTCCATGGACCAAGGCAGTTGTGAAGATGCTCCTAAAAAAGGGGCCAGTCACTATTTACGTACACCCATGGGAAGTGTCAGATTGCCATCCAAATGTAAAGGGAATTCCTTTTCACGTTTTTCGGAGAACAGGCAAATATGTTCGAGACGCGATAAGGGATCTTGTAAAAGATCTTCAAATTGAAGCGACTACGATAAAAGACTCACTTGAAAACGAACGCTACAAGGAACCAAGAAAATTATGAACTGCTACTTTCTTGTTTTTGCAAGAGACAAAAGACATGTGACGGAGAAAATCGAAGAACTCTCAAGATTGAAAGTGCCTTATTTGATAGTATGCGGCGAAAAGCTGAATGCCCCAGGCGTCGTCTATCGGCGGCCAAGAGGAAAGTATGACGCAATCAACTTTGGAGAAAAACTGGTGCCAAAGGAAGCTGACGTAATAGCATTGAATGACGTTGACACAGAAATACATAGCTTTGACATCGCTTGGCACCAATTTGTTCAAGAAGGGGCCTCACTTTTGTTTACGAGAGTCGTGGTTAAGGGAGGACCACAGAATCTGTTTCTTCTTGTTCAAAACAGGATAAGAAGGTTCTTGATGATAGTGGCTGATGGAGACTTGATGATTATGAGACGGAGAATGTTGCGCGCAATTCTTCCTCTTAAACCATGCAAGGCTGAAGACACTTACATTTTGTTCAAAACATTGGAAAACAGAGGAAAAGTGATTTTCTGTGAACAATCTTATGTTGAGACATCCAAAACGCAAAACAGCAGAGAGGAGAAATCGTATAAGCAACGGACCGTTAACGGAGTGTATCAAGCCTTATCCTATGCTAATCCTTCACCTCTCATAGAGGCATTTTATGTTTTTCTTCCTTTTCTATCCCCATTGCTTTTAGTATTCGGCAAGAAAGGATACTACTGGATGGAGGGCATCTTGCTTGGCTTTGTTGATTACCTACGCGGCGACCAGAGTGGATTTTGGTAATCATCCACTGCATGAAAGAGAAATCGAATCGATATAGATAGCCGGTATGCAAGCCGAACTCAAGGTTCGAAAGGGTTGACAGTGAAAATCGCCCACGTTTGTGACATGTATTTCCCTCGAATTGGCGGAGTCGAGGAAAACGTCAAAAACATTGCTGAGAGACTTGCGGACAATCATGAGGTATCAGTTTTCACAACGGATCCAGTTGGAAACCTGCCCAAAGAAGAAAAAATAAACAATGTTGAAGTTAGGCGATTTCGAACATTGATTCGTACAGAGGCTTTTTGTCTTAGCACGGAGCTTCAGAAATTCCTGAAGAAGAATTCAGACGAGTTCGACATAGTACATGCTCACAACTACCATGATCTACCTGCGTTCTATGCCGCTCAAGCCAAGTGCAGGAATAAACTGGTTTTCACGCCGCATTACCATGGAACAGGACACACATTCGTGAGAAGTCTACTTCACATTCCCTACAGATTCTATGGAAGAATGATTTTTGAAAAGGCCGACAAAATAATCTGCGTTTCAGATTTTGAAAAAAATCTAGTTTTGAAGCATTTTGGGTTGCATCCGGAGAAGATAGTAGTTATTCCCAACGGTATCAATTCAAGAGAATTTGCTGGTCTGAAAAAACGGAATATGGATTGCAAAGTAATTCTTAGCGTTTGTAGGCTAGAAAGGTACAAGGGAGTGCAGTTTCTCCTGGAAGCATTGGCTGACCTCGACGGCACCGCAGTTCTAGAAATAGTTGGCAAAGGACCCTACAAGGAAAGCTTGATCAGACTTTCGAAGCGACTGGGCGTCGCAGACAGGGTGAAATTTTGCCAAGACTTACCGAGAAGAGAGCTTTTGCAAAAATATGCTGATGCGGACCTTTTTGTTTTGCTCTCGAAACATGAGGCTTATGGAATTGCCGTTGCTGAAGCTCTGGCATCAAGAACTCCATGTATTGTTGCAAATACATCGGCACTGAAGGAGTTCGTAGACAATGAAAACTGCTTTGGAATTGATTACCCAATTGACACTAAACAACTTGCAGAAATGATGAATGACGTCATTGGAAGGAAAGTTGAAGGAGTGAAGTTGTCAGATTGGAATGAAGTGACCAAAGGTGTAGAGTCAGTTTACAACCAGTTGAAAACCTAGCATGCAGTATTCGTATTTTATCTGGGCGTTTGCTGATGAATAGACTTATGGAAGATGCTGCATGGAAATGATGAACGTACTTCCAGAAACTGTGATGAATTATCTGACGGATTGTCTGCTAACACGCGCGAAAAAATGCCAAAGAGGTTTAGAGGGGAAAACAGTGCATGAGCGCGCGCGATTGAGCAGCGTACATCATGAATAGACGATTGAAAACAGCCGCGTGCATGCCTTTTCCCAAATTCGATTGCGAGGTGGCTTGTGCATGTGGCATTGCCTGGTTTATTAGTGGTGACGTGCCCCATGACGGTTACAGCATCATGTAGATTGCAAACCTATTCTACGACACTAGAAAAAGAGAATTTAGGAACACGCTAACGCGCTAATGTCATTTGGGTATGTTCTGGCATGCGAGTCTTAATGCAGAACAGGTCGAATTTGTTTAAGAGACCTGGCGGAGACAACATACAACTTTCAAAAACCAAACACCACCTTGAGAAGCTTGGCATTAAGGTAGATCTTTCCCTAGATTTGGAACCAGATTTGAGTAAATATGATCTCGTTCACTTATTTCACCTCGGTCTTGTTCCCGATGAAAACTATGTTCGTTGCCTCAACGCTAAGAAACAGAAGAAGCCAATAATCCTTTCAACAATCTATTGGAACACCAACGATGTGCCCCTACGTTATGGATTGGATAGAATCTACTATTCTTTCCCAAACGGAATAGTGCAAAGGATAATGTCCAGATTATACAACAGGGATTTGCAAAAGGATAATATCTATTTAATCTTCAAGTGCTTCAAGATTGATTTCAATGGACTTGTAAAGAGAATTCTGGAACTGTGTGACATGGTGTTGCCAAATGCCGAAGCTGAAGCCAGAAAAATAAGGAATGATTTTCAGATGAGTAGCGAAAGAAAATTTCACATCGTTCCAAATGGGGTTGATAGCCATTTTTGGTACGCCAGATCCGACTCTTTTGTTTCGGACTTTGGAATTAAAGAAGATTTTGTCCTGTGTGTTGGCAGAATTGAAGACAGAAAAAATCAACTAGCCCTCATAAGGGCATTAAGGGGAACCGGCATAAAACTTGTTCTGGTTGGGGGGGACGTGTGGGGAACCAGATCAAGCTATTACAAATTATGTAGAAAGGAAGCTGACGAAAACGTTCTGTTTGTAGACTGGATGGAGCATGAAAAGATATCTTCTGCTTACGCTGCTGCCAAAGTACATGCCCTCCCGAGTTGGTACGAAACCCCTGGATTGGTCAACTTGGAGGCAGGTCTAGCTGGATGTAATATCGTTACTACTGATAGGGGGTCTACAAAAGAATATCTTCGAAACTATGCGTGGTATTGTGATCCATCAAACATTGAATCGATCAAAAAGGCGGTTTTGGATGCGTTTGCAGCAAAAAAGAATACTGTGCTAAGGCGATTTATTCTCAGAAATTTCACATGGGAGAGGGCAGCTGAAGAAACCTTGAAAGCATACAGGAAAGTCTTGAAGAACTGACTTACAGTGTCTCGATACGAAGTCAGTCATTTCTCACGAATTAGAGAGTAACCGAAGACGAATGAGGCGAATGCATTGCATGTGTGTATGATAAGCTCAGGTTTCCATCCACCTTGATCGATCGTCAGAAACGATTCTCAACTGAAAGACAGGACTACTGGTGGATATGGATTCAATTTCCGAGATTACGCAAGCCATCCTGCATATTCTCGAAAATGAAGATTTTGCAAGGAAAATGGGGATTCTGAGTCGGAGGAGAGTGGACAGTATGTTTACACTTGATGACTGCCAAATATCTTTGCTCCTTTGTCTACGGTTGACCGCGCGATGTGTGGTGTTGGATTTTTAAGGTGAGATTTTGCCTCCCAAACAAACATTGCTGAGAATGGTGCCCTTCGTCCCTCTCTTACTGTTGGTTTTTTATCCGCTGCTTTGCAGATATGATTTTTCAAAGTCGAGTTTATGGTTTTATGACTTCCTGTCCATGAATAGCAACGTTTTTTGGTTTTTGCTGCTAGTAACATCAGTCACAGCTGTAATCGCATGGAAGAAAGCGGCTCTAGGGCTGCCCTCTGTAATCGCGATAGTCCTTCTTTTTTCCGCTGTAGAGGTTGCGACAAACTACCCTATGATTTGGAGGGATGTTTATCTTCACGGTTCAGCTGTTAAGGGAATACTGGACATAGGCCACATAGCGAATACTTGGGATGCCTATCCAGCCACCTACCCAGGATTCTTTCTATTGTGGTCAACAGTTTCGCTTGTTACGGGAATACAGTTGTTCCCTTCGAATCTACTCTTACTGTTGCCTGTAGTTGTGGTACTGCTTGCCATAATTCTTGTTCTAGTTTACCGCAGACTATCAGTCAGCCTCAGCACTGGAGCTGCACTTCTTGCGTTTTTGTTGATGAACTTCAACCAGAACGAATTTACATTCATTCATTTTAATACGAGGCTTCTCTCACTGGTCTTCGTTCTACTTTTCATTCTTCTGTTCCTCAACAAGACAGGAGGAGCGGCAAGAATAGTGGGTCTAGTTGTCGTTTATGGCGCGTTGGTTATTTCGCACGTTTTGAACTCACTTGTTCCGGTCGTTTTTCTTGCAGTATACTGGCTGTTTGAGCGGAAACGGCAACATTCAGAACCTTTTCTTGTTCTGTCTTGTGCATCAATCTACGTTGCCTGGAACGTCTATTTTGGGTTACCGCTTTTAAAACAAGCCTTCATGAACTTCGCAAACATCAATCTTACTCTAGAGACTGCGGTCGGATATTCACCAGCTGCCGTAGGCAATTCGAAGCCTCTTTTCGGAGTTCTGTTGGGAGACTACTATAAAGTCTTTTTAGTAATTCTGATGTTGATCTCGATATACTTCATGATTAAGTTAAGAAGTCAACAAAGAACAAGGATTTTGTCTTACTATTTACTAAGCACAGCCTTTATTTATGGAGTTACTTTCTTCTCACTTCGGGACATAAGCGTCAACCGTGGGATAGTCTTTGCCTCTCTTTCTCTTGCCGCTCTTCCTTTAATACTGCTCACCTCAAGTAAACAAATCGATTTAGATTTGCTCAAACACAAGACTCGAGTCCGGACAATAATCGTTTTGATAGTTTTAATAGCTATCCCACAATTCATGCTGGTACATGAACTTCCCCTGGCCAGATACGGAAGCGTCGAGTCTATCGACGCGACATCACGTTTTCTCGTAAGCTACCGGAATGGACAATCTCTGGTTTCGCTGGGGGACTTTCCAATATATTATTGCTTTTACGAACCCTTCTACAAGGGATACAACAACCTAGGATTCTCAGGATGGAATTCCCTCGCCAATATTACCGATTTCTTGCTTGCGGGCCAAGATGCTAGCTTAAGGATTGTGAGCTACAAGCAAATCGTGGATTGGGGCTGCATACTTGGACACGCAGACTCCTACAACGAATCGTTAAGACAATGGAATACAGAAGTCTACGGAAAACTCGACGCACGTTTTAACAGGATTTACGACAATGGCTTCGGGACTATTTTTGGATAAGCCCTTCAAGAAAACGACCAAACTCGTGGGGAGGGAAAGCTTTTCTATAAAACGATAGAAGAACTTGGACTGCATACCGGAATTGAACTAGTTCTATTTCGTTTAGGTTTAATAAAACAGTATCTTATCAAATATCCAGCGACTTCTTTGACAATAAAGGTTGACAAAGGCCCCCTAAGCTTTTGGAAACTTCTAGAACGAGGGAAGTGGGATGTTAATCTAATAGAATTCATCGTTGACTTCGTCAAGCCTGGGGAAACGATTTTGGATGTTGGTGCATGGATAGGGCCACTGGCATTCCTTTTTTCTTATCTGGTGGGAAAAACCGGAAGTATTTACGCTTTTGAACCTATGCCTCAATCATTCTCTCTCTTAGAACACTATGCTGCAGACAACAACATACATAACGTCCATTTATACAATATAGCAATCTCAAATGTGATTGGTTCCGTAACATTACACTCTGATTTTCCAAATTCCCCTATGGCCACGATGATAAGCCCCGAAGACTTTCCGTCTGTGAGAAGATTGTCAGAATATGATATCAAAGTGAAATGTGCATGCACTACAATAGACGACTTCTGCCGTAGCCATGGCATACAGCCGAGTGGGATCAAAATTGACGTTGAAGGAGCTGAGCAATGTGTTCTTGATGGAGCTGTCAAAACCATCGAAAACCATCATCCGTGGTGCCTCTTGGAGTTGCATGGACACCTCATTTCCCAGCCTCAAAGACAGAGAATTTGGTCATTTATTACGGATAGAGCTGAAAGGATCATTTATGTACTAGGAGACGAGGTCGAATTGACTTCTGGAATGGAACTACCTTCGAGTTTTCAACCAAGCGAAGGAGTGCGCGCCGTTTACTGCATCTTCTTTGAGTAGGATCGGTGTGAGCATTTTTGACAAGGGTCAACACCATAAATAGTTGGTCTTTTGCCACCGATGCACGTGACCTAGCGCGCGCAAATATTCGAGAATGCAGACTATAATCAAGCGTATAAAGAATGGGACCAAGTCGTTTTTGCGCAGCTTGACCAGCAGTATAATAGGATCTATAGGAATGGTTTTGATACAGTTCTATAGATGAGGTCTGAACAGAACGGTACTCCTCAGGTGCTTTAGAAATGAGAGTTGCTGTGGCTTTGCCTTATGCCAGTTTTGTCGAAGTCAATATGTGCAAGGCTTTTGAAAAAGTCGGGATGAATTGTTGCTTCATAACCTCAAGTAGGCAACGCTTTGACCAACGAGGAACCGGAATCAGGTTTGAAGGATTTGCAAAAACTCTGGAACTGCCCTGTCTCGTTGACAACTCCATTCTTATGCAATATTGCCCCTTTCCTTTAATGCCCAACCTTGTGAACACAGTTAGGGACTTGAACGTTGACATTGTGAGCGTTTCGGAACATATTTCACCAACGACTTGGCTACTTTCCCTCCTCAAGTACGGATGGAAAACCATTCTAACTGAACATGGACACGCGTGGGACAGTGTCAGAGATCGAATGTACAATTTCTCAGCGAGAGAGCTTTTGGTGCCTCGTATCGATGGATTTATTGGTATAGGCTTAAAGGCTGCGCACTTCCTTGAGACACTAGGGGCCCGACACGTTAGTATTATTCCAAATCCCATAGACTGCGAGTTGTTCAACACTAGTTTGCGCTATGAGGACAGACACAACATTGTTTTGTATGTTGGCAAAGTCGATACGTCGAGAGGTCTCGACTTCTTGCTCAGAGCAATGAAAATTGTCAAGAAGCAAATAAGAGACGTGAAAATGTGGATCATTGGTGCTCATGGAAATCTCTCCCCCTATGTGAAGACAGATTCTCTATTTACCTACGTAGGAACAAAGTCACACCTTGAAATGCCTCTATACTATAATCAAGCCAGGGTCTTCGTTGATCCTTGCCCGTCATATAAAAGGGCTGGGTGCGGTTGTGCTTTGTCAGAAGCACTTGCATGTGGGACGCCAGTTGTTGGCACTGAGCACTTGGACTTCCCCTTTGTCTGGAACGATGGCAAAGTTGGTTTTGTAGCAAGAAAAATAGCACCTAGTAGCCTTGCAGCTGCTATAATTAATACTTTAGAAAACGGGGATAGAATGCAGGCAAATTGCAGGAAGTTTGCTGTCAAAGAATTCGGTTATGAAAATGTGGGCGAAAAGTATTTGGAACTTTTCAAGCGAGTCCTAAGCGCGAATGAATAGTACGTAAACAGCATTGAAAATGATGAAAGGTCTTCGCGTGGGTGAGGTAAGGGAGATGAGCCAAATAGACCAAACAAGAAGAAAGACTTCGATAAGCGTACTCGGTAGTGGATTCGTGGGAGCAACCGTAGGAAAAGGGTTTCTGAAGCTGGGCAACAGGGTGATTTTTTACGACGTTAACCCGAAGAAAGTTGATGAGCTTAGGTCATCTGGCTTTGACGCTGTCTGCGATATTAGCGTAGCAGTCACAGGTTCACAGGCTTCGTTTCTATGCGTTCCTACGCCGACAATTCGGAGAAAAATAGATTTGAGCTACATGAAATCTGTCACAGAGACACTTGCAAAATCATTGCGAACAAAGGAAGACTATCATTTGGTCGTTGTAAAGAGTACTGTTCTGCCCACAACGACAGAAGACGTTGTAATTCCAACCCTCGAGAAGTATTCCGGAAAGAAAGTTGGGGAACACATTGGAGTGTGCTCTAATCCCGAGTTTCTGGCCGAAATTCATCATTCGTGGACTGATGACGAGATGTTCGCCATAGGTTTTTTCAATGAACCATTCATTGTGATAGGAGAATTCGATAAGAAATCTGGAGACATGCTTAACGATATTTATCAATCACTGAAATTGCCAGTTATTCGAACAGATTTGAGAACTGCTGAAATGATAAAGTATGCAGTTAACTGCGCGCTCGCATGCAGGATTTCTTATTGGAATGAGATCTTCAATGTTTGCCAAAGGCTAAATGTAGATTCAAGAGTCGTGGCATCTGCTGCCGCCATGGATCAAAGGATAGGAAAATATGGGACGGTTCACGGAAAGGCTTTTGGGGGAAGATGTCTTCCGAAAGATTTGAAAGCGTTCACAAACTTCTCTCAAGAGCTGGGTTATACTCCTAGACTCCTCAAAGCTATTGAAGGAATCAACACAAAGATTGCAAGGAAATTCGGTACTAGAGAATAAACGGCGAAGTTCACATTAATCGGTTCGTTTTGTTGGAGTGTAATATACAATGCTAGAAAAAGCAGTTATCCCTACCGCGGGCCTGGGAACGCGTTTATTACCAGCTACAAAGGAACAACCGAAGGAAATGCTGCCTGTTTTCGTGAGAGCTTCAAACGGGCTACTATATGTTAAGCCCTTTGTTCAATTGGTTTTCGAAGGGCTCCATGACGCAGGCGTCAGAAATTTCTGCTTCATCGTCGGAAGAGGAAAAAGAAGCATTGAGGACCACTTCACTTTAGATAGAAATCTCGCTGAACATCTGTCTCAGACCAAAAGATTTGAAATTGTAAACGAGTTGAACAGCTTCTATGAGAGAATCAGTCAATCAAACTTGGTTTTTGTTAATCAACCTGAGCCTAAAGGCTTTGGCGACGCCCTCCTATATGCAAGACATTTCGCGGGAAATAAATCATTTCTAGTTCATGCTGGGGACGACCTTATACTATCAAGAAATAATGGATGTCTAAGGAGATTAGTCCAAGTTCTTGAAGATTATAGTGCTGACGCGGTTTTTTGCGTCCAGAGGGTCAGAGATCCTAGAAAATACGGAGTGGTAACTGGTAGAGAAGTAAACTCGAACATATATCAAGTGCAGGCAATTGAAGAAAAACCGTTAGCTCCGATTTCCGATCTTGCTGCAATAGCAGTCTACGCCTTTTCTCCAAAAATATTCAATGCCATCGAGAATACTCTTCCAGATGCAAACAATGAGATTCAGCTGACCAATGCTATCCAACATTTGATAAATAAAGACTGCCCTGTATATGCTTTGGAATTGAAAGAGGATGAGAGAAGAATTGATATTGGCACCCCAGAGTCATACTGGAATGTATTGAAGACTATTAGAAAACATGCATTTCAATAACCAATGAGTCTATTGCTTAGTATAATATACTGAGAGTTACGAGTCAGTTTTGGTCGATCGATCGACGATCGATAATGTCATTGGAGTAATCCAAAAATTGTCGTGCCTGAACTTGAATCGCCAGCAAATCTTGAATGAAAATATAAGATTGCACAAGTCTCAGGCTTACTACTATGAGGTAAACCATCCTGAAATATTCAACATTCTGGAACAAGCTCGAATCAAGAAACAGGTAATGGCATTGAAAAAAGACGCTGGTACCGGTTTATGCATAGATGTGGGAAGTGGAACTGGGAACTTGTCTCGACAGCTAAAAGCTGCTGGGTTTGAGGTCGTAGCCTGTGATCTTTCACGCGATATGCTGCAACAAAATCGGGCAGAATTCAGGGTTAGATGTGAAGCGTCGATGCTACCAATCAAGACTGAGTGTGCCTCATTGGTAACAGGGTACTCCATATTCCATCATCTGCCAGATTCAGAGACTGCCTTGAAAGAAGCTTGTCGAATAGCTGGCAAGAAAGGGTTCCTATATTTTGACCATGACGATTTCGTGCAAAGGGGAGATAAGAAATCAGGAACTGTGACAATAAAACGAGTTGTACTGGCATGCTGTTGGCTGCTAGAGAACCCACGCTACTTCTGTAGAGCCGCAAAGTATGTGATGGGAGGGAGGAAGAAACATTTATTGGATCTGCGAAGCGTGGACTGGAATTTAACGGACAAAAACACGTTTGAATTTCAAGAGTTCAAGAAAATTCTCCAAAGAAATGGGTTCACAGGCTTACTAAGCCTCTATGGCGAGGGAAGCTTTGTCAAGGTGCAACGCACGCTAACATAGCACTTGCTTAAAACATAAAGCTGTTCGTCCCACGCTGATTGTTGACAAAGCTAATGGTGGATATCGGATGTGGCTTCGGTGACTAAACGATATGTCTCAGCAAAAGAGGAGGAAGATTAGTTTTCTCTGATTATCAAACAAAAAACACAACAATAACTCAGATCGCGATTGAAAGAACTGACACTTAGCACTTCGGCGCACATTTTGCAGTATCCATGTCTAATTCTGGGCTTTATTTGCTTGATAAGAAAATCTGATTTGTATTACAAAGAATGAGGCTTCCAAAAGCTAAGTATGATCTGTACTTTTTGGTTCCTTTTTATGTTGCGACAATCAACAGTACAATATTCTCCTAGCGTGCGCTGTTCCCAAGTCCGCGCACAAGTCATTTTCGGCATTAAGCAGCTGCTAGATCTTTGTATGTGAACCAACTTGGCTTACGTGTTCCATCTGCTCTTACAAGTCCGAAGCAATCTGTTCCTGAATCTTTGATGATGTAATACACGAAGCTTCTTATCTGTGGCCAATCGTTCCGTGCCATCTCATAAGCGTAGCGCAACCATTCCGCTTGTTCCTCTTCTGTAGCACGAAAATGTTCCGCCTCTGGATAGGTGTTCCAGCCTATCTCGGTTATCCAGACAATTTTCATTCCATCCCCATATTCCTTCATCACATCAAGAACTTTCGCTATGTTAGGATAATACCCGCTGTCCGACCCTTCTTCAAGAGGAGAACCCTCACAGTAAGGATGAATCCCCAAAATATCAAAATATGGTTTCCAACCAGATTCATACATTCTCCTCGTCCAATCAAAGTCGGCGTTGCTCATCCCGCCCGAAATGACAACAGCATCTGGATCCGCGCTTTTTATGCCTTCATAGGCAAATCGAAGCAAGGTGGAATATTGCTCTTCAGTTCCTTTCCAATATTCGTACAGGTTCGGCTCATTCCAGATCTCCCAGTACTTCACCTTATCTTTGTATCGGTTCACAAGTTCCGTTACAAAGTCTTTGAAGTCCTGAGCATCAATTGGAGGATAGGTCCAGAAGTCTGGAGTCTCTGTCGACGTGTTGCTTGCCCAAGGCGGACTGTTTGTGATCACAACAAGTATGTCCTTGGCCAAAGATAAACTTAGAATTTTACCTATTTTATAGTCCAATTCTTTCCAGTCATAAACTCCCTTGAGGGGCTCTGCCACATCCCAGCGAACAGCAGTTCTCACCAACGCTGGACTTATCTCTCTTGCCAGTGCACAGCTTTCCTCGAATAGCGGTTCAGGTACATTCCACGTGTTCAGCGTTATTCCCAAAGAAAGACTGTTGCATTTGATTGTTCCATAGTTCTCGATGGTTGTTGTATAGTTGATGCCACTGGTTGCCAGTGGGATAATGTTAAGAAGAATAACTACAGTGGCAAATACGACTGAGCGTCTCTTCATTGCAGTTCCCGACTAGCACGGGTATGTATTATATCGTACTACACGATAAAGTTTTTCACGGACGCGTTGTACAACAATACAAAAAAACGCACGCAAAGACATTTGCGTCAATTGATGTTCTCTTCAACATTGGCAAAAAGAGTCTCAAGAGAATTTCGTAATCGATCGCGCAGGCATCTGCATGCTCATAGGCTTTCTTGTCTTCATGTTGCCTGCTGCCTACATAATCGCGCAATAGTGTTCAACCTCAAGAGGCTGATGATATGAATAGTCCAAACGCATCAGTTATCGCAGGGAGAATCAATTCTAACGATCGATCGATGATCAGGATGCCTATTTTTGACGCTCAGAGAATTGTCTCGTTCATTCTGGTTGCATTTGTGCTGGCGCTTGCTTCAGTCTTAATAATCAGAAAGCTGCATAAACCGAACGTGGAGCGGGAAGCCGTGTCAGAGTCGAGTAGAAATAAACGCGATTCTGGGGCGTCAGAGTTCAATATCTACAGGATCGTTCCATACGCGCTGCTCGCGCTCGGGCTCGTTTCCCTGATCATATCTGCTTTTTCAGGTCTATACGTTCCTGCTTTCATCGGGCTCGGCTTAACCTTCTGGGGAGCCCTGCTATTATACCTCACCCCGACCAAATACGTGAACCTCGAACTGTTGAACGCAACCGCGTCCTCAAGCCTCGCAAACATAGAAAGAACACTCTCAAACACCGAAACAACTGGCAAGGGCATCTACCTGCCACCGAAACGCCTCAAAGACTACCAGTCCAGCCTAGTCTTCATCCCACGGAAGCCCGACGACCCCCTGCCTGAACCCGAAGAAACAGACCTAGAAAAACTGCACTCCGACAACCCCGGAGGCATACTGTTGACGCCGCCAGGTCTAGCCCTTTCGAGACTATTCGAAAAGAAGCTCGGAACATCGTTCACGGAAACCGACCTCCCCTATTTACAGAAAAGGTTGCCCAAGCTCTTCGAGGAATTGGAGATAACAAGAAACCTGAGCATCCAGGTTGAAGACAACACCGTGACGGTCGAAGTAGCGAACCACATCTTCAAAGACCTGTGCGAAGAGACGAGAAAACTGCCCAAAACACAGGAAGCGGTCGGGTGCCCATTTTCCAGCGCCATAGCCTGCGCGCTCGCAAAGGCATCTGGAAGACCGGTGACTATAGAAAAGGAAATGCAGAATCTCGACGGGTCAACAAGAATAACGTACAGACTGCTTGAGGATTGAATAGATGCAGATACCTCTTGACTTTTGGAACGTAGGCCTATGGCTGGCAGTGACAGCCATAATCCTGCTGATAACCGCTCAACTTGTTTCAGCCTATGATGGCCCAGCAACCCTGATCATCGATAAAAAAAGACTGAAGAACGCAACGTTGATCATCGGAATCCTATTCTTGGCAGCAGTCACCATACGCGTCTACGAAATGATAGTCTCTGCCTAGAAGCAACCACGTGCAGGTTACTGCACTGAAGCGACACCGTCCAAATGGCTCATCGGCGAACGCTTCGACAGCTATTCGTCGGCAAATCCAATGCCCGCAGTTGCTCGATGCCTAACCGGGGTTATAGGCCAGTTTGTTAATCATTTTTAACAAGAAATCTGCCCTGAATTTCAAAAATGGGTGAAAAGCGAAGATTACACTGGACAAGCAAGTTGTTTTGGCGTAACAGTTGACGAGGAGACTGTGGTTTCATCAAATATCGGAAATATGTATTCAAGGCAAGGAAAAGAACTTAGACCTACGAATATAGTATTGCAGATTTTGCGAGGCCTAATAGGAATTAACGCTTTAGTTTATTCACCAACAATCGACTCATATAAATAACAACCATCAGCATATTTCACCGATTTTTTATAGGGTTTGTGTGGGCTCGTTTCTAGTCGCCAAACGAAAGTTTACAGGATGAAGACCAAACGGAGAGTTTACAGAACCCAAATTAAGGTAGCGCGCATGCCTGTTCCTAGATTCGTTTGTGGGGTTGGGTTATCTTCTGGTTTTGTTTGGGCGGTGGATGATCATGTGTTTGGGATGTGAAAAGCGTCCTTAGGAAGGCGTTTTGGGAAAAAAGAATTCTTTTTTTTCATGGTGATTGCGTGCTTGGGATATGAGAAACATCGCTTGAAGGCGCGATCTGAACGTACTGCGGTTGGAAAAACGAATCTGGGGAAACACGTGTGCGGCACTGGGCAATTCCTTCGGAATCTTCAGAGAAGTAGTAGTCCTAAGGCCCTTAAGGTCGACTACTTCTAACCCAAGCCTGCCAATCTTCTTCCGAACTCTTTCAGGGCTCTTCCTTAACTTAGCAGCGGTCGCATCAAGCGCGCGCAATTTATGAACAAGCATGCCCGCGAAGGAAGATCGATTGTTCTAAACAGAGAGGCAGCAGAAAACATCAGAAGGCCAGACAAAGCAGTCTCCCCAACATACTTCAACACATAATAAAGGGACAAGGCAGCGCGCTATCTTACTTGGAGCACGCTTTGGTTTCCAGGCTCGATGAGACTGTTTTGGTCTGATAATGGTTTCCGTTGTTCCTAGCAGCTGGAGTGATTGATGTGGCTGATTTGGTCCCGTATTGAAGTTGTCCAAGCTGGAGCATCCTCTACTTTGAACCCCATTTTCTCAAGTCTCTCTGCTTCTATTTGAGCCGAAACCTGCAGCTTCTCTGGACCCATCACTCTCTTCGCCGTGTTTATGGCTCGGATTCTTTCAAGTTCCAATTCCAAACATGGAACAATTTCTTTCTTCAACATACCCTTTTTACCTACAACGATCAATCTTTTGTTTGCCAAAGCCATTTCACCTTCAACTTTTTCCCATTCAAGTCTCTCTTTGAATCCGCCTCGAAGAATGCCCTGCCAGCCCACTGCCATCCCTTTAGGACAGTTCCCGTCGCACTTTCCCTGTTTGACTATTGATTCTCCGGGTTTGAGAATCACCCCAGCTTTTTCAAACAGGCACAATAGTTCACCTTCATTCCCAAAAAGCTCTTTATTAGTTAGCCCTGAAGAGTTAGTGGAACCCTCCGTACCAAAATTAATTAGCTAGGACATTTCTGGAAAATGCTTGGATGATATGATACCCTTGGAGATCTTCACACTCGAGACTTTATAACCTTCGTCGGTCTGCCGGGACACAATCAAGAAAATGCAGTGGGCGGGCGCATAACTATTAACGTCACGCGCTAGTCCGATCGATCGATCGTTTGAGTTCATAAGTGTTTAGTGCTTTTTCGAGAGCTCTGAGCCCTTCAACAAGGCTTGGTCTATCAGGATCGATGTTGCCAAGACTCAGTCTTATCATGCTAGACCTTTTCAACTCGCATCCGCTTTTGAACAGGAAGAACGTTCCCGGTACAGCTGCCACGCTGTACCTTGGTATAGCGTGTAGATTCATCCATTCGTGAGTGTCTGGTGTTGGCAATTGCACCCAGTAGGTTACGCCCATCTTGTTGGGAAAGAATCTGAAGCCTTTTTCAAGCAGCCATTTCTCAGCCTCATTTCTGAGTCGATTCCATTTTTGCTTGTGCTCCTCAAGCTTTTCCTTGGCCTTGCTTAGCAGTTCTGTCGCGATGATCTGCACGATGTTCGGGCTGTTGCCCACAGTGTTCAGGACATCCGTGTACAGTTCATCAACAAGCTGCTTTGAAGCCAACGCGACCCCGAGTTTCAATCCGCCCAGACCATAAGCCTTTGTGAAACTCGTCGTAACTATGCCGTACTCGGGATCAACAGAGAACAACGTGGGCACGATCCCACGGTCAAATTCCGCGTATATTTCATCGCACAACACGTAAAGGCCACGCTCGCGTGCAAAGGCCATCACTTCTCTCAGCTCATCCGCCTCAGACACCGAGCCGCTAGGTGCATGAGGATTAGTCACCACAAGCAAACCAGTCTCCTCCGAGACCACCTTTCGAAGCGCATCCACATCAAGTCTGTAAGCATCTTTCTCCAGCCTATCGAGCCTTTTCACATGCCCAAAGTGCTCTTGCACCTGTCGAAGCAAAGGCTCGTAGGTCGGATACTCCACAATAGCCTCGTTCTTCTCAGGATTGCGTTCTGCCAAGTACCTGATTACACGTGCGTTCTGGCCTGAAGCCCCCTCGCTTGAAACAAAGACGTTCTCCGGCTGCACATTGTACCGTTTTGCCAACAGTTTTGCAAGCTCAGGATTGCCATGCGCATAGTTGACGCCAAGATCAACTTCGCCCATGTCAAGACTGAATTTGAAGCCGCCTATACCGCTTGAACAGAAATCGTATTTCACCATTGGTTTGCGGACGTACCAATCGAGATACAAGGATTTATGCCTCGTTTCCAGCACCCAAACACTGTAAAACCTGTTTCCCGCTTATCCTTTTCCCTCTTTCCTTTGAGTCAGTCAGTCCGCATCTCTGTCTTTGTGCGAAAAGACGAAATTGAGGTAATTCTAGCGACAAGCGCCCTATTGGTCGTGAAGCTTGAATCGCAGTATCGCGGCGACTCCGCCGAATGAGTTCTTAAGCATCTGCCCTTCTTCGGTTTCAGTCGAGATTATCTCAACCTCGGCGTTCGTGTACTCTGCAAGCCTAGCAAAGTCGTCTATCAGATCTTCTTTGTCAACTAGGCTCAAAGCCGGGGCCTTGCACCTGGGACACGGTTTTCCCGTAAGGTTCTGTTCAAAACTCATCAGCACCTGATTCTTCACCGTGTGTTGTTCTTGGTAGCCGCAGGCAGTGCATTTCACCGTGACCCGTGACATGTCTAATCCTTCAGAAAGCAGCAGCGTGCTGACCGCACCCGATTCTAATGCTCTCCTGACCTCTTCTTCGCCGTACGTGATCTTGCCCGTGTCATGCCCGACTTCGTACAGGAACTGTTGCATTATCTTCCTCTCCTCTATATAACGCACCTTCCGCATCACTTCCGGAGCCCTTTCAACGACTTCTTTCACCCCTTGCTCCTCAACGTAAGCCGTGTCAATAACGTCTATGACCTTGTTCTTCAACATGTAATTTAGATAATCACCCTTCTCAAAATCATATTTCGTCGGCCCAGGACCAGCGAGTATCAAGCCCTTCAGATTTTCAATGGGTAAAAAAATCTCGTTGGCATGTTCGCCCACTCGAGTAAAATACTGCTGAAGCCGCATCTCCCTCAGTCTCTCATACCTCCTAGCTGACTGCCCTCCAGCGCGCGTTTTACCGGGGACGCCTGAGGACATTTCTCGGACTATTTCAAGCCTTCTACCTTGAAGAGTGGCAAGCGTGGCGCCTGAAGAATCGATCAGAAGTATACCGTAAGTCTCCTTTTCCCTAAGCATCTCCTGCAGATACTCAGTGTGGAACCTCGCATCGCATCTGTAGAGCCATATGTGTATCGGCTCCGGCGGAATAATAACGTAGGTTTCAATTCTCTCACTTCCAGCACCATTCTGAGGAATAGCGCCGCAGAATATCACCAGCCCGTTTTCAGGGGCCTCCTTGAAAAGTTTGAGGCGCTGCTGAACCTTCACGATGGCTTCCATGACGTTCTTGCGGGTGGTGGTAGACTTTATGTTCGATGCCGTGCCGTACTCGTCTCTGAGCGTGTTTATGACGTCGCTGATCTGTTTTCCAGGCGGCACGTAGACTGAAATAAGCTCGGTTCCACGTCCTTCCTTGTTCGCCAGCGTCATCAGTGTCTTTTTCAGCCGAAACAGCTCTAAGGACGTTTTCTTTGAGACACTCAACCGCTTTCACTGACACGTTTTAGTATTAAAGCTACATCGTGAAGCATTCAAATAAGATTTTGGGAACAACGACTAATGTAGCTCTAAGACTTCTCTTAAGAAGGCCTTATACGGACCTAGCTTGCCTTCGTAGTTGCCAGCCGTGATTCTGGCGACGCCTGACACGGTTGCAGCCGCTTTTATTCCCTCCCCCATGGCTTTCTTAACCGCTTCTAGGTTCAAGCCATTGATAACGATTTCATAAACGCAGTTTACGTCCTCAGGAATCTGCGAATCCGGCACAAGGGTTCTCAATCTGGGACAGAAAGGATGATTTGTGGAAGCCTTCAGCTTGTATTTCAAGGAACCAGCCTTTGAGCCCGAGCGGCAGACCCCGCCTGGAAACGGCAAAATGACTTCACCCGCCTTGGCTTTTATGGCCTTCACCGCCTGTTCCGCCGCTTTAAGCCCCGAAGACTCATCCTTTGCTAGTATCAGGAAGTTTCCGCCAGCTATCGCTTCTGATACACCAAAACGGTCTTCAACGATGAAGTCACCTTCCATCACGGGGATTTTCCAGACTTTTCTGTCGCCAACAGCACCTTTCCTCTGGAATCCGTCACCAAACAAGCGAATGCTTCTTCCAACCTTGAGCCTTCTTTTGGCATTTGGCAATGCATCATAAGCTGATGTTGTTGGACAGGTCATTATGCATTGGCCTATTCGCAGTATCATCTGCGCCTTCAGGTCAAATCTGCTGCGATTGTAAACCTGCATCAGAACACCCACTCTGTTGTCCGGAGTTTTGTCTGCGGATACGGTGCCCTCGATACCAGCTTCTGCCGGTGACATGATCACGCTGGTCGCCAGCCCAGTTGCGGTGCCAGCCGCCGTCAAAGCCCAATCTTCGGTGTCCGCCGTGATCAAAATTCTTCCAGCCCACATGGGAAACATTTCAGCAAATGTGTCTGAAATCCTCAGAACGTGCCCCATCGGGCAAGATTTCACAATGAAGCTTTTGTCCTCGCCATCGTAGCCTGTAAGTTCAAGTCTGTTCTCGCTTGCAATAGATCTTGTCTCGCCGGGTGACATGTTCGAACCCTGCTTTCAGTAGGTCTTCGTCTTCCTTAAGAGTTTTCGCGCATTAACACGATGCGTAGCAAGAACTTTGAACTCCTAAAGTTCGGAACTTCTCAATTTTTTCATCGCGTTTCAGTGGGTAGTCCGCGCTCGTGAGTGGAAGAATCAAGTTTATTTGAGCAGAGGTGGGTTGTTGGTGTATGATGCGTCTGTGGTTTGACAAGGGTACTCTTTTACTGAATGGTGAGGTCAGTACGCCGTATGGGAAGTGGGATCCGCGGGTTGGTTGTTTCAGGATAAAGGCTATGTATTATCGTGATGTGTTGGCTTATCTTGAGGACAGCGGGATTCCGTTTGAAGATGAAGTTGCTGAGCTTCCGCCTTCTGAGGCGCTGAAGGATTCTGTCGAGTTGAGAGTTTATCAGAACGAGGCGCTGGATCGATGGCGACGCGCGGGAATGAGGGGGATTCTGGTTTTGCCCACGGCCGCTGGAAAGACTTACATCGCCTTGAAAGCGATAAGCCTGCTGAATAAGCAGACCCTGATTGTTGTTCCAACTTTGGATCTTGTAGACCAGTGGAGAAAGCGTGTTACGGATTTTCTGAACGTGGAAGCTGGGGCTGTCGGTGGAGGCGAAAACGTTGTGCGCATGATAACCGTTTCGACGTACGACTCGGCCTACCTGCAGGCTGAAGCCCTAGGCAACAGGTTCATGTTCATAGTCTTCGACGAGGTTCACCATCTGGCTTCGCCGAGCTACGTGCAGATAGCCGAAATGTACATCGCGCCGTACAGAATGGGTTTGACGGCCACATATGAGAGAAGCGACGAAAGGCATTCGCTTCTGCCGCGTCTCGTCGGAGACCCCGTTTACACAGTGGGTGTCGAGGAACTGACTGGGGAACATCTTTCTCCTTACACATATGAGAAAGTGTACGTTGAACTGACCGCCGAAGAACAGCAGACCTACGACACTGAGATGGCGGTGTTCAAGGACTATCTAATAGAGAAGAGAATCGTGCTGAAAAGTGTTGAAGACTTTCACAAGTTCATTATGTCAACTGGCAGAGATCGTCGTGCACGAGAAGCGCTTTTAGCCAGAAATCGAGCTTTAAGAGTTGCATTAAACTCTAATGCGAAGCTGGATCTACTTGCCGACCAGCTTGAGGCACACAGAAATGATAAGGCTCTGGTCTTCACGCTGCACAACGATCTTGTCTACACGATCAGCCGAAGGTTTCTCATACCTGCTATCACGTACCAGACTCCAAAAGAGGAGCGCCGCGAAATCTTGGACAACTTTCGAAGCGGCGAATACAAGGTCATAGTGACGTCTCAGGTTCTGGACGAAGGTGTGGACGTTCCGGATGCTTCGGTGGGTTTCATTCTGAGCGGTACAGGAAGCACGAGAGAATACATTCAGAGGCTTGGAAGACTTTTGAGAAAGGTGGAAGGAAAGAAAGCTAGGCTTGTGGAAATCGTTTCCAAAGAAACCGTTGAAGTGGGGATGAGCTGGCGGCGGCGACGTCAAAAAGCGGCAAGCGGGGTGTGAACTGTGCTTCCCGGTGATCTCCTTGCGGTGTGGAAGAGGAAAGGTATTATTTGGCCTCGTTACGCGAGGTTTTCTGATGAGAATTTGGAAGTCGCGAGCGCTCTTATCGAAGCTTACAAGCGGCACGTAGGTGAAAAGAAAAGGGTTCTGAAAGAGTTTGTGGGCGAGCTTGAGGATGGGGGTTTTGAATACCGTTTTGTCAGAGGATTGTCGTTTCTGCTTGACAGGAGAAGCGTTTTCAAGTGTAACGACAAGATCAATCCCGTGGATTTGAGGAGGAGGATCTACCAAGCGTCCGCAAAGTCTGGACTGCCTACGAGACCGGAGCAAAGAGCTAGGATGGTTGAGGCTGTTGCTTCCGCGTTTGGTGTAACCGTGGAAGAAGTCGAGGTGTTCTTTTACGCGGATTTGGAGACTGAGTTGATTCTTGACAGGTTTGAACCGTTGCCACCGAAGGAACTGCTGGAAGAGTACAATCTGAGTCTGACTCAGACGCTTCTTTTTGACTCCACGGAACTGAGTTTTTCAGTGTCGGGGAACTGGCAAAACATATTCTATGCTATCAAGAGGTTGGGGCTGATTTACGAAGTTTCTCGAAACGGCAGGTTCTGGGTGAAATTGGATGGGCCTGCCAGCTTGTTTAAGCTGACTAGAAGGTATGGAACGGCCGTTGCCAAGCTTCTGCCAGTTATCGTTGCCAATTCAGAGTGGACTGTTGAGGCGAAGATTCTGTGGAAATACACGAATGAGCTGTGTAATTTCAAGGTTGAGAGCTGGAAGCACAAAGCGTTGCTGAAAAGGCCTGAGCTAGCCCCGGTCAGTTACGATAGTGCTGTTGAAGAGGACTTTGCTTTGCGTTTTGAGGCTTTGAAGTCTGGGTGGCGTTTGAAACGGGAGCCTGAACCGGTTCTGGCTGGTAAACAGGTTATGATCCCTGATTTTTCGCTTGAGAGAGAAGGCGTCAAAGTGTACTTGGAGGTCGTTGGGTTTTGGACGTTAGAGTATCTGTTGCGGAAGATAGAGAAGTTGAAGAAGGTCTCCGTGCCGATGCTGGTGGCGGTTAATGAAAGCCTGGCTTGCGAAAAGCTTGCACGCTTGGAGAAGTATGCGCAGCTGAATGTTATACACTATCGGGACAGGATTCCGTTAACGCCGATTCTGCGTTACTTGGATGAGGCGTTCAGCGGGGTTCATGCGAGGCAGGCTGGTTTCGTGAAGGGTCTTCCGGTGGTTTTCATGGAGCCTGTGGTCAGCTTTGAGGAGTTTGCGGCTAGAGTCGGTGTTTCGGTTGAGGCTGTGAAAACAGCGTTGACAGAGAATCCTCCGCCGGACTATGCGGTCCTGTCTAACAGTCTGGTCAGAGGGGACAAGCTGGAGGAAATCGGCAAGAAAATTGAGGCTCAAATGAGGTCAACGGGTCGGTTGTCATTCTCCGACGCCGTGAAAATCGCCGAGACAGAAGGAGTCGCAGACGCAACTCGCGTCCTAGAAGTGCTTGGGTACAAGGTTCTGTGGCGTGGAATCAGCGGTGAAAAAGCCGAAGTAATTAAGCATTAGCCAAAAATCCTTATGAACCGCACGCGCTTCTCCAAGCGCGTTTATTCCATTGCGCGTAGGCCATCGAGGTATGTCAATTATAACGGGTTTCGACTTGTTATAATTGATACCCCCCCTACCTTTTTTCAGCAGATTTCAATCGATGGTCTGACTGGCGTGTGCGATCAGGATTTAGGGCTCCGCTGGAGAAACGTTTGGGTTACGGCGCAAGCTTTTCATGCGTATTACCAAAGAGAAAAGAAAAGGAGAATGGACCAAGAAGGCAGGTTTCACGAAACCTGGGATTGCTTTTCATGAGGACTTGGCTCATTCTCCTCTCTAATAGACATCGTGTATGTTTGCAGCACATATGCATTGTGAAAGAGTCTTCTGTAAGACTCCTCTATTCTTACGACGTATTTTCTACGAGTGGTGAACCGATTTCCTGGGTCTTTCAGCCTCTCGTTCATGAGGTTTTACGTTTTGTTCAACTGCAACGTGATAATGTCAAAGAATATGGTACAGGTCGCTTGAAGAAAGTCGGTCTAGGCAGAAGTCTGATTGGGTGAAGGGTTGATCTCATGATCATCCCGTAAAGCATAATTGAAGCGGTGAGGCATATTGTGGGTTGATGAGAGTTGAGTGGAGAAGAAACGAGGCCTCTGGTCTGCCCGTTCTGTGGTGCTCCTCAGAGCGCAGTTGTTCCCGCAGGTGTCGTTCAGGTGGAGTGCAAGTACTGCGGGGGGCTGATACTAGTCCCGCCCTGGATGGGCGGCGAAGTCCATCGGTGTCCTAATCATCCTGACAAGTTGGCTACGGGTAAGTGTAACGACTGTGGAGAGAATTTTTGTGATGAATGCCTGAGTACATACACTTTGAGAAGTCGGGAGGATAATGCAGTTCTTTATTTGTGTCCAGACTGTCTGAGAAAAAGACGCGCGGACAGAGCCAACGCAGTCATTCTTCAGGGCGTTGTACTTGTCTTCATCGGAATGTTTTTGGGTCTGGTCTTGTGGCCTGCAGCCATTATAATGGGTCTACTGGGCGTAGGCATCATAGTGTACGGTGTTTTGCAACGTGCAGTGCCAGCGGAAGAGCCAAAGACTAGTGAACAGCAAGGTGAGGAAGCAAAGGAAGGAGGCGATTCTGGGGAAGACTTTGGCGCTGAGGAAGTTTATGACAAGCTCATAACACGTTATGTGAATCGCTGATCGATCGATCGATCGACTATCTTAGCTATGTCTTCGCACCTGCCGTGGGCGGATATTTGGCGACGGTTGTTGGGATGCGTTGGGTGCTTCGACTCGCGGCATTGTTCGCTGCCGTCTCTACGTGCGTGTTCTTCTTGCTACATGAACAGCATCCGAGGAAAAATGAAGTCGGCAGGGATGAGCAACCTGTGTCGTCGATTAAAGCTAAGAGACTGTGGCGTAAGCTGCTGCTTTGGGCAGGTTTCCTGACGGCAGTGACGCTTTTCATGAGCATTGGACGCTCGTATGTTCCGACGTTTCTGGCTGAGCAAATCAAGCTTAGCGAATTCTACGTAGGATTGTTTGGGTCAGTCAATTTTGCAGGCATGACTTTCATAGGGATCGCAATCGGGCATCTGGGCGATAAATGGCGAAAGTCAGGGGCCATAAGCTTGTGCCTCCTTCTTTACGCAGTCTCACTAGTGCCTCTGCTTCTAGTCCGCGAAACATTTTCTTTGCTTTCCATAGCCTTTGTTCTAGGTGGGTCGGCGGTTTCAGGTTCATTAGTCAGCTCTTTTGTGGGCACCATCGCACCCCAAGCCAAGCAAGGTTTGTGGGTTTCGATTCCTCAAACCTTCAGTTTAGTGGCCTCGTTCATAGCTCCGTTTGTAGGCGGCTACCTTTACAGCCTCTCGCCCTACTACGCCTTCGTGGTCTCAGTCAGCGGAATACCATTTCTCGCCTTGTTTGCATTGACACGGCTACGAGACTAGCTTGCTAGATAGTGAAGCTGTTCAACACAGAGCAGAGTTCAAAAGCACTACTAGTCATTACTTCCATGGAAAAACAAGTCAAAAAGCGCAGAATCAGTCGAAATCCTCTATTGCTGATGGAAAATGTTTTATCCTCAACCATACGTAATGTTTCAAAAGGGATCATTATGGCTAAATGTCCTGTATGTGGAAAAGAAGTCAGTACTCCAAAGAAGACTTGGAAGATGGCAGGGAAACCAGACAAGAGCGGCAAGAGAACCGAGCTTACAATAGGACTCTACGAACACTGCGGAAAGTCTTTCAGATCTACACTAGGGAAGAAGAAGATTTAGGCTCACGAAGAAACTCATCAACTCTCCTGCCTTTTTTCTAATTTCACTTTAGCAAAGTGTTTTGTCCACAAACCATAAAGTCAAATCGAGTATAATGTGATTCGGCTGGAATGAGGATGAAGGAAATTGAACTGAAGCTTCTCGCTGAACTCTTGAATAACAGTCGACGAAGCGATCGGGACCTGGCAAAGGTCATTGGCACTTCTCAGCCCACGGTCACCAGAACAAGAATCAGACTGGAGAAAGAGGGCTATCTGAAAGAATACACCGTGATACCCGATTTCCATAAGCTTGGCTTTGAACTGCTGGCTCTGACATTTATCAAACTCAAAGTGACACTTACTTCCGACGAGCTTGAAAAAATACGTAGATTCGCTGCCGAGAGACTGGAAAAGACCCCGTATCACGTGTTGATGTTTGAAAGAGGAGCGGGTTTAGGATTTGACGGGGTCGTGCTCTCAGTTCACAAGAACTATGCATCTTACAACGACTTCAGAAACCATTTGAGACAATATCCATTCATTGAACCTGACATCGAGAATTTCTTGATAAGTCTCGAAGACAAGGTTAGGCACATGCCGCTGTCCTTCAAGATCTTGGCCAAACACCTAATGACGCTCGGAGAAAACTGGCAGTGAATCCGTCGAAAGCCACTGTCACGTTAAGAAAATTGGCTCTTTACAGCACGTAGTTTTGCACATAGAAGAGTCAGGAATCCTTCCACTTTAACAATCCTTGTAAGCATTCTTTGTGATAGTAACCTATCTCCGTTCCAACCAAATCTCTGACAACAGCTTCTTGACCATCTTCTATCTCGTTTCCGCATTGACTGCACAGCCGCCCTTTGCCTTTGTTTTCCAAAGCGGTTTTTCTGAGTTCTTCACATTGGCATATTAGTTCTGAAATTCTTCCATCTAGTGTTTGTAGCCTATGCGTAATGACCTGCATGTTTTCTTGCACTTTGACCCGTTCTGTGCGACTAATTTGTCTGTCAGCTTCTGTTTTCTTGAACATAAACATTAACCCGACTTTTCTGACACGAGATAAATGATGTCTTAATAAATAATACTTTATTCCACCGTAGCAATATTTCCAAAAAAAGAGTATAGGAAATCAATTTAGTTCACTTTCTGAGGTTGTGAAAGGCCAAGGCTCCCCTAGCAAAGTTTTCGTGCCATCCCCCCGCCCGCGCGCGCTATCATGCTCACACAATGTTGGCAGAGAGAACATTTTAGATTAGGGTGCGCGCTCACAGAAAAGTGGAGTGTGCAGGAGGCTTCTGTACACTGGCAACATAAGGCTTTTATAAAGGGTATATAAGCATCCGTTACACTATAAGAAAGTGGTTTTTTTATGCCGAAGACTGAAGCCATAATAAAAATTCAAAACGTTGTTGCTTCTGCCACCTTAAACCAGAAGGTTGACTTGAACGCTATCGTGAAGAGTTACCCAGGGGTTGAGTATCGGCCGGAACAGTTTCCTGGGCTAGTGTTTAGGCTTAAGAAACCGAAGACGGCCACGCTGATTTTCAACTCTGGAAAAATGGTGTGCACAGGAGCAAAATCGGAAAAAGAAGCGCGCAGGGCTGTTATGAACGTTGTTAAAGAGTTGAAAAAAGGTGGAATAATCATCATCAGCAAGCCGGAGTTAAAGATTCAGAACATCGTTGCCTCTGCAAGCTTAGGCGGGAGGATAGACCTGGAACAGGCAGTGAGCACGCTTGTAAAAACCATGTACGAGCCGGAACAGTTTCCAGGATTGATCTACAGGATGGACGAGCCTAAGGTGGTCATACTGATATTCGCAAGCGGGAACCTTGTTTGCACAGGAGCCAAGAAAGAACAGGACGTTTACGACGCAGTGCACAAGCTTCACGCAAGCTTGGAGGAACAAAACCTCATATTCTACGAATAAAACTTCATACGTTAATCGCCTATCGCCTTCGTTTGTACATTCCTCATCGTAGGAAAGTAGAACGCGCTCGTATCCGAAAACAATGGAAAGTGTTTTATTTATCATCATCAGAAACCATGGTTGTCAAGATATATTGGAGGAAATTAAATGGCTAAATGTAAAAAATGTGGAACAGTTGTTTCATCGCCTAAGAAGAAGTGGACAATGGCCGGACGCCCATCCAAAGCTGGAAAAAGAACTCAGTTAGAAATCGGCCTTTTCGACTGTCCAAAGTGCAAGAAGCCCTTCCGAGAAGTACTAAGCAAGAAGATTATTTAGGCACACCGAATACGGCCAAAAAAGGCAAAAGAAGCCGCAAGTAAAGCCGATGTGAATGGAGAAGGCACAAGGCATCAATTTTGCACCCCCTCATTCTCCCATTTTTCAATCTCTTCTAATCTTTTCAGAAGTTCTAATTCATCTGTTTCTAAAACACTTCTTTCAATTTATAGAATAAAGCGCGTGCATGAAACACCACTTCTTATAGTGAAGCCTCTAAACACCTATTATAAAGCCTTAGATTCAAGAGGTGGAGGTGTCCCACACACACCCCCTTTGGGTTTTCAGCGGCTTCACCAAAGCATCACCTGCTCCAATGCAAAGGCATCCTGAAAATTTGAGAAGAAAGCAAAGATGATTAGTCCGGTACTTCTAGCTTCAGCTGCCTTTTCAGGGTCTTATAGCGGTTTCTCACCGTGACCTCAGTGACGCCTGCTGCTTCGGCGATATCCTTCTGTGTCTTCTTCTCGTTGTTCTGCAAACAAGCAATGTACAGTGCTGCGGCAGCCAATCCCATAGGGTCTTTTCCGGCAGCAGCCCGCTTCTTTCTGGCTTCTCGAAGAATCCGTATAGCAATTCCCTGGGTTTTGCCCGAAATTCCTGTTCTTTCAGCGATTTTCGAAACGTACGTGAGGGGGTCAGCGATGGGCATGTGCATATCAAGTTCACGTAGCAAAAACCGGTAGCAACGGGCAACGTCCTTTTTATCGACTAGGCTTGCCTCTGCGATTTCATGAAGTGCTCTTGGGGTTCCACTTCCGCGACAAGCCGCATAAACCGCAGCAGCCGTTATGGCTGCGATAGACCTTCCGCGGACTAAGCTCTTATCTAAGGCTTTACGGTAAATAACCGCAGCCTTCTCTTTGATTGGCCGTGGGATGTAGACCTTGCCTGAGAGGCGGTCAAGCTCAGCCATTGCCTGGGCAAGGTTTCTATCGATCGAAGAGTGTGCTCTTGACCGTATCTGCCATTTCCTCAGACGCCACATCAGCAAACGCGTGGAAAGAGGAAGCTTTCTTCCGAAGGCGTCACGGTCAACCTGGCTTATGGCCGTTGACAAGCCTTTATCATGAACAGAATAGGATGTTGGCATCCCAACGCGGCTTCTTGACGCCTTCTCTTCCTGCGTGAAGGCGCGCCATTCTGGTCCCTTGTCCATCATTTGCCCGTATAAGACGAGTCCGCAGTCGCCACAAACAGTCTCACCAGTATCATAATCATGGATAAGGTTTGCACTACCGCATTCTGGGCACTTATCCCGCAACGTTTGCTGAGACCGTGCCACTTTCTTTCTTTTTTCCATCTTTTCTGTCTCTATCATATGGAGTATGGTCATAACAGGATAACCCTCACAAAACACAATTCCTCATATTGCGTATCAGAATTTGAGCGATTTGATTGTTAGTCCGCAACGCGCGCCAGAAAGAAGGATATTACTGGTTGATGCTTTGTTCGGCAGGGTTTTCCTACTCTTTTGTAAGGGTTATTTCCATTGTTGAAACCATCCGTGCTCTGTTTTCGCCTTCTCTCGGTGGCATCTCCTCTGTTCCTATCGCGACTTTGCTTACTTTTAAGTCTTTTAGAAAGCGATTTCTGGTTATTTCAGCTACGTCAACTGCCGTGGTGATCGCTTGTCCTCGGGCTTTCAAAGTTATTTCCTTAGCATTGGATGCCGATAGGCTTGTGATAATCGCTAGAACATAGTTCATTACTGGTTTACTTCCAATGAAAACAATTCCCGATTTTTCCGCCATTTTCCATCACTCCTTTCATCATTGATTGTAACGTGTAACGTTGCTGTGTTCTTCTCGTCCTTCAACATTAGAACGCTACTGCCCTATATTACGCAAACTTCCTTATAAGGCAATTAAACAACATAGCATCCTGAGATATTTTCACGCGGCTCCCTTATCCAGATTCCGGTTCTAGACACAGCATTCACTTCGCATTTAGGTGATAGGTTATAATTAGGTGCAGAAAACTCGTATATGCCTTTTCAAACTTGCGCCCTAAGCCCTTTAAAACCTGGCTATTTTGCGAGAACGAAGTTAAAATTGCAAGATTTAAGAGTTTTGACCCTTTGCCTAGGATTTTTGGCTTTAGCGAGTGCATTCTTATAGCTTTCTAGGATGGAAAGGGTTAATCGCCTTGAGCGCTACTAAGTAAGGGAGCAAAAGAGCTTCGAAAAAAGAGTTGGAAGAGTCAACATTCATTAGGGTGATATAACGGGGAAACAGAGGCTAACAATGGAAATTCGAGAGTGGTATTCCGGATATCCTCTTCGGCTCGTCTGCGCGTTGTCTAGGCGGAGGCGTTTCAAAACTGTTCTTTGTGGATGACGAGACGCTGAAGAAGGTGGCTGCGTTGTTCGGAGAGGATGCTGTTAGAGTAGTTGAGGCCCTCAAAGAGGTTCACGAGATCACAGATAATGAGATAGCGGATAAAACCCAAATGCGCCTCAACTTGGTTCGCAAGGCAGTCTACAGGCTCTACGACCACTCCATCGTGGCTCTCAGGAGGTCCCGCGACAAAGAAACAGGCTGGTTTGTCTTCAACTGGAGACTCCAACCAGACCAACTGGAAGGCTTTATCCTAAACCAAAAGTGCCGTGTTCTTGAAAAACTGGAAATCCGGCTTGAATACGAGAAAAGTCACGAGTTTTACAGCTGCCAAACGCCAGGCTGCAAGCGATTCCCTTTCGAAGAGGCATTGGAGCTTCTCTTTAAATGCCCCGCCTGCAACAAACCAATGATGTACCTCAACAACGACCGTATCATTGAGATCCTAACCCGAAAAATTGAACATATAAAAGTTTTGTGAGCGTTGAAATGTAATAGAATTATTCCATCCGCAGATTTGAGATGCAAGTTATTTAGCGAAGTTCTTGGGATGGCGGATAAAACTTTACCCCAACCAAACCACCAACCAAAGACCCAACGACAGAACCTTGTAAGAAAAAAACGATCGATCGAGTTCCCAAATCTGAAAGCGCCTATTTTTTACCTTTCGAATGTTTTGCAGGAAGCGAAACCTGCTTTTTCTGTTTTCTTTTCTGGTCTTTCTCTCTCTGTAGTTTTTTATGCTGCTCTAAACCTGTAGCTTTCTTTTCTCTTCTTGACAAAAACTCATCAACCTTAGCAGGCAATAGAAGCATTACGCATTCTAAAACGTTGTCCTTTTGTCTACAACTGAAGGGCGTATACTCGATTCTGATAACCCCTATATACGTACCCTATTGTGATATGATTTCTACTATGCCCCTCTTCCCTGATAACAATGAAGACAGTGTATCCTGAACCGTGTATACTGCCTCTTAGTAGCTGCGTTTCCATGATGCTGCGTAGCAGGTCGAATTTGGTTTGGTTGGGTGGATAAAACTTTACCCCCAAACACACACACTTTGAGTTCTAAACAAGAAGTCGCGCGCGCAGTCAGAGGTAAAAACAAGTGTATTAACACTAATACAAAATGCAAGCAGTTCAAAAAAAAGAGCATGAAGTCTATTGAAAGCCTCTGTTCATGAGTATGTTGATTTTAGTGAAACCAATTCGAACTTGTATAAGGTCCCGTACCCTCCAGATTGCTTCATTCGTTCTATCCCTTCACGAATACCTCCAGTTGGCTTTGCCACCTTAGACCATTCTTCTTCTGTTTCGGGGATCAACTTGGACGTGTAAACCTTAAATGTCGCACGATACCATCTGTTGGTTTCTATTTCCTCCATTGAAATTCCTTCTGGAACATCCAGAATAAAGGGCATATTCATTTCTGAGTCAAATGCATTGATCTCTCGTTCCTCCTCATCCTTGTCTAGGACACGAATTTTCTTTGTGACAGTAGTGTTAAGCTTCCATTCTGGTTTCTTGATCATAAATGCGGTCTCCGAAATACAGGAAAGCGTGTTCTTTCCTATTAATTCTTTCACCATGGTTGTACTATCATCAACCGATTTTTTATTGTATCCCACGACAGTTAACAAGGAAATAAATCCCATAAGGAGTTAACAGAACCAGGATTTGCCCATCAACCAAGCCCATATTAGACCCGAATAGGCGAAAGAAGAATAAAGACCATTTTACACCAATTTCGGGACAGGCCAGCGCGCACGGAATTAGAAAATTCTCCTATTCTGAGAAATTTCAATGCGTAGTATTTGCAGGCCCGTGGGTTATGTACACCGAGGTATGAACGAACGATACCTACTCAAGTGATTTGAAAAAAGAATATAGAAACTAGGAGAAAACCAATCTTAGATTAGAGGCTGTTGGGCTTGATCTAAAATCGACTTCTTCTTGGTGGTGATCTCTTCGAGTAACACTCTCGGCAGTATACAGGTCTGCTGCCATCGGGCTTGAATGGAACTTCACAATCCTTTCCACAATCAGCACAGACTGCCTTATGCATCTCTTTTCTCTCATACGTCAACTCTCTCAACTCCTTTACGGTTGCTGTGCAAAAATCGCTTCTTACACGCTGCGTCCACCGTTTACACCGCTACTTATAAACAACATGTCTAAAATCACAAAGTCTAGACTTATAGAAGTCAAATTCGAGATCAATAGGAACATTCAACAGTTTTTTTGTGACCCATGATTCATCTTCAACTCCTCAAAGTCAATACACTCTTCAAACTTGATACTGACACATTTCACAATCCTAGTGCACATGTCTTTTCTGCTGGCAGGCTTGAAATACAGCTTGATTTACTAATATTTTGTATAATGGACTGGTTTAGATCGAGGATGAGAATGACAGATGTTAGAAAGCTATCAGAAATCTGAAATCTCTGCAAATTGCAATTCTTCTCAAGAAATCTCTTCGATACGCAAAGCTTCGTCTTGTCGATCGATCGATTCTTGTCCGTTAGAAAGGTCTATCGAACTCCCTGAGAATCTGAAAGCATACTCATTTCCGCCAATAGTTATGCTAGTCCAAGTATCCTTTGGAACTGTTAACTTCGTATATTGAGATGATGACAGTGGAAGTACTGTAGTCAAAGCAATTGAAGATACAGCACCGACTACTATTCCAATCAATATTCCAAGAACAAGTGATTTACTGTCTATCTTCATGTTTTCTCACTTTGTTGGCTGTAATATCGTTCAAACCTTAAAAGCTAGACACCTGCTTTTTTAACGTGTAGCTTTAGTCTATATAATCCCTGTACTACTGCACATATGCTACGCGTCGTCGTTCGTCATAGTAATTCTGATCGATCGATCGGCTATATCATGTGTTGACTTAAGCGAAAAAAAGATAGGAAACTCAGGGGTGTAGCATTACATGCGCAATTACGCGATACATCTCAATCTCTCTAATTCGTTCTTGCTTTTCTTTCCAATTTTCCATGTTTTTCACCTAATCGTTTCTTGACAGACGTGACAAGAGTAAAAACTGAGAACACAAATTCCCGTTCTACCTGCACAAATCTAGCGTAGTCCTACACCCGACGGGAACGCGACATATAAACCTATTGCAAGCACCTCCACTGTTCCAGCATCCTCGCGCGCTAACTTCCGAATTTGCAATTGCTTGCTCTCTACTTTCCATCTCATTGTGGAGCATCACTTGATAACCGTGTTGTTGATGACATCATATTCCAGCAAAAAATACGAGTTTTCAAGTTTCTTGCGCGCGCGACTGTGTGTGTTTGGGATAAAACTTTACCCCAAACCAAACGATTACCTATCACCCATCCCTGAGACTTAATAGTTGCAGACCGCCAATGGGTATTTGCGCGCGCGCTCAAAACTTTTGGTAGAGTTGAAGGAGATACTCCTGAAAAACATACGCAGCTCCTAAACCTTCTTTCCATATTCACGGAACTTTTTCCCGCAACACTCGTACTGCTTAACATGTATCTTTTTGTTCCTGCCCATATTCCACTCCTTTATCGGCGTTTCAACTTCTTTTCCACAGGTCGGACACTTGGCCATTTGGCTGTCACCTCCTTCAAAGGTTTTAAGATTAAAAAACAGGGTATTAAAAACAAGGCGTTGTTTCCGCGTCTATAGGGCTCCGTAGAGCTTGGTTCCACACCTAATGCCCTACTACTCTTCTTCTTCCTCTTCGCTCATAGCGTTGTGCTCCAAAATTAGCGCTCTTAGGTCAAGTCTATAGCGCTATTAATAAGCGTGTTGATAGCCAAGCATGCTCCTTAAAAATACTATATACGAGGATGCATCCCTTATTAGATCGGAACCTATATTGCGTGAGAAGCTGGATGAGATCGCCCGGAGATCAAAGGGGTCTTATGACACTCTTTGGATATGAGTGGCCCACATACGTCAAGATGGGAGAGATAATCAAGGGGACTGTTTATTGCTGGAGGCAGCGTCCTTACAACGTCTGGCGCCTTTATTCTCACTGTAGCATACTTAGTCTAGTCCTAAAAAGAGAAGCAGCAGAAAACATTGGGAGAACCGACAAGGCAGTCTCACCAACCTACTTCAACACCTAATTTCGGGACAAGGCAACGCGCGTCCTAACCGTTTACAGTGAGGCATAGTTCCAGCATAGCGTGGTCTATTGCCGTTTTCAAGCGCGCGCTTTAAATTTTAGTTTTTTTCTCATTTACTACACTCGCCTTGTTTGATATTCGTTTTTGGCGGTTCTTTTGTGTGGTTTTATGGTTGAAAAATGCTTCTTTTGGAGGGAACAGCCAAAACAAGCCCAACAGAATTTGTGCGTGCACTTATCTAAGCTCTTCTTTTTCTTCCGGCGCTTCTGCTTCTTCTTTTAATTTGGGAATTAGCTTCCTTGCCCATTCTATTTTAGTAGAGTAAGCTTCACGCAATTGTGGAGAAGTAATGGGTTTCCATTCTTTAGCCACTGCAAGCATTCGACTTTTGGATTTACTAGTCTTGCCTTTTCGTTTGGGCTTTTCTTTCCTTATCGGTTTATAATGTTCAGGTTTCATATTCGATCTCCGCTAGTTCAAGGTTAGATACCTAGCATATAAAGAAGTTTTGTTACCTTTTTGATTTAGCGCGCTACTACCAAAGGGTTGATACAGGCTATTTTCGTGAACGAAACAAACCCCATACGGACACCCAAAACAACATCAAAAACAGGTAGTATTCAAGTAGACCAGACACTAGCGCGTGCAATGCACATTAACGATGAAGCCGTAGCTGTTGTTCAGGCAATCCGTGAATTCACGGCAAACCATGCTAGGGCACTTACCACGTCCCCATAACCCTTTTTTCCATCTTGCATGAAAGAGTAAGATTGTGGAAAAATGAGGAAAAGCGTCAATCCCGAGCAAGGCGTCCGATGCGCTCACTGCAAAGAGGAAATCTCTGTAGGCGAAGAATGCGTCCAAGACGGCGTCAGGTTCAGACAGAAATGGCACGTTGAATGCGAACCCGCAAAAAGAAGCGCGCGGGCTAGAAGAACCTAAACCTTCCTTCCCCTCTCTTATTGTTTAACCGTTTCCGCGCGCGAAAAGTCAGAGTTCCTTGGAAGCGTGTGCGTTTCGTAAAGAAAGAAAATGAGGGAGATTTGTGCGTTTGTGAGTGGTTTTCTGTTCTCACTTCTTTGGGGGCTTTTTCTTCTTTCCTTTAGCTGCTTTAGGCACTATTCTAGCCTCGAATCACAATTATCACGATTTTTTATTTAAATTTTGCGCGTGCTACCAAAGGTAAGAGTGTTTTGTAGAATGCGTCTGTTATTTGAGTTCTTATGACTCTCTGGAAGTAGCGCGCATGTGTGTTCCTAAATCCCTCTTTTTAGGTGTAGTAATATCGAGATGCCTGTTCTACAGCGGTTCTTGGGCTTATTTTGCATCACCGCCCACAAGTTAGACGCATCTGGAAGCACAAGCTGTTTCACAAACGAATTTAGGAACAGGCATGCGCACTTGACCACGGCGATCTTTTTGGCTTCGACTGTCTGCTCTCTAAGAAAGCGTACAGCAATGACACAATCAGAATGAGACGCGGACGAATCAATTCTTCTTCAATCTCTCTCAGCGTGCGCGTCCTGTTCCTTCCGGATATAATCCAAGACGGCGTTCTTGAATTCTTGTGTTGATTTTGCCTCCCCTTGTCCCGAATACGGAAAAAGGTCAACGCTTCTACTTGTCACTATTTCGTCTGGAATTTCAGACGCCCCAAACACGTACATCCTGACACGAGAAGGAGAATTTCTCAGAAACTGCATTATGTTCGATTTTTCAAAGAACATTTTCCTGAGATTGCCAGTTCCCAAAGAAACGATGATTAAGGTATACCGCTTTTTCGCTAGAATGTTCTGGGCAAACCCGATGTTCGTATCCCCTTTTTCACTTATCTTTGTTTGGTTGAAGAAAATACAATCTTTCGAGAACGCAAGCAAATCGACTTTCCCAACTAGCTCTTGGATAGCCTTTCTTAGTCCAATAATCTGGTCAAAATCAGGTGCTTCAGGTTCATCTGCCATTATTAGAACTTTCACACAATCATATCCTGAACACGATTCCCAAGATATGCAGACTATCCCTTGTAATCTGATTAAAAGGTTTCTGGCAGTGTCATCTTTGATTCCCACAACGGTCAAAGCATGTGCGAAGACCGCCATATCACTTTCAAAAAATGAAAAAATCTTGTGCGAAAAAAGCGCGCACGCGAGTCTTTCAGGCTGGATAGAAAAAGAAGGGTTGATTATGTTTCTTAACGTTTCTTCTTCTTGAGTCCTGCATGTGGTCTTTTCTTTGGCATGTTCTTACCGGGTCTATCTATGTCCATTGTTTCTTATAGGTCTGATAGGTTAGTGCCTACAATCCACACGAGCAGTCCTGCATGGTGGCATGGACATGAGTGGCATACTTTTAGTGTTTAGGCTAGAATGCTAGTGTGTCTGTGTTTTGTTGATGCCCTGCTTTATGGCCGTCCAGTTTCCACGGATCTTGGGCCGAGTCAGGACGTAACTTGTCGCGCACACGGTAAAAGACGCTCAAATCGAGCTTAATTCAACAAAGAAGGCTCTTGGTGAGGTCACTTAGGTCAATGCCCACGTTTGAACCCACGGACAAATGGAAGTGTCTCCCGCAGCTCTTATTTTTCTCCATCTAGTCGAGGCATGTGCAAAGCTTGTGCAGTATGGATTCTGCAGAACTAGGATGCGGGAACAGGACTGGGTTTCAGTCTCAGGTTCTGTTGCCTACATTCCTGTGGAAAAAAGGAGAAGGTAGCACTGGTTCCCTACGGCTGGGTTCTTATTCTTGCTTGTTATCAATGGACTTCTGCGCTTCTTTGATGCCATTTTTGTCGTGGTAACTGCGACTGAAGTGATTGTGATTAGGAGTGAAGCGATGATGGCTGCGGTAAACTCTGGCACCCACACGGTTCCAATCCAACCAATAATCGTTCCACTGTAGCCTACTGCCCTGCCATCATTGGCACTAAGCGCGCTAGTGTGTTCCTAAATTCCCTTTTTCCGGTGTGATAGAGCTAGGTTCCGCCTTCTGAGTGATGCTTCTCGTATCCCAAGGCACATCACCATCCATGAACGAAGCAGAAACAGAAGCACAAATCACTTCACAAACGAATTTAGGAACAGGCATGCGCGCTAAACATCCCGAGCTGAGGGAAAAACCAGGCAAAGTTGAACGAAAAAGTCCTACTTAGCCTGCTCTGGACCCCTAACCCTTCCAGGGCAAAATTGCCTACTCCCTCATATTAAATACTAGCAAATCATCGTAGCCCGATTGGATGAACGGAATGACTCTCAGAACGGCAAACAAGAAAGGAATCGAAGGGCGGCCCTACAACCCATACACAAGAGCACACGGTTCCCAACAATACTCAAGACTTTGTAGTGGATGCGGGCGAGAATTATCATATTGGCGCGCGCGCATACATTTTTCCACCTCATTTTTACCCTAGGCAGAAACAAAAGGGAAATGTGCTATTTAAAAAGTTCTGGATTAGGTGTATAGAGCCCAGCGGTCACGCAACGGTTAAAACTGCCGCTTACCAATCGTCGTCCTCGACGTCGTCATCTTCTTGAACGTCTTTGTCCTCATCTTCTTCTTCTTCTTCTTCGAAAATCACGGATAGCACCTCCAATGTGCTGCTTTAAGAATGCTTGCATTTAAGTTTTCACCCGATAGAGAAAAAAGGCTGCTACGAGCTAGTTTGTTCTCAACGGAGAAAAAAATAGGGAATTGGAAGTTTATCCTTCAATAGCGGTTTCTGTGCTGTTCATACCTTTAGTCGCGTTGACTTCGCCTGAAACCTTGCTCACCGAGTTGAAGTCGGATGCCTCGATAAAGGCAAGGATGTCTCAACAATTTAGTAAAGAATTAACATTTCAGAATTCGTGGATCCCTTATTACTTCTTTTCCTCTGGCTTTTTCTCAACGGGTTTCTTTTCCTCTTTTTTCTCTTCCTTCTTCTTTGGCCTCAAGGGCATGTCAATCACCACCACTAGCACTTATTCCTTTGATGCCTTCTTAAAAGGCCTTTGTTAGATAGCGCGCTAGTCGAGAACAGGCAGTTTCGCTGATTATCCGTGGTTTCATGGACGTGGGCATAATGGGACTGCCAGGACCTCTAAGCGATCAAATTAACTGCATTGTTGACATGGTTTGAGAAGGTAGTTGAAGACGCTTAAGACGACTGTTCTCCAGGAAATATCATGACTCTTTGGGAAAACTCCGAGGGAATCGAAATGCTGACAAATCTCTATACAGCGACCTCGCCACTGAGGTAGCGATTATAAGCACACAATCAAATGCGAGGCAGATTAGAGGGAGCTACGTACATGAGATCTAGTGGTTGTGCCAGTTCCTTAGATACTCCAAAGGCTTGCTCGAGGGAGGAATAGTTTTTATCTCAGGCATGGCATTTTTCGTAGACAAAAAAGGCTGTGAGCTGACAAAGGAAATGATGAAAAACGAGTCTAACGCAACAAGCATACTCACTCTTGTAATAGCAATCATAAGCGCATATGTTCTCATGTTCTCATCCATTCCGTTTCTGTACAAAATAGTCATCATTGGTTTCTCCTTCATTCTGCTTCTCTTGGTTACCTTGGCGTTACAGAGTCTTGAGACAATAGAAAAGCCTAGACTTCAGTAGAGAACTCGGCTCAAAAAGTCTCTTCTGAGAGTGAAGTTAGGAGTGCACCAGTCCAGCACGCGCGCTAACGTGATAAGCCCCATCTTTGAAAAAACCTGAAATTACCAGGGAACGTCTAAGAAAAGTGCTACGATCGAAAACCTTGAGATGTTCACCGAAAGCGTCAATAACCCTGCAAGAGTGCTAGGCAACCCCTAGCCCCATAAGGACGTAGCTAACATTCTCCACTAGAAAAACCACAGCGTCGACCAATCTCCCGAGAAACCGTGACACATTATTTTAGGATGGCTGAACAAATATTTTTGTTTGACGCTCTTACGTCGCGCGCGCCGTTCAAAGCCTACCGCAAAGTTGCAGACAGGTTAAAACTCGCTTTCAAGTGGCAGAGCCGCTTCTTTTTTGGACTTTTCGAATGCTTTTTCTCTCCACTTGTTCTTCCAGCTTTTCCATCCCGTCTTTACGAGTTTCTCTCTTAGCTCAGGTCTTTCCCCAACCCATTCCAGAAGTGTCCAGAAACGTCTTTTGTCTTCCAGCCTTTCTGCCGGTACTCCAACTTCAACACACCATTTTATGTAGCTTCTTTCAACCATCTCTTGGAGTTCGCCTGTGATTTCTACTTCTTCCACGTCGAATCCTCGGTCTCGCAGGTGTCTGCGTATGCCGGACAGAACGTACCCTGAGCAGACCTTAAAATGGGTTTCCACATCGGGCTGCATAACCTCAACGATCTCATCAGCAATCTTCACCGCGTCATCGATCGATCGAATACTGACAAAAACAATGACCTGAGCAGACAAACTGTGAACAGGCAAACAGTGTCATCCACGATGCACCATGTCGCCATATGTGTTTGACAGCTAAAGCGCACGCGCGACAAAACCGAAAGGAGGAGCAGGAAAACCGCCGGGCGAAGGGCCAGAAAGCGAAGATTAAAAGGCTTCTCCATTTTTCTTTTTTCTGACTGTATTTTTGTATGCAAAGAACTCAATGTGATTGCATAGCGATTTAGCGAGCGCTACTACACACTTGGTACTATTTCTCCTCTGAAAACGTGGTAGCACCTTTCTGAGCAGAAGCCTTGAAAATCATTGTCTCGCATGAACAGTTTTCCACAAGCTTTACACTTCCGCTTAGCCTCTTCGTGCATTCACTTCTTCCCCAAATCAGGATATCCTCTTGATTGGTTATATGTTTAACCGAAGGTGAAGACTACCTCTTCGTGCACAAAGCGGGCGCTTTGCTCAATTAACTTTGAAGACGTTCTGGAGCAGTTCGACGAAATCGCAGCGTCGGATTCTTGGTAGCAATAATGGAGACTATCGACCGACAATGAGACTTTCCGATCTTTGAACACTCGCCAAGAGGCGGTGGAGCAATTGGGCCAACACGCTCACGCTATATCGATCAATCGTATTTGCCTATCGCAAGCTCCCGAATGTGAATCAAAAATGTTAAAGGCTCCCGCATGAATCAGTTTATTGAAGAACCCGAAAATGTATCAGAACCCTCAGAAGTAAGCTTTATATTAATGAGCATTTTTGCTTATTTCCGACTAATAGAGTTTTATTTTAGCCTTGAACGGAGGGTATGTATGGCTTACTTAACTACGACAGCGTCGGGACAACCAGTTCTGGTACTGAAAGAAGGAACATCAAGAAACAGAGGCAAAGATGCTCAGAGAAACAACATAATGGCCGCAAAAGTAATCGGTCAAGTCCTCAAGTCAACCTTGGGACCTCGCGGCATGGACAAGATGCTCGTCGACAGTCTCGGAGACATAACAATAACAAACGACGGAGCAGCGATCCTGAACGAAATAGAAGTCGAACATCCAGCAGCAAAAATGATGGTGGAAATCGCAAAGACTCAAGACGACATGGTGGGCGACGGAACGACAACCGTAGTGGTTCTGGCAGGCGAACTGCTCAAGAAGGCCGAAGAGCTACTTGACCAGAACATCCACCCAACAATCATCGTCAGCGGCTACCACAAAGCAGCACTGAAGACAGTCGAAACGATAAACAAAGTGGCAATACAAGTGGAGATAGACGACCGCGCCACCCTAAAGAACGTCGCCATAACATCGATGGCAAGCAAGGGAGTAGGCGCAGCAAGAGACCACCTAGCCGACATGGCAATAGACGCCGTTAGACAGATAGTTGAACAACGCGGAGACAAAAACATCGCTGACATAGACAACATCCAAGTCATAAAGAAAACAGGAAAAAGCCTCATCGAATCACAACTCGTCAAAGGACTCGTAATAGACAAAGAAGCAGTCCACCCAGGGATGCCTAAAACGGTTGAAAAAGCAAAGATAGCCCTTCTGGACGCCGCACTCGAGATCAAAAAAACAGAAATCAGCGCCGAAATAAGGATAAAAGACCCAAGTCAGATGAAAGCCTTCCTTGACCAGGAAAACAACATGCTGCAAGACATGGTCGGCAAAATAAAGGCTTCAGGCGCAAACGTTGTCTTCTGCCAAAAAGGCATCGACGACATGGCTCAGCACTTCCTCGCAAAAGAAGGAATACTCGCCGCAAGACGCGTGAAGCAATCGGACATGGAGAAACTTGCAAAAGCCACAGGCGGCAGAATAATCACGAACCTGAGCGACTTGAAAGCCCAAGATCTGGGATTGGCAGGGCACGTGGAAGAGCGCAAGCTTGGCGAAGACAAGATGATCTTTGTAGAGAAATGCAAAGACCCAAGATCAGTTGCTATCATCATTCGCGCTGGGCTCGAAAGGATGGTTGACGAAGCCGAAAGAGCAATGACAGACGCATTGTCAGTGGTCTCAGACGTCATAGAAAACAACAAGATAGTCGCAGGCGGCGGCGCAGTGGAAATCGAAATGGCAAAAGAACTTCGAAAATACGCCACAAGCGTGGGCGGAAGAGAACAGCTCGCAATAGAGAATTTCGCCAGTGCCATCGAAGTGATCCCCAAGACTCTTGCCGAAAACGCGGGGCTCGAAGCAATCGACGTGCTCGTGGAACTGAGGTCTGCACACGAAAAGCCAGAAGGAATGTACAAAGGAATAAACGTCTTCAACGGAAAAGTCGAGAACATGCGCGACAAAGGCGTGGTCGAACCCCTGGTAGTCAAGGAACAAGCAGTGAAATCAGCAACAGAATCCGCAGCGATGATACTTCGCATAGACGACGTAATAGCATCTACAAAACCCAAAGAAGGGCCAGGAGCAGGAAAACCACCTGGCGGCGGAATGCCCGAAAGCGAAGACTAAAAAACCCCTAACTTTTTTCAATATTTCCAATCTGTTTTTGTCAACTCAACGCTTGTGAAGCAACTAGCGAAGTCTAAGTAAATAGTCGCGCGCATGCGTGTTCCTAAAATGGTCAAAAATGGTCATAATTCCGTTTTGCACGTTTCTGCCGCGTTCGAGGAAGACAAGTACCTATGAAGGTCAAGGACAGATATGGAGCCCGAAACCCTGCCTAAACCATGAAACCCGAATAAAAACCATTTTAGGCCAATTTCGGAACAAGCATGCGTGCTTCGCAGGTGGACTAATACCTGGAAGGGTTTAGGCTTCCATCGTACTTATGCCCAGAAGGGTTCAGGTCCGATAATGGGTCTGCCCGTCCCCATACCCAGACTGGTTCAAGTCCATTTCACAGAGCAAGCACGCTAAGCAATTCCCTCGAATGTTGGACGACATTGTCAAGTCGGGCCGCTAATTCGATTCCCATTTTGACTGTACGTTGACTCCTCGCATCCGAAAAATCTCAAACAACATTTTCTCTTCAAAAAATTGTTAACTCATTGTTACTAACCATATTTGGGCAGATTTTGGATAATGTGTCAATACAATGAATGCGTATGAAATTATATATGGAGAAATCGCTGATAACTAGATTTGAGGTCGCAATCGTGTCTAAGAGTTCGACCGGAAAGAAGAAAAAAGGAAGCAAAAAGAAAACCAAATAGAGAGCTAACAACGATAGGTTACTCTCCCTTTTTTCTCACATTTTCGGGACGCCTTTACATCAAAACAGACGATATTCTGGTGAAGCCGCTGATGGTCGCCGTGTTTCATATTTAGGTTTGACTGGTACAACTGTGTTTTTAGCGTGCGGCGCGCGGTAATGTGGTCGCGTCTTGCCTAGCGTTCCAATATTGATGCCATCTAATCTACGTAGCCTTTCAGCAGTAGGAGGAGACTTCAACGCATGTATGGCGGTCAACTCTGTCATGTATGCCTTCAAGAAGCGTTGAAGCAGGCAGTTAGGAGAGGCTTCAGTTCATGACTGCAAGACAGGCTCGGAGAAAGTCAGGTTGGGATACAAATCGCAGGAAAGAGGCTGGTGGGAAACAGTCGAGATGCCGACCCACGATTCGAAAAGCAGGTTGACGCAGAACTTTTGAGTGGGTATATTAATTGAATTGATATTAATGTTTGAACCAGAAGAGAACATGGCGAGATAGATGGAAGGATTGATGGTTAAGGAAATCAAGCCTATAAAAGGTATCAAAGGAAGAGAGCAATACAGAAGGGAAATAGTTAGGATGTTGGCTGAAACAAATGAGCCTATTCCACTATATGAATTGCCTGGATGGTGGCGAGACATAAAGGATCTAGAGAGTCAAGGACTTTTGATTATAGACAATAGTAAGGCACCCAAAATGGTTAGTTTAACAGAGAAAGGTAAGAGTTATGTGGTTTATGGAAAAAGTAGATAAAACCCTTCTACAAGGAGTCCTAGCTCAAGCATTGAACCTGAAACAGCAGAGACCCGACTTATTCACCTAACTGTTTAACCCCGAAAGAGAAAAGAAGAGCCGCCGGTTAAACCGCAACAGAAGACAGGAAAAGACGCTTTACGGTGCCCTCATCATTTTGGATATTTAGCGAACCGTCCCAAAAATGCGTCCATCTCTGAAGGATTGCTTAATCTGCTCCAAATTATTGGAATGTATGTATGCTAGAAACTTCTAACATCATTTGGCTGGGGGAGTGGGACTTGAACCCTCTAATGAGTGGCGATGTCTCGCATCAACTCCCCTTTTTCTGTTTTGGCGTTGGAAGGGGCGTGGTGGATCTGCGAAACGGGAAATGTGTGTGGACTGTGCATTTTTGGTTGATCAACAGCAACGGTGGGTGGGTGTCTACTATTACCCAAAGGCCAATATTTCCTGAGGTCGGATAGATTGGTTGGATAGTTGAAGGTTTTAGCCAAGCCAACGCAAGGTGCCGTTTTGAAGGGCTTCAACAATGGTATCTTTGGTTAAACCTGAGTAAAGGTTGGAGTTCCACGTAAACATGTATGTATACTGTGGCTTTCTTGAATTTGAGAAAAAACGCGCGCGCGAATCAAAAAGGTTGACTAGAGAGAGGCGTGAATTAACGTTTATCTGTCGCTTCTGGGATTACACTACAAGAGGCGTAGGCTTCTGCACCCTTCGAACCTGCTTCATGAAGCTCCTGTACCAATTCTCAATTTCTGGCGATATGCTTGGTGGAACCTTCTCCATAGCTTTCTCAAAA